>CAVTUE010000009.1:0-32951 GCA_963737805.1 uncultured Acidimicrobiaceae bacterium
GAAGGAGCGCTCTGCTTCGAGCATGCCGGCGGCGACCCAGCGCTTCTTCATCGAGCCGTCCTTCCACTTCGTGACTCGGCGGGTCGTCCGTCTTGGCGATCGAGATCATCGACTCGATGCAGTTGGTGGTGCTCAGCGTCGTGGCCAGTGTGCCGCCGACGCCGAGACGCCGGACGGTGAACATGTCGTCAAGTCCTTCGCGGAGTGACGCCGCCGCGTCGGGATGGGCTCGGCCTCGTGCTTCTTCCGCCAGTCCCTTGGCGGCGGCCAGGCCCTTGACCGCGTCGGGCTGGGCGAAGATGAGGGCCAGTCGCTTGTCGACGACCAGGCGGCCAGATCCTTGGGTAGGTGCCCCCTTACGTTCCGACGCTTGTGCAGCACGCAGCGCTCGGGGATCGCGGCGGCATCGCCGAACACCTTCTTGATGCCCGCGGCCAGCGCCTTGGCTCCGTCGATGACGCAGAGCACGCCCGACTCGACGTCGAGGCCCCGGGCGACGAGGTCGGCCAACAGAGCGGTGACCACCGTCTTGTTCTCGGTGTCGCCCAGCCAGAGCCCGACGGGGACCTTGGTGCCGTCGGTGGTGATGACCAGGGCGACCACGACGCACGAGCCGGCCACGTCGAGCCCGTCGATCATGAGCACGGCCACGTCGAGGTCAGAGAGGTTCCGGGCCATCAGCTCGCCCATGGCCTTGGTCGTCGCCGCCACGAAACGCCGCGACACCGCCGACTTGGACATGGACTTGGAGCGCTCCTCGAGGTCTTCTCCGATCGGCTCGGCCACCTCGGCGTGGCGCCGGGTGGCCACCCCGGCCAGCATGCGCTCGACGACGAGGGAGTTGAGCAGATCGGCCGAGCTGAACGCCTTCCAGGTGTCGAGCCCGATCTCCTCCCCGGTCCTGCTGCGTCCCCGCGGCCGCTCGGTGCTCACCTGGCGCCCGCCGAGCACGACCGAACCCTCCGCGTTGCCGTGCCAGTTTCCGACCCGTTCTTGGGTCCCGATCTTGGCGTGCTTCTCGCCGATCGCTTCGGTCAGCTCGGCCTCCATCATCTGGCGCATCACGACGAGCCCGGTCGCCGAGGCGAACACCAGGAGACCGTCCTTGAGCGCCCCGGCCACCTCGGCCAGGGCAACGGTCGCCTCGAGCGGCAGGCCAGCGAGGCAATGTGCCTCCTCCACCTCCGCGACGCTCACGACGGGTAGCTTCTTCTTCATTGGTGGTCCCCTTTCCTGGGTGGTTCTTTGGATTGGTCTCCTGAACACCTACCTCACGGCAGGACTCAGGAGGGGGATCACCACCTCACTTCAACAAACTTGGGGACACCGTCCGACGGTGTGTTCTATCGAGATAGACACGCAAGGTGACAGAGTGCGCCTATCCGTCAGCAACAACGGCGTCGCCAGCAAGAACGATCGAACCGGCTGGAATGGGGATCAACCCGACACGCTCCCCGATGGAGGACAGGGTCTTCTCAATCTGCGCAGCCGAGTGCAGGGCGCTGGCGGTGAAATGCAAACGCAACAAGTGAACGATTGCTTTCAGCTCGTAGCCGATATTCCCAGAAGGCCGCTCACAGACAGGGTCTCTGCGTGACAGCACACCACGCGGCGCACAACGGTACGTGGTGGCTCCCAAGGCAGAAATGAACCGTGAGAGCGGAGTCCGTGATCTGAGTGCTGAAGAGGGCCATCGTTCGCCCCCTAAGTCGCTGTTCGGGTCCCTACGACCGCTCAAACACCGACCGGGGCCCGGATTGAGCGATGAATCTGGTGCGCTGCCGGTGTTACAACCACCGGAAGGACCGTGCGAAAGGAGGGCTTGCCGATGACCGATGTCACTCTCGCCCGCGCCCGGGCGGGTGACAGCAAAGCCTTCTCGGAGCTGACCGATCCGTATCGCCGGGAGCTCCAGGTGCACTGCTATCGAATCCTCGGATCGTTCCAAGACGCCGAGGACCTGCTCCAGGAGACTCTCTTCTCGGCTTGGCAGGCACTTGATCGCTTCGACGGCCGATCACTTCGGGCATGGCTCTACCGCATCGCGACGAACCGCTGCCTCAAATACCTCCGAGCCGCCTCCCGCCGACCAAAGGTTGCGAACATGTCTGAATCCAGATTCTCATTCGACGAGGCAACACCATCTGATGAACCATGGTGGCTCGAGCCCTATCCCGACGCATTCATGGATGACGTCGACCTTGGCCCCGAGGCGCGCTACGACGCTCGTGAGTCCATCGCGCTCTCGTTCGTGGCAGGCCTCCAGCGCCTGCCGGTCCAGCAACGGGCTGCCTTGGTCCTTCGTGATGTGCTTGGCTTCTCGGCCTCCGAAACCGCCGAGATGCTCGAGTCCACTCCAGCGTCGGTTAACAGCGCCCTCCAGCGGGCGCGCAGTAGAGTCCCGCATCCCGATGGTCCCGACCACGTGCCGATGGCGGCCTCGGGGCGTGAATCCGAGGTCGTCAATCGATTCGTCGAAGCGTTTCAGGAGGGCGATCTCGACGGGGTTGTCGCCCTGCTGACCGACGACGCCAAATTCTCGATGCCCCCCGAGCCGTTCGAGTTCCACGGACCGCGAGTGATCGCCGAGTTCCTCCGCAGCCTCGGTTTCTGGGGTCAAGGACTTAAGCTCGTGCCGACCAGGGCCAACAACCAACCAGCGTACGGCTACTACCTCCCCGACCCGAACGCCGACGTCCATCGGGCCAGCGGGATCATGGTGCTAACCACGGCAACCGACGGGATCTCGGCCATCACGAGGTTCGGCGACAGAGGTCTGCTGGCCCGCTTTGGCCTGCCACGCACTGTGGCGAGTCGCTAGCGAGCGACACAGACGATATTGCGTCGCTGCTGTGAGTACAACGGGGCACCGATGGCGAAGCCGAACGTCAGCGGCTTGCCCTGGGGAGAGGGGCGCGTGTAACCCACCACGGCGCCCTGCCATAGGCTGAGCAGTGTCACCTCGGCCGCAAGGCATGCGCATCCGCTTGGCCACTCCCGAAGACGCACACGTATTACTTTTCCTCAAGCACGCGCTCGATGTCGAGACTAACTTCATGCTTCTCGAGCCGGGCGAACGCAGGGAAGAAGCAGAGCAGATTGCTGACGAACTGCAACATATGGTTCTTCGCACCGCAATTCGACAGTGATCCTCGCTGAGATCAGTGATCACCTGATCGGATATGCGCAAGCAAACGGCGGACGGTTCCGCAGAAATCACGCGACCGCGGAGGTCATCGTGGGCGTGCTAGCCCGTCACGCAGGTCGAGGCGTCGGAGCAGCGTTGCTGGCCTCGCTTGAGCGGTGGGCCATCTCCCGCCAGATCCATCGGCTCGAGCTGACCGTGATGGCAGACAACATACGCGCCATCGGCCTGTACCAGAAGATGGGTTTCATCGAGGAGGGCACTCGCCACCAGTGCCTCGTTGTCGGCGGCGAGTTCGTCAGCGAACTATTCATGGCAAAGCTTATTACGTTATAGGCCGCCTGGGGATAGCCGCGGTTTTGACGGAGCCTGTTGCTCCGAAATTCTCGATACTCCGTTCGCCAAGGAACCCGAGAGGGTACTCCATGACATTCGGATACACGCTCTCGTCGGCGGTTACGGCCACGGGACTGCCTTTCTCTGGTCCGAGGACAGCAGTGGCTCTCCATGGCAAGCCAGTCCATCGGCGTCCGCCTCTGGTGCCGGAGGACACGGTCCTACTCTGAACCGGTTCTGCGTCGTGTCTTTATTTCGGAGCGGACCCGCGCCAGATTGGGGACGATCTGCGGGCGTGCGCGTGCTGAGCAAAACGATCTGCTCCGAGCCGTCAAGTGGGTTCCTTGGTGACGGCGGCGCCGCTGCTCCCGCGGTCCGCCAGCACGTCGTGTGCAAGACGCTGATGAGGTCGCCACATAGGCCCCTGATTCACTAGTCATGTGATCGATAAGGTCACGTAAGGTCACGCTGGAGCAAACGGAATTCTGGAGATCCCACTTCAGCCCTCAGACCTGGGCCTTTGGTGGAGGTGAGGGGACTCGAACCGCCGACTTCTACGTTGCGAACGTAGCGCTCTACCAGCTGAGCTACACCCCCGACGGCGCTAAGAATAGTCGGCCCCGGATCGTTCCCCGGGGGCTGCAGACCTCGTCCGGCAGAGCAGCCGGGGGTCCCCAGGGTGCTCGCGGTTCAGCGGGCTACGGCCCGGGGCACCTCGTAGTCGTCATCGTCATCCCAGGCCCCGGGGTAACCGGCCGTCGCGGCATCTGCCGCGGTGGTCTCCTGAACAGGACTGGTGGCTCCACGACGGGATCGGCGGCGGGCCTGCTCAGCTTCGAGCTCCCTGGCATAGGCCATCAGCCCGACGAGCCCGAGGGCTGCCAACCCGGTGAGCCCGGTGAACACCCAGGCCAGGTGCATAGCAGGAAACAAGCCGATGAGCGCGGTCGAGATCGCCACGCCGCCCAGGCAGCGCAACAGCGTGGTACACCGTCGTCGGGCCTGGTCACGACGGAAGGAGGGCCGATCCACCTTTTCCTCGGGCAGGCAAAGCGGCTCGGGGCGGTCGAGCACACTGACCCGCTCGTAATGGCAGCCGTCGCCACCGTCGACGTCAGCACCCTCCGCATTGTCCGTCGGTCGCAGGAGCACCAATTTCGGTCGGGACGAGTCGATCGACGGGTCTGCGGCCACTCCGGTCGACCGGGCGCCGGGCACGGCCGTGTGGAGGCGGTATGCCGGGGCCACGGTCTTGGGCCCCGCGTGCTCAAGGGTCTGCAATTGGTGGTGGAAGTTGTCGATGGATCCCACGCCCTGGCGCTCTCCGAATCTCCGCCAAGCGCTCGGGGCTAACACCGCCACCCACAAGAGCACTACGAGGACCAGCAGGATCACAACCGTCACTCCCCGACGACCTACCTTCGCTCTCCGAAAACCCTAGTGAACGGGGTTTTACAAATGGTGGATGGTGGGGAAATGCCACAGCGCCGACCTCGTCGACACTTCTCCGCTGGCTCCGTTTGTACCCGCAGTGACGCGCAAGAAGCAAGGGCTTTTTTTGGCGCCCGCTGAGCTGGCATCGAAGTCCCGTCAGGCGGCGCGGCTCCACCACCGCCCGTCGGTGCATCCGACGGTCACCGCCAGCCCGAAGCAGGCCGAGACGTGCGACGAGGTCACGACTTCGGCCAGCCGGCCCGAGCCCACGAAGGCACCTCCTGCGACCAGGGCTCCGTGGGTGAACCCGGGAGGGATCTCCTCGCAATGGTGCGTGACCAGCACGACGGGCGGGCTCGCCGGATCTGCAGCCAGCGAGGTGAGACGGACGAGGAGGCGTTCGCGGGCGCCCAGGTCGAGGCCGGCAAACGGCTCGTCGAGCAGGATCAGCTCCGGGTCGCTCATCAGCGCCCGGGCCAGCAGCACCTGCTGGCGCTCACCCTCTGAGATCACGCCGAACGGACGATCGCCAAGTTCGCCCACACCGCCGCGCGTGAGCAGCCCGTCCGCCCTCTCCCAATCCTCCGCCGTGTACCGGTTCCACCACGTCTCGAGTGCCCCATGCCGGCCGCTGGCCACGACGTCGCGGGCGGGGAGGTCGGCGCGCAGCTGCCGCGTGACCGCGCCACTCACCAACGCGACACGCGGACGCAGCGTCCGGACGTCGACATGGCCGAGACGGGCCCCGAGCACGTCAACCGTGCCGGTCGTGGGCCACAGCCGGGCTGCGGCGACTTGGAGCAGTGTCGTCTTGCCCGAGCCGTTCGGACCGAGGATCACCCAGCGGTCACCGATCTCGACGCGCCAGTCAATCCCTCGCAACACGGGCACGCCTTCGCGTTGCACCGTGACGCCGCCCAGCGCGATGGCGGGAGGCGGCGCCGATCTGCTCACGCCTCAGGGCTGCCGCCACCACCCGCGGGACGCCGGTTGATGCGGCCGATGAGCCCGGAGCAGCACTGGACCCACGTCCGCTCACCGGCCAGCCAGAGCCAGACCTCGCGCCGGTAACCCAGCACGATCGTCTCGAGATCTTCCTCGTGGAGACCCGTGGCGGCCAGCGCCCGCCAACGGCTCCACAGCCAGGCCGTCACGCCGTCGTCGTCCTCGGTCAGCACCGCGGCGAGCTCCCGCCCGTCTCGGACGGCGGCCAGCCATCCCTCGGCCCGACTCGTGGGCTCGTCGGGAACGTGCAGCACCGGCACCGCGGTAACGGTCAATGCCTGATGTAGACGGGTTGGCGGTCCGAGCCCTCGTAGGCTCGCACGTGCTCCTCGAAGTCGACGAAGAGCGGTGCATCGGGGTCGAGCTTGCGTTGCAGGGTTCGGCTGGCGATCTTCTTGTCGAGCGCGTCCAAGCGGAGCAGGGCCGCAGGGTCGTCGAGCCCCCGGACGTCCAGCTTGGCCCGGGCGGCCTGGAAGGCCAGGCGTCCGCGCTCGGTCCGGACGATCACGCTCGTCCAGTCGGTCATGGACCCGACGCTGCCCACCGAGATGTCAGCCGAGCGCCCGAGGAAATCCGCGCACTCGTCACAGCCCTTGAGCGCTGCGCCATGGAAGTCCTTGACCGGTTCGTCGACCGCCAGCTCCCCGTCCCGGTACTCGACGATCATGCGGCCCCGGATCACGTCCATCTTCGACACCCGGTCCAGGTCGACCCCGCGCTTGTCGCGGAGCTCCCGCAGGGTCAGCGCCTCGTAGTCGAAGTTCTTCGTGCACATGAGAGCGATCGTCAGCACCACGGCATCAACCCGATGGGCGCCCGTCGGCCACCGCCTCGCCTGCATGGCCCGCAGTCCCTGCACCTCACATGGGGTGCCGACGACGGCGATACGCGGCTTGGGAGGCAGGCCGTAACGGGACAGGTCGAGCTCGGCCAACGCCATCGTCTGGTTGTAGAAGCTGCCCGAGGCGGCGCGGATCTCGTCGGCCGTCGTGGCGATGGTCGCAACGCCCTTTCCACTGCTCGTCGGGATCGGCACTCGGCTTCGACACGAGGGCGCCGTCGATCTCGCCCGCGGCCAGCAGCCCGATCAACAGCGCGCTCGACCGCACCGCCGTCCTGCACGTCGTCAATCGGTGCAGCCGATCTCACGGCATAGGACTCCACGACCGCGCCGAGCCCGTCCGCAGGCGGGCCGCCGCTGATCTTCCAGTAGGTGTCCGACGAGTCAGAACGGACCTGTGCCGGCTGCACCTCTGCGTCCTCGCCGGCCACCGGAGTCGAGGGCGGCCAGAGCGCCTCGTAGCGGAGGCCACCCCGGGGGCAGAAGTCCCAGCACAATGAGCAGCCGGTGCACATCTTGACCAACTCCGGCAGATCCGTGTCCTCGTTCACACCGATGGAGTTCGAAGGGCAGACGGCGACGCACGTGCCGCACTGGATGCAACGGTCGGCGTGGATCACGCCTGCCTCGAGCTCCCAGAACCAGACCTTGCCTGGCGGCTCGGTGATCCCGTTCATCTGCTCCCGGATGCGGTAGCGCTTCACGACGTGACCGCCTGTGCGGAGCCGGCCAGCGTGGACCGCAGGTCGTCCGCGTTGGTGCGACGCGCCCAGAGGTAGAACGGCTCGCCGGGACGGTGTTCCTCGCGGTAGCGGGTGACCACACGGAGCAGCGCGTCCGGCACGCGGTCAACCGGCATCGCACCCTCGACCCAGTCGATGAACGCCGCGTCGGGCCCGAGCGAGCCGCCCAACCCGATGTCCACGGCCTCCTCGATGTGCTCGTCGACGTGCGCGATGTCACCCCGAAAGCCGATGTCGGCGATCTGGGGCTGGGCGCACGAGGCCGAGCAGCCGGAGAAGTGCATCCGGATGACCCCGGCGTCGTCACGGGCGGTCCCATTCTCGTCGGCCGACGACAACTCGCGCGTCCAGTGTCCGCGCCCACTTCACGGCTCGTTCCTTCGTCTCCACCACGGCAAAACGACAGAACTCGGACCCGGTGCAGGCCACCACTCCTCGCTCGAACGGCCCGGGGAAGGGTGAATAGGTCTGCATGAGGGTTTCGGCCAGCAGGTCGTCGAGCCGAGCCTCGGGGACACCCGAGACGATGAAGTTCTGATCGATCCCGATGCGCACGTCTCCATCGCCGTACGTCTCGGCGAGGCGCGCCAGCTCGACCAGGTCGATCCCGTGCATCCGACCCACCGGCACCGAACAACCCACGTAGAGCAGACCCGGCTGCTTCTGCGGGTGCACGCCCACGTGATCGCCACGGAACGCAGTGGTCAGCTCACGGCCGGCGGGTGGCAGGGCGAAGTTCGTGCGCTGGTCGAGGGCAGCTCGGAATCCTTCGGGACCGAGCTCTTCGGCGAGATACCGCATGCGGGCGAGACCGCGGTTCTCCCGGTTGCCCAGCTCGCCGAAGAGCTGCGCGACGCCTCGGCAGAGTTCGACAGCCTGGTCGGGCCGGATGAAGAGGTCGATGTCGGAGGCCATACGCTCTCCATCCGAGAGGCCTCCGCCGATCAACACGTTGAAGCCGACCGTGCCGTCTGCGTGCTCCGCCGGCCACAGGCCGATGTCGTTGATCTCCACCCGGGCGCAGTCCTCCGTGCAGCCCGTCACCGCGATCTTGAACTTGCGCGGCAGGTTGGCGTACTCGCGGTTGCCCGTGAAGAACGCCGAAATCGCCTCTGCCACCGGCAGCGCCTCGACGATCTCCTTCTCATCGATGCCCGACACGGGGCACGAGCACACGTTGCGGGCCGAATCGCCGCAGGCCTGCACCGTGGTCAGCCCGACATCCCAGAAGCGCTGCCAAATCCGCGGGACGTCGGCGATGCGGATCCAGTGCAGCTGTATGTCCTGCCGCGTCGTGAGGTCGGCATAGCGGTTCCCGAATACCGGGCTGTCGTCGGGGCCCTCGGCGAATGCGTCCGCCGCCACACCGATCTCGCGGACCTGGGCCGCCGTCATCACTCCGCCCGGCACCTTGATCCGCATCATGAAGGCATCGCCGCCCTGCCGCTGCGGATACATCCCGACCCACTTCAGCCGCTCCTGCTCGCCCGGCACCTTGTTGATGGAATCGGCGCCCTGCTTGGAGTAGGTGTCGATGACCGCCTGGGCGACCTCGAAGGGGTGCCGCGAGAGTTTCAGCTGCTCGACCGGGTTGAGCTCGCCGATATTGCGGTAAGGCCGGATGAACTTCAGCCCGCGGTCGCGCCGGCCGCGGAATTCGATCCCGTAAGGATTGTCGAGGTCGCGTGGCACTAGACGTGCAGGCCGCACTCGGACTTGTCGGCGCCGGCCCACCGGCCGGCGCGGGCGTCCTCCCCGTCGGCCACCGGACGCGTTGTCGGGGCGCACCCGATGGAGCGGTATCCCTGGAAGATCAGCGGGTGGATGGGCAACCCGTGATCGGCCAGGTAGGAAGAAATGTCCTCCTCGGTCCACGTTGCGAGCGGATTGATCTTGACGAGCCCGAACCCGGCGTCCCAGCTCACGATCGGCGCGTCGGCGCGGGTGGGGCCATCGGATCGCTTCAGCGAGGTCAACCAGGCGCGCTTGCCGTCGAGGGCACGCCGTAACGGCTCGACCTTGCGGAACTGGCAGCACTGATCCGAGCCACAGGGGTAGGCGGCCGCTTCCGGGCCTGGTTTCGTCACGGTGAGGTTGAGTGCGTAGCGCTCCCGCATATCGTCGACAAAGGCCAACGTCTCGGGAAAGTGTGCCTCAGTGTCCAAGAAGACAACTTCCACTGCCGGCGCCACCTTGGTGACCAGGTCAATCAGCACGATGTCCTCGAACGAAGCCGCCAACACAAGGGATTCCCCGAAGGTCTCGACCGCCCATCGGATGACGGCACTGGCGGGAGCTGACTCGAACTCCCCACTGACCGAGGCAAGCTCCTCGGCGGTCATGGGCAGGTCGCTCACGTTGGTTTCGGCCACAGATCCCTCACCTTCTCCACGGGGCGATCGGGCCGTTTCGGAGGCCCGCAGCCGGCGCTTGACGCCCGTCCGAATGCAGGCTTTAGTATACATGACCAAAATGGTCATGATTTGAGAGGCTCCATGGACACCGCCGCCGCCTTCCGTTCCCCGCAGGACCACCACCTCGCGGGCCCCGTCGCGGCCCGGCCCGGAGGATCGGTGACCGCCCTGGTCAGGCCGGTCGAGCACCCCTTGGGCCACCTCGATCTCCTGGAGTCCCTGGCCATCTTCATCATCCGCGAGGTGGCGGCCGAGTCAGAGCGCCCCGTCCTCCTCTTCAGCGGTGGCAAGGATTCGGCCGTCCTGCTCCACCTCGCCGCCAAGGCGTTCAAGCCCGGTCGGATCCCCTTCCCGGTCCTCCACGTGGACACCGGGCACAACTTCTCCGAAGTGCTCGACTACCGGGACGCCCAGGTCGAGGCCGAGGGCGCCCGCCTCATGGTCGCCCGCGTGCAGGACTCCATCGACCAGGGCCGCGTCGCGGATCCCGGACCCACGGCGTCACGCAATCGCCTGCAGACCACGACGTTGCTCGATGCCATCAATGCCAACGGGTTCGATGCCGCCTTCGGTGGCGCGCGACGGGATGAGGACAAGGCCAGAGCGAAGGAGCGCGTGCTCTCCTTCCGCGATTCCTTCGGCCAGTGGGATCCCAAGGCGCAGCGACCCGAGCTGTGGCAGCTCTACCAGGGCACGGTGCGCCCGGGCGAACATCTACGGGCGTTCCCACTGTCGGATTGGACCGAGCTCGACATCTGGCAGTACATCCGCCGCGAGCGGATCGAGCTGCCGTCCATCTACTACGCACACGAGCGCGAGGTGGTCGAGCGCGACGGCATGCTCCTGGCCGTAAGCGAGTGGGTGAGCCCGGGGGCTGGCGAGCAGGTCCGCAAGGCGACGGTGCGCTTCCGCACCGTCGGCGACGCCACCTGCACGGGTGCGGTGAGCTCGGACGCCGATACGGTGGAGGAGATCATCCGCGAGGTTTCGGCCTCGAGGATCTCGGAGCGGGGAGCGACCCGGGCCGACGATCGCTTCTCGGAGACCTCCATGGAAGATCGCAAGCGTGAGGGGTACTTCTAGACCCATGACCACGTTGCCCGGCTCCCCGCCGGCCGGCGGTCCCGAGCTTGGCATGGACACCATGGACCTCCTGCGCTTCGCCACCATCGGGTCGGTGGACGACGGCAAGAGCACGCTCATCGGCCGGCTGCTCTTCGACACTCGGCAGCTCTTCGACGACCAGCTGACCGCGATCGAGACCGCGTCGGAACGCCGCGGGCTGGGCGAGGTCGACCTGTCCTTCGTGACCGACGGACTGCGGGCCGAGCGCGAGCAGGGCATCACGATCGATGTCGCCTACCGCTACGCGGCGACGCCGCACCGGAAGTTCGTCATCGCCGACTGCCCGGGACACATCCAGTACACCCGCAACATGGCGACAGGCGCGTCGACGGCTGACCTCGCCTTGGTCCTCGTCGACGCGACCTCGGGGTTGCGCGAGCAGTCCCGGCGCCACATCTGCATCGCCGCGCTGCTCGGCGTCGACCAGCTCGTGGTCTGCGCCAACAAGATGGACCTCGTCGGGTGGGATCGCTGCGCCTACCAGCGCATCGCCGACGAGATGGAGGCGCTGGCCCACCGGCTCGGCATCTCCTCCTGCACCGTGATCCCGATTGCCGCCCTCCACGGCGACAACGTCGTCGCTCGGTCGGACGCGGCGCCCTGGTACGACGGCCCTACCGTGCTCGACGCCCTCGAGTCGGCCCGGGCCGGCGGATGGGCGGCCCAGCACGGCGTGCAGCCCGGGGAGCGGAGCCAGGCTCCCGGTGCAGTGGGTGCTCCGCCAGCCCGGAGGTGGCCGCAGCTATGCCGGGATGGTGAACGGGGGCCCCTTCCGGGTCGGTGACCCAGTCGTGGTGCTCCCCCAAGGCGCCCGGACCACCGTCCGCGCCATCGAGACGGCGGACGGCCCGCTCCAGCGGGCCGAGGTGGGCCTGTCCGTCTCGATCCGGCTCGGCGACCACTTCGACGTCTCCCGCGGTGACCTCATTGCCGCGGCAGAGGGCGCCCCGGACGTGACCGACACGTTCGAGGCGACCGTCTGCTGGTTCCAGGACCGCCCACTTGCCGCGGGCGACCGCCTCCGGATCAAGCACACCACCCGGGTCACCCCCGTCGTCGTGGAGAGCGTGACCGGGATCTTCGACGTCAACGAGCTCCGGGTCGTCGAGGCCGACCGAATTGCGGGGGAACGACATCGGTGTGGTGACGCTGCGCACCGCCACCCCGCTGGCTGTCGACCCCTACGAGGCCGACCGGATCACCGGGAGCTTCGTGCTGATCGACGAACTGACTTTCGCCACCATCGCGGCAGGCATGGTCGGGCCACCGCGGCTCCATGACTGAGCCGGCGGCACGGCCACCCTTCTACCCGGTTTCGCTCGACGTCTCGGGCCATGCCTGCCTCGTGGTGGGAGGCGGGAAGGTAGCCGCCCGAAAGGCACGCGCCCTTCTCGACTGCGGTGCCGTCGTCACTGTGATCGCGCCCTCGCTGAGTGGCGACATGGAGGCGCTGATCCCGTCGCTCCACGCCCTCGAGCGCCGTCCCTACCGGCGGGACGATGCATGCGGCCTTTTCGCCTGGTCGTCACGGCCACCGGCATCGCCGAGGTCGACGGGGCGGTGTACGCCGACGCCGAGGCGGCCGGCGTCTGGGCCAACAGCGCCGATGACCTCGGCGCGCTCCTCCTTCATCCTCCCCGCGGTCCACCGGGATGGTGCGGTGACGGTGTCGGTCTCGACGGGCGGGCTCAGTCCCGCCCTCGCCTCATGGCTCCGGACCCGCCTGGCCGCGGAGTGCGGGGACGGACTCGGGATCCTGGCGCAACTGCTCGCTGACGCGCCGAACCGCACCTCAAGCGAGCGGGGTTGCCGAGCGACTCGGTGGACTGGGTGGGCCTGCTCGACGGGCCGCCTGCCCGAGCTCGTGCGGTCGGGGGACATCGACGGCGCCAGAGAAATGGTGGCGGCGGCCACGGGCCTCTGAGCACTCGTGACGCCCGGCCTGCGACCCCAGACGGGGCCGACCTCGGCCAGCCATACAACGTCGTCCCCGCCTGACGATCGGACACGTCCCGCGTCACGAAGGCACTCCAAAGGGAGACAAGAACGGGCGTCGGCGGCAGCGGTGGTGGCCCGGCGGTAGTGGGAGTTACGGCGGGAGCGCCGCGGCCGAGCAGCCCGGGTCGCCTCCTCCGGGGGACCGGGAACGCCGACGCAACGGGATCCCTAAGGGGGTCCCGTTCTGATTCCCCCTCAGGGTTGCGCCACCATGAGCACAGTCCCCGCCACCAGCAACACCAGGGCGGCGGTCGCGGCCCGGGACATCGCCGCGGCGTCCCGGTCCAGGGACTCGACCGGCGGGGGTACGTCGGTCGACGTCAGAGCGAGCTGCAGCCGGCGCTCGGCGGGCCACATCACCCCCTCGCCCACGAGCGCGACCCCGGCGAAGAGGGCCAGGCCGCCCAGCACCCAACCCTGCCCCAGCGCGTAGGCACCGCGACTGAGGGCCAACAGGGCGAACCCGAAGACGGGGATGCCGTAGACCGTGCGTCCGGCCCAGTTGACTCCCGGCATGAAGTAGCGCCGCAGAAGCTCGGGCAGGGGCACCGGCGACCCGAGGAGCCGGCGGAGCCGGGTGGCGGTGGCCGCGGCCGTCGCCGTCGTCACCAACCCCACCACCACGCAGCCCACGTGGAGGAGCAGCACGATGTCGAAGGCCGCTCCGTCCGGCTGGTGATGCATGGCCGACATGTTCTCCTATGTCCCGGGAACCGCGTGATCGTCCGCGATGGTGGCGTTCTCGTGGCGAGCGGAACCTGTACCGTAGAGGTGGAGGGAACGGAATGAAGGTATTTGCGAGGCCGCCGGGCCGGGAAGCGCCCGAGAGAGTGAACCCATGAACCAGTTGCGCCTCGATCCGTTGTCGGGCCGCTGGGTGGTTGTGAGCCCGGGTCGTTCCGAGCGGCCCTACTCCTTCACGACCCGCACCGCCTGGCACTCGGAGGCCCTCGATCGTCCCTGCCCGTTCTGCCCCGGCAACGAGGAGGACACGCCGCCCGCCCTCGAGACCTACGGGCCGACCGGCCGCTGGCTGGTCCGGGTGGTCCCCAACCTCTACCCGGCCTTCGAGGGCGACGAGCCGTTCGTCGTCGCCAACCGGGGCCCGGTGTTCACGCAGGCCTCCGCCGGCGGCATCCACGAGATCCTCATCTTCTCGCCTGAGCACGACGCGACCCTCGGGCAGCTCAGCCAGGACCAGGTCGAGCTGGTGATGGCAGCGTTGCGCGACCGCCTCGAGGAGCACGCCTCGCAGCCCAACCTGCGCTACACCCAGGCCATCGTGAACTCGGGCCGCGAGGCGGGGGCCTCGCTCGAGCACCCGCACGGGCAGCTGCTCGGCATGTCCTTCATTCCCCGCGAGCTCGCCGAGGAGCAGGCGCGCTTCGCGCGCTTCGTCGGATCGTGCCTCCTCTGCACCACGATCGACGCTGAAGAGGACTCGACGGAACGGGTCATCTACGCCAACGACCGGGCGGTGGTGGTCTGCCCCTTCTGGAGCGCCGTCCCCTACGAGATGCTGGTGATGCCCCGGGAGCACAACCCGCATCTCCATCGGAGCTCGACCGAAGACCTCGTGGCGGTCGGCGAAGCCATCCGCCGGTCCCTGCAGCAGCTCGCCGAGTCGGTCGGCGACGTCGCCTACAACGTTGTCTTCCACTCCGCGCCATACCGGGTGGGTGAGCCGTACCACTGGCACGCCCATATCTGGCCGAAAGCGACGACGACGGCAGGGTTCGAGCTCGGTACAGGAGTGGCCATCAACGTCATCTCCCCCGAGGAGGCGGCCGAGACCCTCAAGGTCTCCGCCCTGGCCGTCTAGGCCGGGGTGTCCCGCACCGAGCGGGCCAGCTCGAGGAATGACACCAGGCGCCGCACCAGGTCCCGATCGGGCCCGACCAGGCCGCCGATGCCCGCCGTGCCGAGATAGCCCGTCACGAAGGCCCGGCGATTCCGCGTCTCCCAGGCCTGGCCCAACGCGGCGAGCCCGAGCCTGCCCGCGGGGTCGCGCTCGGCGGCGGCGACCCTGCTGGCCCGGTGCATCGACCACAAGAGGTCCGCCACGTCGCCGAGGGGGGTGCGCCGGCCCACGGTCGAATCCCCCGTCAGGACGCCGCCGGGCGCGCAATCACTGACCACCCAGCCCTGGTCCGTCCGAGCGGTGCGCCCCAGATGGAAGTCGCCGTGGGTGCGGATGACAGGGAGCCGGGCCTCGGACTCGCGCAACCACTTCACCAGCTCGGTGACGCCCGGTGCGTCCAGCAGCGAGGGGTCGGACGCCGCGATCGCCGCTTCGGCCGGGTCGACCCAGTCCACCACCGGCTCGTGCTCGCGCAGGAAGGCGCGGTCGAGCGCCAGGTGCATCCGGGCCGTCATGGTGCCCAGCTCCCGGGCCTCGGCGCCGAAGTCGCCGCCGGCGACCTCGGGCGCGCCGCCGGCCGCGTAGAAGTCGCGCAACGACGTGAGCGCAAGCGCCCAGCCGCCGGAGCGGTCGGCCAGCGGCTCTTGCACCACTCCGAGATCGCTCCCCTCCCAGGTCCAGCGGACCAGCGGGGCGGCGATGTGGTTGAAGCCGGATGCCTCGAGCGCCACCATGAGATCGACGTCGGGGCGGGGCACCGCATCGAGCCACGGAAAGACGAGGAGGTCGCCCCGGTCGCCGCAGTCGAGGATGGTGGCGTCGTCGTCATCGCGCAGCACCGCCACCGGCCCGGGGCGGGGCGCCACGCCGCGCACCACGGCGAGCAGCAGCGCGGCCAGCTGGGCATCACGCAGTGCGTCGGTGCACACGGCAAACCCGTCCTCGTCGTCGAGCAGGCCGAGCGCCGACTCGTCACCAGCGCGGAGGAAATGCGGCTCGTCGGCCACTCCCCGCAACCCCGCGACGAAGTGCGCCCGCCGCTCCCCCACCCGGGCCACGATGTCGATCAGGCCCGGCCGGCCGGGCAGGAGCACCTCGGCCCGCTCAATCACGATCGCACCCTCCGACGCGGTCCGGCGCTGCCCCAGCCACGCCTCGGTCAGGGTGCGCAGCGCCTGGTCGTGTGCGGGCGTCATTCCTGCGGGTGCCCCTCCTCGAGGGCAAGGTCGAACCACAGGAACCCGTAGGGCGGCAGCGTGACGGCGTAGGGCTCCTCGGTGATGACGGGGAACGGCACGCGCCCCAGCACCTCGTAGGGAGTCGCGCCGGCCCACTTGGCCAGCGCCAGCTCGGCGGGCTGCGCGAACCGGCTCAGGTTGTGCACGCACAGCACGGCCTGGTGCCGGTGGACGGCCTCGTCGCCCTCGTTCTCGTTCCCGGCCGGGACCGTGCGCGCGAGCACGGTGGAGTGGCCCCAGTCCAATGCAGCGCCGACCGCGGCGCTCACCGACGGCGGCGTCGTGGTCGAGCCGGTCAGGATGTCGACCACCTCGCCCGATCGCATGTAGGCCAGCACCGATGGGTTGGCGCAGGGCAGTACCTCCATGGCGCCCACCCCCATCACCGGCAACGCCCGCCGCTCCGTCAGCATGCGGCGCAGCCAGTGCAGGAACGATCCCTGGTTGCGCAGCTGGGCCTCCACGTTGAGTGCGCTGAAGCCGTAGACCGGATCCATGAGCGGCGGCAGGTAAAGCTGGGCGAAGTCCGCCTTGGAGAACCCGCCGTTCCGGTCGGGCGACCACTGCATGGGCGTGCGCACGGAGTCCCGGTCACCGAGGTAGATGTTGTCACCCATCAGCAGCTCGTCGCCGTAGTAGATGACCGGGCTGCCGGGCAGCGACAGGATCAGGGCATAGAGCAGCTCGGCCGTGCGCCGGTCATTGTCGAGGAGCGGGGCCAGACGGCGCCCGATCCCCATGTGGCGCTTCATCCTCGGGTCCTTGGCGTACTCGGCCATGAGGTAGTCCCGCTCTTCGTCGCTGACCTGCTCGAGGGTCAGCTCGTCGTGGTTGCGCAGGAAGATCGCCCACTGGCAGGCGTCGTCGATGACCGGGGTCTGGGCCAGGATCTCGGTGATGGGGTAGCGCTGTTCCCGCCGGACGGCCATGAAGAGGCGCGGCATGAGGGGGAAGTGGAAGCACAGGTGGCACTCGTCACCGTCGCCGAAATAGTCGGCCACGTCGCTCGGCCAGCCGTTGGCCTCGGCCAGCAGGATGCGGCCCGGGTAGTCGGCGTCGATCTGCTTGCGGATGCGCTTGATGAACGCATGCGTCTCGGGCAGGTGCTCCCCTGACGTCCCGTCGCGCTGGTACAGATAGGGCACGGCGTCGAGACGGAACCCGTCGAAGCCCGAGATCGAGCCAGAACCGCACGAGGTCGATCATGGTGTCGGCGACCTCGGGGTTCTCGTAGTTGAGGTCCGGCTGGTGGTGGTAGAAGCGGTGCCAGTAGTACTGCTGGCGCGTATCGTCCCATGTCCAGTTCGATCGCTCGACGTCGGTGAACACGACGCGGGCGTCCGGCCACTTCTGGTCGTCGTCGTTCCAGACGTACCAATCGGCCTTGGCGTTGTCGCGCGACGAGCGCGACTCGATGAACCAGGGATGCTCGTCGCTCGTGTGGTTCATCACGAGGTCGGCGATGACGCGGATGCCGCGGCGGTGGGCGTCCTCCAGGAATGCCACGAGATCGCTGATGCTCCCGTAGTCGGGGTGCACGTTGAAGAAGTCGCTGATGTCGTAACCGCCGTCGCGAAAGGGCGACGGGTAGAAGGGCAGCATCCAGATGCAGTCGATACCGAGCCACTCCATGTAGTCGAGCTTCTCGCGGAGGCCGCGGAGGTCGCCGGTGCCGTCGTCGTTGCCGTCGTGATAGCCCCGGATGAGCACCTCGTAGAAGACGGCGTGCTGGAACCAACGCACCGAGGGGTCGAAGGCGCCCTCGTTGGAGCTGACGGGAATGGGAGGCGAGCTCAACGCGTCACCGCCCGACGAACGTAGCTTTGCCGGGACCATTCTCGCGGAACGACGCGAGCCCCGCGCCGCGTCCTCGGTGCCGGCAGCGCCGACGAAGGCCTCGCCTTCGATGGCCAGCCCCTCGGCCAGCGTCGTCTCCAGGCCACGGTCGATCGCGGACTTCGCCAGGCCGTGCGCCACCAACGGGCCGGCCGCGAGCTCGGCCGCCCAGGTCAGGGCTGCCTCGAGGACGTGGTCGGGCGCCACCGCCCGGTTCACGAGTCCGATCGACAGTGCCTCTTCGGAGCGCACCCGGCGACCGGAGAGGATCAGTTCCTTGGCCCGGGACGATCCGATGAGCCGAGGCAGGCGCTGCGTGCCGCCACCGCCGGGGATCACCCCGAGCAGCACCTCCGGGAAGCCGAAACGGGAGTCTTCGGCGCACACGCGGAAGTCACAGGCCAGGGCCAGCTCGAGCCCGCCGCCCAGGGCGTACCCGTTGATGGCGGCGATGGTGGCCCTGGGCACCGAGGCCAGCGCGCCGAGCGCCGCGGCGAAGCTCGTACCCACGACCCCGGCCCCGTTGTCGCCGAGCTCGACGATGTCGGCCCCGGCGGCGAAGATCCGCCTCCCGCCCCACAGCACGACCGCGCCGGGCGGGTCGTCGTGGAGCTGGATGGCCGCCGCGTGCAGCTGCGCCAGCACGGCGACGGAGAGCGCGTTAGCCTTGGGCCGGTCCAGCCGTACGAGCGCGACGTCGTCGGGGCGCCGCTCCACCGTGACGAAGGCCTCACCCATGGCCGCACCGTACCGGAACCCGCCCTGGACGGCTCATTCGCCGAGCAGCCCTTCGGCCGCCTGATAGGGGTCGAGCTCGCCTGCGGCGAGGGCCTTGACCGCGGTTGCGAACTCCTCTCCGGCGACCAGCTCGTCGATCCGGACCTCGGTGCGGGCGAGCAGTACCCGCCGCAGCTCCTGGGCCACGCGGTCGCTCCGGCGGACGGCCAACTGTCCCGAGCTCACGAGGTGGTCGCGGTGCCGGGCCACGGCGCCCCAGAGATCGGCCACCCCCTCGACAGCCGTCGCCGTCGTCTCGATGATCTCGGGCCGCCACGAGCCCGGCCGCGCCAGGTCGAGCATCTGCTCGAGGTCGCGGCGTGCCTCCCGCACGCCCGGCCGGTCCGCCTTGTTGATCACGAACACGTCGGCGACCTCGAGGAGACCGGCCTTGCTCGCCTGCATGGAGTCGCCCCAGCCCGGCGTCACGACGACGACGGTTGTATCGGCCGCCGATGCGATCTCGACTTCCATCTGCCCGACCCCGACCGTCTCGACGATGACCACGCCGATGCCCGCGGCGCCGAGCACGCGCACGGCGTCGGGGACGGCGAGGGAAAGCCCACCGAGGTGCCCCCGCGTGGCCATCGACCGGATGAACACCGTCGGGTCGAGCGCGTGCTGGCCCATGCGCACGCGGTCACCCAGGATGGCGCCGCCGCTGAAGGGCGACGTCGGATCGACGGCCAACACCGCCACCTGCGGGACGGCCGGCGCCCCGGGCCAGCCGCCGCGGACCTCGGTGATGAGGCCGTCGGTCAGCGTGGATTTCCCGGCTCCGGGTGCGCCGGTCAGCCCGACGGTGTAGGGCACGTCGGACCGGTAGGCGAGGTGCGCCACCGCGATGGCCGTCTCACCGCCCCGCTCGACGTACGAGAGCAGGCGCGCCAGCGCCACGCGGTCGCCGTCCCTGGCCCGGTCCAGCAGCGCCGCCGGATCGGTCGGCAGCGGGCTCACCGACGGGTCACCCGCGCTCCGAGGGAGCACAGCGCACCGGCCAGGTCCTCGTAGCCCCGACCGATGTGATGGGCGCCGCTCACGACCGTTTCCCCTTCGGCGACGAGCCCCGCCAGCACGAGCGCCACGCCGGCCCGGATGTCGGGGGCGCGCACGGGAGCGCCCGAGAGCCGGGGCACGCCGCGCACGACGGCATGGTGACCCTCGGTCCGGATGTCCGCGCCCATCCGCCGCAGCTCCTCCACGTAGCGGAACCGCCCGGAGAACAGGTTCTCGGTGAGGATCCCGACGCCGTCGGACACCGTGAGCATGGCCACCAGCAGGGGGCTGTAGTCGGTGGCCACGCCCGGGTACGGGAGGGTGGCGACATCGGCCGCCGTCAACCGCTCGTGCGCGCTGGCCCGCAGCCCGTGCGGGCCCATGTCCGTGGCCACGCCCATCTGGTTGACCTTGCGCAGAAGCATCTCCATGTGCTCGGGCCGGGCGTCGACGATCGTGACGTCGCCACCGGCCATGCCGACAGCGGCGAGATAGGTGGCGGCGACCACCCGGTCGGGGACGACCGCGTGTCGAGTGGGCCGCAGGGTTTCCACGCCCTCGACCTCAATGCGGGAGGTGCCGTCGCCGCGCACCACCGCTCCCATGTCGCGCAGCATGGAGGCCAGGTCGGCGACCTCGGGCTCCTTGGCCGCGTTCTCGATCACCGTCGTGCCCTTGGCGAGGACCGCGGCCATGAGCAGGTTGTCGGTCGCCGTGTGGCTCGGGTACTCCAGGACGACCCGCGTGCCGACCAGACGGCCGCCCGGCACGGTCCCCTGCACCTCGCCGTGGGACGACTCGAAGCGGGCGCCCATGGCGCTGAGGCCGTTGAGGTGGAAGTCGATCGGCCGGGCCCCGAAGTCGTCCCCGCCGGGCAGCGGCACCCGCACGGCGCCACAGCGGGCCAGGAGGAGACCCAGGACGACGACCGAGGCCCGCATCCGCTCGAAGAGCTCGAACGGACCCGCGGGGACCAGGTCCCCGACGGGCGGGGTGGTCACGGCGACATCCCCGTCGTCGAGGCGTTCCACCCGTGCCCCCATGGCGCGCAGCACGTTGGCCATGGAGTCGACATCGGAGATGCGAGGGACGTTGGACAGCACCGTGCAACCCTCGGCGAGGAGGCTGGCGGCCATCAGCTTGAGCGCCGAATTCTTCGCACCGCCTGCACGAACGGTGCCCTGGAGCGGGCCGTTGGGCTCGACCACGATCTCGTCCACGACCCCAAGTATCGCCGCTGGAGGGGTGGCCGACCCGCAACCGGCGATCCGCCACCCACTATGGTCGGGGCCAGTGGTGACGTCGATCCAAGCCCCCGACCGGAACCTCGCCATGGACCTCGTCCGCACGACCGAAGCGGCGGCGATGGCCGCCAGCCGCTGGATGGGGCGGGGGGACAAGCTGGGCGCCGACGGGGCCGCCGTCGAGGCGATGCGGACCGTCCTGGCCACCGTGCCCATGGACGGGATCGTCGTCATCGGCGAGGGCGAGAAGGACAACGCGCCCATGCTCTTCAACGGGGAGAAGATCGGCGACGGCACTCCCCCGATGACGGACATCGCGGTCGACCCCATCGACGGCACCACGCTCACCGCGCAGGGTCGTGGCGGCGCGCTCGCGGTCATCGCGGTCGCCGAACGGGGTGCCATGTTCGACCCCGGCCCCTGCGTCTACATGGAGAAGCTGGCCGTGGGGCCCCGGGCCAAGGGCGCCTGCGACATCCGGCGTACGCCGACCGAGAACCTCCATGCTCTCTCGGAGGCCCTGGGTCGCCCAGTGCGCGACCTGACCGCCGTCATCCTCGATCGGCCCCGTCACGACGCCCTCGTCGCCGAGGTGCGGTCCACCGGAGCCCGGATCCGCCTCATCACCGACGGCGACGTGGCCGGTGCGATCGCCACCGGATGGCCGGGGGCGGGCACCGACATCCTCTTCGGTATCGGGGGGACACCCGAGGGCGTGCTGGCCGCGGCCGCGCTCGAAGTGCATGGGCGCAGAGATCCAGGGCAGGCTCTACCCCCGCAACGAGCAGGAGCGGGCGGCGGCGATCGAGGCGGGCTACGCCCTCGACGCCGTGCTGACGACCGACGACCTCGTCCAGGGCAACAACTGCTTCTTCGCCGCCACGGGCATCACCGACGGCGAGCTGCTCCAGGGCGTCCAGTACCACGAGTTCGGAGCCACCACCCAGTCCCTGGTGATGCGGTCCAAGTCCGGGACGCTGCGCAAGATCGACGCCAATCACGCCCTGGCCAAGCTGGCCGAGTACAGCTCGATCTCGTTCGGCTGAGCCGGGCCCGGTGGGACCGGCGCCGGCCGCCGGTACCGCGTCAGGCGGCGCTGTCGGCGGCCACGACCAGCCGCAGCTCGGCCCGCGCCAGGGCGCCCTCCGCTTCGGTCAGCTCAACGTCCTGCTCGAGATCCTCCGAGACCGGGCCCCGGCCGGCCCCGAGCTCGCTGACCCGCTGCGCCGCGCGCTCGCGGGCCTGCTCGGCCCGGGGCACGTCGATCTCCGACGCCAGCTCGGCCACGCCGGCGAGCACCGTCACCCGGGTGGACATCCCGGGCAGCGGTCCGTCGCCCTCGGCCAGGCCTTCGGCTGCCCCCGGGCTCGTGTCGACCTGGACGAACCCGCCGTGCACCGCCAGGCGCACCAGGGTCCCCTCCGCCTGCTCGACCTTGACCTCGCCGCGCACCACGTCGCCCACCAGCGGCGTGTGGCCGTCGAGGACCGTGAGGTCACCCTCGGAGGTAGCCAGAACGACGGACCTCGCACCGCCGGCGTAGAGGGACTGCTCGGGCGTGACGATCTCCACGCCGAAGACACCGTCGGCCACTAGCCCGCCTCGGCCTCGAGGGTCTTGGCCTTCGAGAGCACCGACTCGACGCCACCCACGTTGAGGAAGGCCTGCTCGGGCACGTTGTCCAGGTCGCCGTTGACCAGCGCCTCGAAGGACTCGACCGTCTCGTCGATGGGCACGAAGATGCCCGGCACACCGGTGAAGACCTCGGCCACGAAGAACGGCTGGGACAAGAAGCGTTGGATCTTGCGGGCCCGGGTGACCGTGACGCGGTCCTCTTCGGAGAGCTCGTCCATGCCGAGGATGGCGATGATGTCCTGCAGCTCCTTGTAGCGCTGCAGCACCTCCTGCACGCGGCGGGCCACGGCATAGTGGCGGTCACCGACGACCTCGGGGGCGAGGATGTTCGAGGTGGAGGCCAGGGGGTCCACCGCCGGGTAGATGCCCAGCGCGGCGATCTGGCGCGACAGCTCGGTGGTGGCATCGAGGTGGGTGAACGTGGTGAACGGGGCCGGGTCGGTGTAGTCGTCCGCCGGAACGTAGACCGCCTGCAGCGAGGTGATCGACTTCCCCTTGGTCGAGGTGATCCGCTCCTGGAGCTCGCCCATCTCGTCGGCCAGCGTGGGCTGGTAGCCCACGGCGGAGGGCATGCGGCCGAGCAGGGTCGAGACCTCCGAGCCGGCCTGGACGAAGCGGAAGATGTTGTCGATGAACAGCAGCACGTCCTGGTTCTGCACGTCGCGGAAGTACTCGGCCATGGTGAGGGCGGCCAGCCCGACGCGCAGGCGGACACCGGGCGGCTCGTCCATCTGGCCGTAGACGAGGGCGGCCTTGTCGATGACGCCCGACTCCTGCATCTCGAGCCACATGTCCGTGCCCTCCCGGGTGCGCTCTCCCACGCCGGCGAAGACCGACACGCCACCGTGCTGCTGGGCCACCCGGTGGATCATCTCCTGGATGATGACAGTCTTGCCGACGCCGGCACCCCCGAAGAGGCCGATCTTGCCGCCCTGCACGTAGGGCTCCAGGAGGTCGATGACCTTGATCCCCGTCTCGAACATGAGCGACCTCGGCTCCAGTTGGTCGAAGGCGGGGGCGTTGCGGTGGATCTCCCAGTAGTCCTCGATCCCCTCGATGGCGTCTGTGTCGAGGGGTTGGCCGAGCACATTGAAGACGTGACCGAGCACGGCGTTGCCCACGGGGACCGAGATCCCGCGACCCAGGTTGCGCACCGGCGCGCCGCGCACCAGGCCGTCGGTCTGCTGCATGCAGATGCACCGGACCCGCCCGTCACCGATCTGCTGGGCCACCTCGGCCGTGATGGTGTGAGCCGATCCGTCCAGCTCAATGTTGAACTCCACGGCGTGGTTGATCTCGGGCAGCGCGTGCGGCGGGAACTCGACGTCGATCACGGGCCCGGCGATGGCGACCACGCGGCCGCCTTCCAGAGAGCCGGCCGGAACGGTGTCCTGCATGGTCGTGGTGGTCATTGGGGTCAAGCTCCCTTCGATTGGCGGAGCGCCTCCGCCCCGCCGACGATCTCCATGATCTCGGTGGTGATGGCGTCCTGACGGGCGCGGTTCATGACCCGGGTCAGGGTGCGGACGAGCTCGTCCGCGTTTTCCGTCGCGGCCGCCATGGCGCGCTGTTGGGCGGTGAAGAACGACGCCGCGCCTTCGAGCAGCGCCGCGAAGACCTCCGCCTCGAGTGCCCGCGGCGCCAGCTCGATCAGGAGCTTCGCCGGCTCGGGCTCGAACTCGGTGTAGCCCTCGAGCGTCCCTTCTTCCTCGTAGACGACCCCGGCTTCCTCGGGCAGGGGTAGCGGCAACATCTGCATCTGCTCGACGCGCTGGGTCCCGGCGGAGATGAAGCGGGTGGACACCATCTGCACCAGGTCGATCTCGCCGGACACGAACGGGGCGGTCACCACGGTGGCGATGTGGCGGGCGTCGGCGAACTCGGGCCGGTCGGCGAAGCCGACGAACGACCGGGCCGTCGCGATGCCGCGGTAGCGGAAATAGGGCGGGGCCTTCTTGCCCACCGACCACACCGTCACCTCGGCGCCGTTGGCCCTGTGCTCGGCCACCAGCCGCTCGGTGGCCCGCAACACCCCGGAGTTGTACGACCCCGCCAGGCCGCGGTCACCGGCGACGGCGAGGATCCCGACGTGCCGGGGCGACTCGGGCGTGCCCAACAACCTCTTGGCCGCCGTCGGATCGGCCGCCGCGGTCAGCCGGAGCACGCGCTCCATGCCCTGCCGGAAGGGGCGGTTCGCCGCGATGCGGTTCTGGGCGCGCACGATCCGCGAGGCGGCGATCAGCTCCATCGCCTTGGTGATCTTCCTGGTGGACTGCACGCTGCGGATGCGGCGCCGCAGGATGCGCTCTTGGCCTCCGGCCATGGGTCAGTCGACCTTCCCCGTGTCGAATCCCTCGACGAACGAGGTCAGGCCCTTGTCGAGCTGGTCACCGTCGGGCAACGCGCCCGACGTACGGATCGCGTCGAGCACGCCGGGGTGGTTGCCCTTGAAGTACTCGATCAGCTCGGCCTCGAACCTCTGCACCTCGCTGACCGGGACCGAGTCGGTCCAGCCCTTGGTCCCGGCATAGATCGCCAGCACCTGCTCCTCGACGGGCACCGGCTCGTTCTGGTGCTGCTTGAGCAACTCCGTCAGGCGGTACCCGCGGTCGAGCTGCGCCTGGGACACGCGGTCGAGCTCGGAGCCGAAGGTGGCGAACGCCTCGAGCTCGCGGAACTGGGCCAGGTCGAGCTTGAGCGTCCCGGACACCTGCTTCATGGCCTTGACCTGGGCTGCACTTCCGACCCGGCTCACCGAGTTGCCGACGTTGATGGCCGGGCGGATGCCCGAGTTGAACAGGTCCGTCTCCAAGAAGACCTGGCCGTCGGTGATGGAGATCACGTTGGTCGGGATGTACGCCGAGATGTCGCCCGCCTTGGTCTCGATCACCGGCAGCGCGGTGAGCGAACCACCGCCCTGGGCGTCGGAGAGCTTGGCCGCCCGCTCGAGCAGACGGGAGTGCAGGTAGAAGACGTCACCCGGGTACGCCTCGCGGCCCGGCGGGCGCCGCAGGAGCAGCGAGACGGAGCGGTACGCCTCGGCCTGCTTGGACAGGTCGTCGTAGATGATCAGGGCGTGCTCACCGTTCTCCATCCAGTGCTGGCCCATGGCGCAGCCGGCGTAGGGGGCGAGGTACTTGAACGGTGCGGGGTCCCCGGCCGATGCCACGACCACCACCGTGTACTTCAGCGCCTGATGGTCCTCCAGGGTGGCCACGGTCTGCGCGACCGAGGAGTTCTTCTGCCCGATGGCCACATAGATGCACTTCACGCCCTGGCCGGCCTGGTTGATGATGGTGTCGACCGCGACCGTCGTCTTCCCGGTCTTGCGGTCCCCGATGATCAGCTCGCGCTGCCCGCGCCCGATGGGCGTCATGGCATCGATGGCCTTGATCCCGGTCTGCAGCGGCTCGCTGACCGGCTGGCGGCCGACGATGCCGGGGGCCTGGACCTCCATGCGGCGCGTCTCGGTGGCTTGGATCAGGCCCTTGCCGTCGAGCGGCTCGCCCAGCGCGTTGACGACGCGTCCCAGCAGTGCATCGCCGACGGGCACCGTCTGGATCCGCCCCGTCGCCTTGACCGTCTGCTCCTCCTCGAGGTTGTCGACCTCGCCGAGGACGACGGCGCCGATCGTGTCCTCGTCCAGGTTCAGGGCCAGGCCGAGCGTCCCGTCCTCGAACTCGAGCAGCTCGTTGACGGCGGCACCAGGAAGTCCCGACACGCGCGCGATGCCGTCGCCCACCTCGACGATGTGGCCGATCTGCTCGGTCCCCACCGCCGGTGTGTAGTCCTCGACGTGACGCTCCAGCGCTTGGGTGATCTCACCGGCGTCGATGGTCAGCTCTGCCATCAGTCTGCTCCCTCTGTGTGTGCTGTCGTCTCGTGACCGTGCCCGGCACCGCCGAACCCGGACGGCTCCCACCCGGACGGGACGAGGTGCTCGCGCAGCGTGTCGATCCGTCCCCGTGCCGTCGCGTCCACCTGCAGGTCCCCGATCCTGATCAGTGCCCCGCTGAGCAGCGACTCGTCGATGACCACCTGGAGCTCGACCGGTCCCCCGGTCAGCGCGCCCAGCGAGTCGGTGAGCGTCGTCTGCTGTGCCTCGTCGATCGGCGCCGCGGCGCGGACGTGGGCGATGCGCCAACCGCGGGCCGCCGCGGTCCGCTCGACCAGGAAGTCCAGGGTGCCCACCAGGTCACGCGCCCGGCCGCCCGTCACGGCGTAGCGGGCCAGCGCCAGCGTCGTGGCCGACACCTTGCCCTCCAGGAGCTGGGACACCAGCCCCCGGCGCGCAGCGACCTCGAGATCCCGGTCGGTCAGCGCACCGCGCAGGGCGGGTGTGGACGCCACGATCCGCCCGAAGCGGAACAGGTCGTCCTCCAGCGACTCGAGCTCCGCGTTGGACATGTCCTCGTGGAGCGCCGCGGCATAGCCGCCGACGCGCTCGCGCGCCTGGGTCAGGCTGAGCGACGGCTCGTCCACCTCACGCCCTTCGGCGGCGTGGCGGACTCGGGCGCTCAGCCAGGCCAACGCGGCCGGGACGTGGGGGGCCGCCACCACGAGACAAGCGAACGCGGCCAGTCGGCGCGCCTCGACGGAGACCTTCCCCTCCAAGAGGTCGAGCATGACGGCCCGCCGGGCCGTACCGGGCACGGACGTGTCCGTCAGCGCGGCGCGCAACGGCGCGTTACTCATGGCCAGCCGCTCAATCGCCTCGAGCTCGGCCGCGATGTCGCCGATCGCGGCGGGATCGGCCGAGTCGATGACTGCTGCGGAGTAGCCCTGCAGCGTGGGGTTCACTGGCGCGCCCCGGCGCTGGCGGCCGCGCCGCCGGTCGTGTCGGCCCGCAGCGCCTCGACGGCCTCGTCGATCAGGTCCCGGTGGGCCTCGAAGTTGACCTCACGCCCGATGACGCGCTCCACCACGTCCATGACGATCTCGCCCATGCGGGCGGCCGCCTCCTCGACGGCCCGCTGGCGGGCCAGGCCGACCTCGATCTCGGCGTTGCCGACGATGCGCTCGTACTCGCTCTGTCCACGGGACTGGGCGTCGATCCGCACCTGCTCGGCCGTGCGGTTGGCCGTGGCGACGATCTCACGCGCCTGGTGCCGCGCCTCCTCGAGGACGGCCCGACGCTCGTCGTCGGCCGCTTCCGCGTCGGCGCGCGCCTGGTCGGCGGCCTCCAGCGACTCTCTGATCTTCTCCTGGCGCTCCTCCATCGCTTTGTTGATGGGAGGGAGCACCCACTTGTAGATCGCCAGGATCAGAATGATCGAGACGATCAGCTCAATGAAGAAGGTCCCATTGGGCAGTAGGAAAATGCCTGCGGTGGTCATGATGCTCTCTGTTCCGGAGTGTCTCCGTGAGGGAGGCGGTGGGTTGGACCGAGCGAGCCGGCGAGCCGGCGAGCCGGCTAGGCGATGGACTTGGCGGCGAACACGTAGACGAAGACCACCATGAACAGCAGGTTGATGAAGTACATGGCCTCCACCAGACCCACGGTCAGGAAGAAGTACTGACGGGCTTTGGCCTCGATCTCCGGCTGACGTGCGATGGCGGCGATGGTCTGCGAACCGGCGAGGCCGTCGCCGACCGCGGCCCCGATGGCGCCTCCGCCGAGCGCAAGGCCGCCACCGACCAGGGCGCCGGCGATTCGTACCGCCCCTTCAATGTCGTTTGCCATGTTTCCTCTCCTTTGTCGAGATCGTGTTCGAAATGTAGGTCGGTTGCCTGAAATTCTCAATGAGAATCCCTGGCCATGCCCATGCCGAGGTACATGATGGTCAGGAGGGCGAAGATGAAGGCCTGGATGGCGCCGATGAACAGCTCGTCGAACGGCTTCCAGATGAGCAACCCGATCCACGACAGGTAGGGCGGGATCAGGGCGACGATCACCGCGACCATCAGCACGCCCGAGAAGATGTTGCCGAAGAGCCGGAACGTCAGCGTGATCGGCTTGGTGATCTCCTCGATGATGTTGATCGGGGTGAGCGCGGCGTACGGCTCGGCGTAGTGCTTGAAGTAGCCCTTCACGCCACGCGCCTTGACCGAGTTGTAGTGGACCAGGAAGAACACGGTGAGCGCCAGGGCCAGCGGGAGGTTCACGTCTCCCGTCGGCGGGGCCAGGAACCCCGGATCGCCGCTGGGCACGAAGGCCAGCCAGTTGCAGATCAAGATGAAGAAGAAAACCGTGACACCCAGGCCGACGAAGGGCATCCCCTCGGGCCCGATGGCCGATGCGGCCAGGTCGGAGACCTGCTCGACGAGCGTCTCCCAGAAGAGCTGCAGCTTCCCGGGCACCCCCGAGGTGACCTTGGCCCGCATGCGGAACCCGAAGGCCAGCACGATGCCGGCCGCCAGGAGCGTGGTCCACACGACATCGAGGTAGATGGTCAGGCCCCCCACGTGGACGACACCGTGGTGGTCGCCGATCGTGATGTTGCCGCTGGCGAGCACGAAGCTGTTCCTCATTGGATCCCCTGCGAGATGATGACGCGCCCCACGTTGACCACGAAGAGCAGTTGGAAGATGACGAGGCCGGCCACGGCACCGATGCCCAGCGCGCCGTTCAACAGCAGCAGCCCCACGCAGATCAGCGTGATGATGCCGAGGCGCGTCACGCTCTTGGTCCCTATGGCGCGCCGGAGGACCTTGTTGTTGGTCTCGCCTTCCGTGTTGAGCTTGGCCACACCGGCGTCGAGGAAGCGCAGATTGAGGACGGCGATGGTCAGCCCGATGGCCAGACCGAGAGCGGCCCACGGCACCGAGAGCAACAGCGCGATCACGACGGCCGCCGCCCCGACCACAATGGCGGAGACGATGGTGCGGCGGAGCACCTTGGCCAACGCGTTTCCCCCGAGACCCGAGAGCCCGTCGAGCATGTTCACGGGCGGACCTCTACAGGTACGTGCGGATCTGCTTGATGACGCTCAGGGCGGCCACGGCGAGGCCCAGCGCCAGGCCCACCAGCAGGAAGGCCGGCGCGGTGTGGAGCGCGCTGTCCACCCAGAGGCCGATGCCGAGCCCGACGCCCACGCAGACGGCAGCGGACAGCCCCATGCTGAGGAAGGCCATGGCGCCAGGGAGCGGCTTGGGCTCCTCCGGCCGGGGGGATCCATCCGCTTCGCTCACCCGGACGGGCGCGCACGTCGACGCTCACTTGACCACGCATGCGACTGCTGCCCCCTTATGCGGTGCGTGGCGCGCCGGAGTCCGTCGTCGGCGAGGCTGCCGGGACGGCAGCGTCGGACGAGGCGAGGTGGACGGGGTACACAGGCATCATCATCGCATCCCGGCCCAGATGGCGTCCAAACGGTCAGGAAGGGAACCGGACCACCTCGCTGACCCGCTCCACCCCTTGGGGAGGCAGGGGAATCCCCTGGTCGCGCCGCTCGTCCTCGTCGTCGCCGTTCCCCCGCCGCAGCCCGGGGTGGAAGAACGTGTAGAGGCCCACACCGAGGGCGGCGGCCCCGATCGGGATGAAGGCGTTGACCTGGTGCACGAAGAGGGGGAAGAGGAGGAAGCTCGAGAGAATGGCCGTCCAGGCCCAGAGGATGATGACGCTGCGCCGGGGACCGTGGCCGAGACGCAACAAACGGTGGTGGATGTGCTCCTTGTCCGGGGTGTCGAAGCCCGTCCCCCGTGCCGTGCGCCGCACGAAGGCGAACGCCATGTCGACCAGCGGTACCCCGAGGATGAGGATCGGGATGAACAGAGGGGCGAAGAAGAAATAGGTGACACCGCTGATGGGAACGGCGGTCGGGACCCGGCCGCCGATCACCATGGTGGACGCGGCCATGAGGAGGCCCAAGAAGAGCGCGCCGGCATCGCCCATGAAGATCCGCGCCGGGTTGAAATTGAAGGGCAGGAAGCCGAGGCAGATCCCGCACGCCACGACGGCCACCAGTGGACCGATGTTGTCACTCGGCAGGAGTCCCAGGCCCATGAGGCGTATTCCGTAGAGCGCGAGGGCGCCCCCTCCGATCGCCACCACACCGGCGGCGAGTCCGTCCAGGCCGTCGATCAGGTTCACCGCATTGGTCAGCGCAATCACCCAGAGCCGCGGTGATGAGCGGGACGATGCCCGGGGTCAGGACGAAGAACCCCGCCAACGGGATCTTCAACTCGTACATCGTCACGCCGCTGAAGTAGAGGATGCTGGCGGCCAGCACCTGGCCGGCCATCTTGGCCGGGGCCGACATGTCGCGTACGTCGTCGATCAGCCCGACCGCGAACATGGCGCCCCCGGCGAGCACGACACCGACCATTTCGGGCGAGCCCTGGAAGATCGGGCGCAGGTGCGGCACCGCGGCGGCGCACAGCACGGCAACCAGGAATCCCATGAACATCGAGGCGCCCCCGCCGTAGGGGATCGGCTTGGTGTGCACCGTGCGCTCGCCGGGATGGGCGACGTAGCCCACCCGCAGTGCGACGCGCTTGGCGGGGACGGTCAGTGCGGCAGTGGCGCCCGCCGCAATCACCAGGACCAGGCCGTACCAGCCGATGTCGGGCATGCGCTAGGCCAGGAGATCGGGATACGGCGGGAAGGCGGCGCAGAGCTCGGCGACCTCCGAGCGCACCGCGGCGATCTCCCCCTCGTCGGTCCGGGCCTTGAGCGTGCGGACGATGAGGTCCGCCACCACCCGCATCTCGCCGGTTCCCATGCCCGCCGTCGTCTCGGCCGCCGCCCCCAGCCGGAGGCCCGAGGTCAAGAAGGGTGACCGGGGGTCGTCGGGAATGGTGTTGCGGTTGCAGGTGATGCCGGCCCGGTCCAGGACCTCCTGGGCTGCCTTTCCGGTCAGGTCCCCGTCGAACGGCTGCAGGTCGACCAGCAACATGTGGTTGTCCGTGCCACCCGAGACGAGCCGGAACCCGTGCCCGGCCAGCGCCTCGGCCAGGGCTGCCGCGTTGGCGACGACTCCCTCGGCGTACCGGCGGAACTCCGGCCTCGCCGCCTCGGCGAAGGCCACCGCCTTGGCCGCGATGACGTGCTCGAGCGGGCCACCCTGGAGCCCAGGGAACACCGCGCTGTCGATCTTCTTGGCCAGATCGTCCCCGCAGAGGATGGCGCCGCCGCGTGGGCCGCGCAGCGTCTTGTGCGTGGTGAGTGTGACGACGTGGGCCACGCCCACGGGGCTCGGGTGCACCCCTCCGGCGATGAGGCCGGCCGGGTGGGCCGCGTCGAACATGAAGAGTGCGCCCACGGAGTCGGCGATCTCGCGGAAGGGCTGGGGGTCGATGACGCCCGCGTAGGCCGTCGAGCCGGCCACGATCAGCGCCGGCTTCTCGGTCTTGGCGAGGTGGGCCACCTGATCGAAGTCGATGACCTCGCCGGGGTTCGCCTCGTCGTGTGACTGCGGCGTCACGCCGTAGGACACGAAGCGCCAGAACTTCGAGACGATGGAGGCGGGTGACCCGTGGGTGAGGTGGCCGCCGTGATCGAGCCGCATGGCGAGGATCGTCGCGCCGGGCTCGAGCAGGGCCTGGTAGACGGCGAGGTTGGCGTTGGCCCCTGCGTGGGGCTGCACGTTGGCGTGCTCCGCGCCGAAGAGGGTGGTCGCCCTGGTGCGGGCGAGCTCCTCCACCTCGTCGATGATGCGGTTGCCGCCGTAGTAGCGCCGGCCGGGGTACCCCTCCGCGTACTTGTTCGTCAGCACCGAGCCCGAGGCGGCCAGCACCGCCGGCGACGTGAAGTTCTCCGAGGCGATCAGCTGCAGCGTCGTCTGCTGCCGGTTGAGCTCCTCGCGGACGAGGTACGCCACCTCGGGGTCGGCGGCCAGCGCGGTCTCGTAGCTGCTCATGGAGTCCCTTCGACTGGACTATGGGGGTTGTTTCCGGCTCTCGGGATCTCCTCGAGGTCGAACCCGGCGCGGCCCGAGCTGACGGCGACACGCATGGGCACCGAGTCTACCGATGTGCCGGGGAGCCCCCGAGGCGTCAACCGGTACGCTGCTCGGGCCATGGCGCTCGATCCCCGGACCCCGGTCGTGGTCGGTGTGGGCCAGGTCGCCACGCCGCCCGACGCCGGCCTCGAGCCCGCGGCGAGGCCCGAACCCCTGGAGCTCATGGTGGCCGCTCTGCTGGCCGCGGCGGAGGACTGTGACGGCGTCCCCGCCGGCGGACGGGCCCCGGCAGGCCGCTCTCTCATCGACCGGGCCGACAGCATCCGCGTCGTTGCTTCCCTGGGATGGCAGACCCGCAACCCGGCGCGATTGGTGGCGGCGCGTCTCGGCTTCGCCGAGGGTCACGAACCGGCGGAGCTCATGGTCTCGTCCGTCGGAGGCAACAACCCCCAGGCCCTCATGCACCAGGCCTGCCAGGCCA
>CAVTUE010000010.1:0-169012 GCA_963737805.1 uncultured Acidimicrobiaceae bacterium
CCAACCGACAGCTCCTTGGCTACTGGTCGACCGTCGCCGACCGCCTGTACAAGTTACGCCACTGCCAGAGCGTCACCGGCGCGCCGCTGTCGCTCGCTCTGTTCGACGTGCCGATCGACCCTGGCCTCCTGATCGCCGCGGAGGCCGCCGGCGTCGACCTCTCAGCGTCCGGAGCGACGTGGAGGCCACGGTGCCTAACTACCGCTTCACGGCTCTGTACGTGATCGCGAGCGACTTCGTCAACGCCGTTCGTGCCTACGGGACTTCGTTGCAGGCGGCCCTCGAGAAGGCAGACGTGGGGACGCTCGCCTGCTGCAGCAGACGACCCAGCGACAGCTCCTGATCGACGGGGACCAGGTGCTCGACTGGCAGGTGCAGCAGGCGCAGAGCAATCTGGAGGCGACGCAGTCGTCGCTCGCCCTCGCCCAGCAACGCCAGCACTTCAACTCCTCGCAGGACTTCGCCAATCCGGGCGAGATCACCGCCACGACCTTGACGGCTGCTGCACAGGTCATCAGGGTCATCGCCGCCGCCACGCAGGTAACCGCTGCGGTGGCGCACATCGCACCGGATGCCACCGCCGGTGCTGCGGGCTTCGGCGGCAGTCCCTTCGCCGTGGCGACAGATGGCGGCTCGCACGCCGGCCATGCCGCGAACTCCGCCGCTTTCGGCTGGACGGGCGTCGCCGACCTGACCGCACTCGCTGGCTCCCTCACTGCGACGATCGTGGGATGGGGAAGGAGGCAGGACAACTGGAACGAGGCGGCGACAGAGGCAGGGATACAGATCGACCAGGCCAACGCGGAGATCGCCGCCGGTCAGCTCGCCCTCCAGGTGGCCCAGCTCAACCAGACGCTGCACCAGCAGCAAATCGACAACATGCAGAAACAGATCGACCTGCTGAACGACAAGTTCACCAACGACGCCCTGTACGACTGGATGATCTCGAGCCTGGCAGCGACCTACTTTCAGAGCTACCAACTCGCCGTGCAGGTCTGCAAGCAGCTCGAGCGGTGCTACCGCTTCGAACTCGGCATTGCTGACAGCTCCTTCATCCAGTTCGGCTATTGGGACAGCCTGCACAAGGGCCTGCTCTCGGGGGAGACGCTGAACCACGACCTGCGGCGGATGGAGGCGTCGTACTTCCAGCAGAATGCCCGCCGTTACGAGCTGAGCCGCTTCGTCTCCCTCGGCCAACTCGACCCCCTGGCGCTGCGACAGCTGCTGGTGACTGGCGCCTGCGACTTCGACCTGCCCGAGGCACTGTTCGATCACGACTACCCCGGCCACTACAACCGCCGGCTGGTGCGGGTCAGCGTCACCGTCGTCTACCCGAATCCCGGGAAGTTCGACAACGTGAAGTCAACACTCACCCTCGTGGCCAACAAGGTGCGCACCTCGCCAGATACGAGCTCGGGCTACGCCGAAACCCCCGTCGGCTCCGACCAGCGCTTCGTGTACGACTACGCGGCGGTGCCGCAGAAGATCGCCACTGGCAACGCCCAAGACGATCCGGGGCTGTTCATCCAGGCCATCTCCTCGAACATCACGGACCAGCGCTATCTGCCGTTCGAGAACGCCGGCGCCGTGAGCAGCTGGCACCTCGAGCTACCCGAGCAGTACAACGAGGTCGACCTGTCGACCGTCGGCGACGTCGTGCTGCACCTCTACTACACGGCCCTCAACGGTGGAGCGGACATGCAGCAGGCGGTCGAGCAGTACAACACGGCGAACGCGCCGACCAGCGGGGTCAAGGTGTTCAGCGCCCTCAACGACTTCTCCGCACCGTCACCAACGGTGGCCAACCCGTACCCACTTACCCCATGGCAGGTGTTCCTCTCGACGGTGACTGCGCCGGCCAACCAGACGCTGACTCTGTCCATCTCACCGAGCAAGTTCCCGCCTTTCGTACGAGGCAAGACGATTACCGTCACCGCTGTGGACGTGCTCACCGTCACCTGGCCGAAAGGTGACTTCGTCGTTCAGGTCAACCCGCCCCTCGCGACGGCGACGACCACACTCACGATGACGCCACTCCCGGGGGTGAGCGAGCCGAGCATTTGCGCAGCGACAATCACCCCGCCGCCCGGTGTCGGCCTGGGCACGTGGAGCTTCCAGCTCCAGAAGCAAGGCGCTGCCGACTTCCGCTCGCTCGGACAGAACGACCTGAGAGACGTGATCCTGCTCGTGCACTATGAGGTCAGCTAGGTGGGTGCCGCCCCCACGCCGGAGAGTCCAAAAGAGGCCACGTCTGGATCGTCCGCCGATTCGGGTGAGTTGCGCCTGCCGCCGCTCGTCGTGGCCGTCGTAGAGCGTTTGGTGCGAGCTCTCTCGCCGGAACGGGTCATACTTTTCGGCTCTTGGGCGCACGGGAGGGTCCGCCAGCAGAGCGACGTAGACCTCCTCGTCGTAACCCAAAACGGGGGCGACACCAGGAGCGCCGAACGGCGGGCCCGCCAGCTCGTCGGTTCGTGCTTTCCTCCGGTCGACGTCGTCGTGGCCGAGCCATCGGAGATCGCCAGCGCGGCGACAGCGCGCTCGCCGTTCCTGGCCTCGATCATCGCCACAGGGTTGACGATCTACGAAGCGCAGCCAAACTCGGCAGAGGTAAGGGACCTCGCGACGAGGAGGAAGCCGCGAGAGCCGCTCCGCCAGTAGTGGGCAGCGCCACTTTTTGGGACTAAGCCTGGAACCACCGATCGACCATCTGAGCGAGCATCGCTGACGTGATTTGCAAGGTGAACGGTGTAGCGACGGCGGCGTGACTTCGTCAGGGGCCTTGGGGACGTGACTGTCCAGAGGGCTGTGATATGCGTCGGTTGTCAGCGCCTGATTCGGTCGTCTGCGGTGCGCCGACCGTGGAGGTGGCGTTAGAGCGGGACCGGTGGCAGAGCACGGAGGAGGGCGAGTGCTCGGTCGAAGATCCGCCCATGGCCAGTGCAGCGGCGCGTGGAGTGTGTGCGTTCCAGAGCGACTGACAAGACGACCGGGGACCGAGAAGAATCGAGTGCGCACTGGGCGCGCCACTACGAGCTGGTCCGCCGGGGTGAGCTCGCCGAGCAGGGCGGACCAGCGGATGAGGTTGTGGGCCAGGGCGGCACAGAGGAGCCACGCAGCGTTGGCGGAGAAGTTGCCCGACGGGACGTGCTCGAGCCCTGCCCCCTCCTTGAGGTCGCGGATGGCGAGCTCGACTCGGGCATGGGATCGGTGGAAGGCGTCGACGGCGACGGCGTCACCTTGCAGATCGGTCACGAAGGCGAAGTGACGCCACTCGGGCCACAGGGTCGCCTGGGCTCCGACGAGCCGGGTCCGACGCACGATGAGGCGACGACCCTTGTAGGTGCACTCGGCCACCTCGGCCAGGCCGTCGGGGGCGTAGTCGATCGGGGTCCAGGCAGCCTCGTCGATCATCGAGGTGGCCCGGTGCACGGACTTCACCATGCGAACGCCCATCGTGTAGCCCACTCCCAGGCGCTCGAGGGTGGCGATGGTGGTATTGGACCAGAACCCCGAGTCGAAGCGCATGATCAGCTCGCCGGTCGCCCCGGCCCGGCGCAACCGGGCTACCAGCTCTTCGACGAAGCGCTTGGTGCCGCGCTGGGTGTTCGCCGCCCCCTTGCGCATCCGGACATGAAGGAGCTCACCGGTGGCCGCCAAGGTGGCGAGCAGGGGGTGGTAGCCGAGCCGCTTGGTGTAGCCGTAGCCGGCACCGTGTTTGGCTTTGCCGCACACCTCGGCGATGGTCGAGTCGAGGTCGACGACGACTGTCGTGCGCCGGGCCCGGCTCCGAGGCTCCAGGCCCGGCGCAGCGCCTCGGCGAAGACGGCGTCGAGCTGTCGGACATGACCGAAGGTGAAGGACCGCAAGAAGGTGCCGAGCGTCGACGGTGCCATTACCCGGTGAGGCAGCACCGAAGAGGTGGCCCCGGCCCGCAACATGTCAGCGTGCTCGATGTGCGAGCCACCGGCCACCATGGCGTGCACCAAAGTGAGCACCTTGCGGCCGGGCAGGGCACCCCCGACCCGGCCCGACAGATCCACCGTGGCGTTGATCAGCCGCTCGAGACCGAGGCGAGTGACCAGCGTCGCCACCAACAACAACCCGGCATTGGCCACCAGGTTCGGCTCGTCAAAGGTCACTTCGATGCGGTCGATTCCGCGCGAGACTGGCCTCACAGAAAGTGCCTCCTCTGTTGCTGGACAACTGCGACTTCGACATCGCAATTCTCCCAGCCAGGGAGGCACTTTCCGCGGATGCGCGGCGACGTCACCAGGTCATTGGTCGGTGGTTCCAGGCTAAGAGCGCGCGCCATTAGGCGACGGCCATTGAGTCCCACCGCTTCGCCCACTTCACCAGCTTGACCGTGATGATCAGGGCGACGGCCAGGGCAAATTGGGCCAGGCGGTGGGCGGTGAATCGGTCGGTGTTGCGCCGGAGCTGGCCGAAGTTCGAGAGCCACGAGTTGGTGCGCTCGACCGGCCAGCGCAGGCCCATCGGCTGGTTCTTGGTGCTCGCCGCCTGATCCCGTCTTTCGCTTCTTGGCGATGACGGCATCGTCGATCTGTCGTTCGAACAGGCGGGTGCGGGTGATGCCCGAGTCATAACCCCGGTCGAGCCACAGCGTCTCGACGTCGCAGAGCAGTCCACGCTCGGCGACGTCGTCGAGGGTCGGGGCGAGCAGGACGGAGTCGTTGCGGTTCGCGCCGTCGATGACCCAGCCGATCGGCACCCCGTTGGTGTCGGTGGCGACCGACCACTTCCAGCCGGTCTTGCCCCGGTCGGTCGGGTTCGGTCCGGTTCCCTCGCCGCCACAGGGTGCCTTGTGCAGCGAGCCGTCGAGCGACACGTCGGAGAGGTCGAGCCCGATCACCTTGTCGAAGCCCGCGATGGCCTCTTCGACCAGGCGCGACTAGGCGCCGGCACGCCACCCACTCGTCGCGTCGGCGGCGCAACGTCGTCTCGCTTCCCTTGCCGAGGCGTCCGGCCACGTCCCAGCTGCACCCGGTGACCAGGCGGAACACGATGGCCTCGAAGCAGTCCCGGTCCGAGATCCGAGGCCGGTGACAGCCCAGAGGATGCGCTGTTTCGCCGCGTTCGGGCAGGTAGGCGGCGAAGGCGTGCCAGATGGCGTCGACGACGGTCGGGTCGAGTGCAAGCATGGTACCTCCACTGGTTCGTTGGGTTGGGGCAAGCAGCCGGATCATGTCCGGTCCAGCACAACGACCGGTGGACCTTTCTCCTGGTGAGCGGTGGTCCACCCTCGCCCGCGGCGCAGCAGATGATAATGGCCGCGACAGGAGGTGGCTCATGGCCAAGGTCAGACGCAACGGACCGTGTCCAGTGCGGGAGCGGCAAAAAGGCGAAACGCTGCTGTCACGGCCCGGTGCAGCCCCTCGATGTCCGGATCATGCCGCCCGAGGTCTACCGAGATTCGATCTGTGAGCTGGCCGGCACCACCAGAGACGAGTTCGACGATCTCTTCGCCGATCTCGTCGACCTTCCCGAGCTCGACTCTCGCTACAGGTGCCCCTCCCGAAGATCTGGACGCCCGAAATCGATCGTGCGGTCACTGCCATCCAAGACGAGGACGACGAGGCGTTCAACGAGGCGCTGTCCATTGTGGTGTCGAAGGTCGACACCACCGTGTCTCACCTCCTGCTTGCCCGTGCGGTCGTCATCCTTCGAGACGCCGGCAAGATCTCGAAGAGGCTCGCCGCCCTCGCCGTGATCGAACTCGACACCGAAGTCTCTGCCTTCTTCCGGTCCTCGGTGGCCGAGTCGCTGGCCGTCTTGGCCGGAGACCAGCGCACACCATCTGGACTGCTCGTAGCCGCCCGCTGACGTCCAAAGCGCCAGGATCGAGCTCAAACGACCCGCCTATTGGCGCGCGCTCTAAACTTGCAGTTAAACCTCCAGGACTGTGTCAGGCTGCTTTCTTGACGGCCGGGTAGCGCTTTCTGGGAGGTTTTCGGGTTCCTTTCGGGCGTCCTGGGCCGGCTTTGGTGTATTTCGGTGGACTGGCCGGGGTGCCGATCGCTGCACGAAGTCGACGAAACCCCCGACGTGTCCGTGCGGGGGTGAGTTCGTGCGGTGCACGCGGTCGCTCCCAGGGAAGCCGGAGATCGTCGACGTGCCCGCGTGCGAGGCGGAGTTCGGTGAGCATGGCGATGACTAGCCACGTCCAGCGCTCGGCCTGTTCGGGCGTGCACAGCGACGGTGTCGTCCATCCCAGAGTGTTCTTGGCGAAGCGGAAGGTGTGCTCGATGTCGAAGCGCCGCAGGTAGGCGCGCCAGCACAGGTCGAGGTCGGCGGTGCCCGGTCCGGACCAGAACAGCCACAGCGTCTTCTTCGTCCGGGTCGTGGGCTTGGGCAGGTGCTCGACCTCGACGCGGATGACGGTGCCCTTGACGATGGGCGGCGCAGCGTGGCCCGCCCAGCGGCCCCGACCGACGAGCTTGGGGTGCAAGCCGGCCCAGGCGCTGACCCTGACGTTCCCATAGCGCGGATCAGAGGTGACAAGACGCTCGGAAGGTTCCGCCCACGTGCGACGCGATGAGCACTTCATCCGCCGTCCATGGCGCGGTGGCCGCCCGCCCGTGCCCCTGGGCCGTTTGGGCCGGGCCGGCGGATCGGCATAGAAGACGCGGTCGTCCCGGATCCGGCACAGGATCTGGGCCCGGATGTCCTTGAGCCCGAAGCCGAGGGCGATCGGGTCGTAGCCGGCGTCGAAGACGAACAGCGGCACCTCGCGGTCGGTGGGGAGCAGATCGACCAGTCGACGGACCTGGTCGGTGGTGACATCGGTCGTGTCCTCTGTGGGCGCGATGCGCCGGACGTCGAGCGGTGCGGTCCAGCTGTCGGGGGAAAACGACAGCTGGGCGATCCACTGGAACGACCACCCGGCCACGATGGGCTGGCCTGCCGAGTGCTTGGAGGCCGAGTAGTAGAAGCCCCGTTCGGGGCTGCACTCGGCGTCGCAGCGGTCCCAGGTCGATGCATCGACGGCGAAGACCAACGACCACTCGGCCGGACGGTGCGCGACGAGGAGACGCCGCAGCTCGTTCTCGGCGACGCGTCCTTTGGCCAGCGCCTTGTAGAGGCTGCCGTGCGACCGGGTGAACTCGGGTTCGAGGCTGAGCGTCGGCACCGAGCCGACGGCGCCACCGGCACAGAGCGCAGCCTCGCTGAGCTCGAAAAGGGCGTCGGACCACCGCGTCAAGCACGAGTAGAGCCCCCGGCGGAACTCGACCAGCTCGCCCGCCGGGCCCACCCCTCGGTGTACCACCACTCCGATAGTATGTCTACTATCGGGCCGAGAAGTTGGGATACTCAAGGTGGAGACAGCGATGGCAACAAAGGCGACGACCCGACTCGAGACCTATGAACGGCGCTACCGCGAACTGGCGCGCCAGCTGGCTGACGTCGGCTACATCGCGTCAGGCAGCGTGGCTCCTCGCTACAACCGATGCGGGAAGGAGAGTTGTGCGTGTAAGGCAGACCCGCCTCGACTGCACGGTCCCTATTTCCAGTGGACGGCCAAGGTGGGCGGCAAAACGGTCAATCGGAGGCTCACCCCAAGTGAGGCGGCGCTCTACAGTGAATGGATCGGCAACGATCGACGGGTACGTGCACTCATCGCCGAAATGCGTGAAGTAGCGGCGAAAGCCCAACACCTCATGCTCGAGGAGGCTGAGTGGGAGCCCAGCTGAGGGTTTAATCGCAAGCTAAAAGCTCCTCGACCTTCCGGCTGAACGCTCGGCAATCCTTTTGGCAATCTTTCGAGGCGAAAGCAGTTCAAAAAAACTTACCATGTGAACTCTATACCGCGTGTGAGCTGCTCGAACGTGACCCGCTAAATCGTGTGAACGGGCCCGGGGCCACTACGGATCTGAAGGTTGGGCTATCGCCCACTCCGAGGCGACTGCCCGTTGAGCTCCTCGGGGGACTGGTTCGGCGACGGCCCGTGGTCGACCGCTGCGGCGCCCTTTAGCGGCACCCTCTCCCTCGTCAGCACCCAACGCCAAACCATCTGACCCACAGTGCGGACGATTGGATTCCGTTTCCTCCTCTCGGATTTTGTAGGGACTGTTCGCGTCCCTACAAAATCCCTACTTTCGAGTCATCTCATGTCGAGGCGAATTTCCTGGTCAACGGTCGGAGCTCGACATAGGCCCATGTATACGGTGATTCCAGAGGACCATGGGATACCGCCCTCGATGCTATGGACGCTTGAGCAACGGCTCATAACCCGAAGGTCGGAGGTTCAAATCCTCCCCCCGCCGCCAACAGGCGATCGGGATAGTCACCCGATTGCGTTTACGAAAGTCCACTCACGAGAGTCCTCGGAGGGATTTCGTAGTTCTAGGGTCCTGAGTCTGGGGCGAGAGCCGTGGCGGTTCCCAGAGCTCACCTTGGGCCCTCGGGGTCGCCACGGAGCAGCCGGCGGTTGACGCGGTAGCGGGCGTCCTGGTCAACCGCGCGGGACGGCTTGTAGTCGTCGAGAGTGCCGATGAGCTCGAAACCCCCCTTCTCGGTCACCCGCTCGGAGGCGACGTTGCCGGGAAGGGTCATCAGATGCACGGTGTCGATCTCGCGCGAGCCGAACCCCCAGGCGCACACGAGCTTGAGCGCCCGGGTCGTGGCGCCGCGGTTAAGGGCCAAGGGAGCGGCCCAGTAGCCGGCGGTCGCCGATCGGTTGGCGAAGTCGATCTCCGCGAGGGTCATGGATCCGAGCAGCCCCCCGGTTTCGGCGGCGCAGAAGGCGAACGCGGCACGAGTCTCTTCGCTCCAGAACCGATCGTGCAAGCCGATCCACTCCCGGGCGTGGCGCTCCTCGTAGGGTTCAGGGATGCCAGCGGTCCACCGGGGGATCTCCGGGTCCTGACGAGCTGGTCACGGCTGGCACGGCGTCGAAAGAGAATCGCCGCAGGGCCACTACTCCGTCAGTGAGGGGCCAAGCCGGAGCAGGGAGAGCGTTCACAAGGAGAATCGTACGGGCTCGCTTTTGGGTTGCCGGGGTGTCGCGTTGCACTTCAGGCGCGCAGAGTCTCGATTCGGCGGAGATGACGGCGGGCAGGTTGAGCAGCGAGGCAGCGAAGTCGATGGCGGTGCGGGGCATGTGTTGGCCACCTGCTCGCACTTCACCTTGCGCGGATCATCATCACTGTCATCGGGTGCTCACCCGTTTGTTGGTGCTCCGTCGTGGAGTGGCCCAACGAGGGCTAGAAGGGCGGCCTCGAGAACGGGTCGTTCACATACCTGCGTGACTCGACAAACGGGACGTTATTGCAACTGCAGTGTACTATGCGCGTCACAACGAGGATCAGCAAGTCTCGGCGGCCATGGCTGGCGCACATGGGACCAGGGGATGGAGGCATGAACATCCTACTAACGGGAGCCTTCGGCAACATCGGGCAAAGCGCCATCGATGCCATGGCCAACCAGGGGCACCGGATCACGGCTCTCGACGTCGACAACCGGCGAAATCGTCGGCGGGCGCGGCAGTACTCGGGACGCCCTGGCATCGAGGTCACCTGGGGAGACATCAGGGACCGCTCGGTCGTGGAGCACGCCTCGTCCGGATGTGACGTCGTCGTCCACTTGGCCTTCGTGATCCCTCCGCTCACTGACATCGATCCCACGTTCTCCGAACAGGTCAATGTCGGCGGCACTCGTCATGTGCTCAAGGCCGCGGCCAAGCTCTCCCCGCCGGCAAGAGTGCTCTTCGTTTCCACCTTCGATCTCTTCGGACGCACCCAGGACAAACAATCTCCGAGACGGGTGACTGATCCGGTGCTCGCCACGGACACCTATACGGCCCACAAGCTCCAGTGCGAGGAAATGGTACAGAGCTCCGGCCTCGACTGGTTGATCGTGCGGTTCGCCGATGTACCGATAATCGGGTTCCGTTCGCCGTCACCCATCATGTTCGAACTCCCACTGGCCAACCGCTTTGAGGTCCTCCATTCCAAGGATGCTGGCCTCGCCCTGGCGCGTGCCGTCACCTCCGACCAGGTGTGGGGCCGGGTGCTTCTAGTGGGCGGCGGCCCGTCCTGCCAGGTGACCTATCGCGACTTTCTCGAAGGCATGCTCGACGCCATGGGCTTGGGAACGTTGTCCGATAGGGCGTTCACTTCAAGGGCGTGGCCGTGCGACTGGATCGACAGCACCGACGCGCAGCAGCTACTCGACTACCAGCACCACTCCTTCGCCGACATCATGGAGGAGGTACGCCACCGGACGCGTGTGGCCCGGCCCTGGATCCGCGCCGTGAGCCCCATCGCCCGTTGGTTCATCTTGCGGGGCTCCCCCTACCTCCGAGAGAGCCGCTCTCTCGACAATGCGCGAGGGGCGGCCGGCTAGAGCGCGATGCCTCCCCCTCACCCGCCCATCGCCGAGGCTCTTGACCTGGATCCCGCCGGCTCCGCTCCCCGCCCCCCGTTACTGGCCTCCCTCCTCGAAGCCGACGACTGTCGCTGATCGAATCGATGGAACACACCCTCCACGCCGGCTCATCGCACGGTCTGCGTCGACGACCCCGCGCAGGAAGCCGCCCTCAGCCGCTATATGACGCCGTCGCCCCCCGTCGCGGCCTCCACCTCCTTATTTCACCCCAGCGACCACGGCTGGGTCGACCGGCCCCCGGGGCGCGGCCGGGCGGGCCGGCATCCCGAGCCGATGGAGCTGCCCCGGGCCAAAACACGCCTTCGATGTCCTGGCCTCGCTCCGCTGTCAGGCCACGAGGTCCGCAGTGGCCGACTTCCTGGAGGGGAGTTCGTGCCGCCGCAACCCCCCGGGTGGGGGTCTCGGCCCGCTGCCCCGGCAAATGCTTTCCGACGTAGAGTCAGAAGCCGGTTCATGACCTGACCGCCCCTCCGGGCCTTGCCACGGGGGAGAGGACGAGGGAGCACGAGAAGGGCTGGCACTGGGGAACATGCACATGTCCGGGTCGATCCCGTGCGAGCCAGGCCGTCGCCGCGGGCCCCCCTGCCGGGCCCTGCGGGGTCTGCTGGGCGGGTCGTTGGTGGCCGGCACGCTCGCCGTAGGGGGCGGCGCGTTGGTCGCGCCGGGCTCTGCGGGCGCGTCGGCCGCCGTCGGGTACCTGCACCCCGGCCCTGGCGCCCACCCCCGCCCAGGAGGCCTCGACGACCGGCATCAAGCCCTCGTCGGTCACCGTGGGCAACGTCTCCATCATCTCGGGGCCGGTCCCGAGTCTGTTCCAGGGTGCGCCCATCGGGGTGAAGGCGTACTTCGCCATGATCAACGCCCAGGGCGGTGTCCACGGCCGCAAGCTGATCGTCGACTCTAAAGACGACGCGTTCAGCGGCCAGCAGAACCAGACCGAGACCCAAGCGGCGATCAACAGCGACTTCGCCCTGGTGGGCAGCTTCTCGCTCTTCGACGGCTTCGGGTGCGCCGCCCTGGCCAGCAACACCGCGGTGCCCGACGTCTCGGTCACGCTCGACACCGGCACCGACGCGCTGCCCAACGACTTCAGCGTCCAGCCCCTGACGCGCGAGGAGACCCTCGGGCCGGTCGACTACTACAAGAAGCACTTCCCCAAGGACATGACGGTCGGGGTCATCGTCTCCGACGTGGCGTCGGCCAAGCAGCAGATTGCCGGGCAGTTGGCCGCCATGAAGAGCGTGGGGTACAAGGTCGCCTACGTCGAGGACGTCAACCCCCTGCAGTCCGACTTCACCACCAGCGTCATCAACATGAAGAACGCGGGTGTCAACGCGGTCGATCTCGGTGGCGTCGACTGGCAGGATGCGGCGATCTTCGTGCAGAACGCGGCCACACAGAACTGGCACCCGGGCCTCATCTTCACGACTGGGCCCGCCTACGCCGACCAGTTCATCTCCCACGCCGGTGGTCCCGCCGTGACCAACGGGATCCAGGTCGGCCAGGTCTACGCCCTGTACCTCGGCCAGGACGCCAAGACCGTTCCGGCGGTCAAGCAGTTCCTCACCTACGTGAAGAAGGTCAACCCGTCCTGGGTGCCCGACCTCTACACGCTCTTCGGGTGGGCCTCGGCCGATCTGTTCGTGCAGGCATTGAAGGCGGCGGGTCCGAACCCGACACGGGGCGCGGTGATCGCGCAGCTCAAGAAGATCACGAGCTTCACGGCGAACGGGATCATGGCCACGTCCGACCCGCCGGCGAAGACGCTGTCACCCTGCTACCTCATGGCCGTCATCAAGAACGGCACCTACGTCCGCGAGCTGCCGAAGGGCGCCGGGTTCGACTGCAACGCCAAGACCTTCAACACGTCGGGGATCTCGCCGTAACGTCGGGGTGACAATGCGGCGCGGGGGTGGGCAGACTATGAGACTGTGAGCGTCTTCCTCTCCTTCACCGTCCTCGGGATCGTGTCGGGAGCCGTCTACGGCATCCTGGCCACCGGCCTGGTGGTGACCTACAAGACGACCGGGGTCTTCAACTTCGCCCAGGGCGCGGTCGGGATGGTGGCGGCCTTCTCCTACTGGCAGATCTGGCAGGACTGGCACTGGCCATTCCTCCTGGCCATCGCGTTCATCGTGCTCGTCGAGGCGCCACTCATGGCCATCGCAGTGGAGTTCGTCTTGTTTCGGCGCATTCATGGCGCCACGGTCGAGCGGTCGCTCATGGTGTCGCTGGGCCTGTTGGTGATCCTGCTCGGTATCGCCACCATCTTCTGGAGCGGCCCCGACGTCATCCGCTCCGTGCCGGCCTATTTCACCGCGGCGGACGGCACGGTGGCCGCGGTGCACCTCTTCGGTGCCAACGGCATCACGATCCAGGACCAGCAGATCTTGATCGTCGTCGTGGCGGCCGTCGTTGCCGTCCTGCTCGGTGTCTTCTTGCGCAGCTTCCGCCTCGGTGTGGCCATGCGCGCCGTGGTCGACGACCCCGACCTGGTGGCCATGGCCGGTGCCCGGCCGCACCGCATGGCGCAGATGGGCTGGGCCCTCGGCTTCATGCTGGCCGCGCTGGCCGGGGTGCTGATCGCGCCACTGGTCGGCCAGACGGGTCTGACGTCGACCCAGCTCACCCTGCTCGCCCTGAACGGGTTCGCCGCCGCTGTGGTGGGCCGGCTGCGCAACCTGCCGATGACGTTCGTCGGCGCACTGATGCTGGGGCTGATCACCCAGTACTGCGTCGGCTATCTGCCGGGTCACATCAATGCGGGCCTGGCGGCGGTGCTCACCGAGGTCATACCGGTGGTCTTCCTCTTCGTCGTGCTGCTCGTGATCCCCGCGGCGCGGCTCGCTCCGGCCGGCCGGCTGGCCGTGCGGCCCTCCCCCAGGGTGGTCACGGCGCGCCAGTCCGTCGCGGGCGCCGTGCTCCTCGTGGCGGGCATGGCCGTCCTGGCCGTCCTGGCGGGGGCGACGGCACTCGCCACGCTCTCCCAGGGCCTGGCGTTCGGCATCGTCGGGCTCTCCTTGGTGCTGCTCGTGGGCTACGCCGGCCAGGTCTCCCTGTGCCAGCTGACGTTCATGGGCATCGGGGCCTTCACCATGGGCAAGGTGCTGGGCGGCGGCTCGTGGTGGGGTGTCCTGGTCGCCGTCGTCGTGTCCGGTGCCGTCGGCGCGCTGGTGGCGTTGCCCGCGCTCCGCCTCCGCGGCCTCTACCTGGCGTTGGCGACCTTCGCCTTCGGCGAGGTGATGTTCACGGCGTTCTTCAGCAACTCGAGCGTCATCTCGGATGGGACGTCGGTCGGGGTGGGCCGGCTGCGGCTGCCGTTCATGCACGGCGTGAGCGACCAGGCCGAGCTCATCGAAGTCGCGGTCGCGGCCGCGCTGTGCGCACTGTTCGTCGGGCTGGTCCGGCGCAGTGCCTTCGGTCGCCGTCTGGTCGCCATGAGCGACTCGCCCGCGGCCTTCGCCACGGTCGGGCTGAGCTCCGTCCGGACCAAGGTGATCGTCTTCACCCTCTCGGCGGCCATGGCCGGCCTGGGCGGGGTCTTCTACGCGGGGGAGCAGGGCGGCATCGGCGCCAACGACGTGCAGTTCTTCGCCAGCCTCACGCTCCTCCTGTTCGTCGCCATCTGGGGGATCCGCACCCTGACCGGCGCGCTGCTCGGCGGTGTGACGGCGGCGGCGCTCCCGGTGCTCCAGACGCACCTGCCCCGCTCGCTGGCCGATCTGACCGGATTGGCCGCCGGCATCGGGATCGTGCTGCTCGCCCGCCACCCCGATGGCATCCTGGGCATGGAGTGGTTGACGAGCCGGGTGCACCTGCCCTTCGGCGACCAGCCGGCCGACCCCGAGACGCTCCTCTTGGACCGCGAGATGGCTCGTGCCGCCTGAGCCCGGCGACGGCCCCGTCGCCGCGGGCGGCCCACCAGCCCTCGAGGTCGACCACGTGAGCGTCCGCTTCGGCGGCGTCGACGCGCTCTCCGCCGTGTCGCTGCGCGCCGAAGCGGGGGTGGTGACGGGTCTGATCGGCCCAAACGGCGCCGGCAAGACCACGCTGTTCAACGTCATTACCGGGCTGCAGCGCCCCGACCGGGGCTCGGTGTGCCTGGACGGCACGGACATCACCCACATGAGCGCCCACCGCCGGGCTCGCCTCGGTCTGGCCCGCACGTTCCAGCGCCTCGAGCTCTTCTCGACGCTCAGCGCGACGGACAATGTCCGCGTCGGCCTCGAGGCCTCCGGCCGGGCCGCGGTGTCGACCGCCGTCGGCCTGCTCGAGCGCGTTGGCGTCGGGGACGAGGCCGCTTCACCCGTGTCGTCCCTCCCGACCGGGTCAGCCCGCCTCGTCGAGCTGGCCCGGGCCCTGTCGACCGACCCCAAGGTCCTCCTCCTCGACGAGCCGTCCTCGGGGCTCGACAGCGCGAGACGGACGCGCTGGGCGCGTTGTTCACGTCCCTCGCCGCCGAGGGCCGGGCCGTCGTCGTGGTGGAGCACGACACCAACCTCGTGCTGCGCGTTTGCGGGATCGTGCACGTGCTCGACTTCGGCCAGGTCATCGCGACGGGCACGTCCGACGAGGTACGCAACAACGCGGACGTGCAGGAGGCCTACCTCGGTCACGCCAACGACGTCGAGGAAGCGGCCGAGGCCGAGGACGCATGACCATGACCACCGGCACCGGAGGGGGCCTGACGATCGAGAACGTCCACGCCGCCTACGGGCGCATCGAGGTGCTCCACGGCGTGGACCTCACCGTCCCCGGAGGCACCGTCTTCGCACTCCTCGGGCCCAACGGGGCGGGGAAGAGCACGCTGCTCAAATTGGTCGGTGGCCGCCTGCACCCGACGTCCGGAACGATCGCCATCGACGGCCTGCTGGCACGGCGGTGGACGCCCGAGGTCCTGGCGCGCGCCGGGGTCATCGCAATCCCCGAGGGGCGCGGCGTGTTCCCCAATCTGACGGTGCGCGACAACCTGCGCATGTGGACCTACCGCGGCGGCATCAGCACCGCGGAGGTCGAGTCGCGCACCTACGAGCAGTTCCCCCGCCTCAAGGAGCGCCGCAAGCAGATCGCCGGCACGCTCTCGGGGGGTGAGCAGCAGATGCTCGCCGTCTCGCGCACGCTGGCGGGGGAGACCAGGGTCCTTCTGCTCGACGAGATCTCCATGGGCCTGGCGCCCATCGTCGTGGCCCACCTCTACGAGCTCGTGACGGCCATCGCCGCCGGCGGCGTGACAGTGGTCCTCGTCGAGCAGTTCGCGGAGACCGCCCTCGGCGTGGCCGACCGTGCGGCGATCATGCTCCACGGGCGCATCGCCCACGAGGGAACACCCCACGAGATGGCCGCCGCCGCCACGGCCGCCTATCTCTGACCCTACGGGTCAGGCCTCGTCGGCGAGCCGGGCCTCGACCGAGAGCCCGGGGTGGGCCGACATCAGAGGAAGCCGGGCCTCGGTTCGCCTGGATGCGTCGGCAGCCTGTGCTCCATACTCTCCGTGGTGTCTGGACGGTCTCGCGGATCGGCGCTGTTGTGGCGTCTCGGGACGTTGGGATCTGATCTCGCGGCAGCGATGAGTCGTACCACCCATTTTGCCAGGGAACTCGCCGCAGACCCACACCCCACGGCCCCGCTCCGTCGGGCCTCGCTCGTGGCTTCTGCCGCCGGCGACGAACTGCTCCTCGCTTGCTTTCAGCAGCTGCACACCGTGGCCGACGACGATGACTTCGCGTCGACGTTGGACGAGTCGCGAGAACTCGTCGACTACCTCGAAGGACGGGGGGTCCTTGCCGATCCTGATTCGTGGCATATCCCGAGTGCACCCGCCGTCCTGACCGAATCGGCGCGCCGCGTCGGGCACCTCTCGTTCAGCCATTCCACCTATGTCAGTCCGTACGACCCGGAGGACTCGGTGCCCGGTGCGCGTCGGTATGCCGAGTACACGCGAAACGAAACTGTGCATGCATGGCTCCTACGCCAGCAACGCCCCGCGCCCTGGGTGGTATGCGTTCACGGCGCTGGCATGGGTGACCCGTTCACAGACATGGTGGTCTTTCGTGCGGCCTCCCTCCATGCCGGCGGGTTCAACGTCGCTATTCCCGTGCTGCCCCACCACGGTCCGCGAGGTGCAGGTCGGTTCAGCATGGCCTTCCCCAATGAGGATCCCGCCATGAACCTGCATGGTGCGGCTCAGGCCATAGCGGACGTGCGCGCCCTACTGACGTACATCGACGCACGCGGCGAACGTGCGGTCCTATTTGGCCTCTCGCTCGGTGGTTACGTAGCCGCGGCAGTGGCCGCACTCGAACCGACACTCGCCGGCATCGTCGTCGGCGTGCCCGTCGTTGATATGGCGGACCTGATGCGAACGCACACCCCGATGCGCTTCGCCCATCATCCGCGGTACGAGGATTTCTTCTGGCTCGCCGATCGGCTCGATCCGGTCACATCACCGCTCGGGCTGTCTTCTCCAGCCCTGCCCATTCGGCGGATCTGGGCTGGGCGGGCCGATCGTCTCGTCCGTCCGGGTCATGTCGAGCGCCTTACCCAACATTGGGGTGCGCCGACGGTGTCGTGGTACCAGGGCGGGCATCTGGGGTTCTTCGGCTCGCCGACGGCCCGTCGATGCGTGTCCGACACCTTGATCGATTCCGGTGTGGCGAGCCGGCAGAAAGGTCGTCTCGTCGCGATCTGAGAGGGCGCACCGGAGATCCGCTGCCACCGAAGGGCCATCAGTCCAAAGTGGTCTCTGCCAGAGGCTCGACAAGACGGTGAGGGTCGTCGGCGGCGGCAAAGCCACCGAGGTGGCTCTCTCAGTGTCGCACCCGGAGTTCCACGTCGGGGAGCAGTGCCGCCGCGTGCTGGACCTGTTCGAGGGGCACGAAGGGATCGGCGTCACCATGCCACGAGCTGACCGGAACCGTCACGTCCGAGAGGGAGACCCCCACGGCTTTCCCAACAACACCACGTCGTTAACCATGGCCTGGAACTATCGTCTGGCCCCACTGACCGGGTCGTCGACGAACATGGCCTGGAATTCCCGATCTGAGAGTACGAGGCGATCTCCCTGGGGCATGATCCGTGCGAACCCCAGGACCAAGGGGTATGCGAAGGGCCGGACGGCCTGCACGAATCCCCACAGTCCGATGCCGAGAGGGCGGCGCATCATGTCGAGGATGTCGTGCAAGCGCGACGCGAGGGTGACGATACCCTCGGCCGTGATCTCGTCACCCGTGACGGGAAGTACGGAACCCAGCAGACCGAGCCGAGGACACGGCTTGGAAGCTGGTGCGCGCACGCCAGCGCGTAGGGTCCCCCGCCTGAGAGTCCCACCACCATGAAATGCTCGTGACCCAGCTGCTCAGCGGCGATGGCCACGTCCGCTGCCCAGTCGCTCAGGTGTTCGTAGATGTGTTCGGCGGAGTCCCCGACCCCGGGTCGCTCCTGGGAGACGATGCGAAAGCCGAGATCGCAGTCAGCGTCGCGCCCGATCGGCGGGCGCCCGGGGTCCCGTGGAACCACAGGACCAAAGGTCCATCGGTGGTTTCGAACCCACCTCAGCTCATGAAGGGCCTGCTTACGGTCGATGAGTGCCCATGTGTCGTGTGTTCGGCCGCCCTCGGTGCAAGCGATGCACGTCGCATGTGCCTGGTTCGTCCCGACATCGACCCCGATCACGTGCATAGTTGAGGAATGGTGGACAGCCGTAAAGCTACTTCCGCCCCAGCGGGGTCTGCTCGTGACCCCGCGTTCCTTCGTGCCGCTCGACCAGTCCTGGAACGCTACGTGTCCTACTTCCGACCTGAGGTGAGGGGATTTGAGTGCTTACCCCAACACGGACCCTTCCTTGTGGTCGGGAACCATTCCGGTGGCCAGACACCCCCGGATCTACCAGTCCTGCTGACCGCGTGGTGGCGTGTGCGGGGCGAAGACGAGCCCGTCTACGCGCTCTTCCACTCGTTCTTCCTGGGGCTCCCAGGGATGGGTCCCGTCATGAAGCGAGCTGGCGCTGTCGAAGCCGGGCCAGCCGAGGCGGAGGCGATTCTTCGCAACGGAGGGATCCTGATCGACTACCCGGGTGGTGACTCAGAGGTTTTCCGACCCTGGTGGGAGCGAAACCGCATCGAGTTCGGCGGTCGCGTCGGCGTCGTTCGTCTCGCATTGCGAACAAGGGTCCCCGTGGTCCCTGCCGTCTCCGTGGGCGCCCACGAGACGCTGATCGTCCTCAGCCGAGGGGAGCGCGTCGCAAAGTGGCTTGGGCTCGACCGCATGTTCCGCATCAAAGTGATGCCCCTGGTGCTGGGACCCCCCTTTGGTGTCGTTCCAGGGGGCATTCCCACATGGCCTTTGCCTGCCAAGATCACCGTGGAGCTGGGCCCTCCGATTGACTGGTCGTCTCGGTACGCGCCTGAGGCTGCTGAGGACGAATCGATCGTTCACCATTGCTACCAGGAGCTCACCGAGACGATGCAGACGACGCTCGATCGATTGGCAGCTGAACGCCGCTTTCCGATTCTCGGTTAGTCGGTTTCCTCAATCCTCGTTCTGGTCTCGTAACGCCGCTTCGGCGACCCCTTTGGCCCAGGGGTAATCCGGTTTTCCGCTGGGTGAACGAACGATGTCATCGACGACGATGACCTCTCGAGGTACCTTGTAGCCACTCAGCCTTGCACGGACGTATTGGCGGACGGCCTCCGGATCGATCTCGTGCCCGGTTTGGGGCAGGACCAGGGCGACTACCCGCTCACCGAAGCGAGGGTCGGGCGCGCCGACAACGATGGCGTCGCGGACTTCGGGATGGTCCTTCAGCGCTGCTTCCACCTCATCGGGGAAGACCTTCTCCCCGCCAGTGTTGATGCAGAGCGAATCGCGCCCGAGGACGACGATGCTCCCGTCGGCGTTCACCTTCGCCAGGTCACCGGGAAGCGCCCAGCGTTGGCCCCGTGCCTCCACAAAGGTAGCGGCGGACTTGGGCGGATCGCCTAGGTAACCGATCGGGACGTGCCCGCCCCTGGCGAGGTGTCCGATCACCCCAGAGCCGGGTGGGACAGGTTGGAGATCGGCATCGAGCACGTCGGTGCGGTCGTCAACCCGCAGGCGTGGCGGTCCGAACGGGTCCTCGGGAGGCATCTCACCACCGACCTGGCCGGTCTCCGAAGACCCGAATCGGTCGGCGATGATCCGCCCGGGGAGGAGCTCGGCCAGCTGTGCCTTGGTGGACGGGGAGAGCACCGCTCCACCGGATCCCACGGCCATCAGCGACGAGAGGTCGTAGCGATCGGGTTGTGCGGCCAGCACGTCGAGCAGCGGCCGGACCATGGCGTCGCCCACCACGGCGATCGCGTTGACCCGCTCCGCCTCGACCAGACGCCAGACCTCGGTGCCGTCGAAGACCCCCCCCTCGGTCGTCACGACTTTTCCGCCCCCGAACAACGTGGAGAACGCCAACCAGTGTCCGGCCGCGTGCATGAACGGAGGTATGGCGAGCGCAGTCATTCCCGGATGCAAGAGCCGCTTGGCAAGCTCGCCAGGGTTGGCGATGTGGTTTCCCAAGGACAGTGGGTCACCGCCACCCATGGCTGCGAAGAAGATGTCGTCGTGTCGCCAGAGCACGCCCTTGGGCATGCCGGTCGTGCCGCCTGTGTAGACGCAGTAGAGGTCGTCGCTGCGGCGCGGGGAACTCGCGGGTGTCGGGCGCCGATGCGAGGACACTCTCGTAGTCCTCACCCACGGTCGGGCGATGACCAACCGGCTCACCGACCTCCAGCACGGTCCTGGTCTCAGGCATGGCGCCCAGAGCACCCTTCACCGCTGGGGCGAAGCGGCCATGAAAGATGAGGCCCACCAGCGCAGCGTCCCTGTAGAGGTACTCCAATTCGCCCGCCAGGTAGCGGTAGTTGACGTTGACCGGCACGGCACGAATCTTGAAGCACGCCAGCATGCTCTCGATGTATTCGGTGCCGTTGACCAGCTGCAGTCCCACCGTGTCACGGGGTCCGACGCCGGCGCCCTCCAGGTGGTGGGCGAGGCGATTTGCCCGCCGGTCCAGTTCGGTGTAGCTGAGCCTCCGAGAGCCCGACACCATCGCCGTCTGATCCCCGACCTGGTCGACCACGCTCTCAAAAAGATCGGCAAGGTTGAACTCCAAAGCGCTCCCTGGTCCAGACCTGGGCCTTCAGCTCTGCTGTCGGTCAGAATTCCAGACGTAGTATTACAGTTTCACCGTGCGCTCTCTGCTGGCCACGGTACGCAAGGAGGCCGGATGGGGGAGGTTGCGCATGATCCCGCCGGCGACTGCATCGAGCCGCCGGTCAGATTCCCCCCTACGGAGAGCATGTCCGGGAGCGTGGAGTCTGGTATCTCGGTGCCGGGGATCGATCGGTTCACCGGACTCTTTCGAGCCGCTGCCGGATTCTTAAGCCGACGAGCGCTCGCCCGGGCGACTCGCGCCCTGCCCCGGACGCTGCACTACGTCGGCTCGGCCTTACTGAGCGGGGAGGTGAGCGACTCGGTGCCCGCGCCGCACCTCTCGCTCGGCCTCGCGGCTCAGGTGGCGATGGACGAGGCGCTGCTGGCCATGGCCATGACACCCCGGAGGTTCCCGTTGCCCGGGGACTACGCCAGGGTGTCCAGCGAGCTCGCCGAGGCCGAATCCTTGTACGCAAGGAAAGGTTGGATCGCGGAGCCCGACTCCTATCACCGCACCCCGCCGCCGCTCTTCGAACCTGACGTGACGACGAGCCAGGGAAGGGCCATGGGGCTGAGCTATGACCGCTGGGATTGGGACAGCGGCTTCACCCCCTATCCGGGCGAGCCCGGCGCCGACCGGTGGATGGCGTTCGAACCGAACCGGACCGCCTCGGCCGTCATCGTACGCCACCCCGACGATCCCCGCCCCTGGGTTATCGCCGTGCACGGCTTCTGCATGGGTTTCCCGTTCATGGACTTTCAGGGGCTCCAGCTGAACCGGCTCCACCACGAGCTGGGGATGAACGTGGCCCTCCCGGCGCTGCCGCTCCATGGGCCGCGCCGGGTCACCCTGGTGAGTGGGGAGCCGTTCCTCTCCTTCGAGCTGATGAACGCCGTGCACGGCCTGACGCAGGCCATATGGGACATCCGGCGCCTCATCACCCTCATCCGTCAGCAAGGAGCCACGTCGATCAGCCTGTACGGGGTCTCGCTGGGCGCGTACACCGTTTCGCTCTTGGCCGGACTGGTGCAGGGCATCGACGGAGTGGTGGCGGGGATCCCGGTTTCGGATTTCCCAGGCCTGTTCCACCGACACAGCCCCCGCGACATCCGGGCCCGATCGATCGAGCACAAGATCATGGGCGGAACGGCCGAGAACGTCTACCGCGTGGTGTCGCCTCTGTCCCTCGAGGCCAAAGTGCCCAGGGGCGGCAGGTTCATCTTCGCCGGCTATGGCGACCGGCTGGCCCTTCCGGATCAGGCACAACGCCTCTGGGAGCACTGGGATCAGCCCCGCATCTCGTGGTATTCGGGGGGCCACGTGGGCTACTTGTGGCACAAACAGGTGACCGACTTCCTCGTCAGCTCGTTGCGTCAGATCTCTACCGGCCGTTCTCCCAAGAAGAACCGAGACTGACTCATGGAGACGATGACCGGGCTGGACGCAAAATTCCTCTATTCGGAGACACCGACGGCCCACATGCACACGGTGAAGGTCGTGGTGTCCGACGTTTCTGTCCTGAAGGGCGAATTCTCCTATGACACCCTGATCGAGGTCTTTGCGGGCCAACTTGGCCGGCTCCCGCCGTTCCGCCGCCGGGTCGTTCCGGTGCCGTGGGGGTTGGGTCATCCCGTGTGGGTGGAGGACCCTGAGTTCGACTTGAAGCGTCACATCAGCCGCCGGGTGCTCGGCGACCCGGCCTGCGATCGCGAGCTTGCCGCCGTGGTAGCTGATTTCGCAAGCACGCCATTGGCGCGCGACCGGCCCCTATGGGAGTTGTTGGTCGTAGAGGGGCTCGTCGGCGGCCGCATCGCGGTCGTGGCGAAGATCCACCATGCGGTGGCCGACGGATCCGCCGTGGTGGCCCTGCTCCGGAACGTGGTCCAAGGCGCCGACGTCGAGCCATCAAGGGAACCTGGAGCGGAATCGTGGCGTCCAGAGCCGCTCCCAACGCGTCGCGACCTGCTGAAGATGGCGGCGCACGACCATGTCGTCCGGTGGAAAGGCCTGCCTCGGTTTGTGGTGCAATCGGCGCGACGGGGCCGAGCGTCGGAAACGCGGCGTCGCAGCTTCGCGGTCAAGCCGCCTCTTCCCCTCCACCACATACCCAAGACGTCGTTCAACGTGTCGCTCACCTCTGAGCGCACGTTTGCAATGACCAAGCTCCCCCTCGAGGATCTCAAGTCAATCAGGCGCACCGCGGGCACCACCCTCAACGATGTCTACCTGTGCGTGTGCGCAGGGGCGCTACGACGCTACCTGTCGGACCGCGGCGAACTACCCGCGCGCCCGCTGGTCGCCAGTGTCCCGATCTCGACCGACCCGAATGTGGCCCGCATGTCGGGCAACCGGGTCGACAACCTCTATGTGAGCATCGGGACCGACATCGCCGACCCTGTCCAGCGCCTCGAACATATCCGGAGCATGACGGCAGCTTCCAAGGAGGTTCGCAGAGTCCTCGGCCACGACCTCTTCGAGCAGCGCGCCGATTTTGTGCCGCCCCAGATCTACCACTCGGCCGTGCGGCTCTGGACCCGGTCCCACATTGCGGACCGGGTCCATCCACCCCTCAACGTCGTGCTGTCCAACGTCGCCGGACCGCAGGAGCGGGTCTTCTTCGGTCCCATCCAGCTCGAGGCTCTGTACTCCGTAGGTCCCATCCTCGAAGGGATCGGTCTCAACATCACTGCCTGGAGCTATGAACAAACGCTGGGTGTATCCGTGCTCGGTTCTCCAGTCAGCATTCCCGATCCCTGGCTCATCGTTGACGCACTACATGTTGCACTCGAAGAGCTCGGGGATGCGATTGGCACTGAAGCGCGGGCAGACCACTGATCCGTTGGGTGGTGACGTTGGTCAATGCGGCAGGGCCTACCCACGTGATGCGCAGACTCGAAAGGTGGCGCTCTTGGAGTCTCGCGATAGTAGACCGCTCTACTGCGGCGACGGACGCAGTGGACGCAGTGGAAACTGGGTGGACGAAAACGGCACGGCGGGGGACTAGAGCCGACCACCCAGACCGAAACCACCACCTTGCCAACGTGATGGTCGACTACCTCATTGACGACTAGGTCGTCGACGGGGATCGAGGCCCCAACTCCTCCTGAAATCGTGAGTTCTGCCGAGCTGACTGGTCGCTTCCGGGTGACCCGAGGGCGCGACTTACGAGTCTCCGAAGAAGTGACCCGAGGATTGCCCGCAGGTCTGTGAGATCCCACAAAAATCCCACGGAACCGGTTCAGGCTGCCAGCAGCCTCTCGCCTGGCGGGAAGTGGGTGGGGGCTCCATTATCCCAGGTAGAGCGCTGACTCATAACCCGAACGTCGGAGGTTCAAATCCTCCCCCCGCCACCAACCAAGAAGAGTACAAGTCAAGACCGGTACGAGAGTTCCGGTCTCCTTGCTGTCAGGGGTCGGATGACAACATCGCAGTCATGAAAGCGCATCGCTCGCCGAGCTCTATGAGCTGGTGAGCGACGACAAGAGAGTGGGCACGCCCGCGAGCAACCTCCTCGTCGAGTTCAGGGCCAAGCCCATTCTTATGAGCTCGGTGATCGACGACCGTCCTGGCCTATGATCTGGCAACATCCGGAGATATCGCCGGTAGCTCCGGAACAAGCGAGGTGACGATGAAGCGCTTGTCCGGCACCGATGCCCTGTTCCTTTCGGCGGAAACACCGGCATGGCACCAACACGTCGGCGGCCTGATCATCGTCGAACCGGCCACGTCCGACCGGTTCAGCTTCGATCAGCTCCGCGACGACACCGCCGAGCGGCTCCGCGGCGTGCCGAAGTTCCGCTGGAAGCTGAAGGAGGTCCCGCTCCATCTCGACCGGGAGGTGTGGATCGAGGACAAGGACTTCAACATCGGCCGCCACGTCCGTCGGATCGCCGTGCCGCCGCCGGGTGGGCGCCGCGAGGTCGGCGAGCTGGTCGGGATGTTGATGACGTATCAGCTCGACCGTCGCCACCCGCTGTGGGAGATGTGGTACATCGACGGCGTGGTCGGTGGCCAGGTGGCGATCTTCACAAAGTTCCACCATTGCCTGATGGACGGCGTCTCCGGGATGGGTCTCGCCGAGCAGCTGCTCGACGTCGAGGCGAGCCCGCCGCCGCGTCAGCCGACCGCCGTCGCGAGGACGAGGCCGGACCGTACGAGCCGTCGGAGCTGGAGCTGGTGGCGAGGGCGCTCGTCCCGACGATCCAGACACCCCGCAAGCTGCTCCAGTACATGCTACGGACGGCCCAGCGCGGGGCGACTCTCCTCCAGCAACGCACCCGGAACCCGCTGGCGATGGGTGTGGCCGGCCCGTGCTTCAACGGCTCCGTCGGCCCGCGCCGGACGATCGCCTTCACATCCGTCGGTCTGGAGGACGTCCGGGCCCTGAAGGACGCGCTCGGGGTCAAGGTCAACGACATCGTCCTGGCACTGGTCTCCGGCGCATTGCGGGCGCACATGCTGCGCCACGACGAGCTGCCCACGAGGGGCTCGCTCGCGGCGGGGGTGCCGGTGTCGACCCGGGTCGCCGACGACACCGACCCGAGCAACCAGCTCGCCGTCATGATGGCGTCGCTGGCGACCGACGTGGGCGATCCGCTGGAGCGGGTGCAGGCGATCCACCGCAGCACGCAGTCGGCCAAGGAGCTGTCTCAGGCGGTCCGGGCCCGGAAGATCCAGTCGCTAGGCGAGGTGGCACCGCCCCTGCTGTTGGGGCTGGCGTCACGGGCAGCCTGGGCGTCGAACGTCTCTAGGCGCCTGCCGGTCGTTGAGAACCTCACAGTGTCGAACCTCCCCGGTCCGCCCTTCTCCCTCTACGTGTGCGGCGCCCAGGTCTCGGGCATCTACCCCGCGAGCGTCCTGCTCTTCAACAGCGGGCTCAACATCACCTTGATGAGCTACACGGACCGCGTCGACTTCGGGCTCACTGCGGACCCCGACCTGCTCGACGACCCGTGGGAAATCGCCGACGCGATACCGTCCGCCCTCGTCGAACTCATGGACGCGGCGGACCTCGGCAAGCCGACGGGGGTGCACGACCCCTTTGATCGCTGACCGACGGCCGCGCCCGCCCTACCGCTTCTCGTAGGCGATGCCGGCGGCCACGGCGTCCCACGTCGGCGTCACGCCCTCGGGCTGGGACGACCCCGCCGCCCGTGAGGCGCTTGTCGTTCCCGGGCCAAGACGCCTGCGCCCACCTGGCGGTCGTCGAGGGCACCGAGCTCGCTCCCGTACCCGGTGCAGCCGCCGGTCTCTTGGCCATAGTTGTCGGCCAGGACGTCGAAGAGCAAGAGGGCGTAGATACCCTTTCCCGATTCGATGGTCATCCGGTCGATGAGCGCATCCGTTGGATCCCACAAAAATCCACCAACACGGCTCAGAGCGTCAGGAGGATTCTTCCTGGCAGACCTGGCTCAGGGTTATGTACTCCCAGGTAGAGCCCTGAATCAGCACGACAGCATCTAACGTCCGATAACGCTGAAGACGACCGAAATGGGTCTCATAACCCGAAGGTCGGAGGTTCAAATCCTCCCCCCGCCACTCAGCTAGTCGTTCACAGAAGGTCGGTGAACCCGTTGACTGAAGTCCCGGAATGCTGGGCCTATGGTCTGAGCGTCGGGACTCTGCTCTGTGTCGGGTTAGATACGACCACTCGCGCTCAAAATCTCAAGCGCGTTTCTACCAGCGTTGGCTAGCCTGATCCCGGTGAGTCCGACGGGTGAGGGGCACTGATGCAGAATCCGATCGCGAACGTGTTCACTTGGCCGGCCGATGATCCGCAGCTGCTCGGTGGCGAGTGCAAGGGCTGCGGGGCGATCACGTTCCCGGTGCAGTCGCGGTGCCCTCGCTGCGGCACCCAGAGCATGGCCGAACGCCCCCTACCCCGCCGCGGCACCATCGTGTCTTGGACGACCCAGGAGTTCCCGCCAAGCGTCGACTACAGGGGCGATCCGACGGGTCAGTCCTTCGTGCCATTTGGTATGGGGCTGGTGCAACTCGACGATGTGGTGCGCGTCGAGTCGCGGCTCACGACGTGCAATCCCCAAGAGCTCGACTTCGGCATGGAGGTCGTGCTCCGAATCGTCCCGTTCTATGTCGACAACGACGGCAACGAGATCATGACTTTCGCCTTCGCGCCCGTCGGCGCGCAGAACAGTGAGGAGCGCTGAATGGACGACGTGGCGATCATCGGCGTCGGGCTGCACCCCTTCGGTCGGCACGGCGACAAGTCCCCGTACGAGATGGCCGCCGACGCCGTAGAGCTGGCGTTGGCCGACGCAGGTGTGACGTGGAGCGACGTCCAGTGCGCCTTCGGCGGGAGCTGGGGGTCTGGACCGACCCCCTCACCGGTCTGGTCGGCCTCAGCGGCCTTCCGTTCATCCACGTGTTCAGCGCATGCGCAACCGGCGCTGCCACCATCCAGCAGGCCGCAAACGCCATTCGCGCCGGCAACGGTGACATCGTCGTGGCCATCGGAACCGACAAGCACGCTCGGGGCTCATTCAAAGGAGATCCGACGACCACCAACGTGCCTGCTTGGTATGGCGAGAACGGGCAGTACGTGACCACCAAGTTCTTCGGCATGAAGATCAACAAGTACATGCACGACCATGGCGTATCAAACGCGACGTTGGCCAAGGTGGCGGCGAAGAACTACCGCAACGGCGCTCTCAATCCAAAGGCCTTCCGTCGCAAGCCGATCACTGAGGAGGAAATTCTCAGCTCGCCGATGCTCAACTACCCGCTTACCTCGTACATGTTCTGCGCTCCCGACGAGGGTGCTGCGGCGGTGGTCCTTTGCCGCGCCGACATCGCTCACCGTTTCACGGATACGCCGGTGTACGTGAAGGCGACTGCCATTCGCACACGGAACTACGGGTCGTACGAGGTCAACACCACCTGGGCTCCTGTTGACGAAGATGTTGCCCCGACCGTATACGTGTCGCGTGCCGCCTACGAAGACGCAGGGATCGGGCCCGAGGACGTTGACGTGATTCAGGTCCAGGACACCGACGCCGGCGCTGAGGTCATCCATATGGCTGAGAACGGTTTCTGTGCTGACGGCGATCAGGAGAAGCTTCTCGCCGACGGTGCCACCGAGATCACAGGCCCGATGCCGATCAACACCGACGGCGGCCTCATCGCCAACGGAGAGCCAATCGGAGCTTCTGGCCTCCGCCAGGTACACGAACTCGTGCTCCAGCTCCGCGGCCAGGCCGGCGACCGCCAAGTCCAGGGTGACCCGCGCGTCGGCTACGCCCAGGTCTACGGCGCTCCCGGCACCGCCGCCGCGACGATTCTCGCCCGCTGAGGGCACGGATGGCCTGCAAACGAGCCTGAGAGTCCACAGTTAGCCCCAGGACCTAGGTGCCGTCAATACGATCGTCCTAACGACCGGACGCGCGTCGAGAAGTCCCGGAGAAAGGTCATGCTGCGAGGAAGCCCTGTCGCCAACTCGGGTGCTTCGGGTATCTAGCCATTACCGCCGGAGCCATCACAGCCCTGATCGCTGAAGTGGTCACCCGCCACGCCGCTCCCAGGGTCGAGGTAGGCGCCGACGTCGCGCTCTGGTGGTCGGCCAAGGGCATCTACCTCATGACCGAACGCGGCGGGGCTCCTGTTGCCGATCTGCTGTCCGTCCCAGGGGTGGAGGGCGCCTGGTGGGATCGGTTGAACCACCTGAACCTCCCTTCACCACCTGGGACAACTCCGGCCTTCATGCCAGCTGTCTCTTCCTCGACGACGAATTTGCAGAGGTGGCCGAGTGCCCTGACCTCGACTCGAGCAGCGCTAGTCGACAACGGGCAATGAGCCACTCCTCACCGCTCCCTTTCATAGCGTGGTGGCCTACGAGTGGGACCGGACCTGCCCTGACTTCAGGCGTCGCTGGAGCAGTTCGCACCGAACCGCTAAGGAGATGACCCGAAGATTGCCCGAGGGTCGGTGAGATCCCACAGAAATCCCACGGATTCGGAGAGGTTCAAATCCTCCCCCCGCCACTCACTCACCTCAGAGATCCTGGTCACAGACCTGATCGGTCAGAGCGTTGGTTGCGGTCGGCGTGTTCTACCGGGTGTTCCGCCGGGGAGAACCGTGAGAACCGCAGACTCGCTCATCGCGGTTCTTCGGATTTCAGCGGGGAGCTGCTGGGTAGCCAGGGTCGCCCAGAACTAGGCGAAGGCGCTTCAGGCTTGAGGTTATGAGCCAAAAAGCAAGAAGCACCTTCGTCCTCGTCCGCCCTACCGAGATCCTCGCGGCCCTCGTCGGCCTCAGATGCTGGACGAGCGGCGAAGGTACCGCGCGAAGGCGCACGCCATCCCCGATATCCAACACGACGAGCAATGCACCCAGTGCAGTGAATGTCGCGTCCCCGAGTTCGGCCCGCAATTCGTCCTCGATCGCCCTGGCCGCTGCGCGCTGGTGCGCCAGGTAGTCGACCCCCCGAGGCGTAAGGACGACCGACTTCTCCCTCTTGCTGGTGGACGAATCGGCCACCGCGACGTAGCCACGTTCACGAAGTTCTGCCACGATCTTGCTGGCGCCCTGTCTAGTGATGCCGAGCTCTCGTCCGATGGCCGAGATGGTCGATCCAGCCTCGTCCGCACACACTCGTAACACACGGCCGTCGGGGAACCTGCGTTCGCCGAACCCCGCGTCGGCCATCGCTCGGTCCAACCGAAGCTGGTAGCCGAGCCAGGCGCGCCTGAGCGCCGCACCGAGTCCCACTGATGTCGACTCAACGCTCGATACATCGTTGTCGCGGACCACGGGGGGAGATGTTAGCGAACTGTGAACTTAGTTGACAGTCTGCTGGGGGCGCCCAATACTGCGGATATGCGGCGCGCGGGCACCACGGTTTCCCGGTTCGAGTCGCGTCCTGATTTGGGCGGTGCGGGGAAGCCGCCCTCGTGACACGGCATCGCGGCGGATGTGCGGTTGCCCGCGCCTTGGGAGTGGCGGCGGCGCTGACGCTGAGCGTGTCGCTGGCAGGCGCAGCGACGGCAACAGCGTCAGACACGACTGCTCCTCGAGGTCCCGCTGCTCCGTACGCAGTGGCGGCACAGCGCCAACCGCTGACCACGAACGCGAAGTCCCCGGTGGCCCACGACACCGAGACCGAGGCACTCGTGGCGCAGTCGGGCCACATCTTCGCGGCAACGGGCCAATGGGAGTATCCGGGTTCTTCGGCGTTCGGACAGGTACTCATCAAGAAGTCGAAGACCAGTCCGTGGACGGTCTTTGAACAGACGCAGTCACTTCGGGTCCAGGCGTTGGACTCCTTCCCGATCCCGAGCGATGAGGGTCTCGGACCGGGCCATTCCCTCCTCGTCACTCAAGCGATCATCGGCGGGCGTTCGAGGATCCAGTGGTTGCTCGACGGCGCCAACTCCTTCTCTCTTCGCAATTCGTACGTACTCCCTGCGGGCGCCGACGTCCGTGCATTCGGGGCACACGAGTCGGGTGGGGTCTGGTCGGTCTATGCCGGAGTCCGCCCGACGGGGGTCATTCAAGGTGTCTGGTCGCCAGCTCGTCGCACTCTGGTGTTCAATCCCCACTCCGAGCTCACGGTGGCCCCGCCTGGTTCGGCTGGTGCGGTGACGCAGAAGGTGACGGGCTTCGCCGATTGTGGCGGGGCCATCTACACCACTATCAACACGACGCTCTATCGGCGAAACGACGGCGCCCTGCCCGCCCGTATCCCTCGCTGGATCCCGGTGTACCGAGCGCCACCGGTAGGGCCGCATAACAGCGGGCTCCGGGGCATCACGTGCCTCGGCCATGAGGGTTCATCGTCGCTGCTCATCTCGACGGAGGGCAACGGTAACGTGTACCGGTTCGACGGCCTGCCGCGGGGCCAGCTCGATACCACGGTGGGTCCGACTCCGGGTTCGGTCTCCGACGGACTGGTGCAGACGCTCGAGTTCCAACCTGCTCCCGCGATCCGCCAGATGCTGGGGACTCAGGGAACGACCATTCCGGCCACCGGACGAGGTTCGATCGCCTACGTGATCGCCGCCTACAACAATGGCGACTTCCAGTCCATGAGGATCGGAGGCGTCGACCGGCAGGTGTTCGGGTTCGAGTGGGGTTACCAGGGAGTCTGCCCTGCGACGCAGAAGTGTGGACCCATCGCCTCGGGCGTGGTGCACTTCAACGCAAGCGCCTGCTTCGCCGTGCGGACTGCTCAGGGTCAATCGCCGACCTACACGTTGCGCTGTCTTAGTGGGCCCACGGTCAACCCCTCGGCGCGCGTTTCGAAGCCGATCCGATCTGGGCAGGCCTTCGTCTCCATCAGGACCATCGTGTCCTCACCGTTCGCAGGAGGCCAGATCTACTACGGCGGCTATGACTGCAACTTCTACCCCGCAGACGGCACGGCATGGGTGGCAACGTCCCTGCGCAGTTCCCTCCACCTTTCCGCTTCGGCAAAAGGAAGACAATCATGAAGCGACACACGAGATCACCGCGACGCCGCACCGCACTCGCCATGGCCACAGGCGGCATCGCTGTCGTGGCGCTGATGCTCAGTGCCTGCGGCAGCTCGCCCTCGCAGACGGCCGCCTCCCCCGAACGAGTGAGCGGAGGGTCGACGGGTCACTACGAGGTGGCGGCCGGGATCCACAAGATCAAGCACATCATCGTCATCGAGCAGGAGAACCGCTCGTTGGACAGCTATTTCGGCACCTACCCGGGCGCCGACGGCATTCCGAGCACGAATGGTGTGCCGACGGTGTGCGTGCCCGTCCCGACAGGCGGGTGCCAAGCGCCCTACCACGACACGGCGGACGTCAACGGAGGCGGGCCGCACGGCGAGGCGAACACGACGAGGGACGTCAACGGTGGGAAGATGGACGGCTTCATTGCCTCGGCATCGGGCGCCAAGAAGGGCTGCGGCGCCAACGTCGACAACCCGGCCTGCTCGAACGCCGCCAGTGTTGACGTCATGGGGTATCACACGGCGGCGGAGATCCCGAACTACTGGACTTACGCCAAGGACTTCACGCTCGACGACCACATGTTCGAACCGGTCGCGTCGTGGTCGCTGCCCGATCACCTCTACTTGGTGTCGGGCTGGTCGGCCAAGTGCTCGAGCCCTGCTCCGTCGAGCTGCGTGAACGAGATAAAGGGGCCCTATACCCCGGCGCAGATGCAGAAATACGTGGACCAGGCCATCGATACCGGCACGGCAGACGTCACCAACGCGTGGACCGACATCACCTGGCTCCTCTACAACAAGCATGTCTCGTGGGCCTACTACGTCCAGACCGGTGATCAGCCCGACTGTGACAACGACGCGGCAGTGGCCTGCCCACCGGTGGCCCAGAGCTATCTGACACCGGGGATCTGGAACCCGCTCCCCATCTTCGAGGACGTGCAGAAGGACCATCAGATCCGCAACATCCAGCCGCTGAACGACTACTTCTCCGAGGCCAAGAAGGGAACCCTGCCGTCGGTCATGTGGGTCACTCCTTCCCAGGCCGACAGCGAGCACCCACCGGCCAGCGTGCATCAGGGCCAGGCCTATGTCACCGCGGTCATCAACGCCGCCATGAAGAGCCCCGACTGGGACTCGACCGCCATCTTCTTGCAGTGGGACGACTGGGGCGGTTTCTACGACAACGTGGTGCCCCCTCCGGTCGACCAGAACGGCTACGGGCTCCGGGTCCCCGCCATGGTGATCTCGCCCTACGCCAAATCCGGGTACATCGATCACCAGACCCTCTCGAGCGATGCCTACCTGAAATTCATCGAGGACGACTTCTTAGGTGGTTCCAGGCTCAACCCCAAGACGGACAAGCGTCCCGATCCCCGGCCCGACGTCCGTGAGGACGAGAAGATCCTGGGCAACATGGTCAACGATTTCGACTTCAACCAGACGCCACGGACCCCGGTCCTCCTCCCGACCAACCCCGCTACGGACTCGCCGAGCATTCCGGCCTACTTCAACGGACTCGGGCCGTGTGTCGGATGCACGGCCACGCCACCGAGCACGTAGAGGGCCTCGAATGGTTCCGGTAGCGCCTGGTGCCCCAGAGGAGGCCGGTGAGTCTGGCACGGAGATCTGATACGCGGCGGTCGAAATGTGGGCAGTCAACGCAAGCGCTTCGGTTCGCTTCGATCACTCCACGGCAGTGAGCACAGATCGACCAAGCGGTCCGTCGCCATCGGGCTCGATGAGACCTCCTTCGTCAGGCTCGGCCCCATGAAGCACATCAGTTTCGCCACGACCGTTCTGGCGAACCCTTGAGGGGATCTACGTCTGCATGCCGTCGCAACGCCCTGACCGGGGTGCGGATGTTCGTGTGGACCTTGCTGCGGACGTCCACACTGCAGCATCGAAGGGCCATGGGCGTATGAGAGCGACTCACCGCGCGTCGTTGGTTGTGTCGTTGGGCCGGACCGCCCCGATGCTGGGCGATCCATGGGTACCGGGGCCGGGGCGACCGAGCCACGCCGTGCGCCACGGAACACCAGCGCCGCGGCCAGGATCCACAAGGCCAGCAGCCCCGCCAGGCGCCCGGTCGTCGCCGCGGCGGTGGGCACCATGAGGCCGACGAAACCGCTGGCGACGAACGCCATGCCGAGCCCAAGGGAGAGCAGGGCAAAACACGCGGCAACACCGTTGAGCGGGCCAGCAAGATCCCAAGGCCAATGGAGATCGCGGGTACCGCAACAAGCGGATAGATCCTCCCAAATGGCGCCATGAGGTCGAAGATCACCCGAGAACTTCCAACCTGGTCGTTGACCGCGGCGCTGGTCCAGGCGACGGCGCACAGTGCCTCCGCGAGAACGAGGGCTAAGAGGCTGGCCGCACCTACCTGGACGACGTTCATGGTCACGCGGCTTGCGCCGCGAGCCGCATCGGCGAGCGCAAGCAAGAAGACGACCATCAGCAGAGCACCGGTGGCCTGGAGCCACGTCCCGGCGTAGATCAGCTCGCGGCAGCCGGCCTACGCCTACGACCGCTGCGCTGGTGGGATGTGCCGCGTAGAGGACCCGGCCCAGCGGCGGCACAAAGTTTCAAGCCGCCGTCCCGTCGGCGGCGGCTCCGCCGCCGCTTCGGCCGGCACTGACACCCGGCCTGAACGTTCATGCGTATCCAATTCGCTGCCTTGATCGGGTGTCCGAGTACTGCGCACCTCGCGAAGGGCCGCTGTGGGGTTGATGAGCCGCTTCAGGGCCACACGAAGCGAAGTTCGTCAGCAAGCGTGAGAGCGCGGCGGGCGCGGCGGGCGTTATGGAGCAGGGCGAGGCCGCGCTCGCGGTACCGGTAGTCCGGGTCGATGGTTTCCGTGCCTCCGTAGCGGACGTGGTTGACGGTGCTGGCGGACGCGAGCATGACCGGGGTGAGCCAGTCGTATTTGACGGCGGAGGCGCACATGCCGAGCTCGACGAGACGAGGATCCTTGCGAAGGCCGGCCTCAGCGAGGCCGTCAGTGTAGGCCTCGAAAACCGCTACCTCGAGGTCAGGGAGCGACTCCGCGGCGATGAAGTGGTCGAAGGCCGCGTCTGGTACCAGATTGCCGATGTCTTCACCTATGGAACCGTCGCCGACGAACGCCCAGTCCAGAAGAACGAGTCGGCCGTCGGATCGCTTGATCAGGTTCTTGGTCCAGAAGTCGAGGTGGCACACAACCCGGGGCAATGTCTCAGCGATCGCGTACAGACGGTCACTGGATGTATGCAGCCAGATTGCGGCCTCGCGCGAGCTCTGGTGGGAAGTTGCCGCGCACGAGGGGCTGGTCCCAAGCGTGGTCGTCGTCGAGCAGCGCCCAGTTGACCGGCTTGCTTCCGCTGTAGTCGCGAAGGAAGCTTCGGCTGAGCCAGGGGTGTTCTGGAAGAGGCGCGGCTGAGAGTTGATGGCCGTGGGCACGGCCCAGGGCTCTCGCGGCTACGGCGTAGTCGGCGATGTCCCACTGCTCGCCGGGCCGACCGTCGACGTATTCGAGCAGGAGGATGATCTCGCTGTCGGCAAAGTAAGCGTCGAGGAGTGCTGGCGCCACGATTCCGCCGACTTCGAAGGTCTCGACGACGTGGTGGCGGTAGGCGAGTGCTTCGCGAGCCCAATAGTTCCACCGCCGCGGGTCCTCGAGGCCGGTCGTCCAGTGCGCCTCTGCCGCCGAGGTGGGAGCAGGTCGGTCCGATGAGAGGCATTTGAGGATCATCGATCGCCCCCCGATCATGACCCGCCAGATCCCAGGCGTGAGACGGCGGTTGTGGGCGAGTTCCTCGACGGAGGCCGTTGAAGGGTCGACCCCGAGGCAGGCGAGCGCGTCGCGCCACTCGGTCACGGTCCCGTACTGAACTGGTCCACCAGCATGGCCACGCGTTGGTCGTAGAACTCTGGGCGCAGCCTGCCGGCCTGAGAGAGTGTCGCCAGGCCATGAAGAGCGCTCCAGAAGACCTCGGTGAATGTCTCTACGTCGCGGTCGCCGGCCAGCGGTGCCAGCGCCTCACGTATTTCGACAAAGCCCGCATGCAACACCGGGTTGGATTGCGCGAACGTCAGATCGACATGCAGGGTGAACATGGCCTCGTAAAGGGCAGGATTTGCTCGCGCAAACTCCATGTAGGCGCTCGCGATCGCTCGCGGCTCGGCGTCGGCGCGAACCGGCCGTCTTGCGGGCGTTGAGCAATGTGGCGGCCAGTTCGCCAAACCCCTCGAGCGCCACAGCGCTCACGATGGCGTCTTTTCCTTCGAAGTGGCTGTAAAGGACCGGCTGGCTGTATTCAATGCGGTCGGCCAATCGGCGGGTGGTCACGGACTCCCAGCCTTCTGCTTCAGCCAGCTCGCGGGCGGCGTTCACGATCACCTGACGCCGCTGCGCTCGCTCGCGCTCGCGGCGCTCCTGTTTGGTCACGAGGGAAGTGTAGCACTGCTAGAAGAACTAGCGGGTTGACAACCAACGCTAGAATAGCTAGCATTGATAGGACACGAGAAGGGTTCATGCCGGAGAGGAGCCAAGATCAGATGAATCCCTTCTTCGGCCTCGATCTGGCGCGCTCTCGTCGAGCAGGACTTGGTGCGTGACGCCAAGAACCATCGGAGAGGCCCTCGCAAGAGGCGGGAGCTTGATCTCCAACAATCCAAGAGGAGAATCACCATGACAGGCAGCCAAAATGACGGGCGCATCCTTGCTGAGCGCGTTCGTGACGATGTTGAACGACCACGATCCGGATGCCGTCGATGGCTTTGTGGCTGTCGACTACATCAATCACAACCCGTTCGTGGGTGACGGACGTGAAGCCAACCGCACCTTCTGGGCGAGCTTCTTCACTGCCTTTCCGGACGTCGAAGCGACTATGGACGATCTGGTGGTGGTCGGTGACCGCGTTGTTGGACGATTCACCTACCGGGGCACCCACGCTGGTCCCTTCTACGGTCTGCCTGCGACCGGGAAATCGATCGAGATGCGTTCCATCGACATCTGGCGGACCGAGAACGGCGAGTTCGTCGAACACTGGGACGAGCTCAACCTGCTCGAGCTCTTCCAGCAGCTCGGTCTGATTCCCGTGTTCGACCTCGTCGATGCTGAGAGCACGTCGTGACGGCACTCAGTCGCGCTCTCATTGCAATCTCCATCCTTGCCTGTGGGGTCGTTTATGGCACAGACGTGTTCTCGGCGATCGTTCTCCGTCCTGCGCTGGCCCTAGTGGACGACCGAACTCTTGTCTCCACGATGGGACACGTGCATGACGTTGCGGACAAGCGGATGCCAGTTCCCGGAGTCGTCGGGCTGATGAGTGCGATAGCGGGAACCGTCGTGGCCGCCATCACCGGACACCTCAGCGCGACGGTCGCAGGAGTGTGCGCGGTGGCTCCTCTGTTGATCTGGCTCGCTATCTATGTTCGGATAAGCGCTCCCGTTAACCGTCAGCTCAAGGCGGCCTCTGGGAGCGGCCGAGCACCGAGTCATGCCCGGGACCTGCAGCAGCGATGGGATCGCGTTATCAACGTACGTTCGCTCCTTCAGATGGTGGCCATAGCTGCTCTGTGCCTCATGCTCATCATCCTGTGAGCCAACAATCGCTGCCAAGAGCCGGGCACATACAATCACGGCGGCAGCTGAGTTGCATAGGGCTGATCCGGCATGCCCCATGCGGTGCCCTAGCCAATGTCTGCTGTGTTCGAGGTTGTGGTACCAGTCCGATTCGTCGGCGCTCCCGCCTTGGACGCGAACACCACGTAGCGGTCGCCGTCCCGGTAGTAGGCCACCGTGTTGATCCGATCCTTGTCCGATTTCGCGCGCGACGTGGTGGAATAGGAGCAGGGGCATGCGTTCGAACGGACAGCCGACCCGCCCCCCATTGACGCGGACTCCTCGATGATCTGGCGTTTAAGTCCTGCGGCATGGCGACATCGTGCTCCTTCTGCTCATAGGCGGTAACGCAGGTATACGACGCCGCTGCGAAAGCGGCGCTCGTCCAACAGCTCGAGCCCGGCATGGACGCCGGCGGGCAGGGCGCGCTTGCCACCGCCTACTAGCACCGGCCCGAGGAAGAGATGGCACTCGTCGACCAACCCCTCGGCGATCGCCTGGCCGGCGAGCTCGGCCCCGCCGATCGAGATGTCGGATCGCGAGGCTCTCCTTCAGCCGCCTGATCGCCGCGGCGTCGAACTCGCGCTCGATTCGGGTTCTCTCGCTGGAGACCGTGTGAAGCGTCCGGGAGTAGACAACTTTCTCGGCCGCCCGCCAGATCTCCGCGTAGTCCCGGGCCACCGCCCCCTGATCGTCGTCGGTCTCCCAGTAGACCATCGTCTCGTACATCCGCCGCCCGTACAGATGGGTGCCGATCGGCCGCTCGAGGTCGTTGACGAACGCGTGCACCTCCTCATCCGGCGCCGCCCAATCGAATTTGCCCTGCTCGTCCTCGACGTAGCCGTCGAGCGACGCGATCGCCGAATAGATCAGCCTGGCCATCTGAAACCTCCTCCCGTGCGACCCGTTCTCCCTCTGGCTACCGGGCTATTCCTACCGCCAGTGCTTTCTCGGCGCTCTCATCGAGGCGTCCCCGAGCGTATGGAGGGCCGATGCTTTTCTACCTGTGCGCAGGCACAAAGAGGCTTGCTGTCTGGGGGATCCTCGCCGCAGCCGCTGCTGATCCAGGTTAGGGCGGTTCCTTGGGACCGGCCCTTCTGTTGCCTCGTAGAACATATCCCGACCTCGCCGGCGATCGGCACCTGGGTGCAACGGGCCGGTCTGCCTATGATGCGGACGGGACGACCCAGATGGACCAGCCCTAGGGATCACGTGGACATTTTCAAGGAGTTCACCTTCGAGGCGGCCCATCGGTTGCCGAACGTGGAGCCAGGGCACAAGTGCTCGCGGTTGCACGGGCACTCGTTCCGGGTCAGGGTGCACATCGACGGCCCGGTCGACCAACAGTTTGGCTGGGTCCGCGACTTCGCCGACCTCAGCGAGCCGATGCAGCCGTTGCTCGAGCAGCTCGACCATCACTACCTGAACGAGGTCGAGGGACTGGAGAACCCGACCAGCGAGCGGCTGGCCTGCTGGATCTGGGAGCACCTGCAGCCCGGCTTGCCCGAACTGTCCCAGGTGGTGGTCCAAGAGACCTGTACCACCGGCTGCATTTACCGCGGCGAATGAGCGATTCCGGAGAAGGCGCCCGTCGTGTCGCCGTGCTGGCCAGCGGCGGGGTGGACAGCGCGGTGCTCGTGGCCGATCAGAGCTGTCAGGGCGAGGTGGTGCAACCGATCTACATCCGATTCGGTCTCGCCTGGGAAAGGGCCGAGGAGGAGCACCTCCGCCGGTTCCTCGACTCGCTGCCGGCGGACTGCCAGGCGCGGCCGCTCGTCGCACTCGAGTTCCCGGTGGCCGACGTGTATGGCTCGCACTGGAGCGTGTCGGGAGCGGAGGTGCCCGACGAGGACACGCCCGACAGTGCCGTGTACCTCCCGGGACGCAACCTGCTGCTGCTGGCCAAGTCGAGCGTCTGGTGCGCGCTCAACGACTTCGCCGTCGTGGCGCTCGGCACGCTGAAGGGGAACCCGTTCGCCGACAGCGGGGCGGAGTTCTTCGACGGCCTCGCCTCGCTGGCCAGCCTGGCACTCGACCGGCCACTCGCCGTCCTGACGCCGTTCGCCGGGTTCACCAAGGTCGAGGTCCTGGAACGTGGCCGGCATCTGGCGCTGGAGCTCACCTTCTCGTGCATCGACCCCCAGGAAGGCGAACACTGCGGGCGCTGCAACAAGTGCGCCGAGCGGCGCCGGGCGTTCGCCACGTCGGGACTGGCCGATCGGACGGCCTACGCGGACCGCTGAGCAGGTGCCCCGGGTCTACGTGGCGCCGATTTCCTTCGGGCTCGGGGACTTGGTCGTTTCGCTCCCTATCGTCCAGGCTCTGATCGCCGACAGTCGCAGAAGGGGTGACGAGACCTGGCTGGTGGCACGGTCGGCCTCCCAGGCGCGCCTTTCCGAACGGATCCCCGGTCTCGCCGGCTGCGTTGACGAGGAGACATTCCCACCGGTGTCCGGCGCAGACCGGGTGGTCGATCTGCGCGACCATCCGCTCCAACGGGACTATTGGTGGGGCTCCCCCGAGTTCGAGGCGGCGGTCGGGCCGCTCGACATCAACCAGATCCTCGACCGGATCGCCAGTGACTTCGGCATCGACGCCGACTTCTCATCCCCGACGCCGCTTCCGTCCTCGCCGGTGCCCGGGCTCGACCGCACCGTGCTCCTCGTGACCGAGACCGACGGTCCCGCCAAGGCCTGGCCGGCCACCAAGTGGGAGTCGCTTGCTGCACAGCTGCGCCGGCGTTTCGACGTCCGGCGGGTGACCCGGACGGCCGCGGTCGGAGACCTCGATCCACTCGACGTCCCTGCGTTGCCGGTCCCGAACCCTGGGGCGGCCGTTGACGCCCTCTCGTCGTGCCGCGGTGTCATCGGGATCGACACCGGGCTGACCCATATCGCCGTGCAGCAGCGAACGCCGACTGTCACCATCTGCCGGCATGGCTCGGTGTACTTCCGGCCCTGGTCCCACGCCCGCGCCTTGCGCGGCGCCCCGTGCGATGCGGCCTGTTTGGCCGAGGAGCGAGCTGTCGGCCTACAACGACCGAGTCAGCCTGCGGGGCTTCCAATGGCGGCCCCGGACGTGCCCCTCCGGGCAGACAGTGCCTGGCCGAGCTACAACCGGAGCAGGCGGTACGCCTGTTCGACGAGCTGGCGTGAGGGTGGCGGCGGGCGCCGACCAGCCAGTGGAGGTGGACGCTCACCCCGAGGTCGGCGTGCGGAACTCTCAACCGGAGGGGATCGGGCGGGTCGCCGACCTGGGCGACTTGGTGGCCTGGAACAACCTCGGACGGAACGTCGTCTTCGCCGACCGGCGGTGGCAACCGGTCGCCGTCTTCGGCACCACCTCCTTCGCGTACGACGACGAGCTCTCCCAGTACGACCTCGACGTGCACGCCATCCTCCAGCTCGCCGAGGAGGGGGAGGGCCTGGTGGTGACCCTGAACCACCTCGGGTCGGTGCTCGGCTTCGCCGCAGCGGAGGTGGCGTTGTCTGGCGTTCCCCGGTCCGGGCCCTCCCCGTCGGAGGTCGGTCAGGCTCGTCCAGCCGGTGATCTCCACCTCGTTCGCCGACGATCTCGAGCGCACCGTCGCGGTCGGTGCGCGGCTGGTCAGCTCCCGGCCGGCGTCCTCTCCCGATGGGGGCCTGCTGGTCTCAGAGCCGGTGCACATAGGTTTCGGGAAGCCTGCCCTCGACGCCGAGGTGGCTCTCGAAGGTTGGGGCCGGGTCACCGCCCTCTGCACCTTCGGCATCGGCGCCGACCAGCTGGTGGCGGTGGGCGGCGAAGGCCGGGCCACACTGGTGGCGCTGGACGACGGGCGGTTCGGGCGAAGGCGGTTCGATGTTGACCTGCCCCTCCGGGCCGCCGCCTTCGCCTGGGACGGCCGGCTGCTTGTGGGCTGTTGGCAGCGAGCTCACTGCGTCCCCGGTCGACGACTACCGGTGGGAGGACCTGCACGGAGGCCGCTACGCCGGCCTCGATCCCTCGAACGGCCGGATGGTCGTCGCCGGCGACCTGCCCGATGAGGTGGCGTGGGGCAACGGTGGCGTGGCGGTGGTGATGGCCGAAGGCCGGCTCTGCGCGGTGGGGAGGACCGGGCGCCTGCACTGGCTTGCTGATCCCCGGACCGGCCGGTTCGCGTCCACCGCCTCCGTGGCCGAGTCGTCGCTCGGCATCGCCCACGCGGCCGCCGTCGGTGACCGCGTCCTCTACGGATTCAACCGCGGCGGGTATCGTCTGCACGCCTCGGAGGTGAGGTCTCCGGGCGCATAGAGCTTGAAGTGCTCATATGGGACGAAGCGCCGCCGGCCGGCCCGCACGTCCTCCAGCAAGGCGTCGATAGCCGCCGCCAGCTCGTCCAGCTGACCGCTGAGCCGCAGCAGCCGCCGGCCGAAATCGCCGCCGCCGTTCCCGGCCATCCGGGCGGCCCGATGGGTTCGGTCCAGGCGGATCGCCAGCACCGACAGCCGGTCGAAAGCCATGGCCGGACTTTCGGTCGAAGGGGTGGCGGTGGCCGACTGGACCAGCGCGGCATCGATGGCGGCGTCGACGCGCTCGGCCAGGCGGTGGCGCTCGAGATTGAGGCGGTCGATCGAACGCTTGGCCTCGGCGACAGTGGCGTCGTCCACCTCCGGTATCCGGGTGACGTCCTCGAGCTCCCACTGCTCCAGGTTCGAGCGGAGGAGCTCGAGCAGTAGCTGCATCAGTCCGTCGGGATCGGGTCGGTCGGAGACCCTTCGGTCTGACGAGTGTCGGTCATCCGGCGGCGCTTGGGCTCCGAGCCAGCGGCGGAAGCGGGTCACCACCTCGCTCGCCGATGGCATGGGCGAGGGATCGCCGGTCACCGGGGCGCTGCCGCCAGGTGCCGCAGGACGGATCTCGCCGCCAGCGACCCCTGCCCGATGGCGGTGGCGATCCGCCAGTAGGCGCCGGCGACGACGTCGCCGGCGGCGAACACGCCCAGGCGTGAGGTCGCCAGCGTCTCGTCGACCACCAGAGCGCCGGAGCGGTCGGTCTCGAGCTGGTCCCGAAAGAGCTCGGTCCGGGGCGCTTTGCCGACCTTCACCACCAGTCCGCCGGCTTTGACCGACCGACGTTCACCGGTGGCGAGGCGCACCAGCACCACCTCTTCCAACCGGTCGTCCCCACGCTACGGCGTCCAGCTCCCAGCCGCCGAGTTCGGTGATCCGCGGATCGTCGCGGAGCTGGCCCGCGATGTCCGGCCGCGAGGCGAGGCGCTCGGAGCGGTGCACCAGGGTGACCGGGGACTCGGTTTGTGCCAGGGCCAGGGCGTCGAGAGTGGCGTTGTCCCCGCCGCCGATCACCACCACGGGCGGCCGGCGAATCGGTCGAGATCCGAGCCCAGCTGGTAGGTCACGTCTCCGCCGAAGGCCCCATCAGCGGCGGCGGGTAGCCGCCGGAGCCCCACCCCGGTCGCGATCACGATGGTGTCGGCCACTAGCCGTCGGCCGGCCGACTCCACCCACCGCTCGCCGAGGTCGATCCGGTCGACCGGCCACGATCGGCGGGCCCGGTCGCCGAGGATCGCCGCCGACCGCTCGAGCGGCCAGCGGCAACGGGTGCTCGTCGTCGTAGACACCGGCCGCCACGTTGCGTACGTGGAATGGGATCTCGGTGACCTGGCCGCCGACCTCCGCCTGCATCTCGAGCACGATGGTGTCGAGTTGGATGTCGTAACACTCGAGAGCGCAGCTCAAGCCGGCCATACCCCCGCCGATGATGACGACCTGGTGGTGCTCTTCGGCTCCCGCCGGCCCGGCGCTCACGACACCGAACCTATTGGACTTGCTGGTTGCGATCCACCTCCTCGCCAAGGACTCGGCGGCTGAATCGGGACGAGTGCCCTCCTGGCCTCGGCCCAGACCCGACGGCATTGAGGGGAAGGAACAGGACCGCGCCGATGATGGCAAGTCCGGGACCATCTGGGCCTTTTTCGATGCCGATCCGATGTTCGCGCCCTTGACGAAGATCCCCTCGAAGTGTCGTAGGAGTCGGCTCTCGGCGGACGGTGGCACCTTGGCTGCCTCATGCAGAGGTGTCAGTTGGAGTCGATGCGGAGTCCCTCGATGAGACGCAACAGGGACTTCGACATTCGTGCTCGCATCTTTTCGCGGTTCTCTGACTGCCCAATGATGGTCCCAGCTTCAGCCAGAGCGCCGAGAAGAAGATAGGAGAGGGATTCCGGATCGTCGGGCGCCAACTGACTCGCCTTGATGGCGGCGCGAACCGTGTCGAGGACCGGTTGGTACCCATAGCGGGAGTCGATCTGGTGCCATGCCTCCCACCCGAGGACCGATGGTCCGTCGATCAACATTATTTGGGTGATATCGGGTTTTACGCATTCCGATAGAAAGGCGCCGAACCCCAACTCCAGCCACTCGAGAGGGTCGGACCCTCTGATGGCCGCAGCGGCAACTCGGTCAGCCACCTCGTCTTCGACTGCCTCGAGCACGGCAGCGAAAAGGCCCTCCTTGTCGCCGAAATGGTGGAGCAACGCACCGCGGGTGACGCCGGCTAGCTCGGCGATGTCGGTCGCTTTTGTTGTCGCGAACCCTGCTGACCCGAAGAGGACTCGGCCCGCATGGACCAACTGCATCCGAGTCTGTTCTGCGTCGGCACTGGTTCGTTTCGGCGTCATCGTGCTCCCCTCGATCTTGGCGTGTTGACATTATACGTGCCGCATGTATGATTAGCCAATGACCACATTCCCACCCCTGACCCACTTTGCCGTCACCGTCAGCGACCTCGATCGAAGTGTCGCATGGTACGAGACCCTCTTCGGAGCCGCCCCATTCTTTGTGGGCGACGAGCCTGCCTTCAGTTTTGCCGTGTGGCTCGAGCCCATGTTCGCACTGCACCAGCATCACGCGGGATACGACGACGCGGACACATTCGACGAGCACCGCATTGGCCTTGACCACATCGCCTTCGGGTGTGCCAGTCGAAATGAGCTCGAGGAGTGGGTGGAGCGCCTCGACGAGTTGGGGATCGGGCACGCCGAGATCGTCGACGCGTTTTATGGGTCCGGACTTGCTTTCCGAGATCCAGACAATATCCAGCTGGAATTCTTTGCCGAGGCGAGCTGAGCCGTGCGTGAAAACCGAAGTCAGGGCAGCGCTTACGTCAGCCATCAGGCCGTGATCTACAAAAAGAAGGACGTCCCCAAGCGTCTCCCAAATACAGCGACCCTCGGGTTCACGCAGAGGATGGCTGTGGTCAGCTCTCGGCGTCCTCGTCGCACTCTCGCAATCTGGGGACTCGTGGTCCTGGTGGCTCTGGTGCTTGCCGGAACGTCGCTCAAGGGTTTGACGACAACTGGTCACGTCGTCGGCACCACGCAGTCCAGCCAGGCGGCAACCCTCTACGACAGGGTCGTCGGATCCGCGAGCCAGAAGCCGACTGATGTCATCGTCGTCAGCTCAATGAAGCTCGACGGCCAGCGATCAAGACTTCAAGATATTTGTGAGCAGCCTCGAGACGAAGGTAGGAGCCAGCCCGGGCATCACCAATGTCGTGGCCAATTTCGGCTCGAGCAGCCCGCTGGTCTCGGATAACCGGCACGCCGCCCTGATCTCACTCAGGGCAGCAAATGACGCAGACATCAAGCCGGTGGTGAGCGCGGTGCAGTCGGCAAATGGAAGCGGCGGGTTCTCGGTGGCCGTCACCGGCGATCCACACCGTGGGCAACGACTTCACCACCCTGGCGACAAGCGACCTCCGACACGGGGAGCTGGACTTCGGCCTGCCGATCTCGATCGTCGTCCTCTTACTCGTGTTCGGAGCGGTGGTTGCCGGGTTGATGCCGATTCTCATGGCACTGCTGTCGATCGTCGTCGGGCTCGGAATTGCGAGCACTCGTCAGTGAGGAATTCCACCTCTCGACCTTCATCATCAACATGATGACCGGCATGGGCCTGGCCCTCGGGACCGACTACTCCTTGCTCATCGTCTCCCGTTTCCGGGAGGAGAGAGCAGGCGGCCTCGACAAGGAGGCAGCCATCCAGCGGACAGCGGCCACCGCCAGCCGGGCCGTGCTGTTCAGCGGCAGCCACATTCGTGATCGCCCTCTTAGGCATGTTCTTGGTGCCGACGAACATCCTGCGGAGCATGGCCGCTGGAGCCGTGATCGTCGGGATCGTCTCCGTCGCCGCTGCCCTCACCCTCCTTCCGGCAATGCTGCACCTTCTCGGGGATCGTGTGAACTCGCTGCGGTTGCCCGTTGTCGGGAAGCGCCTCAACTCGGGCTCAGGCGAGTCCCGGATCTGGCGAACCTTCATCGAAGCAGTTCTGCGCCGACGTGTCGCCATGCTGACCCTGACTGTCGGCGTGCTTGTCGCGTTAGCGGTGCCGCTGCTCGGGATCCATATCGGTCAGAGCGGCGTGGCGACCCTTCCCAACAATCTCCCGTCCAAGCAGGGTTACCTCGCCGTGCAGCGCTATTTCCCCAACCAAGATCCCTACCCAGTCGAGATTGTCGCCGACGGCGGAGATGTCAGAACCCATGGAGACCTATCGAAGCTCGAAACAGTCCTCGCCGGCGATTCCCGGTTTGGACCCGGCACCATTGAGGCGTCTGCCAACGGCAAGCTCCTGGCACTTACAGTTCCAATCCGAGGTGACGTCGTCTCGAGCCAGGATGTGGCCGCGGTGCGCCAACTGCGTAGCGATCTCATTCCATCGATATTTGCGGGCTCCCACGCCCGCGTCTACGTCGGGGGCAATACGGCCGAGACGGCCGACTATTTCAGCGCTGTCTCGGATCCAACTCCCTACGTGTTGCTGTTCGTGCTGGGCCTCAGCTTCATTTTGCTGTTGCTGGCCTTCCGCTCGCTCATGATCGCCCTCGTCTCGATCATGCTCAATCTCCTGTCGGTTGGGGCTGCATACGGTCTCTTGACCCTGGTCTTCATCCACGGGATTGGCGCAGGCTTCTTCGGCTTCCAGAAGGTGTCCGCCATCGACGCCTGGGTGCCGCTGTTCCTCTTTTCGGTGCTCTTTGCCCTTTCGATGGACTATCAGGTCTTTCTGATGAGCCGGATCAAGGAACGCTTCGACGAGACAGGCTCGAACACGGAGGGAGTCGTCGGCGGTGTGGCCTCGACGGCCAAGATCATCACGGGGGCCGCACTCATCATCGTGGTGGTGTTCTCCGGATTCGCCCGCGGCCAACTCGACATGTTCCAGCAGATGGGCTTCGGAGTGGCGGTAGCGCTTCTCCTCGACGCCACTCTCATCCGCTCGATCGTCTTGCCGTGCACGTTGAGCTTGTTAGGCGAGCGCAGCTGGTATCTGCCTCGCTGGCTCAACTGGCTGCCGCGAATCGAAATCGAATCGCCACAGATAGTTCCTGTAACCGATGACGCGGAGCGAAGCCTCGTCCCGGCCGCGGTATAGGCGGCGGGCATGGCATCGTCCGTTCGGGAAACCGCCGAGAACGTCCAAGCGGAGCTGCGAGGTTTCGCCGGGATCGCGATGATCATCGCCCTCATGGCCGTGGGAACGGCCGCAGCTGGGGCGGCGGACGCGCCAGAACAGCACAGAGGCGTGGAACAGCTTGCCGACCGCAGTAACGGGTCCGATCCCGAAGTCGGCTCGACGGTCACCGGATCTGCGCTGGACCAGACAATCCGTGCCAGTTCGGTGTCATCCCCGCCGGGGCTCGAGCACGTGGACCTGTTCGGGGACTCGCTCGGGTACCAGGCCGAGCCCTACCTCGACACGTTCTTCGCGTGGACCCACCATTACACGGTTTCCAACTACACCTACGGCGGCACCGCCACATGCGATTGGCTGAGCACGATGGCCATCGCTGCCGCCGAGCGGCCTGAGGCGGCAGTTCTCGTCTTCTCGGGCAACGCGTTGACGCCCTGCATGGACGGCGTCACTCCCCTGAGCCCCCAGTTCTACGACCTCTACACCATTTACACGAAGCAGGCCATCGCCATCTTCAGCGGAGTGGGTGCCCATGTCTTCTTGGTTGGTACCCCGGTCGACGAGTCCTCAGCGGCCGGGTGGGATCACCTCGACGACATCTACCGTCAGCTCGCCCAGGCGAACCCCCTCACGGTGACCTACGCGGACGCCGGCGCTTCCGTTGAGACGGCCACGGGTGGCTTCACCTGGGCGCTGCCCTGCATGAGCATCGAGCCGAGCTGTGGCCACGACGGGACCAATGTGGTGCGCTCTCCCGACGGCGCCCACTTCTGTCCGAACGGAATCTCAGCCAGCAGGGGCGTCACCAGACCGTGTGACGAATATTCCCCGGGGGCTTTCCGATTCGCGCTCGCCATGGTGAGCGCGGTCACTCAGTACGCCTACTCAACGCCAGGGTACGAATGATCCCGTGAGGTCGATGCATGCATGGAGTGGCCTTCACGATCCAGGTTGGGCCTGCCTCCCTTGAGGATCTCTCAACGCGGCTATTGACGACGCGTCTCGCTCCTCGCATCGGACGAGAAGATGGGCTGGGGGTGTGGGGTCCGAGTAGCTGCGCGAGTTGGTCAGCTACTGGACGCTTGATATTACCAGGTAACTATTGAAAATCAAGGGTTGCTAATAGATTTTCTAAAGTATAAGCTGTGGGCATGCGTTCCTACGACCAGTACTGCGCCCTCGCCAAAGCCCTCGACGTGGTCGGAGACCGGTGGACCCTGCTCATCGTGCGTGAGCTCCTGGTTCGCCCCTGTCGCTACAGCGAGCTCCAAGACGGCCTGACGGGCATCGCCACCAATCTCCTTGCTGAGCGGTTACGCCAGCTCGAGGCCGCGGGGGTCATTGGTCGTGACGCAGATAGTCGCTACGAGCTCACAGATTGGGGTCGAAAGCTGGGAACGCCCGTGCATGAGCTGGTCCGTTGGGCCGCGCCGTTGATGCTTGCGGGACAGGGCACGGACGCGTTTCGAGCTCGGTGGCTCGAGCTCCCCCTGGAGCTGATGTTCGGCGGCATCGACCCAGGACGGCCCAACATCCAGGTGGAGGTCCGGACGGCCGACGAGGTGCTCACCGTGGCGTCAGCCGCCGGCAGCGTGGAGGTGCGCACTGGTCCCGCTCCATCACCCGACGTCGTCGTCACCGGCTCGCCCGAGCTGATTGTCGGACTGATGTCGGGTGCCCTCGACAAGGACGTCGCCATCAGCCGAGGCGTGAGCATCCTCGGTGAGTTCAACGATGTCGAGCGGTTGCGTCGAGGCGACTGGCTCAATCCGCCCACCGAGGATGGCCCTGGCCGCCCGACTTCGCGCCAAGGGCAAGCGAGCGAGCGGCTTGGCCCTGAAACTCCGCACACGAATGATTGAAAGGACACACTCCCATGAATGAACCCACGCTGGCCACTCGTGATCGCCTCGTCGAGACGCCGAACGGCACTCTCTTCGTGCGCGAGATCGCCGGTGACGATCCGCCCATCGTCCTCATGCATGGCTTCCCAGACGATCACAGTGTCTACGAGTTGCTTTTGCCATTGCTGAGCCCGAGAAGGGCGGTTGCCTTCGATTGGCACGGTTACGGCCGATCAGGGCGTTCCGAACTCGGCGGATTCTCCTTGAAAGAGCATGCCTCGGAACTGGAGACTTTGCTCGATCAACTCGATATCGATCGAGCGGTACTCGTCGGTCACGACGCCTCTGGACCCGACGCCGTCGCGTTCGCCGTCGCGCACCCTCAACGGGTCAGGCATCTCGTGCTCCTCAACACGATCTTCGGTCACCTGCCTTCCTTAGTGCTTCCAGAGATGATCCGACTACTTGCCGACCCAACCCTGAGCGTGCTCGCCGACGCGATGATCAATGACGAGGCCCAGCGACTCTGGTTGCTGCAGCTCACTGCCGATCATTGGGGTATGGACGCCCTCGATCCGCAGGGCGTCGCCGTGCAGTCGATCCTGCCGCAGTTCTTCGGCAGCGCCGATCAGCCTGACGCCCTCGAAGCGATTCGGGCCTGGACGGGCGGTCTGTTCGATTCCCTCACCGAGCAGGACGAGCTCGTCGACAGCGGCGCACTTCGTGATTTGAAGGTCCCAGTCTCCATCATTTTCGGCGATTCGGATCGATACCTGAACCGGGTCCTGGCCAGCGAGATCGCCGGGCTGTTCACCGACCCGTCTCTTCACCTGATACCAGACGCTTCGCACTGGCCGCAGCACGATCAACCCCAGGTCGTAGCGGATTTCCTGGCCGACACGGCGAGCACAGGAAGCCAGCAATGAGCCTCGACCAACAGTACGCAACCGGCCTCTCCAGGCGCCGCATTGAGGAAGCCCTCGTGGCTGCCGGTCTGGACCTCGACGACCTGCAACGCGGTGATCTTGCAGCCTTCGAGGACTTCCACACGATGGGTCGAATCGCGACCCTCCAACTCGCCGCGCTCGCTGAGATCGAGCGCCGCGATGAGGTACTCGACGCCGGTAGCGGCCTTGGTGGCACGGCTCGCTATCTCGCAGACCAGTTCGGCTGCCGGGTGACTGCCCTCGATCTCACCGCGGAATACTGCGACACGTCCCGTTGGCTCAACCAGCTGGTCGGGTTGGACGGCTGTATCTCGGTGCATCACGGAGACGTGACGAACCTCCCGTTTCCTTCAGCGAGTTTCAGCGTTGTGATGAGCCAACACGTGCAGATGAACGTGGCCGACAAGACCCGCTTGTACGACGAGGCGCTCCGTGTGCTGCGACCACGAGGGCGACTCGCCATCTGGGACGTCACCGCTGGCGTGCCGGGAGAGCTGGACTTTCCTCTCCCGTGGGCTGATCAGCCAGAACTCAGCCACCTCGCCTCCAGTGAGCAGTTGCAGGACACGATCGAGTCCGCCGGCTTCACAGTCACCCACTGGAGTGACATGACTGATGAAGCAGTAACGATCATGGAGGTCTTCCTGTCAGCGCCTCCCGGGCCGCTCGGGTTGCACATATTCGTCGACAACTTCGTCGAGAAGGCGAACAACCTTGTTCGCGGCCTTTCCAACGGCCGGCTTCGCGCCGTTCAAGCAGTCGCCAGGGTCCCATCGTGAAATGGTCTGCGCACCCGGCAGCATCGACCAGAGGAGCGATCCCTCCAGAGCGGTACCGGACGGTAGAGGGACCAGCGTGACTCTGAGAGCCTGCACGCGCATCGGTCTGATGGTGGTTACGTTCGACAGCCGATCAGACTTTGAATCGACGAGAACCCGTTTCGAAGAGCGGGTCCCGCTACTCGACCCGAGTGTCAACACCAACCTGGTGAGTTCGCAGGCAGCATGGTCAGAAGTGGAAACCGCGATCACTCAGAGACTTGGTCCGTCAGGCTTTGTGGCCGTTTCCCGGCTCGACCAAGGGTCGCTCATGAGTTTGCGCGGCACCGCATTGCACGCGACCCAGTATCTCGTCGGGAACCCGCTGATTGCGACTGCGGTCATCGGCAGCGCGCGCAGGGGCTCCCTGTTCGCCCCGTTTCAAGCAGCGATCTACGAGGACCAAAGTGGTGTGCACGTCTCCTACATGCTTCCGTCGAGTCTCTTTGCCTCCCTGGACGATCGCGGGGTAGCTGCCATAGGAGACCTACTGGACGCCAAGGTCGAGGAAACGGTGGCCGAGGTATGCGAACTGGTCTGAGCACTGCAACGAGCGCCCGAGCGCCCCGGTTCGCCGGGGATTGATCTCCTCGGGAGCGTGATACCCGGGAACGGGCGACGCGTTCAGGGCTACGGCAACCTCTCTGTCGAGCACGTTTTCACCGCTGTTTCGCGCGGGAGCGATGAGTTCGGACCCCGTCGCCGGTATGTATTGACGAGTTCGCCGGATTTCCCCGGCGAACCGATCACAAGGGAGAATCAGATGTCAGACAGTCGTGCGGAAGACGAGGCCGCCATCCAGGCCGCACTGGTCGAGTCCTACAAGGCGTGGGAGGCCGGCGACGCCGAGGGCATGGTCGCCAACTACACCCCGGACGCGACCGCCATCATGACCGGCTCGCTCCGGGACAGCCGTGATGTGATCCGCGAGAACATGGCCCTCGCCTTCGCAGGGCCACTCAAGGGCAGCTCGACCTACAACAAGCAGCTCAGCCTCCGCTTCGTCGGCAGGGACGCCGCGATCGTCGTCAGCGAATCCGGCATCCTGTTCGCCGGCGAGACCGAGGTTCCGGACAAGGGTAAGGTGAACGCGACCTGGGTTTTCGAGAATCGGAACGGCCAGTGGCTGATCGCCGCCTATCACAACAGCCCGGTGCTGGCGCCTGGGCAGTGAATCCTGCCCTGAGCCGCGACGCAGTGGGCTGGACGATCCGTGACGGCGAGCGGGTCAGCGGCGGCTCCATCTACCGCCCGACCAAACGCACGGACGCACGTCCCATCGCCCGCGACCTCCGAATCGAGGTCCAGCAGGACGAAGCCCCCGCCTGCTGGGGTTCTGCGATGAATGTCGCTTTCCTCGGGCATGGCGGTCTTGACAGGAGCACAGAAAGGACGTGGGCGTGACGACGAAGGTAGAGGGCTTCGAGCGCCTGGTCGAACCGTTCCGGACGGAGCTGCTGGCGTACTGCTACCGGATGCTCGGCTCGCCTCACGACGCAGAGGACTTGGTCCAGGACACGTACCTGAGGGCGTGGCGGGCGCGGGAGCAGTACGACGAGACTCGCAGCTCACTGCGCACCTGGCTCTACCGGATCGCGACGAACGCCTGCCTGACCGCCTTGGAGGTCCGCGGCCGCCGCCCGCTGCCGTCGGGGGTGGTGGCCGCGTCGGACCCGCTCGATCCGCTCGTCCGGGGAGAGAACGTCGCCTGGCTCCAACCCTTGCCGGACTCGTTTCTGGACGGGGGCGATCCGGCGAGAGCCGTGATCGACCGCAGCAGCTTGCGCTTGGCGTTCGTCGCCGCCCTGCAGCACCTCTCGGCGCGTCAGCGTGGTGCGCTCATCCTGCGGGACGTGCTCAGCTTCTCCGCGTCAGAGACAGCGGAAATTCTCGGCACTACCGTCGTATCGGTGAACAGTTCCCTCCAGCGGGCGCGTACGCGTGTGGAGGAAGTCGGGGCCCGGCCCGAGCGTCTCAGCGAGCCGCCCGCGGCCGAGCAGCACGCCTGGGTCGATCGCTACATGAAGGCGTTCGAGCACGCCGACGTCGAGGGCCTCAAGCGGCTGCTCACCGAGGACGTGCTCATGGAGATGCCGCCGATGCTCAACTGGTTCGTCGGTCCCGGCAACTACGGCCGGTTCATGGAGTGGGTCTTCGGGCAGGCCGGGACGGACTGGTGTCTGATGGCAGTCGCGGCCAACGGCCAGCCTGGGTTCGGCGCCTATCGGCGCGTCGGTGGCGGATACGAGCTCCACACACTCCAGATCTTCACGGTCACCGCCGAGGGCATCAGCCGTAATTCGGTGTTCCAGGATTCCGAGGTCTTCGCGTCCTTCGGTCTGGCGGCAGGACTCGACGCCCAGGGCGTGCCGAACGGCGATGAGGGAAGAGGCCCTTGATGTCAGGGTGGTGAGCGGCGTGCGTGGCGTCGACCTTCGGGACTCGTCGGATCAGCGCATCCACTCGCGCCCTGACCACGGTCTATCGTGCCTCCCCACTTGGCTCCGTTTCGTATCTCGGAGTCAACTGAGTTTGGACAGATCCTTCCGTACGCGAAGGGCTGCCTCATACGCAGTCCGACTCCTCTCTTCAGAGGTGGCGAGTGGATCGAAGAGGGCCGCATCCGCCGCGTGGGCAACCGTGACCCCGTCTCCGACCAGCGACGCAGTCGACGAAGAAGCCGCCGGCCGGGCATCGCTCCGGTCCCCGATTCGTTGGTCCAAGTCTTCGAAGAAGAGTTCCATGGGCTGCCAGAGAGGACGCTCGACACCGGCGCGGCGTAACGCACGGTCCACCTCGGCCTGGGAGAGGAGCGCCAACTGGTCCGGCGTACGACCCGCCGGGGACCAACGGCGACGGCGCCGGATCAGCAGCAGCACGACCACGACCGCGAGCAGGACGGCCGCGCCGATCGGCATCCACCAGAGGGGTCCCAACCACGTGCTCGGAGCCGGCGTGGCCGTGGGCGAAAGGGTGTTGTTGGATCCACCCGGAGTAGGCACCGTGAGCGGCACCGTCGGTGGTGGTGTTGGAGCGGTTGTCGGGGAGCTCGAGGGTGTTGGCGTGGTGGTGCTCACGCCGCTAGGTCCGACGACACCTTCGGGGGCGACCTCACCACGGGGCTGTTGTGGGGTGGGCTCGAAGGAAACCCAGCCAGCCCGTGGCCCCAGGTACACCTGCGGCCACGCGTGCGCGTCCGAGCCGCGAACGGTGACCTCACCGGGACCGCTGTAGCGACCCGACGTGAAGCCCACGACGACCCGGCTGGGGAGGCCCAGGGATCGTGCGAGCACCACGAACGCGCCCGCGAACTGTTCACAGCTGCCCGAACGGGTCTCTGTCAGGAAGCTCACCAATGGGTCCGTTCCCGGTGGGGACGACGGTGGATCGAGGGTGTAGCGGAACTGGCCAGAGCGGAACCAGTTGACGAGCAATTCCGCCTGGGCAAGAGGTCCCTGTGCCCCCGCCGTGACGGCGTGAGCCAGAGCCTCGATGTTCGGGGGAAGGGCAGGAAGCGCGGTGTCGGCTTGCTCGAGGGCCGGCGGGTATGTCGTGACAGGTGCATTGCCGCCGAGGGACTCAGGTTGGGTCACCGGCAGCGTCGAGAGGGTGGTGTACTGCTGTCCGGACGACGTCGGCGTGGGCGAGACCGCACCCACGCCCGTCAACGTGGCAGAGGTTCCCGAGAGTGCGATGGTCCCGGGCGGAACCGGGAGAATGCGGCTGGAGAGATCGTCGATCTGGACTGCAGCCTTGAAGTCCCGACTGCCGCCCACGGACGCGGCGCCCGTCTGCAATTGGATGACGTCCCCACCGCCGGTGGTGCCGTGCGCCGCGTTCTGGGTCTCGGGATCGGGCACCCAGACGCCGTTGCGCAGGACGTTCAACACGGCGACTTGCCAATAGGTTCGGTACGGGCTGTCGGCGTGGAACAACACGTCATTGGCATCGTGGACTTCGACCGCCAGCAGATTTGAGGTCAACGACTCCGCGCTCAGTGCCACGGCCGGGGCGACACCAGGACCAGAGGTCCCGGCTCTTTCTGCGCTCGAGTTCACGAGCAGAGCGACAAGCACGACCCCGGCCATGGTGATCAGGGTGACAGCGGTGGGAGCGGTCCATCTCCGTCGCTGGGCCGTTGCCGGTTGGCGCTGGCGCACGGAGCCACCGAGAGGAATTGTCAAGGTCAGTGCGCCGGCGCCGACGAAGAGAATGACGAAGACGGCCATCGACCCCGGCGTGCTCTGGCTGCACGCGAATCCGAGAAGGCCCAAGGGGCAGAGGAGTGCGAGCCCTGGGTAGACCCGATCTCGTGTGTCGCTGGCGTGCAGGAGGACTGATGCCAACATGGCCACGACGCCACAGGCCAGTGCCGCGAGAAAGACGAGCCCAGGAACGGGGCGGAGCGGGACGGCAAATTGACCGAGCAGCGGGCGCGCCGCACGTAGATCCGACTGGGCGACGTGCCAGGTGTGCGCGGTCGGCAGGCCGAACGTGGTGGCGGCGCCGATCGCCGTCCAGAGGCTCGTGAGGATTACGGCGACGGTTCCCACGACGGCTCGAATGGGCAGCGGCACTCGCTTCAAGGCCAAGAGGGCCGGAACCGCTGATCCGACGGCAGCCGACACCAGCAGCGGCCCAGAGGCCAGACCCCCGAGACCACCTTGGAAGAGGCGCCCGACCGCGGCGGCGGCAACCACGGAGGCAATCAGCAACCAGACATCGGGTCCGAGGCGTCGAAGCGTGCGCATCACTCGACCACCACGACCGAACCACGATCGACAGACACGGGGAGGGTGGACACGGCCGTGGGCGTCGTGATCGCCAATGCGCCCGTCGGGAGTGGGGATGCAGGCGCCCCGACGTGGTCGCTCGAGCGAGTGGGCTGGGTCTCGGCGAGGAAGGTCAACAGTGCGACGAGGCCGTCGGGTGTGGTCGAGCCCCGGACCCGGCGACCAGAAAGCGTGGACACGTCGTAGTCAGTGCCCCGCCCTCCAGCATCGGCGGCGAGCCCGAAGACGGCACCGAGGGCATTCTCGAAGGTATGGCGTCGGTGGACGCCGGCCCGGTCGTCGAACACGATCGTGACGACGTCCTCGGAGTCTGGGCGGAAATCATGAACGAGGAGGGCACCGAACCGAGCCTCCGCCTGCCAGGAGAGCAGATGCAGGCGGTCTCCGGGCTCGTAGGGCCGCAGTCCGCTCCACTCCCCACCGGGATCATCGGTGTGGACGCCGGTGGGCCCATCGCCGAATTGCGCCGACCCGCTCGATCCGGGACGAACGGCTGGCAGGCGCCATGCTGGCCACGGCGAGAGGGTGGACGACAAGTGTCACGGGTCTGGCGATGGCGACCGTCAGGCCGAACAGGGCGAAGGGATCGTGGACCCACAGCCGCAGTGGGCCGATCGTGAACACTCCACGTCGCCTGGTCGGCAAGGGCAGGGTCGACGACGCGCTCGTCGTCGGAACCGATTCGATCCCAGCAGATCAGGCGGCCGACGTCGAGCAGCCAACGCGACGCGCGGTCGATGCCGGTCTGGTCGAAGGCCGCGCGTTGGGGACTCCGGCGCTCCAGCGGTCCGACGGTCGGTCGAGACCCAACGGAGGGAGATCGGCACCGCCCGACTGCGACAGCTGGACCAGGAGATCGCACGGAGCACCGACGGGTACCAGCGGCGGGGTGACCATCATGTGGATCTCGGCGCCGGCGGCACGGTAGGCACGCCCGAGGACCACGACGGGGGCGATCACCAAGGGAAGGGCCAGAACCACCACCACGAGCAGCAGGGCCGAATCTCCCGAGCCGATCGCAACGGCGAGCAGGACGATCGCGACGACCGCGACCGACACGCCTCGCCAGGTCGGTCGCAGGCGGGAGATCCCAGCACCGGGTCGCGCTTGGTGTTCAGGCAGTGCAGAGCGGCCGCGCGTGATGGTCTCGCGGGCCATGGCCTCAGCTCCGGGTTCGGGCGTCGGCCAGCGTCTCGGGCCCTGGGAGGGGAATCTGCTGGACGAGGTCGGTGACCACCTCTTGGACTCCTGTCCCGGAGCGCTCGCTGCCCGGCAGGAGGACGAGCCGATGGCCAAGCGCCGGCTCGGCCGCCCGCTGCACGTCGGTGGGGACGACGTAGTGCCGGCCCGCGGCCAACGCCATGGCACTGGAGGCCTGCCGGAGCGCAATGGCACCGCGGGGCGACGCGCCGACGGCCAGAGCGGGGTGGACGCGGCTGGCGGTGATGATGTCGAGGATGTAACCCCGTATGGCCTGGGAGACATGGACCTCGCTGACGCCACGCAGCAATGCGTCGAGGTCGGGTCGACTCGAGCGCGGGACCGAGCGCGTCGACGAGCGACGATGTCTCGACGCGCGCCAGCAGCCGATCCTCGTGTACTCGGCTGGGGTAGCCCATCGACAGTCGTAGGAGGAAACGATCTCGTTGTCCGTGGGGGAGCGGCGAGGTACCGGCGGTGTCGAAGGGATTCTGGGTGGCCAACACCATGAACGGTCGCGGCAGAGGCATGGTCGTGCCATCGGCGGTGACCTGGCGTTCCTCCATCGCCTCGAGGAGCGCGGACTGGGATCGAGCTGACGCCCGGTTCAGCTCGTCTGCCATCAACACGTTGGTGAAGATCGGGCCAGGACGGAACGTGGGTTCCCCTCGATCCCGGTTGAGGATCATGGCGCCGGTCACGTCTGCGGGCAAGAGGTCAGCGGTGAACTGCACGCGATGAAAGTCGAGTCCCAACGAACGGGCGAGTGCCTTGGCCAACGTGGTCTTCCCCAAGCCGGGGAGGTCCTCCACCAGCAGGTGGCCTTGGGCTAGCAGACACCCGATCGCGAGCTGCACCGTCGTGTCGTCGGCGTACACGACGCTCTGCACCGACCCGACGATCCGGGCGTAGAGGACGCCGAGCTGCTCGATCTGCCTCCGGGCGTCGTGACCCCGCTCGCGCGCCTTCCGTCTCCGTCCTGCACGGCCGACGTCATCGTCCTCTCAAGGCCGGAGCCTCAAGGCCATCGCCTGCACGGGCCAGAGGATAGGGGTTTGTCCCAGCCGAGGTGGGGCCGCCGCGGTGGACTGACCTGGAAAGCTAGGAGGGTCCCGCACCGCGAGAGGAGGCGTGGATCGATGCGCTGGTTGGCCGGGGAGCCATAGTTCACGTATGGCGCGCTCGCTGTACCGCTCGGTCACCTATGGCTTGGAGGCCTCGTTGGCTCTCGCGCAGACCGTTGCCCGATCGGGCGGTCGCACCGACGCGGGCTCCCTCGCCCCGGCGCTCTCCTACAGCGGGGTCCGCAACGGGGCCTTTCTCAGCCGGTTGGCCAACGCCAGGCTCTTCGGGCTGGTGTCGGGGCGATCCGGCCAGGTCGTGCTCACCGAACGTGGGCGTCGCTGCCTTTCCACCGACCCCGCCGTGCACAGGGTTGCCCTGGCGGAGGCCTGCTGGGCCGTCCCGCTGTTCCACCGTGTCCTCGAGGACGCCTCGGGAAGGGAGCTCGGGGATGCCGAAGAGCTCGCCAGGGTGCTCGAAAACCGCTTCGGGGAGGATTCGTCAAAGTCTCGGACGACCGCCCGGGTCCTGCTCGAGTCGGCGGAGCGGGCCGGACTTCTGCGAGCCGGAATGGTCGATCTCTCCCTGGTCATGAGGGTCAAAAGCGAATTTTACGGATTCGGATTCAGACCCTGGACGCGCGTTCGCACCTTCGGTACGATTGCCCTGGAACCCGTATTTGAGACGGGTGAAGCGCCCCACAGTCGGCTTCGGGCCGACAAGGGGAGTGCCACGATGGACGGCGGGACGTCAGCACACCGTGCGGAGCAGCCCTCGGACGACGGCGACCTGTGGATCGACGAGGGGACGGGGTCGTCCCGCCGCCGCACGGACCGTCGTCGCATGGGCATCGTGCTCGGGGTGGCGGCGTGTGTGGCGCTAATCGGTGTCCCGGTCGGACTTCTGGCCGCTTCCGGACCGCAACCGGCTCCCCAGCGGTCTGCGCAACATCACGTCACCGTGAGTGACGGAGTGGCGAAGCGGTCGGTCCTTGCCGCCCTGAGCGCCACGACGGACTCGGGGAACTTCGCCTTCACCTACCAGCTGAACGAATCGCCGTACCAGAGCAACGCATCGTCTGGGCCCAGCTGCAACGGCCCAGGGTGCCCGACGACCCCGGTCCTCCAGAGCACCGAGGTGCAGGGTTCGGGAACGATCAACACCAACCCGATGGCGATGGCGGCATCAGCTGGCATCAGCTCGAACGGAGTGAGCGGGCTCCAGGTCGGGGTGCGAGTGGATCCGACAACGGTCTGGGAGGTGGACTACTCCGACAACGGGTTGACCCCGGAGGTCAACGATGCGGGCGGGAACGACCTCCCAGGGTTTGCCGGCCTCGTCGAGGGGACGCTCGGCTCGAGGGAGGGCGCGGTCGCCATGATGGGCATGGCCAGCCCGACCGGGTACCTCGACCTCGTCCAACCGGCGGTGACGAGCGCAGCCGAAGTGGGTACGGCGACGGTCGACGGGGTGGCGGTGACGCAGTACCAATTGACGATCGATGCAGGCTCTCTGGCCACTGCTCCGGGCACCAGCACCGAGGAGCAGAGCGCGATCAACGCAGCGATCCAGACCCTGACGTCGCAGGGCTATCGCACCATCCGCGACCTCATCTCCATCGACGCATCCGGGTTCATCCGTGAGTCGGCGTCCACGGTGACATTCACCGACGGTGGGACGGTGACGCTCGACGCCCACTTCTCGAATTTTGGGTGCGCCGGCACCGTCCTGATGCCCGGCCAGGGGGGCGTCTCGACACCGCCTTCGGGCTGTGTCTCCGCCGACACCGCCACCGCGCCGACGACGTCGACGACCTCTACGACGACCACAACGGCCCCGAACGTGCAGACCCCGACCACGATCTCACCCACAACGCCCGTCTCGCCTTCCACGACGACGCCCACGTCGACACCGGAATCCACGTCATCGACGACGACCACGACATCATCGACGTCGACGACGAACCTGTCCACGACGACGACCGGCTGACAACCACGCTGCCCCGCTGAGAAACTGAGAAGGAGTTCACGCCATGGGTGAGAGCGACGAGCACGAAGGCCTCTGGTTCGAGGATTCGCCTGGGACTTCGTCGCGGCGGGTCAACCGGCGCCGCTGTCTGGGTGATGTTGGCAAGCGTGGCGTGCATCGCCGCGTTAGCGGTGCCCGTTGCGGTGGCCCTCTCGCCGAGTGGACCGACAGCCAAACCTGCGACGACGGCCTCACCGCACCTCACGCGAGGGGTCGCCGAGCGACAAGTCATTTCGGCCCTGAGCGCCACCACGAGCTCTGGCAGCTTCAACGTCTCCTACGAATTCGACCCGCCTACTCCGCCCACAGTCACGACGACGACCACGACGGAGGTGCCCACGTGCACCGTCATCGCCCTCTCTCCGGGTGAAGGCGTGATGAGCGGCGCCGCAGGAAGTACGCCTCCGACGAGCCCTCAGACCTCCGAGGTATGCACCGGAAGCGGCGTCAGTGGACCATCGCCCTCGGATAGCTCGGTCACCACCGGCCACGGGACGATCGATACCGACCCATTCGCGATGGTCGCCGTGTCGAACGTGGCCGGACTCGGGCAGATCACGCTTCGCGACAACGGCACCGACGTCTGGGAGTTCGGTGGAGCCGATTACGGGCTTGCCCCGGGTTCCTCGGAGACTGGGCCCGGCGCATCACTCTCCGGCTTCGCCAGCCTGGTGGAGGGTACGTTGGGCGCCCGGCAAGGAGCCCTGGCGATGGGCGGGCTTTCGAGCCCGACGGGATATCTCGATCTCGACCAGAGCATGATCACCGGGGCCGACCAGACAGGAACGGGCACCGTCGACGGCGTGCCGGTCACCGTCTACACGATCTCGATCGATCCGGGCCAGGGTGCGAACATTCCGGGTCTCAACGCGGAGCAGGCGAAAGCGATCGCGGACTCAGACGCCATCTTGAAGCAGCAGGACTTCACCGGCTCGACCGTGCAGGTCTCCATCGACGCCTCCGGGTACATTCGTCAGACCCGCTCGGTGGCGCATTTCTCCGACGGTTCCACGACGAGTAGCGAGTCGACCTTCTCCGACTTTGGCTGTGCGGGGACGGTGCTGATGCCAGGTCAAACCGGAACCTACTGCGCCGCCGGAGGGGTGCGTGTCGCCCGACACCGGCGTCGCCCCCTCGGCAACGACCACATCGACGGCCCCGTCATCCACCACTGTGCCGTCGACGACACTGCCGCAGACATCCACGACCGTTACCGAGCCGCCGAAGTCGACTACGTCAACGATCGGCACGACCCAATCGACCACGACGACCATCGTCCAGGGAGTGACGACGACATCCGGCTGAGCGTCGGCCTGGCTCGAATGATTTCCCACCGTCGATCCGAGGGAGCATCAGAACGGTGCAGATGTTGCCCAAAGGGACAATCGCACCCACGCTCAACGTGTCTGGTCCGTCGTTTGATGACGGGGAGCGTGCCGTCTTGGACCAGGCGGGGGAAGGACCACTCGTGATGGTCGGCAATTTGGTAGATCGCTACAGCGCGGGAGAGGCCGCCCGTCCAGCTCCTGACCGAGTCGAGGCCGGAGACCGTTGATCGAGCGGGCGATGGTCGAGGTCGGGGCATGAGAGTCCTCCGCTCTACGGCCAGGTGGCTGGTTCTCGGTGCAACCATGCTGCTCGCGTCAGTCGTGGCTCCGCTTCTCTCGGGAAGCGAGAAGGCGGCGGGGGTGGGCCCACCGTTGGTGCCAAAGTACGCAGTCGGGGTCGTGACCGACACCTTCGTCGATTCCCACCGCGGAACGCCAGCGTGGAACGGAAGCCCGCAGTTGCCGACGCGGACTCTCGTGACGACGATCCTCTATCCAGCGACCGGTTCGACCGGTGGTGAACCAACGCAGGGGGCAGCACCGGAGAAGGCTTCGGCGCCATACCCACTCATCGTCTTCGCCCACGGTCTTGGCGGTACGCCGAAGGGCTACATCAACGTGCTTGCCGCTTGGGCTTCGGAGGGCTTCGTTGTGGCCGCGCCGCTCTTTCCGCTCTCCAACGGCAACGTTTCCGGCGGCCCCGACGCCGGTGATGTGGTGAACCAGCCCAAGGACATGAGCTACGTGATCAACGCCGTGCTCGCTGACTCGCTCTCGCCCAGCGGAGCCCTCTCAGGGCTCGTCAATCCCAAGGAGATCGGTGCTGCCGGTCACTCCAATGGAGCGGTCACCACGCTGGGCCTGGTGGCGAACACGTGCTGTGATGACTCTCGGGTGAAGGCGGCCGTTGTGATGGCGGGCACGACTGAGGGCTTTCCTCCTGGTCATTACGACTTGTCGACGGCGCCACCCCTTTTCCTGGTCCACGGAACAGCAGACCAGCTAATCCCGTACCGGAGCGCTCCGCTGATCTACAACCAGGCACGCGGACCCAAGGGACTTCTCACGCTCGAGGGCGGCTCCCATGACGCGGCCGGTGGCCAGGACCCACGGTCGGCCTCGACGGTCATCCGCACGACGACCGATTTCTTCGAGGCATACCTCACTGGCAATCGCCAGGCCGGCTCTCGTCTGGCCATAGACGGGCGAAGTCCGTCCACGAAGATCACCTTGGACCTCCTGCCAGGCTTGCGCGGTACAGCGATCGCGGTTCCTCCGGTTCCAGTGGTCCATCTGCGGGCGTCGGTGTCGCCGAACCACAACCTCACCAATGGCGAGGCAGTGACTGTCCGGTGGAGCGGCTATACAGCTGGCAAGGTGGTCAATATCCTCGAATGTTCCCACGTCGACGTCTCAACCGGGAGTTCAGCCGGATGTACGTTCGCCAATGCCGGCTTACTCCATCCAGATCCCGCCGGGAACGGGAACTTCACGATGCACATCGTCACTGGACAAGTTGGCAATGGGACCTGTGACTCGGCCCACTCATGCTCCATCGCCGTCAACAATGCCAGCTCGCTGACGGCATCGAACACGAAGATCCTTCCGATCTCTTTCGCCTCCGCCAAAGGCTAAGGAATCCCTCAGGGGGGTCGAACAAGAACGGACCGTGGTAACCGAGGACAATTCATCAGCGATGCGGCGGGTTGGAGAAGCTGATGTCGGTCTCTTGCCGCAGCGACGTGAGCTGTCTGTCGTCCCCTGCGACTGGCAGGTCCTAGCTCCTGGTGACCAAAGTGGTCATTCCCTCGCCCGTGAGATCATCGAGCGCGACCAAGCGCCCAGCCATCATCATCACCAACGCCTCCGCTGGACCGGTTACCTCGGGTCCGCTCCCATGAGACCAGTCCATATCGGTGGCCATGAGCTTCAATCCCGCGATGCGTTTCTTGGCGCCGAATATATGAACGTCCTCCTTGACAAAGTCCGCCACAGGAACGAGATGGGCTTCGGGGAGATCGCGTCGGATGCCCAGAGGTCGACACATGTCCTGGCCGTGGATCAAGACGTGCATCAGGCCTCTGACCGGCCGAGTTCCAGGCGGGGCCTTGCGGCTGGAGGCGGCGTTCCGAAAGGACCTGAGAACGACCGCCGGGTCCTGCTGACCGCGGTCCTGCCCATCGGCCGCCACCCATCGGTTGTAGTTGAAGCCGTGGCGAAGCATCCCCCGAATGATTGCGCTAATTCCCAAGGCGCTTTCCGCGCCTGCCGTCATGTGAGCGAAAACGTCCCTGATGCGCCACTCGGTACACAACGAAGGCGCGTTCCATTGCTCGTGATCCAGCAGGGCGAATCGCTCAGCGAGATCGAGCATCTCATCACGTTCCGCTTCCCATATCTCCACCTCATCCCTCCCCGTTGTCGGTAACTGAGCCTGTGACGACCACCCCAAAAACAGAGTGCTTCCAAATGCACTCTGTTTCAAGAAAAACGATGTTGGTGAGACAGGCCGGAGCCTCATTGGTCGGGGCGGAAAGGGTGGTTTCGAGATCGCCGCATGGCGCGGTCAAGAGCACGAAGAGCGACTCCGACGCACTGGCCTCGGTACGGCCAACCTCAGGGTTGTCGCTCAGTCATCGAAGAGATGCTTCAGGTAGATCGCTGCGCCAAGCGGACGGCCACTTGCTCGCGCATCGATACGCAAAGAGCATCGGTTCCGGTGAGAATCCCTCGTTGCTCAACTCGGGTGATGCGACGGTCGGTAGGTGAGCACGAGATTGCCGGAGTCGAACTGCCTCACGCGGAGGAGCGTGAGTGGGACGCGGTTCTGCAGATCCTCGAAGAGCGACCGCCCTTGGCCCAGCACAATAGGGCAGACCATGACGCGCAGTTCGTCGAGAACGCCAGCCTGTGCGAGGTTGGCGGTGAGATGGGCGCTGCCGAGCACGAGCAGGTCCTTGTCGATAGTTGCCTTGATCCTTGCCACCTGATCTGTCGCCTCGCCGTTGACGATGGTGGTCCCTGGCCAACTCGCGTCGGTCAGCGATCTCGAGAAGACGACCTTCTCCTTGTCGTTCATCCGCGAGGTGATGGCTGGGTCGTTCGCCTTGGCCTGGTCGGTCGGCCAATATGCGGCCATGTGCTCATAGGTCGCGCGACCGAAGCCGAGCGTGTCTGCCTCCTCGAGCTGGTGGACGGCAAAATCGTTGAACTCCTCGTCGACGATCGGCCAGTCCAACTCGCCATTCGGGCCCTCGTAGAAGCCGTCGAGGCTGGTGAAGATGAACGATGCCAGCGTTCCCATTGCACGATCCTTCCGAATATCGCCCGGCGAATCTCGCCGTGATCTGAGAATCGGAGCCCACCAGGCTCCTCGAAATCGGCACCGAGAACTCTCATGGCCGATGTCATTCAGATGGGATTGACTCCGGTCCGCGGCACGTAGGTACGTGGCCGACATGCCACAGTCAGCTCCGAACCGCACAGGGTCATGAAATTCTCCTCGGTGACAGCGGCTTCTTCGCTCAGGAAGTCACCGAGTCGATCAAGTCGGGACTCCCAGACTTGCCGCCGATCGGTTATCCATTTTTCGGCGCCGTTAAGGGCTACCGGATCGATCCGGCACATGCGTGTCCTGCCGACCTTCATGGTCTTCACCACCCCGCACGCTTCGAGGACCTGCACGTGCTGGACGACAGCGGCAAGCGACATGGCCAGGGGTTCTGCCAGCTCGCTGACCGAGGCTGGTCCCAAGGTGAGCCGTTCCACCATGGTGCGCCTGCTTTTGTCGGCCAGCGCCTGGAAGGTCCGATCCAGGTCGATCGTTTGGTCAAGCATGTGCTTGAGTATGCTGCCGACAACCTCTGCAGTCAAGTATCTTCTTAAGTTTTGACCAGGCGCCTCGGTTCTGGGCCTGATCGATTGAACCTCCGGGCTCTGATCACAGCGCACACAGCTGGCATTGGCCGGTCGAGTTCGTCGAGGCATGGCTCAACGGACAGGCACGAGTACCCGTATGGTGACTGGCTCAACTATCGGGACCGCTCGGTGGTGCTGCAGCTGTCAGAGCCACTCGTAGTTGCGCGAGTTGAAGGGCTTGGTCTGGATCCTTCGGTACGTAGCCGAGTTGCCCCATATCGATGATGAATTCGGTCGCCGCGGCGACGCCGTTCTTGAAGAGGCTGTCTTGTTGGGCTTTGGTGAGGTCGAACTGTGTAGCCGTGATCCCGTCGTTGTTGATGAAGATCGTCCGAGCGGCCGTAGCCGACTCGGTGGCGTAGACATCCCATTCATTCATCATGGTCTGCACGCAGTCAGTGGCGAGTCCAAACGTGTGCGAGCAGGCCGTTGTCGGTCCGGAATTTGCGTCGAAGCTGTTGAGTTTGATGCCAATTGTCGGCCAGCGAGGCGGCTTTCCGTCCACCCGGTCGAAGGCGGTGATGGGAAAGTTTCGGAGCATTCCGCCGTCGACCCAGGTGACCGTACCGCCGGCATAGTGCTGCGACGCCGTACGGCCCCCGGGCATCGACACGTTGACAGTGGCCTCGGACACGTCGAACTTGAAAGGCTCGAAGAAGAACGGGATGGACATGGAGGCCCTCACGGCATCTGCGACGGCCATGTCGTCAGCCTTGACGCCGTAGCGGTTGCAGTCCCAAGGCAGGCGCGCAAGAACTCGCCGAGTGACGTCTGAAGTATGCACGAGCAGTCGATATTGGCGCTCGAGCGGAAGACTCATGCCAGGATCGTCCGCTTGGGTGATCCTGAGCTTGCCGAAGGTCTCGGTATCAAGTTCCTTCAAGATGGGCCCGAGCCACTCGTAGAGATAGGTCCCCGGGTAGAGACCCATACGGGTCAGCAGGATCGAAAAGTCGGCTGTCAGTTCACCGACCCGATGCCCGATCCGATCCAGAATTCGTGGATCTTGCCCTCGGGCATGAAGTTGGTGAACTGCATGGTGTCGAGGTACCGCTTGAGCTCGATCATCGGCTTCTTACCCTGGACTATGGCGGCGATCAAAGTGGCGGCAATGGCGCCCGCGCTCGTACCGGCCACACGCTGAATCTTGTAGTGGGCTTCGTCAAGCACCAAAACGGCCCCAACGAGCGCGATCCCTTTGACGCCGCCACCTTCGAGAGCGAGATCGCACCGCAGTTCTGCCGGCCCAGGAGGAGCTTCTCCGTTCTCGGTCTTCCAGGGATCGAGGTCGAGTAGCCGCTCCGCGGCATCATCGAATTTGTTCTGAAGCTCCGGAGTGCGTGTGTACCCACTCGGAGCTGTTGGGTCGATCGTGATCTGGTCGATGATTGGTTGGTCCACTGCTCCTCATTTCCTGGCGTATGACCACCCAGCACGAGACTCCGCTTCCCCTGCTCGGCACGGATATCCGACGTCAGTTTCACAGACAAAGAGCAGGAAGAGGACCCGAACCAAGCCTGTACGTCCGTTGGATGCCACAAGAATCCCATGAAAACGATTCCGAGTGTGAGATGGGCTCTCTGCCCCGGCGAACGTGGTTGAAGGGTCATGTTCTCCCTGGTGAGCAGCGTGATTGCCAGCGTGTACACGACCGAGGCTCAGAGCGGCCCATCGCCTCGCTCAGTACATCGGGGAGCCCTCAGGGCAGAACCTGACAACGGCCGTATCAGCGTTTGGTGGAGGACGCTCTAAACAAAGCAGACAAGGTCGATAGGGATAGAGGAAACTCGAGTGAAATGGAGGCCATGTTCGGTGGTTGGCCGTGCAGCCGCCGCGTCAGACGGTGGACCCTCTGACAAACGGCGTCCCACCGCGGATCATGGAACACGTTGGACTCACTCCCCTTCGATCTCACATGTCGTTGCACGCGGGCCGCACCGTGGCTGGAACCGAGGGGAAGGGACGACCCGTTGAGAATGCCTACTGTCAGGTCACACTCGATCCGTGGCCTCTTCCTGAGAGTCCTGGTCCTTGGAGCTCTGGTCCTTGGAGCTGCTGGAGGCATCGCCCCCGTGCTCACGGTGCCAGCAGCCGAGCCTTTGCCGCCGGCTCGGTCACGGACAACTTCAACCGGGCCGACGGAAGCCTTGGCGCCAACTGGACCGACATGACCGACGGTGGGCTGGCCATCTCGTCGCAGGCGGTGGTGGGCACGAACGCCGCCTACTCCGGTGACATCCGCACCGGAGAGACCTACGCCAGCGATCAGTCCTCTCAGATCGAGGTCACCTCCACCCAACTCAGCGGTGGTCAGTGGATCGGTGCGGCGGTGCGAGCCCAAAATGGCGGCCAGAGCCTCTATCTCGGTCTGTACTTCTGGAACAACGGCGATCCGGAGTTGATGCTGTTCAAGCGGATCAGCGGCAACTGGACCCAGCTCGGCGGGTCCTCGTTCCAGGGTGCGCTTGCGGCAGGCACCCAGTTGAACCTCACCGCCAGCGGTTCGACGCTCTCGTTCTCCCAAAACGGTGTCGTGCGCATCACGGCCAACGACACCAGCTTGACCGGGGGTGCGCCGGCCGTGATGGCCTACGGCACTCCAACAGGTGACAACTGGGTCGGCGTGGGGACGAACTCATCCGCCCCGACCTTCTCGGTCGGGGGCACCATCTCGGGGCTCTCGGGAACCGTGGTCCTCGAGAACAACGGCGCCAACGACCTGAGCACCACCGCCAACGGCTCGTTCGCCTTCAGCACCCCGTTGGCCCAGGGCGCCGCCTACAACGTCACCGTCAAGACCAACCCGGCGGGGCAGACCTGCACCGTGGCGAACCCCTCGGGCACCGTGGGCACGGCCAACGTCACCAACGTCTCGGTCACCTGCGTGACCCAGGCTCCCCCACCTTCTCGGTCGGGGGCACCATCTCGGGGCTCTCGGGCACCGTGGTCCTCGAGAACAACGGCGCCAACGACCTGAGCACCAGCGCCAACGGCACGTTCGCCTTCAGCACCCCGTTGGCCCAGGGCGCCGCCTACAACGTCACCGTCAAGACCAACCCCTCGGGGCAGACCTGCACCGTCGCGAACCCCTCGGGCACCGTGGCCACGGCCAACGTCACCAACGTCTCGGTCACCTGCGTGACCCAGGCTCCCCCCACCTTCTCGGTCGGGGGCACCATCTCGGGGCTCTCGGGCACCGTGGTCCTCGAGAACAACGGCGCCAACGACCTGAGCACCAGCGCCAACGGCTCGTTCGCCTTCAGCACCCCGTTGGCCCAGGGCGCCGCCTACAACGTCACCGTCAAGACCAACCCGGCGGGGCAGACCTGCACCGTGGCGAACCCCTCGGGCACCGTGGGCACGGCCAACGTCACCAACGTCTCGGTCACCTGCGTGACCCAGGCTCCCCCCACCTTCTCGGTCGGGGGCACCATCTCGGGGCTCTCGGGCACCGTGGTCCTCGAGAACAACGGCGCCAACGACCTGAGCACCAGCGCCAACGGCACGTTCGCCTTCAGCACCCCGTTGGCCCAGGGCGCCGCCTACAACGTCACCGTCAAGACCAACCCGGCGGGGCAGACCTGCACCGTGACGAACCCCTCGGGCACCGTGGGCACGGCCAACGTCACCAACGTCTCGGTCACCTGCGTGACCCAGGCTCCCCCCACCTTCTCGGTCGGGGGCACCATCTCGGGGCTCTCGGGCACCGTGGTCCTCGAGAACAACGGCGCCAACGACCTGAGCACCAGCGCCAACGGCTCGTTCGCCTTCAGCACCCCGTTGGCCCAGGGCGCCGCCTACAACGTCACCGTCAAGACCAACCCCTCGGGGCAGACCTGCACCGTCGCGAACCCCTCGGGCACCGTGGCCACGGCCAACGTCACCAACGTCTCGGTCACCTGCGTGACCCAGGTCGCCGGCTCCGTCTCGGACAACTTCAACCGGGCCGACGGAAGCCTTGGCGCCGGCTGGACCGACATGACCGACGGTGGGCTGGCCATCTCGTCGCAGGTGGTGGTGGGCACCAACGGCGCCTACTCCGGCGACATCCGCACCGGAGAGACCTACGCCAGCGATCAGTCCTCCCAGATCGAGGTCACCTCCACCCAACTCAGCGGTGGTCAGTGGATCGGTGCAGCGGTGCGAGCCCAAAACGGCGGCCAGAGCCTCTATCTCGGTCTCTACTTCTGGAACAACGGCGATCCGGAGTTGATGCTGTTCAAGCGGATCGGTGGCAACTGGACCCAGCTCGGCGCGTCCTCGTTCCAGGGTGCGCTTGCGGCAGGCACCCAGTTGAACCTCACCGTCACCGGTTCGACGCTCTCGTTCTCCGAAAACGGCGTCGTGCGCATCACGGCCAACGACACCAGCTTGACCGGGGGTGCGCCGGCCGTGATGGCCTACGGCACTCCAACAAGGTGACAACTGGGTCGGCGTGGGGACGAGCTCCTCTGCCCCGACCTTCTCGGTCGGGGGCACCATCTCGGGGCTCTCGGGAACCGTGGTCCTCGAGAACAACGGCGCCAACGACCTGAGCACCAGCGCCAACGGCACGTTCGCCTTCAGCACCCCGTTGGCCCAGGGCGCCGCCTACAACGTCACCGTCAAGACCAACCCCTCGGGGCAGACCTGCACCGTCACCAACCCCTCGGGCACCGTGGCCACGGCCAACGTCACCAACGTCTCGGTCACCTGCGTGACCCAGACGAGCGCCGGATTCTCGGTCCAGTACGTGGGTACCGACGCCAACAACGTCGAAACCTTCTCGTTCACCTCTGCGAACGACGGGGACGGGACCCAGACGTTGCGGGTTCTTCTCCCGACTCACCCGGTCGCAGGGGTCGCCCACAACTTCCTCTACGTGCTTCCCGTCGAGCCGGGACTCGGTGACACATTCGGCGACGGCATCGACACGATGCTCGGGCTCGATGCCCAGGACCAATACAACCTGACGATCATCGAACCGACCTTCTCCATCGATCCCTGGTACGCGAACAATCCCAATGATGCGAACCTGCAATACGAGACCTTCATGACGACGGAGCTCGAGCCCTGGGTTCAGGCGAATCTCTCGACGACTGGCACCGAGCAGAACTGGTTGATCGGGTTTTCGAAGTCCGGCATCGGAGCACAGGATCTCATCTTGAAGCACCCGGATCTCTTCCAGTTGGCGGCATCCTGGGACTTCCCCGCAGACATGTCGGCGTACGATGCAATACGGTTCAAGCTCTGCCAACAACTACGGGACGGATGCGAACTTCCAGGCGAATTACCGCCTTACCGCGGCCTTCCTCGACTGCCCACAAGTCGCCTTTCCTGACGAACAATCGCATCTGGATCGGCGGCTATAACGCCTTCCAAACTGACATATCAGACTACGACGCGCTCTTGACATCAGAGGGGATTGTCCACACCATGGGTCCGTCGCAGCTGATTGCCCACAGCTGGGACGGCGGCTGGGTACCGCAGGCCTTGGCCGCTCTGGAGCAGGACAGTACCCAACAGCATTGACCCTGCTCCGGGTTGACCGGTGCGGTCCGACGTTGTCGACCCGTCCCGCGCAGGAGATTGAGCTGTATGGATGACCGAGGTTGGAGGTGTCAACCGCGGAGAAATGATCCGGATAGCGTTTGAAGGTCCCTTGGGTTCCGGCCAGAATTCACCGAGTCGGATTCAGAATGCTGAGACAATCGTCTTGCTGGTAAGAGCTAGAACGACCCTGTTATCCCTAAGAGCGGCTTCGCCAGCGCGACGCAGCCGACCGCTTTTCTGAGAGAATCTGCCGCGGGCTCCATTACGTCCAGTTGGGTTCGGGGTGTTGTAGGCGAACCCGTCCGTCCGTCCGTTACATCGATCTTCAACTGGCCTTGAGGGCCTTGAAGGCCTTCGGAGGAGCTGGTCGATCAGGCCCGGGTGGTCGGCGCCGGCGGCGGAGATTCGCTCGAGTTTGGTGGGCCGTCACCATCGCTGATGCCAGCGCGCCCGCTCGCGCCATGGTCCGCGCTCTGGAGGATGAAGTCACGAAGCTCGGCCTTCCCGACACGTAAGTACTGCGGGACGGTTCCGATCGGCTCACGAGCGGCTTGGAGGTATCGGAGAGCGGGCGGGGACGGATTGGAGAGCCGCCTTGCTTTGATCATCGGCGCCGTGAGCCACGGGGTATGTTGCCTGCCCGGAGCTGTCGCCTCGCCGAGGGGAGCGCCACCGAGGTCGGGGGCCGCCTTGGCCACACGAGCGAACGGAGGACACCCGTGAATCGCAAGAACGGCGTGACCGCAGCCACGTGACCGAGGCGGCAGGCCCGCTGCGGGGGATACGGGTGCTCGATCTGAGCTGGGGGGTGGCGGGACCCGTCGGCGTCCTGCTGCTCGCGGAGCTCGGTGCCGACGTCATCAAGGTCGAGCCACCGGGTGGGGATCCCTTTCGGCGCCAACCCGCCTACCACGTCTGGAATCGCAGCCGGAGGTCGGTGGTGCTCGACCTCAAGGCAGACGAGGGACGGGAAGTGTTCCTTCGGCTCTGCGAGGGCGCTGACGTGCTGGTGGAAACGTTCAGCCCCGGCACGATGGACCGGCTGGGGCTCGCCTACGCTGATGTCTCACCGCGGTTTCCCCGCTTGGTCTTCTGCTCGGTGCCGGGCTATCCGCCCGGGCACCGCTTCGCCGACCGACCTGGTTGGGACGCTACGGTCCAGGCCCGCTCAGGCATGCAGAGCGAGCAGCCCGGCTGGCGACCTGGGCCTGTTTACCTGCACTTTCCCGCCCCGAGCATGGCCGCGTGCTTCCTCCTGGCGACAGGCGTGCTCTCGGCTCTGATCCACCGCGAGGCGACCGGGCGGGGGCAACATGTCCAGACTTCGCTCTATCAGGGAGTCCTCGCGTACACCACGCAGATCTGGCAGGAGCACGAGCGAGCGCCCGCCGGCTTTCATTCGACGATGGCGAAAACGTATCCGCCCGGCATCCATCAGACGTCGCTCTTCGAGTGTGCCGGCGGTGAGTGGATCCACGCCGCGACGATGAACGGCCTCACTCCGACACGCACGCCCGAGGAGATCCTGGGACTGGACCCGGTGGACGCACGCGCACTGCACGCCGACCCCGAGTTACGCGGCGCGCCACGAGGTCCGGCTTCGTGCCGCCTATTTGCGGCGGCGCCGCGCCGGAGCTCATCGAGGAGTTCCACGCGGCCGGTCTTGGCGCTGAGGCGGTGGGACCGATGGCCCAGGTCTTCTCCCATGGCCAGTTCGTGGCGAACGGGATGGCGGCAACCGTCCGAGGACCCCGAGCTCGGGCCTACCACACAGGTTGGGGTCCCGGCCGTGTTGCGAGGCACACCGGGGGCGATCCAGGGCGGTCAGCCTCGCGCTGGTGCCCACAGCCGCGAGGTCTTGGCCGAAGCGAGATATTCCCCGGCAGAGATCGACCGTCTGCTCGACGCGGGAATCTTGGAGGACGTGTCGTGGGTCCGTTGAACGGTACTGGTCGTCCTCGACCTCGGCCAGTACCTGGCCGGACCCTTCGCTCCGATGGTCCTCGCGGACTTGGGGGCCGAGGTCATCAAGGTGGAGCCCGTCCGCGGTGACGGCATGCGGATGGCGGGGATGCCTTTCGTCGGGTGCCAGCGTGGCAAGCTCGATTTCGCCGTCGACATCAAGACCCCCGAGGGCCTCGAAGCAGTGATGCGACTCGCCGAGATCGCCGATGTGGTCCACCACAACATGACGAAAGGGACGGCGGCACGCCTGGGAATCGACTACGAGTCTCTCAGGGCGCGCAACCCGGACCTCGTCCACTGCAACACCTACGCCTACGGTGCCGAGGGACCGCTGTCGGAGTTCGGCGGCCTCGATCCGCTCTACCAGGCCGCGTGCGGCCTCGAATTCGAGGCGGGACCGGTGGCCGGAGGCAACCCGCCCCTGTATCTCCGCTTCGGGATGACGGACACGGCCAACGCCATGGTGTCGGCGGTCGGTGTGCTCGCCGCCTTGTACCACCAACGTCGTACCGGCGAGGGACAGGACCTCTGGACGTCGCTTCTCAACGGTGCGGCCGTCTTCGGTTCCGACGTGTTCCTCGTCGAAGGCCAACCCGGCCCGATTCGTCCCGGTCTCGACAGCAACCAGATGGGGGTCTCGCCCTGCTGCCGCTTGTACGAGACCCAAGAGGGATGGGTCCAGGTTGCGGCATTCGCATCAGGTCAATGGGCTCGTCTCTGCCGTCTGGTGGGTCGGCCCGACCTCGAGCGCTACGAGACGTTCGAGGAGCGGGTGGCGGGCAGGGTGGAGATCGAGTCGGCACTCGAACCGATCTTCCTCACGCGGACAGCAGTGGCCTGGTTCCATGACCTCTCGGAAGCGGGTGTAGATGCAGAGGTCTCCGTCGACACGAACGACGGAGAGGTCGTGCTCCACGACGCCGACAACGAGCGTCTCGGCCTGGTGGCGGAGTATCCCCATCCGATCCTCGGGCAGCTGCGCCAGTTCGGCACGTTGATCGACTTCTCGGAGTCTCCGACCGGCCCCTATGGCCCTCCACCTCTGGTGGGGGAGCAGACCCGGCACATCATGGAGCGCCTCGGCTATTCGACCCAGGAGATCGAGGACCTGATGACCCGGAAAATCGTGTACGAGCCCACCGAGGACTATCGCTGGCCGCTCTGAACTTGGCGCGTCGGGATGATCCTCCCCAACACCAGAAAGAGCAGTTCCGGGCCGCTTTCGGGACCAACCCCTGAAGCTGGCCGGGTGGAGAGACCCATCTTCGCTCTGAGCAGCGCTAGGCCCGATGATCCAAGCCGGCCCGAAGGTCGATTCGTCTTCGTCTCGCGTCATGAAGGTTCCTGGTTTCCGGTATAAGTAATCAAGTAATCTTGTAATAAGGAACTGCGATGACCGACACCCTCACCCGTCCATCAGAACCGGAGCTTGCGGCACTCGACGCGTACTCCCAGGTCGTCGTGTCGGTTGCTGAACAACTGACTCCGCGGGTCGCTGCATTGCAGGTATCCCGACGCCGCCGTGACGGGAGCATCGCCGCCGGCGCAGGCTCCGGGGTCGTGTTCACCAACGACGGGTTCTTGCTCACCAATGCACATGTGGTCGGGAAGGCAGAGGCCGGTCAGGCTGCCTTCGCCGACGGCACCACCGTCCCGTTCCGCGTTGTTGGCACCGACCCCTTGTCGGACCTGGCCGTGGTCCGCGCCGACGGCGTTACTCCGGCGCCGGCGCAATTGGGTGAGGCCTCGCAGCTCAGAGTCGGACAACTGGTCGTGGCGGTCGGCAACCCCCTCGGATTGGCAGGCACAATCACCGCCGGAGTCGTCAGTGCCTTGGGCCGCTCACTGCCGACTCGAGCAGGGGAAAACATGCGCATCGTCGATGACGTCATTCAGACCGACGCTGCACTGAATCCGGGTAATTCGGGCGGGGCACTCGTGATTGCCTCGGGTCAGGTCGTGGGCATCAACACCGCGGTGGCCGGGGTCGGAGTCGGCCTGGCCATCCCCGTCAACGGGATCACCCGGCAGATCGTCGCCGCTCTCATGGCCCAGGGCCGTGTCCGACGCGCCTACGTGGGCCTGGCGGGGACCCCCGTCCCACTCCCTCCGACTCTGGCTACTCGACTCGATCAGAAGACCGGAATGCGAGTCGAGCAGGTTGTGCCGGAGGGTCCGGCCGCGAAGGCTGGGCTGCGACCCGGCGATTTCTTGGTCAGTGCCAATGGTGAGGCAGTGACGAGCGCCCAGTCGTTGCAGCGACTGATGCTCGGCGACGCCATCGGCCAGCCGTTGGCATTGACAGTGCTCCGATCCGAAGCCCTCGTCGATGTGATCGCCTTACCCGAAGAACTGCGCGGTGACGAGTGATCCCGAGGCAGGACCGAAAGGTCACCCCGCAATAGCCGCCGGGCTTCTCGGTGTGTGACCGGTGGCGTCCCACGTTTGTGTGTATGGCGCGCTCTGTGCCAGGGCACGCTCCGCACCTGAACGGCACTTACTGAGTTGACACGATGGGAAAGTGGCGCGCCAGCTCCGCTCGGGCCGCGTCGTCGATTCGAACGCCAGCCGATCGGATGTTCTCGATCAGATGTTGGCGGGTCCGAGTGCCGGGAATGAGGAGGACATTGGGAGCGAGGTCGAGCAGCTAGGCGAGGGCGATTTGTGCCGGAGTCGCGCCGAGGCGCGCGCCGAGGTCGGCAAGGTCGGGACTCGTGAGGATCGCCGCTTGGGTTCTGATCCATCACCATCTGAGGGCTGCTGCCTCCGTTCTCACTGGACGAAGCGCTGTGAGAAACGTCAGGACCGGGCCCGACCGCGGCGAATGAGGGGCGCCCGGGGCTTGATGACGACCGAAGGCCGGTCGTACATGAACGGCTCGCCGCCGCCGGGGCGGCGCTGGGGCGGGCGCCGGGGTTCGACTGGACCTGATCGCATATGACGCCGTTGACCCGACCACGGGGCTGGCGGTACGGTCAGGCGGTCGGCCAGGCGGTAGGCGACCGTCTCGTAGTTGACGCGCCAGCCGCGAAAGTCGACCCACGCCTCCTCGGCACTTCGCTCGGTCGCGAAGCCCACGCTCATGAGCATGGCCACGGCGCGCTCGAACTCTTCAAACGTCAGGTCGATCGGGCCCTCGGGATCCGGATCAAGGTCAACCTCCCATCCGAGTGTGGTCGCGATCCGGTTGAGCAGTGTGAATCCCATCCGCAGGCACAGGCGGGCCTGGGAAGACGCGCGGCTCGGTGCCAGGGCCAGGTGCATCGCGGCGGCGTCGAGAACCGCGAGCAGCCCGAGAAGCCACGAGTACCACGCGTCGGGGGACCGGAAGAGGAGCAGCACGGGGTAGGTGGTGTGGGTTTCGGCCACGTCGGCCGCCCACCCCTCCCAGGAGGCATACAGGTCTGGGAGGGTGTCGGTGATTCCGACCAGCTGGTGCCGGGCCAGAAGCTCGGGACCCCACGCCGGGACACCGGCCCGGCTCTCGAGCAGGGCGACGAGGCTCTCGCGTCGGTTGAACGAGCTGTAGAGGGCTGGCAGGTACGCGATCTGTAGCGCGACGATCACGACCCATATGGCGCCCACGGAGATATCGACGCCCGTGTCGGCAGTTCCGCCGCTGTGGACCGCTCCCACGGTGAAGAGCGCAGTCAGCGCCTGGAGTAACCCATCGGCGAACGACAGGCCGGCTCCGACGAGGATGAGGGCGAACCCGAGCACGAGGCAGGCGGCCCAGAACAACAACTGCACGACAAGGGCGACCGGACCGGTGGGCGCCAGGATGGCGTCCTGGCGTTCGTACGTCTTGGCGAGACGGGACGCGAAGACGAAGCACACCCGGACGCTCCTGTTGACCTGGAGGCTCAACCGCTCGACACCCGACGGTCGCCGCGGGAGGATCATGGTGAGCACGACGTCGGCCACGGTCGTCAAGACCACGACCAGGCCGACGATTGTCGCGAGGACGTTCACGGGTCCCCTACGTCAACGAGCGGGAGCATACGCGCGAACATATCCAGGTTCGGCATCGGCCGGCGCCATCTGAGGCCCATCGCGTCTCGACCGTCCCCCTTCACTCAGCCGCCTCTGACGGGCTGGGATTATGGAGCGAGCCGGGTCCGTCGTCAGCGCAGAGGTCGTGACGTCGCCACCTCGAAAAGAGTGATCTCAACGCTCCGGGGTACTGGTCTGGCCTCGACACCCCGAGCAGCGTTCTTCTGTTGAGCAAGGTGCTGTTGGAGGTGGTCCATCGATTCCCACCGCTCGGAAAGTACGACGCGTTCCGGGTCGAGGGGGTCAGCAGCCATGACATATTCGAGGCAACCCTCTTCCTGCCGAGAGGAGCTCATGGCGTCGATGCTCGTCTCCACGAACCGGTCCCGTTCACTGGGGTCGACCGAGAACGTACCCTGCACAATGACGTTGGCCATGTCCATTTATAGGCGATGATCATTCTGAAAGCGACGGAGGCCCATTCCCGGGCGAGCCGCCCGTCCGTCTCTGCCAGTTGACGGCACCTCCAGCCCTACCCGCGGCGGACTCCCTCCTGGCACCTCGAGTCAGCGAATCAGCGAATCCAGCGAATCAGCGAATCAGCGAATCAGCGAATCAGCGAATCAGCTTGGCATTGGCGTCCGAGACGGATCGACGTCCCCAAAGGCCGTCCGACTCTTGCCGACGAGCGGGACTACGAAAGGGATGCCTTGAGAATGCTCTCGATCGAGACCCTGAGCGTGGCATCGAATTCGTCATTGCTCTGGTGTACTGACAGCCCCTCGGTGAGCGCACGCGAGAAGCTGGCGATCACGCCGTGGTTGGCGGCCAGGCGGGCGTCCGCCTCGCTGCGGCTGTAGCCGCCCGACAGCGCGACAACTCTCAGGACCTTGGGGTGGCTCACCAGGTCGCTGTAGAAGTCGTCGACGTCGGGCAGTGACAGCTTCACCATAACGGAGTGAGACGATTGAAGGTGGGCCAGGTGCTCCATAATGTTCGCCTTCAGAAGCACCTCCGCTGCACCCTTTTCTGGGCTGCGGATGTCGACCTCAGTTTCAATGATGGGGATGAGATCGGCGGCTGCAATCTCTTCCGCGACCTCGAACTGCTGATCGACGACCGCTTTGATGCCGACACTGCTGGCCCGCTGAATGAAGGAGCGCATCTTGGTCCCGAACACCCCGTTCTCCTTCGCACGCGAGAGCAGGTGGGCGAGGCCTGGGATGGGATTCATGACCTGGACGCCGTCCCGTTCTGCGGCCAGGCCCTTGTCGATCTTCAAGAAGGGAACCACGCGCTTCACGTCCCACAGGTACGACACCGAGTCACGGCCATCGATCTCGCGATCCATGGTGTCTTCGAACAAGATGGCTCCCACGATGCTTTCGCCGTCGAAGCTGGGACTCTGGATGATCCGACTGCGCATGGCGTGCATCAACGCGAACATCTCGTCGTCGTCCGCGTATTGGTCCTCATCGATGCCGTAGAGCCTGAGGGCTTTGGGGGTGCTCCCGCCGCTTTGATCCAAGGCGGCGATGAAGCCCTCTCCTAGTCTTACCTTTTGGAACTGTTCGTCGTTCACGTCATGCCTCCCGTCGACCGTACACCGCTCACCGCAATGTGCGCTCGGCCAACGTTGAGTGTCTCGTTCCGCGTCCACATGGAGCCGGGAGTCGAGTCAGGTGTCCAGTGAGTAGACCAGACCGGCGAGCGCTTGGAAATAATCGGGTCCGAGCGGTCCGTCATCGGCATAACAGACGAACACAAGAGGCAGATTGTCCGGATCCCGCCCGCGTACCAGTTCCGATGCGCCGTCGGCGATCTGTTGACGGGCGGTAAAGAGATCCCGTTCTCGCAACACTGACTCGATCCGATCGAGTTCGCCGAGCGATCCGACGTGGAAGGTAATAGACCGGAGGCCCAGCGACTGCTGGCCATGACGAGTGCGATGAATACTCCGCATCTCTCTCAGCATGAGGACGATGGAGGCGGGCCACACACCACCGAGAATCGCGGCTGCGTCTTCGCGAGCAATCTCCTCGAAAGGCCCGATTTCTCCGTAGAAGGCGACGGATCGATCTAGGTCTGCGACGGCGACCAGTGTTGAGCGAATTGCCCACGGCTGTGCGGCTGGATCACTGGGCATGGTATTTCCTCCCTAGGTCTTGGAGGTTCATCTCCAACGAGAGAACGACGTCTTGTTCCGTGGGGTACGTCCACTTGGACCTCCTGTCACAGGAAGGACACCGTTGCACGCGACCTCCCGTTGTTTCATGACCCGATCTTTTGCGTCGGTCGCGGCGTCCAGCAGAGTCTGGACGGCGTCGCGGGCGGAGGGTGCAATTCCCGGGTCATGGTGATCCATGCGGCCGGCCACTCCGGCACCGTCGTAAATGAGGTGGAGCTGGTGTCCGAGCGTTCGTGGGTCGAGGACGCCGGCTTGCTCCGCCAGGTCCGTGAACATGGCTCGGATCCACGCCCGGAACTGGTCAGCCGCATGCTCGACGAGACCTCCCTTGGGTGCCTCGGTGGAGGCGGCGATGAACGCGCAGCCATTGAAATCAGGTTGCTCGTATTGCTGCGCTTGGGCATCGAAGACGGCCAGGATCTTCTGTCGCGGATCGTCGAACCGATCTATCGCCTCGGCGAACCTGCTGGTCGTTCGGTCGTGTCGTGAGGCCAGGTATGCAGCGACCAGGCCTTCCTTGCTGCCGAAGAGGTTGTAGAGCGAAGCCTTTGCCACCTCGGCCCGCTCGATGATCCGATCGATGCCGACTGTCTGGACGCCCTCGGCGTAGAAGAGTTCGTTGGCAGCGTCGAGCAAGCGCTCTCGTGCCGAGGCTCGGTGGCGGGTCTGAGCCGGTGCGGTGCTCACGGCTACGCCTCCCTTCCAGACAACCGTGTCTATCGTACGGCGGATTCTTGCGGGGTGGCGATGACGGTGACCCGGTCGGAGTAGAAGGCCACGTGCCCCTTGATCTCGGCGACGGCAGGGAAGGGGTCGTCGTAGTACCAGACGGCAGCGTCCAGGTCGGTCCCTTCGCCATCGACAACGTCGTAGTACGAGGCTTCTCCCTTGTACGGGCACCACGTGTGGTGCCTGCTGCGTCGCAGGTGGCGCTGGTCGACGTCGTCGAGCGGAACGTAGAGCACCGGCGGGTACGAGGCCTCTCGCATCTCGAGAGCCCACCGGGACTGTCCGGTCATCGTCGTGGTGCCCTGAGGAAGACATGGAAGAGGCGTGAGGCCGCGGGCTCGGGTGAGGACGACAACCAGGCGGACCGTGTTGCAGCGGTCAGGCGGAGCCCTTGCGAGCTTTGCCTGAGTCCCAGAGCGCCTGCAGAACCAGATCGGGGGTCTCCATCTGGGGCACGTGTCCGGTAGCCGGCAGGACCTCGAAGCGCGCACCGTCGATGGCGTCGGCATACGCTCGGCCGTAGGCGGGCTCGACAATCCGATCGCTCTCGCCCCAGAGCACCAGGGTCGGGATGGTGATGCCGCTCAGTCGGCCGAGGAGCGTCGGATCGGCCATCGCCGGAGACCCCGCATAGACGGCCAAGGCCTCGCCGTTGGCAGCCATGATGGCCTTCTGAGTATCGGGGATGGTGGCGGGATCGACACGGAAGGGTGTCGGGTCGTGGAAGGAGAGCGCCTGGATCTCCGACACAGGGAGGCCGGAGACGTCAGCAACAGAGTGGTCTTCCACTTCGATACCCACCGCATCGAGGAGCACCATGCCGCTGATGCGCGGGGAGCCCAGCAGGGCCATCTCGGCGGCGATCCAGCCGCCGACGGAATTCCCGATGACCGTCACGTCCTCGAGTCCGAAGTCGTCGAGCAAGGCAGAGTAGAGGGCGGCGAGCCCGGCCACGCTGTGCAACCCCTCCGGACGCGGAGTACCGCCGAAGCCCGGATGGGTCGGCGTCAGCACACGGTGGTGGTCCTTCTCCGCCAGCAACTGGGCGAATGCGGCGACCGACTGAGGACCCGCGCCGCCATGCAGCAGCAGAAAGGCCGGCCCGTCGCCTCGGTCTTCCACGGTCAGTTCAACGGGGCCGATCCCCGCGACGTCGAGCGTCCTGGTCGTCGACACAGGGGTAGTGGTCATGTCCGTCCTCCTTACCGCCCGACGCCGTGGCCCCGTTGGGCGCTTGCTCGCGCTCCGCGACTCCGTCTGACAGGTCTCGAGCGATTTGGCTCGGGCTGCGGATAGGTGTGTACGAGTGAGGGGACCGCAACCACCAAGGCGGACGAGTGCGACCCAGACACCCGATCGTAAAGGTAGTCGTCGCGACGAGACGACCCAGATGAGTCGTCAACTCGTGAATGGCTGAGGCTTCCCGTCGAAGGCTTGCGAAGCAGGTTGCCACGCGGTCGACCCATGGTACGAGGCCATTCGCTTGGCGGGGTGGCGCACATCCTCGTGCAACCACGGGCCGAGCGGAGATCTCCGGTCATGCGGGCACCGCGGGAACCCTCCTCTGTCCGTAATCGACGGGCTTCGAACCGATCGAGCTCAGCCAGCGCGAGAGCCTTTCATCGGGGACTCACAAAGCTCGAAGCTCCGAGGGTCAGAATGGTCCCGAAAGTTCGCCCAGGGCTTCGGTGAGACGGATGTTCTCCGTATAGTCGACCGGGCAGGTGATCACCGACACCGTGTCGGCGGCCAGGGCCTCGTTGAGCATGGGGAGAAGATCACCCGCGGCACCCACCCGGTAGCCTTGTGCCCCGAAGCTCTCGGCGTACGCCACGAAGTCGGGGTTGGAGAATTCGACTTCCACGTGGTGGCCGAGCTCGAGGTCCATCTTCCAGCCGATTAGGCCATAGGCGTCGTCCTCCCAGATAAGGACGGTCAGCGGGATCTGCTCGCGGAGGGCCGTCTCGATCTCCTGAGAGTTCATGAGAAACGCGCCGTCGCCGACCGCGGCCAGCACCTTGCAGGCGGGCGCCGCCAACTTGGCCCCGATGGCGCCCGGGACGCCGAAGGCCATCGTCGAGAGCCCATTGGAGACAAGGCACGTGTTCGGCTCATACGTGGGGTAGAGGCGGGCCATCCACATCTTCACGGCCCCGGTGTCGGCGAGGACGATGTCGGAACGGCCGAGGGCCGCCCGAGTGTCCGCAACGACTCGCTGCGGCTTCAGCGGAAAGCTGTCGTCGGCTGCGCCCTGGGCCAGTTCATCGGCCAGGAGCCGCTGGATCTTCTCGCCTCTTGTCCCCTGGGCGAAACGGCGGGTGGTCGCCACCCCCAGGGCGTCCAGCGTGCTCGCCGATGTCGGCCTGGATCCCCACCTCGACGTCGTAACGGGCGTCCACTTCTGCTGGGACACGGCTCAGGTGGATGATCTGCTTGTCTCCGTCCGGGTTGATCCGGACGGGGTCGAACTCCTGCAGCTCGTAGCCGACGCTGACGATCACGTCTGCATCGTCGAACCCGAAGTTGACGTAGTCGTGACTCATGAACCCGACGGCACCGAGGGAGTGCGGGTGATCGTCGGGGAACACGCCCTTGCCGTGAAACGTCGTCGCCACTGGGAGGCTCAGCAGCTCGGAGAAACGCAGCAGTGCGCCGGCCGCTCCCGAACGGGCGGCCCCGTGCCCGGCCAAGATGATGGGTCGCTGGCTTGCCTCGAGCACGGCAGCGGCCCGGGCGATCTGCGAGGGCGACGGCTCGTCGGTTCGGGGTGTATTGAGGTCCAGCGGCACCAGCTGATCTGGGACGTAGGCGGCCTCGACGTCCTCTGGGACACCGAGGTAGACGGATCCCGGCCGCTCCGTCTGAGCGAGCTTGAATGCCTTGCGGACCATTTCGGGAATCGACCCGGGCGTGAGAATCAGGTCGGCCCATTTCGTCACTGGTCTGAACATGGAGACCAGGTCGACGCTCTGATGCGATTCCTTGTAGATCCGGTTCAGTCCCACCTGGGCCGAGAGAGCCAGCACCGGTGTGCTGTTCGTAAAGGCGTCAGCCGTTCCCAAGAGGAGGTTGATGGCGCCCGGCCCCAAGGTGGCGGAGCAAACCCCTGCTCTGCCGGTGAGCCGGCCGTACATCTCGGCCATGAACGACGCCGCTTGTTCATGGCGGACCAGAACGTAGCGAATAGGCGACCGGGACAGCGCGTCGGTGAGGTAGATGTTCTCTTCACCGGGAATACCGAAGACACAGTTGACCCCTTCGTGCCTGAGGCACTGGACGAGGAGCTCAGCAGCGCGGCGTTGTCCCTCAGTCACGACACCGAGAGTACTGAATCTGGAATCGTCCGCAAAGTAACGAAGCATGTGGCAACGGCCGATCCGGGATGTGTAAGTGGGGGAATAGTGATCGGTCCACGTGAGATTCACAGGGAGCAGACGAGGCGTGCGCCGGCGGGCGTCGAGGCTTCGTGCTCACGGATACAACGCGTACCGCCGGCCCGCTGTTGCGTTCGTATCGCGCTGTCTTCCATGCGCGACGCCAAGACACGTCGTCGCGGTTGTGTCGGGCGGTGCCCTACGGACCGTGCATGACGCGAAGCACTGCTGGGTAAGGAAATGACCGTCACGGTCGGAACGAGGGGAGGGGACATGGCAACGGTCAGCGCGGAGGTACTGGCACCATCGAACGGAGATCGACCTCGCGGGGGTTCGATCCATAGTCTCATCCCGGCCCGACTCGACCGCTTGGGTTGGTCGCGGTTCCATACGCGATTGGTCGTCGCGCTCGGTGTGGCCTGGGTGCTGGACGGACTCGAGATCACCGTCGCCAGCAACGCCGAAGGTCTCATCAGCCAGAAGCAGGCCCTCAACCTCTCCTCCTCCGAAGTGGCGTTCGCCGTGGGCACCGTCTACCTCCTGGGCGAGGTGGTCGGGGCTCTCTTCTTCGGTCGGATGTCAGACAAGTTCGGGCGGCGCAACCTGTTCATGATCACCCTGGGCGTGTACCTGTTCGGGGGCGTGCTCACTGCCCTGACCTTCGGGCATTCGCAGGGCTGGTCCTACTGGCTCTGGGCCTCCCGGTTCATTGCTGGCATGGGCATCGGTGGTGAGTACGCGGCCATCAACTCTGCCATCGATGAGCTGATCCCGGCCAAGTACCGGGGCCGGGTGGACATTGCCGTGAACGGCACCTATTGGGGCGGTGCGTTGATCGCCACGGTGCTCACCATCCTCCTGGTGAACCACCTCCCCGCCAGTTACTCGTGGCGGATCGCTTTCCTGTTCGGCCCGGCGCTGGGCTTCGTCATCCTCTTCGTGCGCAAGAACCTTCCGGAGAGCCCACGATGGCTTCTCATGCACGGCCGGGAACAAGAGGCCGAGGCCGCTGTCGAGGAGATCGAGCAGGCGACCGAACACAGCGGCGGTACCCTCGGTGAAATCGACGAATCCAAGGCCATCGAGATCACTCCGGCCACCAACATCGGATTCGTAGCCCTGGCCCGAACGCTTTTCGTCCACTACCCCAGGCGGGCCGTTCTCGGGGCCAGCCTCATGGTCACCCAGTCGTTCCTCTACAACGCCATCTTCTTCACCTACGCCTTGGTTCTTACCAAGATCTATAACGTCCCGGCCACTGACACCGCCTACTACTTCATCTTCTTTGCTCTGGGGAATCTCGTCGGCCCGCTCACCATCGGGCGCCTCTTCGACACCATCGGCCGTCGGAAGATGATCGCCGGTACCTACATCCTGTCCGGTGTTCTCCTCGCCTTCAGTGCTGTCCTGTTCAATGCCGGCGCCCTCAACGCCGTGACCCAGACGGCATGCTGGTGCGTGATCTTCTTCTTCGCCTCGGCCGGTGCGTCGTCGGCCTACCTCACCGTGAGCGAGATCTTCCCGGTCGAGGTGCGGGCCAAGGCCATCGCAGTCTTCTTCGCCATCGCCCAGAGCTTCGGCGCCTTCGGTCCCTGGCTCTATGGCGAACTGATCGGCAACGGGCAGGACCACTTCAGGCTGTTCATCGGCTACCTCATCGGGGCCGCCGTGATGATCATCGGCGGAGTCGTCGCCATCTTCCTCGGGATCGACGCCGAGCAGAAGTCGCTCGAGGACATTGCCCAGCCGCTCTCGGCCACCGGTCCGTCGCCCCACCTGTCGGCGGTGACCGGCGCACCCCGGTCCCCGGCGGCGCGGAGCACGCTTTCCTGACGTGCTCCGAGGATCTCGTCGGGGTGCATCCACCCCATCGCACCACACGCCGGCACGCAGTTCGTGCAGGGCAGGGACGGTGGACGACGGTTCGACGAGGTGTACGGCAACGGCTGGCGACTCGTGGTCCTCGGTGCCGATGTCGAGCGCATCGGTCGCAACGAGAGCGCCTGGTTCGAGTCGATCGGCGGCCGTGCCGTCGCGCTCGTCGAACCCGATCCGCTGTTCATCCGCTGGTTCGCGGAGCACCACACGACGTGTGCGCTGCAGCGACCAGACTTTTACCTCTACGGAACGGCGCCGACGGTCGAGGAAGCGTCAGCGCTCTTGGCCGACCTCCGCCAACACCTTGCGCAGGAGATCACCGCCTGAGCTCGCGGACCACGCGGCCAGCGTCCTCGACGGATGGATCGCCGACCGACGGGGTAGACCCCCCTGACCCATTTGGACATCGCACATCTCGTCATCGATCCGCGATCGTCCGCCCGTTCGGGGGTCGCGAACTGAGGACACCGGGGGGCGTGGCTCCCGGTTCGGATGCGGCGGGTGATCGGACCTCGTTAGGGTCGGGAGATGGGACGCGAAGTGGTGACTGGGTACTGCTGGCCGCAATCGGTGGCCCCGGGCGAGCCGGTCGGCCTGCACATGTCGTCGGCAGCCGGGCGACCGGTGCGCGTCGAGGTGGCACGCGTCGGTGGTCGGCGGGAGGTCGTGTTCGGTTCTGAAACGGTCGCGGCCGGCGAGCACGAGACGCCGAGCGACGCGTCCTCGAAGGGATGCGGGTGGCCCGTCGCCTTGACGGTGGACGTCGATCCGTCGTGGCGATCGGGCTACTACGAGGTCGTCATGGAGATCGACGTGGGCGAAAAGGTGCGGCGCGACCGTGCGTTCTTCGTCGTTCGTCCGTCGCCCGGTCCGCGGATCGTGCTCGCACTCGCAACCAACACGTGGCACGCCTACAACGACTTCGGCGGACCGAACCTGTACACCGGCGGCACCCAAGTCGCCCTTCAGCGCCCGATGTCGGCAGGCTACCTGTACAAGCCACCGGGCAAGGGCCGCCGTGTGACCGGGACGGGCGCGCCCGACCCGCAGAACGCTGCACACGTCGGTTACATCCAGATCAACCATCTCTCGGGCTATGCCGGGTCGGCGGGTTGGCCCGACTGGGAGTTGCCTTTCATTCAGTGGGCCGAACGCCAGGGGTTCGAGATCGGGGTGTGCACGAATGCCGATCTCGAACAACACCCGGAGGTGCTGGACGGCGCAAGTCTGTATCTCTCGGTCGGTCACGACGAGTACTGGTCACACGGCATGCGCGACACGGTCGAGTCGTTCGCCGCCGGGGCGGCAATGCGGCATTCTTCTCCGGGAACACATCGTTGTGGCAGGTGCGGATCGAGGGCGACGATCACGACGTGATGATCGGGTACAAGGCCTTCTTCAAGAACGACCCGCTCATGGGAACCGACCGCGAAGCCGAGGTCACGACGTTCTGGTCCGACGTCGTCGTCGGGCGTCCCGAGAACGCCATGACCGGCGTCTCATTCACCCGCGGGGGCTATCACCGCATCGGTCGCAACGTGACCGCGGGCCTCGGTGGCTACACCGTGCACCGCGCCGGCCACTGGATCTTCGACGGCACCGGCCTCGGCTACGGCGACGTGCTGGGTGCCTCTGCCACCGTCGTGGGCTACGAGTGCGACGGGTGCGTGTTCACCTACCGGGACGGGCTGCCGTACCCGACCGGCGAGGACGGCACGCCAGCGACCTTCGAGATCCTGGGCTCGTGCCCGACGCAGCACTTCACCCGCCAGACGGCGCCTCGTCCTCCCAAGCCGGGCGAGCCGAGCGAGTTGGAGTACATCGCGTCCCGCGTCTTCGGGACGCGGGATCCCGAGGCCATGGAGCGCATCCGTCACGGCCACGCGGTCCTGGGTGCGTTCACGAACGAGGCGGGAGCGACCGTGGTCACGTCGGGTTCGACCGACTGGGCTCATGGGCTGGCGGCGCGAGACCCGCAGATCGAACAGATCACCCGCAACGTCCTGACACGGCTCGGCTAGAGCGCTTCAGGAGGTGTCCCAAGGACCTTCTTGGCGCTTCCGGACCGCTGGCCAGGAAGCTTTGAGAGGGTCTCCGTGTTGGAACGGTCATGGTTCCCCTCTCCGTGCTCGATCTCGCGACCGTGGCCACGGGATCAACCCCGGCCCAAGCCCTGCGGGAGACGGTGCAGGTCGCGGCGGAGGTGGAGCGGCTGGGCTACCACCGCTTGTGGGTGGCGGAGCATCACGGGATGCCCGCTGTGGCCAGCTCGGCGCCCGCCGTCCTCATCGCCCACCTGGCCGACGTGACCTCCACCCTGCGAGTGGGCTCGGGCGGCGTCATGCTACCGAATCACGCCCCGCTGGTGGTGGCCGAGCAGTTCGGCACGCTGGAGGCCTTGCACCCCGGGAGGATCGACCTCGGGCTCGGACGTGCTCCCGGGACCGACCCGGTGACGGTCCGGGCACTTCGGCGCACGCCCGAGATGCATGCGGACACCTTTCCCGATGATGTCGTGGAGCTGATCAACTATCTCCTGCCGGGCGAGGGTGCCCCGAGCCACCCATCGGCGAACCCCGGCCGTGGTTACCTTCCCGAGGTGTGGCTGCTCGGCTCGTCGCTCTTCAGCGCGCAGTTGGCGGGGCTCCTCGGTCTTCCGTACTCGTTCGCCTACCACTTTGCCCCCAAGCTCCTCGATCCTGCGTTGACCACCTATCGGTCGAACTTCCGTCCCTCGGTGCTGCATGCCGAACCCAGGGCCATGGTGGCCGTCTCCGTGCTCTGCGCACCGAGCGAGGACGAAGCCGCGCTGGCTCTCCGGCTCGACCGCACTCAGCATCCTGCAGTTGCGAAGCGGCCGTCTGGGCCCGCTGCCCTCCCCCGAGGAAGCTGCGGCATACGAGTTCACCTCGGCCGAGAAGGCGGTCGTCGACGAGGCCATGTCGACGCATCTGATCGGTGATCCGGACATCGTGACCGACGGCCTCCGCCAGCTGCACGACCGCACCGGGGCGGACGAGATCATGCTCTCGACCCGGTCCCATTCCTATGAAGGCCGGGTGCGATCCCTCTCCCTGATCGCCCAGAGCTGGGGGATGGCGGCTCCAGCGCCGACAGGCGGCGAGGGGGGACGTCGGGGGACCGCCCCCGCTGGCGGACCGCCTCCGGCGGTGGGCTGAACCCGCCGAACGGCCGAGCTCAGGCCGGCGCAACCTCGACACGGACGTCGCCACCTGGCAGCATCCGCCCTTGTCGTCGGACGCGAGGACGATCGTGGTCAAGCGGCGGTGGCCGATCGGCGCCAGGCCGGTGGCGATCGGCCGGATGCCGCGGACGACCGGCTCCCTGCGATCGGGGGCCGCCGTCCCGTTGAAGTCCTCGGTGCGGCCGCGGGCAGCCCGGGACGCCGAGTCTACAGAAAGACCAGGTCAGCGCCTCGCCTGGCGGATGTCCGTGCCCGGCGTCCGATCAAGGTCCGCACCCCGTCGCGGATCCATCCGGTGTCGAGAGGGAAGGCGCGCGAACCCGGGAAAATCGGGAACCAAAGGGTGGCGAGCAAGGTTGAATGGAATAACGGAAGCCACCGATGGGTGGCAAAGGAGTTGGAATGACAGATCGATACAGCAAGGACCCAGAAGCCGTGGCGAAGCTGGCCCCGAGGCAGTACGCCGTCACCCAGGAGGCCGCCACCGAGCCGGCCTTTGACAACGAGTTCTGGGACAAGAAGGAGGCCGGCATCTACGTCGACATCGTCTCGGGAGAGCCCTTGTTCGCCTCCCTCAAGAAGTTCGACAGTGGATGTGGATGGCCCAGCTTCACCATCCCCTTGGAGCCGGCCAACGTCGTGGAGAAGCAGGATCCGACCTACGGCATGATCCGGACCGAGGTCCGCTCGGTCCACGGGGACAGCCACCTCGGCCACGTCTTCAACGACGGCCCCCCCGAGGAGGGCGGCCTGCGCTATTGCATCAACTCGGCTGCGCTGCGCTTCGTGCCCTACGAGGATCTCGAGGCCGAGGGTTACGGTGAGTACACGAAGCTCTTCGATGGAGGAGCGACCAAGGAGGAGGTGGCCCAGTGAGCGCCACGACAGAGAAGGCAATTCTGGCCGGCGGATGCTTCTGGGGGATGCAGGACCTCATCCGCAAGCGCCCGGGCGTGCTCTCCACCAGGGTCGGGTACACCGGCGGTGAGGTGGCGAATGCCACCTATCGGAACCACGGGAACCACGCCGAGGCGATCGAGATCACGTTCGACCCGGCGGTGACCTCATACCGCGAGCTGCTGGAGTTCTTCTTCCAGATCCACGACCCGACGACGCGCAACCGCCAGGGCAACGACATCGGGGCGAGCTACCGGTCGGCGATCTTCTACGTCGACGACGAGCAGAAGCGCGTGGCCGAGGACACCATCGCCGACGTTGAGGCGTCGGGCCTGTGGCCCGGCAAGGTGGTGACCGAGGTCGCCCCGGCGGGGCCGTTCTGGGAGGCGGAGCCCGAGCACCAGGACTACCTGGAGCACTACCCCAACGGGTATACGTGCCACTTCCCCCGGGCGGGCTGGGTCCTGCCCCGGCGCAAGGACGCGGTCGCGGGATGAACGGCTCCCGGTCGGGCAGCGCACGCTGCTCGCCGGGTACCGGTGTGGGTTTCGCCGGGGCTTCGTTCCCCGGCGCTGCCCGCGCCCGCCGACCCCGCCCATCCCTGTACGCCGGTCAATAACCTGGAGGCCATGGCCGACGAACTGATCAACCAACAGGCTGAACCCAGCGGGGACGGCTGCGTCGAGTGCGACGCAGCCAACGGGTGGTGGCTCCACCTCCGCCGTTGCGCCGCCTGCGGACACATCGGCTGTTGCGACAGCTCCCCCAGCCAGCACGCCAGCGCGCACGCCCGGCAGAGCGGCCACGCCATCGTCCGGAGCTTCGAGCCGGGTGAGGACTGGTTCTGGGACTACGAGAACGAGCAGTACTACGACGGGCCCGAGCTAGCCCCGCCGCAGCATCACCCGCTGAGTCAGCCCACCCCGGGGCCTGCCGGCCGTGTACCGGCGGACTGGCAGCGGCATCTCCACTAAGGCAGGAGGCCCGGCCGTTCGTCTGACCGGTGAAACCACGCGTCCCGGCGCATAACCTGCACGCAGTGGACGGACCCGTCCGGTTCGCCGCCACCGATGGGAGGTCCTCGTGCCCGCAGTGACCGTCAGTGATCTCAGCAAGCTGCCGTCCGTTCCCGAGCTCGACCGCACGCGGGCGAGCGAGCGCCCCGTGAAGTCCGTCACCACGGCTCCGCAGGGGCTCGAGGGGGAGGGCTTCCCCGTGCGTCGGGCCTTCGCCGGCTTGCACCTGCAGGACCTCGACCCGTTCGTGCACATGGACCAGATGGGGGAGGTCGAGTACGCCCCCGGCGAACCGAAAGGGACGCCGTGGCACCCGCATCGCGGGTTCGAGACCGTCACGTACATGATCGACGGCACCTTCGCCCACCAGGACTCGCACGGTGGCGGCGGCCTCATCACGGACGGAGCGACGCAGTGGATGACAGCCGGGAAGGGGATCCTGCACATCGAGACGCCGCCGGAGGAGCTCGTCGTCGCCGGCGGCCACTTTCATGGCATCCAGCTCTGGGTGAACCTGCCGGCCAAGGACAAGATGATCGAGCCGGCGTATCAGGGCCTCGAGGCGGGCGACGTCGCCCTGCGTCGCATCCGGCGATGGCGGGACCCTGGTCCGGATCATCGCCGGTGAGGTCGGTGAGCACCGCGGTCCCGGGTCGACCCACACGCCGATGGCCTTCATGCATGCATCGGTGGCGCCCGGCGCGCTGCTCGAGCTCCCCTGGAACCCAGGCTTCAACGCGCTCGTCTACCTCCTCGCCGGATCCGGACGCGTCGGCAGCGAAGGCCGGCCCGTCACGAGCGGGCAACTCGTCTCGTTCGGCCGGGGCGACTTCATCTCGCTCCGGGCCGACGACACGCAGGATTCCGGGACCGGCCACCTCGAGGTCCTGATCCTCGGGGGCCGGCCCATCGGGGAGCCGGTGGAGCACTACGGGCCCTTCGTGATGAACACCCGCAGCGAGATCGTGCAGGCCCTCGAAGATTTCGAAGCGGGGCGGCTGGGAACGGTTCCGCCGAACGCGCTGATGCCGCATGTGCCGGATCCGGATCCCGTGCGCGCCGAGCACACCGGCATCTGATCCTCGGAGCGGCTGTCTCCCTACGCCGGCGGCCGTAGGCCGTCCTGGATCATGACGAGCAGCCGCCCGCTCTGATCCGGGGTCAGGGTCGCGCTCATGCACATGGAGCTGAGCAGTTGCATCAGGTCGGGCGCGTCGATATCGGTGCGCACCACCCCCGCCTCCTGAGCCGGCGTGAGCACCAGTCCCAGGGCGGCCACGATCCGCTCACGCGACGCCACGCGCAATTCGGGGTTCTTCTCGAACGCCTCATGCAGCTCGTTGAGGAACCGCTTCTTGCCGCTCGCATAGCGGACGAACGCCTCGAGCCACGCCACGAGCGCCGGCCACGGCTCCATGGTCGCGGTGACCGACTCGGCGACGGTCGTCAGTTCGTCGACATCCTCGCGGTAGACCGCCTCGACCACGTCAATGCGCTTGGGGAAGTGCCGGTACAGCGTCCCGATCCCGACCCCCGCCTCCTTGGCGATGGCCTCCATCGAGGCGCCGCCGCCCTCCTGGGCGAACACCTCCCGCGCCGCTGTGACGAGGCGCTCGTAGTTGCGCTTGGCGTCGGCCCGCATCGGGCGCGCCTCCTCGGCCTCCTCGATGCGATCCACCGTCGTCGTCGACCTCGGTTGTGCCGTCATCGTCCTGCGTTCCCTCCCCGCGAAAACTCCGTCTTGCAAAGCGGAGTCACCCTCCGTATACTAATCGGAGGAAGCTTCCGCTTACCCAGAATACCAGCGGACAGATCGGAATCAAATGCCTTCTTCTCTCATTGTCGCGCCTCGTCCCGCGCCCGTCGGCGGCCCGGCCGAGGGCCCACCCGGACGCCTGAAGGGCCTGCTCAGCAGCCCCTCGGTGTTCCTCTTCGTCATCCTGACTTCGCAGCTCATGGTGGTCCTGGACACGACCATCGTCAACGTCGCCCTCCCGCACATCCAAGAGGGGCTGGGCCTCTCCGGGGGCGAGCTCTCCTGGGTGCTCAACGCCTACCTGCTGACGTTCGGGGGCCTGCTGCTCCTCGGGGCCCGCTGCGGGGACCTCCTCGGCCGGCGCCGCACCTTCCTGGCCGGCATCGCCATCTTCACGCTGAGCTCGCTCTTCGGCGGGTTGGCCGTCTCGGGCTGGATGCTCCTGTCCGCCCGTGCCCTCCAAGGAGTGGGCGCCGCGCTGGCCGCTCCCTCCTCACTGGCGCTCCTCACCACCATGTTCTCCGAAGGGCGCCAACGGACCCGGGCCATCGCCCTCTTCACCACGGTCTCGGCGGCCGGCGGGGCGATCGGCCTCGTGGCGGGCGGCGCGCTGACGCAGCTGGTGTCGTGGCGCTGGGTGATGTTCGTGAACGTGCCGATCGGGATCGCCGTCCTCGCCGTCGGGCGGATTGTGCTCCACGAGACTGCGCGCCGCACCGGGCACTTCGACGTCGCCGGTGCGCTGACGTCGACGTTCGGCATGGTGGGCATCGTGCTCGGCCTGGTCGAGGCGGGCAGCGACGGGTGGTCGAGCCTCGTCACCATCGCCTCCCTCGCTGTCGGCGCCCTCCTGCTCGGCGTGTTCGTGCGCATCGAGACCCGGGCCGAGGAGCCGATCGTGCCGCTGCGCCTCTTCGCCAGCGGGACGCGCACGGCGGCGAACATCTCCCGCGGGCTGATGTACGCCGGCATGTACGGCATGTTCTTCTTCGTCGGCCAGTTCCTCCAGGACGTGCAGGGGTACTCGCCGCTGCGCACCGGCCTCTCCTTCCTGCCCATGCCGCTCGCGGTGTTCCTGTCGTCACAGCTGGTGAGCAAGGTCCTGCTCGGCCGGGTGCGCCCCAAGGCGCTGATCATGACGGGGATCGGCCTGACCGTCGTCGCCCTGCTCCTGTCGAGCCAGCTGCATGCCGGCGCCTCGTACCAGCAGATCCTGGTCGGCCTGGTGCTGCTGGGCTTCGGCACAGGAACCGCGCTGGTGCCGCTCACCACGGCGGGACTCGCCGGGGTGGAGCCCGGTGACGCCGGGGCGGCGTCCGGCCTGGTCAACGTCACCCAGCAGCTGGGAGCCGCCCTCGGTCTCGCCGTGCTCGTCACGGTCCTCAGTGCCGCTGCAGGCCACGCACAGCTCAAGGCCGGGGCCGCAGTCCCGACGGGCATGGTGCACGGCCTCGATCTGACCTTCGGCGTGGCCGCCCTCTTCGGGATCGCCGCGCTCGCCATGGTGGCCCTCCTGGTCCACCTGCCGGCCGCGGACGACGCCGGCGTGCCGGCCGGGACGGACGAGAGCGAGCGGGCGAGCGAATCGGCCTATGCCGAGTCCGAGCTCGTGGACGGCGAAGGCTTCGAGTGGTCGGCGCCGGAGCTCGTGGCCTAGGCCGAGTCAGGTGCGGGGCGAGGACCCCACCGCTTCACCACACAGAGCGCGTTCTGCAGGGGCCGATCCGCCAGGTTCGGCTCCTGCTCTTCGGTCTGGGTTCTCTCGGGGACATCTGCCGGGCGCTCGGGGGGCGGGAAATCTTCCAGGCCTTCGGGGGCATCTTCCGGGCTCTCGGGGGCGTGGGGCACCTTCCGGAACTATCAACGAACTCGTTTGTAGTTTCTACAAACATCGCCCCCTCCACAAACATCGCCCCCTCCACAAATATCCCTGGTGGGCGCTTCTCGCTCAGTAGACCTCGGTGGGCAGGAGCGCACCGTCAGCGTCCACCGCCGCGGCATCCGCAACCGGTTGCCCCGGATGCACGTCGATGAGCACCCCCCCGATCAGCGCAGCCAGGACGAAGATGCCGGCCACCCACGCGCTGGCCGTCGCGTAGCCGTGCACCGTCGCCTTCGCCACCACGCCGCTGGAGTGCGCGGCGTGCGACCGCCAGGTAGGTCGCGGTGGCTGCGGCCGCGATGGTGTTCAGGAGCGCGGTCCCGATGGAGGCGCCGATCTGTTGCGACGTGTTCGTCATGGCCGAGGTCACCCCGACGTCCTTCGGGTCGGCGTTCTGGGTGGCGGTGCTGATGCAGGGCACGATGGCGAGCCCAAGTCCGAGGCCCAACAGCAGCTCGCTCGGCAGCACGTGGGTCACGTAGGCGGCGCCTGGGGTCAGGGTCGTGAAGAGGGCCGCGCCGAGCGCGGCGAGCAACAGGCCGGGCACGACCAACAGGCGGGTCCGCACGTGCGGCATCAGCCGGCTGGCCAGTTGCGTCGCCGCCAGCCCGTTGAGGGCCAACAGAGGCAGGAAGGCGACGCCGGTCATCAGCGGGGAGTAGTGGTCGATCGTCTGGAGGAGGTAGGTGAGGAAGAGGAAGGTGCCGAACATCCCGGTGACCGCGAGCATGATGGTCAGGAATGACCCGGCGCGGTTCCGGTTCCGCAGCACGCGCAGCGGCAACAGCGGATTGGGCCCCTTGCTCTGCCACAGGATGAAGGCGCCGAGCAGCAGCACCGCGGCCGCGAGGGCGGCCTTGACGTCGGTGGCGCCCCATCTGCTCGTGCCGGCCTCCCCGAGCCCGTACACGAGGGCGACCAGGCCGCCGCAGCCGAGGACGACGCCGAGCACGTCGAGCCGCACGCCGCGGGTCCCGTGCCGATTGGAGAGCATGGTGAAGGCACCGAAGAGGACGAGCGCGGCGATGGGCAGGTTCACGTACAGGCACCAGCGCCAGTCGACGTATTCGGTCAGGAAGCCCCCGAGGATCAACCCGAAGGCGGATCCGGCGATGGCGATGGTGGCGTAGATCCCGAAGGCCCGCCCCCGCTCCGCGGATCGGTGAAGGTCGACGTCAGGATCGACAGCACGGACGGGGCCAGCAGCGCACCGAAGAGGCCCTGCAGGCCACGGGCACCGATCAACATGAGGGTGGTCTGAGCCGCGCCTCCCACAGCCGACGCCAGGGCGAAGCCCAGGACGCCCGCCATGAGGGTCCGCTTCGGACCGAACATGTCGCTGATCCGGCCACCGAGCAGAAGGAAACCGCCGAAGGCCAACGTGTAGGCGGTGACGACCCACTGTCGATCGGTGTTCGAGAACCCCAGGGCGTGCTGCGCCGAGGGCAGGGCGATGATCATGATGGTCGAATCGAGCACCACCATGAGCTGGGCACCGGCGATGACGACGAGGATCCACCAATGGGCCCGCGTCGCCCCTTCGGCTCCCGTGCCGGCATCGACGTCCTGCAGTGTCGTCACCGGCCCACCCCCGCGGGTCAGGCGCGGGCCGTGGCAGCGCCTTCTACCCGCGGTGGGCCACCATGGGCGTTCGAACCCCGACCGCCGAGGGAGCTGATCCAAGCGCGAGAACCATCCCGATCCACCCCGGTCCGCTCGAGCCGGCGCGGCCCGAGGCACGGAGCATGACGGAGACCGCGGCCTTCGTCCGGCGGCTGCCCAAGGCCGAACTGCACGTGCACATCGAGGGGACGCTGGAGCCCGAGCTCGTCTTCGCGCTGGCGGCGCGGAACGAGGTGCCCCTCGCCTACGCGGACATGACCGCACTCCGGCGCGCCTACGTCTTCGACGACCTGCAGTCGTTCCTCGACATCTACTACGCCAACTGCGCCGTGCTCCTCACCGCGCAGGACTTCTACGACCTCACGACGGCCTATCTGTCCACGGCGGTCAGCCAGGGTGTCCGCCACGCCGAGATCTTCTTCGACCCGCAGACGCACACCCGGCGCGGCGTCTCCTTCGAGACCTGCATCAGCGGGATCCGCCGTGCCCTCGACGACGGGGCGGCCGACCTCGGGATCTCGTCGGGCCTGATCCTGTGCTTCCTGCGCGAACTGGGCGAGGAGGCGGCGCTCGAGACGCTGGAGGAGGCCCGACCCTTCGTGCAGCACCTGACGGCCGTCGGTCTCGACTCCGCCGAAATGGGCAACCCTCCATCCAACTTCGTCAACGCGTTCAGGCGGGCCCGGGAGATGGGCCTTCCAGGTGTGGCGCATGCCGGAGAGGAGGGTCCCCCCGCGTACATCTGGGAGGCGCTCGACTGGCTCCGGGCGCGGCGTATCGATCACGGGGTGCGCTGCCTGGAAGACGAGCGGCTCGTCGCGCGGCTGGCGGCGGAGCAGATCCCGCTCACCGTCTGCCCGTTCTCCAACGTCAGGCTCCGGGTCTTCCCGTCCCTGTCGCAACACGACCTGCCGGCCCTCGTCCAGCGTGGCCTCCTCGTCACGGTCAACTCGGACGACCCCGCCTATTTCGGCGGCTACGTCGCCGACAACTTCACCGCCGTCGCCGAAGCGTTCGGCCTGGACCGCCAGGCGATCGCCCAGTTGGCCCGCAACTCCTTCCACGCCTCCTTCCTTCCCGATTCGGTCAAGCAGGGCTACATCGCCGAGGTCGATCGCAGCCTGTAGCCGGCCGCGGCGGAGATGTCTCGCCGTGCCTGCGGCCGCCGCCTGTGCACGCCATGATGGTCCGGTGACGCCGGGGATTGCCGGACTCGTGCTGACACCCGGGGCGAGTGCTGGACGCGAGCAGTCGGGGCTCGTCGCCATCGATGCCGCGGTGAGCGCCGTCGGCGTCGTGGTGGAGCGAGTCGAGTTTCCGGGACAGGCGGCGGGGAAGCGCCGCACCGATCCGCCGGCGGTGTGCATCGAGGTGGTGCGCGACGCCACCGCAGCGCTGGCCGAGCGACTGGGCGTCCCGACCGGCCGTATCGCCATCGGGGGACGGTCCTTCGGTGGCCGTATGTGCTCCATGGCGGCGGCTGAGGGGCTCGAGGTGGCCGCTCTCGTCCTGGTCAGCTACCCCCTCCATCCCCCCGGTCGGCCCGAACGCCTCCGCACCGAGCACTTCCCCGCCCTGCGGCTTCCCTGCCTGTTCGTCTCGGGGCGACGCGACGCCTTCGCCACGCCGGAAGAGCTCGAGCGGGAGACGGCCGCGATCCCCGGCCAGGTGACCCGCGTCTTCGTCGACGGCGACCACTCGCTGCGCAAGAGCGAAGCCGAGGTCGCAGAGATCACCGCCTCCTGGGTCGCGGGCCCGTCGTGAGCGCGTCGCCCTCGTGGGGCCGCCGGTGAGTCTCCCGCTCTAGGTGGCCGGGCCGGTGTGGAAGATGGGCCACCCGATCTCGGTGCGCCAGGCGCGCTCGTCCGCGCTGTCGAGTCGACCGACGAGGTAGCGCTCGCGGATCGGCCCATCGACGCCGAGGGCGTGCTCGGAGACGTAGGTGGCCAGGGACCCGTAGGCGCGGTCGATGTCGTCATGCGAGCCGGCATGCACAATCGTGGCCAGCTCGACGGGCGGCAGGGTCCGTGCCTCGACGCGCCCGACCGGTCTGATCGCGCCCGCCGTCGGCACGAAGATCGTGATCTCGCCGCGCTCGTCGGAGAAGAAGCCGTTGGCGATCACGCCTCCGGGGGGGCCGGCCGGCGCCGCGCCGCGCGGCCAGCGTGGAGGAGAGCTCTCCGAGTGCACCCTGGAACCACGGTCCCAGGTCACCGAGGCCGACCGTCTCGGTGATGGCAGCCGTCCGGAGGGCCGGCTCGCTGCGGTGCTCCACGCGCTGGGCGGGCGACGGACCTTGGAGCAGGTCGCGCAGAGAGGCCACGGCCGACTGGGTCTCGACGAGGCCTTCCTCGAGCCGGGACAGGTGCGCGGCGATGAGCTCGTTGCGGGCCTCGACGTCCGGGGCGTCCAGGACGGCACCGATCTGCTCCAGTGGCATGTCGAGGTCGCGGAAGCGCCGGATGACCTGTGCGGTGGGGATCTGGTCGACGCTGTAACGGCGGTATCCCGACCTCGGGTCGACCTCCGCCGGCGTCAAGATCCCGAGCTGGTGGTAGTGCCGGAGGGTCTTGACGCTGAGGTGGGTGGCCCGGGCGAAATCGCCGATGGCCAGGGACCACATCATACCTCCAGTTTCAACTCTCCCCGAGGGGGAGAGTCAAGGCGAAAGAGGCCTCTTGACCGTGCCGCAGCGGGACGGTCGAGGGTGGTGGCATCCGACGAAGAGAGAGGAGTCACTCCATGCACACCACCGAGCTGACCGGCGTCATCGCCGAGCATGTCGCCGCCGTCAATGCCCTCGACATCGATGCCATCGTCGCCACCTTCGCGCCCGACGCCTACGTGAACGACGTCCGCCGCGAGATCAACGGCCGTGACGCCATCCGGGCGTGGGTGGCCAAGGAGATGGTCGGTGACCACGTCAGCATGGAGGTGCGCCAGGTCGTCGACCACTACGGCGACACCATCGTGCGAGCGCGCTACGACGGCACCTACGACAAGACCAACTTGCCGGACGAACTGGTGATGTCGAACTACTTCAGCGTCCGCGACGGCAAGATCGTGAGCCTGGCCGTCATCTTCAACCAGCCGTCTCCGTACGAGGCGTGAACTGATGCCCTGCACGTGTGTCGCCGCACCGGCAAGGGGCCTCAGCCGCCACCTGCCTTCGAGCATGGTTCCGTGGACGAGGACGAAGGGAGGCACTCTCGAACCGCTCTCCGTCTCGGGCCACGGGGGTCTCGTCGGCCTCAGATCCCGGGGCAGAATTCACGTCAGACGAGGGCGCCTCGGGTCAGGGCCGTTCGGAGCGCGCGGTACCCGGCCGACGTCTGTGCGACGAACTCGTCGTCGCGCGCCGCCGCACCCCGCTCCAGCCAGGTGAGTGTGGCCTCGACGAGCCAGCCGAACAGAGCTTCGGAGCGCCAGGCGTCCAGCAGCTCGTCGCCGGTGTCGAGCCCGCTGAGCTTGCGAGCGACGGAAACCGAGACCGAGCGGAGCTCGGCTGCGTACGCGGCGAACTGCGGCTCGCGCGCCGCATGCCGCCACAGGAGCGTAAAGGCGGCCGGGTCCGCCCGCGCCACGGTCAAGAGGGTCCGCGGACCGAGGCCGGCCCTCGTCGGCATCGCCAATTCCGCCCGGAGCTCCTCGCCGAGATCGCCGAAGACCTGCTGGAGGATCTCCCGGTAGAGCTCCTCCTTCGAGCCGAAGTGCCGGTAGACGATCAGCTTGGTGATGCCGCACGCGGCAGCGACGTCCTCCATCGAGGTGTCGGCATATCCGGACGATGCGAACGCCTCCGCGGCACCGTGCAGGATGGCGGCGCGCCGCTCGGCTCGCGGTAGCAGCTTGCTCTCGGTCTGTATACCGGTAAGTATATACCCAAGAGTGGACAGGAAGCATGACCCGACAGGGAGGCAGCAGCGATGGGCACGGCACAGGTGGAGTTCACCGAGCAGGAGCTCCTGGCCGACCTCGCGGTCGCCGAGCCGCTGATCGCGGGCGGCGTCCGTTGTCACGGCGGCTTCGACGGGGACGGCCGCTACGTCTCGCCACGGACCCGGTTCCGCCAGCCCGCCATCGCCGCGTGGGGCGAGCAGAACAACGCGTTGTTCTCGAGCGAGCTGATCGACGTCCCGCTCGCCTGGTGGGAACGCTCCTTCCCCAGCGTCGAGCAGGCCCGGTTCCTCATCCGCGCGGGCGTCGCCGAGCCGCTGATGGCGACGCTGACCCGTATCGGGACGGTGGAGGGATACGGGGCCAACATCCGACTGCTGCAACCCAAGGGTCTGCAGCGCCACTTCGTGGAGGACATCAGCGGGACAGCCATCGATCATCTCGGGCGCGGGCTGTTCGAGGCGCACGGACGCGACGAGGCGGGCTGGGACGAGGAGGCCGGTCACAAGGACATGTGGTTCGCCGCCCGTGACATCGCGTTCGACCGGTCGTGCGAGGAGCTCGACATCGGGGCGATGCTGACACGCATGGGATTCGGCCCGGGCCGCGCCGGCGCCGACGCCACCCGTCTGCTTCCCGATGCCATCCCCGCCGAGCTCGAGATGATGGTGTCGTTGATGATCCGCGTCCTCTTCATCGAGATCTCTGCCTTCCACACCTTCGCCTGGGCCGAGGAGTGGATGTCCGACACCGAGCTCGTGGCGGGCGACGGGGAAGCCGCCCGCCTGGTGTCCTTCATCCGGGCCGACGAGTCGCCCCACGTCGGCTACCTGCGCACTGCGCTCTCGGAGATCCGCGACCGCACTTGGATCGGCGACGACGGGCGCCACTACGCCGGCACCGAGATGATCGGGCGAATGTGGGAGCCGCTTCTGGCCCACAGCCTCGGTCCGGTGCGGGAGGAGGGTCGGCGCGGGGCCCTGACGGAAGTGGAGTTCTGGTGCGCACAGCGCACGAACGGGGCGGACATCCTGACCGAGTTCCACTCGCTGGGCGCCGCATGAAGTTCGGGGTCTTCTACGAGCACCAGCTGCCGCGGCCCTGGGAGGCCGACGCCGAGTACCGCCTGATGCAGGACGCGCTCGAGCAGGTGGAACTGGCGGACCGGCTCGGTTTCGACGTGGTGTGGGAGGTGGAGCACCACTTCTTGGAGGAGTACAGCCACTCATCGGCACCCGAGGTGTTCCTCGGTGCGTGCAGCCAGCGGACCCGGGACATCAGGCTCGGACACGGCATCATCCAGACCGCACCGGGTTACAACCACCCCGCCCGCACGGCCGAGCGAGTGGCCACCTTGGACCTCATCTCGGGCGGCCGGGTCGAGTTCGGGTCGGGGGAATCCGGCTCCGAAGCCGAGCTGGGCGGGTTCCTGGTCGATCCGGCCACCAAGCGCGACGCCTGGCTCGAAGGGTTGCAGGTGACGCTGCGTTGCATGACGGAGACGCCGTTCACCGGTGTCGACGGGCGCTTCGTCCAGATGCCGCCGCGCAACGTCGTTCCCAAGCCGATGCAGCGGCCGCACCCGCCGCTGTGGGTGGCCTGCTCCCGCCGCGACACCATCTTGCTGGCGGCCGAGAAGGGCATCGGCGCGCTGACGTTCGCCTTCATCGACCCCGAGGAGGCGCAGAAATGGGTGTCCGACTACGAGCGGACCCTGGCTGAGCGCTGTGTTCCCGTCGGGCTCGCCGTGAACCCCAACATCGCCTGCGTGACCCAGATGATGTGTCATCCCGACGAGAAGGTGGCGCTCGACCGCGGCCTGGAGGGAGGCAACTTCTTCGGCTACTCGCTCGGGCACTACTACGTCTTCGGCGAGCACCGGCCCGGTTCGACCGATGTCTGGACCGAGTACCTGGAGCGGCGCGGCGACCAGGGCTATTCGCCCGAGGTCGAGACGGCCCTGCGCCAGGAGCGACTCGGGGCGAAGCTGGCCGCGGGCGACCGAACCGGACTGCGGGGTGCGACCGGGACGCCGGAGCAGGTGCGCGCCTACCTCGAGCGCTTCGAGCAGGCGGGCGTCGACCAGGTCATCTTCGTGTTGCAAGCCGGCAAGAACCGCCATGAGCACATCTGTGAGTCCCTCGAGCTCTTTGGTCGCGAGGTGCTCCCGGCCTTCAAGGAGCGCGACGAGGCCCAGGTCCGCGCCAAGTCGGAGCGTCTCGCGCCCGCCGTCGACAGCGCCCTGGAGCGGAGAGCTCTGGAGCCCGCACCGCCGGCCCTCCCGCCCGACTACTCGTTCCCGGCCATGCCCCGGCGTTGGGCCGACGAGACCGGCAGTGAAGAGATGCGAGACTGGCTGGAGCACTTCGCTGACGCCCGCGCCAAGGGCATCAGAGACGAGGGTCTCGGGATCCTGGGCAACTGAACGGCGCCGTCCAGAAGCCTGGCCCGATACCCTATAGGGGTATTAGGTACGGCGATCGGAGGCAGCGTGCGACCCGGGTACATCGACAGCAAGGACGCCCTCCAGAAACGCTTGCGGAGAGTTGAAGGGCAGGTCAGGGGCCTCCAGCGCATGGTCGAGGAGGACCGGTACTGCATCGACATCCTCGAACAGGTGTCCGCGGCGACCAAGGCGCTCCAGGCAGTGGCGCTGGAGCTGCTCGACGACCACCTGGCCCATTGCGTGTCGGACGCCGTCCGCGAGGGAGGGGACGACGGCGACCGAGAAGCTCAACGAAGCCTCCGCGGCCATCGGCCGGTTGGTTCGCTCCTGACCCCGATGTTGGCCACGTCCACCGTCCTCGTCGACATCGGGCGATCCCTCCGCGAAGGCTTCTTCATGTTCTGGGAGACGCTCTGGCCGCTCGTGTTGGGGTTCGGTCTGGCCGGTGCGGTTCAAGCCTTCGTGAGCCGCGACGCCATGCGCCGGCGCCTCGGTTCCCACGGCATCCCGGCCGTCGTCCGAGCCTCCGGCTACGGGATGGCCTCGTCCTCGTGCTCCTACGCGGCCTCCGCCATGGCCAAGTCACTCTTCGTGAAGGGCGCCGATTTCGTCGCCGCCATGGTCTTCATGTTCGCCTCGACCAACCTCGTCATCGAGCTGGGGATCGTCCTCATCGTGCTGATGGGCTGGCAGTTCGCCGTGAGCGAATTCGTCGGCGGGATCATCATGATCGTCCTCCTGGCCACGTTGGGGTGCGCTGTGGTTGCGCGGGCGCCTGGTCGTGCAGGCCCGCGAGCACCTGCAGGAGTCCGAGGACGCTCCCGAACATCAGGCACGGCGCTCCCGCCGAGACCGACGCCGCTCGCCCGCCCTGAGGGCCCGGTTGCGGTCGGTTCCCGGTTGGGCCGACTCCGCCACCTACACCATGTCGGACCTGACCATGCTGCGACGGGAGTTGGTTATCGGGTACACCGTCGCCGGGTTCCTGGCGGTCTTGGTGCCGACGTCGGTCTGGCAGGCCGTCTTCATCTCGGGACACGGGTTCTGGACGACGTGGAGAACGCAATCGTCGGCCCGTTCATCGCCATCATCAGTTTCGTCTGCTCCATCGGCAACGTGCCGCTGGCGGCCGCGCTGTGGAAGGGGGGCATCTCCTTCGGTGGCGTGATCGCCTTCATCTTCGCCGACCTGATCGCATTCCCGCTCCTCATGATCTACCGGCGCTACTACGGGACGCGGTTGATGGTGCGGATGCTCGTGGTGTTCTGGGCCCTCATGTCCACCGCGGGCCTCCTCACCGAGTTGCTCTTCAGCGCGGCCGGGCTGGTGCCGACCATGCGGCCGACCACCGTCGCCCCGGCCCACTTCTCGTGGAACTACACCACGTACCTCAACCTGGTCTTCCTCGCCCTCTTCGGCGTCTTGTACTGGCTCTACCGCAACCGCTGCGGTTGGGCGGGGGGATCGCTACGCGGGACCCGGTCTGCGGCATGCAGGTGGAGACGGCACAGGCCCCGGCTCGGTCGTCCAGCCGGGGAGCGGCACTACTTCTGCTCGGATCGCTGCGCGAGCGCTTCGGCCGGCAGACCTCGCGGCGACAGCCACGAACACGGGCCGGTGAGCACCTGAGCGAGTCGCGGGCGCATCACGATGAGGACCGGCTGACTCCGGGGCCGCCGGTGACGAGTTCGTCCTCAGCGATCCACCCTCGCCTGCGTGGCACCGGTCGCCATGTCGCGTCGTGCCGGCGACGTCTGGATCGAGCGTTGGGACCACGACATCCTCGGGTCGAGGCCGGTCAGGAGGGCGATGCGGCATCTAGCTCTCTCGCTTCTGTTGGGCACGACTGCGCCAGTGCCGACCGGCGATCCCGGAGTCTGGCTCAGATCCTCCTTTCTGGCCAGCCTCACGGCCCTCTAATCAGGGGCGACGCCGGCGCGGGGTCGCTACAGTCCGGTCCCGATGACGGACTACGACGCCATCGTGATCGGGGCGGGTCACAACGGCCTGACCGCCGCGACGGTCATGGCCCACGGGGGGCTCCGGGTCCTGTGCCTGGAGAAGAACCACTTCATCGGCGGCATGGCCTCGACCACCGAGCTCATCCGCGGCTACCGCTTCGAGCTGGCCGGGTCGATCCAGTTCCCGGTGCCCAACCAGATCTTCGAGGACCTCGACCTCGGGTCCTGTCCCATCTACGAGCCCGAGGTGCAGTCGGCCAGCATCCGCGACGACGGCCGGCCGCCGATCCTCCTCTATTCGGATCCCGAGCGTCTCCTGGAGCACCTGGGCGAGACGATCGGGATCGAGGCCGTGCTCGGGATGGCCGAGGTGGCCGCGTGGGCCGAGGCCCCGGCCCGCGCCATCGGCCGCTTCGACGTGCGCACGCCCCCGAAGTCGCTCGACGAGATGTGGGAGTGCGCCACGAACGAGGCCGAGCGGGAGGCGATCCGGACCGCCATGTTCGGCAGCGTGATGGACGTCGTCGACCGCTACCTCCCCGACCGGTCGAAGCACGCGCCGGTGCGGAGCATGCTGGCCTTCCTCGCCGTCAACTCGACCTTCCGGGGACCCTTCTCACCGGGGAGCGCGCTCTGCCTCGCCTTCGCGCTGGCGTCGCCGGGAACGGCGACCATGTCGAAGGTGCGGGGCGGCCTCGGCACCATGGCCGACCACCTGGCCCGGATGTTCGAGCAGCACGGCGGCGAGCTGCGCCGCCACGCCAAGGCCTCGCGCATCGTCGTCGAGGGTGGCGCCGTCAGGGGCGTCGAGCTGGGCGAGGGTGACGTGGTGACCGCGCCCGTCGTGGTGTCCAACCTCGACCCGACGACGACGTTCACGCACCTGCTCGATGCGGACAGCCTCCCCGAGCGCCTTTGCCCGCCGCGTCGGCCGCCATCGACCACCGCGCCGCCTACTTCCAGGCCCACTTCGCCCTGCGCGGGTTGCCCGAGTACCGCGCCCCCTACGAGTCGCTCAACGACTCCAGGCTGGGGCGCAACGTGACGTTCTTCGGTACGGCGGAGCAGATGCAGCGGGATTTCGAGGGGTGTGTGCGCGGTGAGGTGCCGGCGTCCCCGAGCTTCAACCTGCAGATCCCCTCGCTGGACGACCCGACGCTCGCCCCCGATGGGATGCACGCGGCCAGCAGCTTTGCCTTCTACCTCCCAATCGGCGACCGCGAGACGCAGGGTCGCCACCGGGACGAGATGGCCGAGCGGATCGTGGCCAAGATCGCGTCGGCAGCTCCGAACTTCCCCGATCTCATCGAACGACAGCTCAACTACCCCGCCTACACGTACGAGCTGATGTTCGGTTGCACGGGCGGGGACTTCACGCACGGGCTGCTGCAGCCGGAGTTCATGGGGCCCTTCCGGCCGGGCCCCCGCGGCTGGCCGGACAGCGAGGGTGCCGGTCGACGGGCTGTACCTGTGCGGGGCGGGGTGCCACGGCGGCCCGGGGGTGACGTTCATCCCCGGCTACAACTGCGGCTTCGCCGTGCTCGAAGCGGCCAGCGATCGGTTGTAGCGCAGCTGGCGCTCCATGAAGGCGAGGAAGAACGCCACCGAGAAGGCCAGGCTCGTGAAGAGGCTCATGACGAAGAAGATCCAGGCCCACTTCAGGCCGCGCCGCATACCCTCGGTGATGGTCCACAGCGGCAGCAGGACCAGGTTCACGATCGTGTAGTCCTGGGCGGCCGAGTCCGCAGCCCAGTTCGTGAACAGCATCTTGACGTAGTTGGTGTAGCTGGCCCGGTGGCCGTAGAGGTGGACGTAGCGCACATTGAAATACCAGCCGAGCAGCAGCGAGCACACGCCGACGCCGTAGTAGATCCCCTCCAGGAGCGAGACCGGACCCGCCGCACCTCCGCTGAAGAGCCGGCGGTTGGCGGCGAAGGCGGCCACCGTGCTCGCGACACCGAGAATCCCGTAGAAGATCAGAGAAGCCGTCACCGTCCTCCTCGTTTCGCCCGCTGTGTGCGCGCACACCCTCGAGGACGAGGGTGCTCAGAGGAGCTCGAGGACCCTCTCGGGCGGGCGGGCGATGACCGCGCGGTCCCCGACGACGAAGATCGGTCGCTCCAGCAGGATCGGATGGCGGGTGATGGCCTCGAGCAGCGCGTCCCCCGCCTGGTCGTCCAGCGCCAACTCGGCGTACACGGGTTCGCCCGACCGCATCGTCAGGCGCGGATCGTCGATCCCCAGCAGCGTCATCAGCCGCTGGAGGTCGGCGACAGTTGGCGGCTCATCGAGATATCGAATGGCGTCGGCCGGCACATGATGCTCCTCCAGGAGCGACACGGCGGTGCGGCACTTCGAACAGGACGGGGCACATAGATCTGCGCCGGCATGCGCCCCACTGTACGGGTGTCCGATCAGGCCGCTCCCGGCAACTCGGCGACCACCTGCGCCCAGCTATAGGTGAAGGCGTGCACGGGGGCGTTGGCCACGGCGAGCGTGACCGCCATGGAAGTGCCCCCGCCGTCCCCGCGGTGGGTGTCGCCCCGCATGTCGAAAGCAGCGCCCATCACGAGGCTGGCGCCCGACCCGAAATCGTCGAGGATGCCCTTGCGGTGTCCCCAGCAGCCCGCCGCCCCCCGGTGCAGGCAGTCAAGGTTGCCGCTGTCGAACCCGTCGTCGTACATCCACCCGTACACGGCGTCGAGGCCGTTGGAGGATCCGCCGGCCCACTCCGCGTCGTCGAGGTCGTAGGCCTTCCCCGGGTCGGGCGGGTCGTGGGCGTCGTCCGCGCCTTGTTGCGCGTTCCGGTTGAGCACGGTCGTGAGGCCGTCGAAGGCGGGGAGCCCCCGATCCACCCGCTCGAGGTTGACGGCAACGAAGAGCTGGTCGGGCACGCTCAACCGTGCGAAGCCCGATGGGAGCACCATGGGCCGGATGCCCTCGAGCGCGTGGGCGTGGTTGATGGCACCGAGCGCGGCACCGATGCAGGCGGCTGAGCTGTCGAGGCCGCCGTCGGAGCAGACGCGCGTGTAGTCGGGCACCGGCGCGACGTTGTGGGTGGGATCGAGGATCCCCGTGTGGGACTCCGTGGAGGGGATGGCCCGCAGGGGCCGCAGCGTCCCGGCCGACATGGCGGCCAGGGCCTGCCTCCAGGTGTAGGCGTAATGGCCTGGATGCGAGGAGGCGGCCAGCGTCGCCGCCAGCGACGAACCGCCGCGGTCCTCGTTCGAGGTGTCGCCGGTCGGGTCGAAGGCGGCGCCCATCACCAGATGGCGTGCCCCGAAGCGGTTGAGGACGATCTGGCGGTCGGCCCAACAGCCGGAGCGCTCGTGCACAGTGCATCCGGGCACGCCGCTGTCGGGGCCGTCGTTGTACAGCCATTGGAAGTCGACGTCGAGCCCGTTGTCGACGTCGCCGATCCATTCGGTCGCGACGGAGCCGTAGGCCGCTCCGGGCCGCGGCGGCAGGCGCGCGCCGTCGGCTCCCCTACGAGCCCCCGCGTCGAGGGTGGTCGTGAGCCCCGTGAACGGCGCCAGTCCCCGGTCGACCCGCTCGCGGTCCACCGCGACGAAGAGCTGCTCGGGGATGGTCAGGCGCGCGAAGTCGGCCGGCAACGCCATCGGGCCCAGGCCCTCCTCGGCCCGGGCCGCATCGATGGCGCTCAGCGTGATGCGCAGGCACGGGCCCGAGGTGTCGGCGCCGACGGGGGCGCAGTCGTCGAGGTAGTCGGGCACGGGCGCGACCGAGTGCGGGGGATCGGCCAGGCCATTGCCCGTCGGCCCGCCGGAGGAGCAGCCGGCGAGGAGGAGGGCCAGCACGACACCCACGCCCGACCACCTCGGGAGCCGCGGCGCGGCCGGCGCGTGAGCCTGGAGGGTCCCCGCATCAGGCGACCCAACGTAGCCATGCGCCCGGCCGTTCCGGCATCGGGCGCGTCGCGCGCGCACGCGGCCGTGCCGGTTACTCCTGGTGCGCCGACGTTCCGCCGAAATTGGGGGGCCGCTTCTCCAAGAACGCGGCCATGGCTTCTCGCATGTCGCCGGTCATCGACGAGAGGACCTGTGTCCGGTTCTCGAGGTCGATGCCGGCCTGGAGCGAGCCGACCTCGAGCTGGGACCACATGACCTCCTTGGTCATGCGCACGCCCCACGGTGCGTTGGCCGCGATGAGGCCCGCGGTCTCGAGCGTCGTGCTCTGCAGCTCGTCGTCGGCGACCACCCGGAGGACGAGCCCGATGCGGTCGGCCTCCTCTGCCTCGATGATGCGTCCCGTCAACATGAGCTCCCAGGCCCGCGAGGCGCCGATCAGGCGGGGCAGCAGCCAGCTCACCCCGATGTCACAGCCGGACAGTCCCAGGCGGACGAAGGCCACGTTGAAACGCGCCGCGGTCGAGGCGATCCGGATGTCGCTCGCCAGAGCCAGGGCGAGGCCGCCCCCCGCCGCCGGACCGTTCACGGCGGCGATCACCGGTTGGGGCAGCGAGCGCAATCGGGGGACCAGCGCGGCGATGTCGGTCTGGGTCGCAAAGGTCGCTCCGACGCGGTCGAGGCCCTCGGACCTCGGCGCAGGCCCGTAGCCGCCGAGGTCGATCCCGGCGCAGAAGCCCCGTCCCGCGCCGGTCAGGACGACCACCCGGCAGGCCGCGTCCACGGCGATCTCCGTCAGTGCGTGGTGGAGCTCGCTGATCAAGACCGAGTTCATGGCGTTCAACCGCTCGGGACGACTCAGGGTGATCCGTGTCACGCCCTCGTGGGGCCGGTCGACCTGCAACGTGTCCATCGTGGGTTCCCTTCCGTTGGCTCGGCATGATCTTCGACACCGGCACGTTCCGTGCGAGTACGGGGGAGCATGATGCCAGCCGGTTCGAGCACTATCGCACCCTGGGCGACGCTCCGACGCGAGCACGGGCAGCCTGCACGGGTGGCGCACCCCGGCACGCTACGTTCGACCCCGACAGAGAGGTGTTCGTGCAGTTCGCCGTCGTCTTCGCAGTGTTCCCGATCATCTTCCTGGGCGAACTCCCGGACAAGACCATGTTCGCGTCCCTCGTCCTGTCGACGCGTGGCCGCCCGGCGACCGTGTGGCTCGGCGCGGCCGCTGCGTTCGCGGTGCACGTCGTCATTGCCGTCACCATCGGTGTCGCGCTGTTCCACCTCCTGCCCCGCCAGGTGCTCGACGCCGTGGTCGCGGGCATGTTCCTCGTCGGAGCCGCACTGGCCTGGCGCGAGGCGGTCAAGGAGAAGGAGAAGGAGGAGCTCGTGGAGCGAGAGGTCGCGTCGCACCGCCGCGTGGCGGTGACGGCCTTCCTCGTCATCTTCCTGGCCGAGTGGGGTGATCTGACCCAGATCCTCACCGCCAACCTGGCGGCGCACTACCACGACCCGTTGTCCGTGGCCGTGGGTGCGGTGCTCGCTCTCTGGGCCGTGGCCGGGCTGGCCGTGGTCAGCGGTCAGAGCCTGCTCCGGGTGATCAACATCGGTACCCTCAGGATCGTCACCGCCGTGGTCCTGGTGGCGCTCGCCGGCTGGGCCGCCTGGGGGGCGGCCCAGTGACGCACGTCCGCCTGAGATCCCCGGTCTGCGACCGGCTCCTTTCGGCGCTGACGACCCCTATGTGGGCGGCGCGACGAACCGGTAGCCGATGCCCCGGACGGTGGTGATCCAGGTCGGGCTCTCGGGGTCGGATTCGATCTTGAGGCGAACGCGGCGGACGTGCTCGGTGACCGTCGAGCGGCCCTGCCACTCTTCGGTCGAGCCCCAGACCCGCTCGAGCAGATCCGCACGTGAGAAGACCTGACCGGGCGACGCCGCCAGGAAGGCGAGCAAGTCGAATTCCTTGCGGGTCATGGGTATTGCCTCGTCACGCACACTGACCGTGCGGGTGTCGCGATCGACCACGAGCTCGCCGTGGTGGAGGCAGGTTGCGGCCGGCTTTTCGTTGCCCCGGCGTAGGACGGCCCGGACGCGTGCCTCGAGCTCGGCAAAGGAGAAGGGCTTGAGGACGAAGTCGTCGGCTCCCAGGTTGAGCGTGCGGATCCGTTCGTCCTCGGAGTCTCGGCCAGAACACACGATCACCGGGACGGCGCTGTGGCGACGAATCTTGGCCAGGACGTCGGTGCCGGCGAAGCCGGGGAGGCCGAGGTCGAGAAGGACGAGACTCGCTGAGTGCTGGAAGACCGCCCGCAGGGTGGAGGGCCCGTCGGTGGCCTCCGTCACCTTGTATCCGGTCCGCTCGAAGTACTCGAGGAGAGCGCTCCGGCAGCGGTGATCGTGCTCGGCCACCAGAATCGTTCGTTCTCCCTGCTCCGTCCCGACCCGGGGCACCGGCGCGTGCTGGCCGAGAGGGGTGAGCGGCCGCAGGCCAGGGTGATGCTCGGGTGTTCGGGTCGCCACGCCGACGGGCGGGCTCATGCGCCGACCCTCTCCCGAGACGATGTGGCGGTCTGTGTTTGCATTCGGGGTGTCTGACCCATGCTGTGTATTTCGGCCGCGCCGGCACCAACCTTGAGAGAAAGGGCACGAGCCCGGGCGCACGCCCCGCCTGCCTCCGCCGCCGCCACCCCGTTCCCGGGTTGGCCGGCCGTCTTCTCAGTCCCGGGGTCCCGCACGCATTCGGCCATGCCGTCGAAAGACTCAGGGCATATGTCCCGCTCCGACGAACCAGGAACTCCCCTCAAGCCGAGAATTGTGGTGCTCTGTTCGCCGAGTCGACGGTTCGGTCCAGACGGCAGAGTCATGGCACGCGGCCGAAATTGTCTCGCTACCGGATGCAGCGGCAACGTTGCGCCAAGGTTGCTTCTGCTTCGCAACCTATCAACAACTTTCACGCAACCGCCCTGCAAGAACGCAATCTTTAGAGTGGTAGCCACTCCTGATTGCGGGAAATCCGCAGTGGGAAGAAGCGCACCGGTCGAATGGTGGAGAACGAAAGAGGGGGAAACGTGAGGATCGACATCATCGTCAGGTTTCCACGGCGCAGGAGTCAGCAGAGGCGGGTATCGAAAGTCTCTGGTCTGAGTTCAAAGCCTCGGCTCACAGACGCTTCGCAATGAACTGATCGTCTACTACTCGCCATTCGTCAAGTACATCGCCAGCCGTGTGTTGGCCGGGTTGCCACAGCACTTCGAGGAAGATGATCTCGTCAGCTACGGCATCATCGGGCTCATCGACGCAATCGAGCGGTTCGAGCTCGACCGCAATCTGCGTTTCGAGACGTACGCCATTCCCCGCATCAAGGGGGCGATCTTCGACGAGTTGCGATCGATCGACTGGGTGCCCCGTTCCGTCCGCACCATGGCCCGGGCGGTCGAGCAGGCGTTCGCACGCCTGGAGGGGACGCTGCGACGTACGCCGAGCGAGGCCGAGGTCGCTGCCGAGCTGGAGATGTCCGTGGGCGACTTCCACAAAGCGCTGCGCAAGATCTCAACGGTCGGCATGATGGCGCTGGACGAGGTGCTGCGCGGTGGTGACCGCTCCGAGCGGTCGACGCTGGGCGAGACCCTGCCGGACGACTCGTGGGGCCCGGTCGACACCTTCGAGGCCAAGGAGTCCAAGAAAGCGCTCGTCAGGGCCGTCGACGGGATGCCGGAACGGGAGCGGACCGTACTGATGATGTACTACTACGACGGTCTGACCCTGATGGAGATCGGCCAGGTTCTCGGTGTCACCGAGAGCCGCGTGTGCCAGATCAACTCGAAGGCACTGCGCCAGCTCCGTTCGAAGTTGGCCGACCGGCCCGAGGCGGTTCGGCTGAACTCCGTCCACGCGGGGCACGGCCCGTCGCGAGCGTGCCGGAGCGGCCAGCTTGCAGCTGCTCGCCAGCTGAGGCACACATCGCCGGGCGGCCCGGGTGGGGGGTCGCCCACGGAGAGGGGGTCGCTGCCCCCACGCAGGACCGATACGGTACGGCTTCCTACGACGATCGAACCCAGGGGGCCACATCATGCCGTTGCACAAGCGGGAATCCGCTCGGGACGAAGTGCTCGACTCGATTTACGCCAATCGGGACATGGAGGCCAACCTCCCATCGATCGTCTGTCCCCATGTCGAGATGCTGCCGGGCGAAGCCTTCCAGGCCATCTCCGACGAGCTGCTCCTCGACGGGAACGCCCGCCAGAACCTCGCCACCTTCTGCCAGACCTGGGAGGAGCCGGAGGTCCACAAGCTGATGGACCTCTGCATCGACAAGAACCTGATCGACAAGGACGAGTACCCCCAGAGCGCCGAGATCGAGCGGCGGTGCGTCCACATCCTGGCCGACCTGTGGAACGCGCCCGCCGAGGGCGAGGCCGTTGGCTGCTCGACCATCGGGTCATCCGAGGCCTGCATGCTCGGAGGCATGGCCGCCAAGTGGCGCTGGCGGGCCAAGCGGCGGGCCGCCGGAAAGTCCACCGAATCGCCCAACATGGTCTGCGGGCCGGTCCAGGTGGTCTGGCACAAGTTCGCCAAGTACTGGGACATCGAGATGCGCGAGATCCCGATGTCCCCCGGCCGCTACTGCATGGACGTCGAGCAGATGCTCGAGCGGGTCGACGAGAACACCATCATGGTGGTGCCGACCTTCGGCGTGACCTACACGGGAGCCTACGAACCCGTGCTCGAGCTCTCCCAGGCGCTCGACAAGCTGCAGGAGGACACGGGCCTCGACATCGACATCCACGTGGACGGGGCGAGCGGCGCCTTCCTGGCCCCCTTCTGCGCCCCTGACATCCTCTGGGACTTCCGGGTGCCGAGGGTCAAGTCGATCAGCACGTCGGGGCACAAGTTCGGCCTGGCGCCCCTCGGCGTGGGCTGGGTCATCTGGCGGGACGTCGCGGAGCTGCCCGATGACCTCATCTTCCATGTCACGTACCTCGGCGGGGACATGCCGGTGTTCCAGATCAACTTCTCCCGGCCTGCCGGGCCAGGTGGTGGCGCAGTACTACAACTTCGTGAGGCTGGGCCGGGACGGCTATCGCAACGTGCACGAAGCCTGCTACGACACCGGGAAGTTCCTGGCGGAGGAGGTGGTCAAGCTGGGCCCCTTCGAATTGCTGGCGGACTCCGAATCCCCAGACGGGCATCCCCTCCGTGGCCTGGCGGATCCGGCGAGGGTGAGGATCCCGGCTACACGCTCTACGACGTCGCCGACCGGCTGCGGACCCGCGGCTGGCAGGTGCCGGCCTACCCCCTGACGGGGTCCGTCGCCGACATCTCGGTCCAGCGGATCCTGGTACGCCAGGGCGTGAGCAGGGACCTGGCGGGGATCCTGCTCGAGGACATGACGACGGCAGTGGCCCACTTCGACCGCCACCCCGTGACCGTGTCGATGACCAAGGAGGAGTCAGGCGGCTTCAGCCACCTGTAGCGCCGTCCGCGTCCGTGGCCAATGCAGCCACACGCCCTGACGACCAGTCGACGTACAGCGGTCGTCGACGGATGAAACGAGGCTTGCCGACCGTCGCCGGACGATCGCTGGTCCAGGGCGCCGGAAAGGCCAGGGTGACTCCGGCGAGGGCCCGGAGCGCGGGTTCATAGGCGGAGCGGATCCAGGTGAACCGGCGCCACGCCTCCTCCTCCAGGCCCGGCTCGACGACGAGGATCCCCGACAAGGCAGCCATGGCCGCGTCGTACTCGTCCCGGCCGATGCTCACCGCCGAAGGAGGCTGGTCCACGCTCGCCAACAGGTCCTGGAGCCTCGTCGGTGGTGGCAGTGGGATGTAGACCGCGCGGGCGATGTGCACGATGAGCGGGAGGCCATAGACGAGGACGGTCAACGGGCCCTTCTGGGCGTCGGCGAATTGTTCGCCCATGTCGATCTCGGAGACGGCGACGACCAACGCCGACGCGTCGAGCACCGCCCCCATGGTGGCGACCCACGATTGCTTGGTATCGGATCCGGGGAAGTACGTGAGGATCGGGAACGCCGTGTGGGTCTGCTCGAGGTCGAGCATCCAGTCGGCCGAGCTCCGCCAGAGATCGGGGCTGTCGAGGCCGCCCAGGCGTTGCAGGCTCTGGAGGAACTCCACTCCGCCGGGCGGCGAGCCGGCCACGGGGCGGAGGCGGTTGGTCCCCTTCTCGCGGCCGTTGTAGGCGGAGTAGATGGTGGGCAGATAGCTGATGAGGAGGGCCACCAGTCCCAGGCCGATCGTCGCCTCCACGAAGGCGATCCAGATCTTCCCGGTCCCGTTGGGCTCGGCGAAGCCCAGGGTGGTCAGGGAGGAGACGCTGATCTCGAAGGCTCTCGACCAACTGAGATCGTGGGTGCCCCAATAGATGAAGGTGAAGGCCAGCATCATGAAGATCATCCACACCAGCGGGAGGCTGACGAGGGCGACGGGCGCGTAGAGGCTGCGCAGCGACCTCGTCGCGGCATCGTTGCGTCGCCGGTGCACCAGGAGCCGGTAGACGAGGGCGAAGACGAACTGCGACAGGCGGGGATTGCCCTCCTGGGGCAGGACCACGGTCTTGAGCGCCGAGCCCAGAACGGCTAACGCCACCAGGGCACCGAGCAGCACGGCCAGCACGTGGGTGAGTGTCATGGCGCGCCAGTGCGACGGATCAGGAGATCGACTGCGCGGCCTCCTGCACCGCCTTGTCCACAGCCTGCTTGTCGACCTGGAGCTCCTTCGCGACCTTCTTCTGTGCCTTGAGGCCGGCCTTCTCGATGGCGTCCTCGATCGTCGTCTCGCCGACGATCACCAGCGCGGCCTCCCCGGCGTCGATGGCCTCGCCGAACTCCTTGACGTCGGTGCGCGACATCCCCTTCCACAGGTGCCCGCTGACGCCGCCGATGGCGGCACCGACGATCGCGGTTCCGATGATGGAGGGCGGGAACAAGATGCCCACCACCGCGCCCGCGGCGGCGCCGCCCCAGGCGCCGTGCCGGGTCGTCGTCTCGTCCTTGTTGACGTGGACCTTCCCCTCGTCGTCCTTGGTGATCACGGCGGCGTCGTAGGTGCCCACGGCGCCCACGGCGTGGAGGTCCTTGACGACGTCGTAGTCGGCGCGGGCGTCGACCTCGCTGGCGTACGTCCCGATGTAGATGAAGACGCCATCGGCCTTCGACATGGCAAACGCTCCTTTCCGGGGTCCACCGGGTGGGCCCACGCACCGATTCTTCCCTGGTGCGCTCCCCGAGGGTAGGCCGGTGCGGCGCGTCCTGCGAGATCGGCGGGCCTTGCGGTCCGTCTGGCATGATCCCTCCCGGTGTCTCTTCCCCCGGCCATCGAGATCGCGCGGCGGGCCACATTGCGTCCGATCGACGACATTGCGGCACAGATGGGCATCGGGCCCGAGCTCCTCGAGCCCTATGGCGCGAACGTCGCCAAGGTCAGCCTCGACGCCGTCGCCGCCCTGGCCGAGCGACCGCGGGCCCGGTACGTCGTGGTGACCGCGGTGACCCCGACACCGCTCGGCGAGGGCAAGACCACCACCACGGTCGGGCTCGGACAGGCTCTGGCCTGCCTCGGACGCCAGGCGACCATCGCCATCCGCCAGGCCTCCATGGGCCCCACCTTCGGGATCAAGGGTGGCGCGGCCGGCGGCGGCTACAGCCAGGTCGTCCCGTTCGAGAGCCTGAACCTGCATCTCACGGGCGACCTGCACGCGGTGACGGCCGCCAACAACCTGCTGGCCGCCATGGTGGACAACCATCTGTACAACGGGAACGCGCTCGGGCCTGGATCCGCACGGGGTCACCTGGAAGCGCGTGCTCGACGTCAACGACCGCTCACTGCGCCACATGGTGAGCGGGCTGGGCACGAAGCAGGACGGCACGCCCCGGGAGACCGGGTTCGACATCACCGCGGCGTCAGAGGTGATGGCCGTCCTCGCCCTCTCGACGTCGCTCCGCGACCTGCGCCGGCGCATGGGGCGCATCGTGGTGGGCTACACCTCCGCCGGCGAGCCCGTGACGGCCGAGCAGCTGAAGGCGGCCGGCGCCATGACGGTCATCATGCGCGACGCCATCAAACCCAATCTCCTGCAGACGCTGGAGAACACGCCGGTGCTGGTGCACGCCGGGCCCTTCGGCAACATCGCGCACGGCAACTCGTCGGTGGTGGCCGACCTGATCGGGATCCACGCCGGCGAGTTCCTCGTCACCGAGGCGGGATTCGGGGCCGACATGGGGGCGGAGCGCTTCTTCAACATCAAGTGCCGGACGTCGGGGCTCGTCCCCGACGCCGCGGTGGTCGTCACGACGGTCCGGGCGATGAAGCTGCACTCGGGCCGGCACCGCGTCGTGGCCGGGCGCCCGCTGCCTCCGGCGATGCTCGAGGAGAGCCCCGGGGAGGTCGAGCTCGGCGCGGCCAACCTGCTGGCCCACCTGGCCATCGTCCGGCGCCACGGCGTGACCCCCGTGGTCGCCATCAACGCCATGGACGGGAGACTTCCCCTCCGAGCACGCCGCCATCCGGGAGATCGCCGCCTCGGTGGGCGTGCGGGCGGCGGTGTGCACGCACTTCGAGCACGGCGGCAAGGGAGCGGTCGAGCTGGCCGAGGCCGTGGTCGAGGCCAGCGCCGAGCCGGGCGACTTCCACATGCTCTACGAGGACGGGGCGACGCTGCGGCAGAAGATCGAGACGGTGGCCACCGAGATCTACGGGGCCGAGGGGGTCGACTACCAGCCGGCGGCGGCCCGTCAGCTCGACACCTACGAACAGGCGGGCTTCGGCTCGCTCCCGGTGTGCATCGCCAAGACGCACCTCTCCATCTCGTCGGACCCGACGCTCCGCGGGGCGCCCCGAGGGTGGCGCCTCCCCGTGCGCGAGGCCAGGGCCAACGTGGGCGCCGGGTTCGTCTATCTGGTGAGCGGCGACATGCGCACCATGCCCGGGCTCTCGAGCAGCCCGGCGGCCGAACGGATCGACATCGACGACAACGGCAACGTGGTCGGCCTCTACTGAGGCGACCGCCGGGGAGGCACCCATGGCAATCGACTTCACCCTCGCCCCCGAGCACGAGGAGATCCGCTCCCGCGTGCGGTCCTTCATTCAGGACACGGTGCAGCCGCGGATCAAGGACTTCGACGACGAGGGGAGGGTGACGTCGCGCCGCGAGTACCTCGTCACCATCCTGGCGCTGCGCGAGGAGGCGAAGCTGGCCGGCCTCTGGCTGCCCCACATGCCCGTCGAGTGGGGCGGCATGGGGTTGGGGCACGTCGAGTTGGCCATGGTGCAGGCGGAGGCGGGCAAGACGCGTCTCGGGCCGTGGATCCTCAATTGCATGGCGCCCGACGAGGGCAACATGCACACCCTTGCTGCACTGGGCCACCGAGGAGCAGAAGGACAATTACCTGCGCCGGCTGTGCGAGGGCACCGCCATGTCCTGCTTCGCCATGACCGAGCCCGAGGTGGCCGGCTCCGACCCGACGCTCATACAGACCCGGGCCGAGAAGGACGGGGACGAGTGGATCATCAACGGCCACAAGTGGTTCATCTCGAACGCGCGCCGGGCCCAGTTCGCCATTCTGGTGGCCCGGACCGAGCCGGATGTCCCGCCGGGGTCGCGTGGCGCCAACACGGCGTTCCTGGTCGATCTCCCCGCCGAGGGCTGGAACGACGTCCGCGAGGTCGAGACCATGCACGGGTCGACCGGCCACTCCGAGATCGTCATCGAAGACCTGCGGGTCCACGACACGCAGATCCTCGGCGGGCGGGGCAACGGGCACCGACTCGGGCAGTACCGGCTCGGCCCGGCCCGGCTGGCCCACTGCATGCGCTGGATCGCCCAGGCCGAGACAGCGCTCGACATGATGGTCGACCGCTCCCTGCACCGCTACTCCCACGGATCGCTGCTGGCCGAGAAGCAGGGTGTGCAGTGGCTCATCGCCGACTCGTCCATGGAGCTCTACCAGTGCAAGCTCATGGTGTTGCACGCCGCCTACAAGATCGACCGCGGCGACGACTTCCGCACCGAGGTCTCCATGGCCAAGCACTTCGTGGCCAACAGCCTCAACCGCATCATCGACCGGTCCATGCAGGTGCACGGCGCGCTCGGCTATTCCACCGACACCCCGCTGGCCAACATGCTCCAACACGCCCGCTGGGCCCGCTTCGCCGACGGCGCCGACGAGATCCACCAGATGCGCATCGCCGAGCGCACCATCGCCGCCTACAAGGACACCGGGTCGACCAACGCGGCCACCGGCGGCCTCCCCCTCTGAATGATGGGCTGCCTTCTCGCATTGATCGCGGCGATTTCGCCACGGTTCGTCATCTTCTTGCTCTGGATCTTCTCGGACCGCCTCACCATCGCCTTCCGCTCGGGCTGGGAGGGGATCATCGGCTTCATCTTCCTGCCGTACACGACGCTCTTCTATGCCCTCGTGTACGCGCCGGGGAAGGGAGTCGACGCATTCGGCTGGGTGATCGTGGCCCTCGGCGTGCTGCTCGACCTCTCCTCGCTCCTGTTCAGCTCCCGGGCCCGCCGGCGCCGGGAGCTCGTGGGTTGGCCACCTAGCTCGGACTTTCGCACGACTTCACCGGAGGGCGGACCGTTCTCCGCCCGATGATCGATGTGATCTCTGCCGCAGCCGCCATGTCGAACGAGGAGATCACGGAGCGTCTCGATCGGTTCTTCCGTCTGAATGGCCGCCGTCGACGGGCAAGATCGTCGTGTACTTCGGCGAGGTCACCGCCGCCAAGCGTTCCGAGACGATGGGGCGACGTCGACGGAGGCCTGGGCGATGGAGCGCTTCGGGGTCTCGACGCCCACGGCCCGGCGCTGACCCGTCTGGGGGAAAAGGCGTGGGACCTGCCGCACTTGGTCGGGTCGCTCTGCGCCGGGGACGTGTCGTTGGACAAGGTCCGCGCCGTGGCCGACGTGGCCACGCCCGAGAGCGACCAGGAGCTCTGTGCCCAGGCCAAGGAGTGCACCGTGCGTGAGCTGGCCGACGTCGCCCGCACCAGCGCCACGCCCCGCCACGTCGACCTTGACGGGGCGCTCGGAGCACGACCGCCGTTACCTGCGCTTCAACGAGGCGTGTCGCACCATGAGCGTGCAGCTGCCCGCTGAGTCCTTCGCCGAGACCCGGGCCTGCCTCGAGGCCCGGGCCCGCTCGGTGCCCTCCGACGGCGAGACGCCCTGGGACCAGCGTCTCTGTGACGCCTTCAGCGAGATCATCGCTTCGTCCGCACCCGGCGCGGCCCGCCCCGCCACCGCCTCTGATCGGCCAGCCCCTACGTCGTCGTCGTCCACACCCCGTTGGCCACCCTGGTCGACGAGGCCGGCGAGGGCAGCGCCCTGGCCGGTGAGCTCGAGCGTGACGGGCTGATCAGCACCGAGACGCTGCGCCAGATCGCCTGTGACGCCACGCGTCGCCATCGGGGTCGACGACGACGTGGGGCACACCATGTACGAGGGCCGGGCCCGGCGCACCCCTCAGAGGCCCAGCGCCGCGAGGTCATGCGCCGGGACCGCCATTGTCGCTTCCCGGGCTGTACGAAACGTCACCTTCACCAACGTGCACCATATGGTGGCTTGGAAGCCCGGTGGCCGGACCGACCTCGACAACCTCGCGCTCGTTTGTCTGCACCACCATCACGTGGTGCACTCTTCGGGCTGGGAGATGACGGGCAACGCCAACGAGGAGCTCGTCTTCATCACCCCGAAGGGTCGGGTCATGACCTCGCGCCCCTCACCCCTCTGGACGACCGTCACCGCCGACAAGGTCGGGTCTAGGCGAAGCGAAGCCGAAGGTCGGGCTCGGGACCGAACGAAGGCGCGCTCGGGCCGGCCACCGTCGAGTTTGTGCCAGCCCGCCACGCCGATCATCGCGGCGTTGTCGGTGGCCATGGCGGGGGCGGGATGAGCAGTCGGGTGCCGAACTCGTCGGACAGCGCCTGGGCCCGCGTCCGCAGAATGGGGCTGGCCGCCACACCACCGACAATGGCGACGAGCGGGGTCGCCGAACTCGTGCAGCGCTCGGCGGAGCTTGGCGATGAGCACGTCCATGCAGGCGGCGACGAACGAGGCCGCCACCTCGGCCTCCGAGAACGCCGGGATTGGCGCGGACGTAGTTCACGACCGCGGTCTTGAGCCCCGAGAACGAGAAGGTGTACCCCTCGGCGAGCATGGGACGGGGGAAGCCGAGCACGTCCTTGCCCGTGGCGGCGAGGCGATCGAGCACCGGGCCACCCGGATACCCGAGACCGAGAAAGCGGGCCACCTTGTCGTACGCCTCGCCGATGGAGTCGTCGACCGTCTCACCGAGTAGCTCGTAGCGTCCCGGCTCCGTGGAGCGGGTGAGCATGCAGTGCCCCCCGGACACCAGCAGGGCGATCTGGGGGAACGGCACCTCGTGATCGGCCAGGTAGACGCTGGCCAGGTGGCCCTCAAGGTGGTTGACACCCACCACGGGTATGCCCCAGCCCAGCGCCAGGGCCTTGGCCGTGGCGATGCCGACCAGCAACGCGCCGACGAGGCCCGGGCCGGATGTGACCGCCACCGCAGTGAGATCATCGCCCTTCAGGCCGGCCTCGTGCAGGGCCCGTTCGACGATCGGGGTCACCGTTTCCAGGTGGGCGCGGCTGGCCAGCTCCGGGACGACGCCGCCGAAGGCGGCGTGGAGGTCGATCTGGCTGGCCACCACCGAGGCGCGCACCGAGAACGAGTCGTCGACCACGGCAGCCGCTGTCTCGTCGCACGACGTCTCTATGGCCAGCAGCGACCGGGTCACCGGGCCTCCGCCAGCGCCGCCGATATGGCACCACCCGCGATGGCCCCTTCGCGCTCGACCACGGGGTCCGCGCCATGCACATTGACCAGCGTCGAGGGGACGTCCTGGAGCGGGCCGCCATCGACGACGAGGTCGACGGAGGGTCCGAGACCGGTCGACACGTCATCCGCCGTACGCGGCGTGGGGGCGCCGTGCGGGTTGGCACTGGTGACGACCAGAGCACCCGTCCGCTCGAGGAGGGCCCGCAGGAAGTCGTGATCGGGGATACGCACCGCCACCTCCGTCCGGCCGTCCAGCCAGGCCGGCCGGACGCGTCCGGCTTCGAAGCCGAAGGCGAGCGTCAACGGTCCGGGCCACCAGCGCCGGGCCAGCGTGTCGGCGCCCGGGGTGAACGTCACGCCGAGTGCACGCACCTGCGCCACGGAAGCGGCCAGGACAGCAAGGTGCATCCCTTCCGGCCGCCCCTTGGCTCGGTAAATGGCACGCACAGCGTCAACGTCCTCGGGGCGGGCCGCCAAGCCGTACACGGTATCGGTGGGCACCACGACGACGCCGCCGGCACGCAGCACCTCCGCCGCGACGCGCGCACCCTCGTCGTCGGCCAGCACCTTCTTCAAGGCCCGCTCACGACCGTGCGCTGTACCGGTCAGAGTCGAAGAGGGCGGACAGCGGCACCGACCAGTGTCGGGTTCGACCGCCAGTCCACACCGGGTACGTCGACGTACAGCTCGATCTCGTTGCCGTCCGGATCGAGGATGTAGAGGCTGTGGGTCACCGTGTGGTCGGCGGAACCGACCACTGTGGCGCCAGCTTTGTGGACTGCGTCGAGCGCGGCGCGCAAGTCGTCGTCGGTCTCGCCCACGTTGAGCCCGAAGTGGTAGAGGCCCACGCGCCTCCCGGATGGGATGGGGGTGGCGTCCGGTCCGACTTCGATGAGGAGGAGCTCGTGGTGCGTACGACCCGACGAGAACCCGGCAGCCCCGACGGGGGCCTCTCCCGGAGCGGGCAGCACCTGCTCCCAGCCGAGCACGTCACGATAGAAGGCCACGGAGCGCCCGAGGTCTCGCACATAGAGGACCAGGTGACCCAACTCCCGAACAGTCATGCACTCACGCTACCGGTCGCCTCGGCATCGACGGACGCCACGGAGCGGATCCAGTTCGCGGTCGGCGGCATTCCGGGCCCCAAGTGGATCGGGACGTCGAAAGGTTGGGACTCGAGCCCGGCCGCCTCCATCAATTCGGTGAGGGCATGCGGGACGGCGGCTGCGATGTCCCACAAGCGCGGTACGGCGCGGGCGTCGGAAGCCAACCCCCAGTACAGGACGCCGAGATTGCTCATGATGGTGATGTTGAGTCCCATGCCGTCCATCACCGGACCCAGCGGGAACATCCCGAGCATCCGGCTGCCGCCCAGATACAGCGGGAAGTCCGGTCCGGGCACGTTGGAGACCACGAGATTGGCGACGGGGCGGTGCCGGTCGGCCAACTTCATACCTGTATAGAGCCGGGCGGCCGCGGCGAACACGTTGGGTGTGGCGTGCTCGGCCCAGTTCTGCAGCGTCGTCGCCCCGAGTGCCTGGTGCTCCTCCTTGGCCCCCTTGGTGCCCTCGTGTATGAGGTGCAGCCGTTCGAGCGGGTCCTCGATCTGGCAGGGCAGCTGGACGAACATGGCCGAAATTTTGTTCGAGCCCCTCAGCTCGGCGACGTCGGGGGTCACCGAGACCGGCACGACCGAGACGAGCGGGACGTCCGGGAGCTCGTCGCCGGCCAGCAGGTAGGTGCGCAGGGCGCCGGTGCACATGGCCAGCACCACGTCGTTGACCGTGGTGCCCATCTTGTTCTTGAGCGCCTTGGCGTCGGCCAGGCTGGCGGCGGCGAACGCGACGCGGCGCCGGGCGTGCACCGCGACGTTGATGGAGGTGCGGGGCGCCGTCAGCGGCAGAGCCGCCTTGGCCGTCTGGCCCTGGCGGATCCGGCGCACATCGAAGACGTTCCGGGTGGTGCGCAGGATCATGCGCCCGACGTCGAAGGGCGCCACCAGCCCGGTCGCCATCGCCTGGGCCACCAGCTCGAGACCGGAGGGGATGCGCGAGTCGAGTTGGCGCGCCGTCTGCGGGTGGGTCTGGGGCGGGTCGGGTTCGAGGTCGAAGAGGACGCTCAGCAGTTCCGCGCCGGAGACGCCGTCGATGGTGCTGTGGTGCATCTTGACGACCAGCGCGATCTTCCCGTCCTCGAGTCCTTCGACGATCCACATCTCCCAGAGCGGGCGGTCGCGGTGGAGCTGGCGGCTGATGACGTCGGCCGCGAAGTCGCCCAGCTCGCGCATGCCTCCCGGGGACGGCAGCGCAGCGCGCCGGAGGTGGTTGTCGATGTCGAATTCGGGGTCGTCCACCCAGACGGGGTGGCCGAGCCGCATCGGCACCTCCACCAGTCGGCGCTGGAAGACCGGCACCAGGGGAATGCGGTCGTTGATGAGCTGGCGGATCCGCCGGAACGAGTACCCGCCCGGCACGGTCGACGGGTCGAACACGGCCGTCATGGCCACGTGCATGTGGAGGGTGGGGGTCTCCATGTAGAGGAAACTCGCATCGAGCCCGGTCAGCCGTTCGGGGGTCATCGATTCTCCTTGGTGATCGCCGTGGCGTCATAACCTCGCGCCTTCGCCAGGCCAGGGCAAACGGGCAGGACCGCCTCCGACCAGCGGTGGCCTGCGGAGAACGGTGTAAACGGCGAAGATGGAGGTGTGCCGTACGCCTTTTTGATCGTGACCCTCATCGGCGCCGTGGCGGTGGCGCTCGCGTACCGCCCGATCCGGCGGGAGCCCTTCACCGTGCTCAGCTTCACCTGCGCCTGGATCGCCGGCGAGCTGGCATTCCAGAACATCGTCTGGCAGCTGGTGGCGACCGGGCTCTTCATCTGGTCCGGAGCGCTCTCGAATTGGGCCGGCTGGCTCGGCCTGGCCGTGGCCGTGGCGGACTGGGTGGGGCTGATCGGGCTCGGTATTGCCGGGCGCCGCGCCGCCGGCGTCACCGCCGCCGCGTTGGCCGAGGTGCGCAGCAGCGCCTTCCCGGTCCCCGCCGAGCCGACCGCACCGACCTGGGGCCGCTGGTGGCGGGTGACCCGCGCCATCCCCTTGCGGTCACGGGCGGTACGGATGACGTCCAACATCGACTACTGGGGCGACGGCAACAGACGACACCGCCTCGACGTCTACCAGTCCCGCCTGGCCCCGCCCGGGAAGGCGCCGGTCATGGTGTACATCCACGGGGGAGCCTGGATGATCGGCGAGAAGCGCGAGCAGGGCAAGCCCATGATGTACGAGCTAGTGGCCCGCGGCTGGGTCTGCGTGGCCATCAACTACCGGCTCAGCCCCAAGGCCACCTGGCCGGACCACATCGTCGACGCCAAGCGGGCCGTGGCCTGGGTCAAGGAGCACATCGACGAGTACGGGGGCGACCCTTCGTTCGTGGCGGTCAGCGGGGGATCGGCCGGCGGGCACCTCTGCGCGCTGCTCGCCCTGAGCGCCGGTGACCCGGCCTTTCAACCAGGGTTCGAGCAGGCGGACACAAACGTGCAGGCCTGCGTCCCCTTCTACGGCGTCATGGATCTGACCAGCTCGCCCGAGGGCTCGGCCATCTTCGGCCCGGGCCTCCTCAAGATGCTCGAGAAGAGGGTCATGAAAACGACGGAATCGGCGCACCCCGAGCTCTTCCTTGCCGCGTCACCCACCTATCGGGTCCGAGCCGAGGCACCGCCGTTCTTCGTGCTCCAGGGCGTCAACGACACGCTGGTGCCCGTCGAGACGGCCCGCCTGTTCGTGGATCGCCTCCGCGCGGTCTCGAAGGAGCCGGTGGCCTATGCGGAGTTACCACTGGCCCAGCACGCTTTTGACGTCCTGGCTTCCCTGCGCTGCCAGGCCACCACCTCGGCCGTTGGCGACTTCCTCGACGGCGCCCGCGCCGCCCAGGTCGCGGCCGCCATGGACGTGCCCTCCACGCGAAATGTTTCTGACATAGAGTCGCCGCGCGGCATCTGACCTCGAGTCAGATCGCATGGAGTGAAGGGGTGGAAGTGGGGGAACATCGCGCCCGCTGCGACGGGGCCGGGAAGGGACCGGGGGCGGAAGATCAAGTTGTCCGGACTCGCACTGGCACTCGGGTCGGGGGCGCTGGCGCTGGGCGCCGGCTCCGCCGGCGCGGCCACCACAACCACCGCCACCACCACCACGCCGGGCGTGACGGCGAACTCCATCACGGTGGGATCCATCAGTGACATCTCGGCGCCCATCGCCGGGTTGTTCGAGGGCGCCAAGGTCGGCACCGAGGCCTACTTCGCCATGATCAACAGCCAGGGCGGGGTCAACGGGCGCAAGCTGGAGCTCAACGGCATGGACAGCGCCTTCTCCTCGGGCACGGTCGCCAACGAGGCGAAGAACATCGCCGCCAACGACTTCGCCTTCGTGGGCGGCTTCTCGCTGCTCGACGGCGCCGAGCAGCCGGCCATCGACGCCGGCAAGGTGCCGGTGGTCACCCAGGTGCTGGACCCCAAGCTCTACACCGACCCGAACCTCTACGCCGCCATTCCGCTGGTCACCGGTGGTGAGGACACCGGCCCGTTCAAGTGGCTCAAGTCCAAGTACCCCCAGGACATCAAGGCCGTCGGGGTCATCGGCTCCAACTCGGCCGCCACCGCCGTCACGGCCGAGCACACGTTCCACAACGTGACCAACAGCCTCGGTTACAAGTGGGTCTACGACCGCGACGCCAGCTTCACCGAGACCAGCTTCCTGCCCGACATGATCAAGATGAAGAACGCCGGCGTGAAGCTGCTCTTCGAGCCCAGCCAGCAGGGCGCGTACATCTCCACCATGGCCCAGGAGGACAAGCAGGAAGGCCTCAACGCGCTGTTGTTCTCCGGAGCAAACTCCTACGAGGCCGGCTTCGACCCGGGCTCGGCCGGCAACGGGACGCTCATCAGCACCTACACCGCGCTCTACATGGGGGAGGACGCCAAGGTCGTCCCGGCCGTGGCCACGTTCGACAAGTGGGCCAAGAAGGTCGACCCGCAGACCCAGCTCGACCTGTACACGCTCTACGGGTGGATCAACGCGGAGCTCTTCGTTCAAGCGCTCAAGGGCGCTGGGGCCGACCCGACCCGGGCCGGCCTCGAGGCCCAGCTGGACAAGGTCACCTCCTACAATGCCGGCGGGTTGATCTCCACCCAGAACCCCGCCCAGAAGATCCCCGGGCAGTGCTGGATCGTGGCCCAGTACGAGAACGGGACCTGGAAGCGCATCCCGCCCGATCCCAAGGCGGGCTTCGTCTGCAACCCCGGCGGCTTCTACCCGAGCAGTTACAAGGGCATCTCGCGTTAGGCCGGGCCGCGCCACTCGCCCGCCGTGGTCGCAGGAATGACTGACGTGGAGCGGTCGTGAACGAGTTCATCAGCTTCGTGGTGGCCGGCGTGGTCACCGGCTCCGTCTACGCGGTGACGGCGAGCGGCCTCGTCGTCACGTACAAGTCCACCGGGGTGTTCAACTTCGCCCACGGCGCGGTGGGCATGTTGATGGCCTACCTCTATTGGCAGCTGTGGCAGGGCTGGGGGTGGAACCCCGTCGTGTCCCTGGCCGTCGTACTGCTGGTCATCGCGCCGGTGTTCGCCCTGGTGGTCGAACGCGTCCTCATGCGGCCGCTCTATGGTGCCGCGCTCAGCACCATGATCGTCGTGACGTTGGGGCTGTTCCTGGTGCTCTACGGGCTGGTCTCGACCCTCTGGGACCAGACGATCACCCGCAACCTGCCCGAGTGGTTCCAGGGCGATCAGTTCAGCGTGCTCGGAGTCACCCTCACCTACGAGGAGCTGATCACCGTGGGCTGCGCGGTGGTCGTGGCCATCGCGCTGTGGTTGCTCTTCAAGATGACGCGGACCGGCGTGTCCATGCGGGCGGTGGTCGACGACCCGAGCCTGGCCTCCCTCACCGGCGCCCGGACCAACCGCATCGCGGGCTTTGCCTGGATCGTCGGCTTCATGCTCGCGGGCCTGGCCGGCATCCTCCTGGCCCCCGGGTCCGGCATGAGCATCGCCATCCTCTCCGAGTTGGTCATCTTCGGCTACGCGGCGGCGATCGTCGGGCGCCTGAGCAGCCTGCCGCTCACCTACCTCGGCGCGATGATCCTGGGGGTCTCCGAGTCCTTGGCCGTCGGGTACGTCCCCGCCAGTTATCTCAGTGACGTCACGGCGATCCTGCCCATGGGGCTGCTCATCATCGCCCTGCTCCTCCTGCCCCAGGCCAAGCTGGCCGTCGGCCGGGTGGTGCGCCTGCGCCCCCCGAAGCCGGCCAGCCTCCGCTCCACCGTGGTGGGCGGCACCGTGGTGGTCGCGGCCACTGTGTTGTTCGGGGCCTTCGTCACCGGCAACAACCTGTACACCCTCGGGCTGGCCCTGACCATCGGCCTGGGGGCGCTCTCGCTGGTCCTGCTGTCGGGCTACGGGGGACAGATCTGGTTGTGCCAGTTCACCTTCATGGGATTGGGCGCCTGGGCCATGACCAAAGTCGGCGGGGGCGATTCCGCCCTCGGCGTGCTGGCGGCCATCGGGCTGTGCGCCGCCGCCGGCGGGATCCTGGCCCTCCCGGCGCTCCGGCTGCGTGCGCTGTACATGGCGCTCGCCACCCTGGCCTTCGCCGTCCTGATGGACCAGCTCTTCTTTACCAACCCGTCCATCATCCCCAGCGGGTCCATGGACGTGGGGCGCCCCGACCTCTTCGGCATGCACTTCACCACCGACCGCGCCTTCATGGTGCTGGTCTCCGTGGTCTTCGCGCTCTGCCTCATCGGCGTGGGCGCGTTGCGCCGGGGCCCGTTCGGCCGCCGCCTCGTGGGCATGAGCGACAGCGAGGCCGCCTGCGCGACGGTGGGGATGAACATCACCCGCACGAAGCTCGTCGTCTTCGTGATCGCGGGCGGCATGGCCGGATTGTCGGGCGCCCTCTACGGCGGCATGTCGCGGACGGTCTCCTTCTCCCAGTTCAGCTTCGTCAACAGCCTCGTGCTCTTCGTGGCGGTGGCCCTGGCCGGCATCACCGTCCTCAGTGGCGCGGTACAGGCTGGGATCGGGGTGGCTCTGCTGCCCCTCATCGCCACGCACATCCCTTCGATCTCCGGGTTCACCTACATCCTGTTCGGGGTCGGCATCATCGCGGTGGGACGCAACCCCTACGGGCTCGGCCTGGCCTACACGTACCTGGGCGAGTGGTGGGAGACGCGCCGTGCCCGCACCGGGGCGACGGGCGACCCGCCGACCCCGGTCCCCTACCCCCCCAAGGTTTCCTCCGTTGGCTGACCCGGACCCGTCTGCCCTGTCCGTCGAAGACGTCTCGGTGCGCTTCGGCGGACTGCAGGCCCTCGATGCCGTCGCGCTCGACGTGGCCGCCGGAGAGGTGCACGGGCTGATCGGGCCCAACGGCGCCGGCAAGACGACGTTGTTCAACGTGATCACGGGTCTGCAGCGCCCGACGAGCGGACGCGTGCGCCTGGGTTCGCACGACGTGACCCGGATCAAGCCCCACGTGCGGTCGCGCCTGGGCCTGGGCCGGACCTTCCAGCGCCTGGAGCTCTTCGGCACCCTCTCTGCACGCGAGAACGTGCAGATGGCCGCCGAGGTCCAGCAGCACAAGCTCTCGAGTGGGCGGACGTCGGCCGAGGAGGCGGACTACCAGCTGGCACGGGTCGGGATCCTCCCCGTGGCCGACGAGCCGACCGACTCCCTCCCCACCGGGCTGGCCCGCCTCGTCGAGATGGCCCGCGCCCTGGCCACCTCTCCCTCGGTGCTCCTCCTCGACGAGCCTAGTTCGGGGCTCAACGCGGACGAGACCCTCGACTTGGGGACGGTGCTCCAACAGTTGGCCTCCGAGGGGATGGGCGTCCTCCTGGTCGAGCACGACATGACTCTGGTGATGGCGATCTGCGCCCGGGTCGACGTCCTCGACAACGGCTTCGTGATCGCGCGCGGTGATCCGGCCACCGTGCAGGCCGACCCCGTCGTGCAGGAGGCCTATCTCGGCGGGGGGGCGGCATCGTCCCGGCCGCCGGTACGTGTCTCGGAGGGCGCGGGCGGCAACACCCCGTCGAAGGATCCCGCCGCACCGGCTCTCTCCGCCGTCGACGTGCGGGCCGGCTACGGCCGCATCGAGGTGCTGCACGGGATCTCGCTCGCCGTGCGGTCGGGTTCCGCCCTGGCGCTGCTCGGCCCGAACGGCGCCGGCAAGACGACGCTGCTCAAAGCGATCTCGGGACAGCTCGCGTCGACGGCCGGGACGGTCGAAGTGGCGGGCCGCCGGTTGGGGAGGAACGCCACCGAGCAACTGGCCCGGTCCGGCGTGTGCATGATTCCCGAGGGCCGATCCATCTTCCCGAACCTGACGGTCTCGGAGAACCTTCTCATGTACACATTCCGCCGGCCCGGAATGAAGAGTGCCTGGGTGGAGGAGCGCGCCTTCGAGCGGTTCCCCGCGCTGACCGGCCGGCGCAAGCAACTGGCGGGCACGCTGTCGGGCGGCGAGCAGCGCATGCTCGCCATGGCCCGGGCGCTGACCACGGACCCCCAGATCCTTCTGCTCGACGAGCTCTCCATGGGCCTGGCCCCGATCATCGTCAACCAGCTCTATGACGTCGTCGGCCAGCTGGTCGCATCGGAAGGCCTCACCATCGTCATGGTGGAGCAGTTCGTCCAGACCGCGCTCTCGTTTGCGGACGAGGCGGCCATCATGGTCAACGGCGAGCTGGTGAAGCAGGGCAAGCCCGCCGACATCCGTGCCGACGTCGTGGGCGCCTACCTCGGTGCCGAATCGCCCCCCTGATCCTCGGCCAGCACGACCGTCACGGACAGCGCGTCGCCCGCCGAGATCACCAGTTCGTCCACGCCGCCGGCATCGACGATGTCGCCCCGTGCGGCCTCGACCGCGGCGAGCGTCTCGGGCGGCCCGGTCACTTTGAGGATCGCCACCCGCGCCCGCATGGAGCGCTTGTTGGTCGTCTTCTCGCGACGGACCGCACCGAGCACCTCAGCCGCCACCGTCAGCACCGACGAGTCGGCGTCGACGTCGGGGGCCTCGGGCTCGGGCCAGGGCGCGAGATGCACCGAACCCTCCTGCCACCAGCTCCAGACCTCTTCGGTCACGAAGGGCAGGAAGGGCGCGAAGAGTCGGTGCAGGGCGGAGAGGGCCAGCGCCAGTGTCGCCCTGGCCGAGTCCGTCCCGCCCGGCTCGCCCTCCCCGTAGGCACGCGTCTTGACCAGTTCGAGGTAGTCGTCGCAGAAGGACCAGAAGAACGTCTCGGTGACCTCGAGCGCCCGCGCGTAGTCGAACCCGTCGTGCGCGGCCGTGGCCGTCCGGATCAACGCCGACAGCTGCGCCAGGAGTGCAGCGTCGAGCGGTTCATGCACCGCCTCGATCCCCGGCACCGGCCCCTCACCCAGCCGGCCGAGCGCGAACTTCGACGCGTTCAGGATCTTGATCGCCAGCCGCCGCCCGATCTTCATGACGCCGGTGTCGAGTGCGGTGTCCGTTCCGGGTCGGCCGTTGCAGGCCCAGTACCGCACGGCGTCGGAGCCGAACTCCTCCAGGGTCGCCATGGGGGTGACGACGTTGCCCTTCGACTTCGACATCTTCTTGCGGTCCCGGTCGAGGATCCAGCCGTTGATGGTGGTGTGCCGCCAGGGTAGGACGCCGTGCTCCTGGTGCGAGCGGAGCAGGGTCGAGAAGAGCCAGGTGCGGATGATCTCTGGTCCCTGCGGCCGCAGATCCATCGGGAACGTGGCCGCGAACAACTCCGGGTCATCCTCCCAGCCGCAGACGATCTGTGGGGTCACCGAGGAGGTGGCCCAGGTGTCCATGACGTCGGGATCGCCCGTGAACCCACCGGGTGCGCCGCGCTGCTCCTGGGCGTAGCCCGCGGGCACGTCGGTGGTCGGGTCGACCGGCAGGTCCGTCTCGTCGGGGACGATGGGTGACGCGTGGTCGGCCTCGCCATCGGGTCCGACGGGGTACCAGACGGGCACCGGTACCCCGAAGAAACGCTGCCGGCTGACCAGCCAGTCGCCGTTGAGCCCGCTGACCCAATCGTCGAAGCGGACCTGCATGTAGGGCGGGTGCCAGTCGAGCTGGGTCCCCCGGTGGAGCAACTCGCGTCGCAGCACGTCGTCGCGACCGCCGTTGCGGATGAACCACTGCCGGCTCGTCACGATCTCGAGGGGACGACTGCCGCGCTCGTAGAACTTCACCGGGTGCTCGATGGGCCGGGGGTCGCCGACCATGTCACCCGATGCAGCCAGCATCTCGACCATGGCTCGCTGCGCCTGCTTGACCGTCCGGCCGGCGATGGTGCGCCAGGCCTCGCCATCGGGCACGCCGGGCGGAGGCGTCTCGGTGATGCGGCCCGAGCGTGTCACGATGCTCCGCGTCGGGAGTTCGAGCTCGCGCCACCAGACCACGTCGGTGACGTCGCCGAAGGTGCAGATCATCGCCATGCCCGAGCCCTTGTCCGGCTCGGCCAGGTGGTGGGCCACCACGGGCACCTCCACCCCGAAGAGCGGCGTGTGCACCGTCGACCCGAAGCGGTCGGCATAGCGCTCGTCGTCGGGATGGGCCACCAGGGCCACGCAGGCGGCAACCAACTCGGGTCGGGTCGTCTCGATCTCGATGTCATCGAAGCGCAAGCGGTGGTAGGCGCCGGCCACTTGGCGGTCCTCCATCTCTGCCTGCGCCACGGCCGTCTGGAAGTCCACGTCCCAGAGGGTCGGTGCCTCCGACGTGTACGCCTCGCCCCGGGCCAGATTGCGCAGGAACATGCGCTGGCTGGTGCGCCGGCTCTTGTCGTCGATGGTGGCGTACGTGCGGCCCCAGTCCACCGAGAGCCCGACGCGCCGCCACAGGTCCTCGAAGGCTCGCTCGTCCTCGGCCGTGAGCTGGTGGCAGAGCGCGATGAAGTTGGGCCGGCTGACCGGCACGTCGTCCTTGCCGGGATCTTGGGGCGGCATGAAGTCCGGGTCGTAGGGGAGTGATGGGTCGCAGGTCACCCCGAAGTAGGTCTGCACCCGGCGCTCGGTCGGGAGCCCGTTGTCGTCCCAGCCCATCGGGTAGAAGAGCTTCCATCCCCGCATGCGGCGGTAGCGGGCGATGGCGTCGGTCTGCACGTAACCGAAGACCGAGCCCATGTGGAGCGAGCCAGAGACCGTCGGCGGGGGCGTGTCGATGGAGAAGACCTCGGCCCGGGTCGCCGTGTCGTCGAAGCGGTAGGTGCCCGCCTCCTCCCAGACCGGGGCCCACCGGTCCTCGAGATTGTCGAGGGTCGGCTTCTCGGGGACGCGGGGCGTCATGATCGGGTTACCGTACCCGGGTGCTGCGCCTTCACGACACCGCAACGGGCACGATCCACCCTCTCGAGCTCCGCAAGGAGGGCGAACTGTCGATGTACGTGTGCGGCCCGACCGTCTACGACATGCCCCACATCGGCCACGGGCGGGCCAACCTGACCTTCGACATCCTTCGGCGGTACTTGAGCTTCACGGGCCTGAAGGTGCACCACGTGGCCAACGTCACCGACGTCGACGACAACATCATCAAGCGCGCCGCGGAGCTGGAGCGCACCGAGTCCGACGTGGCCGCGGAATTCGAGGCCCGCTGGTGGGAGTCGATGGAGGCGCTGGGCGACCTCCGCCCGCATGAGATCCCCCATGCCACGCAGTACATCGAGGACATGGTGGCGCTGGTGGGCGAGCTGGTGGCACTGGGGAAGGCCTACGAGACACCCGACGGCGTCTACCTGGAAGTCTCCAAGGTTGACGGATACGGCCTCCTGGCGCAGCAGTCGCTGGCGTCGCTGCAGGTCGGGGCGCGGGTCGAGGCCAACGAGGACAAGCGCTCCCCCCTCGATTTCGCCCTGTGGAAGAAGGCGAAGGAAGGGGAGCCCAGTTGGGACTCGCCGTGGGGACGGGGCAGGCCGGGGTGGCACACCGAGTGCGTGGTGATGTCGCTCGACCTCCTGGGCGAGGGGTTCGACCTGCACGGCGGCGGCCAGGACCTGAAGTTCCCGCACCACGAGAACGAGCGGGCGCAGGCGGTCGCCGACGGCAAGGTCTTCGCGCGGCACTGGATGCACAACGGCTGGGTGGAGGTCGAGGGGACGAAGATGTCGAAGTCGCTCGGCAACTTCACGACGCTGCCCGACCTCTTGTCCCGCTACGACGCCCGCGCGTACCGGATACTGGTGCTCCGCGCCCACTACCGCTCGCCCATTGAGGTGACGCCCGACACGCTGGCTGACGCCGAGAAGGCGCTCACCAGGCTCGACGGGTTGGCGAGGCGCTTCGCGGGATCCGGTGTCACGGACCTGCTGGCCCAGACCGACGATGGGTTCGTCGTCGAGGGGACGCCGCCGGCGACGGACGTGGACGCCGGCGCGTCGGCGGCTTTCCGTGAGCGCATGGACGACGATCTCGACACGCCGGGGGCGCTGGCCGGCATCTTCGAGCTCGTCACGGCGGCGCACTCCGCCGCCGACGCCGGCGACGAGGGCGAGGGCGAGGGCGGTCGCCTGGCCCACACGGCCGCGGTGCTCGCCGCCGCGCTGGGCCTGTCGTTGCTTGCGGGGGACGTCGACGTCGACGAGGAGTCGGCACGGCTCGTCGCCGAACGCGACGAGGCCCGGCGCTCGAGGGACTTCGCCCGGGCAGACGCGTTGCGGGACGAGCTGGTGGCCCGGGGATGGACCGTCGAGGACACCTCCGACGGCACGGCCATACGTCGCTGATCACCAAGAAAAGACCAGGCCAACTCCCATTTTCTTGGGCGGATGGACTGGTGATCGGGGCGCAGGTTACTCTGTAGTAACAAGGAAGCCCTCGGGTGGGCTGGGCCGGAGTGTGGCCGTCCCCGGAGGGACTCCATCGAACCGCAGAGGCTCCGGTCGCGGCCGGGGTCGCGCAAGGAGGACGCAGCAAATGTCCGACTACTCGCTCGAACTGAACGAGGACCAGCTCCAGATCGTGAAGTGGGTCCACGAGTTCGCTGAGAACGTGGTCCGCCCGGCCGGTCCCGAATGGGACGAGCGTGAGGAGACGCCGTGGCCCATCATCGAGGAGGCCGCGAAGAACGGCCTCTACTCCTTCGACTTCATCGCCCAGTGCTTCTCGGATCCGACGGGTCTTCTCATGTGCCTGGTCAACGAGGAGATGAGCTGGGGCGATGCGGGCATCGCGCTCGCCATCTTCGGCTCCACCCTGGCCGTGGCCGGGATCTTCGCCAACGGGACACCAGAGCAGATCGGGGAGTGGATCCCCCAGTGCTTCGGGACAGCCTGAGGACGTCAAGCTGGCGGCGTTCGGGGTCTCCGAGCCCGACGCCGGCTCGGACGTCTCGTCGCTCAAGTCGCGAGCCGTCTACGACGAGGCCAAGGACGAGTGGGTGCTCAACGGCACCAAGACGTGGATCACCAACGGGGGCATCGCCAACACCCACGTTCTCGTCCTCTCGGTCGACCCGTCGCTCGGGAGCCGGGGCCAGGCGAGCTTCGTCGTGCCCGAGGGGACGCCGGGCATCTCGCAGGGGCAGAAGTTCAAGAAGATGGGCATCCGCGCCTCGCACACCGCCGAGGTCGTCCTGAACGACTGCCGGGTGCCGGGTCGGTGCCTCCTGGGCGGAAAAGAGAAGCTCGACGAGCGCCTGGCCCGGGCCGAGAGAGGGCAAGAAGACCGCCACCCAGGCCGCCATGGCCACCTTCGAGGCCTCCCGCCCCATCGTCGGTGCACAGGCTGTCGGCATAGCCCGGGCCGCCTACGAGTACGCGCTCGAGTACGCCAAGGAGCGCAAGCAGTTCGGTCGGGCCATCATCGAGAACCAGGCCATCGCCTTCAAACTGGCCGACATGAAGATGCACACGGACGCCGCCCGGCTGCTCGTGCATCGCGCCGCCAACATGGCCAGCACCGGCAAGAAGTTCGAGAACGGCGAGGGCTCCATGTCCAAGCTCTACGCCGGTGAGAACGCCGTGTGGGTCACCGACCAGGCGATCCAGATCCTCGGCGGTTACGGCTACGTCCGGGAGAACCCCGTCGAGCAGTGGCACCGCGACTCGAAGATCTACACCATCTTCGAAGGGACGTCCGAGATCCAGCGGCTCGTGATCTCACGGGCGATCTCCGGCATTCACATCAACTGACCTGCCAACTTCGGTTGGAGAGGCCACCTTCGGCGTAGGCCAATCTGGGGTTTGCGCACCACGAACGTCGCGTACTCTGGGGCGTGATAGCGCCATCTGGCAGGGTTGGCACGTAAATGTGAAGGCCACCTCCACGACGTTCGATGTGGAAGGAAGCAGGCTCATGCCCGACGACTCAGTAGGTGACTCCCGCTCCTCGATCGACAACCGTCACCTTCTGCTGGTCGGTGCCGGGCCGGGTCTCGGAATGGCCGTGGCGCGTCGCTTCGCCGACGGCGGCTATCGAGTGACCCTGGTGGCTCGCAGCACGGACGGACTCCGCGATCTCGCTGAGAGCTTGTCTGAGACCGGAGCCCAGATCGACACGATCGCGGCAGATGCCAGCGACCCAGAAGGTCTGGGAGCTCGGATGGCTCAGCTCTTCAACGAGCAGGGGGCGCCCGGGCTCATCGTCTACAACGCAGTCATGGGAGCTCCGGACCAGCTCCTGAGCTCGAGCGTCGAGCACCTGCAGACGGCCTATGCGGTTGACGTCATCAGCGCCATCGTCGTGACGCAGGTCGCCGCACCAGCCATGCGGGCGGCCGGCTCGGGCACCATCATCGTGACGGGCGGCGGTTTCGCGGATTATCCGATCCCAGGGCTCGCGACCATTTCCCTCGGCAAAGCGGCGCTCCGATCCGCCGCCACCATGCTCGGAGCCGATTTGGAGCCCGATGGCATCCGCGTGGCGACATTGACGATCATGGGGCAGATCGTTGCGGGCACCGCCTTCGATCCCGAGAACATCGCAAATCGCTATTGGGAGGTCGTCCATTCCGACGGTCCCTGGCAGGCGGAGTTTCGCTTTACCGGCGAATAGGGGCTTTGGCGTCTCGCGCGTGCCGGTCGTCGACCGAACCGGCGGACATGATGGCCGATCTTTCCTCGGAGATCTCGGCCTGGGTCGCCGTATCTGCTGTGATCCTTGAATCGGACCTCCTCGCGAACAGCTTCGAGTCTCAAGTGATGGAGGACGCATCAATGCGCGACAAGATGCGCTCGGCGGCTTGCCCAAGTCGTCGCAACTGCTCGCGTGACAAGACGTCGATGACAAGGGAGCGGACATGGGCAACGTGGGCCGGGGCGGCGTTCTCGAGAACGCGATAACCGCTGTCGGTCAGGATCGCATTGGTGAATCTCCCGTCGGTCGCATCAGGTTCGCGACGGACCAAGCCTCGATCCTCGAGTCGTTTGACGACGCGAGACAAGCGGGACAGCGACGCATTGGTTACCACCGCGAGAGCACTCATCCTCATGGTGCGCTGCGGGCTCCTCCCGAGACACGCGAGAACCTGGTACTCGACCATCGCCAGGTTGGAATCACGTTGGAGCTGTTGATCAATTGACCAGGGAAGTTGCGTCATAAGTCGTACGACGGAAAGCCAAGAATCAAGCTCATCGGCCGAGAGCCACTTGACGGCTTCTTGTTCTCCGTCGGCGCCGACAGTTTCGCTCACACTCAAATGGTAACGCTTTGCTTACTGAATCAAGTGAAATGGAGGTGATCCGTGGAGATCCAAGCTCCTTCTGATCGCTAAGACCCCAGTCCCCAGCGTTTCCACTGGCGTAGTCACTTGACACTGACAAGCGCTCGGCCCTACATTTCACTTGACATGGAAAGTCAAGGTCTCCTGATTAGGACGTGTCATTGGCCGTCCAGACGTTGAGGTCTGAAGTGCCGGAGAGTGTCCAATGACCACATTGATGACCTTGGAGCACGAAGTAGGTGATCGGGGCCCGGCCGAGGTGGCCAACTACGACCGGCGGTGGTGGATCCTCGCCGTGCTCGGGATCGCTCAGTTGATGGTCATTCTCGACAGCACCATCGTCAACATCGCTCTGCCGACCGCTCAGCATGATCTGCACTTCTCCAACGCTGATCGTCAGTGGATCGTCACGGCGTACTCACTTGCCTTCGGTAGTTTGCTCCTCCTCGGCGGTCGTATCGGCGACATGGTCGGACGCAAACGGGCGCTCATCATCGGACTGGTCGGCTTCGCCGTGGCCTCAGCCATCGGTGGTGCCTCGGTCAACTTCGCGATGCTCGTCACCGCCCGTACTATCCAGGGCGCGTTCGGGGCGCTCCTCGCCCCGTCGGTGCTGGCCCTCTTGACCACCACCTTCACCGATCCGGCGGAGCGCGGGCAGGCCTTCGGGATCTACGGCGCCATCGCCGGCGCGGGCGGCGCACTCGGACTCCTGCTCGGCGGCATCCTCACCTCCTACGCCTCGTGGCGGTGGACGCTCTTCGTCAACCTCGTGTTTGCTGCCAGCGCCATTGTCGGCGCCCTGCTGTGGTTGAAGAACGACGAGGGCGCTGACCACGATCCCCTGGACCTGCCCGGGCTCTTTCTGGTGGCCGGCGGTCTGTTCTGCCTCGTCTTCGGTTTCTCGCACGCCGAGACCACCGCGTGGAGCAATCCCTTCACCATCGGATTCCTCGTGGCGGGGGTGGTCCTGCTGGCTGTGTTCGCCTATTTCGAGACCAGGGCGAAGTACCCGCTGCTGCCGCCGCGGGTCGTCCGCAACCGAACGCGGGGCGGATCGATCCTGGCCATGCTGTTCGCCAGCGTCGGGATCTTCGGTGTGTTCTTGTTCCTGACCTACTACCTGCAGGGCACGCTGGGGTTCAGCCCAGTGAAGACCGGCGTCGCGTTCCTCCCCCTGGTGGCTGCACTGGCTGCCACGGCCCAGGTGTCCAATCGCATCCTCTTGCCGCGGTTCGGACCCAAGCCGATCGTGCCGATCGGGTTGCTCGTGTCGGCTGCGGCGCTGTTCGGGCTCCACCTGGTCGGGTTGCATTCGTCGTACGTCAGCCACGTACTCCCCTATCTCCTCGTGTTGGGCATCGGGTTCGGACTCAGTGTCGCCCCCGCGTTCAGCACCGGCACTCTCGGGTTGGCACCCCAGGACGCCGGCGTGGGATCGGCCACACTCAACACGGCGCAACAGGTTGGGGGATCGATCGGCACGTCGCTGCTCAACACCCTGGCCGCTTGTGCTGCCACGGCCTACTTGGTCGGTCGGGCACCGAGCCCGGCCAATCTCCAGGCAGCACTGCTCCACAGCTACACGACGGCGTTCCTCTGGTCCTCCTTGATCTTCGTGGCCGGTGCCGTCGTTGCCGGCTTGGTGCTCCAGCGTGGCGGCCTGACGTCGTCTGGCGTCCGAAAGCCAGGCCCCGACGATCGACCTTGGCTTGGAGGAACGACCCCGAAGGCACGTCTGCCGGGTACGGGTCGCGTGTCGGTGACGCCATCTATCGAGTTCGTGAGAAGGAGGCAAGCGAGCTCCCAAGAGGTGGCTCAAGGAGCTGGCCCGGTACGGACGGTTTCCGGAGAAGCCGCCTAGCTCCGGAGTTCGTCGATCACATCTTTTGAGTGGGTCAGCGGGACTCGATTGCCCTCGAGTTCAATACGAGCGCCGTTGGTCTTCGAGTTCGAGAACACGAACGTTGGCCCTCAGGTGGACCTTGGCCGGCACGAGGGACCTTGAAGCCCAGGTCGGTCGGTGGTTTCGATCTCGTCCGGGCGGCGAAACCGAACACCGTGGCCGCTGATTCTCCCACCAGCATGTTTCCGGGCAAACCCGATCTCGCATCGGCGGCGTGCATGCCCGCCAGCGATCCCGCCCCGAGACCCACACCCTCGGCGGCATCTCCGAGGAGGCCGCCGGCTTCGCCCCCAACCATGCCCCCGGCAAACCAGGCCGCCGACGTGATTGAACTGCCCGACCGCCACGAGCTCTTCGTGAATGCCGCGTGTCGCAAGTGCCTCGACCATCGACGCCTCCGACATCGCAGATCCCCTTTGGTTCGGTGAGTTGCTTCGCGATGCTGTGGATCGACTTCCCGTGTGACCTGACCCAAACCTATCGAAGAGTCGAAACACGTCGGCCGACAACGATGGCGTCGTTCTGCCGGATGCATATCTAGGCGTCCACCAGGGATTGTGCGGTTCTTGGCTCGCCCGCCCCGGTCGAACCCTGCGGCAGCATTTCCTAAAGTCCCTTCCGTTCCGGCCGACAATGAGAACGGAGAGAAAACGGCTTGGCGGTGGGCGGGATCCCGGTTCGGACCGAGACGCGCGCGGTCATGAAGGGATCATCGGGAATGGTTACGGAAGAGGAATGGCAGGGAGAGATGGCGAAGGCCAGGCGCCTTCGCTTCATCAGCCCGCTGGCCGGACTGGTCGTCCTCGGCGCACTGGCGGTGCCGGCGGTGGTCGCCGGAAACTCCGTCGGATCGGGGTTCATCTCCTACCTGGTGACAGCAGGTGTCCTCATCGCCCTCACGCTCCCGCTGGTGTTCGTGTTGGTCATCATCTGCGACCGGCAGCAGAGCAAGGCCGACCAGAAGGTCCGGACGTTCATGAACCAGTTGAATGCGGCGATCGAGCTCGCCGATCGCGAAGGGGCCGCCCGCGAGGTGCAGGTGCAGCGCCAGCGCTTCGAAAATCGCCTGGCCAACGCGTTGGACATGGCGGAGGGTGAGCCGGAAGTCATCGATGTGATTGAGCGGTCGTTCGCCGCCGTGGTTCCGGACTCTCCGGTCGAGTTCCTACTGGCCGACAACAGCCGCGCCCACCTACTGCGCATGGCGGCCGTCGGACCCGACGGCGATCCACCCTCGTGCTGCGTCGAGTCCCCGGACCGCTGCCCTGCCGTCCGGCGGGCCCAGGTGCAGGTCTTCGGCGACAGCGACGATCTCGATGCGTGCCCCAAGCTGCGCAACCGGCCGCAGGGGCGGCTCTCGGCGCTGTGCGTCCCGGTGTCCATCATGGGGCGGACGGTTGGCGTGATCCACGCCACCGACAAGCCCGGGGCAGAGGTGGAGGACTCCCAAATTCAGGACCTGACCACACTGGCGAAGCTGGCCGGGGCACGGATCGGGCTGCTCAGGATGATGGCCGAGACCCAGCTGCAAGCGTCGACCGACACGCTGACCGGGCTGCTCAACCGACGCTCCTTCTCCGAGAAGGTGGCCGCCGTGCCCCAGGATCTCCGTCCGGTGGCGGTGGCGATGGCCGATCTCGACCACTTCAAGAACCTGAACGACACCTATGGGCACGAGACCGGGGACAAGGCACTGCGGCTGCTCGCCCGTGTTCTGCGCGACACGCTCCGGACGCACGACATCATCTCCCGCTACGGCGGCGAGGAGTTCGCCATCGCCTTCCCCGACTGCTCGGCGGTGGACGCCACCCGCGCCTTGAACACCGTGCGGGTCCAGCTGGACGCCGCCATCACCGTGGGAGGATTGCCCAAGTTCACCTCCAGCTTCGGCATCGCAGAAATTGAGCCGGGTGAGGAGCTGGCGGCTACTCTTCGCCGGGCCGACCAAGCGCTCCTGGTGGCGAAGCGCTCGGGGCGCGACCAGATCGTCCTGCACGATCGCGGCATCGCCCCGAATGCGACCGAGAGCAATTGGAACACGCCCCGCGTTATCGAGAAGTTGGCCCGCGCCGAGCGCCTCTGAGTCGTCGGCCCCGACGCCTTCTCGTCGTCAGTGGGCTGCGGCACAACGTTGACATTCTCCGGCGCAACCGCTGGTCACCACGGGTCATGACGGCCTCGTGGGCCTCCGGGTCGGTTCCGGCGCGTCACGCGAGGCCGGGCCAATAGTGTCGGCCTGCCATGCAGCCACCCCCACTCCTCCGCTACGCCGCCGACGTCACCCCGGAGTGGCTGACCGACGCCCTCCGGGGCGCCGGCGCATTGGCGGACGGCGCCTCGGTGCGCTCCTTCGAGACGGCCCCGATCGGCACGGGCCAGATGGCCGACACCACGCGCTTCACCTTGACGCTCGATCCGCCCGGCGCCGGCCCGGCCAGCGTGGTCGGCAAGTTCGCCTCGGCTGACGATCAGAGCCGTGGCACGGGCCTCGCGTTGCGGGCCTACGAGATAGAGGTCCGCTTCTACCGCGAGGTCGCCGCCCGAGTCGGCGCGCGGGTGCCGAGGACCTACCTGGCCGAGGTGGAACCCGAGTACCGGCTGGTTCACCCTCCTGATGGAGGACATCGCCGGCGCGGCGCAGGGCGACCAGATCGAGGCGTGCGGTCCCGACGTGGCGGCGGCCGTTCTCGAGGAGATGGCCGGACTGCACGCACCGTGTTGGGAGGCACGCGAACTGGAGGGCCTCGAGTGGCTGAACCGCACCACCCCGGAGTCCGACGGCTTTCTCGTCGCCCTGGTGTCCTCGTTGCTGCCCGGCTTCCTCGAGCGCTACGCCGACCAGCTCGCGCCGGAGCACCAGGAGGTGTGCCGGCTCTTCGCCGAGCACCTCCCGACGTACCTGCGCCGGCGCGGCGGGCCCCGCACGGCCAGCCATGGCGACTTCCGCCTCGACAACCTTCTGTTCCAGCCGGACAACCCGAGACCGGTGGTCGTCGACTGGCAGACGGCGGCCTGGGCCGGAGCGTCCATCGACGTGGCCTACTTCATCGGCGGCTGCCTCAGCACCGAGGACCGCCGGGCCAATGAGCTGGAGCTCCTCGCGCACTACCACGACGCCCTGTGCCGGCGCGGCGTGCGCGACTACACCCTGGACCAGCTACGCGCCGACACCCGGCGCGACACCTTCGCCGGACTGCTGATGGCGATCGTTGCCTCCATGGTCGTCCAGCGCACGGAGAGGGGCGACCTGATGTTCCTGACCAGCTCGACCCGCCACGCGCAGCACGCCCTCGACGTCGACGCCCCCGCGCTGCTGCTCGGCGCCCGATGACCGACCTCCTGGTGCTCTGCACCGGCAATGCGGCGCGGTCGGTCATGGTGGGCTTCATGCTCGACGTCCTGCGCGACGGTGGTGCGAGAGAGCCCCTGCGCGTCGTGACCGCGGGCACCCACACCATCGACGGTCAGCCGATGGGCATGCGCACCCGTACCGCTCTGGCGCGCCTCCCTGAGCTCACCGGCGTGGACTTCCGCCGGCACCGGAGCCGGCAGGTGCACGGGGTCGATCTCGTGCACGCACAACTGGTGGTCGTCATGGAGGCCGACCACGTGCGCTTCGTCCGTCGTCAGTTCCCGGACGCCGCGGCGAAGACGGCCACCATCCGCGACCTCTGCCGGAGACTTGCACCGCCGCCTCCCGCCCTCGACGAGCGGGTCGCCGCGCTGGGCCTCGACGGCATCGAGCTCTCCGACCGCGACGATGTCCTCGACCCGGCGGGGCACGAGGCCGATGTCTATGCCGCGTGCGTCGACGAGCTCTGGGATCTGTGCCGGAGGCTCGTCACCCTGCTCTGATGCCGTGGCTCAGTCGGGGTGTACCGAGCGCAGCCCGGCCCAGGCCAGGTCCGCCATCCGGCCGGCCAGCTTCTGCGCCTCCTCGTCGACCTCGGCCTCGGAGCCGGGCCGCTGCGCCATGAAACGACGGCTGACCCCCTCCGCCATGCCCACGATGCCGTAGGCCAGGAGGCGGCGGTGGTCGTCGTCGAGCCCGGCGTCGATGAGGGGGTCGATCGCCTCCGCGATGGCGTCCTCCACGGCGCGCAGGGCCCGGCCCAGCTCGAAGTCGTCCGCGTGGTCACGCCCGTAGAGCAGCCTGAACTCCGCCTCGTGGCTGACGACCAGCCCGAAGTAGGCGGCAAAGCCCAGCTCGACCTGCTGGCGCGGCCCTTCGGCCTCCACGACGGCGCGCCCGATGGCCGTCAGGACGTCCTGGGCGATGGAGTCGACCAGCTCCAGGTAGAGCGCGCGCTTGGAGGAGAAGTGCTGGTACAGGAGCGGCTTGGTCACCCCGGCGGCCTCTGCGATGTCGTCCATCGTCGTGGCCCGGTAGCCCCGGTGCGCGAACAGCTCGAGCGCGACCGCCAACAGCTGGAGCCGCCGCCGTTCGGCTGGAAGCCGCCTGGAGGCCGCCTGGATCGCTCCCGACATCGGCTTCAGGCTACCGAACGGTCACAGGCCCGGAACACGCCGCAGGACCCCCGACAGCCGCGTCGGCAGGTCGGCCACGTTGAAATGGTCCCTGGCGACGCGGTGGTTGTGCGCAATGACGCCTGCGTCGGGCTCGTCGAGCCAGTGGGCCAGGGCGGCCGGGTCGGCCGAATCGAACCAGCGGAAACCGAACGCCGCCAGCTCCGCGGCCACCGGGTACGGGCCGATGGCGAGCGGTCGCCGGTAGGTCGCCGACTCCACCGACGGGTTGCCGAAGCCCTCCCAGAACGAAGGGAGGAGGACGGCGTCGCACGCCGCATAGGCATCGGCGATCGAGCAGCCGCCGGAGGGGGCGCCGAGCACGACGCGGCAGCGGGCGCGCGCCACGAGCCGTTCGAGCTCGGGCCCGTACCCGTCCTCGGCCGGACCGAGGAGCCAGTAGACGCCGCGGACGGTCTCGGCCAGGGCGATGGCGCCCGGGATGTTCTTGCGCGCCAGCGCACGTGTCGGTTGGAGCAGCACCGGCACGCCGTTTGGGACGCCGAGCGCGGCGCGCACCCTCACCCGCTCGCCCGCCGGCGGATCCGGGTCGAAGGTGTTGTAGATGGTCGTCGCCGTGATCCCGTGGGCGGCCAGCTCCGTGCGACTCAGCTCGTTGATGGTGACGTGCGCCCACGCGGCGTCGTCGGGCGGGGGTGGGAGGTGGGCCAGGTGCGGGCGCTGCCACGGCAGGTCGTGATGGTGGAGCAGGGTCGGTCGCCCGGCGCAGGCCGCCGCCACGACGCGCGCCGCCTCCGGGTTGAGGGGAAGCGAGCAGAGGTTCTCGACGATGACCAGATCGGCGACGGCCAGCGCATCGTCGACCTCGGCGCGCGGTCGGGGGTTCGGCCGCGTGCATCGCCAACCCCGGTAGGACGGTATCCACGAGCCCCCCGCCGGCGACCGTGCGCACGGTCCAGCCGAGGAGGCCCAGCGCACCCGCCCATTTCGCCGCCTCGACGGCGACCCCGTCCCCGCCGCCGAGCCGGAACGAGACCATGCACGCCGTCGCCACGACGGAACTGTACGCGTGCCCGGAGGGCCCGCTTGCGGGTCGACTAGCGTTGCCCCCGTGGCGAAACGGGCACTGATTACGGGCGTGACGGGCCAGGACGGCTCCTACCTGGCCGAATTCCTGCTTTCGCAGGGCTACACGGTGATCGGCATGGTACGGCGTTCGAGCACCTTGAACTTCGAGCGCATCGCCCACATCCAGGACCAGATCGAGCTGGTCGCGGGCGACCTGCTCGACGAGGTGTCGCTCATCAACATCCTGCGCGACCGCCGGCCGACCGAGGTCTACAACCTGGCCGCCCAGTCCTTCGTCCAGACGAGCTTCACCCAGCCGGTGCTGACGGGCGAGACGACGGCCCTGGGGGTGACGCGGGTGCTCGACGCCATCCGGCTGGTCGACCCCGAGATCCGCTTCTACCAGGCCAGCTCCTCGGAGATGTTCGGCAAGGTGCAGGAGGTCCCGCAGAGCGAGTCGACGGCCCTGCACCCCCGCAGCCCCTACGGCGTGGCCAAGGTCTACGGCCACTGGATCACCGTCAACTACCGCGAGAGCTACGGGCTGCACGCCACCTCGGGGATCCTGTTCAACCACGAATCGCCGCGCCGCGGGCTCGAGTTCGTCACGCGCAAGGTCACTCACGGGGTGGCGCGCATCGCCCACAAGCTCCAGGACAAGTTGGCCCTCGGCAACCTCGACGCCCAGCGGGACTGGGGTTACGCCGCCGACTACGTGCGGGCGATGTGGTTGATGCTGCAGCAGGACACGCCGGACGATTACGTCGTGTCGACCGGCGAGACGCATGCCGTACGTGAGCTGTGCCGGCTCGCCTTCGAGGCCGCCGGCCTCGATTGGGAGCAGCACGTCGTGATCGACGAGCAGTTCCTGCGGCCGGCCGAGGTCGATCTGCTGGTGGGGGACCCGGCCAAGGCGCACACGGTGCTCGGCTGGCGGCGCGAGGTCGACTTCCCCGGTCTGGTCACCATGATGGTGGAGGCCGACATGGACCTGGTTCGCAAGAGCCTCAGGTAAAGGGGGGGCGCCGCGCTCCTCGCACCTGCCGCCATCTCGGCTGATCCAGCCGGTGTCCTCGTCGCCTTCGGGGCCGGGATCCTCTCGTTCGTCTCCCCGTGCGTCCTGCCCCTTGTGCCGGGCTACGTCTCCATGGTCTCGGGTCTCTCGGCGGCCGAGCTGGAGGCGGGCGGCGACGGGACGACACCGTCGGCCGCCCTGCGCCCGGTCCTGCGCGGTATCGGCCTCTTCGTGGCCGGTTTCACCCTGGTCTTCGTCGCGCTGGGGGCGACGGCTTCGGGCATCGGGCGTGTGCTCGATGCGCACGAGATCGCCCTGGCCCACCTGAGCGGGGCCGTCATCATTTTGCTCGGGGTGGTCATGCTGATCTCCGCCCTCCCGGCGCGGGTGTGGGCCCATGCGGGGGGCGGCACGCTCGGCGTGGTGTCACGGGTCACCGGCGAGCGGCGCTTCGACGTGCGCCCGTCACGCCTCGGGGCGTGGGCCGCACCGCTGATGGGCATGGCGTTCGCCTTCGCCTGGACGCCGTGCATCGGACCGATCCTCGGCGTCGTCCTCGGGCTCGCCGCGCACAACGGGACGCTGCCCGGGGGTGTGCTGCTCCTCTTCGCGTACTCACTCGGCCTGGCGGTGCCGTTCGTGCTGGTGGGTCTCGCCTTCGGCCGCCTCACGACGGCGCTGACCCGGGCCCGCCACTGGCTCTGGGCCGTCGAGCTCGTGGCGGGCCTCGTCCTCGTCGTGTTCGGCGTGCTGCTCCTGACCGACAACGTCAGCTGGCTGTCCTCGCAGCTCTCGAACCTCCTCAACGACCTCGGCCTCAGCCGCCTCTCCAAGAGCTAGGCCGTGGCCGATCCGGTGGACGCGGACGCCGACGACGTCATCCTGTATGACCGCATCCGGGCGCTCCAGTTGGAGTCGCCGGCCCCGGTCCCCGTGCTGGTCGCGCTCGACGGGCGGTCCGGAGTCGGCAAGTCCACCCTGGCGAGCCAGGTCGCAACGGAGATCGGCGCCGGCGCGCTCGTCATCGACGGCGACGACTTCTACTGCGGAGGCGGCGACGCCTACTGGGATGCCCTCGGGCCGGCCGAGAAGGTGGACCTCGTCATCGACTGGCGGCGCCAGCGCACCCTCCTCGAGAGCCTCCGGCGTGGGGAGCCGGCGACATGGCGGCCGTACGACCGGACGCGGACGACGGGCGCCTCGCCGCGCCGATCGCGGCGGGCCCGGCCGGCGTCGTCATCCTCGATGGCGCCTACAGCGCCCGTCCGGAGCTGGCGGACCTGTTCAGCCTGCGGGGGCTGCTGTACGCTCCCGGCCACGTCCGGCGGGCGCGGCTCCTGCAGCGGGAGGGGGGCGCACTACCGGGCGGAGTGGGAGGCCCGCTGGAGCGAGGCCGAGGACCTCTACTTCGACCAGCTGATGCCGCCATCGGCCTTCGACCTCGTGCTCGACGGGAGCGGGAGCAGGCGCTGACCAGCAACGGTCAGGCAGCCGTCCCGGCGAGGACGTCGGCCAACGTGCGGGCGAACGTGTGCGCGTCGCCCGGCCAGCGCGCCGACACGTACGAGCCGTCGCGCACCACCCAGGCGGGTCGCGGGTCGTCCAACGTGTCCCGGGCGCGCCCGCTCGTCTTACGCCGCCAGTCGGGCGAGCCCTTCTCCACGTCGGCGAAGTCGGCCGGGTCGGCCAACGCCCGCGTCACCTCCTGCTGCACCGACATGTACCCCCAGGGCTGTCCCCGCTCCTCCACGTAGGTCCGGTAGTAGTCGGCGTCCCAGAACCGGGTGTAGCGGGCGATGCCCCAGGCCCTTTGCTCGAGCGCCCAGGTGAGTGCCGTCGTCCTCCGCCCGTGCAGCACCGAGTGCCCCGTCACCGGGTCCTGCGCCCGTGCCGCCACCAGGACGCCGTGGCAGATGGCACCGACCGGCTTGCCGGACCGGAACGAGTCGACGGCCATCTGCTGCACCTCGGGGCTCTCCAGGTAGGCGCGCATGCCGCGCGCCCGGTGGCCCCCGGGCAGCACCAGCGCGTCATACGAGCTGCGCCGGGCCGCGCCCCAGTGCAGCGGCGACGCGAAGGCCCGATCGGCCGACAGCATGGCGTAGGCCCGCCGCGCGTCGCCGTTGGCGCGCATGACACGGCCGAAGACGGTGAGGCGGCGTACTCCCGGCAGCAGCGCCCCACGGATCGAGCCCGCGGCCGGTCACCATGATGTCGTCGGCCCGGCCCGCCAGCCCCGACGGTGTGGCGAAGACGACGTCGTGTCCCGCCGCCGACAGCACCTGCCAGCTGACCGCCACCTCGGTGGGGTCGAAGTCACACGCCGGCAGCGGCATCAGGACGGTCACCATCGGTGCGACGGACATTACCGAGGGGCCCCGAGCGTCCCACGGGCGCCGGCGTTATCGTTTCGGCATGGTCGACACCGACACCACGCCACAGCCCCTCTTCTCGCCCGAGGACGGGCTCGCGGATCTCTGGGTCAAGGCCTATCAGGGTGAGGTCCTCGGGGAGCTCCTCTTCGGCAGGATCGCCGCGCAGCTCGACGATCCGGACCAGGCCGCCAAGATGCGGGTGCTCGCCACCCTGGAGCGCCGGACCAAGGAGGCAATCGCACCGGCGATCGAGCGGGCCGACCTGTCCACCGATCCCGACCCCGAGACGGAGGCCACCGCCACGGCGCTCCTGCCCGGCGCGCTCGCCCTGACCTGGGACGACCTGATGGCGACGATCGGGCCGATCACCGCCCAGTACATCCCGCTCTACCAGCGGATCGGCGAGCTGAGCCCGGCGGAGCGGGAGACGGCCGACCTCCTCGTGGCCCACGAGGCGGCGCTCAGCGACTTCGCCCGCGCCGAGGCGGACGGCGATGGCACGACCTCGCTCGATTCGATCAAGGCGCTCGCCCACATGCGCTGATACCCCGCTTGGAACCCTGGCACCCACCCCCCCTACCATGGTGGGGAAGGCCATGGCCCCTGTCGTCCACTTTCGTGCCGCGGTCGCACTCGCCGGCCGCTTCCCTGCCCTTGCCGGGGTCGATCTCTCTCTCGACCAGGGTGAGGTCGTCGTCGTGGTCGGCGCCAACGGGGCCGGCAAGACGAGCCTCCTGCGGGCCTGTGCCGGTTTGCTGCCGGTCACGTCGGGGGAGGCCACCGTCCTCGGGGTCGACCTCACCACGGACCACACGTCGGTGCGCCGCTACGTCGGGCTCCTGGGGCATGCCGCGCCTCTCTACGACGACCTCAGCGCGGCGGAGAACGTCCAGTTCGCCGTACGTGCCCTCGGCCTGCCCGTCGCCAACGCCGACGACGCGCTCGAGCGGCTCGGCCTGACCGGCCGTCTGCGCACGACGCCGGCCGGTCGCCTCTCGGCCGGCCAGCGCCGCCGCGCCGCGCTCGCGGCGCTGCTCGCCCGCCGGCCCGCCCTCTGGCTGCTCGACGAGCCGCACGCCGGGCTCGATGCCACCTCGCGCTCCCTCTTGCGTGAGCTGATCGGCGAGGCGGTGGCGGACGGGGCGACGGTGCTGCTGTCCTCGCACGAGCCTCAACTCTCGGTTCCCCTGGCCGACCGGGTCGTCTCCATGGGCGGCGGGCGCGTGACCGGCGAGGAGCCCGGCGGCCGGCGCGCCACGCTCACCGCGGTACCGGGCGAGCCGGAGGCGACCCATGTGGCATGACGCCGTGCTGGTGGCCGCCAAGGACCTGCGCATCGAGGCGCGCTCACGCGTCGCCCTCTGGCAGGTCGTCCCCTTCGCCGTCCTCGTCCTCGTCCTCCTGGCGTTCGCCATCGGCCCGGACCAGGCGTCCCTGCGCCACGCCGCGCCGGGGATCTTCTGGGTCGCCCTTCTGTTCTCGACGGTCCTGGCGATCCAGCGCAGCGTGGCCGTCGAGTCCGGGGAGGGGACGCGCGACGGGCTGCGGCTCTCCGGCATCGACCCGGCGGGGATCTTCCTGGGCAAGGCGGCCGCCGTCGCCCTCCAGCTCCTGGTGCTCCAGGTGGTCCTCTGGGCCGGCGTCACCTTCCTCTTCGACGTGCGAGTGCACGTCGTGTGGCTGGCCGTGACCGCGAGCCTGCTGGCCACCGTCGGCCTCGCCTGCGCGGGCGTCCTCTACGGCGGCCTGTCGGCCGGTCTGCGCGTGCGCGACACCCTCCTCCCGCTGCTGGTGTTGCCAGTGCTGGCCCCGGTGCTCCTCGCCGGCTCCAAGGCATGGGAAGCCGCGCTCGACGGCAATGCAGCGTCGGGGACCCAGTGGCTCAAGATCCTCGTCCCCTTCGCGGTGATCTATCTCGTGGTGGGCCTCGTGCTCTACGGGCCGCTCCAGGAGGCAGCATGACGCTCTGGCGCGCCGCGGCCGCGCTGGCTCAACGTCGTCGGGGCGCTCGGCGTCATCGCGCTGGGGTTCACGGTCTGGCTCGGGTTGTGGGTCACGCCGCCGGACCGGTTCCAGGGGAACCTGGCCCGGCTGCTCTACATCCACCCGGCCATCGCCACGGTGGCGTTGTACTGGGTCGGGCTCGTGGCGGCAGGCGGGAGCCTGCTCTACCTGTGGCCCCGCACGCGCTCGTTCTTCTGGGACCGCCTGGCGGCGTCGGCCGTCGAGGTGGGCGCGGTCTTCGCCGCGCTGACGCTGGTCACCGGGGCGCTGTGGGGTCGCCCCGTGTGGGGTGTCTGGTGGACCTGGGACGCCCGTCTGACCTCCACCGCTCTGCTCCTGCTGCTCGAGATCGGGTACCTGGCCCTCCGGCGGGTGCCGGCGGAGCCGGCGATCCGCGCCCGCCGGTGTGCCGTGGCCGCGCTGCTCATCGCCGTCGACATCCCGATCGTGCACTTCTCGGTGGACTGGTGGAACACGCTCCACCAGGGCGGCACCTTCATCGACCCGGGCTTCCAGATCCACGCGTCGCCCTCCATGTCGTGGACGTTCCTGCTCGGCTTCGTCGCCTTCTCCCTGATCTTCGTCTGGCTGCTCGGCGTGCGGTACCAGGTGGAGGTGCTGCAGGACGCGGTGGGCGACCAGGAGCTCGAGGTCTCGCTGTCCGAGCGCTGGAGCGAGGACGTGGACGCTCGGGCGAGCGGACCCGGTTGGGAGCACGCCGTGAGCTATGTCGACGCCGGGTACGCCATCGCGCTGGCCACCCTGTTCGTCTACGCCATCACACTGGTCGCGCGCCGCCGGCGCTGGGAGCGGGCGCTGCGGATGTCGGAGCCGCCGCCGGCCGAGCAGGAGAGCGCGCCGCCCCACGGCGAGCGGTCGTGACCGGCACCACCACCGAGCCGACCCCGCCGCCCAGCCCGCCGACGTCCGAGGTGCACCAGGGCCCGGCCGTGCCGTCCGCCGCGCGCGCCGGCGGACCAGCCGGCGGGTCCTGGCCGTCTTCGCCCTGCTGGTCGTCGCGCTCGTCTTCCTGCTCGTCGAGGGCCTGGGCAGCTCGCTCAACTACTTCGACACGGTCAACCAGGCCTTCGCCCATCGGCACACGCTCGGCACCCAGACGTTCCGCCTGGAGGGCACCGTCGTCCCGGGCACCATCCATGCCACCGACGCCGGCTCGGACTTCAACATCTGCCAGGGTCCCAACGTCGTCCACGTCGCTAACACGGGCAGCCCGCCCGGGCTCTTCAAGGCGCGGGTCCCCGTTGTCGTCGTGGGCCATTTCACGTCGGACACGTCGAGCGACTTCGTGTCGAACTCCATCCTGATCAAGCACTCGAGCACCTACAGCGCTCAGTACCCGAACCGGGTGAAGGTGACCCCGACCGGTCCGGTCTGCTGATGCTCGACGCGCACCTGGGGTCCATCGGGGTGTGGCTCGCCTTCGTGGCGAGCCTCGTCGGGATCGTCGTCTCCGTCGCTCGGGCTGGTTGCGCCGGCGCCGGGTCGCCGACACGCATCGGCCAATCGGCGACGCCCGGCTGCTGGCGCCCGTCATGCTGGTCGGTGGCCTGTTCGCCGCCGGAGCGATGGAGCACGCGCTTCGTCACCCACGACTTCACGCTGGTGTTCGTGGCCCAGAACAACAGCACGGTCACACCGTTCCTGTACTCGGTCACGGGCATGTGGTCCGCGCTGGCGGGGTCCATCCTCCTGTGGGGCCTCATCCTCGCGATCGTCTCGACCATCTTCGTGTGGCGCTACCGCCGGCAGGCGGGCGACGCGGTCATCCGCTACGCCACGCTCGTGCTCTACGTCGTCTCGGCCTTCTTCTTCGGCCTGATGGTCGGTCCCGCCAACCCCTTCGTCACCGCCCCCGGCGTGACCCAGGGCCTCGGGCCCAACTCGCTCCTGCAGGACAACCCGCTGGTGGCGATCCACCCGCCGCTCCTCTACATCGGCTTCGTCGTCTTCACCGTGCCCTTCGCGTTCGCCATCGGCATGCTGGCGACGGGCCGCGTGGGGGACCGCTGGCAGATCGAGTGCCGACGCTGGACGCTGGTGGCGTTCACCTTCCTTTCGGTCGGCATCGTGCTCGGGGCCTGGTGGTCCTACCAGGTGCTCGGCTGGGGTGGCTTCTGGGGCTGGGACCCGGTGGAGAACGCGGCGCTGTTGCCCTGGCTCTGCGGGACGGCCTACCTCCACTCGGTCCTGGTCCAGGAACGCCGGGGCCTGATGCGGGTCTGGAACCTCTCCCTCTCGATCGCGACGTTCGCCCTCACCATCCTCGGCACCTTCCTGACCCGCTCCGGCGTCATCACGTCGGTCCACGCGTTCTCCGAGTCCTCCCTCGGGCCCGCTGCTGATCGGCTTCTTCTTCGCCGTGGTCATCGTGGGGTTCGGCCTGATCGCCTGGCGCGGCGACCGCCTGCGCTCGCCGGGGGGTATCGACGCCCCGCTCGGGCGCGAGGGCGCGTTCCTCCTCAACAACGTGCTCTTCGTCGGATTCGCCTTCGTCGTGCTGCTCGGCACCCTCTACCCGCTTCTCTACGAGGCGGTCACCCAGCAGCAGGTGAGCGTCGGCGCGCCGTTCTTCAACACCGTCGCCATCCCGGTCGGCCTGACCCTGCTCTTCCTCATGGCCGTGGCGCCGGTCCTGAGCTGGCGCAAGATGAGCGGCGGCGTGCTGTGGCAGCGGCTGGCCATCCCGGTGTGGATCGGCGTGGGCACCGTCGTGCTGTGCGTCGCCTTCGGCCTGCGCGGCTTCGCCACGCTCATCGGCTTCGGCCTCGGCGCCATGGCCGCCGCCACCGCGGCCCGCGCCCTCGTCCTCTCCGTGCGGGCGGCCCGCACCCGCCACGTCGGTTGGTGGCGCGGCCTGGTGGGGCGGGCCAACGGCGGCATGGTCGTGCACCTCGGGCGTCGTCCTGCTGGCGGTCGGTGTCATCGCGGCCACCTCGTACCGCCATCAGGCCGAGCTGGCCCTCCACAAGGGGACGGCCGTCACCTACGACGGGCACCGCTTCGAGTTCGAGGGCCTGCGCACGGTGAGCTCGCCGTCGCGCACCTCGCAGGAGGCCGTCGTCGAGGTGGACGGCGGGGTGTTCACCCCGGCGACGACCAGCTTCGGCAGCGCGCTGTCGGTGGTCGGGACGCCGGCCATCGACTCGGGCCTCTTCGATGACGTCTACCTGACGTTCGACGCGGTCGGTGGGCTCGGGTCGGCGTCGGGGAACCAGGCCATCAACAACCTCCCGCGGGGATCGGTCGCCATCGGCGTGGTCATCGAGCCGCTGGTCGCCTGGCTGTGGGCCGGCGGCCTGCTCATCGGCCTGGGGGGCCTGCTCGCCCTGGTGCCCGGGTCGCGCCGCCGGGCCACCGATCCCACATCGGACCTCGTCGCCGGCGCCGAGCCCGAGCCGCCCCGGGCACGGGACGAGTCGCCCGAGCCAGTGGGCGCCCTCGTGGCCCGCGGCGTCGCGGGCCCGGCATGAGCGCGCCGCGCCGCCGCCACGCGACCCGCTGGGTGGCGGGCGCCGTCCTGCTCGTGCTCGTCGTGCTGGGCGTGGTCCTGGCCACCCGGACGCCGCAGCAGGCCACCGCCGTCGCCAGCCCGCTGCTGGGTCGGCAGGCCCCGGCCTTCACCGGCACCGACCTGACGACGGGGGCGCCGGTCTCGCTGTCGTCGCTGCGCGGGCACTACGTCGTCGTCAACTTCTTCGCCAGTTGGTGCATCCCCTGCCAGCAGGAGGCACCCGACCTGTCACGGTTCCACTTCGAGCAGGCGCACGCGCCGCGACGGAGCGGACATGGTGAGCGTGGTGTTCCACGACACCTCGAGCACCGCCCGCGCCTTCCTGGAGAAGAACGGCGATCTCTGGCCCGCCGTGAGCGACCCCGGCGGCACCATCGCCGAGCACTACGGCGTCACCGCCCCGCCCACGACCTTCGTCATCAATCCTTCGGGCCGGGTCTCCGCCGTGCTCGTCGGCCCGGCGACGCAGAAGAACCTCGACGACGTTCGTGAAGGCGGCTCGGACCGACCAGGCCGGCTCGTCGAGTGGCTGAACGGCTCGGCCCGCCTGCCGCTCTGGGTCCGGGTGGCGCTCCCGGTGGTCGTCCTCGTCCGTCGCGCTGGTGATCGGCAGCGGTGCCCTGGACTCGTCGCCCCCGACGGCGGGGCAGCGCGCGGCCGCCATCGAGGCCGGCGTGCGCTGCCCGTCGTGCACCGACGTCTCGGTGGCGGAGTCGAACGCGACGACGGCCATCGCCGTGCGCCATCAGATCGAGAGCATGGTGTCGGCCGGGCGGTCGAACGCGGACATCGACCGGGCCCTCGTGTCCGAGTACGGCCAGACCATCCTCCTCGTCCCGCCCGACGCGGGCGGCGTGCCGCTCATCTGGATCATCCCCATCGTCCTGGGCGCCGGCGCCCTGGTGGGCGTGGGCGTGGTCTTCTGGCGCCGGAGCCGCGAATTCGGCGCCGCTGCAGGCGGAGAGGTCGATGTCGTGACCAGTCGACGGATCGCCCGAGCGTGTGAGCGCCAGCGAACGGTCCGTCCCGCGACGAGCGCTGGTATCTGACCGACGAGCGCGACTTCCTGCGAGCGGTCGCTGGCCGACGCCGATCGTGAGCGCGAGGCCGGGGACCTCTCCGACGAGGACCATGCCGTGCTGGTGGCGCGGGACGGCGCGCGGCTGGCCGAGGTGGAGGCGGAGCTGGCCGCACTCGACGCCGCCACTCCCACTCCCACTCCGACACCGCGCCGCCGCCCGGACCAGCGAAGCATCGCCAGGAGGCCCGCCGAACCGGAACGCCGGCCCGATGGCGCGGTGGCGCAAGGTCGGGATCGTGGCGTGCCTGCCTGCTCATCGCCGTCGGCGCCGGCATCCTGGTGGCGCACTTCGTCCAGGCCCGCCAACCCGGGCAGGCCTCGTCGGGCAGCGTGACGCGTGTCGCAGGCCCAGCTGATCGAACAGCAGCTGGCGCAGGCCTCGACGCTGAACAACAAGGGGAGCACCAAGGCGGCGCTCGTTCTCTACGACAAGGTGCTCTCCGAGGATCCCTCGAACCCCGTCGCGCTGGCCTCCGCCGGGTTCCTGCAGTGGAACGTCGGAACGACCGCGCACGTCGCGTCCCTGGTGCGGGTCGGACGCGCCGAGATCGAGACGGCGATCAAGGACTCCCCGACGTACTACCAGGCCCACCTCTTCTACGGCCTCGTCCTCGAGAACCAGGATCACAACCATGCGGCGGCGGTGGCGCAGTTCAACGACTTCCTGGCCGACGACCCGCCCGCCGCCGAGCTGCCCCAGGCCGCCCCGCTGGTCGCTCCCGCCTACCAGGCGGCGGGGCTGCCGCTCCCCGCCGCCGTTCACGACCAGCACGTCAGCCCCGTAACGCCCGCAGGTCGGCGACGACGCGGGAGAACGCCGGCCGCGAACGCGTCGCAGTCGCCGTCGGTGGTCGTCCAGCCGACGCTGATCCGCAGCGAATGGCTGGGGTCGACGCCCATCGCTTCGAGCACCGGCGACGGCTCGATGCTCTCCGACGAGCAGGCGGAGCCCGAATGGGCGGCGACACCCGCCCGGTCGAGTCCGATGAGCACGGGCTCGGCTTCGACGCCGTGCACGCCGAGGCAGACGAGGTGAGGGCAGCCGCGCCTCGGGCCGATCCGGTCCGACGAGGTCGACTCCCTCGACGGCCAGCGGCGGCGTCCATGACGGAAGCGATCTGCCGGCGCGCCGTGGCGGCCTCCGTCTCCATCGCCGTCGCCGCCCGTCAGGGCGGCGGCCGCGGCACCGAAGGCGAGGAGGGCCGGGAGCGCCTCGAGCCCGCCGCGGCGTCCGCGCTCCTGCTCGCCGCCGACGAGAAGGGGCTCGAACCGGCTGCCGCGCCGGACGATCAGCGCGCCGGCGCCGGGCACCCCGCCGAGCTTGTGCGCACTGACGCTGACGAGGTCGGCGTCGAGCGCGGCCAGGTCCGTCGGCACGTGGCCGCACGCCGCCGCGGCGTCGACATGCACCGTGACGCCGGCCGCCCGGCACAGCGCCACCACCTCGCGCACGGGCTGGAGCGTCCCCACCTCGTGGTTGCCCCACTGGCAGTGCACCAGCGCCGGGCGCGGCCGGGCGGTGTCCTCCAGGCGCTCCCGCAGCGCGTCGACCTCGAAGCCGTCCCCATGCGTCCACCGGGAGCTCCTCGGTGGGGGCGAGCGCGGGCCGAGGCGTCGCGGACCGCGGAGTGCTCCACGGCGGCGCAGAGCACGGGCGCGCCGGGCGCGGCCCGCGTCGCCCCCCAGACGGCGGCGTTGATGGCCTCGGTGCGCGCCCGAGGTGAAGACCACCTGGCGCCCGACGACGCCGAGGAGTTCGGCCACCTGGCCGCGGGCGACCTCGAGCGCGTCGCGGACGACGCGACCCTCCTGGTGCACCCGGTCCGGGATCGGCTGTCGGGAGGGTCGGCCCACCGCGTCAGCGCAGCGAGGGCCTCGGGCCGCGGCGGCGTGGTGCTGGCGTGGTCGAGATAGGCGCGAGCCACTGGTGGCTCAGGCAGAGGCGGTGCAGGCGTCGTCGCCCCGCGCCCGCGAGGAGAGGATCACCGGGAGCGCCTGGCGCGACGCCGTGCCGCACAGTCCGGACAACAATCCCTTGACCATGCCGCGGTCGACTGCGCACAGCACGGGGTTGGTGCTGCTGGCGTCGCCGAAGGGGCACTGCTCGGCGATGACGGCGGTGGTCTCGCCGCGGTCCTCGGCGTGGGCGGCGAAGCCGTGCGCCGTGAGCGTCTCGGCCACCACGTGCATGGCGGCGCGCACGGTGCGTTGGCCCTCGTTCGGGCGTCATGCGCGAGGCGAGCGAGCGCCCGTACTCCTCGCCGACGTGCGCCGCCATCTCCTCGGCCTCTTCGGGTCCGAGCCGGCGCATGGCCTCGCCCAGGAGCCGCATGAGGAGGTCGTCGCGGCGTTGCATGAGGCCGAGCGTGCAGCTCCTCCTCCACGCAGAAGTAGCGCTTGGAGGGGCGGCCGGCCCCGGCGGGGTTGCGCCCGGTCTCGACCCGGAGGTAGCCGCCGTCGACCAGCCGTTGGAGGTGGTGGCGGGCCACGTTGGGGTGGAGCGAGAAGCTGGCGGCGACCTCGCTGGCCGTCCCGCCGGGCATGCGCGCGCACATGGAGGAAGATGTCGCGACGGGTCGGATCCCCGAACGCGGCGGCGACAGCGGCGACGGCGGCGCTGAACCGGCCGTCGTCCGCGCCGCGCCGGTCGCTCGGCCTCCGCGATGATCGGAGCGGTGCTCACCCTGGGTAGTCTACCGAGGGATCAGCCCCTCCAGCTGGGGTGACGCGGACGGCGTCTCCGAGCCCGCGGCTCGCCCGATCCCACCCGAGACGAGGGAGTGCATGGCAGCAGATCAATCACAGCTCGAGGCTGCATTGAGCGCGGTCCGGGAGCCGGAGATCGGCCTGACGCTGGGCGACCTCGGCCTGGTGCGATCGGTCAGCCGCGCCGGCGCCGTGTGCATATCGACGTGGCCCTGCCCGTGGCGGCCTGGCCCGGCACCGATGAGCTGGCCGAGGAGATCCACCGCGCCGCCGACGCGGTCGCCGGCGTCGAGGAGATCGAGCTCGACTTCGTGGTGATGACCGACGAGGAGCGGGCCGGGCTCCGGCAGCGCCTGCGGGGCGGGGCGGTCGAGGCCTCCGACGTCGAGCCACGGGCACGGGCACGACGGGCACGCGCCCGCGGCACCCCTGCCGGCCTTCCTGGCACCCGACGCCAAGACTCGTGTCATCGGCGTGTCGTCGGGCAAGGGCGGCGTCGGCAAGTCGACGGTCACGGTGAACCTGGCCATCGCACTGGCCCAGGCCGGCTACCAGGTCGGGCTGCTCGACGCCGACGTCTACGGCTTCTCGGTGCCCAAGATGCTCGGGACCGACCATGACCCGATCATCATCGGCGACATGGTGATCCCGACCTCGGCCCACGGCGTCAAGTGCCTGTCCATGGGTTACTTCGTGCCGGACGACCAACCGGTGATCTGGCGCGGCCCGATGTTGCACAAGGCGATCCAGCAGTTCCTGACCGACGCGTACTGGGGCGAGCCGGACTTCGTGCTCATCGACATGCCGCCCGGGACCGGCGACGTCGCCCTCACCCTGGCCGAGGTCATGCCGCGGGCGGAGATCATCGTCGTGACGACGCCGCAGCCGGCGGCCCAGCGGGTGGCCCAGCGCTCGGCGTTCGCCGCCCGCCGGCTCAAGCTCTCCGTGCGCGGTGTCATCGAGAACATGAGCTGGTTCACAGGAGACGACGGGAAGCGCTACGAGCTGTTCGGCTCCGGCGGGGGGGCGACGCTTGCCGCCGACCTCGGGATCCCCCTCTCGGGCCACGTCCCGCTCGTCAATGCCGTGCGCCAGGGCGGCGACGAGGGCCGTCCGGTCACCGCCGTCGACCCGGACAGCGAGACGGCCGAGGCGTTCCGGGCCATTGCCGACAAGCTGGCCGCGCTCGGCCCGGCCCGCGTCTACCGGCGGGAGCTCAGCCTGCGTTGAGCCGCCGGCCGCGGGCCGGCGCGGCGATCGGCTCCGTTGGGCTGCCCGCCGCGGCTGGGTACTGTTGGCCGCGGGAGGGAGGTGGCATGGCACAGGACTGGGCACGGCCGGTGGTGCACTGGGAGATCGAGGCGACCGATCCCGAGCGGCAGAAGGCCTTCTACGCCGACCTCTTCAACTGGAAGATCGGGGACGGCTTCATCATGGAGATCCCCCCTGGCATCGGCGGTCCGGAGCCCGGCCCCGCTGGTCACATTCGGGGCAGCGAGCGCTCCGGCGTGACGCTCTACGTGCAGGTGGCCGACCTGAGGGCGTCGCTCGACCGGTCGGTCACCCTCGGCGCCACCGTCGTGGCAGAGCCCTTCGACGTCCCGGGTGGGCCCACGGTGGCGGGCATCACCGATCCCGAGGGCAACCCCGTGATGCTGGTGCAGGCCTGATCGTGTCGATCGTCGAGATCACCACGTTCCGGCTGGCCGAGGGGGTCTCCGACGAGTCCTTCCTGGCGCTGGACAGGCGGGTGCAGACCGAGCTCGTGCCGAACCAGCCCGGCTTCATGCGGCGCACGACGGCGCGTCACGGCGGCGACTGGTTGGTCGTGACCCTGTGGGCCACAGACGATGCTGCGGCCGCGTTCCAGCGGGTGGCCGAGGGTCATCCGCTCCAGGTCGAGTTCGAGGATGCGGCCGAGGCCGGCACCTTGCACCTCGCCCGCTACGCCACCCTGGACTGACGTGGAGCTCGCCGAGCTGAAGGTCACGCGCTTCGAAGTGCGGGACCGGGTGGCCACCGTCACCCTGCACCGGCCCGATCGCCTCAACGCATGGACCGGACGCATGCACGCCGAATACCGCGCGCTGCTCGAGCGCGCCGCCACGGACCCCGGGGTCAGGGTCATCGTCGTCACCGGCTCAGGCCGGGGGTTCTGCGCCGGTGCCGACGCGCGAGCTCTCGAGGGCCACGTCGAACGCGGCGCTTACGACGCCGGGCTCGGTGACGACGTGGCCATGCCGGGCTATGGCGTCCGACCCGAGTTCGATGCCGACTTCGCGTACCACTTCGGCATCCCCAAGCCGATCATCGCCGCGGTCAACGGGCCGGCCGCCGGCGTGGGGTTCGTGCTGGCCTGCTACTGCGACCTGCGCTTCGCGGCGCGGGGCTCCAAGCTGACCACGTCGCACGGACGCCTCGGCCTGCCCGCCGAGTACGGCCTGTCGTGGTTGTTGCCCCGTCTGGTCGGCGTCACCCGGGCCGCCGACCTGCTGCTGTCGAGCCGGGTCGTGGTGGCCGACGAGGCGGAGCAGCTCGGGTTGGTCAACCGGGTGCTGCCCCCCGATGACCTGCTGCCCTTCACGTACGAGTACGCCGGGCGGCTCGCCACGGAGGTCGCGCCGTCCTCGTTGGCCGCGACCAAGCTGCAGCTCTACCGCGACCTGCACGGTGACGTGGCATCGTCGGTGCGCGACGCCAGCGCCCGGATGGCCGAGATGATGCGCGGCGCGGACTTCGCCGAGGGCGTGGCTGCGCTGAGCGAGAAGCGACCGCCGGCCTTTCCCGACCGGCAGGTGTGAGCAATCAGCTGTCGACGCCGGCGGGCAGCTTCGCCGGGTCCCAGCCGAGCAGCGCCACGGCCTCGCGGAAGGCGAACCGGTCGGTCATACCGGCCACGTAGGTGACGCCGGCCCGCACCGCTTCCCCGCTCCCGGCGATCACGTCGGCGGACGCCTGCGGCGGCCGAGATCAGATGGGGCCGGTCGGCGAAGTGCTCGACGAGCGCGCGGAGCACGCTGACCACGGCCTCGCCCTGTCGCAGCGAGGCGTCGCGCAGGTAGATGCGCTCGTAGTTGCAGGCCCGGAACGCGGCGAGCGCCTCGGCCTCCTCCTCCTCCATCCCGACCTGGCCGGTGCGCAGGGAAGCCGAGACCACGCCGGTGATGAAGGCGCCCAGCTGCTCGCTGCGCCGCTCCCCGCAGCGGGCGCGGACGGCCGGCGGCAGCTGGTGCGGCGCCACGATGCCGGACAGGACCGCGTCCTCCCAGTCGTGGCAGACGTACGCGATGCGGTCGGCCCAACTGACCACCTCGCCCTCGGGCGTGGCCGGGGCCGGGCGCGACCAGCTGTGGTTGGCGATGCCGTCGACGGTCTCGGCGCACAGGTTGAGGGGGGCGAGGGAGACCAGCGCTCCCCACGGTGCATGGTCGAAGCCGCCGGGCACGTAGGGGTCGAGCGCGTCCTCGCTGGCATGCCCGCCCGGCCCGTGCCCGCAGTCGTGCCCGAGGGCGATGGCCTCGGTGAGGGCCACGTTGAGACGGCATGCCCGGGCGATCGCCGTGGCGACCTGTGCCACCTCGAGCGCGTGGGTCAGGCGGGTGCGCTGGTGGTCCTGGGGGAACACGAAGACCTGGGTCTTGCCGGCCAGGCGGCGGAACGAGGTGGCGTGCAGGATGCGGTCGCGGTCACGCTCGAAGCACGTGCGCCAGGCGTCCGGCTGCTCCGGCTCGGCCCGGTCGCCGGCGTCGGCGGAGCGTGTGGCGCCGGGGCCAGGAGCGAGTCCTCGAGCTCCTGGCGCTCTTCCCGCCCCCTCGGCACCGCCGGTCGGGTCTGGTACCCGGACTCCGAGCCCGGGGCCGGCCCGATGCGGGCATGTGAGTCGGCGTGGGCCAGGCGCACGGGCCCGGCGTAGCCGGCCATCGTCGCTGCCCAGCGGGCACTGCGCTCGGTCTCCGACCGGACATCCATGTCCAGCAGTCTGCCGCGTCGCTGTAACGTCCAGGTGGCCTCGAACCCGTCAGCGAGGTCGTGAGGAGAGTGAGACCAGGTGGACGTGCGCATCGGCATCACCCACACCCCCAAGGAACTCGAGGTGGAGATGCCCGAAGATGCCGATCGCGACAAGGTGGTCGCCGACATCGAGAAGCTGCTCAAGACCGGCGACGGGGTCCTCTGGCTGACCGACCGCAAGGGCCGCCGGGTGGGCGTCCCCGTGGTCAAGGTCGCCTACGTCGAAGTGGGCGCCCCCTCGGGCGATCGCCGCGTCGGGTTCGGCGCCCCCTGAGCACGCGCAGTGGCGGTGGGACAGGCACTGGGGCGGTGAGCGGAGCTCCCGACCTGCTGGACCTGCGGCTGGTCTTCGTCACCGGCAAGGGCGGGGTGGGCAAGACGACGGTCGCGGCGGGACTGGCCCAGCTGGCGGCCGAGCACGGCAAGCGCGTCCTGGTGTGCGAGGTCGACGCCAAGGGCGACGTGACGTCGCTCTTCGAGGCGCCCCCGACCGACTTCACGCCGCGGGAGATCGCGCCCGGCGTCTGGTCCATGTCGATGGACACCGAGGCCTCGCTGCGCGAGTACCTCAAGCTGCATCTGCGCATCCCGGTGGTCGGCCGGATCGGCCCGCTGGCCAAGGCGTTCGACTTCGTGGCCACGGCGGCGCCCGGGGTGCGGGAGATCCTCACCGTGGGCAAGCTCTGCTGGGAGGTGCGGGAGCGCCACTACGACCTGGTGGTGGTGGACGCCCCGGCCAGCGGCCACATCATCGGCCAGCTGGCGGCGCCCCAGGCCATCAACGACCTGGTCAAGGTCGGGCTGATCCGCAGCCAGACCGACTGGATGCTCGACATCCTCTCGGACCCGCGCCAGACGGGACTGGTCGCCGTGTGCACGCCCGAGGAGATGCCGGTCAGCGAGACCCTCGAGCTGGCCAAGCGGGTGCGCGAGGAGACCACGGTGCGCATGTCGGCCGTCGTGGTCAACCGCGTCCTGCCCGAGCTCTTCGGCCAGCGCGAGGAGGAGATCTTCGAGCAGCTGCGCACCCCGGCCGCCGAGCGCAGCGCTGTCGGAGCGGGCCGGCGGCGGCGTCGCACCGGTGCTCGAGGCGGCCCGCCTCGCCGTCACCCTGCGGCGCACCCGCTCGGCCCACCTGCAGCGCCTCCAGGCCGGGCTGCCCGAGGACCTGCCCGTCCTGCTGCTGCCCTATCTCTTCGCGCGCAGCTTCGGCGCCCGGACCACGCGCCAGGTGGCCCACGCGCTCGGCGAGGAGCTGGGACTGTGACTGCCGCCGGCCGCCGGCGGCCAAGACGGTCGGTCAGCTGCTCGCGGCCAAGGACATCGTCATCGCCTGCGGGCCGGGCGGGGTGGGCAAGACCACGACGGCGGCCGCGCTGGCCGCGACGGCGGTGGTCGAGCAGGGCGGCCGGGTCCTCGTGCTCACGGTGGACCCGGCGCGGCGGCTGGCCGACGCGCTGGGGTTGAAGGGGATCGGGAACGACGAGGTCCGCATCCCCGACGAGGTGTTCGCCGGCGCGGCGGCCCGCCCCCGGGGCGAGCTGTGGGCGGCCATGCTCGACACCAAGCAGAGCTGGGACGACCTCATCCGCACCCACGCGCCCGACGAGGCGACGCGCGAGCAGATCCTGGCCAACCCGCTCTACCAGAACATCTCGGGCCGGTTCGTCCAGTCCCACGACTACATCGCCATGGAGCGGCTCTACGAGATCCACTGCGAGGGCAACTACGACCTGATCGTCGTCGACACCCCGCCGACGCGCAACGCGCTCGACTTCCTCGATGCGCCGCAGCGCATGGCGGACTTCTTCTCGTCGCGCCTGTTGCGCTGGCTGATCGTGCCCTACCGGTCGCGGCTGGTGAACATGGCGTCGCGGCCCTTCTACCAAGTGGCCGACCGCATCCTCGGCACGCAGTTCCTGGCGGACATCTCGGAGTTCTTCATCCTCTTCCAGTCGATGTACGACCGGCTTCGTCGAGCGCGCCGAGGCCGTGACGCGGCTGCTGTCGGACCGGCGCACCACCTTCATGGTCGTGTCGACGCTCGAGGCGACACCGGTCCGCGAGGCGGAGTTCTTCTCGGCCGAGCTCATGGCGCGCAAGCTCCACCTGGGCGCCGTGGTGTTGAACAAGGTGCTGCCCGAGTACCTCCGCGACGCCCAGACCGACAAGCTGGCCCAGTCCATCGCCGCGCGGGCCGACGAGCTGGCCGAGGGGCTGACCGACGACCCCGTGGTGGCGGCCCGGGTACTGGGCGAGGTGGCCGAGAGCTTCCTCAACTTCGGCGTGGTGGCGCGGCGCGAGGCCGAGCAGCAGGCGGAGCTCACGGGCGCGCCCGACGTGCTCGTGACCGTCCCCTTCTTCGACGCCGACATCTACGACATGGGCGGGCTCCTGCAGTTGGGCGCGCAGGTCTGGGGGTAACGGGGTCGGGCGGCGCCTACCATCGGTGGCATGGCCCATCTGATCGATCCCGAGGTCCAGGAGTATGCGGACGCCCACACGACGGCGCCCCCCGGCCACCTGGCGTCGGTGGACGCCTCCACCAGGGAGGACTTCGCGGCCTGGGGGATGATGGTCGGGCGCCAGGAGGGCCGGTTCCTCGAGCTGCTGGTGTTCGCCACCCAGGCCACCAGCGTCCTCGAGATCGGCACCTTCACCGGCTACTCGGCCATGGCCATGGCCGCGGGCCTCGGCAAGGACGGCGCCATCATCTCGCTCGAGGTCGACCCGCACCACGCCCAGGTGGCGCGCGGCAACATCGCCGCCGCCGGGCTCGAGAGCCACATCAGCGTGATCGAGGGCCCGGCGCTGCGCTCCCTCGAGGAGCTGCAGGGACCGTTCGACCTCGTCTTCATCGACGCCGACAAGGTCTCCTACGACGCCTACTTCGAGGCCGTGCTGCCCAAGCTGGCCGCGCCACGGGCTGATCGTCGTCGACAACACGCTGCAGGGCGGCGGCGTCCTGGCCGTCGGAGAAGCGACCCGCACGAGGGCGCCCGGGCCTTGCGTGCCTTCAACGACAAGGTGGTCAACGACCCCCGGTGGTCTGCGTGCTCACCACCATCCGGGACGGCGTCACCTGATCCGCCGGGCCGGCTGACCGGGCGGGACGCGGTGCGTGCTCGACTACCACCTCCACCTCTGGCCCCACTCGCGAGCACGAGACGCCGCTGCGGCTGGAGCAGCTGGCCGAGTACTGCGAGCGGGCCCAGGCGGCGGGTGTGACCGAGCTGGCGCTGACCGAGCACCTCTTCCGCTTCCGCCAGGCCGACGCGCTGGTCGGCGGCTTCTGGGACGACGAGCGCGTCCCGCCGGCCCTGGCCGAGTCCATGGCCGCGTACTGGAAGTTCCACGCCACGGCCGACCTCGACGCCTACGTGGAGTGCGCCCTGGCGGCCAAGGAGGCCGGCCTGCCCGGTGGTGATCGGGCTGGAGGTCGACTACTACGAGGGCCGCATGGACGCCGTGGCCGAGCCTGCTGGCCGGCTATCCCTTCGACGTCCTGCTCGGCTCGGTGCACTGGGTCGGGCGGGTGGCGCTTCGACGACCTCGACGACCCGGTGTCCATGGCGCGAGTGGTCGGCCCGGCGGGTCGACGACTGCTGGGACGCGTACACCCGGCGCATGGAGGAGCTGGCGGCGTCGGGCGCCTGTGACGTGCTGGCCCACCCCGACCTGATCAAGGTGGCCGGCTACGTGCCCGACGCACCGGCGGAGTGGTGGGACCGCATCGCCGAGGCGGCCGTGGCGTCGGGCATGGCGGCCGAGGTCAGTTCGGCCGGCTGGCGCAAGCCGGTCGGGGAGCAGTACCCCGCCCTGGGGCTGCTCGAGCGCTTCGTGGCCCGGGGGTGCCGCTCACCACCGCTTCGGACGCCCACCGGCTCGAGCACGTGGCCGACCGGGCCGACGACCTGCGGGCCGCTGCTGGCCGCCGGCGGGCGCGGACACCCTGCAGGGCGTACCGCGGCGCGCGCCGCCTACCCGGTGCCGGTGTCGCGGGCGCGTCGGGCGGCGGGAGCCTGATGCCGACGCCGGCCGAGCTGGCCCTGAGCCACACCGACCTCAAGCCCGAGGAGCTCGAGCACCTGCAGCGGCTGCTCGGGAGCTGGAGCGTGCTGGCCGACCTCTCCTTCTCCGACCTGCTCCTCCTGGTGCCGGTCACGCCGACCGCGAGCAGCGGCACCGCAGCCGATCCCGGACGAGTCAGCGGGTCGGGCCGGCCAGGAGGACCCCGAGCTGGTCGTGCTCGGCCAGATGCGCCCGAACAACCGGCCCACCCTGGTCGACCAGGACCTGGTCGGCCAGACGGTCAACGAGTCGCAGTGGACGCTGGTGGCCCGGTGCCTGCACTCGGGCGAGATCGTGCGCGGCAGCATCCACCACCCGATCCTCGGCGAGCAGGTGCCGGTGGAGAACATCCCGGTCCGCTTCGACGGGCGCATCATCGGCGCGCTGCTGCGGGTCTCGCTGGCCCCGCTCAAGGGCCCGACGAGCATGTACGAGCGGACCTACCTCGACGTGTTCGAGCGGCTGGCCGACATGGTGGCCCAGTCGGCCTTCCCGTTCCCCGACGAGGACGTCGGCACCGAGGAGGCGCCGCGGGTCGGCGACGGCGTGGTGGTGGTCGACGCCGACGGGCGGGTCGAGTTCGCCTCGCCCAACGCCATGAACGCCTTCCACCGGATGGGGATCTACACCCAGCCCGAGGGGCGCCGCTTCGGCGACCTCGACATCGAGGAGTCCGCCGTCGAGTGGGCGCTGGCCACCGGCCGGCCCGTCGTCGAGGAGGTCGAGCGCCGCCCCGACGTCATCGTGCTCGTCCACTGCATCCCGCTGCTCTCCCACGGCGTGGTCACCGGGGCGATGATCCTGCTGCGCGACGTCACCGACGTGCGGCGTCTCGACCGGCTGCTGCTCTCCAAGGACGCCGCCATCCGCGAGGTGCACCACCGGGTCAAGAACAACCTGCAGACGATCTCGTCGCTGCTGAGCCTCCAGGCGCGCCGGGTCGGCGACCGGGCGGCCCGGGTGGCGCTGCACGAGGCCGAGCGGCGGGTGCGCTCCATCGCGCTGGTGCACGAGATCCTGTCGCGCGACCCGAGCGACCAGGTGCCCTTCGCCGAGATCGTCAGCTCGCTGGTGCAGATGGCCGAGGACTCGGTGGTGTCGTCGCAGCCGATCGTGATCTCGGTGCACGGGGACCTGGGCGAGGTGGCGGCCGACGTGGCCACCCCGCTGGCGGTCACGGTGGCCGAGCTGCTGCAGAACGCCGTCGAGCACGCCTTCGACCCCGAGAACGCCGGCGGCAGCGACGGCGCGGCCGGGCTGGAGGGCGCGGGCGGCGCGGCGGGCTACGCGCCGGTGGGCCACGTCGACCTCACGCTGTCCAACGAGGAGTCGGCGCTCCTCGTCGAGGTGCGCGACGACGGGCTCGGGCTTGCCCGAAGGGTTCGACATCGAGCGCACGACGAGCCTCGGCCTCTCGATCGTGCGCGACCTGGTCGTCAGTCAGCTGGAGGGCACGATCTCCATGGAGGCGCTGCCGGCGGCCGAAGGGGGCGGGACCCGCGTGGCGATCTCGGTGCCGGTGCGGCGCGCCCGCGGTGAGCGGAGCGCCGGTGCGGAGCGCGGCCGGAGGCTCAGATGGCGACGCGCTGCGAGCGGCGGGCGGCCAGCCACGCCTTGCGCAGCTTGCGGCGCTCTTCCTCGGACGTGCCGCCCCAGACGCCCGACTCCTGGTTGGTGGCCAGGGCGAAGTCGAGGCAGGGCTCGAGGGCGTCGCAGGCACGGCAGACGCGCTTGGCCGCCTCGATCTGGTCGACGGCCGGGCCGGTCGTGCCGACGGGGAAGAAAAGGTCGGGTTCGGTGTTGCGGCAGGCGGCCGAGCGCCGCCAGTCGTCCGCGTCCCAGTCGACGGTCCGGTTCCACATGAGAGCCATCGGAATGTGCCTCCACCAGCATTGTGATCCTTTTCACATGATCGGACCCAGAAGGTGTCCGTCAGTGAAAAGCGGGTTAACGGCGGAAAAGGGTAATGGTCCGTCGGGAGCCAGGCAAGGAGTTTTTCGTGAAATTTCGGCCCTCCTGGCGCGTGGATCGTGACGCGGACATGACCGGGTCCGCATGACCGCCGTCTTCGCACAAGGGGTTGCACGGAAGGGTTCACCGAGAACACCATCGACGCGTTCGCCGAGGCCCGCCGGCTCGGTGCCGACGGGGTCGAGCTCGACGTGCGCCTGACGGCCGACGGGGCACTGGCCGTCCACCACGACGCGGAGATCCCCGGGTGTCGGCGTGGTGGCCGAGCTCGGCGGTGGCCGACCTGCCGGCGCACGTGCCCGCTGCTGGCCGACGTGCTGGCGGTCTGCGAGGGCATGGTGGTCAACGTCGAGATCAAGAACGCCCCGCAGGACCCGGGGTGGGACCCCGGCGAGGCCGTGGCGGCACTCACCGCCGCGGCGATCGAGGAGGCCGGCTGGACGGAGCGGGTCGTCGTGTCGTCGTTCCAGGTGGCGACGCTGCGCGCCGTGCAGGCCGCCGACGGCCGCCTGGCCCTCGGCTCGCTGTGGGGCTTCGCCGCCGAGCCGGAGCCCGCCCTGGCCGAGGCGGCCGGCGCGCGGGGTTCCGGGCCGTCCATCCCTTCGTCGCGCTCGGTGGACCGCGAGCTGGTCGAGCGCGGCCCACGCAATGGGGCTTGCCGTCAACGTGTGGACGGTCAACGCCCCCGAGGACCTGCGGGCCATGGTGGCGCTGGGGGTCGACACGGTGATCACGGATCGGCTCGGCGAGGCCCTGGCCGCTGCCGCGGCGACGGCGCGGCGTCGAGCGACCCCGAGGCGGGGGCCGCGGCAGAGAAAAGGGCTTGTCACCGGGCCGAATGGCGGGGAACGGCCCGGGTCCACAAAGATGGTCGGCCATGAACGTCGTCGTCTGCGTCAAGCAGATCCCCGATCCGGCCGCCCCCGGCGTCGCTCGAATCCGGACACCAACACCCTCGATCGGTCCGGCAAGCTCATCATGGACGACTCCGACAACTACGGGGTCGAGATGGCCCTGCAGCTGGCCGTCGGGCGAGGGCGACGAGGTCACGCTCGTCTCCATGGCTCCGGGCGGCGAGACCTCGGGCCTGCGCACCGGCCTGGCCATGGGAGCGGCCAGGGCCATCCTGGTCAGCGACGACGCGCTGGCCGGCAGCGACGCCCTCGGCACGGCCAAGGTGCTGGCCGCGGCCATCGAGCGGGCCAAGCCCGACCTGGTGGTCATGGCGACCGAGTCGACCGACGGCTACACCGGCACCCTGCCCGTGCAGGTGGCCGAGCTCTGGGGCTGCCCTCGGTGACCTTCGCCAAGGCGATCGCCGTCGACGGCGGCTCGGTCAAGGTCGAGCGCCAGACCGAGGCGGGCTACGACGAGGTCGTGTGCCCGCTGCCCGCCGTGGTCACCGTCACCGCCGGCGTGGTCGAGCCCCGCTACCCCTCCTTCAAGGGGATCATGGCGGCCAAGTCCAAGCCGGTCGACAACCTGACGGTGGCCGACCTCGGGATCGACGCGTCGCAGGTGGGCGCGGCCGGCGCCGGGCAGGAGATCACCGACGTGTCCGAGGCCGAGGCACGGGCGAGCGGGAGAGATCGTGGTGGACGAAGGCGACGGCGCGCGAGCGTGTCGTGGCCTTCCTCGAGCAGTTGAAGGTGGTCTGAGATGCCGATCGACAAGGTGTGGGTGCTGGCCGAGAACGGGCGACAGCGGGCCGACGCCGGTCACCCTCGAGCTGCTGACCGAGGCCCGCGCGGTCGCCTCGACGGTCGAGGCCGTGGCCTGGGGCGCCGACGCGGCACACGCTGGCCGGTCCGCTCGGGGAGTACGGCGCGACCACGGTCTACGACGTGGGCGACCTCGGTGGCGCGCTGCCCGGCGTGCCGGTGGCCGCCGCGCTGGCCGCGCTCGTCGAGGGCGGCAACGCACCCGACGCCATCCTCATTCCCGCCACCTACGAGGGACGTGACGTGGCGGGCCGGCTGTCGGCCAAGCTCGGACCGCCCGGTGCTGACCAACGTGACCGGCCTGGTGGAGAGCGACGGCGGGCTGTCCAGCCAGCACCCGGTGTTCGGCGGCAGCCAGATCGTGACGGCCCGCTTCACCGGAGAGGGCCCGGCCATCTTCGTGATCCGGGCCAAGTCGTTCGCGGCGGAGCCCTCGGGCGGGGCCGCGGCGGCCGTCGTCGCCGCCCCGGTGCCCGACGTCGCCGCCACGAACACGGCCAAGGTCGTCGAGCGCCACGTCGAGGAGCGCAGCGGTCCCAAGCTCGACGAGGCGGCGGTCGTCGTCTCGGGCGGCCGCGGGCTGGGCGAGGCCGGCCAACTACGCGCTGATCGAGGAGCTGGCCAAGCTGCTTCACGGCGCGGCGGGCGCCAGCCGCGCCATCGTCGACGCCGGCTGGGTGCCCTACTCGCACCAGGTCGGCCAGACCGGCAAGACCGTGAAGCCGACCGTCTACGTGGCGTGCGGGATCTCCGGCGCCACCCAGCACCTGGTCGGGATGAAGGGCTCCAAGAACATCGTCGCCATCAACAAGGACCAGGAGGCGCCGATCTTCTCGGTGGCCGACCTCGGCATCGTCGGCGACGTGCACAAGGTGTTGCCGGCGCTCATCGAGGCGCTGAAGGCAAAGGGCTGAGCCCGCTCGAATCCGGGGTCCCGGGGCCCCGGACGCCCGCCCGCCTGAAGATAATCGGGGATGCCGGCAGGCGGTGCGCGGCAGCGGCTGGGGAGCGTCGACGCCGGCTCGGCCGTGACGCGTGCACGCTCAGGGCGGGCGACCGGCAGTACATTCGGCGCAATCCGCTGCTGATCGCTCCCGATGCTCTTTCCCACCATCGACTTCGCAATCTTCTTCGCCGTCGCCTTCACGGTGAACTGGCTCCTCAACCCGCATGCGGGCTGGTGGAAGCTGTCCATGATCGGCCTGAGCTACGTGTTCTACGGCTGGGTGGGCTGGAGCTACTGCCTGCTCCTGCTGACGACGACGGTGGTTGCCTACGCCGGCGGCGCCTGGGTGACGGCGACCCGCAGCGAGCGGTCCCGGCGTATCGCCATGGGGGTGTCGGTCGGCGCGCTGCTGGCCATCCTCGGCTGGTTCAAGTACTACGGCTTCGTCTCGGTGAACCTCGACAACCTGACCCACGCCTGGGGTTGGGGCGGGCCGTCCCGCTGCTCCAGGTGGCGTTGCCCATCGCCATCTCCTTCTTCACCTTCATGGCGATCAGCTACGTGGTCGACATCTACCGGCGCGAGCTCGAGCCGGCCAAGCCGCTCGACTTCGCGGTGTACATCTCGTTCTTCCCCCACCTCCTGGCCGGGCCGATCGTGCGGGGCGGCGAGCTGCTGCCCCAGATCCGCCGCCGCCGCGACGCCAACTCGATCGACTACTCGCGCGCCTTCTGGCTGATCCTGGCCGGCCTGTTCAAGAAGGTCGTGATCTCGTCCTACGTCTCGAGCGCGATCGTGACGCCGGTCTTCACCTCGCCGAGCCAGCACTCGGCGCCCGAGGCGATCTTCGCCGTCTGGGGCTACGCGGTGCAGATCTACTGCGACTTCAGCGGCTACACCGACATCGCCATCGGCCTCGCCCTGCTGCTCGGGTTCCGGTTCCCCCAGAACTTCGACGCGCCCTACACGGCGCGGAACCTCCAGGACTTCTGGCGGCGCTGGCACATGACCCTCTCGCGCTGGCTGCGCGACTACCTCTACATCCCGCTGGGCGGGAGCGCCAACGGCCAGGCCCAGACCATTCGCAACATCATGATCACCATGGTGCTGGGCGGGCTGTGGCACGGGGCGGCCTGGACGTTCGTGGCCTGGGGCGCGCTGCAGGGGTTGGGGCAGAGCTTCGGGCACCTGCGCCGCATCAGCCGGGAGCGACGCGGGCTGCCGGGCGTGGCCGACGGGCCGGTCCGGGTGTGGGTCCAGCGGTTCCTGACCTTCCAGTTCGTCTGCTTGGGCTGGGTGTTCTTCAACGCCACCGGTATGTCGCAGGCGTTCGCCCTCATCGGCCGGGTGTTCAAAT
>CAVTUE010000011.1:0-630764 GCA_963737805.1 uncultured Acidimicrobiaceae bacterium
GGAGAGCCGCCCGTCCGGCCGGAACCTGGGTGTCCGCGCCGAGCGCCCCCGACCCGGCCAGCAGCGAACGGCTGCTGCCGGGCCTGCCACGGGAGAAGATAGGACTTGACCTGCTCCCCCGGAACGCCTTCCCGGGCGGCCCGTGACCCGCACCGCGCAGCGACGGTCCGCTGTGGCCGGACTTGCTCGAGCGGAACAGTGACCCGCGGGGCTTATGCACCGCTCCGCCGCGGAACGCCGACCTGGCCGGACCAGAAGCCGCGTTGCGGAACGCCTTGCGCGGACCAGAACCCGCGCTGCGGAACGCCTGCCGGCGCGGACCAGAACCCGCGCTGCGGAACGCCTTGCGCGGACCAGAACCCGCGCTGCGGAACGCCGGCCCGCGCGGACCAGAACCCGCGCTGCGGAACGCCTGCCTGCGCGGACCAGAACCCGCGCTGCGGAACGCCTGCCCGCGCGGACCAGAACCCGCGCTGCGAGGCCCTGCGCGGACCAGAACCCGCGCTGGAACGCCTGCGCGGACCAGAACCCGCGCTGCGGAACGCCGACCCGCGCGGCTTATGCACCGCTCCGCCGCGGAAGGCCGACCTGGCCTGCCGGAACCCGCGTTGCGGAACGCCGACCCGCGCGGACCGGTACCCGCGCCACGGAAGGCCGGCCCGGCTGGACTAGAGCCCGCGCCACGGAACGCCGACCCGGCCGGACCAGAACCCGCGCTGCGGAACGCCGACCCGCGCGGACCAGAACCACCGTGGCGCTGGTACGCCGGACCCGCTGAGCCGCTTCTCGGGCCCGACGTGGCCCGCCAACAGGTCGGCCGCCCGCGGCTCGAGCTTCACCGGCGCCGCTCGCAGGTGGTCGTGCAACCAGGCCTTGCGCTCCCCCGCCTTGCTCGTCGTGACGTCGATGATCTGGCCCGCAGCGCCGATCGCCCTGACCAGGGGCGCCGGAACGGTCCCGCCCCCACCGACGAGGATGAGCACCGTCGTCGGGAGGGGGTCCTGCACCACCTCGACCAGCCGCGGCGCGTCGGCGGTCGAGCAGCCGCCCGGCCTCGCGCACCACGACCACCCGCCGGTCGACCAGGAAGGGCGGGGTCAGGCAGGCGTCCACCACGGCCCCGACGTTCAGCTCGTCGCCGGCACCGCCGCCGATCTCCTCCACGATGAGCGCGTGGTCGCCGTCGCCCACCACCTGGTCGAGCAGCCCGCGGACCTCCTGCGCCACCAGCGCGGCGTCATCCCCCTTGACCAGATAGACGGAGGCGGCGGGCACTGCGCTCATTCGGCCTCGCTGATGGCGGCCAGGACGTCGCGGGCCCGGCAGGTGCCCTTGACGTCGTGCACACGCACGATGCGGCAGCCCCAGGCGATGCCGAGGGCCGCCGCGCCGATGGAAGCCTCACGCCGCTCGGTCAGCTCCAGATCAAGGACCTTGCCGAGGAACGTCTTGTTGGAAGCCGAGAGCAGGAGCGGGTAGCCCAGCGCGGCCAGGGTCGACCGACGCCCGCAGGAGGGTCAGCGACTGCTCGGCCGTCTTGCCGAGGTCGAGGCCGGCATCGAGCACGATCCGGTCGGCGGGGATGCCGGCCGCCCGGGCGCCCATCGGCGCGCTCGGTGAGGAAGCGGGCCACGTCGGCCACGACGTCGTCGTAGCGCGGGTCGGGGTCGGCCACCCGGGGGGCGAGTCGGATGTGCGTGATGACGACGGCGGCACCGTGCTCGACGGCGGCGGTCGCGTAGTCGGGATCGGCGAGGCCGCTGATGTCGTTGCCCATCACCGCACCCTCGGCGTAGCAGGCACGCGCCACCGAGGCGCGCCAGGTGTCGACCGAGACCGGCGTGTCGAACCGCGCCACCAGGCCGGCCACGACCGGCACGACGCGGTCGAGCTCCTCGGGCTCGGTCACCTCTGGGCCGGGTCCCGCCTTGACCCCACCGATATCGAGGATGTCCGCCCCGTCGGCCACCAGCTGCTCGGCCCGGCCATAGAGCTTGTCGAGCTCGAACGTGGCGCCCTTGTCGTAGAAGGAGTCGGGGGTGCGGTTGAGGATCCCCATGACCAGCGCCCGGTTGGTGAGGTCGTAGCGCCGGCCGCCGAGGTCGAGGAGCGGGGCGTGACGGAGTGAGCGCTCGGTGCTCGGCGTCGGCGTGGAGCCCGGTGGCGGGCGCGGCCATCAGTACAGGCGTGCGGTCAGCGCCCGCCGGTACTCCTTGGTGCGCGGGTCGTCGGCGCCCATCGCCTCGAGGAGATCCACGAATTCCTGGCGGGCGGCGTCGTCGTCGCGCACCCGCTCGAGCAGCTCGTCCAACTTGGCCTCGATCTCCTCGCGTCCCGTGCCCGAGACGTCGACCCCCGCTTCGAGCAAGCGGGCCTCGGCGGCCAGGACCCGGCTGGCCTCGGTCTCGGGCAGGCGCTGCAGCAGGGCCAATGCCTCGGCGCGCCTCGCCGCGGTCGATGAGGATGCGGGCGAGGCCCTCGGTGGCGGCGGCGTGGTCCGGCTCGAGCTCGAGGGCCCGGCGCAATGACGCCTCGTCGCCCGCGGCGGCCAGCGTGTCCGCCTCGCTCGGCGCCGGCGCCAGGCGCTGGACGAAGGCGGTGATCTGCGCCTCGGGGACGGCGCCGATGAATTGGTCCACCACCTGGCCTTCGCGGAGGGCGAACACGGCGGGAATGGACTGCACGTTGAAGGCCCGCGCCACCGCCGGGTTGTCGTCGACGTTGACCTTGGCCAGCTCGACGGCGCCCCCGGTGTCGGCCACGGCCTTCTCGATCATGGGCCCGAGGGTCTTGCAAGGCCCGCACCACGGGGCCCAGAGGTCCACGATCACGGGGACCGTCGCACTGCGGTCCAGCACGTCGGCCTGGAAGGTCTGGTCTGTGACGTCCATCGGCCACGACGCTAATGGCTGTTCCCGGCCGGGACGACGTCCCACCTGAGCAGGGGCGCGAGCCCCGTGGAGGGCTCCATCCGAGCGGCCACTGAGGGCCGAGGCGTCCCACCAGGTCACACGGCACCGATTAGCGTCGTTCGCGTGTCGCAGCCGCCCGAAGGCATTCACGAGACCGAGGTCACCGCATGGATGGCGGCGCATCTTCCCGAACTGCGCGCGCCCCTCACCTTCACCCTCATCGCGGGCGGCCGCTCCAACCTCACGTACCGTGTCGAGGACGCCGACGGACGGGCGTGGGCCCTGCGTCGCCCGCCCCTGCACCATGTGCTGCCGACGGCGCACGACATGTCCCGCGAGTACCGCCTCATGCACTCCCTCGGGCCCGCGGGGATCCCCGTTCCGGTCACCGTCGGCCTCTGCACCGACGAGGCGGTCAACGAGCGGCCCTTCTACGTCATGGAGTTCGTCGAGGGCCATATCCTGCGCAGCGCGCCCGAGGCCGAGGCCGCGTTCGACGAGACGACCCGGCGGGGCGTCGGTGACCACATGGCCGACACGCTGGCCGCGCTGCACGACGTCGATCCGGACGCCGTCGGACTGGGCGACCTCGGGCGGCACGATGGGTACATCGAGCGGCAGCTGAAGCGCTGGCGCGGGCAGTACGACCAGATGCAGGTCGAGGGCGTCGACCACGGTGGGCTCGTCGAGCGGGTGAGCGACGAGCTGGCCCGGCGCATCCCCAAGCAGCAGCGGACGTCCGTCGTTCACGGGGACTACCGGATGGACAACGTGGTGCTGGCTGACGACGGCACCGTCCGGGCGATCCTCGACTGGGAGATCTGCACGCTCGGGGACCCCTTGGCCGACCTCGGGTTGCTGATGGACTACTGGTCCGACCCGGCCGACTCCATGGCGGTGCTCGGGCTCTCACCGACCACGGCACCCGGGTTCTCCACCAAGGCCCAGATCATGGAACGCTACGACTCGGTGTCCGATCTCGACGTCTCCGGCGTCGGCTACTACATGGCCTTCGGGTACTGGAAGCTCGCCTGCATTCTGCAGGGGGTCTACGCCCGCTACGTGGCCGGAGCGGGAGCCGGCGACCAGGGCAGCGTCGAGGGTTTCCCGATCCAGATCGGACGGCTCTTCGAGATGGCAGCCGAGGCGCTGGAGACAGTCCCGTGAGCCCCGAGGGCAACGGGCTGACCGAGATCTTCGAGGTCCATCAGGAACCCGTCCTGCGCGAGCCGATCCTCGTCGTCGCGCTCGAGGGCTGGGTCGACGCCGGCCTCGGCGCCACCACGGCCATCGCGACGCTGCTCGGGCAGGGGCACACCGAGCCGATCGTCACCTTCAACGGCGAGCACTTCCTCGACCAGCGGGCCCGGCGCCCGGTCGCCCGCATCGTCAACGGCATCACGACCGACCTCACCTGGCCCCGCACCATGGTGCGGCAGGGGACGGACGAGTCGGGACGGGACATGCTCTTCCTCGTCGGCCCCGAGCCCGACTTCCACTGGCGCGCCTTCACCGACGCGGTGGTCGGGCTGGCGCGCTCGTGGCGCGTGCGCATGGTGGTCGGCCTCGGCGCCTTCCCGGCGCCGGCACCGCACACACGCCCGGTGAAGCTGGCCGCCACGGCGCCGTCCGGCTCGGCGGATCTCATCGAGCAGGTGGGGATCGTCCAGGGCGAGCTCGAGGTGCCGGCCGGCGTCCTGGCCGCCTTGGAAATGGCCTTCGGGGCCAACGGGACTCCGGCCGTCAGCCTGTGGGCGCGGGTCCCCCACTACGTGGCGGGCATGCCGTTCCCCGAGGCCAGTGCCGCGTTGATCGAGGGACTGGCCGCGGTGGGGTCGCTGTCGCTGGACTCGTCCGCGCTGCGCCGGGCGGGCGACAGCTCGCGGCGGCAGGTGGACCAGCTGATCGCCGACAACGCGGAACACCAGGCCATGGTGCGCAAGCTCGAGGAGAACATCGACGCCTCGGAGGGCAATGCCATGGGGGTCGACGCCGTGCCCTCGGGCGACGAGATCGCCGCCGAGCTCGAGCGCTTCCTCCGGGGCGAAGAACAGTAAGGAGAGGTTGCCAATGAAGATCGACGGCGGCATCGGATTCGCTCCCGACGGCATCGCCGCGCAGGCGGTCAAGGCCGAGCAGAGCGGCTACGACGGGGTCTGGTCGGCCGAGACGAACCACGACCCGTTCCTGCCCATCGCCGTCGGGGCGGCCGCCACGGAGAAGCTCGAGTTCGGCACCGGGATCGCGGTGGCCTTCGCCCGCAACCCCATGACGCTCGCCGTCCTGGCCAACGACCTACAGCTGCTGACCAAGGGCCGCTTCATGCTCGGCATGGGCAGCCAGATCAAGCCGCACATCACCAAGCGCTTCTCCATGCCGTGGTCGCACCCGGCGCCGCGTATGCGAGAGCTCATTCTGGCCATCCGGGCCATCTGGAAGACATGGGAGACCGGCGAACCGCTCGCCTTCCGGGGCGAGTTCTACACGCACACCTTGATGACGCCCTTCTTCGACCCGGGACCGAACCCGCACGGCAACCCCAAGATCCTGCTGGCCGGCGTGGGCGAGCTCATGACCGAGGTCGCCGGCGAAGTCGGCGACGGCTTCTTGGTGCACGGCTTCTCCACCGAGCGCTACCTGCGTGAGGTGAGCCTGCCCGCGCTCGAACGGGGGGCGGCCAAGGCGGGCAAGACCCGCCTGGATCTCACCGTCTCCTACCCGGGCTTCGTCGTCACGGGCCCCGACGAGAAGAGCATGGCCGCGGCCGCCAAGGCGGTGCGCCAGCAGATCGCCTTCTACGGATCGACGCCGGCCTACCGTCCCGTCCTGGAGCTGCACGGGTGGGGCGACCTGCAGCCGGAGCTCAACACGCTGTCAAAGCGGGGCGAGTGGGTGAAGATGGGCGAGCTGATCGACGACGACATCCTCAACGCCTTCTCCATCGTCTGCCCGCTCGACCGGGTGGCCGGCGAGGTGCGCAACCGCTACGAGGGCATGGTCGACCGTTTCAGCTTCTACGCGCCCTACAAGGTGGAGCCCGAGGTGTGGAAGGACGTGCTGGCCGGTTTCCACTAACGGCGGGCGAAGGCTCGAACCGCCCGGGCGGCGGATGCAAGGACGGGCGGCGGCTACGCGACGACGTTGACGAGCCGCGGCGGGCGGACGACGATCCGCGTCGGCGTCGCGCCGCCCAGGGCGTCGATCACCTTTGCCGAGGCCAGGGCGGCGACCTCGGCGTCACCATCCGAGATGCCGGCGTCCACGTCGATGCGATCGCGCACCTTCCCGTTGACCTGGACGACCATCGTCACGGTGTCCTGGCGGACGAGTTCGGGGTCGAACGACGGCCAGCGCTGCAGATGGACCGAGGGCTCACCGGGATGGCGTTGCTCCCAGAGCTCGGCGGTCACGTGCGGGGACATCACGGCGAGGAGGAGCAGCAGGGTATCGAGCGCCTCGTTCCACACGTCGGCGTGGGGCACCGTGCCGACAGGGCCGCCGTTCCCGCCGGCACCCACATGTCCGTCCGCGTCGGGATCGGCGTTTCGCCCGTAGCGCTGCACCAGGTTGAGGAGCTCCCTGCAGTGCGCCACGGCAGTGTTGTAGGACCACCGCTCCACGTCGCGGGTCACGTCGGCGATGGTCCGGTGCACCGCCTGGCGCACCGTCAGGTCGGCGGCGGTCTGCTCCCCTGTGCGGAGCGGCGGGCCTTCGGTGCAAGTGCGCCACAGCCGATCGAAGAACCGTCCGCAGCCTTCGATGACCTCGTCGGTTTGGTCCGTCCAGTCCATGTCGTCGAATGGAGGACCCGCGGCAAGGTGGAAGAGGCGCAGCGCGTCCGCACCCACCGTGTTGAAGTGATGCTCGGGCGCAATGAGGTTGCCCTTGGACTTGGACATCTTGGTCCCGTCCATCCGGATCATCCCCTGGGCGAGGTAGTGCTTGAACGGCTCGGGATCGAGATCGGGCGCCAGGCCCACGTCAATGAGGGCGCGGGTGTAGAAGCGGGCGTAGAGCAGATGGAGGATGGCGTGCTCGATCCCCCCGATGTAGTGGTCGACGGGCATGAAGTGGCGCGCCGCGGCCGGGGCGAACGGCTCCTCGGTGTTCCACGGATCGCAGAAGCGCAGGAAGTACCACGCCGAGTCGACGAACGTGTCCATAGTGTCGGTCTCGCGGCGAGCCGGGCCGCCGCAGATCGGACAGGTGGTGTGGAGGAACCCTTCGTGGAACGAGAGGGGCGACTGCCCGGTCGGGAGGAACTCCACGTCGTCGGGCGCCACGATCGGCAGCTGGTCCTCGGGCACGGGCACCACACCGTGGTCGGGGCAGTACACCGCCGGGATGGGACAGCCCCAGAAACGCTGGCGCGACACCAGCCAGTCGCGGCAGGCGGTAGTTGACCTTGCGCTCGCCGATGCCCTTCTCCTCGAGCCACTCGATGGCCCGGGCCTTGGCCGTGACGATGTCGAGGCCGTCGAGGAACCCACTGTTGACTTTGGCGCCCTCGCCCGTGTAGGCCTCGCCCCCGTTGGCGTCCCAATCCGTCGGGGGGCTGCACGGTTCGCACGACGGGGAGCTGGTGCTGGGCGGCGAAGGCCCAGTCGCGCTGGTCCTCGGCCGGGACGGCCATGATCGCCCCCGTCCCGTAGCCCATGAGGACGTAGTCGGCCACGTAGACCGGAACGGGGCTGCCGGTGAAGGGGTTGAGGACGTGGCTGCCCGAGAAGGCACCCCGCTTGCCGAGAGCGACGGCGTCGCCCTCGGCCATGCGCTCGATGTCGGTGGCGGCGGCGGCACGGGTACGCAGTGCATCGACGGCCTCTCGGTTGTCGGCCGTGGTGAGCTCGTCGACGAGCGGGTGCTCGGGGGCCATGACGGCATACGTCATGCCGAAGCTCGTGTCCGGGCGGGTGGTGAAGACCCGCACCGTCAGGTCGGGGCGCCCCTCCACCGGCAGGTCGAACTCGGCGCCCTCGGACCGCCCGATCCAGTTGCGCTGCATGATCTTGGCCCGTTCCGGCCACTCGAGGTCGTCGAGAGCGGCGAGGAGGTCGTCGGCGTACTCGGTGATGCGAAAGAACCACTGCTCCAGGTCGCGCTTCTCGACGACGTCGCCCGAGCGCTCACAGGTGCCGTCGGCCAACACCTGCTCGTTGGCCAGGACCGTCTGGCAGCCGGGACACCAGTTGACCGGGGCCAAGGCCCGGTAGGCCAGCCCCGCCTCCCAGAAGCGCAGGAAGATGACCTGGCTCCACCTGATGTAGGCGGGGTCGTGGCTGTGGATCTCCCGGCGCCAGTCGTAGACCGCACCGAGCCGCCGCAGCGAGGCCGTGAGCTCGGCGATCCGGTCGTCGGTAAAGAGCCGCGGGTGGGTGCCGGTCTTGATGGCGGCATTCTCGGCCGGCAGGCCGAAAGAGTCGAACCCGATCGGGCTCAGGACCCCCTTGCCCTGCATGGTCTGGTAGCGGACGGTCAGGTCGCCGAAGGTGTAGTTCCGGACGTGGCCCTGGTGCGCCGGCCCGGAGGGGTAGGGGTACATGCACAGCGCGTAGAACTTCTGCCGGGGATCGTCGTTGTCGATCTGGTAGGTGCCCTCGTCGTCCCAGTGGCGCTGCCACTTACGCTCCACTGCGACCACGTCGTACGCGCGTGCCATGGCACAAGGGTAGGCGACACCCTGGTGGCTGCTGAGCAGCATGACCGCGGCCATCGGCGTCGTTGAGCGTCCCCTTCCGGCCCGTTCTCAGGGCTCGGGGCGGGCCGGCGCGGGTGTCCTCGACTGCTATCGTGATCCCCCACCACTGGGGGCGTAGCTCAGCTGGTAGAGCGCCTGACTGGCAGTCAGGAGGTTCGTGGGTTCAAGTCCCATCGCCTCCACCCGATCCACGCTGATGCGGAGTCGCTTCTGCGTCCTCGCAACCGAACGGCAACGGCCCGCACGCTGGCCGTGGCCGCAGACTGCGACAATGGTCGGTCTTCGGGGCGGTTTGGCGCGACCCGTTGAAGAGATCAAGCCCCGTCGGTACGGGCACCACCCCCCGAGGACACCGTGATACCACCATTGGCGGACCACCCCCGGCATGGCTAAATGCTGGGCATGGGGCAACGGATACCCGAGAACTAGTCGGTCCATGGGCCTCGTCTGGATCCGCGCGCGATCCGAATTGCGGTCGTCCTGGCGGACGATGACGGTCTTCGCTCTGGTCCTGGGCATCGGTGGCGGCATTGCGCTGACCGCCCTCGCCGGAGCTCGGCGCACCGACAAGGCCGTCGAACAGTTCGTCACGTACAGCCATCCCGACGATGGGGCTTTCCTCTATGGGAACCCGTGCACGCCCCCAGCGGTCTCGGGCGCTGCCGCCGACTCGCTCAGTCTGCTGCCCGTCGAGAGGCAGGTGGTCGACCTCCCGCAAGTCGCACAGTCTTTCCGAGCTCCCTACCTCTACCTGACTTCGAGTCCTACCGGATACACGGGCACGAGTTTGAACGCCATCGGCGCGGCCGACGCCGCCCTGTTCCGCACAGTTGATCGCCCGCTCGTCGTCGCCGGGGAACTACCGGACCCGAAGCGACCTTATGACGTCGCGATCAACGAGTTGGCCGCGGAAGGGCGTCACCTGCACGTCGGCAGCCACATTCTCCTGTATGCGGCGTCGGCCGCGCAGTTCCGCGGGTGCGCCCTCACGAACGGGGCCTCGTACAAACCGGTTGTGCCACAGGGGCCGACCTTCCACGTCCGGGTCACGGGCATCGTCCGCTTCCCCCAGGACATCGACGCCGTCCTTCCGTTGGCGGACAAGCAGGACGTCTCGTATGAAGGTCAGGAGAACGTGTACCTCACGCCGGCCTTCCTCCCGCAGTATGCCGCCAGGCTGGGGATTCATGTCCAGCAGATCCCGAGCCTCAATTTCGTCGGCGTCCGCCTCCGGCACGGGGCAACCGACTGGAGCGCCTTCGCGGCAGGCGCCCAGGCCGTCGGCAGCACCCAGGCCGTCGGCGGCACCCAGGTGTTCGCCTCAGCAGGCAACGTCTACAACATCCGGACCAGCGCGGCCAGCACGCAGCGCGGTGTCCATCTCGAAGTCGTCGCCCTGCTCCTCTTCGGGGGAATTGCGGCCTTGGTGACCCTTCTGCTCGTCAGCCAGGCGATTGCTCGCATGGTGATGCTGGAGGGTGACGATTACGGGATCCTGCGCAGTTTCGGTGCGTCCAAGATGCAACTTATCGCCATCGTGTTGGCACGGGTCCTGCTGATCGGGGCTGCCGGGAGCGCCCTCGCCGTGCTCGTGGCGACCCTGGGATCCTCGATCATGCCTATCGGACCGGCCCGACAGGCCGAGATACACCCAGGCATCAATTTCGATCCCCAGGTGTTGCTCCTGGGTTTTGTGGGCTTGCTGGCTTTCGTCGCCGTCTGCGCCCTGATTCCGGCCTGGCGAGTCAGCCGACCCCCTACGGCCCTCTCCCGCGCCGGCTTCGAAGACCCGCTCTCCGCCGGTGTGCGCGCCAGCGGCTCATACGGCTCGACCCCGCTGGTGGCCAGGATAGGCATTCAGTTCGGCTTGGGTTCGGGACGGGGCACGCGGAGGGTGCCCATGGTGGGAGCCGTTCTCACTGCCTCGCTCGCCGTGGCGGCCGTGGTCGCCGCGCTCACGTTCGGGGCAAGCCTCGGGCATCTGGTCCAGAGCCCGCGCCAGCAAGGGTGGAATTGGGACGTCCTGGTCGGCAATCCGAACAACACCACGAAGAACCTCGAGAGCCAGACCAAGGCACTGCTGGCGCACAACCACTTCGTCGCCGGATACTCGGCCATCGCCATTTTGGCAGGGGCCGGTCAGGGAACGAGCGTCATTGACGGGAAGACGGTCGACTCCCTCCTCGCCTTCGACCCCCTGAAGGGTTCGGTCTATCCCCCGCTGCTCGAGGGTCATGCCCCCGCGGGGCAAATCAGGTGGTGTTCGCCGACCAGACCCTGCAGCAGCTGCACAGGCGGGTCGGCCAAACGGTCCAGGTCCAGGGCCCCGGTGGGCGGCCCATCACGATTCACATCGTCGGTCGCATGATCTCTCCGTCAGTCGGCGACCTGTTCACCAACGGGATGGGTGTCGGCGGATGGGTGTCCGGTGCGGTCGTGCACGAGCAGCAGCAGGCCAACGAGGGGTCCAACCCCAACAACACACCCCCGACCGTCTTCACCCTTTTTGCGGTGCGCTACGCGCCCGGCGTGTCGCATGCCGCGGCCCTGGCCAGCCTCCGGCGTGAGTTCGGGGGCACCGTGCTCAGGCAACTTCCGTCAGAGGATGTCATCAACCTGCAGAGCGTCGACGGACTTCCCACGCTGCTGGCGGGCCTGGTGGCACTCTTGGGACTGGCAACCGTCGGCAATGCGCTCGTGTCCTCGGTGCGCCGACGGAGCAAGGACCTGGCCGTCTTGAAGACCCTCGGGTTCTTCCGTCGTCAACTCATGTTCGTCATTGCCTGGCAGGCCACATCGTTCTCTCTCCTCGCCCTGCTGATCGGACTCCCCCTCGGTGTGGTCGCCGGCCGTTGGACATGGGTCCTCGTCGCATCCGGGATCGGCTCCGTCTCACCTCCCGTCGTGCCCGTGCTCGGTATCGCGATCGTCGTTCCCGTCACGTTGTTGCTCGCCAACGTGCTCGCCGCGTGGCCGGGCTACGAGGCTGCGCGGACCGTCCCTTCGGCCGAACTGCGGTCGGAGTGAAATTCCCTTACGAGACCGGATCAGCAACACGAACCTCCGGGGTCAGGTGTCTCGCCAGCCTCGACTGACCCGTGTGCCCCGAATTTCCGAGAGCTCGCGAATGACAGTGCGCAGGGGGATAAAGAGATACAGGGCGATGACGACGTACACGGCGACGGCAGCGGTCGGCAAGAAAATGCTGAGCAGAATCGTTGCGACATAGCCCGCCACGACGATTCCGAACTTGTTGCGGGTCTCTCTCATGTCGGCATCCTCCGCATCCGAATGGCGCAGGTGTCGGGCGCTGCCGTATCCCGCAAGGACGAAGAACACCAGCCGGATGGCCAACAGCGAGATTCCGTAGACAACGGCCGCCACCCGTTCGGCGCCAATGTTCCCGTACAACCCCTCCCCGACGAGGTGAGTGGGGAAGGGCAAGAAGGCGACCAGCATCAAGAAGATCAGATTCAGCCGTAGCCCCCAGATGCTGTCCAACTCCGACGCAGCCCACTGCAAAGATCTCCGCATGAGCAAGGGCGCCAGCATGCAACAAGAGAGTCAGCAATGATGTCTTGGTGACTCTCGTGCGGTCTGCGACGCAAGCCCGAGGGAGGTACAGACGCTCGGCCGTCCCTCGATCGACGCCCCTTGGCCCAGCTTTCATTCGCACGGCCCGATGAAACATCGTGTGGAGGTTGTCGCCGCTGTGTTGGCGGCGGCCTTTCGGAATTCCGATCTCCGAGACGTCGGCGTCGCCTATGCGCTCTTCAGCGCGAGCGAATTCGGCGTCTGGATCGTCCTTCTCGTCTTCGCCTTCGACCGCGGCGGTGTCTCGGCCGAACTGTTGATCACTCTTGTTCAGCTGCTTCCGTGCGTGGTCCTGGCCCCGGCGATCGGCGCTGTTGCTGACTGGTGGGATCCGGCTCGGGCCCTCGTTGCGGGCTACGGCATTCAGGCCGTCACCATCGGCGGTGTAGCCCTGGCCCTGGCGTTGGAAGCCCCCACGTTCGTCATTTTCTTGCTGGCACCGCTCACAGCACTGTCGTTTTGCATGACGCGTCCACCTCAATCAGCGCTCTTCCCGTCCGTCGTCCGAACGCCCGACGAGCTCACCACCGCGAATGTCATGACGGGGTGGACCGAGGGAGCTGCCGCACTGGTGGGCCCGGCCATCGCCGGTGGATTGCTCGCCGTAAGTGGCGAGACGGCCGCCATCGCCGCCATGGCCGGGCTCAGCCTGTTGTCGATGTTTTTGGCACTCCGGGTCACTCACTCTCTGGGCCCCATCAAGCGTCACATCGAGGACGACGGGCCGCCGACAGCAGCCAAGGGCTTTGTGGATGGCATGCGAGGGAACCTGGTCGGCGTCTTGATGAACCCTGACATTCGGGTGCTTCTGGTCCTCACCACCTTCTACTTCGTCCTGGTGGGATCGCTCGACTTTCTCTGCGTGATTCTTGCGCTCGGAATCCTCCACATGGGCCCCGGAGGTGCCGGTTACCTCAACGCGGCGATAGGCGCCGGTGAGCTCGTCGCGGGATTCGCCACCGCATTTCTCATTGGTCGTCGCCGGCTGGTCCGCACTGTGGTCCTCTCACTACTGGGGTGGGTCTGTGCGGTCGCACTGGTTGCGGTGTACCCGCGGACCGGCATCGTCCTTGTCCTTTTCGTTCTGGTCGGATTGTCCGGTGCCGTGTACAACGCAAGTGGGAAGACGCTCATGCAGCGTGCCGCCCCACCCGAGGCGATCGCCGGAGCCTTCTCCGTTGTGGAGTCCCTCATGTGCCTCGGACTTGCCATGGGTGCGGTACTTATCTGGGTCGGCTACAACGTTGCAGGAATACGCGTCGCTCTCATAGCTCCGGGGATCGCGGCCTTCGTGCTGATCTCCGTCCTGTGGCGAAGGCTCCGAGTGATCGACGACAACGTCAACGTGCCCCAGGTCGAAATTCGCCTCCTCAGTTCGCTGCGAATCTTTGCACCGCTACCTGCTCCAACGCTCGAAATCGTGGCTCGGGAACTTAAGCCGATGAACGTCGCGGCCGGGTCGTGTGTCATCAGCGAGGGCGATTCCGGAGATCAGTTCTACGCAATTGCAGAAGGCGTACTCGAAGTGACGCGCCAGGGTGGCCACCTGCGCCGGATCGGCCGGGGCGATGGGTTCGGAGAGATCGCACTCATTCGCGACGTTCCTCGGACGGCAACCGTGACGGCCCTCACGGACGCCCTCGTTTACGGACTCGACGGTGATTTGTTCGTCGAGGCAGTCACCGGTAACGCTTCGGCGAGCCGAGTGGCCGGTCTCGTCGTACACGATCTCCTCCAGCAAGAACAGCCCGACCCCGGCGACTCCGGTTCGGAACCTTCCTCACCGACCTCGTAGAGGGATTCAGCTCGGCGAGGTACCGGAGCCGCCACCAGGGTCGCTGGGGAAACCACCATCAAGGCCGTGAGGCTGCCGCGCCCTCGAACACCTGGTTGGACTCGACGTGATCTGTCCCCTGTCCGAACGTTGGCCTCACCGTGACCGTTGCTTCATGGCCGTGACCACTGTCCTGCGGCTACGCCCTTCCTTGAATTTCTTTCATCCACCGCCGAATCGGCTCCGTAGCAAGTAGAGAACGGGCGGATGAGGGTGAGTCACCGCACTCACCGGGAGGAGTCCAATGGGCCGTGGCATGGCGAACCAGCCGGAATCCGCCGAACTCTCACGTTTGCCTCTCTGTGTTCCGCACTTCCTCCAGCTTCTGTCGTCGTTGCTTCCCAACAAAAGGAGAGATACCTATGACGGTCAATCGACGTGACTTCCTGATCCGCGGGTCCGCCGCGGTGGCCGCGGTGGGAGCGGGCACCCTGGTGCCCGGCCTCCCGACATCCGCCGGTGCCTCCGAGAAGCAACGTGAGGGACCCGACAGCGAGACCGAGTTGCCGACGGGCAACGAGGCACTGCCACTCGTCGCTCGGATCCGTGACGTGCGTACCGGCGAGATCGATCTCTTCTTTGGCGAGCACGAGGTCTCCTACCGGGATCCCAAGTTGGCCGCCCGCCTCTTCAAGGCCGCGCAATAACCGCACACTGGTCCGACCCGGACACGCCCGATCGGCATTTCCTCAGGCGTCCGGAACTTCCTGACGTTCCGCGCCGCCCCAACCTCTGAAAGGTGACCCATGTCCTCTCATCGTGAAGCCCCCGAGATCTCCAAGGATCCCGTAGCCGACAGCACCGACCTCTACGCTTTCGTGAGCCCGGATGCCCCGAGCACCGTGACGCTGATCGCCAACTACCTGCCTCTCGAAGGACCGGCGGCGGGACCGAACTTCTACGAGTTCGGCGATGATGTTCTCTACGAGATCCTCATCGACAACGACGGCGACGCCAGACCCAATATCTCCTTCCAATTCCGGTTCCAGACGACGATCCGGAATCCGAAGACCTTCCTCTACAACACGGGCCCCATCCAATCGCTGGCCAGCCCGAATTGGAATCGGGTACAGACCTACAGCCTGCAGCGCGTCGACTACCCGAGTGGCCGCGTCACGGTGCTCGGGACCAATCTTCCTTGTCCGCCCTGCAATGTGGGCCCACTCTCCACACCCAACTACGAGGCCGCCCTGGGAGCAGCGGCCATTCAATCGGTGGGTAGCGGTATCAAGGCCTTTGCCGGTCAACGGGCAGAGGGCTTCTACGTCGACCTGGGGTCCATTTTCGATCTGGGGACGCTGCGACCGTTCCAGGAACTGCATGCCACATTCGGGGTCTCCGGGCCCCTGTCCGCAATGTCCGGCATCAACTCGACCAATACCTTGAATGTCCACTCCTTGGCGTTGCAGATCCCGAAGGATCAACTGACCGCCGGTGGCCTCAATCCGACTGACCCGTCGAAGGGAAGCTCGGTCATCGGGGTGTGGACGGCTGCGAGTCGACAGAAGGTGAAGTTCAACGAGGCGTTCCTCGGCCAGCCCTTTGAGATCGGACCATGGACGCAGGTGTCGCGGCTCGGGAACCCGCTGTTCAACGAGGTCATCGTCCCGATGGCCTCCAAGGATTTCTGGAACTCCAGTCAACCCGTCTACGACAGCCAATTCGCCAAGTATGTGGCGAACCCCGAGCTGGCCAACCTGCTGCCGATCCTCTACACACCGCCAACGGCGGCCGGGCCGGCCGAGGGGGCGTTTCCGAAGCTCTTTTCGTACAACAGCGGCAGTCCCAATCGGGTCGACCTCCTGGCGATCCTCCTGACCGGGATTCCTGCGGGGACGTTGTCCGTGGCACCGACGTTCCAGAACTTCACGGGGCCCACCCAAGCCGACATGCTCCGGCTGAACATGGCGATCGGACCCGCGGCCGCACCCAACACCCAGGGGCTGTTGGCTCTCGATGCCGCCGGCTTCCCCAACGGTCGACGCGTCTTCGACGACGTGGTGACGATCGAGCTTCGCTGCATCGCCGGTGTGCTTGCTCCCGGAATCGTCCCCGGGTTCCCGAATCCAGGCGACGGCGCCGCGGGGGCCATCTACGACCTCGTGGCCCCCGGAACCGACACGACGCTCGGTGGCACGGAGAGCTACCTGCCCAACTTTCCCTATCTGGGCGTCCCCCACAGCGGGTACAACGCCCCCAGCGTCGCGTCGTAACGAACATGTCGTCCCACGAGCACACACATGTGGCGGTCGAGCAGCCGCCTGGCCCCAGCGAAGGTGCAGTCTTCGTCGAAGTCGGAGACGGGGTGGGGGCAGCCGTCATCTACACCGAACCCGACCTCGAAGGAGCAGAACTGGAGATTCGGCGAGCGTCGGACGAGTGGTCCGGCGTCCACACGGCTGTCCGCGAGCGAAGGTTTGGAGGCGTGGTGCGATCTGCCGCTGTCTTCGGCAGTTTGACCGAAGGAAACTGGCAACTCCGGGTTCGCGGCAGCGCCGATCCGCGACCTGCACTGGCCCTGAGAGTGAGGGAAGGATCGGTGGTAGAGGCCTCCTGGCCGGCGGCCGGCTGATCTCCGTCACGGTTCGCCGGCCCGTCCAGTCCAGCCTGAAGGTCAGCCTGCGGAACGCCGCTCGACGTGCTGGAGCTCGATCCAGAGCGGCAGTAAGAACCAGATATAGGCATTGGTCAGCGTGTACTCGTTGTCGTTGTAACGGGTGACCATGGCGCCGACGTCCGTCAATCGGACGCGGTCGTCCTTGCCCTGGTACACCCGGACCCGGTCCAGAATCTCGAGGAGCTCCTTCTTGGAGGACACCTCCAACCCGAAGTGGTCCATGTTCGGCGTGACCATGAATTCGTCTTGCGCCGGCAACAGGTAGACGAACTGGCCCAACGTCCCGGTGTAGAGGATCAGGGGATTCCCTTTTTCCGTGCTGTTGTCTCCTTCGACCCACCCGAACACCTCGGAGAAGAAGTCCAAGAGAGCAGCCCGGCCCTCGTCGTCCATGACGGCGGCATCCACGCTGATCGCCACGTGGTTGATCCGGGGAGCGAACGCGGTCCCGCTCATGACGAAAGTCCCGGCTGGACCATCACCTTGCTGGGGATCTCACCCCGGGCGAGCCGCTCCATCGCGACCATCACCTGGCTGAGCGGAATGTCGTCGGGCTCGATCAACGAGCTCGAGCGGCAACGCGCCGCTGTCGAGAAGGTCCACCGCCGGCTGGAAACCCTCGTCGTTGTAGTTGTAGGCCCCGATGACTTCGAGCTCGAAGATGATCAGGCGGTTCTGGTTGAAGCGGGGCGGTTCGAACCCGGTACCGACGATGACGAGCGTGCCGGCATAGTCGAGCTGGCCGAGGGCCGCCTCGGCGGCGCTGGCGTGTCCCGAGCATTCGAACGCGACCGCGTAGGGCTCGGCCACCGGCTGCGCCATGGGTGGATCTCGCAGCGCGTCGGGTCCCACGACACGGGTGGCGCCGACGGCGAGTGGCCTGGCTGGCGCCGGACCGGTGAAGGCTCGCTGACGGTGACGTCGGAGATCCCCTGGGCGCGCAGCACGGCGACGAGCAGCAGTCCGACCGGACCGGCCCCGGTGACCAACACCCGATCATCGGGGCCCACGTCGGCCAGCCGCAGTGCATGAAGGGTGATGGCCATCGGCTCGGCCAGTGCGGCCACCCTCGTCGGCAACGAATCGGGGATCCGGATCAGGCCGTCGGCCGCGACCGTCTTGTACTGACAGAACGCCCCCCGGTACCCGACGAAGTCCGGCGCGGCACGGCGCAGGCACACCGAAGGGCGGCCGCGCCGGCAGGGCCGGCAGGCGCCGCAGCCCGGGCTCGGGTTTCCCACCACGCGGTCGCCGGCAGACCAGCCGGAGTCGGCGGGCGCGGCGGCCACGATGCCCGACCACTCGTGCCCGAGAATCGCCCCCGGCTTGGCGTAGCGCTCCAGGACCATGTGCAGATCGGACCCACAGATCCCGCACTCGGCGATCTCGACGAGGACCTCCCCGGGTCCGGTCTCCGGACGGGGCACCTCCTCGACGGCGATCCTGCCGTCACCGACGTAGACGGCCGCCGGCATGGAGTTGGAGGGCACGAGCCCAATCTAAGGGCCTTTTCCCGACGATGCCGTAAAATCGCCTGGGCGCGCTGCGAACCTCTAGAACGAGCACACGAGAAAGGGGCAATGTGGGCACTGCCGAGCGCGTCTGGTACGTCAGTTATGGCTCGAACCTCAACAGAGCCAGGTTTCTCGCCTACCTCCGAGGGGGCCTTGTTGCCGGGAACGATGTCGTCTACCTGGGCTGCGGGGACACCTCTCCCCCGCTCGAAGAGGCCGTTCTGGAGCTCCCACACGCCCTGTACTTCGCCGGGTGGTCAAGCCGAGTGTGGGGAGGAACGTCGGCCGCGTTCACCACGCTTGCTCCGCAGAGCGGGTCGACCCTCGCTCGGGCCTACCTGATCACACGGCAGCAGTTCGTCGAGGTCGTGCGACAAGAGAACGGCAACCGGGCCGAAGTCGACGACTTCGACGTCAAGCTGGAGGCAGCCCGCCAGCAAGGGCACGCGCGCATGCTGGCCACCGGCGCCTACACCGAGCTCATCCACTGCGGCGAACGAGACGGCATTCCCATGCTCAGCTTCACCGCCTCAGAGAATCGAAGAGACTTCAGGCGTCCATCGGCGGCCTATCTCCACGTGATCGGGACAGGCCTGCAGGAATGTCACGGGCTGCGCACAAGCGAGGTCGCCGCCTACCTGGGCGACAGGCCGGGAGTCCGCGGTACATGGACATACGGCCAGTTGCTGGACATCCTCACGACGGCAGCTCCATAGGCGCCGTCTCGCCGGAAGGGGCCGAGCGTCGATCATCGGGCCGGTCGAAACCGCCGGCGCGTCATTCACGATCCGGGCGTTCTTCGAGTGGCACAGCCGGGGCGGCCTCGGCCCCTTGGGATGTCCCACCCGCTCGCCTATGTGGCCTGGTCAGGATGATCTGTACGGACGCCACCACCAGCACCACGATGGTGACGATCCGCTCGCTGCGGCCCACCTCCCTGAAGACCGCGTAGAGCTGAATGCCGATGGCCAGAGCCTGTGCGAAGAGGGCCAGCGCCACGGCGCGCATGCCCGTCACCGCCTCCGGGGTGGCCTCCGCTTCGGGAGCCCGGGCCCAGGCGGCGAGGGCCAAGAAGAGCGCGCCCGCCGTCCAGACGAAGTCATAGCGATTTCCCGAGACGACGGCGCGAGCCTCGGCTTCTTGGACCGCGAAGACGGCATCGGCGATGGACGTGCTGACGATGGCGAATCCGATCAGCAGCCACATGGCGTCGGGCTTCCAGCCGAGAAGCCCGTAGACGCCGAGGATGGCCCCGATGAGCAACACATCGAGAACCGGGTAGGCGAAGGCCACGAACGCGGCGAGGAGCCCGACCGTCTTGTGCTCCGTCGCCGGCTGGATCACGAGAGCAAACCCGGCGGCCAATACCAACAGCATCACCGCGATCCCGTCCATCCAGCGATGCAGCTCGAACCGAGGAACACGGAGCCGGATCAGATAGAAGATCCCGATGGCCACCAGCGGATACCAGGCCAGCCAGAGGACGTCCGAGAACGACGGGTAGGGAACGTCCGATTGCGAGGCATACGCCACGGCCCAGGCGGCGCTGCCGATGGACCACAGAAGGAGGGCCATCCCGAACGCGAGCCAAGCCGGCCGGGCAATGGGCTCGTAGGCGGCGCGGGCGAGGACGAGTACCGCGCAGATGGCGAGGATCATGTTGTGGATCCAGTTGTCGTAGAGCCAGTGGGGTCCGGCGAAGCCGAACAGATCGTTGAGTGCCTCCAGGATCGTGAGCACCCCCAGGGCCAGCCACAGGTAGCCGAGCGGCAACGGAACCGACAGGAGCTCGCCCTCCTCGTCGGCGCGGCGCGCCTCCCTGCGCCGCCAGCCCACGTCGACAACCCCCGTGGTCACGACGGCTCGACGACGAGACCTCGTCGGCCCCAAGCGGTCGTCAGTCGAATCAGCCACATCGCACCATGACGCCCACCATCTTCGCCGAGGCGCCCGTGCAAGGACATCTGGCGGTCCAGCGGTGCCGGTACGATCCGTCCCGATGGAGCATCTGCAGGGGCGGACGGCGGTCGTGACCGGGGCGGCCAGCGGAATCGGCCTCGCGATCGCCGAAGCCTTCGTGGGCGAAGGTCTGCGCGTCGTCATGGCCGATATCGACGAGCTGAATCTCCGGACGCAGGTAGCGAGACTCGCCGATCAGGGCGCACCGGTGCACGCCGTCACGGTCGACGTCCGGGACCCCGACGCCGTCGACCTGTTGGGCGCCGCTGCGATTGAACGGTTCGGGAAACTCCATGTGGCCGTCAACAACGCCGGCGTCGTGACGGGCGGCTACTCCTGGGAGATCCCCCTCGAGGAGTGGCACCGGGTGATCGACATCGACCTGTGGGGCGTGATCCATGGCATCCGTGCCTTCGTCCCGCGCATCTTGGCGTCCGGCGAGGAGGGCCACGTCGTCAACACTGCCTCCATGGCAGCCGTCATGGCCTTGGGCCGCCTCGGGCCGTACACCGTCGCCAAGCACGGCGTCCTCGCTCTCTCCGACGTGCTGCGCGCGGAGTTCGAGGTCTTGGAGGCGCCGGTCGGGGTGAGCGTCGTGATGCCCGGCATGATCAAGACCGCCATGAACCCCATCGGTGTCGTCCCGTCGGCCGTGGTCGCGGCAAACGTCGTCGATGCCATCCGCCGCGGACGCCGCTACGTGTTCACGGACGACCACAGCACGCACGACGTCGAGGACCGCCTCCGCGCGATCCTCGCGGCGCGGGGCGACGTCATCAGTTGAGGGGGGCAGTCGCCTCCGCTCCTGCTGAAGGCCGTGCGGTCGGGGACGGCCGCGATAGCTTCCCCCGATGACCGGAGACGAACTTGCGGCCGAGCTGCTGGCGTCGGTCCTCGACGCCGACCCTTTGGCCGGATCGTTGTACGGGTTGCCCGGCTACGACGACCTTCTCCCCGATTTCAGCGTCGAGGCCGAGTCGGAGCAGGCGCGCCGTCTTGCCTCCATCGCCGAGCGCGCCGAGCAGGAGCCCGACGACGGCCTGCGCGAGACCGAGCTGCAGACACTCGACTTCGTCCGCTGCCTCGGTCGCGGCATGGCCGATGCCGCGGCCGTACCCGTGGTCGAGTTCACCGTCAGCGACACGTTCGCCTCGCCGGTCGGTTCCGTGCTCACCTCCCTCCCCAAGGTCCCACTCGACACCGAGGAGCGGAAGGAGGGCTACCTCTCCCGCCTGGCCGGCCTGCCGGGCCTGCTCACCGTGGTGGCGCAGCGTCACGCCGAGGGCGCTCGAGCGGGACGGACGCCGGTCGCCCGGCTGGTCAAGTCCGCCATCGCCCAACTCGACCTCATGATCGAGGATCCCACGGTCGGCGCCATGGCCCGAACCGACGCAGACGAAGCCTTCACCCGGGCGGTGGCCATCGCCATCGACGAGCACGCCCGCCCGGCCCTGGCGGCCTACGGGAACGTGCTGCGCACGGCGGTCCTCCCCGCGGCCCGTGACGACGACCATCCGGGTATCTGCTACCTGCCCGAGGGCGAGGCGATGTACCGCGCCATGGCCCGGCGGCACACCTCCATGAGCCTCTCCCCCGACGAGCTCCACGTCATGGGGCGCGAGATCGTCGGGGAGGTGGGGGAGGAGATCATCGAGACCGGATCCCGCCTCTTCGGCCTGACCGATGTGCACGACATCTTCGACCGGCTCTCTCACGACGGTTCCCTGCGTTACCGGAGCCGCGAGGAGATGCTCGAGCACGCCCGGCGCGTGGTGGCCGCCGCCGAGGCGGAGGCACCCAAGTGGTTCGCGAGGGTCCCCGACGTCCCGTGCACCGTCGCGCCCGTCCCGGAGGCTGAGGAAGCCGGGATGGCGCCGGCCTACTACATGCCGGGAGCCATCGACGGCTCGCGGTCGGGGACCTACTACCTGAACACGTCCAGGCCCGAAGAGCGGCACCGCTACGTCGCCGAGGACATCGCCTTCCACGAAGCGGTCCCCGGCCACCACTTCCAGCTCACCATCGCCATGGAGTCCGAGGACCTGGCGCCGGCGCGGCAAGTGCTCTACGACACCGCCTGCGCCGAGGGGTGGGGCCTCTACAGCGAGCGGCTGGCCGACGAGATGGGGCTCTACAGCGACGACCTCGCCCGCCTCGGGCTCTTCGTGGCCGACTCGTGGCGAGCCAGCCGACTGGTCGTCGACACCGGCCTGCACGCATTGGGCTGGTCGCGCCAGCGGGCCGTGGACTGGATGGCCGCGCACACCCCGCTCCCCACCCTGGAGATCGACACGGAGATCGACCGCTACATCTCCTATCCGGGCCAGGCGTTGGCCTACATGGTCGGCCGGCGCGAAATCGTCCGGCTACGCACCGCGGCGGCCGAGCGCCTCGGTCCCCGGTTCGATCTCAGGGAGTTCCACGACCTGGTGCTCCGGGCCGGGATCCTCCCCCTCCCCGCACTGGCCCGCACCGTGGAGCGCTGGGTCCGTCGGCGCTCTTCGTAGGGAGCCCGCCGCCGGTCTCATCGTGCAGGCCGTGCCGGACGGCCTTCGGAGACGACGGGCCCCGGTCGTCGCAGACCGGAGGAGGACACTCCGGTTCCGTCCTCGGGCGCGGGCCGGCGCGCAGCCGTCGAGGCGGCCCGGCCGGCCAGGATCACCCCGAAGAGGCAGACGGCCGTGACGTGGACGGCCGTGCACCACACGCAGATGGCGCCGATCCGGAAGAGCTCCACGTACACGAGGTAGAGCACCATGACCGCACCGGCACCCGAGGCCGCCAGGCGGGCGCCGTCGACCCACGCGGTCGCGGAGCGCCAGGCCCAGGGCACGGTGAGGCCCGTCATCACGACGGCCCAGACCAGGCCGAGCACGGCCAGCGGGATGCCCAGGACCACGGACCACGAGCTCGTGGTCACCAAGGCGCAGTTGACGATGCCCGTGTCGGGGCAGGCGAGCGCAGTCGGGTCGGTGTAGTGGGCAACGGTGAGGTACGACGCAACGGCCACGGCGGCCAAGGAGAGCCCGAGCGAGGTGACCGGAACCCAGCCGGGGACCCGCCGCCCGGTCGGCTGCACCGCCATTCCTCACGCCCCCAGCTTCTGGGCGATGGCCGCGATGGTCGCCGAGTTGCCCACGCTGCTGGGCTGGTTCCCGGTGACCGAGGCAATGGCGGCGGTGATGTCGTTGGCCGCCCCGTCGATCGCTTGCGCCACGGCACTGGTGGGGTCATCGAGCTGAGCCGCGATCTGACTCCGCGACAGGCCCTGGAGCACCTGGGGCGAGAAGCTCGCACCCGTGATGACGTACCGGTTGGCGATGTCGAGGAAGGGGATGCTCCCCTGCGGGTCGCTCTCGGCCATCAGCGCGCGCTGCGCGGCCGTCGGCGTCTGGAGGGTCTGGTACGTGTCCCCCACCAGCTGGTTCGTGGCCTCCTCGACGGCCTGAAAGTCGACATACGGGCTGGAATAGGTCGATCCGTAGAAGGACAAGGTCTGCGTGTCGGGGTAGATGTCGCTGCCGGACGAGTGTGTCCCCGACAGGTTCGAGAACGTCCCGAACCGCGACAGCGCCACCGCCAGCGCCCACCGCTCCGCGGCACAGTACGGGCAGTACTCGGCGCCGACGTAGGTGATCAAGGGCTTGTCGTCCGCTCCCCGCAGGACGGTGCCGTTCCCGATCTTGGTGGGCAGGAGGACCGAGGCGGGACTGCCCACCGAGTCGAGCGTGGCCACCGGCACCGAGAGCGCAGCCACGACCTCGGGGGAAAGGGCGGTGGTGCCGGGGTCCGCGGTCGCGGACGACCCTCCCACGGTGAGGTGCGACGACGCTGCGGCGGATGGACCGGACTTGCCGGCCGCCTTGACCACGATCATGGTGGCGATGGCCGCCACCACCACCAGCAACGGCACGAGGGCCGCCAGGACCGGGTGGCGGGAGCGGAACCGGGCGTGCTGCGGCCCGGCGGTGGACGACGCCCGGGCCTTGGAGGTCGGGCGCGAAGTGGATTGGTTCTTCGTGGCGGGCCGCGCGGATCGCGACCGGCCGGTTGGTGATTTCGACATGATGTTCTCCTGTGACTGGACCGAGGGGGCGACGGGGCGCTCACGCTCGGAGGCTCGATGCGGAGGCGCCGTAGGCCTCCGGGGGGCTGATGCGGGCACGCGCCACGCCCGCATCCGGGGCGTCGCGGCGCACGAGGCGCGTAGTCGAGCTAGGAGAACCGAGGAGGGTGGAACAACGGATCGCGCGCACCGGCCGGGAGGGCCCCATGCTGCCCCCGCCGGCGGCGGTCACTGGTGAGCGCAGCCGCGGCCGCCACGAGGCCCGCCAGCGCCACGGCCAACGCGACACCGAGCGACGGCGCCGCCGGCGCCGGGCTGCCTTTGCCGCAGGTGGCGTCCAGCGCAGTTCAGCGGCGCGGCAAGCGGGGCCTCGACGACCCGCATGACCTGGGTGGCGGCGTTCTCGGCGGCGGACGGCGCGCCGTGCGGCGACGAAGCCGCCGACGACCGCGGCGGCGATGATCGCCACCAGACCGACCCGCCAGCGCAAGGACATGCTCCTCGAGGTTACGGGGGCCGGATAAACGGTCCATAAGAATCAGGCCCTTGCGGGTCTCGCCGCAGGAATTGTGGGCCGGAGCGCCGGAACCGGCGGTGCCGGGTTCGTTGCGTGGCACCGTTCCTTCGAGGCGCCGTTTCCTTCGTGACGCGGTTCCTCGCTAGGCGGTACCTGAGGTCACCGTCGGCCCGGCGTCGGAACCGGGATCCGGCGCCGGCGCCGGCGCCGGACACGTTGCGGGCCCAGGCGGCCACCAGTTGCAACAGCCCGAGATACACGGCCAGCACGATCAGAATGACCAGCAGGCTCCACCCGGTCAGGTTCCCGCCGAAGACGAGGAAGAGTCCCGCCACGATCACCCCGACGATGCGCAGGCCGTTGAGGTGCTCGACGATCCAGCCGCCCGTGCGGCGCGCCCGCTCGGACCCGGCGGCGGCGCGCCCGGTCCCCGACGACAGCGCACGGGCCTGGGCGCCCACCCAGCGGCCACCCTTGGCGCACGTCGAGCGGATCCACACGGCGTAGCGGCCCGGCCCGGCCACCCAGGCACCGAAGGCGACCAGCACGACCACCAGCAACGTCCAGCGCAGGTCGGTCTTGAGGAACCGCAGTACGGTGTCCCAGACCGCGCCGGCCGCCTCCGTGTTGAAGCCGCCCCCGCCGGCCTTGTTGAGGAAGGTGATGCGCCCGAGTGACAGGCCCGCCAGGATCAGCAGGGTGAACAGCGCCACCCCGATCGCCAGCCGCAGCAGCGTCTTGCGGCGCTCCATGGCGATCACCACCGACAGGATCGCCAGCACGAGGGCGACGATCGGGATGATCCACTTGAGCTTGACGATCAGGTTGAACAGCCCGGAGAACTTCGAGACCTGCTGCTGCGTCACGACGGTGAACTCGAGGCCCTTGGTCGTGCTCGCGACCGTCTTGAGCCGGGTTGAAGAGTCGTCACGCCGTGCGCGTTGGCCTGCGCGATCAGGTTGTTGAGCGCCGGCGACAGATTGAGGACGATCGCCCCACCCTTCGCCAGCTTCTTCTGCAGCGGTGTCTCCTTACCGGTGAGGATGTTGACCACGGCGGTGTGGCTGCGCCGGTTCAGCGCGTCCCACAGGCGGCCGAACTTCGGGCTCGAGAAGACCTTGACCGCCAGGCCCTCCACGTAGGTGTGCACCTGGGTCACGATGGGCGTCACGAGCGACTTCGCCTTGGGCGGCAAGGCATCGGTGACCTTGTTCTGCACGACATGGGTCGAGAAGAGCGCGTCGGTCGCCCTGGCCGCCAGGTGATCCACGATCACCGGGTTACGCGCCAACGGCGCCATGGTGGCGACGTACTGATCCGTGTCGGTCACCGTCCGTATCGCCCACACCGAGATCACCGACACGGGGATCAAGATCGACGCCAGGACGAGGAGGACCCAGGCCGAGATCCGGCGGGGCAGGTGCCCACGACGCACCTTTGTCGTGGTCTGGCGCCGTCGCGCGTCTCCGTCTCCACCGTCGCCCCGGAATCGGCCCCGCCGGCAGCGTCGGCACCGGCACTGTTCGGCGGCGGCGGCGGAGCGGGCATTTGGGGCTCGGCGTCGCTCATCTGGGCCTCCTCACTCCCCAATGCCTAGTTCCAAATGGACTGGTGCGCACGCCTTTCACGGTGTACGACTAGTGGTGTGGAGAAGACGGGGACCAAGTCGAACGGACTGCGCGTCGTCGCTCTCAGCGCAATCTCGGCCTTCGCCGCACCGCTCGTGTTCGTGAGCGTCATCGTCCTGCGTAAGGCCGAGCGCCGCGTCAATTCCCAGTTCCGGCACTGGTAGCAAGCGCCTGCAGCACGAGATCTCCCGCTGGACCTGAGCGGGACCTCGGCCCTGTCGGCCCTGTCGGCCCTGTCGGCCCTCGGCGTACGCTGACGCGATGCTGACCGGGATGGCGCACAGCGCCGTCTGCGTCCCCGACGTCGAGGCCGCCACACGCTGGTACGCCGAGGTCCTCGGCCTAAGGGTGCTCTCGCCCCCCTACCGCATGGACGGGGCCCAGATCGAGCGTGACATGGGCGAGATCGTCCCCTCACCCGTTGTCGTCCACGCGGCCATCGTCGGCTTCGGGGAAGACGACCGCGTCATTGAGCTGATCGAGTATCCGGCGGCCGACGTCGCTCCGCCGGAGACCGGACGACCATCCGTCACCAGAGTCGGCATCACCCACATCGGCATGGTGTGCGACGACGTCAGCGAGACGAGATCCGAGCTCGAGGATCGCGGCGTGGAGTTCCTCACAGCCGGGATCGCAGATGTGGCGGGGCTGAGGACGACCTGGTGCTGCGACCCGTGGGGGACGGTGATCATCCTCCTCGAGAAGAGCAAGGGGAGCCCGCCCTACTGGGGACAATGGACGGCCTAGATCGTCGGGAAGACGATGCTCATGGTGCGTGACGGCCGTGTGGATCCGACGTCGCTGACCACTGTTCAAAGCGACAATCCGCCAGAAATATCTGCATTCGTGCCCAAAAAGATGTGCATTGGAGGGTGCGCGTCGGCCACAATGGGCGCCATGAACAAGCGAGAACTAGCAAAAGCGGTCGCGGTCCAGGCCGATGTCGAACTGAAGACAGTGATCACCGTCATCGACGGATTCACTGACGTCGTCACCGCCGTCGTCTCGAAGGGTGAGCCCGTTTCCATTCCGGGCTTCGCCAAATTCGTCAAGGTCAACCGCGCGGCGCGCATGGGTCGCAACCCGGCCACGGGCGAAGCCATCCGCATCAAGGCGTCGAAGAAGGCGCGCATCACACCGGTGAAGGCGTTCAAGGACGCGGTCCTGGCCCCCGCGACGGCACCCAAGCTGGCGAAGGGTGCCTACCCGACCAGCGAGCCGCCGTCGCCGCCGCGGGCAAGTCCGCCGCTCCGGCAGCCGCCAAGGCCCCGGCCCGGGCTGCCAAGAAGGCACCGGCCCGCAAAGCCGCGACGGCGCGCAAGGCTCCCGCCAAGCGGGCGCCGGCAAAGCAAGGTGGCCAAGAGTACCGCGCAAGCGAGGGACCGCGAAGAGGTCAGAGAGGGTTGCAGGCAATACCGGTCCCCTGAGACGGGACCGGTATTGCGCGGCCCCGCTCCGATGGACGAGCCGCGTGACGACGTGGGAGCAGGCCGATCGTGCGGCCGCCCACTCCCCGACTCATCGCCGATCGGCCCCTCACGGAGCCGCATCCGGACCGGTTGTCACCGGACGATCCCGCCTACCCGCAGATCATCGAGGCCCACGCTGAGGCCCTGCGCGCCGGATCCGACACCTACGTCGACCCGCGCTCCGGGCTGACCGTGCTGACGGCCGGCTACCTCGCCCGGCGCGGCTATTGCTGCGATTCCGGCTGCCGACACTGCCCTATACGTCGCAGTGAGCCCGGCCTGCCCGGGTGCACGCCCCGTATGCTCCAGAGCTGCACCCGGCGCACGCGGAGCGGTCACGGCATGAGCGACACCTCACAGGGTCCTGGATGGTGGTTGGCATCTGACGGCAAGTGGTACCCGCCCGAGCTGTGGACCGGACCGACCTACCGCGGCAGCAAGCGCCGCTCTACGGTGCGGCAGGGAGCGGTGCCGCCCGGACAACCGGCCATACGCCGCTGGGTGGTCCGTCCGCCAGCTACGGGTACGCGCCGTACCGTACGGCCGGAGCGCAGCCCTACGGCCAGCCCGTGCAAGCACGGACCAACGGTCTCGCTGTTGCCTCGCTCATCTGCTCGTGCGCCGGAGTGTTCTTCCTCCCGGCCATCCTGGGGGTCGTCTTCGGCTTCGTCGCCCGCAGCCAGATCACGCGGTCCAACGGGCTGCAGAAGGGCGACGGTCTCGCCATCGCCGGCATCATCGTCGGGTTCGGTTGGCTGGCGTTGCTGGTGCTCGGGCATCCCGCTCGGCGTGGCAACCACAACAACAACGACGGCGTCGTCGGCCCATTCATCTAGGAGCGAGGAGCAGCGAATGCAAGGTCTGCTCTATGGCGTCCGCGGCGAGCGCTGGACGCCACCCGACGAGTCCAACACCCTCATGGTCGGGCTCGTCCCGGACCCCGATGCGCCTCGAGGAGCTCGACGCGACCGACGCTCCTCCGGGACGACTGGTGCGTCGCCAAGACCCGGCTGACCGGCATCTGCGGCTCCGACGCCAAGATGGTCTTCATGGACTTCGGTGACGACTTCGGCAACGGCGCGCTGAACGGCTACTTCACCTTCCCGACGGTCTTCGGGCACGAGGTGGTGGCCGACGTCGTCGAGGTCGGCCCCGCCGTCACGGCCGTCCAGGTGGGCCAGCGCGTCGTCCTGAATCCCTGGCTCTCCTGCGGGCCGCGTGGCATCGACCCGCCCTGCCCGTCGTGTCAGGACGGTGACTACAGCATGTGCTGGCACTTCACCCAGGGCCCGATCGCCGCGGGCATCCACACCGGGACCTCGAAGGACGCTGCCCGGTGGCTTTGCCGACTACCTGCCCGCCCACGAGTCGATGCTCATCCCCGTCCCCGAGGGCGTGCAGCGACGAGGTGGCGGTCCTCGGAGACCCCTTCGCCGTCTCGCTGCACTCGGTCACCCGCCACCCGCCACCGCCGGGCGGCAAGGTGCTCGTCTACGGGGGAGGCGCCCTGGGCAGCACGGCCGTCGCGATCCTCAAGGCGCTCTACCCCGACGTCGAGGTCATGGTGGTCGCCCGCTGGCCCGCGCAGGCCGCGCTGGCCCGCAAGCTCGGGGCGACCGTGGTGGACCCCTTCCCGGTCGAGCAGCTGCTCGAGGAAGCGGCGGCGTGGTCCGGTGGCGTGCTGCAGAAGTTCGAGGGCACGACGCTGCCCATGGCGCACCCCGGCGGGTTCGACGTGGTCTACGACACGGTGGGCACTGCGCAGACCGCCGAGATCGGCGTCCGCCTGCTCAAGGCACCGCGGCACCATGGTCAAGAGCGGGGTGCACGCGCCCGAGCGCTGGGATTGGTCGCCGCTGTACTTCAAGGAGATCTCGTGGGTCGGCTCCAACGCCTTCGGGATCGAGGAGGTCGACGGCCTGCGCATGCACGGCATCGCGCACTATCTGCGCCTGGCGGCCGACGGCCGGATCGACCTGACCGGCATGCTGACGCACACCTTCCGGCTCGAGCAGTGGCGTGAGGCCTTCACGGTGCTGGCCAACCAGCAGGAGAGCGGCGCCATCAAGGTCGCGTTCGACTTCCGCTGAGAATCAGTTGAGGGCGGGACGACACCGGCTCCCGGCCGTAGGTCTGCCCGTTCGGGCGGAGCGGCCCCATGAGATGATGACGCGCACGCTACGGGGTAGCGTCGCGGGTGCCGGAGCATACCGACAGCTGCAGCTGGAAGTGACCCAAGGGGGCATCATGACCACCAGCCGATCGATCACCGATTCGGATTCCGCCTTCGAGCCGAAGTGGGGCATCGAGTCGCCGTCCACCACGATGTTCGACTTCAACTACACGGGCGGACGCGACCAGCTGCTGCGCCTCTACGACAAGGGAACGCGGCGCCAGTGGATCGGCAGCGACCGATTGGACTGGAGCCAGGAGGTCGACCTCACCAACCCCGTCGGCATGCCCGACGAGATCATCCCCATCTTCGGCACGGAGTGGTGGGACAAGATGTCCGACGAGCGCAAGGGGGAGGTGCGCCGCCACAGCGAGGCCTGGCGTTTCAGCCAGTTCATGCACGGGGAGCAGGGCGCGCTGATCTGCACGGCCAAGATCGTGCAGACGGTGCCGGACATCGACTCCAAGTTCTACGCCGCCACGCAGGTGATCGACGAGGCGCGCCACGTCGAGGTGTACAGCCGCTACCTGCACGAGAAGGTGCAGCTCGTGTACCCGCTCAACCCGTATCTCAAGGCGCTGCTCGACGATGTCATCTCCGACAGCCGGTGGGACATGACGTATCTCGGCATGCAGGTGCTGATCGAGGGCCTGGCCCTGGCCGCTTTCGGCATCATCCGCAACAACGCCACCAATCCTCTGGCCAAGGCGCTGAACGCCTACGTCATGCAGGACGAGGCGCGCCATGTGATGTTCGGCCGGCTGGCGCTGCGCGACTACTACCCCCAGTTGAGCGAGGCCGAGCGCACCGAGCGGGAGGACTTCTGCATCGAGGCCTGTTACCTGATGCGGGACCGCTTTCTCGGCGAAGAGGTATGGGAGCGCCTGGAGCTGCCTCCCGAGATCAGCACCTACGTCGACAACAGCGACACGCTGCGCGAGTTCCGCAACTTCTTGTTCATGCGCATCGTGCCCATCCTGCGCGACATCGGGCTGTGGGGCCCCAAACTGCGCACGGCCTTCCAGGAGATGGGCGTGATCGGCTGGGCCGACGCGGACATCGACGCCGAGATGGCGAGCGACGAGAAGGCGGCCCAGGACCTCGACGAGGCCAACGAGGCCCGCCTGGCCCATGTGAAGGCGGTGGCCGAGCAGGCGTGAGGGGTATCTCCGGCTCGGGAGAGTCAGCCGCCTTCCATGGCCCGCTCGAGCCCGTTCTGGATCTGCTGGGTGGGCTCGTTGGTGTCGAGGTAGTCGCGCCAGGCGGTGACCTTGCCGTCAGCGTCGACGTCGATCACGGTCGCGCCGGTCATTTGTATGGGGATGCCGGCCTTGCCTTCGCCGGCGTGGAAGGTGCCCGTGCCCGTCCACTCGAAGACGGCCCAATCCTCACCGCCGCGTATGCGGTCCACCCGCTGGTGCCAGTCCGGGAAGATGGCGTCGGTGTCTCGGGCCACCTTGTGCAGGTCGGTCGTCCACGGGGTCACGGGGTCACGGAAGCGGCCGCCCGGGGCGAAGAGGGCGGCGAACTCCTCTGGCCCGTCGACGGACTCGAACGTGCGGGCCCACGAAGCCCAGTCCCGCTCCAGCCCCCCGGTCTTCCCCTGTTGCGTGCTCATCGGTTCCGTCCCTTGCCTTGGCTGGCGCTGCGCAGGCTCTCCGCCTCGAAGGTGACCACCGCGTCGTCGAGCGGCAGGACCAACTGGGGCTCGACGAACTGGTGCTCCTCGGCCACGAGTTTGACCGCGGTGCCCCAGGCCGTGAACCCGACGGCATGGCGGGCGAAGCTCATGGGGCCCTCGGTGACCTTGACCTCGACCACGCCCTCTCCCCCGACCTCGAGGGCGGAGGACTGCATCTTCTCCATGGCCGACTCACGGGCCGAGTACATGGCCTCGGTGTAGTTCGTCAGCTCCACGTTCTGGCGCGTCTGCTTCATGGCCGTGCCGGCGGTGCGCCGCGGCGCGTAGACGAAGCTGGCCCCGAAGGCGAGGCCGACGGGCATCCAGCCGGCCCGCTGGAGCAGCGTGAAGTCACGGGCCGACAGGTCGGACACGAAGGGCATGGCCAGGGCGGCGTCGTGACCGCGGCCGTCCTTCCCATCCATCGGCCGCACGGCGGTGCCCACGAGCTCCACGTCGATGTGATGGGTCCGCACCGACACCTCGACCCGCACCCCGACCACGCCGTGCCCGTGCACCTTGCCGCACTCGCCCCGCAGCACCCGGGCGGCCTGGTCCACGGCGGCGTTGTGCGCATCGGAGGCCAGCGAGATCGCACCCCGCCCCCAGTTCCACACCCCGACCGGGACCGACACCACGGCCACGCCGCAGACGAGGTCGAGCGGCTCCCATCCCGCGGCGTGCAGCAGGAGGGCCTCGTCGACCGAGAGGTCCGAGGTGATGCCGCGTTCCTTGGATGGGGGCGCCGGGGTGGCCAGGGACTGCGCCCCCCGGAGCATCTCGGCCCGGATGTCCTGGGTGTGGACCGGGACCGCTGGTCGGCGGCGCTGCGCGCCGGCGCCGGCGCTCACGTCAGCCGCACCGTGGGCCTCGGCAGCACAACCGGGTCGAAGTCCTTGAACCGCCGCACCCGGTTGCCCCGCAGGGTGCAGTCGATCACCTCGTCGCCCTGGGAGAGCTCCCGGGTGACGACGTCGATGGTCGCGCCGTGCAGCTCGTCGCCGGCCAGCTGCGCGCGCACGTGCTTGCGGGCGAGCTGCCGTGACGCCATGTGCGCCTTGCTCACCTGCTCCACCAGTGCGGGACCCGTCGTCCCCCAGCCGCCCATCGAGCCCTCCATGAAGTACTCGGTCATGCAGTAGGCCCACACCCGCACCGAGGCCAGGGCCGCCACCACCGCCACCGGCATGAACCCGGCCTCTATCGACTTGGTCAGGCGTTGCCCCGCCAGGTAGGTGGTCCACGGAATCCCCCCGGCGGGCGGCGGGCCGCCCTCCACCGTGACCGCGGTGCCCAGGAAGTGGAACTCCGTCGTCCCGCTGTCGGCCACGTTGGAGACGCTGTCGACCACGCCGATGACGCCGTGGGCACCCAGCGCGCCGGCCTCCTCGAGCATGCGACCGTACGCCGTCCCGTAACCGTGGGACCAGGCCTCCTCGACCCACGTCTGCTCGAGGTTCTGGCCCCACGCGCGGTGCTCGGCGGAGACGAAGCCGTGCGGGCAGCGGTAGGTCTCCGAGTACGAGCCCGCGGTCTGCTGCCCGCCCACATACGGCGACATGCCGCGCATGGTGCCCGAGCCCGGCCCGTACCAGCCCCACTGCATGACGCAGAACCCCTGCACCAGGGCCACCGGCTGCAGGCCGAGGTCGAGGCAGGCCGCGAAGTCGGGCACGGTCAGTCCCGAGGAGAACGCGTTGGACTCCAGGCGGCGGACCGCCGCCTCGGGCAGGTCGCCCCGGGGGCCGCCGGCCGAGGTGGTCACGGCATCGGGCGGTGGGCTGCCCTCCGGGCTCGTCCCCGAAGGACATCAGTTGTCCAAGGAGATGATGGTGGTCGGCTTGGGCAGCGTGACCTCGCCGCTGCGCTTGGTGACCGCCGTGCCGAGCGCCAGGAACTCGATGGTGTGCGAGCCCCACTGGTGCGACTTCTCCTCCAGGCGCACGCCCACGATGCCGCTGGCCTCCAGCCGGGTCGCCTCGTCCTGCATGCGCGTCATGGCCAGCTCCCGCGCCTCGTAGAGCGCCTGCGTGAAGTTGGGCAACTCGACGTTCTGGCCCATGGAGCCGAGGGCCTGCGTGAGCTTGCGGTGCGCGATGTGGAAGACGCAGGTCCCCATGACCAGACCCTGCGGGACGTGCCCGGTCTGCATGAGGGTCCAGAAGTCCTGCCCCGAGAGGTCGGAGGTGAACGGCTTGCCCTGCGACGTTGCGGTACGAGTTGCCGTCCTCGGCCTTGACGGCCGTGCCGAAGGCGATGAACTCGGCCGAGTCGTTGCCCCACTCGTAGTAGTTGACGTCGAGGCGCACGCCGACGACACCGTCGGCGCCGAGCTCCTGGGCCTCCTCGTCCATGCGGTTCATGGCCAGCTCGCGCGCGGTGTACATCGCCTCGGTCAGCTTGGTCAGCTCCTGGCTCTGCCCCCACTTCCGGGTCTGGATGCCGATGTGGTAGATCGACGACCCCATCACGAACCCCAGCGGGTGGAAGCCGGCCTCCTTGACGAGGAGGAACTCGTTGACCGACAGGTCCGAGGTGAACAGGCCGTGCTCGAGCTCCTCGAGGCGGTGGGCCGCATCCTTGGGCAGGTCGCGGGGTACCGGTGGGGGCGCGGGCTCTTGCGGGGTCGGAGGCGCCGGGACCGCGGCGGCGGCCGGAGTCGCCTCAGTCGCCTCCGTCGCCTCGGTCGCCTCAGTCGCCTTCGTCGGCTGCCGCGCTTCATCGGTCACGATTCGTCTCCGATCACGATGCTCTCCAGGGCGAGGCGGGTCTGCTCGCTGTGCGCCGCCTCCGATTGCAATGTGGTCAGCAGCCGGGTGAGCCAGGCATCCATGCCGACCTGCTCGCTCCGGATCCGGATGCCTCCCGAGGAGTGCCCGATGCTGCAGCGCACCGAGCCGCCGTCGACGAGCGCCTCGAGAGTGTCGTCACCGAGGGTGATGCGCACCGACTTGATCTCGTCGGACCTGCGGAAGCGTCCAGCCCGCTCCACGGCGATGCGGCCACCGAGCACCTCGGAGAGCTGCGCCACGAGCAGCTTCAGCATGATCCGCAGATCGGTGCTGTTGGACGCCAGCTGGGAGACGGCCATGCTCAGATCGAAGGCGGCGCCCGACGCGCCCCCACCTTCCACTGATCCACCTGGCGAGCCGGCAGGCTCCATTGACATCGGCCGCATCGTACCGCCACCTTCCGAAGGCGGTTGCCCGGCCGCCCAGCCGCTCTGCCGCCCGGCCACCCCGCCGCTCTGCCGCTGGGCCGCCCTCAGGTCGGGCGCGGTTCGCAGATCACGACCGGGATGTCCCGGGCGGCCTTCTTCTGGTAGCCCTCGTAGCCCTTGTAGGAGGCCACGATCTCGGGCCACATGGCCGCCTTCTCCTCGGGCGACGCCGTCCTGGCCCGCATGGCACGGGTCTCACCGTTCATGGTGATCTGCACGTCGGGGTTGGCGCTCAGGTTGCGGTACCACTGGGGGTCACGGTCGTCGCCACCCTTGGAGGCGATCAGTACGACCCGGCCCTCGTCGTGGATGGGTGAGGCCAGCATCGTCGTACGCGGCTGGCCGGACTTGCGTCCGATCGTCTGCAGCTCGACGCCGGGCATCCCGAAAAGGGTGTTGGGCCACCGCCCACCGGTCACGCGCAGCGCCGCCTTGTGCGTGAGGTTCATGAGCTTGAAGCCGGCATCGACAACGGTCTTGCGCTGATCGGTCATTGACTTGTCATCCCTCTTCTCTGTGCCGCGTGCGGCATGGCTGCGGGCGTCTGCCGTCACCCTGTTGGTCTTCGAAAAACCTATAGGGATCCGGTGCCGGGGAAGAACGCCCTGCCCAGGGTGAACGCTCCCTGAACGGCGGCCGCTCAACGAGCGGATGGTCGGCATCGTGGCGTGACCCGACCCGCTTGACCATCCCTTGCACAGCCTGTTCGGCCGATTGCACCGCCTGTTCGGCCGGCGCCGTCACCCGGCGTGCCGGATCGCAGGTTCAGGGGCTAGATGAACACCTAGAACGCGGCCCCTCCCATGGCAGGGGAGGTGGTCGTGGTCGACGGCGGTGAGGTGGGTGGAGTCGTGCGCGGTGTGGTCGGCGGCGGCGGGGACGGCGGCGGAGTGGTCGGCGTCGTCTGCATGGTCGGCTGTGTCGTTGCGGGTGCAGGCGCCGTGGTCGACGTCGGTGCCGCCGCCCCCGCCCCCGTGGCGGCGGCCGTGGTGGCCGGGATTCCGCTCTTCAACACGGCGAACCAGACGTTCCCCACGTTCTGCCCCTTGGCCTGACCCTTCTTCTTGTCCCCTTCGAAGCGGTAGAGGGGGACCTTGTGGAAGGTCACCTGAAAGTGGCCGTTGCCGACGTTCATCACCGCCAGGCCCTTCACACCCCGGGGTCCTGACACGTGCGCTCCCTTTGACGCCAACATCGGCGGCCAGATCTTGGCGCACGCACCGGTGCACTTCGAGGTCCCCGAGGTGTCATCGGTGAACCGGTAGAGGGTGAGTCCCGAGGCCGTGGTGAGGACGGTCCCCACGTTGGGCACCTTGGCCGTCGCGACCTTGACGGTCTTGGCGTGCGGACTCGTGGCGCCGGCGACCCCGGCCGGCGCCACTACGGCCACGCCTCCGACCACGGCCAGGGCGACCGAGAGCGCCCCCATCGTCAGCAAAGACGCGGAGAGAGTCCCGGCAACGGCCTGACCCCGGACATGTCGCGCCCCGCGTGCCGGGACTCTCCCCGACTTCCAGCCACCTGCACCCGTTCGGCCCCCGTTCCTGCGTCCGTGCCCCAATGCCGCCATGCGCGCCGTCCCTTCGTGGTTTCGGTTGCCGGAGGGTCATACGGTCTGGGCCTGTCGCAAGATTGCGGCCTAACCTGGCGCGACGCCGCCCAGACCGGAGTCCGACCTGGGCCGGACCTGGGACCGGACCCCGGGCGACAACGACAGGTGGTGGCGCCACCGAGGGAGGGCAGGCTCATGACGGGCAACACGGGCGGATTCGAGTTACGGGGCATCAACCATTTGGCGCTGGTCTGCCGCGACATGGAGCGGACGGTCGACTTCTACACGAACGTCCTGGGTATGCCGCTGGTCAAGACGATCGAGCTGCCGGCAGGCATGGGACAGCATTTCTTCTTCGACTGCGGTGGCGGGGACTGCCTGGCCTTCTTCTGGTTCCCCGAGGCGCCCGACGGAGTCCCCGGCATCAGCGCGCCGGCGGCGCGCCCCGACCAGGGCGACCTCACCAGTGCCATCGGCTCCATGAACCATGTCGCCTTCGACGTGGCGCCCGAGAAGATCGAGGAGTACCGCGACCGGCTCGTCGCCGCCGGCATCGACTGCACCGAGATAGCCAATCACGACGACTCCGAGTGGGGCATCAGCGACGCCATGCACTCGGGCGTCTTCGTCCGCAGCATCTACTTCCAGGATCCAGACGGCATCCTGCTCGAGTTCGCCTGTTGGATGCGGGAGTTCACCCCCACCGATATCTCCCACACGCCGGCCAAGGCCGTCGACACCGTCCCGGCCGAGCCGACGCGGGCCTGACCGCCGACCGACACCGACACCGACACCGACACCGACACCGACACCGCCCCATGCCCCGCCTCCGCCAGGTCCCCAAGGTCGAAGCCACCGCCCCGATCGTCACCACCATGTACGAATGGCTCTTCGAGGGCCGCGACCCCGTCGCCGAGCCGGGCCGCTGGGATGGCACCACGGGCGACTGGTGGACGGTCTTCGCCCTCAGCCCCGACATCCTCGACCACTGCGTCAAGGGTTTCGGCCTCTACCAATCGCCCACCCGCAACCTCGACCCCACGCTGCGCGAGCTCGGCCAGATACGGGCCGGCTGGGCCGCCGGCAGCCAGTTCGTCTTCAGCCAGCACGCGAAGTCGATGCGCGAGCTCGGCATGCCCGACGAGCAGATCACGCACATCCCGGCGTGGAGCGTCGCCCCCGAGGACACCTACAACGCCGCCGAACGGGCCGTCCTCGCCTACACCGACTGCCTCGTCTACGACCACGGGCGCGTCCCCGACGAGCTCTTCGCCGAGCTGGAGCGCCACCTCGATGAGGTCGCCATCCTCGAACTGACCTACATCACCACGTTGTACTTCCAGCACGCCGTGATGTCGAAGGCCCTGCGCACGGAGTTCGACGACCGCGACGATCCCATCGTCGAGGTGCCCGGTCCTTCGGGGGCCTCCGCCATGCATCCGGGCCCGGGCGAGTGACGGCGGACCACGTCGTCCTGCCAGACGACGAAGCCCGGCATGACCCCGATGGCGAGGACCTGTGGAACGAGTCCTATTACTGCGACTTCGTCCGCTCCGACGGCACGATGGGGGGCTGGCTCCGGCTCGGCCTTTACCCCAACCGCCAGCTGGCCTGGTGGACAGCCTGGATCGTCTGGCCCGACCGCCCCGGCGTCTGCTCCGCCAATTACGAGATGCCGGTCCCCCCGGAGAACGGTCTCGTCAGCGAGAGCAAGGACGGCGAACGGGTCGAAATCGAACTCCGCCGGCCGCTCGAGGTGTTCCGCCTGGCCGTCCATGCCCCGGCCCGCATCATCGCCGCGCCCGAGGACGTCTACGCCCACGGAGAGCAGACCGGCACCCCCGCACGGCTCGACCTGGACGTCACGTGGACGACCGACGGCGTCCCTTATCACTACGACCTGACCACCCGCTACGAGATACCGTGCCTCGTCTCGGGCACGGTCACCGTCGACGGGGAGACGTTCACCGTCGACGGGCAGGGCCAGCGCGACCACTCCTGGGGCGTGCGGGACTGGTGGGCCTTTGGGTGGTGCTGGTGCTCCCTACGCCTCGACGACGGCACCCGGATCCACCTGGCCGACATCCGTATGAACATCGGCGTCCCCGTCTTCTTCGGCTACATCCAGAAGCACGGCCAGGTCTATCCCGCCACTGCGCTCTCGGTGACCGAGGACGTCGGCGACCACGGTTTCCCCTCCAAGGCGCGCATCGACATCGCGGCCGACCCCGGCCCGGGCCCCGAGCTCGACGTGGGGATCGAACTCACGCCCGTTTCCTTCGGACCCGTCCTCCTGCGCAACGACGATGGCCGGGTCAGCCGGTTCCCCCGGGCCCTCGTCCGCTGCCGGGCCGACGACGGCCGCGAAGGCACGGGTTGGATCGAATGGAACCAGCCCGACGCCCCACCCCCCGAAACCGCCTGACCTCTACGTGACCAGCCCCGTGTGAGCACGGGGCCGCGTCTCCCCGCACGCCGGTGACCAGGCCGACCACGGGATCCTGAACTTCGAGGACTTGGTCCTGAATCTTGAGGACAGGGTCCTGAATCTTGAGGACAGGGTCCTGAATCTTGAGGACATCAATCCTGAACTTCAGGGACAAGGTGCGGAATATCAGAGACAGAGTCCTGAATAAATATCAGGGACAGAGTCCTGAAGCTCGAGGACACAGTCCTGAATGTCAGGGTCAGGGTCCTAAACAAGTGGAGGACGAGCGTGGGCCGGATGGGCATCGCCAGCCACGGGCCCCGCCGACGTCGACAAGGCCGCCAAGGAACGGCGACCAGGCTATTTGAACATGTCGCCGAGGACCTTGGCCGCCCCGACCCCGGCCGCCGCACCCTCGACTCCGTGGTGGTCGTCCCGGTCGGGCATGTACTCGCCGATGACGCCGGCGAGCACCGGCAGCGGCATCGACTGCAGCCATATCCGGCCCGGACCCGTCAGCACGGCGAAGTGGTGCCCGTCGGCGCCCATGTAGCGGTTGGCCAGGCCGGGCACCTTCTGCACCGAGAAGGAGACCGAGGCCTGGAAGAGTCCGGCGTGGCCGGGGTGCACCCGCATCGTCTGCCCGGCGGCCAGGTCGTAGACGATGACCTCGCCCGAGAGGTCGACGAAAGCGCGGCCGGTGCCGCCGATCTTCTGCAGGACGAGGCCTTCGCCCCCGAAGACGCCGCCGCGGAACGACTGCTGGAATCCCATCGACAGCTCGATCCCCTGCGTGGCCGCCATGAAGCCGTGGCGGTGCACCATGAACTCGTTCCCCGGTGCCACGTCGATCGGCAAGATGTGGCCGGGGAACTTCGAGGCGAAGGCGATCGAGCCGGCGCCGCCCTGCGCGGTGTACGTGGTCATCATGAAACTGGCGCCCGAGACGGCCCGCTTGACCGCTCCCATGATGCCCTTGCCGCCCATGCCGCCGCCGGTGTTGGTGGCCATCTGGATGGCGTCGGACATCCAGGAGAACTCGCCGGCCTCCGACACGATGGACTCGCCGTCGGTGAGCGAGAGCTCGAGCACCGGCATCGTGGTTCCGTGGATCGTCTCATCCATGGGGGGCCTCCTGGTGTGTCTCTCGGGTGTGTCAGTCGTCCGGGCGGTTCGACCTTTTGACTCTTTGGCGTGCCGAGCGGTCAGGCGGTGTTCGGCGTGCCGTGGCTGCCGTGTGGATCGGGCAGTTCCACGCCCGTCGACAGTAGGTCGGCACGGGGTCCCGGCGCTCCCGAGACGAGGCGCTCGGCCAGGGTCACCTCCATCAGGCCCAACGCCATCCCGAAGAGGTCGCCGAGGATGAAGGTGGTCAGGAAGACCGCCCAGATGTGCTCGTGGGGAATCAGCTCGGCCACCAGGACCACCACCTCGTGCTCGATCGCGAGCGGCAGCGAGATGAAGCAGAACACCAGCATGAAATGCGGCCACACCAACTTCAACGAACGCCGGAAGGCTTCGGGTACCGGGGCGTCGAGCAGGTTGATGAGGGGCCCGACCAGGGCGAACAAGGTCCCCACGATCAGGCCCGGGACGATGAAGAACAAGGAGGTGACGGCACCGATGACGACGAGGATTGCTTCGGCCGCCAACAGGCGCAGCCAGGGCAGGCTCCGCAGCACCACCAGGACGGGCTGGGCCGGCTCGCCGCGCTCCACCGAGCCGACCAGGCGCTCGAGCATGCCGGAGTAGAAGGTCAATCCGAGAGTGGAGGCGCCGAAGAGGAACGCACCGGCGACGGACTCGAGTCCGTGATGGTCGACGGCGACCTCGGTGTAGAGGGTGCCCTGGAGCGCATCGAGGCCGAAGATCACCAAGGCCGGCACGATCACCCGGGCGGGCTCCGCCTTGGCGGTGCGCCACGCCATGGAGATGAGCTCGAGGGGGTGGAGGCGGTGGCGGGAAGGCGCGGCTGGTCTGTCGGCCGTATCTCACCTGGTGCACCCGCTGAATCCACCGGCAGCTCCGACTCCGCCGGCAGCGCCGAATCCGCCGACGACTCCCGGTCGCCGACGCTCATACCGGATTGCGCCCGTCGCCGACGAAGTCGAAGAGGATCTGATCGGGGTCGAAGAGCGCTGTCGGCCCATCCAGGCGGTGGTGGCCGATGGCCATGAAGGAGTCCCCGGGGGCGACGAAGCCCAGCTCCGTGAACCCGGCGGCGGCGAAGTCGGCCCGGATGGCCGGCGTGCGATCCGGTGGACGCCGGTGCCGGGTCCACACGACGTGGCCGCCCGGGGCGCAGAACCCCCGCATCGCCTGGATGGTGCGCGTGACGTCCGCCCCACTGATGTTCCCGAACACCCCACACACCAGGACGATGTCGGCCGGCACGTCGTCGGCGTACCAGTGGCACTGCGACGCATCGCCCTCCACGACCCGGATCTGCTCGGCCACCCCGGCGCCGGCCGCCGCCGCCCGGGACCGGGCGAAGGCGACGAGGGCCGGATCGAGCTCGACCAGCAGCGCCGAGACCTCCGGACCCCTGGGATGGGTTGCGACCACGTCGATCACGTCCCGCCCCTGGCCGGCGCACACGCTCACCACCCGGATGGGCTCTGGATTGGTATCCAGGGGCCTGGATCGGCCCGTGGCCGGGCCCGTGGCCGGGCCTGTGACCCGGCCCGGGATCTCGTCCAGCGCCGCACTCACCATGGACTGCACCGCCCGCAACCGCCGCGAGAGATTCGAGGACGGGTCCTCGTACGGCGCATGCCAGCGGACCCAGTGCGAATCCTCATCCACGCCGATCGCTTCGGTTCCTCGATGGTCCCCGGGCGCCATGACCGCCCATCGTAGGGTGGGCCGACGTGACCCCCCGATGATCAAATACCTCGGTTCCAAGCGCCGCCTGGTCCCCGTCCTCACCCGGATCTGCCGGGCCTCCGGCGCCCGCACCGCCCTCGATCTGTTCACCGGCACCACCCGCGTGGCCCAGGCCTTCAAGGCCCAGGGCGTGCACGTCACCGCCGTCGACAGCGCCCGCTATGCGCACACGTTCGCCCGCACCTACATCGAGACGGATGCCGCCGCCACCGACATGGGCGCACTGCGGGCGGCGGTCACCCACCTGAACGGCCTCCCCGGCAAACCGGGCTACGTCACCGAGACGTTCAGCCGTCAGGCCCGCTTCTTCCAACCGCACAACGCCGCTCGGATCGATGCCGTGCGGGACGCCATCGACTCGGAGTATGCGGGGTCGCCGTTGTTCCCCCTCCTGTTGACGTCCCTCATCGAGGCGGCGGACCGGGTCGACTCGACCACGGGTGTGCAGATGGCGTACGTGAAGCAGTGGGCGCCGCGCTCGTCCAACCGCTTGGACCTGCGGGTGCCGGAGCTGTTGACGGGGCCTGGGCGCGCCATCCAGGGCGATGCGGTGGCGCTGGCCGGCGGGCTCGGGCATTTCGATCTGGCGTATCTCGATCCGCCGTACAACCAGCACCGGTATTTCACCAACTACCACGTGTGGGAGACGCTGGTGGCCTGGGATGCGCCCGAGTCCTACGGCGTGGCCCGCAAACGGGTGGATGCCCGTGACCCATCCACCCGGTCCGCGTTCAATTCCAAGCGCACCATGCCGGCGGCGCTGGCGTCGGTGGTGCGATCCGTGGACTGCGACCTGCTGGTGCTGTCGTACAACGACGAGTCCTGGCTCGAGTTGGAGGAGCTCGAGGCCATGTGCTCCATCCAGGGCGACGTGGCGACGCTCGCGTTCGACTCGACTCGCTACGTCGGGGCCCGCATCGGCATCTACGACCCGTCCGGACGCAAGGTGGGCCGGGTGAGCCACCTCTCCAACCAGGAGTTGTTGGTGATCGCCGGCCGGCCGGCCCTGGTGCGGCGAGTGGTCGAGGCGGTCGGCAGCATCTCGCTCGCGCCGGCGTCCCGCGGTCGACGTCGCTCGGCTCGCAGCGGCGCCACCGGCGCTGCGCCCGAAGAGGTCGCCGCGGGCCTGGTGGATCGGCTACAAAAGGCAACGTGAGCAAACACGATCACGGCGGCCACCACAGCGGCCACCATGACGGCTCCCCGGACGAAGGCACCCCTCTCGCCGGCACCGCGGCGGGCACCCGGAAGCACAGGAGCCCTTATCCACGGCTGGAGGACAGCGACCTCTCGCTGAAGCTCTCCAAGGACGAGGAGGCCAAGCGTCTCGGAAGGGCGCAGCGCCGCCTGCTCCACCTGCGGCTGATCAACGGCGGTCAGCTCAACGAAGGCAAGCTCGGCCCGCCGGTCTGCGTCGTCTTCGAGGGCTGGGACGCCGCCGGCAAGGGTGGCGCCATCAAGCGGCTGGTCGAGCCGCTCGACCCCCGCCACGTGCACGTCGCCCCGTTCGCCGCGCCGACGCCCGACGAGCTGCGCCACCACTTCCTGTGGCGCTTCTGGCCGCCGTTGCCGGGATGGGGCGGCATGACCATCTTCGACCGCAGCTGGTACGGACGGGTGCTCGTCGAGCGGGTCGAGAACCTGGCCACCGAGGTGCAGTGGCGGCGGGCGTACGAGGAGATCACCGACTTCGAGCACACGTTGGCCGAGGAGGGGATGATCGTGATCAAGCTCTGGATGCACATGTCGCACGAGGAGCAACTGCGCCGGTTCGTGCGGCGCCGGGACGATCCGCTCAAGGCCTGGAAGCTGACCGACGAGGACTGGCGCAACCGGGAGAAGCGGGCGCAGTACGACGGGGCGGTGTCGGACATGCTGCGGTTGACCCACGGCCCGTTGGCGCCCTGGGACGTGGTCTCGTCGGAGAGCAAGCGGAATGGGCGGGTCGAGGTGATCGAGACGGTGATCCGCCACATGGAGGAGGGGATGGCGCGCTGGGGCGTGCCGGTGCCGGCGAGTGACGACGAGGAGAAGACCGAGTTGGCCCTGTCCTTCGACGACGCGGAGTTCCAGCAGGATCCGGCCGGAGCGGCCAACGGGTCCGGAGGGTCGGGGTCGGCGGTCGGGGTCGGGGTCGGATCGAGGTCGGATGGGTCAACGGATTCGGCGAAGAGCGTCAACGCATGAGCCCGGCCCCCGGGACCCCGCCGGCCCGGCCCGGCATCACGATCCCGTTCGACGGGATACCCCTGCACGCCCACCGCGAGTGGTTCACCCGCCTACGGGAGCTGGGCTACACCGACCTGTGGTCGGCCGAGGTCGACGGCTCCGACGGGTTCACGCCACTCGCCCTCGCCGCGGCGTGGGAGCCGGAGCTGAATCTCGGCGTGGCCATCACCCCGGCCTACACCCGGGGGCCGGCACTCCTGGCCCAGAGCCTCGCCTCCATGGCCGACGCCGCACCCGGGCGCTTCTTCTGCGGGCTGGGCGCCTCGTCCCAGGTGATCGTGGCCAACTGGAACGGCTGGCCTTCGAGAACCAGTACCGGCGCGATCCGCGACACGCTGCGGTTCTTGCGCATGGCCTTCAGCGGCGAGAAGGTGACCGAGGAATTCGAGACCTTCAAGGTGAAGGGCTTCCGGCTGGCCCGGATCCCCGAGCAGCTGCCGCCCATCTACCTGGCCGCGCTGCGCCCCGGGATGTTGCACCTGGCCGGGCGGGAGGCGGACGGCGCCATCCTCAACTGGCTCAGCGCCGAGGACGTCGCCACATCCGTGGCGGAGGTGGAGAAGGCGGCCGGTGGGGCGCCCCGGGAGATCGCCGCCCGCATCTTCGTCATCGTCACCGAGGACGCCAACGTCGCCCGCACCATCGGGCGGCGGATGATCACCGCCTATTTGAACGTGGACGCCTACGCCGAGTTCCACCGCTGGCTCGGGCGGGGACCGGCGCTGCAGCCGATGTGGGACGCCTGGGCGGCGGGCGACCGCAAGGGGGCGCTGGCCGCCATCCCCGACTAGGTGGTGGACGAGCTCGTGGTGCACGGGTCGGTGGCCGAGTGCCGGGCCCACATCCAGCGCTACGTGGACAACGGCGTCACCATCCCGGCCCCCGCCGTCATCCCGATCGGCATCGACCTGGCCGAGGCCGTGGCCGGCCTGTCGCCGTCGGCGGGATAGCGAGCGCACGAACGGGTGGCCGGGCCGAGACCCCGGATCCGGATCGGGAGTGGGACCTGGGACCTGGACGCGGGCCTCGAGCCGGGGACCCTGCGCCGGGGTAGCCAGCAGAGCAACAGAGAGCAACAGAGAAGGAAGCGGAGGAACTGGGGGCGGCATGGCACAGTCAGAGATCGACTTCCGCACCACCTCGCTGGCCGACCTGGCCCGCTCGGTCCGGGCCAAGGAGATCAGCGCCCGGGAGCTGACCCAGGCCGCCCTGGATCGGATCCAGAGGCTCGACCCGACACTACAACGCCTTCGTCGCCGTGGATGGGGAGCGGGCCCTCGCCGAGGCCGACGGGATCGACGCCCGCATCGCCGACGGCGCCGACCCCGGGCCGCTCGCCGGGATCCCCATCGGGGTCAAGGACCTGCAGAGCGCCATCGGCTACCGCACCACCTACGGATCGGCGCTGCACGCCGACGACCCGCCGGCCACCGCCGACGACCCCTTCGTGGCCCGCATGCGGGCGGCCGGCTGCGTCGTCGTCGGCAAGACCAACACGCCCGAGTTCGGCTGGATGGGCAACACGACCAACGCCATCTTCGGCCCCTCCCTGAACCCCTTCGACCCATCTCGGGGCCCGGGCGGATCGTCCGGGCGGCGCGGCGGCGGCGCTGGCCGCAGGGATGGTGCCGCTGGCCACGGGCTCCGACGGCGGCGGGTCCATCCGCATCCCGTCGGCCTGCTGCGGCCTCTCGGGCATGAAGCCGAGCCTCGGGCGCGTCCCCGGCCGGCGGCCCCAACCCGCCCGGCTGGATCGACCTCTCGACCAACGGCCCCATGGCCCGCCGCATCGCCGACGTCACCCGCGCCCTCGACGTCGCCGTCGGCCCCGACCCGACCGACCTGCGCGCCCTCCCCCGGCCCGAGGCCAGCTGGATCGCCGCCCTCGACGACCCGCACGTCCCGGTCAGGATCGCCTACGCCCCCACGCTCGGCTACGCCACCGTCGACGCCGAGGTGGCCGCCGCCTGCGAGCGCGCCGTCGGGGTGCTGGACTCGCTGGGCGCCGACGTCATCGTGCTGGATTCCGTCTTCGATGTCGACCCCGTCGGTGATTTCCTCACCTTGACGGGGGCCGCCACCCTGCGCACCCTGCGGCCCTTCATGGACCATCCGCGCTGGGACGAGGTCCACCCGGTGCTGCGCCACTTCGTCGACGCCGCGCAATCCACCACGGCCGAGCAGCTGCTCCAGGTCTTCGACCACTTCCACCTCATGAACCTCAAGCTGGTCGAGCTGTTCCACAGCGGCCGGATCCTGGTGACGCCGACGTGTTCGGCGATCGGCGCCCTTCGCCGGCGAGATGACGAGCACGGTCAACGGCGAGACCACGGCCAACTGGGTCCAATTCACGTACCCCTTCAACATGACCCGCTCCCCCGCGGCCAGCGTCTGCGTCGGCATGAGCAGGGCGGCCTGCCCGATCGGCCTGCAGCTCGTCGGGCCCCAGCACGGCGACCTCGTCGTGCTGCGCACGGCCGCCGCCCTCGAGGCCGCCATCGACCTCGACTCCCTCGCCACCCTGCCGAAATGACCGCCACATCGGATCGCACTGACTGACCGACCGACCTGACAACACCGACCGACAACGCGACCACATCCGAAGGAGCCGCACCCATGTCGATCACCACTCCCGCCAACCCCACCGACACCGTCCGCCTCGTCACGACCGACGACGCGCCCTGGGCCGACACCGGCACCGGCGTGCTCCTCAAGGTCGTCCGCTTCGACTCCTCGCACGGGACCTGGGTCATCCTCAACCGGTTCAAGCCGGGCGTGCAGCTGCAGACCCACCGCCACACCGGCTCGGTCGACGCCTACACGTCGGCCGGACGCTGGCACTATCTCGAGTACGACTTCTACGTGACGGCCGGCTCCTACCTGTTCGAGCCGGCCAACTCCGTGCACACCCTGCACGTGCCCGAGGACAACACGGAGGACACCGACGTGCTGCTTCATCATCGAGGGCGCGCTGCTGAACCTGGCCGAGGACGGCTCGGTCGAATCGGTCTCCGACGGGCCCGGCACCCTCGAGGCGTACTACGCCTTGCTCGAGGCGCAGGGCGACCCGCGTCCCAACGGCCTGATCGTCTGAGGGTCCGGCTCCGTGCCTGCCACCGACGCAGGGGCCGCCGATGCAGGCCGCCTCACCGACCCGGCGCTGTACTCGGGCGGCGACCCCTTCGAGCTCTACGCCGAGCTGCGACGAACGGCACCGGTGTGCTGGGTCGAGCGTGAGGGCGGCGGGTTCTGGGCGGTGACTGACCCATCCGGAGGTGTCGCACATCGGCGCCGACCCGGTCGGGTTCTGCTCGTCGCGGGGGATCCTCGATCGACGAGATCGGCACGACGTACGACGACGCCGCCGACGATGATGCACACCGACCCGCCGCAGCACACCCGCTACCGGCGCCTGGTCCAGCCGGGCTTCAAGCCGTCGATGGTGCGGCTCATGGAGGCGGGGGTGACGGCGAAGGCGGCGGCGCTGATCTCCCCAATCCAGGGCGGGAGGGCGCTCGACGTCGTGCAGGACCTGTCCATCCCGTTCCCGTTGCAGGTGATCTGCGAGCTGCTGGGCGTGGACGGGTCGCAGTGGCCCCGCTTCTTCGAGTGGTCCGAGGCGGTGATCCCGGGCGAGTCCGAGCGGTCCGAGGAGGAGCGGGCGGCGCTGCAGGTGGAGATGTGGGAGTACCTGATCGGCGTGGCCGAGGAGCGGCGGCGGGCGCCGGCGGACGACCTCGTTTCGGTGCTCGGCGACCGTGGATCAGATCCAGAGAGTGGCGGCGAGGAGCTGAGTGAGGCGGAGCTGGCGATGTTCCTGATCCAGCTCCTGGTGGCGGGGAACGAGACGACGCGGAATCTGATCTCGGGCGGATTGGTGGCGCTGGCCGAGAACCCGGCGCAGTGGGCCGCGCTCCGTGCGGATCGTTCGCTGCTGCCGAGCGCGGTCGAGGAGTTGCTGCGGTGGACGACGCCGGTGATCTCGTTCATGCGGACGGCGACTGCCGCCACCACCATCCGTGGCGTCGCGGTGGCCGCAGGGCGATCCGGTGCTGCTTGGTCTACGCCTCCGCCAACCGAGACGAGGAGGTGTTCGGGCCCGACGCCGGCGAGCTGCGTGTCGACCGCCATCCCAATCCACACGTGAGCTTCGGATTCGGGCCGCACTTCTGCCTGGGCGCCGCCCTGGCCCGGCTGGAGGGCCGGGTGGTCCTCGGCCAGCTGCTGGACCGCTTCGACACCTGTCCCTGGCCGGCCCGGTGGAGCGGACGCCGAGCCCGGTCATCGCCGGCGTGCGGCACGCCCAGTTGGTCTTTTCGTAAGCCAGCAGACGGAGTGGCGGGCGGCAGCGGCCACCGGTCGATCCGCGGATCTGGCCGGCCGCTGCCGGCGCCGCCGCCGGTGCGGCTCCTCAGGCGGTGACGTACGGCACGTATTCCGGATAGCGCTCCGGGTCGGCACCGGCTTGGCCGCCAGCTGCACCTCCGGAGCGCCCCGTCCCGGCAGGAGCCTGCACGCCGCCAGCGCTCCGAGCACGCGCCACGCCGGCGCCGGCGAGGCAGGCCATCGCGCAGCCCGCTGTGGAACGCGCTGAAGATGATCGACTGCGAGGGCCGGCTGCGCGGCATGCGGCGCATGGGCCACCACCGCCAGCGCGGCCGCCATGGATTGGTGGGCCTCGGCCTTCGGGCCGGCCGGGATGGGGAGCGGACGGAACGCACTGATGATCCGGGGAGCATAGGACGAGGCGAAGATCGAGCCGAAGACCGCCACCCCGAGCGTGCCACCCAGCTCCCGGGTCGTGTTGTTGACGCCGGCCGCGGCGCCGCGCTGCTCGTCGGACACCGAACCCATGACCGCTTCCGCGGTCGGCGCCGTGATGGAGGAGAGGCCGAGGGCCAGCAGCACCATGGCCACCATGATCGGCCCCCAGTAGGCGGTGTTGGCCTCCGAGTTGAAGGCCGCCACGACCAACCCACCGCCCATGAGCAGCAGGCCCACGGTGACCACCAGGCGAGTCCCGACCTTGAGCGCCAACACCGCGGCGATCGGTGTCCACACCGCGGCGACGATCGCAAACGGGAGCGTGTGCAGGCCGGCCGAGAGCGTCGAGTAGCCCTTGACGAACTGGAAGTACTGCGTGATGAGGAAGATGAACCCGAACAGGCAGAAGAACGCCACCGAGATGGAGAGCGCACCGCCGGTGAAGCGTGGGATCCTGAAGACCCGGACGTCGAGCAGCGGCCCCTCGGTGCGCAGCTCCAACAGAGCGAAGACGGTCAGGAGCACCGCGGCACCGCGAAGCACGCCAGCGTGCCCACCGAGGCCCAGCCCCACTGCGGCCCCTCGATGATCCCCAGCACCAACATCGTGATCCCCACCGTCGAGATCAGCACGCCCCGGATGTCGAAGCGGTGTTGCGCCACCTTGGGCAGCCGGGGGATCAGATACCCGCCGGCGACCAGGGTCACGATCACGATCGGCACGTTGACGAGGAAGATGGATCCGTACCAGAAGTGCTCGAGCAAGGCCCCGCCCACGATCGGCCCGAAGGCCACGGCGATACCCGACGTCGCCCCCCAAATCCCGAGCGCCTTCTGCCGCTCGGACGGGTCAGGGAAGACGCTCGTGAGGATGGCCAGGCTCGCCGGGAAGATGAAGGCCGCCGCCACGCCCATCAACGCCCGGGTGGAGATCAGCGTGCCCGTGGTGTGCGAGAAGGCGGCTGCCGCCGAGAAGAGGCCGAAGAAGACCAATCCGACCTGCATGGTGCCCTTGCGTCCCAGACGGTCCCCGATGCCGCCACCCGCCAGGAGCAGTCCGGCGAACGCCAGGCTGTAGGCGTCGACGATCCACTGCAGCGACGTGATGGACGCCCCCAGCGTGCGGTTCAGCGTGGGCAGCGCCACGTTCACGATGGTGTTGTCGACGACGACCAGGAAGACGGAGAGGCACAGGACGGGGAGCACTATCCAGCGGCGATCTCTGGATTGGGAGAGGAGGCGCCGCCCCGGTTGCCGGAGAGCACGACCTCACCGTTTTCGGCGGTGTCAGCGGTTTCGACTGCAGATCCGGGCATCGCGGGCTCCTTCTGGATTGGGTCGGAGGTTCGACGGGATTGGCCGCACGCTGCGACCCGGCCTATAGAACACTGTGCTAGTGTTATAGCACGATGTTCTTCAGTACGCTAGGGATGTGACAGAAAACCGCCGGACCAGGACGAGGACTCCCAGCGCCGGGATGGAGGCTGGCCCTTCTCGACTCCGCCGCCGAGATCCTCGAGACCGAGGGCCCCGACGGCCTCTCGGTGCGCCGGATCGCCGCCGCCGCCAACGTGGCGCCCATGGGCGTCTACAACCACTTCGAGTCGAAGTTCGGCATCGTCGAGGCGCTCTTCGTCCAGGGCTTCGACCGTCTCGGCGTGGAGATGGCCGCCATGGCACAGATCGACGATCCCACCGAGGCGCTCCGTGAGGGCGCCCGACGCTACCGGGCCCTCGCGCTCGCCCATCCCATGGCGTACCAGGTGATGTTCCTGCGGGCCGTACCCGGCTTCGAGCCGAGCGACAACGCGCTCGGGCGGTGCACCGAGCACGTTCGACAGCCTCGTCGCCGCCGTGCAGCGCGCGCATGGATGCGGGCGTCATCGCGGCGGGGCCGCCGACCGAGACGGCGCAGCTGATCTGGGCCACCATCCACGGTTGGGTCTCGCTCGAGCTGCTCGGCATCGGCTTCGTCGAGGATCAGGACGCCGGCTACGACCACCTCTGCGAGGCGTTGCTGCGGGTCTCCGCCCCTAACCGCCCCATCCCTACGGGCGGGGATCGCCATTCCGCCGGGCGTGTGCCCTACCGTGGGTCGGGCCGGTCCAGGTTCCAGTGGCGCGCCACGTTGGGGAACCACTTGGTGTCGTCGTCCGACTGGCAGGGGGATCATCCCGAAGCGGGTGATGGTGCGCTGGCCGCCTTCGTGGTCGCCGTAGAGGACTCGATCGTGAACGGCTGCACGTCGCGGATGTCCCGACTCAGCGCGGCGTAGTCCGGATCCCCCGCCTCCCGGATGGCGGCCTGCCAGAACCCGATGTCGCCGGGCGCGATGTAGAGATCGCGTGTCTGCATGCGGAAGTCTTCGGGCGCCGCGTGCGGGACGTCGTTGCGGACGAGCTCGGTCAGCACCGACCATCCAAAGGTCACCGCGAGGCCCGAGCCCACGTTGCGCAGCGAGATGGCGAGATAGATGCTCCCATCGACCAGCTCGACAGAGGCCTGGCTGCCCTCGAGGCGGGCCCAGTGATCGTCGATCCAGCGGATCTTCTGGATTGGGTCATCGAGGCGGGACGTGACCAGGACGGGCCGCAGGTTCACCTGGAACGCCTCCTCGGCGATCCGGGCCGAGCGGTTCGAGGAGCGGACGGCGGAGAAGGTGGCGACCGCCAGCACCAGGGTCCCGACGGCGGTGGCGAACGACGCGATGGTCGCCCAATCCGTGGTCGCGATCACCGCCGCAGGTTAGATCGGTCCGCCCCTGGCAGACTCGGACGCATGCTCGCCCACATCTCCATCCAGTGCGCCGACTTCGCGAGGAGCGCCGCCTTCTACGACGCCGTCCTCGCCCCGCTCGGCGGCCAGCGTGTCATGGAGTGCGGCCCCGCCATCGGCTACGGGGTCCCTCCAAATCCGAAGTTCTGGATTGGGCAGCAGCAGACGGGCGACGGCTTCAGGGAGACCCACATCGCGTTCACCGCCGCGGACCGCGCCGCCGTGCGGGCCTTCCACGACGCCGCCCGGGCCGCTGGCGCCGAGGTGCTGCACGGGCCGCGGCTCTGGCCGGAGTACCACCCCAACTACTACGGCGCTTTCGTCCGTGACCCCGACGGCAACAACGTCGAGGCGGTCTGCCACACCCCGGAGTAGGTCCGGCGGCAGCCCCGGGGTCGGCTGCCCAGATGCTTCTAACCGAACGTCGCCGCGAACTGGTCCACCACCGCCGTGCACAGATCCTGCTGTGCCGCCGGCAGGGTGCACGTGGCCAGGTAGGCCGTCGGCTCGGTCGGCTTCGGCTGGTACAGCACGACGCCGTTCGCGGGATTCTGACCGCCCGAGGGGTAACCCACCCCTGCCACGCCCGGCGGGTCCTGGAACCCGACCGCGACCGAGGAAATCCGCGTGACGTGCTCTTGCGTCGGGCTGCTCACGGCGCAGATCTGGCCGAGGTCCTGCTGCGTCGCCGCCTTGGCCGCACTGAAGAGCGGACAGGCCAAGGCTGCGCCCTGCACTGTGCTGCCCCCGCTCTCCATGGCGACGATCGCTTGGGTCGGCGAGGACGCGGACAGGTGCCACGAGGTGCCAGTCGCCGGCACGACTGTCCCGACCGGCGCAAGAGCCAGCAACCCGCTGCCGTCGGCTCCGAAGGACCCGTTGCACGTCCAGCCGACCGTCGGGCCGACCACCATCAACCTGCCGGTTTCATCGGTGTAGACGGCCAGGTTTCCTTGCTGCGCATCGGATGCAGGGACACTGACCGAGACGGACGCGGGCAACGACGTCGTCGTGGTGGGCACGCCCGTGGTCGTCTCGCAGACCACCACGGGGAGCGACGCGGTCACCATCGGCCCCGAGCCGGCGCCGCCCGTGGTGGAAGTGGTCGAGCTGGCTGGCGGGGTCGTCGTGGTCGTCGTGGATTTCGGCGGCGACGTGCTCGACGTCGTGGATCGCTTCGGATGGGTCGTGCCCGATGACGAGCCAGTCCCCGAAGACCCGCACGCCGCCATGCCCAGGGCTCCGGCCACGAACAGGCCCCCCACCACCCGACGGGGTACGGAGCCGCGCCTAGGCATCCACCGTCAGGTCCGCCAACAGATCGGCGAAGCGCCGCTGCGCCTCGGCCCGCCGGGTCGGGATGTGCTCGGTCGGCACCTCGTGCGGCTCGTAGCCCTTGAGCACGCGCCGGGCCACCGTCTGGCGGTGCACCTCGTCGGGCCCGTCGTAGATCCGGGCCGCCCGGGCGGCCCGGTACATGTGCTCGAGCGGCAAGTCGGACGAGAACCCCAATGACCCGTGCACCTGGATGGCGCGGTCGATGACGTCGTAGAGGACCTTCGCCCCGAAGTACTTGATCATGGCGATCTCGACCCGGGCCGCCGCCGCCCCCTCCTGATCCATCTTCCAGGCGGCCTGCAACGTCATGAGCCGGGCGGCTGCATTTCGGCCATCGAGTCCGCCACCCAGTTCTGGATGGTCTGCTTCTCGGCCAGCATCGAGCCGTGCGCATAGCGGGACACCGCCCGCTCGCACAGCATGTCGAAGGCCCGCCGGGACTGTCCCAGCCAGCGCATGCAGTGGTGGATCCGGCCCGGCCCCAACCGGTGCTGGGCCAGCACGAAGCCCGAGCCCTCGTTGCCGATGAGGTTCCCGGCCGGCACCCGGACGTCGGTGTAGATGATCTCGGCGTGGTTGCCGAAGCGCCCGTACGGCGTGTGGGGATCCTCCATCGTGGACACATCCCGCACGATGTCGACCCCGGGCGTGTCGACCGGCACGATGATCATGGACGACCCCTGGTACGGATGAACGTCCGGATTGGTCACCGCCATCACGATCAGGAAGTCCGCCACGGATCCGTTGGATGTGAACCACTTGTGCCCGTTGATCACCCACTCGTCGCCGTCCCGCATCGCCGACGTCTGCAACAGCGTTGGATCAGATCCCGCGGTGTCGGGCTCGGTCATGGAGAACGCCGAGCGCAGGTCCCCATCGAGCAGCGGCTGCAGCCACCGCTCCCGGTGCGACTCGTCCCCGCTCATCTCCATCCCCACCGCCAGCAACTCGGCGTTCCCCGAGTCCGGCGCATTGTTCCCGAACACCACCGGCGCCAGCGGCGATTGCCCCAGGATCTCGTGCATCAGCCCCAACTTCACCTGCCCGAATCCCATCCCGCCGAGGGCGGGCGGCAGGTGCGCCGCCCACAGCCCCTCGGCCTTGACCTGTTCCTGCAGCGGCCGGATCAGCGACCCGCACCTGGTCGTAGGTCAGATCCAGGGTCTCGAGCGGGAACACCTCATCCCGCACGAAGCCGCGCATCCACTCCAGCTTCTCCTCGAACTCGGGTTCGGTCGAGAAATCCCACGCCATGGCCACTCCTCCCAGCGCTCCGGCCAACTTCCGGAGGCCCACACCCTGCCACTACCGTGGGCGCCGTGACCACCACGAGCCCCGTCGCCTTCCGCTCGGCCTCCGCTGCCGCGGTTCCACCGCCGCCTCCCCAAGTCGCCCTGAGCGCGGCGGACAGGGCCGTGATCGCCACCGCCGAGCACGCCCTTCTCGACGAGCGTCGCCTCCTCGCCGCGGGCGAGCTGACCGCCCTCGCCGCTCTGCCCGACGGCGCCGTCATGGCGCTGGCCTCTCTCGCCCACCAGGTCCGGCTGGCCTGGTGCGGGCCCGAGGTCGAGATCGAGGGCATCCTCTCGGCCAAGACCGGGGGGTGCCCCGAGGACTGCCACTTCTGCTCGCAGTCCTCCCGCTTCGACTCCCCCGTCAAGGCCACGCCCTTCCTCGATACCGACGAGGTCCTCGCCGCCGCACGCGAGACCGCCGCCCTCGGCGCCTCCGAGTTCTGCATCGTCCTGGCCGTGCGCGGTCCCGACGAGCGCACCATCCAGCGCATCCTCGACCTCGTGCCCCGGATCCACGACGAGACCGGGCTGAACGTCGCGGTGAGTGCCGGCATCCTGACCGAGGAGCAGGCACGCCGCCTGGCCGACGGCGGCGTCCACCGCTACAACCACAACGTCGAGACGGCGCGCTCGTACTTCCCCACCATCGTCACGACGCACACGTGGGACGAGCGTGCCGACACCTGCCGGCTCGTCAAGGCCTACGGGATGGAGCTGTGTTGCGGCGCCCTCATCAACATGGGTGAGACCGACGCCCAGCGCGTCGAACTCCTGACGCAGCTCCAGGAGCTCGACCCGACCGAGGTGCCGCTCAACTTCCTCAATCCCCGGCCCGGCACGCCGCTCGGCGAACGCCCGATTCTCAGCCCATGGGACGCCGTCCGCTGGATCGCCCTCTTCCGCCTCGCCCTGCCCTCGGTGATCCTGCGGTACGCCGGCGGCCGCGAGGTGACCCTGCGGGACCTCCAGGCCATCGGCATGACGGCCGGCATCAACGCCCTGATCGTCGGGAACTACCTGACGACCCTCGGCCGCTCGGCCGACGAGGACCTCCAGATGCTCGAGGATCTGCGCATGCCCATCGGCGCCCTCACTGCCGCCATCTGACCGAAGCCGACCGATCCGACACATCAGCCGGTGCCTCTCTCCGTGACGATCCACTGCACCGGCTGCGGCAGACCGAGCACCGAATGCCCCGGATGTGGGCGCGCCTTCGACCCCCCGCGTTTTTGCCCCGAGTGCGGCCGGCGCATGACCGTCACCGTGGTCCCCACCGGCTGGGTGGCGCGCTGCCGCGGCTCCGGTCACCCGGAGCTCCACTCGGCCTGATCTGACCCAAACCGCCAACCGGTCAATCGGCTCATCGGCCAACGGACCCCTCAACGACGCATCGGCCTATTACGGCGCGGCTGCGCAGATGCAGATCGTGCAACAGATGACCTTCGCCAAGTCGGCGACGGCGCTGACTGCGTCGCCCGCCCGTGCGGGCTCGTGAACGTCAACACGGCGTTGGCGTTCCCCGACACGGCCCAGCCCAACTCGTGGACCGCACGGTGGTGCCGCCCGCACAGCGTGACCAAGTTGTCCAGGTTGGTTAGGCCGCCGTCGACCCAGTGCTCGATGTGATGGACATTCGTGAACTCCGTGTAGTTGCAGCCGGGGAACCGGCACCCCTTGTCCCGCCGGTCGATCTCCACCCGTTGCACCACCGTTGGATCCCGCCTCGCCCGCCCTTGGTCGAGAATCGAACCTTCCCGATCCTCCACTGCGAGGTCCACATCGGCATCGCACGCCAACCGTCGGACGACCTCGGCCGGCACAGGACCCACGCCAACGATTTCTCCCACCCCCGTACTCGAGCAACCAAGGAGCAGGTCGAGCGGCGCATGTACCACGACCCGTGGCCGCACGGTCCTTCCGGACTTCCCCAATCCGCTCGACCCGCTCGACTGGCTCGACTCTCCACTGTTGCCGGGCGCGTTGCCGACCCGGAACAAGTCCAACAAGGCGTCGTAAAGCCGTTGGTCGTAGGGCACGTAGCCGACCAGATCCGACGCCGATACCGACGTCGATGCCGATACCGACTTCGATGCCGAAGTTGCGTCGGCCGTCACCCGTCCCACCAACGCCGACTTGGCCAGCGCGTAGTCATCCTTCGTGAACGCGACCCAGACCGTCCGCCGGGTGTCGTTGAACCGCAGTGTCCGGTGTTCGTAGTCCCGGACGGCCGACCTATCCCCACCGTCGGTATCGACGCCCTCGGGTCCCCCCACGGCATCCACCTCAGACTCCGCTGCCGCACGATGCCAAGCCACCAACTCACGCGCCTGCCGCACGCTCCAGTGCACCGAGGACTCTCGCAACGCGGCATCGTTGGCCGGCGACGCCACCTCCGCCAACGGTTCCACCAGGTCTAAGGACAACTCCCCCGAAGCAAGCCCCTCAGCCAGACACGGCAACGACTCCAGATTCGCCGCCGACCGCACCCACTGTCGAGCCGTCGAAGTGCTGACCCGACACTGCGCGGTTATCCAGGAGATCATTGAGATGGCGCCATCGCCTCGCCACCCTTCCGCCCGATCGAACTCCGCGATGTCCGCCAACTGCTCCCGAAGCAGCGCTGAGATCCGCCCCGCCCTCTCCACGATGCGGCCTGCGAGCTCCTGCGAACGGGTGTCACCACCGAAGTTCCGGCACGGCGGCCGGCGTCGCGGCTGCCTGTCTCCTACGGGCGGAAGTTGTTGCTTCACCAAGCGTGAACGGTCGCCTCTCGTCCCGGTCGCGGGCCCTCGATTCCACCGCCTCTCGGACAGCGTCAGATTCCGTGTGAGCCGGAAACGACGGCAGCGAGCTCACCCTCCCCGCCGGGTACGGCCACAACGGTGAGGGTGTCACGCAGCCTGCAGCCACTGACGATTGCGCACGTGCAGATCCTCGGCAGCGTCAAAGCGATTCAGCACGACCACCAACGCGGCGGACAAGACGGTGGGCCCTGCACGCAGCGCATCCACGGTCAGGCGCACGGCATTGATCGTGCCCAGCCCAGCGTCTGCGACCAGCACCACGACCTCGGGGTCCAGGGCCTCGCACAGAGCAAGGCAGTCACCATCGACCGCCAAGAGGTGAGCGGACCCCGCCCGCCGTCTCGACCATCCCCACGTCGACCGCCTCCGCCGGCCAGCGCAACTCCGAGCACGAGGTCCTGGATGGTGAACGACGGGCGGCCGAGCACGTCGGCCGCCATGGGAGGCGCCATGCGCGACCTCGTACCAGCGATGCGCCGGGCAGACGTCCGGGGCGCTCTCGCCACTGGCCACGCCCAGAACGGCCGCATCTCGACCATCCGGGTCGTCGTCCGGCTCGAAGGACTGCGCCGGCTTGCGGGCGGCCACGCGCAGCCCGGCCGCACGGAGGTCGGCCAGGAGATGGGCGGCCACCCATGTCTTCCCGACATCGGTGCCCGTGCCGACGACGGCGACCACTCGGCGGGGGCGCACGCCGTTCAGAGGGTAGGCGGGAGCCGGACGCGGGAGGACGGGTCAGCGCATGAAGCAACCGGCGTGACATCCTCGTCGCTGTGCGCAGCCGACAGGGTGACCCGCAGACGACTCGTGCCGACCGGCACCGTGGGCGGTCGGATGGCCGGCACCCATAACCCTTCTGCGAGCAGCGCGGCCGAAGCGTCGAGCGCGGCCTGCTCGCTGCCGAGGACGACGGGGATGATCGGACTCCGATGTCCGGGCGGTACGAGGCCGGCCTCGGTGACCCGGTCGATCAAGGCGGCGAGGCGGCCCCTCAATGCAGCCCCTTCGCGCGGATCGCATGATGCAGAGCGCGGCGAGCGCGGCGCCGGCGTCGGCCGGAGTGGGCGCGGTGGAGAAGATGTACGAGCGGGCTCGGTTGACGATGAGGTCGACGACGTCGCGGGACGCGGCGACGAACCCGCCGAGCGAACCCAATGTCTTTGACATCGTGCCGACCCGGACGACCATTCCCCTTTGTACGCCGACCCGGTCCCGACTTCCCATCCCCCCGCCTCCGTCCCGCCCGGTGGCCTCCGGGAGGTCGGGGCCGAGGACGGCGTGGGCCTCATCGAGGATGAGGAGCGCGTTGTGGCGCCGGCAGAGGCAACCAGCTCGTCGAGGGGGGCGACGTCCCCATCCATGGAGAAGACCGAGTCGGTGACCACGATCGTCGGCACGGCGGGGCTGATGCCGCTCCCTCCGCCAGGAGTTCCTGGAGGTGCCCCATGTCACGGTGGCGGTAGACGGCGAGCGTCGAGCGGGAAAGCCGGCACCCGTCGATGATGCTGGCGTGGTTCAACTCGTCTGAGAGGACACGGACGCCCGGGCCACCGAGGGTGCACAGCACGCCGAGGTTGGCGGCGAACCCGGTCGGGAAGCAGACGGCGGCCTCGGTCCCCTTCCACTCGGCCAACGCCCGCTCCAGCTCGCCGTGGATTGGGCGCGTCCCGGTGACCAGGCGCGAGGCCCCGGCGCCGGCGCCCCAGCGGGTCGAGCGCATCGTGCGCGGCCGCCACCACGGCCGGATGGGCACTCAATCCGAGATAGTCGTTGGACGCGAACGAGACGACCGACCCGCCTTCGAGCCGGCCCGCAGGGACCGAGGGCGTCGAACTCCCGGGGCGAACGCCAGCGACCCTCATCTACGACCTGGGCCAGCGAGGCCCGGATGCGGTCGTCCCACGGGGTCTCGACTCATGTGGATCCGGCGGCGACCGGCGTCGGCCGGCGGCCACGCATCACGTCGTCCAGCGCCCCATCCAGAGCATCGACGATCCGCACGATCTCCTCCTCCGTGATCGTCAGCGGCGGCATGAGCACCACGACGTCGCCCAGGGGACGCAGCAGCACCCCCCGGGATACGGCTCCCGCACACACCCGCCGACCCCAGCGCAGCCCCGGTGAAGGCGGGGCCAGCTCGACCCCCACCATCAGCCCGCGCTGGCGAATCTCGCGCACCGAGGCCCGACCAGCGACCCGTTCTCCGAGGAGCGATGACAGCTGGCCGGCGCGCGCCCGCACGTTGCCCAACACATCCCACGACTCGAATCAGCCGCAGGTGCTCGAGCGCCACCGCCGCCGCCAACGCATTCCCCCCGTAGGAATGCCCGTGGTAGAAGGTCTCGGGCCCCAGGTCGGCCCCGAGGAAGGCGCCGAACACCTCGCCCGACGCCACCGTGGCCGACATGGCCAGGTACCCGCCCGTGATCCCCTTGCCCACGCACATGAGGTCGGGCCGCAGGCGGCACTGCTCGGAGGCGAACAACGTCCCCGTCCGCCCGAACCCGGTCGCCACCTCGTCGCAGATGAGGAGCGTGCCGGCCTGGCGGCAGGCCTCCCCTATCCGCCGCACGTCGGACGCGGAGGCACACAACATGCCCGACGCACCCTGCACCAGCGGCTCGACCACGACCGCGGCCAATTCCGCGCCGTGCGCCTCGATTGCCGCGCACGCCTTGTCGGCCCAACCGGGGTCCGCGTAGCCCGGCGTCCGCACGACGGGGAAGCACAGCGGGCTCGAAGACGGCGCTGAACACGCCGCCGTCGCCGAGAGAGAGCGAGCCGATGGTGTCGCCGTGATACGCATCGCCGAGCGCGAGGAACGCGGTGCGCCCGGCCACGCCGCGGTTGACCCAGTACTGGAACGCGATCTTGAGCGCCTGCTCGACCGCCACCGCGCCATCCGCGGCGAAGAGGAAGTGGGGATCGTCGACGGGCACCACAGGCGCGAGTGCCTCCGCCAGCTCGATCACCACCGTGTTGCCGTTGCCCAGCATGGTCGAGTGGGCGACCTTCCCCGCCTGGGCGGCCAGCGCGGCGTCGAGCTCGGGGACGCAATGGCCGAGCGTGTTGACCCAGAGGGAGGAGATCGCATCGAGGTAGCGGCGCCCGTCCGCGTCGATCAGGTCGCGCCCTTCCGCCCGCTCGATCACCAGGGGTGCGTTGTCGGCATAGGTCGCCATCTGGGTGAACCCGTGCCAGACCACGGCGGCATCGCGCTGGACCCAGGTCCGGGCCTCTGGGTCGGGATGCCGATTCTCTGGATGGGAGCCGTTCACCGGGCCAGTGTGGACCAGACCGCGGCGGCCGGACCAGGCGACGCCGTGCGCGAGAATGGGTCATGGACCTGATCGGCGTGGTCGACACGATGTTCGCCCGCTACGACATGGGTGCCGAGGCGCTCGACGAACTGTCCGAATGCCCTGGATACGGCACCCAATTCATCACGCTGCGGCGTACCGTCCCGGGCTTCAAGGACCTGGCCGTGGCGGCCAAGAAGATGATCGAGGAAGACGGTTGCCGGATCGTCGTCGCCCTCGGGATGCCGGGCAAGGAGAAGGTGGACAAGGTCTGCGCCCACGAGGCCTCGACCGGGATCATGACGGCACAGCTGATGACGAACACGCCCATCCTCGAGGTGTTCGTCCACGAGGACGAGTCCGACGACCCCGCCGAGCTGGCCATGGTGTTCAAGAACCGCTCGCGCGACCACGCCCGCAACGCCTATCTCATGCTCTACGAGCCCGAGCAACTCACCGCCCGGGCCGGCCAGGGCATCCGGCAGGGTTTCGCCCACGCCGGCCCGCTCGACCTGTAGAGCCGGTTCGACTTCTTCGAGCCCGCTCCGACGCCCCGAATCCGGGCCGATGCAACCGTGAGTGACGCCAACCGCACCCCTGCCCGTCTGGGGTCACGGCGGAGGATCAGGGATCTCGCGGCAGACCGAGGACCCTTTCGGCGACGATGTTGCGCTGGACCTCGGCCGTGCCGCCGCCGACGGTCAGCGCCGGCGAGAACAAGAAGCCACGGGACCAGGTCGGGTCGGCCGGCGGATGGTCGGCCGCCGTGGATGGGGCGCCGGATCGGCCCCAGCCGCCCACCGGACCCGTCCCGGCCAGCATGGCGTGCGGGCCGGCCAGGTCACGGGCGATATCCATGATGTGCTGGCCGTGGGCGTCGGCGATGGCCTTGCGGACCGAGGCCTCCGCCCCCGGAGCCCGCCCCGCCAGGACGGCCGAGACCATCCGTAGGCGCAGGACCCGGAGGATCTCGGCCTCGATCCAGACGTCGACGAGGCGGTCCCGTATGGATGGGTCGGGCGCACCGCCGGCGCCCCGGATCAGATCCACGAGATCCTCGGCCGTCGGGCCCATCCCCCACAGCGCACCTTCGCCCGAGAGCGACACCCGCTCGTTGCCCAGGGTGACCTTGGCCAGCTCCCACCCGCCGTGCTCGGGCCCGACGAGATGGTCGGCCGGGATGCGCACGTCCGTGAGGAAGACCTCGTTGAACGCGTGCTCCCCCGTCATGTCGATCAGCGGCCGGATCTCTATCCCGGGCGCATCCATCGGGCAGACGAAATAGCTGATCGCCATGTGCTTCGTCGCCGCCGGATCGGTGCGGGCGAGCAAGATCCCCCACTTGGCGATGTGCGCGTAGCTCGTCCACACCTTCTGCCCGTTGACGACCCAGTGGTCGCCGTCCCGCTCGGCCCGGGTCGAGAGCGAGGCCAGGTCCGAGCCGGCGCCGGGCTCGGAGAACAGCTGGCACCAGAACTCCTCGCCGCTGAGCAGCGGCCAGAGCCAGCGGTCCTTCTGCTCAGCCGTGCCGGCGTACATGAGGGTTGGCCCCGCCCAACCGATGCCGATGGGGTTGACCGGGCGCCTGACGCCGGCCCGCCGCAGCTCCTCGTCGATCATCAGCTGGGTCAGCGGGTCGGCATCGATCCCGTAGGGCGGCGCCCAGTGCGGCGCCACGTACCCGGCCTCGGCCAGCTGGCGGCCCGTCGGGTGGGGGTGCCCGTCGAGCCAGTCCCTGACGCCTCGGCGCCGGGGGTCGTCGTCGCCGGGGAGGCCGAGGTCCACGCGCGGAGCGTAGGCTCAGCGCCTCGCTTCACGCATCTCGGCGGAGGCGGGGGTCGACGGGCGCCGGCGGCCGCAGTCGGGCGTGCAGACGCCCGAGATGGTGTTGGGGATGGACATGTGGGTGGAGTCGGAGCAATGGGAGCGGCGGGATGGAGCGAGTGGTGACTGACTGGAACTACGCGGACGTCTGGGAGACGGTGGCGGACGTGCAGCCCGAGGTCGATCGCCGTCACCCAGGGCGACCGCAACGTCACCTGGGAGGAGTTCGACCGGGGGGCCGACGGCATCGCGCGGTTCCTGCTCGACCTCGATGCCGTCCAGCAGGACAAGGTGGCGATCTACCTCTACAACTCGCCGGAGTACCTGCAGACCACGTTCGCGGCGGTCAAGGTCGGCCTCGTCCCCGTCAACACCAACTACCGCTACGGCGACGACGAGCTGAGCTACCTGTGGGAGAACGCCGACGCGGTGGCCGTCGTCTTCCACGGCGCGTTCACCGAGCGGATCGAGCGCATCCTCGATCGGGTGCCCGGCGTCAAGGGCTGGCTCTGGGTCGACGACGGCTCGGGCCCCTGCCCCGACTGGGCCACCCCCTACGAGGACGCCGCCAAATCCGCCATCGGGCGGGTGCGCGCGCCGTGGGGCCGCAGCGGCGACGACCTCTACATGCTCTACACCGGCGGCACGACCGGCATGCCCAAGGGTGTGATGTGGCGTCAGGACGATCTTTTCGCCCGCCTGATCGACGGCGGCGTGCGCCACTACGACGTGACGGCGGGCTGCCGGCGGTGCAGGCCGCGCTGGAGGCCAACCCCGGCGGGATCACGCTGATGCCGGCCTGCCCTCTCATGCACGGGACGGGCGCCTTCACCGCCCACACGGTGCTCGCCGAAGGCGGGCGGATCTGCCTCCTCGAGTCGCGCAAATACGACCCGACCGAGATGCTGGACTGCCATCGAGCGCGAGAAGGTCACCGGGCTGGTGATCGTGGGCGATCCCTTCTCGCTGCCCGCTGCTGGCGGTGCTCGACGCGCACCCGGGCCAGTGGGACCTGAGCCCGCTGGCCATGGTGATCTCGTCGGGCGCCATGTGGAGCGAGCCGGTGAAGCAGCGGCTGCTCGCCCACCACCCCAACATGATCCTGGCCGACGCGTTCAGCTCGTCGGAGGCGCTCGGCATGGGGATCTCGGTGTCGGGCGGCGGCTCGGCGGCCAAGACGGCGTCGTTCACCCTCGGCCCCGACGTCCGGGTGCTCACCGAGGACGGTCGCCAGGTGGAGCCCGGCTCCGACGAGGTAGGAGTGCTCGCGCTGGGCGGGCGCAACCCGCTCGGCTACTACAAGGACGAGGAGAAGTCGGGCCGCACCTTCAAGGAGATCGACGGGGTGCGTTACTCCATCCCGGGCGACTACGCCCAGGTCGACGCAGACGGCACCATCCACCTGCTCGGCCGGGGCTCGGTCTGCATCAACTCGGGCGGCGAGAAGATCTTCCCCGAGGAGGTCGAGGAGGCGCTCAAGACCCACGACGCCGTCCGGGACGCGGTCGTGGTCGGAATCCCGCACCCGACCTACGGCGAGCAGATCGTGGCGGTGGTCGAGCTGTACGACGGGGCCGCCGAGCCGGCGGAGGCCGAGCTGATCGACGCACGTCAAGGAGCGCCTGGCCTCGTACAAGGCGCCCCGGCGCGTCCGCATTGTCACCACCATCGGGCGGGCGCCCAACGGCAAGGTCGACTACAAGCGCCACCGCGCCGAGTCGATGGACGAGCTCGGGGCCGTCGCCGGCTGAAGGTGGGCCGGTCGGCGCCGTCCGCGTCCTTGTCCGCGTCCGCCGGGCCGATCCTCGGCAAGACTGCTTCGCATGTTCATCGCCCCGGTCGACGCAACACTCGGCGAGGACGAATGGCGCTCCTTCGTCGCGTCTCATCCGTTCGGCCATCTGGTCGCGCCGGGTGGCCGCGGCCGTGACCTGCCCGTGGTCGTGCCCACGCAGTTCGTGTTGGAGGGGGACACGGCGTGGCTGCATCTCGTGCGGGCCAACCCGGTGTTCGGGGCGCTCGCCGAGAACCCGCGGGTGCTGTTGAGCGTGGCCGACGACTGGGCCTTCATCCCTTCGTCGTGGAAGGTGATCGGAGACGAGGACCCCGCGTTCGGGATCCCGACGACCTACTACGGTGCGGTGCAGCTGACCGGCACGGCGACGGTGCACGACGAGCGGACGGCACCGGGCAGCGTGGCCGCCATCCTGCGCCGCCAGCTGTCGGCCTTCCAGCCCGAGTGTCGCCGTGGCCGACCCGGGTGAGTCCCACCCGGCGAAGCTGCTCGGGATCCTCGGCATTGCGATCAGCGTCGAGCAGGTCTCGGCCAAGTTCAAGTACGGCGGCAACGTCGACGAGGCGCACCGGCGGGCCGTGGTGGACGCGGTTACGCGAGCGGGGTGGGCCCGGCGACGACGCCGCGGCGGCACACGTCGTGCGCCGCCTGCAGGGTTGAGAGCAGTACGACTCGGCGGCTCGGCTACTCGGCGCCCGGCTACTCGACGGCGGCGGCCAGGTTGGCCAGCGTCGCCGCCATCTCCTTCTCCGGCGTGCTCCGCGCTGTGGTCGCCCATGACCCGCGCCAGCGTGACGAACCAGGACTTGCGGCGATCCGACCACGACTCGGTCACCCGGCATCCGGCCTCGGTCTCCTCGAAGCTCGTAGCGCCAGTTGGCCACCTCCAGCGGTCCCGACGTCACGGCGAACTCGAACACCTTGCTCGGCTCGCAGGCGATCACGGTCACCGTGGTGGACCACCGCCGGACCCCGTTCTTGTTGGTGCCCTTGAAGACGGCGCCGAGGGCGGGTCCGGTCGCACCCTTCACCCACTTGCCGCCGGCGTTCTCGGGCGACCACTCCCCCATCCGGGGCAGGTCGGACACCAGGGCCCACACCTTCTCGGCAGGTGCGTTGATGTCCAGGGTGGCGGCGGTGGGGTAGGCCATGGGGCAGACGATAGTTTGGGGTCATGGAACAGGCCCGCACGCTTCGCATGCCGTCGCTCCCGACGTTCGCCAACGTGGAGGAGGAGCGCCTGCATCGCAAGCAGAAGCTGGCGGGCGCGTTGCGCCTGTTCGGCCGCTTCGGCTTCTCCGAGGGCGTCGCCGGGCACATCACGGCGCGCGACCCCGAGCTGACGGACCACTTCTGGGTGAACCCGTTCGGCATGAGCTTCCGCCACGTCGCGTCTCCGACCTCATCCTGGTGAGCCACACCGGTGAAGTCGTCGAAGGCAACCGCCCGGTCAACCCGGCCGCCTTCGCCATTCATTCCGCCGTGCACGCGGCGCGGCCCGACGTCATGGCCGCCGCCCACGCGCACTCGATCTACGGCAAGGCGTGGTCCGCCCTCGGGCGCCCGCTCGACCCGATCACCCAGGACGCCTGCGTGTTCTACGAGGACCACACGGTGTGCGAGGAGGGCGGCGGGGCCATCGTGCTCGAGGAGGCCGCGGCCAAGGCGCTGGCGGCCGCACTCGGTCCGCACAAGGCGACGATCCACCGCAACCACGGCCTGTTCACCGTCGGGCACACCGTCGACGAGGCGGCGTGGTGGTTCATCACCATGGAGCGTTCCTGCCAGGCCCAGCTGCTGGCCGAAGCGGCGGGGACGCCCGTGCTCATCGACGACGACGGCGCCCGGTACACCCGTGACCACTCCGCCTCGCACGGCGCCGGGTGGTTCTCGTTCCAGCCACTGTGGGACGAGATCTCCCGGAGCGATCCCGACCTGTTCGACTGAATCCGGTTTCGGGCGCCGTCCCGTGCGAGGCGTCCGATTGCCGGCAGAACGAGAACGTGTTCTAATCTCCGACCGATGGAGTTCAACCTCGCCGACCTGTTCGAGGCGGCCGTCGACGCCTATCCCGAGCGGGAGTACCTGGTCGCCGACGGCAAGCGGCGGACCTACGCCGAGATGGAGGCCCGGGCCAACCGGCTGGCCCACCATCTCGCCGCCCAGGGGATCGGTCCCGGGGACCACGTCGGGATCTACGCCTACAACTCGGTGGAGTGGGTCGAGACCGCCTGGGCCGTCTTCAAGCTGCGGGCGATCTGGATCAACATCAACTACCGCTACGTCAAGGACGAGCTCCGCTACCTGCTGACCAACGCCGACCTGCAGGCGCTCGTCTACCAGCGGGAGTTCTCGCCGCTGGTCAGCGCGCTTCTTCCGGAGCTCCCGCAGCTCCGCCACGTGATCGTGATCGAGGACGGCAGCGGCGCCGACCCGGCGCCCGGGGCGGTCGGGTACGAGGACGCGCTGGGGGGCCAGTCGGCCGAACGCGACTTCGGACCGCGCTCGGGCGACGACCTCTACATCCTCTACACCGGCGGCACCACCGGGCATGCCCAAGGGCGTCGTCTGGCGCCACGAGGACGTCTTCTACGCCCTGGGCGGCGGTACCGACCCCGTCACGAACGTGCGCACGACGGACCCGGCGTCCATGGTGGCCAAGGGTGCCGGCGGTGGCCTGGTGCACCTGCCGGTGGCCCCGCTCATGCACGGCGCCACGCAGTGGTGCGTCATGGGCCAGAGCTTCGTCGGCGCCAAGATCGTCCTGATGGCCAAGTTCGACCCCCACGAGGTCTGGCGGCTGGTCGACGACGAGAAGGTCAACTCCGTGATGATCACAGGCGACGCCATGGGCAAGCCGCTGATCGAGTCGCTCGACGACGAGGGCACGGACCACGACCTCTCGTCGCTCCTGGCCGTGGTGTCGTCGGCGGCGCTGTTCTCCGCACCCGTCAAGGACCAGTTCTTCGAGCACCTGCCGAACCTCGTGATCACCGACGCCATCGGCTCCTCGGAAGGCGGGAACAACGGCATGACCGTGGTGACCGCCGGCAACACCGCCATGAAGAGCGGGCCGACCGTGCACCTGCTGGGCGAGACGGTCGTCTTCGACGAGAACCTCGAGCTGGTGGAGCCCGGGTCGGGTGTCACCGGCAAGATCGCCCGCTCGGGTGACATCCCACTCGGCTACTACAACGACCCGAAGAAGACGGCCGAGGTCTTCATTCAGGTGCGCGGGACCCGCTACGTCATGCCGGGCGACTACGCCACGGTCGAGGCGGACGGGTCGATCACGCTGCTCGGCCGGGGGTCGATCGTGATCAACTCCGGCGGCGAGAAGATCTTCCCCGAAGAGGTCGAGTCGGCGGTGCGCTCCCATCCCGACGTCATGGACGCCATCGTGTGCGGCGCGCCCGACGAGCGTTGGGGCCAGACGGTCGCCGCCATCGTCCAACCCCGGGTCGGACACGAGGCCCCGTCGCTCGAATCGCTCCAGGAGCACTGCCGGTCCACCATCGCCGGCTACAAGCTGCCCCGCCGCCTCTACGTCGTCGATGCCGTGGAGCGCTCGCCGTCGGGGAAGCCCGACTACACGTGGGCGGCCGCCATCGTCGGGCGGGGCGGGAAGAGCCCAGGACGGTGCGACGGTGCCGAGCTCGTCCAAGTCTTGAACAACATCTTCGACGGACTCCACGGGGGGCGTTACGGTGCGCCCATCACTCGAGGACCGGACAGCCAGCCGCGCGCACGCCCACCGATCGATCCGGCTGCGGCGTGGCACGCGGCACGTCCTGTTAACCGCCTGCGCGGGAATCACGCCTGCTCCTGCGGCGTCGACGAGTGTGGCCGCGCTCCAGACGGCGGCCGCCGGCGCGGCGCACGTCGATGCCACCTCATCGTGGACCGTCTACCACGGCAACCCTCAGGGCACAGGCGCCGACACCTCAGGCGTCAGCTTCTCGCCGGCCACGCCGGCCTGGACGTCGCCGGTGCTCGACGGCCAGGTCTACGGCGAGCCGCTGGAGGCCACGGGGCGTGTCTTCGTGGCGACGGAGAACGACACCGTCTATGCGCTGGCCGCCAACACCGGCGCGGTGTTGTGGTCCAATCATGTCGGGACCCCGGTGCCGTCGGGCGACCTCCCCTGCGGGGACATCAGCCCGTACGTCGGCATCACCGGCACCCCGGTCGTGGACGCCGCTCGGGGGGAGATCTTCGCCGTCGCCGACGAGCTGGTGGGCGGTGCGCCCGCCCATTTCCTCGTGGGGTTCAACATGTACAACGGGACCGTCGACCTTGACGTGGCCGTCGACCCGCCGGGACAGGGGCCGGCCGCCATCCTCCAGCGCACCGGTCTGAATCTGAGCAACGGCAACGTCGTCTTCGGCTATGGCGGCAACGACGGTGATTGCTCGACCTACAGCGGCTGGGTCGGCTCGGTGCCCGAGGGCGGCGGGACGCCGAACTACTACCAAGCGGTGCCGATCGGCCACGACGGTGCCGTGTGGATGGGCGGCGCCGCGCCCGAGGTCGATGCGGCGGGCAACATCTGGGTGACCACGGGGAACGGGTCGTCGTCGACTCCTTATGACTTCAGCGACTCGGTCCTGCAGCTGTCGCCGGGCCTGGCTCGCACGCAGTACTTCGCCCCGAACACCTGGTCGACCGACAACGCGAGTGACTTGGACCTCGGGTCGAGCTCGCCGGCGCTGCTCTCCAACGGGACCATCCTGCAGGTCGGCAAGTCGTCGACCGCCTACCTTCTGAACCAGGCCTCGCTGGGAGGGATCAACGGTCAAATCGGCGCCCGCCATCAGCGCCTGCGGCAGCGACTCCGACGGCGGGGACGCCATTTCGGGGACCGTCGTCTACGTCCCCTGCGGCAACGGGGTGCAGGCGATGCAAACCAGCCCTCTCGGCGCGCAGTGGCAGACCACGTCCGGGGCACACGGTCCTCCGATCACGGCCGGCGGGCTCGTATGGTCAATCAGCGGGTCGTCGCTCTACGGCCTCAACCCGGCGAACGGGGCCAAGGTGCAGCAGGTCTCGGTCGGCGACGAGGTAAACCACTTCCCGACTCCGTCGGTCGGCGACGGGCTGTTGCTGGCACCGTCGACCGATCAGGTCTACGCCTTCTCGGGCTCGGACGGTCTCCCGGGCCCTCCCTCGTCGCCGCCACCGGCGCCCCCCAACTCGTCATACTGGATGGTCGCCTCCGATGGGGGCATCTTCACCTTCGGCAACGCAGGCTTCTACGGCTCCGCCGGCAGCCTTCCGCTGAACAGGCCGGTGGTCGGCGATGGCGCCGACTGCATCTAAGGACGGTTACTGGCTGGTGGCCTCCGATGGGGGAATCTTCAGCTACGGGGACGCCGCCTTCCACGGCTCCATGGGCGGCAAACCGCTGAACAAGCCGATCGTGGGCATGGCCGCCACCCCCGACGGAGGCGGGTACTGGCTGGTCGCCTCTGACGGGGGGATCTTCAGCTTCGGCGACGCAGCCTTCCACGGCTCCATGGGCGGCAAGCCGCTGAACAAGCCGATCGTGGGCATGGCCGCCACCCCCGACGGGCGCGGGTACTGGCTGGTCGCCTCCGACGGCGGCGATCTTCAGCTTCGGCGACGCCGCCTTCCACGGCTCCATGGGTGGCCAGCCGCTGAACAAGCCAGTCGTGGGCATGGCCGCCACGTCCGACGGGCTGGGTACTGGATGGTGGCGTCCGACGGCGGCGTCTTCAACTTCGGCGACGCCCGCTTCTTCGGCTCCGCCGGTGGCACTCCGCTGAACAAGCCGGCCGTGGGCATGGCCGCGACGTCCGACGGCGGCGGATACTGGATCGCCGCGTCCGACGGGGGCATCTTCAACTACGGGGACGCGAACTTCAACGGGTCCATGGGCGGCACTGTCGCTGAACAAACCGGTCGTCGGCGTGGCGCCGGCGAGCTGACGCACCGATCCCTCGCCGACGCACAGACCCGGGAGCAGCCCCGCACGCGAAGATGAAAGGCGTGCCCACAGGCTCCCTCCTGCTCCTGACCGGCTCTCCCGGATGCGGCAAGACGACGGTGGCCCCGCTCGTGGCGGACCGCCACGAGCCCTCCGTGTGCCTCGACCTCGACTGGTTCTTCACCAAGCTCCGGCGCGGTGCGATCGATCCGTGGCGGGAGGAGGCGCACACGCAGAACCGGATCGTGCTGCACGCCGCAGCCGCCGCTGTCGCCGCCTTCGCTGACGGGGGCTACTTCACCGTCGCCGAAGGCATCCTCTACCCGTTCATGCTCGACCTTTTCGCTGCTGCCGGCGCTCCGCTATGGCGTCGCGGCCCATTACGCCGTGCTGCGCGCTCCGATCGCGCTGGTGCAGCAGCGGGTGCAGGACCGCAAGGTCGAACCGCAACACGCGGAGGCCTTGGCCGATGCGGCGGTGGTCGACGACCTGTGGACCCAGTTCGAGCACCAAGGTGTCGAGGAGCGGCACCTGGTCGATGTGGGTGCCCGGGGCCCCGGCCGAAGTGGCCGAGGAGATCGACCGCCGGCTGCGGGCTGGCGAGTTCCGGCTGGAGGGACGGCCGGACCCGGGTGCGACGCCCGGAGGTTAGAGATCAGGAGCCGCCGGCGGCGAGGCGCTGCTTGGTGGTGAGGTGCACCGGGTCCTTGTCGAAATCCTTCAGCACGTGCTTCCCGAACGTCTCGGTGGCTTCCTCGCACAACTCGATCGGCATGGATGTCGACAGCATCCCGAAGGACAGCTGGTCGGCACCCGTGGCGACGAAGCTCTCGACGGCCTTGCCCACCTCGTCGGGGGTGCCGACCGCGGTGACGCCCGCGGCAATGGCGGCGTCGAGCGTGGCGGCGTCCATGCCGGGGATGATCGCGGGCCACTCGGGGATGCCCGGAGGCTTGGGGAACGTGTCGAGATAGCGGAAGACAAGGCTCAGGTGGTAGTTGGAGTCGGCCTCGAGGAACGTCTTGCGGGCCTTGGCCCCGTCCTCCATGCAGATCATCTGGGTCGTGATCATCACGTTGTTGTTGATGAAGCCACCCACCGGGTTCGTGCAGTCCTGGATCTTCTCCTTGTAGCGGCTGACCAGCGGGGTGAGCTGATCCGGCGTCGAGAAGCCGAAGCACAGGACGCCTACGCCGAGCTCGGCGGCCAGGTCGAAGGTGGACGGGCTCCCCGCCGCCATCCAGATGGCCGGGTGGGGCTTGGAGTAGGGCTTGGGCAGGACGTTGCGGGTCGGCATGGAGAAGAACTTGCCCTCGTAGCTGTAGTCCTCGTCCTTCCACATGCGCACGATCTGCGGCAGGGTCTCCGCCACCATCTCGCGGGTGAGCTCGGGGTCGTTGATCCCGAAGCCCCGCTGCTCGGTGGTGGAGGAGCCACGGCCCGTGCCGAACTCGAAGCGACCGCCGGAGAGGTGGTCGAGCATGGCGACCCGCTCGGCGATCCGGGCCGGGTGGTTCACCGGCGGCGTGATGTTGAAGATGCCCGAGCCGATGTGGATGTTGCTCGTCTTGGCCGCGACGTAGGCCAGGAAGGACTCGGAGGCGGACAGATGCGAGTACTCGGTCAGGAAGTGGTGCTCCGAGGCCCAGGTGTACTTGAAGCCGGCCTTGTCGGCCGCCACGATGAACGCCACCTCGTCCATGATGCGGTCGTGTTCGGCGGACGCTCCGTGCTTCTCGACGTACCGGGGCAATACGCACGCGGCGTTGAAGATGCCGAATTCCATGGGGTCGCACGTCCTCGTCTACGGTGCCGCGGTCCGTTCCGCCAGCGCTCCTGCGACGGTAACACGGGTCTGAATAAAATGCAACGTGTTCCAATAATGGGACTCCCATCCCAGGTCAGAGACATTTGGAGATGCAGTGACCCCTGCTGAGGCGCAACCGACACCCGCTGGTGCCACGCCGACCGCGCCCGACGAAACCATCATCGGTGCCGTCCTCGCCCTCGCGGACGTCGATGGTCTCGGCCTGGTGGCGAACGACCTCCGGCTCAGCCACGCCGAGGTGGTCGCCCGGGCGGCGGTGCGGGCGGCCTGGCTGCGGGCCAACCGCCATGACGGTCCCTTCCACGTCGCCGTCATGCTCGACAACGTGCCCGAGTTCGTCTTCTGGCTCGAGGCGGCCGCCCTGGCGGGCGCGGTGGTGGTCGGGGCCAACCCGACCCACCGGGGGGACGAGCTGGTGCGGGATCTCGACCACACCGAGTGCCAATTCCTCGTCACCGACTCGACCTACCTCCCTCTCGTGGAGGGCTCTCGCATCGGCGACACCCTCGGAGAGGTCGGGCGCGCCAACGAGCGCGTGCTCGTGCTGGACACCAAGGCGGGCCAGGACGCGCTCGGGGCGCACACTGGATGGGCGGCGGCGGACGTTGCCGATCTCTCGGTGACCCCCGACAGCCTCGGCTATCTCCTCTTCACGTCGGGTACCTCGGGCACACCCAAGGCCTGCCTGTGCAGTCAGGGACGGTTGGCCCGGATCGGCGCCATCGTGGCCCAGATGTACGCGCTCGTGCCGGCGGACGTGTGCTACCTGTCCATGCCGCTGTTCCACTCCAACGCCCTGATGGCCGGCTGGGGCCCGGCCTTGATGGCCGGCTCGACCTTCGCGCTGCCCACGACGGGCCGGTTCTCCGCTTCGGGGTTCCTGCCGGACGTGCGGGCGACCGGCGCGACGTACTTCAACTACGTCGGGAAGCCACTCTCCTACATCTTGGCCACGCCGGAACAGCCCGATGACGCGGACAACCCACTGGTGCGGGCCTTCGGCAACGAGGGAACGACCGAGGACGTCGCCCGCTTCGCGCAACGCTTCGACGTCGCGGTGACGGACTCGTACGGGTCGACAGAAGGCGGCGCCACGGTCCAGCGGACACCCGACACGCCGCCGGGAGCACTCGGGCGGGCGCCGGAGGGCACCGTCGTCCTCGAGCCGGCGACGGGGGCGGAATGCCCGAGGGCCCGCTTCGACGACCAGGGCCGGCTGCTCAACGCAGAAGAGGCCATCGGCGAGCTCGTGTCCAAGGCCGGCGGCGCCGGCTTCGAGGGGTACTGGCGCAACAGCGATGCCGAGACCGCTCGGTTGCGTGAGGGTTGGTACTGGACGGGCGACCTGGCCTACCGCGACGGCGCCGGCTTCTTCTACTTCGCCGGCCGGGATCACGACTGGCTCCGTGTCGACGGCGAGAACTTCGCCTCGGCCCCCATCGAGCGGATCTTGCAACGGCACCCCGACGTCGTCCTGGCCTCGGTCTACGCCGTGCCGGACCCGGTCGTGGGCGACCAGGTGATGGCGGCCGTGCAGCTGCGGCCGGGCATCGACAGCCTGGACGCCGCCGGGTTGGCCGACTTCCTGGCCGCCCAGGGGGACCTCGGGACCAAATGGGCGCCTCGATTCGTGCGCATGAGCGACGCGCTGCCGGTGACCGCCACCAACAAGGTGATCAAGCGGGCGCTGCGGGCCGAGCGCTGGAACTGCGCCGAGCCGGTGCTGTGGCAAGCCGACAAGGGCGGCCCGTACGACGCGCTGGCAGCCGAGGACGCCGCCGCGCTGGAGGCAGCAGTGGGCGACCGGCCCATCTGAACCTGCAGCAAGTGCCGCCACACCATGCAGCGCCGCACCGCGGCAACACCACTACCATCGATCGCTCCCGGCTCCGACGCCGGACCCAGAGGGGACGGATGCCGATGCCCAGCACGACGACAGACGGGACGCCGCGCCGGGCAGCCCGTCGCGGCGGGGCCCTGCTGGGCGGGGCCACCAAGACCGCACTGACGCTCGCGGCGGCCCTCACCACACTCCCCGCCGGGATCGCCACCGCGGCCACGGGCGACGCCGGCACCGCGAAGAAGGCCGCGACCTGGGTCCGGTACTTCTTCCCCCTCAAGGTGGGCTGGACCTGCCACGAATCGCTCGACGGCACCAGCGCTACGGGCGACGAGACCCTGACCGTGTCCTCCGTTGGCACCGCGCCGCAGGGCCGTTCGGTGGTCATCACCGAGGGGAGCTCGACCTCGGTGGGAGGTGTGTCCGCTCCGACCAACGCCGCGCTGCACTACGTGTTGACCAAAAGCGGGCAGCTGATCTCGGTGCCGTCAGGTATCCAGCTGGCCGGGCAGCCGTACAGCATCGACGGCGACACGACCTTTCCGAGCGCGCAGACCCTTCTGTCCGGCGGCACCGCGGTGTCCCGCCTGCACATCTCGGTGCCGCTCAGCGCGGCGGACCGCGCCGAGCTCAAGGCTGTCCTGCCGGCGAGCGCGACGTCGCTCGACATGGTCGTGGGGATCCGACAGAGCGGGGGCTCCGTGCCGGTCCTGCGCACGCCCATGGGGACGTTCAGGCACGTCCTGTCGTTGCGCTCCGTCCTGCAGTCGATCGCCTTCACCAACGTCTCGAAGGCCGCTTCGAAGGAGTTGGCCGCCGCCTTCAAGCCCGCCATCGCCAAGGAGCTGAGCCTCACCGCCTGGTACGCACCGGGCGTCGGCCCTGTCAAGACGACCACCGACGGCTACTCGGCGTCGCTCACGAGCTGCGGGCCGTCCTAATCGGTCACAGCCCACAGCCTCGCACCAGCGCGGCACGGCGGCGGCGCCGGTTCAGCGATCGACGCCGAGGACCAGCCCGCTCGTCGGCACGCCGGTCCCGGCGGTGACCACGACGTGCTCGAGCCCGGGCACCTGGTTGACCGAGGTACCGCGCACCAGCCGGGCGCCCTCGGCGATCCCGTTCATGCCATGGAGGTAGGCCTCGCCGAGCTGGCCCCCGTGCGTGTTGATGGGGAGCGCCCCACCGAGCTCGAGGCGGCCGTCGCGCACGAAGTCCTTGGCCTCGCCCTTGGCGCAGAACCCGAGCTCCTCCAACTGGTAGAGGACGTAGGGGGTGAAGTGGTCGTAGAGGATGGCGGCCTGCATGTCGTCCGGGCCGAGCCCCGAGGTCTCCCACAGCTGACGGGCCACCACCGCCATCTCGGGCAGGCCGAGTAGGTCGTCACGGTAGTAGCTCGTCATCATGTCCTGGCCCGCCCCGGAGCCCTGGGCCGCCGCCCGGATGACGACCGGGGCCGTGCGCAGGTCGCGGGCGCGCTCGAGGGAGGTCACCACGAGCGCCTGCCCGCCGTCGGTCTCCTGACAGCAGTCGAGGAGATGGAGCGGCTCGACGATGAAGCGGCTGGCTTGGTGCTCCTCGAGCGTGATGGGCTGCTCGTAGAACCAGGCCTTCGGGTTGGTCGCCGCGTGTTTGCGGTCGGCCACGGCCACTCGGCCGAGATCCTCGCTCGTGGCGCCCGTGACATGCAGGTAGCGCTGTGCCGCCATGGCCACCCACGAGGCGGGCGTGAGCAGGCCAACGGGCAGGTACGACGCCATGTGCGCGTTCTCCGCCGTGGGCAACGGGGCCCTCCCCTGCACGCCGGCGCCGAAGCGGCTGCCCGAGCGCTCGTTGAAGGCGCGGTAGCAGACCACGACGTCGGCCACCCCCGAGGAAACCGCCAACGCCGCCTGCTGGACGGTGGCGCACGCCGCCCCGCCGCCGTAGTGGATGCGGCTGAAGAAGCTCAGATCGCCGATACCCAGGCTGCGCGCGATGTCGATGTCGGGATTGGTGTCCGAGCTGAACGTGACCATCCCCTGCACCTCGGAGGGGGCAATGCCGGCGTCGGCCAGCGCGGCGGCGACCGCCTCGACGGCCAGTCGCAGCTCCGAGCGCCCGGAGTCCTTGGAGAACTCGGTCGCGCCGATGCCGGCGATGGCCGTCGAACCGGAGAACGAATGGGAACGTGCCATCACGCGGCTCGTGGACGCCGGGAGCGGCCCGGCCGGGAGCAGCACCGTGACGGTGCCCGTGACGTGGTCGCCCAGGTCGTTGGCACCGCGGATGGAGACCGTCACGACGCCGTACAGGCCGTCGTCGGTGAGCGACCCCTTCTCGGTGACCGATCCCGTCAACGTCATTGTGCAATCGGGATGGTTCGGCGCACCGAGCCTGATGTTGACGTCTGACACTCGGCTGCGCGGGCCCGACCAGTCGGTGACGTAGCGCCCGACCAGCCCGTTGGTGGTCAGGATGTTCATGAAGATGTCCTTGGAGCCCCGCTCCTTGGCCATGACCGAATCGTGGTGCACGTCCTGGTAGTCGCGGCTCGCAATGGCACCGGACACGATCAACGTGCGCGTGACCGGCAGCACCAGGGTCGGAAGCTCGTCGCCCACCTTCACCGTGGAGAACGCCGGGCCCGAGAGATCCAGTCCAACCGTGCTCACGTTGACACCTCGGACTCGGCCTCGGCCCGGGCCAGCGCCACCTCGGCGATGTCCGCCCCGAGCCGCGCCAGCTGCGCGCTCGGGCCACCCAAGAGCAATTCGATCTGCTTGCCCCACAAGAAGTAGCGGTGGATCGGGTACGAGATATCCGCACCCATGCCCCCGTGCAGGTGCTGGGTGGCGTGCACCGTCCGCTGGCCGCGCTCGGAGGCCTGCCACTTGGCCACCCGGGCCGCATCGGCGGCGTCGCGGCCGGTGTCGAAGCGCCACGCCGCGTTCTGCCAGGTGACCCGCATCGCCTCGATGTCGATGGCGGCGTCCGCCGCCCGCAGCATTGCGCCCTGGAAGGTGCTGAGGGGTCGCCCGAACTGCTGGCGCGAGTTGAGGTAGGCCGCGGTCGTGGTCAGCGCCGCCTCGCATACGCCGACCTGCAGCGAGCACAGCGCGATGGTGGCCGCCACGAGCATGAAGTCGAGAACGGAGTGGCCCAGGTCCGGGCCGACGAGGAGATCTCCCGGCGCCACGGCCACACCGGCGAGATGCAGGTGCGGGTGGATCTCGCGGTTGGTGGTCACGGCGCGCTCGAGCGTCACACCCGCCGCCTGCGGATCGACGAGCGCCAGCAGCACGCCCCCGTCCTCCGTACGGGCCGGCACCACGATGCGGTCCGCCAGGTGGGCCTGGGGCACGGCCAACTCGGTGCCCTCCAGTACCCAGCCGTTCCCCGTGCTCGACCCCGAGCCCGAGCCCGACCCCGTGGCGCGCACCGGAGGCATGGACGTCGGGCTGCTCGCGCTGCCGTTGAGGGCCGCGGTCAGGATCACCTCGCCGGCGACCACGCCGCGGAGCCAGCGGCCGCGCTGGGCCTCCGAGCCGAAGTGGGCGATGGGGAGCGCCCCCAACACGAGCGTGGCCCATAGCGGCACCGGCGCCACCGCGTTCCCCTGCGCCTCCAGGAGCAGGCAGAGCTCCATCAGGCCGTAGCCGGCGCCGCCGTCGGCCACGGGGACGGCGAGCCCGAGGAGGTCGGCGTCGGCCAACGCCTGCCACAGCTCGCGGTCGATCCGCTCGGCACCGGCCTCCACGGCGGCGATGCGCTCGGCGTCGACCAGGCCCGTGAGGAGACCGGTGGCGGCCTCCGAGACAGCGAGCTGTTCGTCGCTCAGCTTGAAGTCCATCAGGCTCCCTTCCCTGCCGGCTTCCCTGCCGACGTCCCCGCCGGCACGAACACGGGGAGGGACAGCTCCTCGTCGTGGTCGACGAACTCGGCGCGCACCGCCATGCCGACCTCGATCGCATCGAGCGCGACCCCGCCGAGGTTGGCCACCACCCGTGTCCCCTCCTCGAGCTCGATCAGACCGATCGGCAACGGGTACTCGAACGCCGGCACCTGGGGGTAGTGCACCACGACGTAGGAGTACACGGTGCCGCGCCCGCTCGACTCCACTGCGTCCCACTCGAGGGATCCGCAGACGGCGCAGGCCGGCAGCGGCGGGTGGCGCAGCGTGCCGCACGAGGTGCAGTGCTGAATCAAGAGCCGGTGGTCACGGGCGCCCTCGAACCAGAATGCGTTGTCCTGGGTGAGGGCCGGCCGCGGGCGCGGCGGGCGCGCCGGCGTGCGGGCCGGGGGCAGGTACTTGAGGATCCGGAAGCGCATGGTGGCCACCGGCTCCCCGGCGTCATAGAGCGCCTGCACCTCCTCGTCCGAGTCCACGAACACGGGCACGGTCGCATCGGGGACGGCCACGTAGTCCAGCCGGGTCGTGATGAAGCGCCCGGTGCCCAGACCGGTTCGCTTGGGCTCTGTAATCGCCTCGATCACCGAGCGCACCAGCAACCGGTCCCCCACCACCAGAGGACGCCCGTAGTGCTGCTCGCAGTTGGTGGCCACCACCGAGGTGAGCCCCTCCTCGTCGAGCAGACCCATCATCGTCTCGTTGGGACCGCTCCCCTGCACGGCGCCCTCGGCCCGGGCCTCCTCGAGGAGCAGCGACGTGCGCAGGCCCCGCATGGTCCAGGCCTGCAGCATGGTGGGCGGTGCGATCAACTCGTCGTAGCCGGCGGCGCGCGCCGCGTCGTCGGACACGTAGACGGGGTTGTGGTCGCCCATGGCCTCGACCCAGTGCCGGATCATCGGGACGTTGACCGCGTCCGGGGCCAGGCTCGGCGGACCGGCCGCCTGCCCGACCAGTGATGCCAACTCCGCGCTGTGGTCCGGGAAGGCGGCCAGCTCCTCGAACCGCGCCGGCGCCGCGCTCGCCGCGCTCACCGCGCCCCCGCGTCATCCCCAGTCCGGCCGTGGCCACGATCTCGCGTTGCACCTCGTTCACCCCGCCCCCGAACGTGTTGATCTGCGCCTGGCGCCCCGTGGCCTCGAGCCGGCCGCGCAGCAGCGCACCCGGCGAGCCCGGCACCAGGTAGCCGGCGGCGCCCACCACGCCCAGCAACAGCCGCGTCACCTCGACGATGCGCTCGGTCCCGAACACCTTGATCGACGACGACTCGGCGCCGGTCAGCTCCCCATCGGCCACGTGCACCGCCATGCGCCAGTTGAGCAGCCACATGGCCTGGAGCTCGGCGTGGCACTTGGCGAGATCCATCTGCACCCAGCCCTGGTCGATCAGCGTCCTGCCGTCGTCGGTCTGCTGCGCCGCTGCCCACTCCACGATGTCCTCGTAGAGCGAGATGGCCAGACCGCTCCACGCGGCCAGGCCGACACGCTCGTGGTTGAGCTGAGTGGTGATCATGCGCCAGCCCTCGTTCTCTTCCCCGACCCGGTTGGCCACCGGCACGTGCACGTTGTCGTAGAAGGTCTGCGTCGTCGTCAGCCCTCCGACGGTGTGGATGATCGACCACTCGAAGCCGGCCGAGGTCGTGGGCACACACAGGATCGAGATGCCCTTGTGCTTGGGAACGTCCGGGTCGGTCCGTACGGCCAGCCACACGTAGTCGGCCTGGTCGGCGCCACTGGTGAAGATCTTCGCGCCGTTGACGACGTACTCCTCGCCGTCGCGCACCGCCCGCGTGCGCAACGAGGCCAGGTCGGTGCCGGCCTCGGGCTCGGTGTAGCCGATGGCGAAATTGAGCTCGCCGGCGAGGATCTGCGGCAGGAAGAACGACTTCTGCTCGTCGGTGCCGAAGCGCATGATGGTCGGCCCGACGGTGTTGATGGTGACGAAGGGGAACGGCGCACCGGCGCGCCGGGTCTCGTCGAAGAAGATGAACTGGTCCGTCGCCGGCCGGCCCTGCCCGCCGAACTCGCGCGGCCATCCGATGCCGAGCCAGCCGTCCTTGCCGATCTGGCGCACCACCTGGCCCCAGGCCGCGCCGCCCTCGCCGCCCTCGGCGAGACCCTCCCGCACCTCGTCGGTGAGGAGCTCGCGGTAGTACTGACGCAACTCGGCGCGCAGCTGCTGCTGTTCGGGGCTCTCTTCGAGGAACATCGTGGGGCAGCCTCGCGTGCACTCCGCGGTCCCTGCCAGGTCAAGGCCGCGGCTCAAAAAACTGTAACACGTTCTCGTTTGGGCGTCCCGGTCCGCCACCACTTCCGCCAGCCTGGCCAGGCCACCGCCCCGGACTCCCCGAGCCGGTCCGGCAGCCTGCAGCCTTCAGCCGGCCGCCGCGGTCCCGACCGCCCCGACCAGTCCGCCCAGATGCCGATCCCACCCCTCCTGATGCGAGGGGCGCTTCGCCGCCGGCAGGTCGCGGTGCGTCAACGTGACCGCGGTGCCGGCGTCCTCGGCGACGAGGACGACCTCGACCGTGCTGCTGCCGACCGGCAGTTCGTTGTCCCCCGGGATCCCCCACGTGAACACCACGCGGCGGGGTGGGTCGATCTCGACGTAGGAGCCTTGGGCCTTCCCGCCGTCCACGTCGATGGCGAAAAGGCCGCCGGGCCGCGGTTCGAGGTCGGCCTTCTGGGCGAGCCACTCCGACACGAGATCGGGGTCGGTGAAATACGGGAACACGATCTCGGGCGGTGCGGCGATGCGGACCGTGGCGACGACGGGCTCTCGCGTGGACATGGTCATCTCGTTTCTCTCGGGTGCGCCTCTTCGACCACCTGCTTAAGCCGGCCCAGCGCGTCGGGCCAGAATTCCTCGAGCAGGTCACGCATCGGTTCGAGCGAGGCTGATCGGAAGAGGTAGAGGCGTCGGGTGCCCTCGCGCCGCTCGTCGAGAAGGCCGGCGCGCTTGAGGACGGCGAGATGCTGGCTGACCGCCTGCTGCGTCAGGTCGAAGTTGGCGGCGATCTGCCCGGCGGGAAGCTCGTCGTAATGGACGAGACGCAGTATCTCGCGTCGATGCGGGTCGGCGAGCGCCCGCAGCAGCGCATCGGGCGCCGGCACGTTCGCCTGTTCGGCGCTCCCGGTCAACGCCCGACGCTCCTCAGGACTCGCTGTCTTCGCGGCTGCGATCGCGTCCGTGGCGGTAGGGGTGGCCCGCGCCACGGTCCACGTAGTCGACCAAGCTGGCCAGGTAGTGCGTCCATCCTTCGTTGCACATGTCGAAACACTCGAGCTGCGAAGTGAGCCCGTGGTGCCAGAACCGCAGCTCGGTGCCCGCACCGGCGGGCTCCAGCTCGAAAACGATGGTGGTTCCATCCCACTCCGGGGTGTGCGGAGCCCGTTCCACCTTCCACTCGACGCGCCGTGCATCGACCGCCGCCGCTTCGATGACGATCGAACGGTCGCTGCCGAACCCGACCTCGAAGGTGCCTCCCTCGCTGGCCGAGCCGGACGTCGACCCCCACCAGCCCTCGATGCCCGCGGTCGCGCCCAGGGCCTCGACCACCGCCTCGGGCGAGGAGGTGAAGGTCTTCGTGCGCCGGAAGTCCTCAATGGCCTCCGGGTTGTCAGGGCGGTTGGTTGCGGTGGTCATGGCAGCATCCTTTCTCGGAGTTCACAATCTATTACTTGTACAAGTATTCAATTGTGAACGCCCGATGTCAACCCCCTTACCGCCGCGAATCCCTCGGGGCGCGGGGCCGAGGCGAAGAGGTTCAGGCCCAGGCGTTCGGAGAGATACGTCGTCATGCGCTGCCCGCGCACGCTGTTGCCGGCCTCGTCGAGCGGCGGCGAGAAGGTCCCGACCCCACCCTTTCCGGGTGACACCGTCACCAGTCCCCCGCTGACCCCGCTCTTCCCCGGCAGGCCTACGTCGTAGAGCCAGTCGCCCGACCGCTCGTAGAGGCCGGCGGTGGCGAGCACGGGTAACACGCGCCGACAGCAGTCCGCCGCGATGGCCCGTTCCCCGGTGAGCGGGTTGACCCCGCCGTCGGCCAGGGTCGCCCCCATGACGGCCAGGTCACGCGTGTTCACGCGGACCGAGCACTGCCGGGTGTAGATGTCGGTGGCGACATCCGGATCGCAGTACAGGCGCCCGTAGCCGGCCAGGAGGTGGGCGATGCCGCGATTGCGATCGTTGGTCGCCGCCTCGGATTCGTACACCTCTTCGTCCATCATCAGCGACCGCCCGGCGAACACCGAGAGGGCGGCGACGATGTGCTCGAACTTCTCCTCGGGGAACCTCCGGGGATCAGACTGGTGGTGGCGAGGGCGCCCGCGTTCACCATCGGGTTCATGGTGCGGTCCGCGTTGAGCTCGATGCCCATGACCGAGTCGAAGGGCAACCCGGTGCTGTTGACCCCTAGCTTGCGACGCGCTTCGGCCGGACCGAGGGTGTCGCACACCACGGCGAACACGAAGAGCTTCGAGATGCTCTGGATGGTGAACTCCTGCTCAGCGTCGCCGATGGCGAAGACGCCCCCGTGCACGCCGGCCACGCACACGCCGAAGGCCTCCGGCGACACCTTGGCCAGGGCCGGGATGTAGTCGGCCACGTTCCCATCGTCCAGCTCGCGGAAGCGCTCGTAGCCGGCCGAGACGATCGCCCGCACCTCGTCGTCCGACGGGAGGGTCCCGGTCGAGACCCGTTCGGGGGCCGGGGGGCCGGGGGGAGCGGTGCCGTCGTCCATTGGTCTCCTCGTGGTTCTATGCCGATGCGAATCCCGATACGCCCGGACCGTTACGCCGGGTCGTCCACTTCCGTCAGATCATCCTGTGTGATCGCCGGAAGCTCGGCGATGCCGTTCAGGAGGTGGCGCTCCCACACCTTGCGCAGCTTCTCCAGTAGCGGCGAGTCACTCTCGATACGGAACTGGCTGAGGGAGCGGGATTCGTTGAAGTAGATCCCGATGTCATAGGGCGGCCCGACGGAGAGGTTGGCCCGTGCCGTGCTCAACATGGACCCCAGTGCGATCTTGGCCGCCGTCACGAGGTCGACGTGCGCCTCCACCGCCAGTTCGAGCATGAACTTTCCGTACTTGCTCTCCCCGATCTGCAGGAAGGGGCGGTCGTCCGAGGCCCGGATGTAGTTGCCCTCGGGATACACGAGCAGGATGTCGGGCGTCTCGTCACCGACATGCCCGCCGAGGATGAAGGTCGCCGTGCCGTCGGCCCCGACCTCTCCGAGCGCTTCCTTGTGCCCCTTCGCCACTTCCCGGCTCAGGCGCCCCAGGTACAGCGCCGCCTCGAACAGATGGGCGACCGTGGCCAGGCTCTCCGTCGCCTCACCGGCCGCCAGGTCGCGGCGCCATGCGGTCGAGAACCTCCTGTGTCGTCGCCAGGCTCCCGGCCGACTCGATCACGAAGAGGCGGTCGTCAGCGGGTTGGAGCACGTGCATCTTGCGATAGGTGCCGACGTCGTCGACGCCGGCGTTCGTGCGGGTGTCGGCCAGGAAGATCATGCCCTCGTGGAGGCGCAGGGCCAGGCAGTAGGTCAACGACGAAGTCCTCAGTTCGCTCGGGCCCAGGTCGGGAGCTCCGACGGCCGCCCGGCGAACATACCTGCTCGGCCGCTCCGACCCCGAGCCGGCCGGGCGGCGCCGGTCTGTGCCTATGATCACTGACACACGTTCTAGAAATGACCTTGAAAAGGCAGGCACCGGGCAACATCGGGTGAGTTCGCCCGAGGTGCGCGAAAGGGGGGCCCTTGAGCCTCGAGGAGATCGACCTCATCGACGGGCGTAACTTCGTCGCCGGGGTGCCCCATGAGTGGTTCGCCGAACTCCGCCGGGAGGCGCCCGCGTTCTGGCACCCCGAAGCGGCGGCGCCTCGCGGCGGGTTCTGGGCCATCACCCGCTACGACGACTGCGTCCGAGTCAACCGGGACTGGGAACACTTCTCCTCAGCCCGGCGGGGCTCCCTCTTCAACGAGATGGACGACGACCAGCTGGCCCAGCAACAGCTGATGATGGTCAACATGGACCCGACCATGCACACGCGCTACCGGCGGCTGGTCAACCACGGCTTCACCCCCAAGATGGTGCGGGACCTCGAGCAGCAGATCGTCGGCTACGCCGACGGGATCATCGACGCCGTGTGCGAGCGCGGCACGGCCGACTTCGTCGAGGAGATCGCGGCCGAGCTCCCCCTGCTCGTCATCGCCGAACTGCTGGGTGTGCCCCAAGAGGACCGCCGCATGGTCTTCGACTGGTCGAACCGGATGATCGGCTCCGAGGACCCCGAGTACCAGACACCCGACGTGGACTCAGGCGAGGCCGCCATGCAGGTGTACAGCTACGCCGAGGAGCTGGCCTCCAACCGGCGTCTCCAGCCCAGACAGGACCTGGTCTCGGTGCTCCTCGCCGCCGAGGTGGAGGGCGAGAAGCTCGACCAGCTCGAGCTCGATCTCTTCTTCCTCCTCCTGATCGTCGCCGGCAACGAGACGACCCGGAATCTCATGTCGGGAGCGATGACCGCCTTCTTCGACCACCCCGAGCAGTGGGAGCTGGTCCGTCGCGACCGCTCGCTGCTGCCCGGTGCCGTCGAGGAGATGTTGCGCTTCGTCACGCCCGTCATGCACTTCCGTCGCACGGCGACCGGCCGACATGGAGCTGCACGAACAGGAGATCAAGGAGGGAGACAAGATCGTCTTCTGGCACACCTCGGCCAACCGGGACGAATCGGCCTTCGAGAACCCCAACTCGTTCGACATCACCCGGTCCCCCAACAACCACATCGCGTTCGGCGGTGGTGGGCCGCACTTCTGCCTGGGAGCGAACCTGGCCCGCATGGAGATCATGGTCATGTTCGACCGCGTCCTCGACCGCCTACCCGACATCCGCCTGGACGGCGACGTGCAGCGCCTGCAGTCGAATTTCATCAACGGGACCAAGCACATCCCCGTCGCCTTCGCGCCGTCCGCTCCCATCGGGGGCACGCCGCTACCCGCCCAGGCTCGCTGAGGCCCGTGTCGTGAGCGACCACGAGGTGCGCTTCCACCAGGCCATCTCGTTCCTGCCGACGCGCCAGGCGATCCCGCTGGCCCAGGCCTCCGACGAACTGGGCTACGGCGGGATGTACGTCTCCGATCATCTGTTCAACCCACGCGAGCTCGAGTCGCGCTACACCTACTCGACCCGCGAGGACGGCGCGCCCGGGTGGGGTACCGAGACGGCGTGGCCTGACCCGATGTGCGTGATCTCCGCCATGGCCGCGGCGACGGAGAACCTGCTCTTCACCACCGGCGTGTACATCGCGCCGTTGCGCGACCTCATGACGGTCGCCAAATCTGTCGGCACGACCGCCGTGCTGGCGGACAACCGGCTGCGCCTGGGCGTCGGGGTCGGCTGGTGCAAGGAGGAGTTCGAGCAGACCGGCCAGGACTTCGGCTCGCGGGGCAAGCGCCTGGACGAGATGATCGTCGCCCTGCGTGCGCTGTGCCGCGGTGGCTGGGTCGAGTTCCACGGGGACTACTACGACGTCCCGGAGTGCCAGATCGAGCCCGCCCCCACCGAGCCGATCCCGATCATCGGCGGCGGCCACTCCCCTGTCGCGCTCCGCCGCACGGCGGCCCTGTGCGACGGCTGGATCGCCGCCGGCGCCTACTCCGAGGACGAGGCGTGGATCCACCTCGCCGAGCTGGACGACGCGCTCGAGAAGGCCGGGCGGGACAGAGAGAGCTTCGCCGTCTACCTTTCGCTCAAGGAGCGGCCCGACGTCGACCTGTACCGCCGCTTCGCCGCCGCCGGCGTGACCGACTTCGTGTGCGCACCGTGGATGTTCGTCGATGTGGCAACCGGGCACGCCGGACAAGGAGGCTCTCGACGCCCGCCTCGGTGCGGTGCGCTGGTTCGCCGAAGAGATTGTCGCCAAGGTCTGACACACGGCCGAGCGCGCCGAGAAGCCGAGAGGAGTCGCACGTGAAGACGATGAAGATCGGCCTGCAGATGGGTTACTGGGGCTCGGGACCGCCGCCCAACGCGGTGGAGCTCGTGTTGGAGGCCGACCGGCTCGGCTACGACTCGGTCTGGACGGCGGAGTCCTACGGTTCCGACGCCCTCACGCCGCTGGCCTGGTGGGGATCCGCAGACCGAGCGGGTGCGCCTCGGCACATCGCTGTGCCAGCTCTCGGCACGCACCCCGACCGCCATGGCCATGGCGGCGCTGACGATGGACCATCTCTCGGGCGGGCGCTTCGTGCTCGGCCTCGGCGTGTCGGGGCCCCAGGTGGTCGAGGGCTGGTACGGCCAGCCCTTCCCGGCCCCGCTGGCGCGCACCCGCGAGTACGTCGACGTCGTGCGCCAGGTCCTCGCCCGCGAGAACCCGGTCACCAACGACGGCCCGCACTACCCGCTCCCCTATCCGGGTGGCACCGGTCTGGGCAAGCCGCTGAAGGCGATCGTGCATCCGTTACGGGCCGACGTCCCGATCATCTTGGGGGCGGAGGGCCCGAAGAACGTCGCCCTGGCGGCGGAGATCGCCGACGGGTGGTTCCCCATCTTCTTCTCCCCCCGCGCCATGTCCTCCTTCGAGGCGTCGCTCGACGAGGGCTTCGCCCGTCCCGGGGCGCGGCGCAGCGCGGCGGACTTCGAGGTGCTGGCCTTCGCACCCACCGTGCTCAACGACGACACCGAGACGGCCGCGGACGGGTTCCGTCCGTATCTCGCCCTCTACATCGGCGGCATGGGGGCCAAGGAGATGAACTTCCACTTCGACGTCTTCGCGCGCATGGGCTACGAGGAAGCGGCCACCAAGATCCAGGACGCGTATCTCGACGGGCGCAAGGACGATGCTGCTGCTGCCGTCCCCACCGCCATGGTGGAGGACATCGCGCTGGTTGGTCCGGTAGCCAAGATCCGCGACGACCTCGAGGCCTGGCGCGAGTCGCGCGCCACCACCATGCTCATCAACGGTGACGTCACCACCTTGCGCACCATGGCCGAGCTCGTTCTCGGCTAGTGCCGCGTCAACCTACGTTTTCAGTATCCCTGAACGCACTATGGGGACACTCCAACTGTCTACATTCTGGCCGGGCGTATCGATGCAGCGGCGCGTCGAGCCTCTCGCGAACTCGTCGTCGATCAATACGCAAGCAGCAGCAGTCAGGAGCTCCCTTCGGCTCGTAAACGGTAACGGAGATAGACAACGCCACTGCGAAAGCGGCGCTCGTCCAACAGCTCGAGCTCGGCACGGACGCCGAAGGGCAGGGCGCGCTTGCCACCGCCCACCAGGACCGGCGCGAGGAAGAGATGGCACCTTCGTCGCAAGACATCATGGAAGTAGTGAACCTCGAGCAATAGTTGCCAAAAGCAGGTCAGAGACCGACCTTCACCCTGTCCCAACGAGCCGCACGGTGACGCCCCGTCCCGGCGACTTGAGGCACCTGGTAGCTCGGAACTGTCAACTGCCAGGGACCCCAGTTCATTGCCGCCAGGTAGGTGGGGCACCTCCAGTGCCTGATCGGCTCTTCGAGCTCGCGGACAACAAGCCTGGGTAGTCTCGGGGTTCATGACCCCGGCAGATGGCGACCCCAATCGGGAGCACGAGAGTAAGGCTGAGGCTCCCGACCGCGCCGCCGAGCCGCCAACACGCCTCCGAGAGGCGGCGGCGGGGATGGCGGAAGCGCAAGCCTGGAAGGGACAGCAGATCGCAAAAGGCTGGCGCAAGCTCGTGGACGCGCTACGCAGACCGAGGCATCCATCACAGTGATCCCTCTACGCCGGTTCGGGGCGTCACGCCGGAGAGCTGTCGAACCCGCCAAGCCAATCGAGCTCCGCCGGCTGACACCTCTAGGCGCGCTCACATCGCTCTCGGGCCCGCTGCGGCCGGTCCGACGTACCGTGCCTCACCGAAGCCCAGTATCGGGATGAAGATGAAGTTCAAGAAGAACAGCCCGACGGCGAAGCCCGAGCTCTTGGCGAACGACCTGGCCAGGTCGATGGCAATGATGATGCCGAAGACGATCAGCAGGATCCAACCCACGAACGGGACGATCACGCCGACCACGAAGAGCAGCAGCCACCACGCCGGCCTCCCGATGACCTTCAAAAGGATGTAGAGGTTGTAGAACGGGATGATGGCCGCCCAGCCGGGCCGGCCCGCCTTGGCGAACACCTTCCACAGCGCTGCGATCTCAAAGACGATGATCGCGAGGTAGACGATCACCATGATTCCGATCAACCCACCGTTGGTCGCAAGCATCAGAGCAGACATGGCAGCCCTCCCGTTCGACCGATCCCGCCTGGCCGGCGCATAGATCGTAGGCAGCGGGAAGCGCTCATACCGGGATGCTGACCAGGCATGCACGACCCGGTCACACTGGTCGGCCACAATGCCCTTCATGACGCTGTTCGACGTGGCCGACCTCTTCGGGGCCGAACCGACGCCGGACCGTACGGCCCGGCTGCCCGAAGCGCCACCGCGCGGCGCCGAGCCAGGGTCGGATCCGGACACGACCATCGAGGCGCTCGAGTCGGTCGAGGCCGCAGCACCCTGCGACGGCCTCAGCGCGGTCGAACCGGCGCCCGTCGTCGAGGTCCGCATCAGCAAACGCCGCAAGAAGACGTCCGAGGCCAAGTGGGTGGGTGGCCGCATCGTCGTGTCGCTGCCGGCCCATCTCGACGTCGAGAGCCGACAGAAGACCACCGACTGGTTGGTCGACCGGCTGCTCACGCGGCAGCGCGTGCAGTCGGGGCTCGACGACGACGGTCTGCTGGCCCGGGCCATCGAGTTGAGCGACCGCTACCTGGTTGGGGCCCGGCCCGTCTCTGTGCGGTGGGTCACCAACCAGACGGCCCGGTGGGCCTCGTGCTCCTCTTACTCGGGCCACATCCGCGTGTCACACCGCCTGCGCACCGTGCCCGAATGGGTGCTCGACTCGGTGCTCGTGCACGAGGTGGCGCACCTCACATATCCCGACCACTCGCGTGCGTTTCACGAACTGGCCGGTGCGTACCCGCGCCACAAGGAGGCAGGCGTGTTCCTGGCCGGCTATGGCCTCGGCCTGTCGAATCGCGCCCCGCAGACCCCGCCGGGCTGAGCAAAGCTCCGCGTCTCCGGCCCGATGGCTCGGGCCGCGCCGGCGCAAAGACTTCAGACGGGCTCGTCCGCCAGCATGCGCCCCAGCCGGCGCAGGCTCTCGTTTGCGCCGCCGAGCGTGAGCTCGATCTGCCGGGTCAGCAGAAAGAAGCGGTGCAGCGGGTAGTCGCGGTCGACGCCAACCCCGCCGTGGAGGTGGGACGCCGCGTGCACGACGCGCTGCCCGCCCTCGGCGGCCCAGTACTTCGCGATCGCCACCTCCGCCGACGCCGGTAGGCCAGCGGCCAGTCGAGCCGCGGCCTGCCAGGCCGTGAGCCGGATTGCCTCCGTGTCGACGTAGGCGTCCGCGGCGCGCTGCCCCACCGCCTGGAAGGTGGCGATCGGCTTCTCGAACTGCACCCGTGTCTTGGTGTACTCGGCCGTGAGCTCGAGGGCGGAGGCGCAGACGCCGGCTTCCTCGATGCAGAGGGCGGTCGTCGCGAACTCGGTGATGCAATCGATCACGGCACCGCCGTCGGCGCCCTCACCCAAAAGGCGCTCCGCACCGACACGGACTCCGTGGAGCTCCACGATCGCCTCGGGTCGCCCGGTCGTGGTGGTCTGCCGGATCATGGTGAGACCCTCCGCGCCCGCGTCGACGATGAAGACGCCGGCGCCCGTCGAGGAACCGTCAGCGGTCCGGCACGTGGCCGGCACCAGGATCGCGTCGGCCACGAGGGCCGCCGGCACGCAGGCCTTGGTGCCCGAGAGCACCCATGAGCCATCGGGCTGCGCGGTCGCCGTCGTAGCGGGTTCTGTCCCACCCGGAAGGATCACCTCGCCGGCCAACTCGGCCATGGCGGCGGTGAGAATCGTCTCGCCGCTCGCCACGCCGGTCAGCCAAGTCTTGCGCTGCGCGTCGGTGCCGAAGCGTGCGATCGGCTCGGCGCCGTAGACCATCGTCTCGACCACGGGAACGTAGGCCGCCGTCCGGCCGGCCGCCTCCACGACCAGACAGGCCGCCACGAAGTCGAGTCCGGCTCCGCCGACGTCCTCGCTCAGGTGGATGCCGAGGAGCCCGGCGTTGGCCAGGTCCCTCCAGAGGTCGCGGTCGAAGGGTCCCTCGTCACCCGCCGCCGCCTCGATCTCCTTGAGCCGGTCATGCGTCGACCGCTCGCCGAAGATCTGCCCCGCCAGCTGCCGGACCGCCTCCTGCTCTTCGCTGTAGTTGAAGTCCATGTGATCTCCTGGCTCGTCGGCGGGCTCAGCGCAGCGACCGCGGCATGCCGAGGCCGAAGATCGCGATGAGGTCCCGCTGGATCTCGTTGGTGCCGCCACCGAAGGTGAGGATGATCATGGAGCGGGCGTACATCTCCAGGCGGCCGGCCACGACCGAGGCAGGTGAGCCACGCGTCAGGTAGCCCGCCTGCCCCAGAATCTCCATCAAGGAGCGGAAGGCCCGCAGGTAGAACTCCGTGCCGAAGACCTTGATCGACGAAGCGTCGGCCACGTCCAGGTGCCCCTGCGTCCCCTGCCACGCCACCTTCCAGTTGATGAGGCGGAGGAACTCGAGCTCTGCGTACACCCGGGCCAGGTGCTCCTGCACCCATTCCTGGTCGATGACACGGCGACCGTCGGGCAGCTTGGTGGTCTGGGCCCAGGCGCGCACGTCGGTCAGGACGCGCTCGATGATGCCGGGCGAGCACAGCGTGACCCGCTCGTGGTTGAGCTGGTTGGTGATCAGGTTCCAGCCCTGGTTCTCACCGCCGACGAGGCTCGTGGCCGGGACGCGCACGTCCTCGTAGAACGTGTAGTTGATGTTGTGGTCGCCGAGGAGCCTCATCGGCACGACGCGGATGCCGGGAGTGTTCATGGGGATCACGAACATGGAGATCCCCTTGTGCTTGGCCGCATTGGGGTCGGTGCGGGTGGCCAGCCAGATGTAATCGGCGTCGCCGGCCAGGCTGGTGAAGATCTTGGCGCCGTTGATGACGTACTCGTCGCCGTCGCGTACGGCCCGGGTGGTCAACGAGGCGAGATCAGTGCCTGAGTTGGGCTCGGTGTAGCCGATGCAGAAGGAGATCTCGCCGGCCAGAATCTTGGGGAGGAAGAACTCCTTCTGCTCCTGCGTCCCGAAGTTCATGATCGTCGGCCCGACCGTGTTGATGGTGAGCATCGGGACGGGCGCGCCGCTGCGCATGGACTCGTCGAAGAAGATGAACTGCTCGACGGCCGAGCGCCCCTGGCCGCCCCACTCCGTCGGCCAGCCGATGCCGAGCCACCCGTCGCTGCCCATCTGCTTGACGACCTTGCGCACCACGGGCCCGATCCCGCCCGCATGCGACAGCTCCTGCTCGAGCTCGGGGGTCAACAGGTTCTCGTAGTAGGCGCGCAGCTCGCTCTTCAGCGCCTGTTGCTCCTCGGTCAAGGCAATCTCCATCGTGTCCCTCCCGGGTGGCGGGGGCTGCATCGCCCCACGTCAGCGCCACGTCGTCGCCGGCCCGGGCACCCAGGCCCGGCGCGCTGAGAACACGTTACAGTCCGGCGCGCTCGGGCGGCCAATGGGGCCGAAGGGCCGCTTCCCGCCCAGTACCCCGATCACGTTGGTGGTACGGGCTCTTTGAGGGATGTCGACCAGGGAATTTCTGCCCGTCGTGGGGTACCCTTCGCTTTGGTGGGAGTCCTCTCAGGTGGGCGTCAGCCAACAGGTAAAAACTGTGCTGGGTATCGCGCATGCCCCAACCCCTCCACACCGAGGTGGTGGCACATTCCCGGCCTTGGCTCCTCCTCGGGCCGGAAAGTTTTGCCATCCGCCGTTGCGCTCGTCGACGTCTCCCGCATCTGCGGGGAAGCGCGGCTTCATGTGATAGCTCGCCGTAGGTTCCTCTGCCTGCCCGCGAAGGATGGATAAGGCATGGGCGATGACCGTGAAGGCTCCGTTACGACGCGACCGCTAGCGAGGAGCTTGGAAATCGTTGCCTTGGCCGTGCCTGTCGTGGCGTACTTCTGGTTCATCGGCAACTACGCCGTCAACGTCATCTACTACGACTCATGGTCCGATATCTCCCTCATTGCCCACCATTCAGCGTTGTGGGCGCAGCACAACGAGAACCGGATCCTCTTCCCGAATATCCTCGTGTTGCTGCAGAGCGATACAACGCACTACAACGTCGTCTTCGAGGAATTCCTCAGTGGAGCCATGCTCGTCGCGGCCACTGTTCTGTTCATCGGGGCTCACAAACGTCGTTCTCCGTCGACTCCCTGGCTCTACTACTGCCCAGTGTTCTTCGTCATGCTGTCGTTCGTTCAAGCCGGGAACACACTTTGGGGATTTCAGCTGGCCTGGTACCTCGTCATCTTGGCGCTCGCAGCCACGATTTTCATCATCGACCGACCAGTCCTGACGGGGATCGCGTTGCTCGCAGCAATCGTCGTCGCTGTTGTCGGAAGCTTCTCTTCGCTGCAAGGGCTCTTGATCTGGCCTGTGGGACTGGTTCTCCTATGGCATCGGCGTCGCACCAACGGGTTCTTGTACGCCTGGAGCGCGTCGGCCGTCGTAACCGGGGCTCTCTACTTCTATGACTTCAACTTTGGATTGGCCCACTCGGCCAAGTCGTATTTGTTGAGCAACCCGGTCGCGGGTGTCAGAACCTTTTTCTTTGTCATCGGTGATGTATTCGGCGGGAAGATCCAAGATGACAGTGGAGCCCTGATACCCAACGCGCCCCAGGCCAGCACCAGTGTCGTCATTCTGCTCGGAATCGTCCTCTTCGCGATCGCAGCCTGGGTGATAGTCGTCTATGGACTCCGCCGAGACGACGCCAGCGGCCGTCCTGTCGGCGTCGCGATGGTCGTTTTCGGGATTCTGTATGTTCTGACAATCGTCCTCGGGCGAGCCTCACTCTCCCCGACGTCGGGTGGCGCGTCCAGGTACACGACATTCACACTCTTGATCATCGCTGGCAGCTATCTGTCCTTGCTCAGCAGGCCCAGAGCGCGTGCGAGGACACCGCAACGAGGACAACCGGAACTCACCACCAAGAGCACCTACCTGATCGTGAGGTGGACCCTCTTTGGCGCAGTTTGCCTCTTGGTTGTTCTCGGCAGCATGGTGGGTCTCGACTTCGGCCGATATTGGCACCAGCGTCAAGAGGTGATGGCAGATGTCACAGTGAATCTCCACAAGGTTTCGGACCAAACTGTGGACACCTACCTCTTCCCCAACGGGGCGCAATACGTCCGGCCTTATGCCGCGAATAGCTTCAAGCCGCCATCTCAGCCTTTTCGCTACGAGCGCTGTCTCCGACTACTCGAAAGAAGGCCTCTTCAAGGAGCTCACGGCCGTTCGGGCACGCGTGGTGAAACCGTCCGCTGGTGCCACGTTGTCGGGTACGGACGATTTCTATGCGGCCGCAACGAGTGGGATCGGGATAACCCAAGTCCAATTCCGACTGACGGGTGGAACTCTGCATGCAGTAGAGATCGCTAAAGGGGCCCAGCTCTTCTACGGGTGGGTCGCACGCTGGAACTCGAAGAGCGTCGCCAACGGAAGGTACAGCCTGCAGTGTGTCGCATACGCCTACAACGGCACGGTCACCGACAGCCCCGGAATCGTCGTGACTGTGAAGAACCCAGCATGACTAGACCCAGCATGACTAGCCCAGCATGAGGAGAGAGCCTGGCGGGGCGGCACTTCTCTCGCGAATCTCGGTGGAGGTCGCGCCGAGCGGCACTGACCAACCGCCAAGTAACCTGCAGTCCGCCCTGGGGCGGGACCCTTGGGCGCACGAACGACACCCGAGGAGCCGCCACCATGCCTGAAGCCGTCATCGTCGCCACCGGTCGCACCCCGATCGGTCGGGCCAACAAGGGCTCGCTCGTCGAGTGCCGACCCGACGACCTGAGTGCGCTGGTGCTGCGCACCGTGCTGGAGCAGGTACCCCAGCTGAACCCCGCCGACGTGGAGGATGTCATGCTCGGGTGCGGGCAGCCCGCCGGCGAGGCGGGCTACAACGTCGCCCGCGTGGCCGGCCTCCTGGCGGGCCTCGACAACGTGCCCGGCGTCACGGTCAACCGCTACTGCTCGTCCTCGCTGCAGACGATCCGCATGGCGGCGCATGCCATCCGCGCCGGCGAGGGCGACGTCTTCATCGCGGCCGGCGTCGAGACGGTGAGCCGGTACTCGCACGGCGCCTCGGACACGGGTCCCCACAACGACGCGTTCGCTGCCGCCGCCGAGCGGACCAAGCTCCGCGCCCCGCGGTGACCGAGCCTTGGAGCCCGCCCGACGGCCTGCCCGACGTCTACATCGCCATGGGCCAGACGGCGGAGAACGTGGCGGAGTTCGAGAAGGTCGGGCGGCCGGAGATGGACGAGTTCGCCCTCCTCTCCCAGACACGTGCGGTCGAGTCCCAGCAGAACGGGTTCTTCGAGCGCGAGATCATCCCGGTCACCTTGTCCGACGGCACCGTCGTGACCAAGGACGACGGGCCCCGGCCCGGCACGACGCTCGACGGGCTGTCCGACCTCAAGCCCGTGTTCCGCGAGGGCGGGACCGTCACGGCCGGAAACGCCTGCCCGCTCAACGACGGCGCGGCCGCGGTCATCGTGATGAGCGACACCAAGGCGAAGGCGCTCGGCATCACTCCCCTGGCGCGCATCGTGGCCAGCGGCGTCACCGGGCTCAACCCCGAGATCATGGGCCTGGGTCCCGTCGACGCCTGCCGCCAGGTCCTGGCCCGCGCGAACATGACGATCGACGACATCGACCTCGTCGAGATCAACGAGGCGTTCGCCGCCCAGGTGATCCCCTCGGCCAAGCACCTCGGCATCAGCTGGGACAAGCTCAACGTCAAGGGTGGCGCCATCGCGCTCGGACATCCCTTCGGCCAGACCGGCGCCCGCATCATGACGACGCTGCTGAACGCGCTGGAGGACACTGGCAAGACGTTCGGCCTCGAGTCCATGTGCGTCGGCGGTGGCCAGGGCATGGCCATGATCGTGGAGCGCGTGAGCTAACCCGTCGCCGGCCCCGGCGCTGGTTACGAGGACGAACGCGGCGGCCTGGGCCGCCTCGACCGCGGGCACCGGGCCTGGGTCGACGCCTTCCCGGGCGGCGAGGTGCAGCGAGACGAGCTGACCCAGGAGCACCAGGTCGAAGAGGCGCGTCAGGTCGTCTTCGCCCTCGCCCTGCACTTCGAAGATGTCGGCCATGACCTCGTCGGTGGCCGCGCGGACCGCGGCGAACAGAGAGGCCGCCCGCGGCCCCTCGCCGGCATGGCGTAGCAGCACGAGCGACATCGTCTGGCGTGTCACATCGCCCCCCTGGCCCCAGCCGGCCAACTCGTCGTGCGTCACGCTCGGCAGGGTTGCCGCGAACGCCGGCGCCTTGGCGTTCAGGTTCACCTGGGCCTTCCACCAGGGCGCGGCCACGGCCGCCACACCGGCGGAACCGTAGACGAGCGGGATGGTGCGCCCGAGGCGACGCGCCAGCTCTGCCGCGGCGTTGCCAGGCGCCACCGAGCGCGTCGCGTCGTCGGGCCAGCACCGCTGACGCAGCCTGCACCGTGGGCGCGCAGTCCGGCCGCAATCCCGCCCGGGCCAGCGCGACGAGCAGGGGCACGGTGGCCGCACCCAGAGCGGCCCGCGCCGAGGAACGACTCTCACCGCCAGCGCCGCCAGTGCCGCCAGCGCCGCCCGCGCCGCCCGCATGCACCGGGCACCACGGGAAGCCGGCGTCGTCGGCCAGGCGGGCCAGCGCCCCCTCGGGTCCGCCCCCGACGGCCACCACGGTGGCGCCGCGGTCGCCCGCTTCGGCCGCCGCATCGAGCGTCTCGGCGGTCCCGCCCGAGGACGAGACGGCGAGCACCAGCGTGTCGGCGCCGACGAAGGCCGGGACGGTGGACCCGTCACCCTGCCAGAAGGGCACGGCCAGGTCGCGCGCACTGAGGGCGGCCGCAGCGGTGGCGGCCATGTGCCCGGTCCCCAGGCCGAACGCGGCCACGGCGCGGCAGGCACCGCCACCGATGGGGGCGGTCCCGCTGAACGCGTCGCCGGCCACCCGGAGCGCCCCGGACAGCTGCTCGGGCAGGGCGGCCGCGGCCTCCCACATCCCGAGCGTGTCGAGGGGGGCCGGCTCGCTCACCCAGATGCCGGGCCCGTGGCCCGCACCTCGTTCGTCTCGGCCTTCGCCATGAGCCGCTCGTGCTCGGCGTCGCCGACGGAGACCGCCTCGTCGACCAGCAGCACCGGCACGCCGTCCACCACGGCATAGCTCTGCTTGAGCCGAGGGTTGTAGAGGACGTCCTCGTCTTCGAACCAGAGCAGTGGTCCCTTGTCGACCGGGCAGGCCAGGACATCGAGCAGGAGTGGGTCGAGGCTCATCGAGGGATCTCCTCAGTTCGGGCCGGCGGCAACGCCGGCGTTGGCGGAAGCAGCGGCAGCAGCTGTGGCGATGAGCTGTTGCACCTCGGCCACATGGGCGGCACAGCGCTCCGCTGTCTTCGCTTCCACATTGAGGCGGAGCAGCGGCTCGGTGTTGGACGGGCGGACGTTGTACCACCAGTCACCGTGCTCGACGGTGAGCCCGTCGAGCCGGTCCACCGACGCACCGCCCTCGCGCTCGCGCGCGGCGAGGGCCTCCACGGTGGCCGCCGGGTCGGTCACCGTGGTGTTGATCTCCCCCGAGTCTTCGTAACGCTGGTAGGGCTGGAGCATCTCGGAGAGCGGTTGCGCGCTCTGGCTGAGCAATTCGAGGACCAGGAGGGCGGTGATGATCCCCGAGTCGGCCCGGAAGTTGTCGCGGTAGTAGTAGTGGCCCGAGTGCTCCCCGCCGAAGATGGCCCCCGTGTCGGCCATCACCTTCTTGATGATGGAGTGGCCCACCTGGGTGCGCACAGGCTTGCCACCCAGTTCCGTCACGACCTCGGGCACCACGTGGGAGCAGATGAGGTTGTAGAGGATCGTCTCGCCCGGGTGCTTGGCCAACATGGACGCGGCCACCAGCGCCGTCGTCAAAGAGCCCGAGACGGGCTCGGCCTTCTCGTCGACCAGGAACACGCGGTCCGCGTCCCCGTCGAAGGCCAGGCCGATGTCGGCGCCGTGCTCGAGCACGGCCGCCTTCAGCGCGACCAGGTTCTCGGGTTGGATCGGGTCGGCCGGGTGGTTGGGAAAATTGCCGTCGAGCTCGGGGAACAGGATCTCCACCGAGAACGGGAGCCGCTCGAAGACGATGGGCACCACGAGGCCGCCCATGCCGTTGGCGGTGTCGGCCACCACCTTGAGCGGGCGCAGCGACCCCACGTCGACGAAGGACACCACGTGGTCGGCCCACTCGCCGAGAAGGTTCTTCTCGGACAAAGTGCCGCTGAGGGGCGGCAACGGCGCACCGAGCAGTTCTTCCGCAACGGCCTCTATATCGGCCAGGCCGGTGTCGCGCCCGATCGGGCGCGCCCCCGAGAGGCACAGCTTCAGACCGTTGTACTGCGCCGGGTTGTGCGAAGCCGTGAACATCGCTCCCGGCGCGTCGAGGTGACCGGACGCGAAGTACAGGAAATCGGTGGAGGCGAGACCGAGGTCCGTCACATCCACCCCTTCGGCGCGCACCCCGTCGGAGAAGGCGGCCGAGAGCTCCACACCGGACTCCCGCATGTCGCGGGCGACCAGGATCCGGGAGACCCCGGCGAACCGCGCCATGGCTCGCCCGATGGCCTGGCACATCCCGGCGTCGAGTTGTTCGGGCACCGTGCCGCGCACGTCGTACGCCTTGAAGACCTCGTCCATCGGGCTCACGGGGCCCACCATAGGTGCCCGCAATCAGGTTCACGAGCGAGGTCGGCTCCCTCAGTGGATCAGCGCACTCCCGTTGGCTGCGATGGAGATGATGGCGACCAGATTGAACGTGGCATGGGCGACCATGTTCATGCCGAGGCGGCCGGTGCGGAACGACACCGCAGCCAGGATCATGCCGAACGTGGCCAGGCCGGCCAGCTGCACCCATTCACCGTGGGCCAGGCCGAAGAGCAGCCCGTCGGCGATGACCGCCAGGACAACTCCGGCGACCCGGGCGCGGCCGGCCCCCCGCAGCGGGGTGAACAGACGGACGAGCGCCTTCAGGAGCAGGCCGCGGAAGAAGAGCTCCTCCATGGCCGGCGCGAAGACCACGGTGGCGATGGCGATCACGATGAACCCGGCGCCGTGCGAGCCCCCCGTCAACTTCTGCGAGGGCCCGTTGAAATCGTGGATGTCGTGCTGGAACGGCGCGTACATGAGCGCCACGAGGATCTGGCCCCCGATGCCGATGGCGATGCCGACCAGGTCAATGACCCGGAAGCGCAGGCCGAGGTCGCGCACGAAGTGGCGCGTCCCCTGGGTCCGGCTGGCCAGCCACGGCGCGCCGATGAACCCGATCCACAGGCCGAGCAGCGTGGCCACGACGTACCACTCGGGCGGGACGGCCTCCGTGGCGATCGCCGACATCTGGGCGGCCGTCTTCCCGGCGAGGGCGCCGGCGACGAAGCCGAAGACCGCGGCGCCGAGCTGGCCGACCAGGAAGCCGACGACGGCGTAGACGAGCCAGATCCAGCCCTGGCGCTTCGTCTGCGGGGGGACCCACGGGGTATCGAGGAAGGGGAGGTCGCCTGCGGGCAGGACGGACGGCGGGGGCGGCAGCAGCTCCGACGTCGGGTCGTAGGGAGGAGGGGGTGGCGGGGGTGGAGGTGGAGGCGCCGACTGGAGCCATTCCCGGGGCACGAACCCGGCGGGGACGGGCCCGGGGGGGCGTGGTGGCGGGCCCGGTGGGCCCGGAACCGCTCCGCCGGGCTCGGTGTCGGTCATCGACAAGACGTTACCGGCGCCGGAAGTGCCGTCTACCTGCAGGGAAACGACCCGGCGCCCGGCTGGCGAGGCGGTCACCACCGAGCAGGGTCGCCGCCTAGCATGTCAGGGGTGAGCCCCCAGCGTACGGACAAGCCGACCGGCAAGCCGAACGCGCCCACGGGCGGGGACGGCACGCCATCGCAGGGGGCGCCCTCGGGGCAGAGCTGGCGCTGGCTGTGGGGCGTCCTGGCCATCGGGATCGTGGCAATCCTGCTGGCCGTGGGCACGATCAAGACAAGCAACGCCAAGTCGATCTCGTACACCAAGTTCCTCCAGGACGTGACCTCCAAGCAGGTCTCGACGGCGCAGATCTCCAACTCCAGCGGGCAGATCACCGGCAAGCTGAAGGACGGGGCGACCTACACCGTCCAGGGCCCCAGCCCGTCCCTGCCCAACGACGTCACCGAGATGCGCCACAACGGCGTCCAGGTCAGTTTCCCGACGCCATCGTCGAATCTGCTGAGCGACCTGCTGCCCTACATCTTCATCATCGGCATCGGTGCCGCCTTCATCTACTTCATCGGCCGCCAGACCCGCGGCCAGATGTCGGGCATCATGTCGATCGGCCGCTCCAAGGCAAAGACCTTCAGCAGCGACCGGCCCTCGACCACCTTCGAGGACGTCGCCGGCTACACCGGGGTCAAGCAGGAGATCAGCGAGGTCGTCGACTTCCTCAAGACCCCCGCCCGGTTCAAGGAGATCGGCGCGAAAATCCCCAAGGGCGTCCTGCTGGTCGGCCCGCCCGGGACGGGCAAGACCCTGATCGCCCGGGCCGTCGCCGGCGAGGCGGGCGTGCCCTTCATGTCGGTCAGCGGCTCGGACTTCATGGAGATGTTCGTGGGCGTCGGCGCCAGCCGGGTGCGCGACCTGTTCCAGACGGCCCGCAAGCAGGCGCCGGCCATCGTGTTCGTCGACGAGATCGACTCCATCGGCCGCAAGCGGGGTGCGGGGCTCGGCGGCGGCCACGACGAGCGCGAGCAGACGCTCAACCAGATGCTCTCCGAGATGGACGGCTTCGACACGGCCGAGGGCGTCGTCATGATCGCCGCCACCAACCGGCCCGACATCCTCGACCCCGCCCTGCTGCGGCCCGGGCGTTTCGACCGCCAGATCGTCGTGCCGCTGCCCGACCTCGAGGAGCGGCTCCCGATCCTGCAGGTGCACTGCAAGGGCAAGCGCATGGCGTCGGACGTCGACCTCAGCGTGGTGGCCCGAGGCACCCCGGGCATGAGCGGTGCCGACCTGGCCAACCTGGTCAACGAGGCCGCGCTCCACGCGGTGCGCCGGGGCAGCCTCGACATCGCCATGGCCGACTTCGAGACGGCGCGGGACAGGGTGCTGCTCGGGCAACGGCGAGAGTCCATGGTGCTCTCCGACGACGAGAAGGAGCGCATCGCCTATCACGAGGGCGGCCACGCCGTCCTGGCCTACGTGCTCGAGCACGCCGACCCGGTGCACAAGGTCACGATCCTCCCGACCGGCATGGCCCTCGGGGTGACGCACCAGCTCCCCATGGAGGAGCGCCACATCCACCCCCGCAATTACATCGAGGACTCCCTCTGCGTGCGCATGGGCGGCCGCGTCGCCGAGCTGCTCGTCTACGGCGACCTGTCGACCGGAGCGGCCAACGACCTGGTGGGCAACACCGAGCTCGCCCGCAAGATGGTCCGCGAGTGGGGCATGAGCGACGCCATCGGCCCCATGGCCTGGGGCTCGGCGGGCCAGGTCTTCCTGGGTGAGGACCTGATGCACACGCGTGACTACTCCGAGGACACCTCGAAGATCATCGACGACGAGGTCGAGCGGATCCTGCGGGTCGAGGAGCAGCGAGCCATGGACGTCCTGAGCAAGCACCGGGGTGGGCTCAACGCCATCGCCCGCGCGCTGCTCGACAACGAGCTCATCGACGGCGCCGAGGTCGCCCGCCTGGTCGACGAGGCCCACGGGTCGCCGGTCCACGACGAGGGCGCCAAGTCGGTGCCGCACTTCCACGAGGCGGCCCTCGGCGCGCCGGTCGGCAACGGTGCCAACGGCAGTGGCAACGGGGATGCGCCCCATGCCGACGACATCGCGGGCGGCCCCGTCACTGTCCCGGCGACGCCGCCTCCACCGGCCGGCCAGGCTGAGCCCGAGGCCTGGCCTCCCCCGCCCTGGCCCCCGCCGGCCAACCCGGCGACCGGGGCACCGGAGGGACCCCCAGCCCGCTGAGGCGCCAAGGCCACAACCTCTAGGCCGTCCGACTCAGACGCCGATGGACGCGGCCAGGGGGATGCCGGGCATCGACACCACGCCGATGCCGCCGGACGGACCGGCGTCCTCGCTCACCGCCATCGCTCCCGAGGCGCGCACGACGATCGGCGCGAGGCCGGCGGCCGCCAGGGTCGACCCGGACACCACGACCATTGCGCCCGCCGCCAGCGTGCCCGTGGCCACCACGTGGGTGCCCGAGGCAGCGGCGGCAGACGCCGTGTAGTCCTCGGCACCCCCTGACGTGTTCAGCAGCGCGAGGGACGCCGGTGCGGCGGTGGCCACCGCGGGGGTGCTACTCGTGCCCGGCGGCGGGACCAGCCATTCCCCGGTGGGCGAGCGGGTGCTCAGACCGTCCACGGCCACCGCCATGCCGGCCCGGGGCGCCGAGGAAGATGCCGGAAGGGTGACGGCGCGGCCCACCACGACGCCTGATCCACCGGTGGCGTCGATAGAGGTGGCGTAGGTCTCGTTGTCGGGAATCCGCGTCTGTGCGCTCGAGGCCAGCTTCCAGGTCGTCCCGGGCAGGACCTTCTGGGTCAGCGGAGCCAGCGGGCCGGACGGCAGCCGGAAATGCACCGTCACCGTTTCGGTCGAGGTGCCCGGATTGAAGACGTCGACCCCGGAGGAGCCTTCCGGCACCTCTTGCGCCTGGGGGATGGTCCAGTGCGCCTGGGGGGCTGCGGCGCCCGCGACCAGCGAGAGTCCCCCCGAAGTCCCACCCGGACCCACGAGTTGCTGCACCGCCGACGCGACGACACGGCCGGTCCTCGTCGAAACGACGGTGCTGATGACCGGGATCTCCTGGACCTCGGACGCCACGTCCTCCACCGCCACCTGGCCCGCCGACAGCACGATCCCCTGGTAATTGATCGGATGGACCATGCCCGCCGGGGTTATGAAGCTCAGATCGACCACGACAGGCGTCGACGTGGGATTGAGGAGCGAGATGTAGAGCGCATCGGATCCCGCCGTGGAACCGGTGGCGAAGTACCAGTGGGCCGAGGTGGTGCTCCGGCACGGCGCCTGGGACCAGCCCAACGAATCGCTCACGGTTTGCGTCACGGCCACGCCGCCGCCCGCCGTGATCACGGTCTCGGCCTCCCAGGATCCCGACGAGAGGGCAGGGATCGCCGGGGTGGCCACGCCCCTGGGGGGCACGGCCACGGCGGCGTGCGCCGTCGCACCGGTGTCCGTGACGGCGGTGATCGTGGCGGCGACGGGTCGCGTCGCCGTGTTGGTGAGGATGAGGAAGCCCGGCGACACGCCGCCCGCAGTCGACTGGCCGGTGCAGTACCAGGCGGACGACTCCGCATCGGGCGCGCCGACCATTGCGCTCGGGGAGGGCGCGGCCGTGGCCGGCGCCGGCGTGCCCCGGACGCCCTCGGCCACGGCGACGCCGGCGACGACGAGCACCACGAGGCCGAGCACACGCCACCGGCGTTCGCGGCTGAGATGCGCCGGGGTCATGACGCCACCGTCTCGCTGACGGCAGCCCCGGTGTCGGCCACGGGCGGTCGGGTGGTGCGCGCGCCGGACGCCGCCCTCACCCGCCGGCGGCCGATGACGGCTCCCGCCAACACCACCCATGCCGCCAGCTCGAGCAGCACCGCCAACGGGATGAAGGGGAACTGCGACAGCGCCAGTGTCGCCTGACCCTTCTCGGCGACCGCGTACTGCGCCGCCCAGCCGAAGGCCGCCTGCCGCGCCGCCGGGTGACCGTCGACCGTCAAGGCGAAGCTCCCCGCCGGCGCGTAGCCCGCGTAGAGGGTGCCCGCCGGCACCGGTCCGGTCGCCGGCGCGCCGTCCGAGAGCGCGCTGAGCACCGGCTGCCAGCCCGTCACGTCCGCCGCACCCGGATAGGGCGACCCGCGCACGGGCCGCGCCGCGGCACGCGTGGCCGTGACCGGCATGTTCGCACCGTTCTCGTAGACCTGCACGCCGCTCACTCCCGGCACCGCCTCGAGGTCGTCCTGGTCGAGCAGGTCCGCGTTGAGCCCCGGCGGCGGTGGCGCGCTCACCGACGCGGTCGTCGTGCCGACCATGGACGGGGCCAGCGCGTCCACGACGACCACGTAGCGCACGCCGGCGGGCGCCAACAGGCGACCGAGGTGCACGGTGCCGCCGGCCACGGCCAGCCGCACGGCGTTGTCGACCAGGTCGGCCGGTCCCGGACCGGCGGGCGTGAACACCTGCGCCGCGTCGGGCAGGTCCTCCGGCGTGAGCGCGTAGGCCAGGCCCGACTGCACCGACCATCCGCCCGCCGGCAGGGCGCGGGGGTCGCCGAGCCACAGGACGCGGCGCCACGCCGGTACCGGGTCGGGCGAGGAAGGACAGCGGCTGCTCGACGCCTTGCGCCGGGAGATCCCAGCGACCACCGACCGCGCCAGCCACGACGGGGAGGAGACCCAGGGCGACGAAGACGAGGGCGACGACACTCACCAGCTGGCGCCACCCGAACTCCCGGCCGCTGAGGTCATTCTCGAAGGCGGCGATCCCGATCCCCACGCAGGCGGCGACGGCGAGCGCGGCCGGTGCGAGCACCACCGTCTCCGACGGGGTGAAGGATCCGAGATGACCGTGCGAAGCAATGAAGGCCAGGCCCCAGGACCCGAGAGCCGTCACCCACAGGCGCGCCGCCCAGGCCAGCCTCGTGCCCCGGGCGATGAAAAGGGGGAGCGTCGCTGCGCCCACCAACAACCACGCGAGGGGAGAACGGACGGCCGGGCCGACCGCGAAGCGGATGACCTCGCCCCAGTTCGGTGCCGTGGCACCCGAGACGGGGAGGCCGAAGATGGCGACGGAGCCCCTGCCGGCCAGAACGGTGCCGACCACCCAGGGCAGGGCCAGGGCGAGGGCCACCCCCACCGCCTGCAGGGCCACCACCAGGACGCGCCACGTCGGCTCGCGGGCGTCCATCAGGGCCGATCCGAGCACCCAGGCCACCGCGGTGACGAGGACCATCGGGACGACGGCGGGCGCGAACCCCGCTGCGACGGCAATGACGGCACCGAGGATGACGACCTGGCCCACTGGTCGGCTACGCCAGTGCGGCCCGGGCTCGACCGCGTACGGTGCCACGTTGGCCGCCCGGGCCAGGCGCAGGGCGATGAACGGGAACGCGGCGAACGCGACGAGCCCGTCCCAGCGCCCCGTGCCCAGCGCACCATAGGGCAACGGCAGCCCGAGGTAGCAGATGACGGCGATGACACGCGCCCGGGCCGACAGCAGGGGGCGCGTGTACCGCCACACGCCCCAGGCGCCGACCGGGATGCACCCGAGGAGCAGGACGCGCTGCAGCGTCCCCATGGCGCCGAAGAGGACGGTACCGGTGATGCCGACGAGCCCGAAGGCGGGAGAGGCCGGCGCAGTGGTCCCCACCCCGGCCGACTGCCAGCCGGAGAAGAAGTGGTGCCAACTGGTCGACCACGACGGGAGCGGCGCCAACTGCCCGACGAGGGGCAGAGTCCCGAAGAAGAGGTCACGGGTGCCGATGGCGATGACGATGAGCGCGATGACCAACGCGACGGCCCGCTGGCGCCCGGTGCTGAGCGGCGCCGACCGGACCCGGCGCCCGAAGCGGTCCCGCCCGGCGCGCCGGCCCAGGTCGTCGAGCTCGTCGAAGTCGGCGTCCTCGCTGAAGGCCGACCCGACGCTCCCGGTCAGGACGGCGACCTGGCCTGTTCGCTCGGTCTCGCGCTCCGAGCTCTCCCGCGTCGCGGCCACGGCGTTGGCGGCTTCGAGGCCCTGGTGGGAGAGCCGGCTGAGATAGCGCGAGAGCCGGGCGCTGCCCCGGACCTGGAGCCGGCGCACCTCGGAGTCGGGGAAGAGACGGTGCTCGGCCACCTCGCGCCGCAGCACGGACAGCTCGGTCAGCCGGCGGGCGTTCCAGCGCCACGCACCGGTGACAGCCCGGACCCGGTCGCCGTCGCGAGCGAGCACGGCGACGACCACCTCGCCGAAGGCGAGCAGCGCCGCCTGCGGCAGCACCCGCAGCAGATGGATGCGGGTGTAGCACTTGAGCACCACACGCAGCTCGTGCCGGCGCTGGAGCGACTGCAGCGTCAGGGGATGGCGGCCCTCAGGCTCTCCGGGCACGGCCAGCGGCTCGAGCCCACTGGCGAGCGCCTCGCGGTGACGCACCCGCGCCTCGGGGGCCACCACGACACGCGAGCCGGCCACCTGACTGCGCCACGACAGGTCGAGGTCCTCCCCCATCGCCACGATCCCCGGATCGAAGCCCTTCAGCTCGGCGAAGAGGTCGGCCCGCACCAAAATGCATCCCCCCGGAGCGACGAAGACGTCGCGCACGGCGTCGTGCTGGCCATGGTCGACCTCGCCCTCGGTGATGCGATCCACCACGGCGCCCGTCTTGTCGCAGCTCATCCCCACGTGCAGGAGGATGCGGGGGTCGTCCCAGTTGAGGAACTTCGGTGACACCACGCCGGCATTGGAGCGGAACGACTCCTCCACCAGCTTGTGGACCGCATCGGGGAACAGCGCCACGTCGTCGTGGCAGAGCAGGAAGAAGGCCGCACCCTCCACCATCCCGAGGGCCTCGTTGGAGGCGCCGGCGTAGCCGGGCCGCCCCGGCAGGTGACGCACGAAGGCGTCGGGGAGCACCCGCGCCACCCGTTCGCCGACCTCAGAATCCGCCTCCGCCGTGGACAGGACCAGGATCGAGAGCTCCTCGTAGTCCTGGGCCGCCAGGGAGGCAAGCGCCTCCTCCAGCCAGGGTGCGGGGTCGGACGTGACCACGACGGCGACCACGGCCGGCACTTGGGCGTCCATCAGGGGGACGAGGCTATCCGGTTCGGCTTCGGGCCCTCAGGCACGGATTTCAGCCTCGTGTGCTTGCTAGTGTTTAACACTCGTGATACTCTTGCACGTGAACACAGCCGCCTGCCGGCGGTTCTGTGTCCCGATCGTCGGAGTGAACCGACCAGACAGGAGGCTCCCAATGCCTGAAGTACCCACCCAGATCACCACCATCTCCAAGGGTGTCACGGACCTCGCCCGCGACGCCGCCTACGTGGCCGTCGGCCTCGGCGTGCTGGGCTACCAGCGGGCCCAGGTGCAGCGGGTCGAGCTGCAGAACCGGCTGTCGAAGGACCTCTCGCTGGACCAGCACATCGACGGCGTCCGCGAGAGCGTGGCCAAGGGGTTCCACCAGATCGACGACCTGGCCGAGACGGCCGCGCAGTTCGTCGAGTCGACCCTCCAGCCGCTCGAGGACCGGCTGCCCCCCTCGGTCACCCAGGTGACGGTGAAGGCCCGGAACCAGGCTCGCGAGGTGCGGATCCAGATCCGCCAGCGCGTCGGCGCCTGAGCCGCCGCCCACCCCACGTCCCGACAACCCTCGCCGTCAGTCCGCCTCCCACGAGGCCAGGACGTCGGCGAGCGTTGTCGCGAGCGGGATTGACGGGCTGCCAGCCCGTCGCCGCCTGCAGCCGGCCCGCATCGCCGCGCAGCACGGGAACGTCGACGGGCCGCACCAGTGCGGGGTCGGTCTCCAGCGTGAGGTCGGCCTGCGGCCAGCTCGAGCAGCTGGGCCGCCACCTCCGACATGGCCACGTCGCGGTCCGGAGCACACGTTGTAGACCGCACCCGGGGCTCGCCCGTTCGATCAGCAGCCGGTAGGCCGCCACCACGTCGCGCACGTCGGTGAAGTCGCGCCGGGTGCGTGAGCGTGCCGACCGGCAGCGTGCTGGTCCCGCTCCGGCGGGCCTCGACGATCCGCTTGGCCAGCGCCGGGACGAAGAAGTTGGGCGACTGGCCCGGCCCGATGTGGTTGAAGGGCCGCACGACGACGCACCGGCTGGCCGTAGCCGCGCCAGGCCTGCAGCGCCACCGCCTCCGCCGCCAGCTTGCTGGCCGCGTACGGGCTGGCCGGCGCCGTGGGCGTGTCCTCGCCAGAGCGGCAGTTGGGCGGGGCTGACGACCCCGTAGACCTCGGCCGAGCTGACGACGAGGACACGGGGGCTCCCTCGATCGACCGGGCGGCCGCCAGGATCTCCGCCGTGCCGAGCACGTTGACGCGCAGCACCTGGCCGGGGTTCTCCCAGCTCTCGCCCACATGGGTCATGGCGGCCAGGTGATAGATGGCGTCCGGCGCGACGTCGGCCATCACCCGGCGGACCGCGGCGCCGTCGGCCACGTCGGTCTCGATGTCGATGACGGCGACGTCGTCGCCGCGGTCCTTGAGGTGCGCGGCCAGCCAGTGGCCGACGAAGCCCTTTCCGCCCGTGATGAGCGCACGCATCCGCGGAACCCTACTGCGAGCCCGCCCGGGCGACCGCATAGGCCTCGAGGTGCCGCGTCGACGCTCGCCTCCCAGGTCCGCTGCCCGCGCCACCGCGATCCCGAGCGCCCGGCGGGCGTGTGGCCGGGCCCTCCTCGAGCACCGTGTCCAGCGCGCCGGCCAGCGCGGCGGCGTCGCCGGGTGGCACGAGCAGGGCGGCGCCCCTCGCCATCTCCGCCATCGCCGTGCCCTCCGTGGTCACGAGCGGGCGCGCCACAGGCCAGGGCCTCGAGGGCCGGCAAGCCCGAATCCCTCCTCGAGCGCCGGGTAGGCCACGACCGACGGCCTGGCGCAGCAGCGCGGGCACGGCTTCGTCGGGCAGGTAGCCGGTGCGCACGATGCGCTCGGGGTGCCGGGCCGCGGCCAGCGCGCGCTCGGTCTCGGCCATCCCCCAGCCGGTCTGACCGCCCAGGACCAGGACGGCGTCGGGATGGCGGCGCGCCACGAGGTCGAAGGCGGCGATCAGCGGGACGAGGCCCTTGCGGGGCTCGAGCGTGCCGACGAACGCCACGAGCGGCCGGTCGACCGGCACGCCCAACGCGCCGAGCACGGTCCGGTCGGCTCCGCTCGCCGGCTCGCGCGGCGTGAAGCGCTCGTGGTCGACGCCGTGGGGCGCCACCACCACCGGTGCGCGGACGTCGCAGCAGGCGCGCAGCCGATCCTCCGTCACCTCGCTGACGCAGAGCAGCGACTCCGGCGTGGCGCGCCGCCCGCCGGATGGCGCGGCGGAAGAAGGCCGCCTTGGAGCGCAGGTGCCATTCGGGATGGTCGAAGAAGGTGCAGTCGTGGATCGTCACGGCACAGGGCACCGGCGACCGGGCCGGCATCGTGTAGTGGGGACCGTGGTGCACCTGCACACCCACCGAACGCAGCACGGAGGCGAGGCGGAGCTGCTCGAAGGCCAGCCGCGCCGGCCGCGACGCCGGGACCGCGCCCCGCACCGCGGCGCCGCGCGGCGAGCCGGCGCCAGCGCTCCTCGTCGCCGCGGCGGGCCACGAGGGTGAGCCCGACGTCACTGCGTCGGGCCAGGCCGTGGGCCAGCGCCATGGTGTAGTACCCGGCGCCACCCGGCCGGGACGGGACGGCCGAGACATCGAGGGAGAGCGCAAGGCGCTCGTCGGTCATGGCAGGGACCGCCAGAGGTCGATGTGGGCGCGGGCGGCGTCGCGCCAGGTGCGCGCCGATGCGTAGGCGGCGCCCCGGCCGCCAGGTCGGCTCGCAGGCTGTCGTCGGTCAGGACCGCCGCCAGCCCGTCGGCGATGTCATCGACGTCGAGCGGGTCGACGATCTGCGCCGGCGCCGGCTCCGCCGCGCCCGAGGTCGTGCACGCTCGGGACCTCGTCGGACACCACGGTCGGCATGCCGGCGCGCATGGCCTCCAGGGGCGGCAGGCCGTAGCCCTCGGTGAGCGGCACATAGGCAAAGGCACGGGCGCGGCGGTAGAGCGCGGCCAGGACCGGCGTCCGTGACGGCGCCGGTGAAGACGACGTGGTCCGCCGCGCGGGTTGCCGCCGGCTCGGGGCCCCACCCCGTCGGCCCGACGATCACGAGTGGCCAGGGTTCGGGGAGCGAGCCGCGCACCTGGCCGAACGCCTGCACGAGCCGGTCCAGGTTCTTGCGGGGCTCGAGCGTGCCCACGGTGAGGAGGAACTCGCCGCCGACACGCCCAGCCCGGCGGAGGAGGGTCTCGGCTGCCGGCGGTATCGGGGGCGGGCAGATGATCGGCGCCGCCCGGCACGACCGTGACGCGGCTCGCCGCAATGCCCATCGCGGTCAGGTCGGCGGCCACCAGCCGCGACGGGACGACGAGCGCGGCCCCGGACTCGCCGGCGCGCTGCAGCGCCGCCTCGTGCCAGCGCACGCCCGCGCCGCGTCGTCGCCTCGGGATAGCCGACGCCAGGCCACATCGTGCACCGTCACGACCGGCCGCTGCCCTGCTCGAACGACGGAGCCGGGGCGAGGCCAGCGACACCGAGTGCACGATGTCGAAACCCGGCGGGCGCGTGGGACAGACCGTGGTCCCAGGCCCGGGTCAGCAGCGGCCCGGGCAGCCGCGACGCGTAGGACCGGCCGCCCGAAGGCGACGCAACGGGTCGTCGGCGCCCCCCGGGCGCCCGGCTGGCCAGCAGCGTCACCTCGACCGGATCACCCTCCGCCGAGCAGGCGGCCAGCCCGCCCAGGAGGCCGCGCGCGTAGGCGCCGATGCCGCCGGGCACACGCCGCCGGAGCTGCTCGACGGCCAGGAGCACCGTCCGTCGACGTCGGCTCAGCCACGCCCGTCCGCCGCTGTCGCGATAGAGCGCCTCGAGGCCGGCGCCGCAGCGCTCCCACGTGTAGCGGCGCCGACCAGTCCGTGCCGGCGGCAATGAGGCGACCGCGCAGGGCCTCGTCGTCCAGGCCGGCCTCGAGCGCCTCGACCAGCCCGTCGTGGTCGCCGGCATCGACCAGCAGGGCGCCGTCGCCGAGCACCTCGGGCAACGAGCCCGCGCGCGTCGCCACGACGGGCACGCCGGCCCGCATGGCCTGCAGCGGCGGGAACCCGAATCCCTCGTAGAGCGAGGGGTAGGCCAGCACGGCTGGCTGCCCGAGCAGCGCCGCCAGATCCGCCTGCTCGACCCAGCCCGTGCGGACGATCCTGTCCGGGCACGCCGACGCCGCCGACGGCCGACGTCCAGCGCCTGCTCGCCCCACCCCGGCGGCCCGGCCAGGACGAGCGCGACGTCCGCCTGGCGCGCCGGCCACCGCGTCGAACGCCCGCACCAGGCCCGGCAGGTCCTTGCGCGGCTCGGCTGTCCCGACGGCCAGGCAGAAGCGCCCCGTCCCGGCAGGGAGGAGACGCTCGCAGCGCCGCTGCCTCCGTGCCCGCCGTCGGCGGACGGGCAGGTCGGGGATGCCGGGATGGACGACCCGGACGCGGCGCGGATCGGCGCCGAAGGCCTCGACGACCTCGCCGGCGACGAAGGCCGAGTCGGTGTGGACCCAGGCCCCACGACGCAGCGCCTGCCGGATCAGGCCCGGGTAGGCGAGCGTCGGCCTCGTTGCAGAGCTCGGGATGGTGCAGCGGGGTGAGGTCGTGCACCGAGACCACGGCGGCGGCGCCGCCGGTCGGCGGCACCAGGAAGTTCGTCCCGTGCACGACGTCGGTGGTGCCCGATGAACCATTCCAGCGGTGGCGCGTCCCGGCGGGCCCACAACGCGTGCAGGGGCCGGGCCGGCATCGGCCGCTGGCGGGCGGCGACGCCTGCGGGCAGGTGCGACTCGATCAGCCGGCGTCGGCGCCAGCTCACGGCATAGGCCCGGACGTCGACGCCGGGACGCTCGCGCCAGGGCCGCCAAGGCGCCCCCGCAGAACGCACCGACGCCGGTGGGGAGGCCGAGCAGCGGCGTTGCGTCGAGCGCGACGCGCAGGCGTGCCGGCTCCGTCGCCCGGGACGTGTCGACGGTGCTCAGGTCGTGATCGCCCCGTCGATGGAGAGGATCGCCCCGGACACGTAGTCCGCTTCGGACGAACCGAGGTAGGCGAATGCGCCGGCGATCTCGTGCGGGAAGGCGAAACCGATCGGCGTCATCAATCGCTCAATCAGTTTGAAATCAGCGTCGGCCGGCGGGCCGAAGTTGTGGATGATCGGCGTGTCGACGCCGCCCAGGGGCCACGCCGTTCACGCGGACGCCACGCGCCATGTACTCGACGGCCAACGCCTTGGTGAGCATCTTCACGCCACCCTTCGAGGCGCAGTACGCCGCCGAGTAGGGCTGGCCGATGACACCCGCCGTGGAGACCGTGTTCACGATGGCCCCGCCGTGCTCGAGCATGCCGGGCAGCACGGCCCGGCACATGAGGAAGGTGCCCGTCAGGTTGACCGCGATGATCTTGTCCCAGCCGCTCAGGGACTGGTCGGGCGTGTGGGCGAAGCCGCCGATGCCGGCGATGTTGCACAGGTTGGTGATGGGGCCCAGCTCCTCCCCGGCCCGGGCCACGATCCCGGCGACGGCGTTCTCGTCGGTGACGTCGCAGCGCAGCGCGATGGCCCGCCCTCCCGCCCCGGCTGCCTCTTCGTTGATTTCGGCCGCCACCGTTTCGATGGCGTCGGCTGGCCACGTCGAGGCAGGCCACGGCGCCGCCCTCCGCGGCCAGACGGCGTGCAGTGGCGCGCCCGATGCCCGAGCCCGCCCCGGTGACGAGCGCCACCCGTCCCGCGTAGCGACCCGGGGTGATCGCCTCGGGGGCGGTCCCCCGGTTGGGATCGGACTCCCCGACTCTGGTCGTGGGGCTCATGCACGCTCCTTCTCGTCCGCTTCTCCGGTGGGGTCACTGCCTAGCACCCCGGCGCCGGGACGACGACGACTCTGCGCCAGAGCGGTGCGGCGCTCGTCCGCACCGTGTGCGGCCAGCGCAGCCAGCCGAACCGGGTCCACCTTCATCATCGGGGTCAGCGGCAGCTCGTCCACGACCACCAGCGCGTCGGGGGCCTTGTAGTCGGACAGCTCCCGGGCGCAGTGGGCGCGCAGCTCGGCCAGATCGGGCTGCGCTCCGGCCGCGGCGACCACGACGGCCACGCCGACTTCACCCAGGACGTCGTCGGGCACCCCGACCACGGCGGCCCGGGCCACCGAGGGGTGCGACGAAAGGGCTTCCTCGACCTCGGCCGGGTACACGTTGTAGCCACCCCGGATGTAGCGCTCGTGGGCCCGGCCCGACAGCTGCAGGTTGCCTTCGGGGGTGAGCCGCCCGAAGTCTCCGGTCGTCAGCCACCCGTCCGGGCCGAGCACGGCGCTCGTGGCCGCGGCGTCGACGAGCTCGTCGACCCGGCGCCCCCGCCCCGGACCGCTCCCCCAGTAGCCGCGCATGGCGGCGCCCGACCGCAGGAGGACGCGTCCGACCGAGCCGTCGGGCACGGGCCTCCCGCCGTCGTCGACGATGGTGAGCTCGACCCCGGCCACCGGGCGGCCCACCGTGGTCGCCACCTCGTCGTCCGATGACGTGAGGGTGGTGCCGGTCCCGAGCGAGGACTCCGTCGAGGTGTAACGCACCACGACGGGCACGCCGAAGCGCCGGCGCACCTCGGCCACCATGGACGCCGTCATGCGCGCCGCACCGGTCCCGGCGACGCGCAGGGCGCCCAGGTCCGCGTGTGCGAGCTCCTCGCTGGCCAACATGAGCGCCCACTGCGTGGGCACGCCCTGGGCGACCGTCACCCGCTCGTCCGCCATGATGCGGATGGCGTCGTCGGCCCGCCACGGCGTGGGAGTGATGACGGTGGTCACCGCATTGGCGATCTCGTCCCAGGCGCGTGTCATGTAGCCCACGTGGGCGAACGGCAGCGGCGAGAGCCGGCGGTCTCCGGGCTGGCTGAACACGTCGGTACCCCGGGCCACCGCGGCCAGGTTGGCGTGGTCGAACACCGCCCCCTTGGGCCGGCCCGTGGTCCCACTGGTCCAGACGACGGCCACCGGGTCGGAGGAGGCCAACCGGGGCCAGGCGCCCGACGCCTCCCCGGTCCACCACGTCCGGGCTTCGGCACGGGCGACGACCTGCGCCGACCCCTGCCGCAGGGAGCTGGGCCACCCCGGGGTCGACCACGAGCATGACCGGCCCGGCGCGGTCAACGATGGAGGCCACCTCGCCGCCCCCCATACGAGGGTTGATCCCCGATGTGATGGCCCCCAGACGGAGCAACGCGGCGTAGAGCACCGCGTAGTCGATGCACGAGGGCAGGAGCAGGCAGACGACGTCTCCCTTGGCCACGCCCCGGCGCGCCAGCTGGCCGGCCACGCCGTCGGCGGCCCGGTCCCATTCGGCGAAGGTGAGGGAGCGGCGCCCGCCTCGCCCGTCGGGCTCGACGTAGGCCTCGAGGTTGCCGTTGACCTGAGCCGCTTCCCGCAGAACCGACACCACGGTCTCGTGGCGATCCGAGGGGATGCGCACTGGCATGGCGGGCGGCGATGGTACCAGGGCTGGGCGGAAGGGCCGACGGCCGGCCGCTCCTATGCTCGCGGCGTGCTGGTGGCCCTGTGCGGCGGCGTCGGGGCCGCTCGGATGCTCTCGGGGCTCGTGCGCGTCGTGCCGGCCGACGGACATCACGGCGATCGTCAACGTCGGCGACGACATGGTGCTCCACGGGCTCGACATCAGCCCCGACCTCGACACCGTCACCTACACCCTCGCTGGCATGGACAACCGCGAGACCGGGTGGGGCGTGGCCGGCGAGACCTGGGCGGTCATGGACGAGCTGGCCCGGCTGGGTGGCGAGGACTGGTTCCGTCTGGGCGACCGCGATCTGGCCACGCACCTGTTCCGGACTGGCCGGCTGCGGGCCGGCGAGCCACTGAGCACCGTCACGGCCGAACTGGCCCGCCGGCGCGGCATCGGTGTGCGGCTGCTGCCGGTGACCGACGATGCGCTGCGCACACGGGTCACGCTGGCCGAGACGAGCCCGCTGGGGCCGCCGGGGACCGAGGTGGGCTTCCAGGACTACTTCGTGCGGCTGCGCCACGAGGTCGCGGTCCGGGCCGTGCGGTTCGAGGGAGCCGAGGCGGCGCGCCCGGCACCCGGCGTCATGGAGTCGCTCGGTGGCGCCGACGCCATCGTGGTGTGCCCGTCGAACCCCGTCGTCTCGATCGGTCCCGTCCTCGCCGTGCCCGGCGTCCGCGAGATCCTCGTGGCGCGCCGGGCGCAGGTCGTCGCCGTCTCGCCCATCGTGGCCGGGGCGGCGCTCAAAGGGCCGGCCGGCCGGCTCATGGCGGAGCTCGGCAGCGAGTCGTCCGTCGTCGGCGTGGCCCGGCTGTATGCGCCGTGGGTCGGCACGCTCGTCGTCGACGAGGCCGACAGCCCCCATGCCGCGGCCGTCGAGGCGGAGGGTGTGCGCTGCATCGTGGCCCCCACGGTCATGAGCACGCCGGAACGGGCCGAGGACCTCGCCCGGGTCGTGGTCGATGCCGCGGGCTGAGGGCGTCCAGGTGTTCCCGGTCGGCGGCATCGGCGAGGTGACGCCGGGGACGGACCTGGCGGCCCTGATCGCCGGGGCCGTGGCGCCGGCCCAACCCGGGGGGCCCGAGCTCGCCAACGGCGACGTGGTCGTGGTCACCCAGAAGATCGTCTCGAAGGCGGAGGGCCGCCTGGTCGAGCTCGATCACGGTGATCCGGCGGCCAAGGTCGCGTTGGTGCGAGCAGGAGTCCGTCCGCGTGCTGCGTCGCCGGGGCGACCTGGTGATCAGTGAGACCCGCCACGGCTTCATCTGCGCCAATGCCGGCGTCGACCTGTCCAACGTGGCGGACGGGACGGCGGCGTTGCTCCCCGAAGACTCGGACCGCTCGGCGCGCCGCATCCGCGCCGGGCTCCAGCACGCCCTCGGGCTCGAGCTCGGCGTCATCGTCTCGGACACCTTCGGGCGGCCGTGGCGGCGCGGCGTCACCGACGTCGCCATCGGGTGTGCCGGCGTGGCCGCCGTCGTCGATCTCAAAGGCACTGCCGACGCCGGTGGTCGTGCGCTGGTCGCCACCGAGATCTGCGTCGCCGACGAGCTGGCCTCCGCCGCGGAGCTGGTGATGGGCAAGGACCGGGGCGTCCCCGTCGCCGTCGTGCGCGGTGTGCCCCCCGAGTGGCTGCGGCCAAGCTCGGTCCGCTCCGAGGTGATCCGGCCGCCGGACGAAGACCTCTTCCGCTGACCTCAGTCCGCGCCGGCGCGCACGAACTCGAGCACCGCACGGGTTCCGTCGTCCAGATCGGTCCAGGAGCGCCAGCCGAGCTGGATCGCCGCCCGCTCCACGTCGAGGCTGGAGCGGAGCAGCTCACCCGGGCGGAGCGGGGCGTGGACCGATGTCACCTCGGTGCCGGACTGGGACGCCATGGCGCCCAGGAGCTCGTTGACCGAGGTCTCGCGCCCGGTCCCGATGTTGCACACGAGGCCCCCGCCACGCGTTGCGGCCCGGACGAACGCGTCGACGACGTCGTCGACGAAGACGAAGTCCCTCGTCTGCTCGCCGTCCCCGAAGATCGTCACCGGTCCACCGCGCGTGATGCGGTCGGCGAAGATGGCGACCACGCCCGCCTCGCCGTGGGGATCCTGGCGGGGGCCGTAGACGTTCCCCAGCGCCAGGGCGCAGAACTCGAGGGAGTGCAGCTCCCGGTAGGCCACCAGGTAGTCGATGACCGCCTTCTTGGCGACGCCGTAGGGCGAGAGGGGCTGCTGGGGGTGCGATTCGCGCACAGGGAGATCCTCGGCCGCCGGCTCGCCGTAGAGGGTGCCACCGCTGGCGGCGAAGACGACTCGCTCGGCCTCGGCCCGGCGAGCCCCCTCCAGGACGTTGAGCGAGCCGACGACGTTGACCGTGGCGTCGAACGCCGGGCGGGCCACCGAGACGCGGACATCGGCCTGGGCGGCCAGGTGGAAGACCAGCTCGGGACGCCGGCGCGCCATGAGGTCGATGACGGCCGGCGCGCTGATGTCGAGATGATGGATGGTGAGCGCCCGGCCCGCGCTGCCGCGCGCCTCGGCCAGGTTCGACAGCGAGCCGGTCGAGAAGTCATCGACGACATCGACCTCGTGGCCCTCGACAAGCAGGCGGTCGACCAGGTTGGACCCGATGAACCCCGCACCTCCCGTCACCAGCGTGCGCATGCTGGCCTTTCTAGCCCGACACCCGCTCGCCGTCGACCAGCGTCCCTGAAGAGACCACCGCGTCGGCGCCGAGGACGGAGACCGCCCGGACATCGCCCCTCTGCCCGACGATCGACCGCGGCCCCATCACGGAACCGGCCACCTTGGCGTCCGCCGCGACGTGGCACCCGCCCATGAGCACCGAGTCCACAATGGTCGCACCGGCCGAGACCGCCGAACCGCGCCCGAGGATGCTGCGCTCGACCCGCGCCCCCGGCTCGATCACGCAGCCGGAGAAGATGACCGAGGGCCCGACCACCTCTCCTTCAACGTCACTCCTGCCCTCCGTGAGGACGCCGTCGCCCCGATCGAACAACCGGGGGGCCACGATCGGACCGCGCTTCTGGTTCAGGTAGTCGAAATTGGCCTCGAGGTACGCCGCCGGTGTCCCGGTGTCGAGCCAGTAGCGGTCGTCCGAGCGCGCGAAGAGGCGTCCGTCGCGCACCATGGCCGGAAAGGTCTCCCTCTCGATCGACACCCGGCCGCCCTCAGGGATCCGTTCGAGCATGGATGGCTCGAGCACGTACGTCCCGGCGTTGATCTCGTTCGTCGGCGCCTCGTCGCGGGGCGGCTTCTCGACGAAGGCGGTCACCCGCCCTTCATCATCGGTGGGCACCACGCCGAAGGCGGAAGGGTCGGCCACCGGGTGCAGGGCGATCGTCCCCTCGGCACCGCGGGCGCGGTGGAAGGCCACCAGGGCCGTGAGATCGAGGTCCGTGAGCACGTCACCGTTGACCACCACGAACGTCTCGTCGATCCCGGCGAACGTGGCGGCGAAGCGCACGGCACCGGCCGTGTCGAGCGGCTCTGGCTCGACGGCGTAGGTCAGTCCTATTCCCGCGACCCGCCCGTCCGGGTAGGCCTCCATGAAGGCGTCGGGCAGATAACCCAAGGACAGAACGGCGTCGTCGATGCCGTGGGGGGCCAGGTGCCCGAGGACCCGCTCGATCATGGGAACCCCGACGATGGGGAGCATCTGCTTGGGCGTCGAGAGCGTCAGGGGACGCAGCCTGGTCCCCTCGCCCCCGACCAGGACGACCGCTTTCATTTACTTGGTCGTCGTCGTGGACGAAGGTTTCGTCGTTGTCGTCGCCCGCGGCGCCGTGGTGGAAGAGACCGGTGCACTGGTGGGGGTGGTCGTCGGCAACGGCACCGTGGTGGAGCTCGTGGCCCCGGCGGCGGTCGTGGTCGTCACCGGCGCCTGGGTGCCCGCCAGCACCTGCACCAGCGCGGTGATGGTCGATGCGGGCGGCTTGGGCAGAGGGGAGCTCTCCGGTCCGAACCCGGCCGTGATCAGCTGGCGGTTCAGGAACTTGAGATTGGCGGGCTTGAGCGTCGTGACGCCTCCGGTCTCCACCTCCTCGTTGTTCTTCGTCTGCGTCGAGATCACCCAGGCGCGAGCCTGGACGATGCCGACCTTGCCGGCGTCAGGCGTGCCGGATGGGCACTTCTCACCGTTCTTGTACTCGGGGACCGACGTCGTCGTCGACGGGTACTTGAGGGTGGTGTTGGTCAACGTCAGTCCCGGTGTACCCGTCGGCGAATTTGCCCAGTGTCGCGTTGTTGCCCGCTTCGCTCGCGGTCTTGGGTGCGATGAGGAGGACGCCGTTGCCGGCCGAGGTCAGTCCCGTCGTCGCGCTGCTCGGGGAGGCGGCGAGCGCCGGCTCCATGGTCCCGCAAATGTCGAACGCGAGGCCGGCGTGCCACGAGGTGCCGACCGCCGGCTCGACCACGGTCGGCACCTGGTTGTAGTTGTACTTGGCCAGCGCAATGGACCCGATCCCGACCAGGATGATCACGACGAGCGCGGCGTACCAATTCACCGGCATCTGCCCACGATAGGTCGTGCCGCCGCCGGTTGCGGCGGCGCGTGCGACTGATTTCCCCGAAGAGCTTCTCGCCATGGCGGGTGGCAACCCTACAGCCTGGAGGGGTGCCCTCCGGCGGCAGGCGCGCAGCTGAGCAGGTCACGGTAGAGGGCCGTCGTCTCGGGATGGAGGCAATCCGTCGGGACGCGCACCGGCGTCCCGCCCGGCGGGCCGGCGGGCTCTCCCGCCAGCGTCAGCAGATGTGCCATGGCCGAACGCAGCCTGACCCGGTTGCCCTGCGCCGCCGTGGCGGTCAACAGTGCGCGGTAGAGGCGCTCGTCGTACGGGCTCACTTGCAGCGCCTGCCGCACCATCCACTCAGCCTCGTCGGCGCAACCGAGCCCGACGAACGCGTCCGCACCGCGCAGCGCCGTGCGCACGACCAGCGACTCGATCTCTGCCTGGATGCCGTCGAAGACCGCCCAATCCGTGCGCTGCAACCCCGCGAACAGCGGACCCCGGACCAGCCGCATGGCCTCGAGGAGGCGGTGCGGGTCGTCCGATCCGGCCAGCGACGCGAACCGTTCGGCATCGGTGGTGACCGAGCCACGGAGCCGGAGGTAGACGCCGCGGGGAAGGTGCAGCTCGCCGTTGGGGGCCCGACCCAGCGCCGCGGCGTGCGTCCGAAGAGGTCGAGTGCACGGTGGCGAGGGACACCGACCGCTCGGGCCAGATGGCCAGCGCCCACTCAGCATGGCGCACGCCGCGCCGGTGGAAGGCGAGATAGACCACCAGCTCGCGGGCGGCCGAACGGTGAAACGGTGCGGACGCGCCGCGCACGAGCACGGGGCCGAGGACAGCGACTTCGACGCCGTCGTGGGTCACGCCGGGGAACGGTCCACGACGGGGCCGGGTGGGGGCGGAGGGATTCGAACCCTCACTGGGGACGGTTTAAGCGCCCTGCCTCTGCCTGTTGGGCTACGCCCCCGGGCACCATTCTTGACCGACTCGGGCGCCCTCATGAGCATGGCCGGTTGAAGTCGGCGGCGTCGGGAGATTCGTGCTCAGAACCTCTCTACCCGGGCACGCCCGACACGAGCGGGCGATGCCGCTCCAGGACGGCCAGCTCCTCGTTCCGGGGCGCATCCTCGAGCCGGGTGTCCGCACCGAAGATCATGGTGGCGCGAACGGCGGGGTCCCACCGAGGCCAGTTGCCGATCCTCTCGTGGGCGGGATCGCCGGTGGCGGCGAAAGCGAGCCACGCCCGCTGCATCTCCATCGAGAGCTTCTCGACCGCCGGGCCGGCTCCGGAGAAGGCCTGCACCACCGGGAGGTTGACCGCTCCGAATACGAACGGCAGCTCCAGGGCGTGGCACGAGCCCAGGATCCCGCCGAACGCCGGCGACTCCCAGTCGAAAAGGTAGACGTAGGCCCGGGAGCCCCGCGCCACGTGGGCCGCGGCGAGCTGGAGGCTGGGCCAGCGGAACACGATGTCCGTCCCGACGGCGACCCAGATGTCATTCGCCTCGATCGACTCGTCGCCGCGCCCGCCGAGCCGCGCGGTAGGCGTCGATCACCTCTGCCCCGGACATGTCGGGAACCGCGTTGCCAACCCAGCGCTCCACCCCGTCGTCATCGAGCGCCATGAGGGCGGGGTTGCCAAGACCGAAGAGCGTCAGCTCGTCACGGTTCGTCCCGATCAAGAGGTCGATTCCGACCGCGGCGCCCGTCGCCACGGCGGCCAGTGGGTGATCCGGCAACAGGACGCCATCGACGATCGGGAGGAACGGGAGCGGGATCATCCCCGGGTCCGGGCGCCGCCTGCCCATCTCCTCGGTGGCGGCCACCAGCTCGGTCGCCGGCACCCGTTCCAATGACTCCCTGCTGCACGAACCGATTCCCAGTGCCGCGGCCAATCGCCGCGCCGACCCTTCGCCCTCTTCCACGGAGTGCACGTGCGCCCCGCCGCTCTGCACGACGGCACGGTGGAAGAGGCCCGCGGCGGACGGCGTCCCGAGCAGCGTGGCCACACTGAAGCCTCCGGCCGACTCGCCGAAGATGGTGACGGAGCCCGGGTCACCGCCGAACGCCGCGATGTTGTCCCGCACCCAGCGCAGCGCGGCCACCTGGTCGTGGATGCCCCAGTTTCCGACCAGCCCGTCGGGATCGGCCATCTCCCGATGACCGAGGAAGCCCAGGGCGCCAAGGCGGTAATTGATGGTGACGACCACGGCGTCGCCGTTGCGCACCAGGTTGCCGCCCCGGTAGAGGAACACGGAGCCGCTTCCGGACGTGAACCCTCCCCCATGGATGAACACCATGACCGGTCGCCCCCGGCCCGGCTCCGATGTGGGTGCATCGGGCAGCTCCGGGGTCCACACGTTGAGCGAGAGGCAGTCCTCGCTGTGCGGTTCAGACGCCGCGGGGTCAGACGGGCTCGTGATGCCAGGCACGGCGGCGCTCTGCGGGGCGATCGGCCCGAACGTCGAGGCGTCACGCACCTCGTCCCAACTCTCGGGGTCCAACGGGGGGCGCCAGCGCAACGGGCCCACGGGTGCGCGGCCGTAGGGGATCCCGGAGAACGACCACAGGTCCTCGCGCCAGACACCCCTGAGTCTTCCCTGAGTGACCGTGACGACGCCCTTCATGTACGAGGACCCTACGGACGCAAACCCGGCTGGTCAATCGAGCGCTCGGTGAACCGTGCGCGAACTCGGGCACGATCGGACAGAAACGCAGGCATCCCCAATTTCCCACGATAGAGCCGTTACGCTGACGAGCCGTGGATGCAGTGAAGTGTCGGAACACTGTCCGCAGGCGGGTTCCCTTCGTCAGGGTCACCGTGGCCGCCGGCTTGCTCGGCGCGCTGCTGTCGACCGCCGCTGTGGCGAACGCGGGTGCGACGACATCCACCACACTGCCCGGACCAGCACCCAACCAGTCGCAGATCAACGCCACCCAGTCGCAGGTGAGCCAGATCGAGGCCACACTCGGGCAGGAGGAACAACAGACCTCCATCCTCGACGACAAGTACAACACCGCACAGCAGAATCTCCAGAACGCGCAGGCGGCGCTGCAGACCATCGACGCGAACCTGACCCAAGAGCGCGCGGCGGTCGAGGTCGACCGGCGCCTCGTCGCGCATGATGCGGTCCAGGCCTACGTGTACGGCACCCCCCAGACCGGTTTCGCCTCGTACTTCTCCTCCTCGGCAACCCAGAACTTGGAGCGCAACCAGTACACCAACCAGATCGTCGGCAATCTGACCAAGGACGAGACGGCGCTGCTGCAATCCGAGGCGGAGCTGCAGACCCAGGAGGCGGCGCAGCAATCGGAAGCGGCACAGGCGCAGTCCGAGGCGGCGCAGGCAAAGACACTCGCGCTGGCCAACGAGCAGGAAGCGGCCGCGACCAAAGCGACGTTGAACCAGGTACAGGGGCAGCTGGCCCAGGAGGTCGCGGAAGCGGCCATCCAAGAGGCGCAGCAGGAAGCGGCCGCGGCGGCGGCCGCGCACAGTGCGGCGGCAAAGCAAGCGGCGGCGGCCGCGGCGGCCCGGGCGACGACCGTTGCCGGTGCGGTCGGCGGATCGTCCAGCGGTGCGGCCGCAACGACGGCGGCCAACCAGGCCGGAGGCGCGGTCGGGCCGGTCGGCGGGTCCGCGGCAGGGCGGAAGCGGCGGCATGGCCGCGGTGCAGGCCGCCGTGTCCCAGCTGGGAGTGCCCTACGTCTTCGGCGGCGAGCAGGCGGGGGTGGGCTTCGACTGCTCGGGGCTCGTGCAGTGGGCCTGGCGCCAGGCCGGCGTCTCCATCCCGAGGACGACCGAAACCGAGTGGCCGGCCATCCCGCACGTCTCTCTCAATGCGCTCCAACCCGGTGACCTGCTCTTCTATTACAACCTGGACAGCGACAACCAGGTTGACCACGTGGTGATGTACGCGGGCTCAGGGCCCTATGGGACCAACACGGTGATTCAGGCACCGTTCACGGGTTCGACCGTGTCGTACTCGCCGATCTTCACCGAGGGCCTCATCGGGGCGGCCCGTCCATAGCGCCGTCGGCCAGGATCCCGCCCTCCCTGTGGTCGGTACGATGGCCCGGTGGCCAGCGGGCGCCCGGTAGTAGGTGAGAAGGATCGATCGACCGCCATCGTCCCGATCCGTATCGCCGCAGAGAACACCGGGGAGCTCGAGGATCCGCGGCTGTCCGACGTCGACGAATGGGGTCGCTCGGAACGGACGCGGGCGCTGGCGCGAGCGATCTACGAGCCCGTCTATTCCAAGTGGTTCCGCACCGAGTGGGATGGTCTCGAGAAGATCCCGCCCGATGGCGGCGCGCTGCTCGTCGCCAACCACGCCGGCGCCATCCCGTCTGACGCGCCGGTCATCATGCACGGGATCGAGAAAGAGCTCGGACGTCCCGTGTACGGGCTGGCCGACTACTTCTTCCGGACCGTTCCCGTCGTCGGGACCCTCTGGGCGCGGGCCGGCGGGGTCTCGGCCCGTCCCGCCAATGCGTACCGACTGCTGAAGGAGCAGCGTCAGCTCGCACTGGTTTTCCCCGAAGGAACGAAGGGGACATCCAAATCGTTCACCGACCGCTATCAACTGCGCCGCTTCGGGCGCGGCGGTTTCGTCGAGATCGCCATGCGGGCAGGCGTCCCCGTTATCCCCATCGCCGTCGTCGGCTCAGAAGAAGCGATGCCGGTCCTCCTACGCCTGCCGACCCTGGCCCGCGCGCTCGGGGTCCCCTACTTCCCGATCACAGCCAATGTGCTCGCCATGGGCCCGCTCGGCGTCGTCACGCCCTTCCCGGCCAAGTTCAAATTGCGCGTCCTCCATCCCGTGCACTTCGACGTTCCGGCGGACCAAGACCGGTACTCGAAGAGCCGGATCATGGAGGAATCAGAACGCATCCGCTCGCTGCTCCAAGAGTCCGTGTACGACATGCTGCGCGACCGGCGCAGCGTCTGGTTCGGTTGAGGCGCCGGTGAGCCGGCGCGTCCTGGTCACCGGCGCAGACACGTTCTGGGGTGGCCGCATGGTGCAGGCCCTCGAGGCGGAACCCGGCATGGACGTCATCCTGGGCATGGGAACGCGGGCTCCCTCGGTGCCCTTCGAGCGGGCCGAGTTCGTCCGAGCCGATCAGACCTACTCCATCATGAACCGGATCGTGAAGGCGACCCAGGTCGACACCATCCTCCACACCTTCATGATCACGAACTCCTCCTCGGCGACGCGGCGGGCCATGCACGAGATCAATGTCATCGGGACGCTGAACCTCCTGGCGGCCGCCGGTGCCCCCGGCTCCTCGGTACGCCACATCGTGGTCAAGTCCTCCACCTTGGTCTACGGCTCCGCCGCCAGCGACCCGAACACATTCCTGGAGGACACCCCTCGGACGAGCCCGGTGAAGAACGGCGTCGAGCGCGCGCTCATCGAGGCCGACGGGCTCATACGCGACTTCGCAGAGGACAATCCCGGCACCCGGGTGACCGTGCTCCGCTTTGCCAACGTCCTCGGCGAGCATCTGACCACACCCATCAGCCGAAACCTGTCACGGCCCGTCTGCCCGGCGATCTTCGGCTACGACCCGCTGCTCCAATTCGTCGAAGAGGACGACGTGGTGCGCGCCCTTCTCCACGTGACCCAGAGCGGCGTCCCCGGCCTCTACAACGTGGCCGCCGACGGGCGGCTCCCCTGGAGCGAAGTCGCGAACATCTGCGGAACCCGGCTGGTCCCCCTCTCACCCGTCAGCCCCCTGAAAATACGGCCGCTGGCCCACCTCTTCGACCTGCCCGCAGAACTCTTGGACCTGCTCCGCTACGGCCGCGGCGTCGACACGAGGCGTTTCGCCGCAACCGGCTTCACCTACAACGCCACCAGCGCCGGTGCGGTGCAGACCTTCATCCGTTCCCAGCGCCTCCGCCGGCAGACCGGTAGGCAACCGGCGTCATACATCTACGAACACGACACGGAGCAGTTCTTCCGCCACTCGCCGTCCGTCGTGGGTGGCCGCGACGCCTGACTCTCAGCGCTCCAGCCACTCCTCGACCAGTTCACGTTCACGCGCCGCCCATTCCTCTGCGGTGATGGCGTAGCGCACGTGGTCCTCCCACTCCCCGTCGATCTCGAGAAAGCGGAGTGCGATCCCTTCCTCTCGGATGCCGAGCTTTTCGACCACCCGCCGGCTGGCCGTGTTCCTCGGGATGATGGAGATCTCCACTCGGTGCAACGAGATCGCCTCGAAGGCGAACCGGAGGGTGACGACGACCGCCTCGGGAACCAGCCCCCGACCCGCCAACGCCTCGTCGACCCAGTACCCGATGAACGCACTCTGGAACGGTCCGCGCTGGATTGAGGACAGCGTCACCTCACCGGCGAAGCGCTCGCCGACGAAGATCCCGAAGCCGTACCCGGTGCCCAGGTGGCGCTCGCGTTCGCGAATGCCACAGCGTGCCGCGAAGCTGGGCCGGTCCTCCGCCGGCGGCGGCGCGCCCTTGGGCCGGGGCTCCCACCGCAACAACCAGTCGGCGCACCTCGTCCGCACCTCGTGCCAGACGGGAAAGTCGTTCTCCGTCAGTGAGCGCAGGAGCACCCGCTTCCCCCGGAGTTCCAGGGGCGCATGGCGCACCGCCCTGGCCGCACTCATCGACCGAGCACCTCCCTCATTGCGCCCAGAAGGGCGAGGACGTTCCGCCTTCGCGCCGTGTGGCCCATGCAGCCGATGCGCCAGATCTGCCCGGCCAGCTCGCCGGCTCCGGCGCCGATCTCAATCCCGTACGAGGAGAGGAGCTCCCGCCGGACCGCGGCGTCATCGACTCCGGGCGGGATCCGCACCGTGGTGAGTTGCGGGAGGCGGTGGTCGGCGGCCACCAACAAATCGAGACCGAGCTCGAGCAAGCCGTCCTGCAGGAGCCGTCCGCATTCGGCGTGCCGGGCCCAGGCGCGCTCGAGACCTTCGTCGAGCAGCGCACCGAGGCCGGCGTGCAACGCCGCCACCATCATGACGGGCGCGGTGTGGTGGTACACGCGGGCGCCACCCGAACTGTCATTGACGTAGCGCGCCAGAAGATTGAGGTCCAAATACCAACTCGAGGGCCGCTCGACCATCCGGCCCAGAGCGCGCTCCGAGACGGTCAGTGGCGCCAGGCCGGGAGGGACCCCGAGGCACTTCTGGGTGCCGCTGTAGGCGACGTCGACCTCCCACCCGTCGACGTCGACCGGGATCCCCCCGAGGGACGTCACCATGTCGACCAGGAGCAGCGCGCCTCCCTTTCCTTGTCCGAGCGGCTCGACGTCGTTACGCACACCTGTCGAGGTCTCCGCGTGGACGACCGCGATCATCGCCGGGGCCGGGTGCGCCGTGAGCAGCCGGTCGGGGTCGATCGCCTCGCCCCACTCGGCGTCGACGCGGACGACCTCAGCACCGTGACGGCACGCCACTTCGCACATCCGCTCGCCGAAGACGCCGTTGACGCCGACAACGACCGGGTCGCCGGGCCGGACGAAGTTGACGAACGACGCCTCCATGCCGGCGGAGCCGGTTCCGCTCACGGGAAGGGTCAGTGCGTTCGAGGTCCCGAAGACCTCGCGCAGGCGGTCATTCGTGTTGTCGAGAAGCGCCAGGAACTGCGGATCGAGGTGTCCGAGCATCGGTCCGGCCAGCGCCATCGCGACCTCCGGGTACGGGTTCGAAGGCCCGGGCCCCATGAGCAGGCGGTCGGATATCCCCACCAGCGCATCGTGGCAGGTTGGCGCTCATCTGCGCCAACGGGCCAGATCGCTCATCTCCCCGTCGACGGCGAGGCGCGCTGCGAGAGCACCAGACCGTCGAGGATGTCGGACTCCGAGACCAGGCAGTCATCGAATGAGAATCTCCGCATCACTTCTCGCAGGACGAGGGCGCCACCGAAGATGACGTCCTGTCTGCCTTCCGACATCCCGCGCCGGCCGGCGCGTTCGCCGTACGTCTCCATTCGAAGGTCACGGCACCAGCGCTCCACAGCGTCGAAGGACAGCACGTAGTGGTGGATCGCGTCCCGGTCATAGTCGGCCAAGCCGAGGTCCAGCGCCGCCAAGGTCGACACCGTGCCGGCCAGCCCGATGAGACGGCGGGTCGAGGGCAGGTCCTCGAAGACCGGGGCCACGAGGCAGGCTCGAGTCAGCTCGTCCGCAATCACCTCGACCGCGGCTGCTTCCTCGGCCGCCGTCGGCGGATCATGGAGGAGGCATCGTTCGGTCAGCCGGACACAACCCAGGTTCATGGAGACGACCGAGATCTCGCCGGCCTGCGCCGTCGCGATCTCGGTCGAGCCACCACCGATGTCGAGCACCAGAGGATCTGCTCCATGCCCCGGCAGATCGGCGGTGGCGCCCAGATAGGACAGGCGCCCTTCTTCGTCCCCCAGCAGTACCTCGGCCTCCACACCGATGATGGATGAGGCCGAGCGCAAGAACTGCTCGCCGTTGTCCGCGTCTCGGACCGCGGAGGTCGCCACGACCCGGGTCGATCCGGCGCCGTGGGCGTCGAGAAGCTCCCGAAAGTGCGTCAGGACACCCAGGGTCCGCTCGACGGCCTCTGGCCGAAGAGTCCGGCTCTCATCCACACCTTGGCCGAGCCGGGTGATGATCATCTCGCGCACCTCGGTTCGCCCCGCGCCGTCCACGATCAACAAACGGGTCGAGTTCGTTCCGCAATCGACCGCCGCGACGACCTCGGCGTCCGTCATCGCCGGGCTACCACGGTCCGGGGCGTCGTCATGAACCGGGAGCCCTCGACAGGCCGAGCCCCGCCGCCACCCAGGCGCCGACGGGATCGTCGCCTCCCGCCAACCACCACGCCACATGCGCGTGGAGGCACTTCACCCCGACGCGGGTGCCACCGACGCCGCCACTCGGACGGGGGCCGTCCCAGCCTGCCGGGAGGAGGGCGTCCCTCTCCTGGGCGTAGCACCGGTGCGCAGCCGCGAGCAACTCCGGATCGACGGCCGACGCCGCCTTCCCGACCCCGCCCGCCGCCTCCAACTGGCTCACCTCGGCGCGGATCACCGGATCGACGAGCCAGTAGCGGGTCGGCATCGGTGTGCCGTCGAGGAGCAGGGGTGCGTTTTCTATGACCATCGGGTCCCCGTCGGTTCGGCGGACGACGACGAAGAAGACCCCCTCGGGGGACGCCCGAGCAGCGCGGTCACGTCCGCGACGTCTTTGGGCGACGCGGACGTCAACGCCAGAATTCGAGAGATTGCACCATGCGCGACACGAAGCCACCCGACGAAGCCGGGGTGGGAACCGGATGCGTGCCGTCGGCGTGCCTGTGCGCCGCGACGGGTGTGGTGGTCGTGGTCACGCCCCCGGGCGGGAGCTCCGGCGTGGCGGACGGGGTCACCGGACCGTCCGACCCCGGGTCGCCCGCATACGGAGTGCCGGCCGCTGCCGCACCCGAGGGCGGGAGGACCTGGTAGGCCTGCTGACCGGGGCTGACCAACTGGTACTGCTCACGGGCGATGCGCTCGATCTCGCCGGCATCACTGAGGTTCTTCTTCTCCTGCGCCAACGCTGCGTCCTGTTTGTGCAGCGCCCCCAGCTCGGCTTCGGCACCGGCCAGGCTGGACCGCTGGCTGAGCAGGGAGCTGGCCGGGAACCAGGCGAAGAGGACAATGGCGGAACACCACGAGCGCGCCCACGAAGGCCAGGCGCGCCCGCCCGACCGACCCGACAGTGCCGTGCAGTGTGGCCCGCCTGGGCGGCGCGGGGCCGCCGTGGTGCCTTCTTCCGGCTAGCCCGCGCCATGCCGGACACCTCCTTTGCCCGCCAGGGCCGCCAGTCCCGGGAAGCTGGCCGACTCGCCCAGGTCTTCCTCTATCCGGAGCAGCTGGTTGTACTTGGCCACACGGTCCGATCGGGCGGGGGCGCCCGCCTTGATCTGGCCGGCATTGACGGCCACCACCAGGTCGGCGATCGTCGTGTCCTCGGTCTCCCCCGAACGGTGCGAGATCACCGTGGCATACGAGGCCCCGTTGGCGAGCGCAACGGTGTCGAGGGTCTCGGTCAGCGTGCCGATCTGGTTGAGCTTGACCAGGATCGCGTTGGCGACCCCCTCGCGGATGCCCCGCTCCAGGATCTCGGCGTTGGTGACGAAGATGTCGTCGCCCACCAGTTGCACCCGCCCGCCGAGCGCCTTGGTGCAGGCGGCCCAGCCGTCCCAGTCCTCCTCGGCCATGCCGTCCTCGATCGACACGATCGGGTAGCGGTCGGCCAGGTCGACCCAGTAGTCGACCAACTCGGCCGGGCTCAGCGTCCGACCCTCCCCCGCCAGCACGTAGCCCCCGTCGTCCCACAGCTCGCTGGTGGCGGGGTCGAGCGCCAGCGCGATCTCCTCTCCCGGTACCCGGCCCGCCCGTTCGATCGCCTCCAGCAGGAGCTTGACGGCATCCTCGTTCTGCGGCAGGTCGGGAGCGAATCCTCCCTCGTCGCCCACTGCGGTCGACATACCTCGCTCGGCCAGCAGCGCCCGCAGCGCGTGGTAGGTCTCGGTGCCCCAGCGCAGCGCCTCGCCGAAGGACGCCGCGCCCACCGGCATGACCATGAACTCCTGGAAGTCGATGGAGTTGTTGGCGTGGGCACCCCCGTTCAACACGTTCAGCATCGGCACGGGCAGCGCGTGGGCGTTGGCCCCGCCGATGGAGCGGTACAGCGGGACCTCCAGGTCGTCCGCCACGGCCTTGGCGCTCGCCAGCGAGACGGCCAGCATCGCGTTGGCGCCGAGCCGGGCCTTGTCCGGCGTGCCGTCGAGATCGATCATGGCGAGGTCGACGGCCCGCTGGTCGAGCGCGTCGAGTCCGCGGACGGTCTCCGCGATCTCTCCATTGACGTTGCCCACGGCGCGCTGCACGCCCTTGCCCGAGAAGCGGTCGCCGCCGTCGCGGAGCTCGACCGCCTCGCGGATGCCGGTGGAGGCCCCGGAGGGCGCGATGGCCCGGCCACGCGCACCCGAGTCGAGCAGCACCTCGGCTTCGACGGTCGGGTTGCCGCGGGAGTCGAGGACCTCGCGCCCGATCACGTGCTCAATGGTGCTCACGACATCTCTCCTTGGCCGTCCCCCCTGGTGGGACACCGGGGCACAAGGCTAGCGGTTGCCCACCTGGGGTTCGGGGACGCCCTCGGCCGCGACGATGTCCGCGCGCAACGACAGGGCGCGGTCGCGCAGCGCCTGTTCCGCGTCGACGCCGAGGCGCTGGGCGAGGTTGGCCACGGCGAAGAGGAGCTCGCCCAGCGCCCGGTGGAGTTCGCCCGCATCGGTCGACAACGGGTCGTCGGGCTGCGGGTCGGTCCCTTCGGCCCGCCGGATGAGCGCCGCCCAGCCGTGCCGTCGTCTCCCCCGCCCTTGCATCGTCCGGCTCCAGGCCGACGGCGCGCGCCTTGCGAGCCAGCTTGGTCGCCAGCAGCAGGGCCGGCAGCGCGGCGGGGATGCCCTCGGTGACGCTGCTGCGCCCCTTCTCGCTCTTCTTGATGGCCTCCCAGTTGGTGACGACCTGGTCCGCGTCGTCGACATCGACGTCGCCGAAGACGTGCGGGTGCCGGCGGACGAGCTTGTCGTGCACGCCGCCGGCCACGCCGGCCAGGTCGAAGTACCCGGCCTCGTCGGCCAGCCGGGCGTGAAAGACGATCTGGAAGAGCAGATCGCCCAGCTCCTCCTGGAGGTGCGCGTAGGCGGCGGCGTCGGCTTCCGGGCCGTCCACCTCCGCCAGGGCGTCGAGCACCTCGTAGCTCTCCTCGATCAGATGCGGCATGAGCGAGCCGTGCGTCTGGGCCCGGTCCCAGGGACAGCGCTCCCGCAGCGTGTCCATGAGGGCGACGAGCCGGGCCGCCTCCCCTCCGGCCGCACGGCCATCGGTCGGCACCGGCCCCGGGATGTACAGCGAGGTGAGGTGGTCGGGCTCCACCGTGCGGTCGAGGTCCCACCAGTCGACCGCCGCCACCACCTCGTCGTCGAGCCCGAGGTGGTGCAAGAGGACCGGCCGCGGCAGGGCCGGGCCGTCGTCGTCTTCGTCTTCGGGGACGCCCAGCTTCATTTCGGAGAGCAGATGGCGCGACCAGCACTGCGCCACCAGGAACGGGCCGTCCCGACCCGAGGCCACGGAGCCGAAGGCGCCGGCGTCGACCAGGCGCACCCCCTCGGCCAGGGGGTCGATGCCCAGCGTTGCCCAGGCCAGGTCCAGGAAGGAGAGGGCGGGCCGGGCCGTCACCTCGACCCGGCCGTCGGCCCGCAGCAGGTCCACGGTGCGCTCGGCCACGAGCGGCGATCCGGGCACGGCGTAGACGACCGCGTCGGGGGCGACGTCGACCGCCGCCGCCACGAGCGCCTCGACGATCCCGGCGTAGACCTCGTCGAAGGTCGCCGCGGCCTCGTAGAGGTGATCGAACGCGGGCACCCCCTCGAAGTGGGCTGCCGCCGGGTGGCGGGCGGTGCGCAGGTAGGCGCGGCCGGGTGCGGCGGCCAGCAGGTCGGCGACGCCGGGGCCCAGGAGGTCGGTGCCGGCGGGGCCGAGGCCCACCACCGTGACGTGGGGGCGGTGCTGCGGCACGCTCAGCCGTTGGAGGGGATGGTCGAAGCCGAGCCCGAGACCGAGGCCGGTGCGACGCGGCCCACGTTCGCCGTGGCATTGAGCACGTCCGTCGGCTCCGGCGTGAGCGGCGTGAGTACCGATGCGTTGGCGGGCACCCACACCCCGTACCGCGGGTTGACGCTCACCGAGGACCGCCTCTCGTCGGCGGTCAGAGCCTTCTGGGTGGCCGCCGAGCCCGCCTGCTGCACGACGTTCGCCACGGCGGCCTGCGCCTGGCCGTAGGGCGTGGGTGTGCGCGAGGTGATCTGCAGGAGCAGGTACGTCCCGTTGTCGTCGATCGGCTGCGAGACGGCTCCCGTCGCCAGGCTCTTGAGGTCGGCAGCCGCGGGTAGCTGGGACACCAGGTCGGCCAGCACGGCGCAGCCCTGCGAGCCGCCGCCGCTGCTGCTGGTGTTCGACGCCACCGTTGCGAACGGGGTGCCGGAGGCGACCTGGGCCGCGCCGTCCTGCGCCGCGCTCTCACTGGAGAAGACCGCCGCGGTGAGGCAGGCCGTGTCGAACTGCGCGCCGTGCGCGTGGAAGTAGTTCTCCAGGTCCCTCGGGCTGGAGCCGACGCCGGAGAGGTCCTCCTGCAGGGCCGTGGCGGTGGCCACGAACTGCACCTGCTCGTCGACGAACGAGGACGGCATGGTAGCCAGGACCTGCTGTCCCGTGAGCGGCTGGCCCGTGAGGCTGCATCCGTAGCGGACGTCCTGGCCCTGCTGGGTCTGGAGGATCTGGGACATCACCTCGGAGATCTGTCCGGTGAGGTTGGCGCGGGCGGTCGTCAGCTCGTCCTGGGTCAGACTGACGTGGCGCTCGTCGGCCAGCTGCAGCACGAGCTGGTGCCCGATCTTGGTCTCGAGGTAATTGGCCACGAAGGCGGTGGTGGCGGTCGGGTGGTCGCCGACGTACTGACCCGTACCCGCACCCACTACGGGCGGTAGCTGCTGGCTCCCGCTCGACGAGAGATATTCCTGGGAGTTGAGGTAGCACTGGTAGGAGGCGCTGCCGGCGATCGCGTGCACATCGGCATTGAGGTCCTGCTGGCTGATGCCGGTGCCGTTGACCGTCGCCGCGTTCGAGGGCACCGACAGCGCGGCCGCGGCGACGCCGCCGGCGAGGACGATGAGGAGGACGAGGAACCGCTTCACGCGCCGCGCACTTTACAAGGTGTCCCCACCGGATCCGACATCGGCCAGCGGGATCAGCTCCTCGATCACGGCGCGCACGGCGTCGGGCGCGGAGGCTCCGTTGGTGAGCGGCACCAGCAGCTGGGCCGTGTCCTCGCGGTAGGTGGCGCCCGGGGCCAGGCGCCGGAGCCGCACCTGGGCACTTGCCGGCAGGGTCACCGGGGCCACCCGCACCGTGGGTCGGCGGGTGCCGCCCGGCCGGACCGGGCTCATGGTCACCTCGCCGATCCCACGTGCCAGCGCGCTGGCGCGCAGGCGGGCCAGCGCCAGGAGGCCGTCGGCCGCGGCGGGGAGCGGCCCGTAGCGGTCCGCCCATTCGGCGCCGATGTCGTCCACGTCGGCCAGCGAGGTCGCCGATGCCAGGCGGCGGTACGCCTCGAGCCGGGCGTCTTCCGCGGCCACGTAGTCCCCGGGGAGGTGCGCATCGCCGGGGACGTCGATGGAGATCGTCGGCGGGGCCGGCCTCGCCTCCCCCCGGGCCTCCGCCACCGCCTCGGCCACCAGCTGCACGTAGAGGTCGTAGCCGACGGCGGCGATGTGACCCGACTGGTCCGAGCCCAGGAGGTTGCCCGCCCCCCGGATCTCGAGGTCGCGCATGGCGATCTTGAACCCCGAGCCGAGCTCCGTGTGCTCCCCGATGGTGCGCAGGCGCTCGTAGGCCTGCTCGGAGAGGACACGGTCCACCGGATGGAACAGGTAGGCGTAGGCGCGCTGCGCCGCTGCGGCCCACCCGGCCCCGGATCTGGTGCAGCTGACCCAGCCCGAGCAGGTCCGCCCGGTCGACGATGAGCGTGTTGACCGACGGCATGTCGATCCCCGACTCGATGATGGTCGTGCAGACGAGCACGTCGTAGCGCCGCTCCCAGAAGTCGAGCACGACCGTCTCGAGGCTCCCCTCGTCCATCTGGCCGTGCGCCACCGCCACGCGGGCCTCGGGCACCAGGCTGCGCACTTCGCGGGCCACGCGGTCGATGTCCGAGACGCGGTTGTGCACGTAGAAGGCCTGGCCCTCGCGCAACAGCTCACGGCGCAGCGCCTCGCTGACCGCAGCGGGATCCTGCTCCCCGACGTAGGTGAGGATGGGGCGCCGGTCGGCGGGCGGCGTGTTGACCATGGACAGGTCGCGGATCCCAGTCAGCGCCATCTCCAACGTCCGGGGAATAGGGCTGGCCGTCAGGGTCAGCACGTCGACGCCCTCGGCCATGCGCTTCACGGCCTCCTTGTGCGTCACCCCGAAGCGCTGCTCCTCGTCGACGACCAGGAGACCGAGCTCCTTGAACTGCACGTCCTGGGCCAGGAGACGGTGGGTGCCGACGACCACGTCGACACTGCCGTCGGCCAGTCCCTGCACCACGGCGCGCTGCTGGGCCGGGGACAGGAAGCGGCTGAGCAGCTCGACGCGCACCGGGTAGGGCGCGTAGCGGTCGGCGAACGTCTGCGCGTGCTGGCTGGCCAGGAGCGTCGTCGGCGCCAGGATGGCGGCCTGCGTCCCGTCCTGCACCGCCTTGAAAGCGGCCCGCACCGCAACCTCGGTCTTACCGAACCCGACGTCGCCGCAGACGAGGCGGTCCATGGGCCGCGGTTCCTCCATGTCGCCCTTGACGTCGGCGATCGCCTTCAGCTGGTCCTCCGTCTCGACGAACCCGAACGCGGACTCCATCTCCGTCTGCCACGGCGTGTCGGGGCCGAACGCCCTGCCCTTCACCGCCAGGCGGCGCCGGTACAGATCCACCAGCTCCGCGGCCACCTCGCTCGCGGCGGCGCGGGCCTTGGCCCGGGTCCGCTGCCAGTCGGCGCCGCCCATCTTCGAGAGCGTCGGGGACTCGCCCCCGCTGTAGGGGGTGATGGCCTCGATCTGCTCGACCGGCAGGTAGAGGCGGTCCGAGCCCCGGTACTGCAGGATCAGGTAGTCCCGGGTCGTCCCGCCCATCGTCCGCGTCGTCACGCCCTCGAAGCGCGCCACGCCGTGCTGGCGGTGCACCACGAAGCTCCCCGCCTCGAGGTCGTCGAAGAAGCCGTCGGCGGCCCTGGCCCGCGGGCGGGCCCGGCGGTGCGGGACCCGCCGTCCGGTGACGTCGGTCTCCGACAGCACCGCGACCTTGGCGTCGGGAAGGATGAACCCGCTGGTGAGTGGCGCCGCCACCACGCAGACCCCCGGCGTCCCCGGTGCCGCTCGTGAGCACCGGCGCGTGCACGCCCTCGGCGGCCAGGGCGCCCGACAGCCGCGCCGCCCCCGGCGCGGTGGCGGCGCACAGCGTGACCGAATACCCCTGGCCGACCAGTCCTGTGACACCGGCGGCCAGGCGGGCGGGATCCCCCGCCACCGGATCGAATCGGCGCACGGTGAGCGCGGCGGTCGACGGCCCCTCGGGCACGGGCGGCAGCGCGGTGACGCCGGCCGCGCTGTCGCGCAGCAGGCGCTCGAACGGGACGTGCAGGCGCGGGAAGCTCTCCTCCTCACGCTCCTGCGGCCCCCCAGGTCGCCGCCAGCGTCTCGGCCAGCGCGGCCTCCTCGTCGAGCAGCTGGACGCCGCGGTCCCTGATCCGGCGCGGCTCCACCAGCACCACCTGCGCTCCGGCCGGCAGCAGATCGGGCAGGACGCGCGCCGTGTCGTCGAGGAAGGGGAGCCACGACTCCATGCCGTCGAACTCCTCGCCCTCGGCGAGGTGCTCCCACACCGACGCCCCCCAGGGCCGACGCGCCACGAGCGCCGTTGCCGCGGCACGCAACGCCGGGGTGACGACGAGCTCGCGGCACCCGTAGAGCGCGACCGCGCGAGGTCGTGCGACGAGCGTTGGTCGCTGACCGAGAACGCGGTGAGGCGATCGACCTCGTCTCCCCAGAGATCGATGCGGACCGGTACGTCCGCCGTCGAGGGGAACACGTCGACGATGCCGCCGCGCACGGCGAACTCGCCGCGATGCTCCACCTGGTGTTCACGGCGGTAGCCCTTGGCCACCAGCGCGGGGAGGAGGTCCGCGACGTCGACCTGCTGCCCCGGCCTGATGACGATCGGCGCCGTCCCCTCGAGCGGGCCCAGCCGCTGCAGGATGGCGCGCACCGGGGCCACGATCACCCGGGGCGGCGGCGGGAGGTCCGGGTCCGGCGTCCCGATCGAGCGTGTGGAGCACGGCCAGGCGGCGCCCCATCGTCTCGGTCTCGGGGCTGACTCGCTCGAACGGGAGGGTCTCCCAGGCCGGCAGCACCGTGACCGGACCCGGACAGTGCCCCGACGACCGGGCCCGCCGCCTCCCCGACCTCGTCGTCGCCCTCGGCTGCGATGAGGCAGGACAGGTCGTCGCCCAGCCGCTCCGCATCGAGACCGGTCGCGGTGACGACCAGGAGCGGGCTGCGCTCGGTGAAGGCGGCCAGCGCCGCCGCGACCACCGCCTGGGCCGCCTCGGGGACGGCGACCGTGGCGTCGGCCGCGCCGACCAGCACGGCCAGCGCGGGATCGCTGCGCAGCAGGCGGGGGACGGCGGCCAGGCTGCCGGCGGGACGTGCCGCGGCCGGCGCGGGAGCGTGGCGTAGGGGGGACGGACGTCATCGGTCAGGTCGGCAGCGAGTGGCACCACAGCATGGCTGCGTCCATGCCGTCGGCGGCGATGCGCTCGACGGCGTCCGCCGCCGTCTCGCACCGACGCTGCCAGGCAGCTCGCGCACCGCCTTGGGCGGCCGGCGCAGGACGTGCGACGCGCCCTGGGCGGCGCTCGGAGGCTTGCCCACCCCGATGCGCACGCGCGAGAAGTCCGAGGAGTGGAGATGCGACTGCACCGAGCGCAGCCCGTTGTGGCCGGCCAGGCCGCCCCCGGCCTTCAGGCGCACCGTGCCCGGCGGGAGGTCGAGCTCGTCATGGACGATCACGATGCGACGCGGGCTCGGCGATCCCGTACCGCGTGGCCAGCGCGCGGACGGACGCCCCGGAATCGTTCATGTACGTGGTCGGGACGGCGAGGGCGACCCGGCGGCCGCCGAGCGTCACCACGGCGGCGCGGGCGCGGGCGCCCTTCTCGGCCCGCAACGATGCGCCGTGGCGCTGCGCCAGCAGCTCGACCGTGTCGGTCCCGGCGTTGTGCAGGCTCCCGGCGAACTCCGCTCCGGGGTTTCCCAGCCCGACGACGAGCAGGTCCGCCGGTGTCCCCCGGTGCTCCGACCGGGCAAAGGGGCGGCGCAGGGCCTAGCTCTCTTCGCTGCCCGCCTCGGCCGACGCGTCTGCGCCCGGCTCGGCGCCGGCGGCGGCCTCGGCCACCTCCTCGCCTTCGCCCTCGCCGGCCGTCTCCTCGACGACGACCCGCGGCGGCTGCCCCATGGCGACCGCTGTCTCGGGGTCGATGTCGGTCGTGACGCCGGCCGGCAGCGCGAGGTCCGAGACGCGCACCTGCCCGCCGATGGTGAGCGCGCTGATGTCGGCCTCGATGGCGGAGGGGATGGCGGTGGGCAGCGCGTTGATGGGCAGGGTGAACATCTGCTGCTCCACCAGACCGTCGCCGTGGTGGACCTCGATCGCCTCGCCCACGAGGACGATCGGCACGTCGGCGCTGATCACCTCGTCGCGGCGGACGATGACGAAGTCCACGTGGGTCACCGTCTGGGCCACGGGGTGGCGCTGCATCTCGCGGGCCAGCGCGAGGTAGGTGCCCGCGCCGGTGTCGAGGGACAGGAGCTGGTTGGCCCCGGCCTCGCTGTTGAGGGCGACACGGAGCTCGCGGGCCACGATGGCCACCGGCAGCGGGTCGGTCCCGTGGCCGTAGATCGACGGCGGGGATCTTCCCTTCACGCCGCAGGCGGCGCACGGCGCGCGAGCCCGTGGGGCGCCCGACTTCGGCGGCGAGTACGACTTCGGCCATGGCGGATCTCCTCAGGTGGCGAGAGCGGCGGTCGCGGACGGCGCGGGGCCTCCGGCGAACGGCCTACCAGCGTAGCCGCGCCCGCAGGGCGGCTGGACCACCGGGGCCGGGGCCTAGACCAGGTTGTCCCCGCCGAAGAGCTCGGAGACCGAGGTGTCCTCGAAGACGGCGTCGATGGCGTCGGCGATGATCTTGGCCACCGAGAGGACCTCGAGCTTGTCGAAACTGCGGTCCTCGGCCACCGGCAGGGTGTCGGTCACCACCACCCGGGAGATGGGCGCCGCCTTCAGGCGGTCGACGGCCGGGTCGGACAGGACGGCGTGGGTGGCCATGGCCGAGATGTCCGAGGCGCCGGCCTCGGAGAGCAGCTCGGCGGCGGCGCAGATGGTCCCGGCGGTGTCGATCATGTCGTCGATGAGGACGCAGTGGCGGCCCTCGACGTCGCCGACGACGTGGCGGGCCTTGACCTCGTTGTAGGTCCCCCGCGGCCGCGTCTTGTGGATCAGGGCCAGGTCGAAGCCGAGATGCTGGCTGTAGCGCTCGGCCACCTTGACCCGCCCGGCGTCGGGCGCCACGACGACGACGTCGTCGCCGAAGTGCTCCCGCATGTAGGCCTCGAGCACCGGCGCCGCGACGAGGTGGTCGAACGGGCGTGTCGAAGAAGCCCTGGATCTGTCCCGAGTGCAGGTCGACGCTGATGACCCGGTCGGCCCCCGCCGCCGAGAGCATGTCGGCCACGAGCTTGGCCGTGATCGGCTCGCGCCCGGTCGACTTGCGGTCCTGGCGCGAGTAGCCGTAGTAGGGGCAGACCGCCGTGATGCGCTTGGCCGACGCCCGCTTGGCGGCGTCGATCATGATGAGGTGCTCCATCAGCGAGTCGTTCACGGGGCTGGCGTGCGTCTGCACGATGAAGACGTCGCAGCCGCGGATGGAGATGTCGTACTTGCAGTAGATCTCCCCGTTGGCGAACTCGCGCAGGTTGGCCTCACCCAGCTCGACGCCGAGGTGGCCGGCGATGTCGCCGGCCAGGGTCGGGTGCGCACGCCCGGAGATCAGCTCGAGGCGACGCCGGGGGATCAACTCCACGCCACCAACGCTAGTGCGCCGCCGTACGCCGCGTCCGGCCGTGGCCGTTCGGCCGCGACGCTCGACCCGCGTCATGCCCTCGGGGCCGGCGACGACCGAGTGCGGGCGCCAGCTCCGTCCACGGTGCCACCTCGGCCCCGGGCTCGAGCACGCTGTAGGGGCCGATGCGCGCCCCGGCGCCGATGGTGGCCAGGGTGCAGACGCTGGCCGCCACCACGGCGCCCTCGCCGACGGTGGTGTCGGTCAGCACGCTGTTGGGCCCGATCTCGGCCCCCGCGCCCACGACGCAGTTGCCCCGCAGGATGACCCCGGGCAGGAGGGAGACGTCGGCCTCCAGGTGGACCTCGGCGTCGACATAGGTGCGCTCGGGGTCCCACATGGTGACGCCGCGGCGCATCCAGCGCTCGTTGATGCGGTCGCGCAGCTCGGCCTCGGCCACGGCCAGCTGGGCCCGGTCGTTGACCCCCGCCGCCTCCATGGAGTCGGGCAGCACCAGGGAGCGCACGGCGTAGCCGGCGCTGCTGAGGACGCCCACGGCGTCGGTCAGGTAGTACTCGCCCCGGGCGTTGGCCGGGCTGAGCCGGCGCAGGGTCGGGGCCAGGATGCTGCGGCGGAAGCAGTAGATGGAGGTGTTGACCTCGTCGATGAGCTTCTCCTCCTCGGTGGCGTCGGCCTCCTCCACCACCCGGGTGACGTCGCCGTCCTTGCCGTGGACGACCCGGCCGTAGCCGGCGGGATTCTCGACCACCGCGGTGAGCAGCGGTGGCCCCGGCGTCCTCGGCCCGGTGGGCCCGCACCAGCGCGGCCAGCGTCTGGGGGCGCAGCAGCGGCGTGTCGCCGGGGAGGACCACCACGTCCTCCACCTCGTCGTCATCGTCGTCGGGCAACCCGGTCAGCCCGACGGCCAGCGCGTCGCCGGTCCCCGTGCGGGTCAGCTGCTCCACGAACTCGATCTCCATGGCCGGCGGCGCGTGCTGCACCAGGGTCTTGGTGACCCACTCGGCCCGGTGGCCCACCACGACCACGACCCGCCGCACGTCGACCTCGGCCATGGCGTCGAGCACGTGCAGGATCATCGGGCGGCCACACAGGAGGTGCAGGGGCTTGGGGCGCTCGGAACGCATCCGCGTCCCCTCCCCGGCGGCCAGGACGACGGCGGAAAGACGGCGCTCGGGCATCGCCGCATTCTTAGCCCGCCGAGGACCGCCGGCGTGCGTATGGGACACTCGTGGGCGTGCCGGAATTGGTGCCCTACGACGAGTTCGGGCTGTTCCACGAGAACGCCGCCGAATACGACCTGCCCTACGACGGGCCGCCGGACGTCCGGCGGGTCGAGGTCGAGGTCTCGCCGGGCCGCCGGGTCTCCAGCCTGGTCTGGGGCGGCGGTCCCCCCGAGCTCGTGCTCGTGCACGGCGGGGCGCAGAACGCCCACACCTGGGACACGGTGGCCCTGGCCCTGGGTCGGCCGCTGCTGGCCGTCGACCTGCCGGGGCACGGCCACTCCGACGGCGGGCCCGAGGGCTCCATCTCGGTCGGCAGCAACGGCCGCGACCTGGCGAAGGTCGTCGCCGAGCTCGCGCCCCGATGCCCGCGGCGTCGTCGGCATGTCGCTGGGCGGCATGTCGTCCATCGCCCTGACCGCCGAGGCCCCCGAGCTCGTGCGCGCCCTCGTGCTGGTCGACATCACGCCGGGCGTGAACGCCGAGAAGGCGGCGCCGGTGACCAACTTCGTCAACGGGCCCGCCAGCTTCGACAGCTTCGACGAGCTGCTGGCCCGGACGATCGAGCACAACCCGGGCCGCTCGGAGTCCTCGCTGCGCCGCGGCATCCTGCACAACGCCGTCCAGCGCGAGGACGGCAGCTGGGTCTGGCGCTACGCCCGCTTCCGCACCGAGCCCTCGGGGCGGCCGTCCATCCCGACTTCGGCGACTGGTGGGAGGCCATCTCCGGCCATCACCGTCCCGATCCTGCTCGTGCGCGGCCTGGCCTGGTCCGTCGTCGACGACGCCGACGTCGCCGAGCTCCTGCGCCGCCAGCCCACGGCCACCGTCATCGGCGTCGAGGGCGCGGGCCACAGCATCCAGGGCGACCGGCCGCTCGAGCTGGCCGGCATCCTGGCCGACTTCCTCTTCCCCGACGGCTGATGGACAAGAAGGTCTGGTTCTCGCGCCGCGCCCTGAAGCTCCACGTGGTGATCCTCATCGTGGTGCCGGCCTTCCTGGCGCTCTGCCTGTGGCAGGTCAGCCGTGCCCTCGGCGGCAACAGCCTCAGTTGGGCCTACGTGTTCGAGTGGCCCATCTTCGCCGCCTACGCCGTCTACATGTGGTGGCGCTTCGTGCACGAGGCGGCCGAGGAGGTGTCGCCGCCCGCCACCGCCGACGCCGATTCCGGCGGCCGGACCGATCCCGATTCCGCCATCACCACCGACGCCGCCACCACGCCTCCACCGGACGCAGAGGAGAAGGAGAAGGAGAAGGAAGAGAAGGATGACGCGGAGTTGGCGGCCTACAACGACTACCTGTCCCAGCTGGCGGAGCGGGACAAGGCCACCGGCCACTGAGGTGCTCCAGGATGACGCAGACGAGCGGCCGGGTTCCTAGCCCTCATCTCGGGCTATTGCCCGACGCGGTGAGCCTTGACAGCGTCCTGATGAACTCAACCGATGACGGCATCGTCTAAGGAAGGGAAAAGACGGAGCCAGATTTTCGAATTGATCGAGCCTCGAGCCGGAACAGTCGATTCTTGACGACGGTATTGGGACGATCCCAGCGTGAACCGGGTCGGGTCACAACCGACATCGAGTCAAGAAGGACCACACCTCCTTCCCAGTTCACCAGCTCTTGGCCGACGCAGTGCAATCCTGCGGCCTCGCTGAGCTCTGCGAAACCGAAGGCCGAGACGCTTGAGGCCCGCCAGTGCGCGCCACGGTAGACGCCAATCCGCATCAGACCAGCTCGGGCGATTGCAGGCAATCGGTCTAGGGAGGTCTGTACGGGAGCGAAGGCATGCGCAGACCGTTGGTAGCTTCCGTAGTTGGAGTGGTGTAGGAATGCGACGCCTTCTGGCTTCAACGTTCGTGCCAGTTCGGCGAGATAGCCGATCAGCACATCCGACTCGACGTGCACCAACGAATCGAAGCTGAAGGCAAAGTCAATCGACTCGTCTTCCACCATCGGGAGAGATTGTCCGTCGTTCGTTTCGAACCTGGCTTGAGGAAAGTGAGCGAAACGCTCACGGCAACCCTCGACGCACTTGGGTGCGACGTCAACGGCAATCAGCGTTTCGCAGTGCTCGAGTAGAAACTCTGTCCAACGCCCGAAGCCTGGTGCTATCTCCAAGACGGCAGAGGCAGGTAGAAAGCGACGAATTCGAGGGAAGATGCTGCCATACCACTGCGACTCGGCACCACCCCAGGGTCTCGACCACGCGTCACCCCGCAGGCGCCAGTCATAGCTGGCGTTCCACTTGTCAATGTTCTCCTCGATGCTGGGCATGCTGGCCTCCGTTTCTCGAGTTGCGACCATGGCGCCGACACCGATCGGGTGGATGGCAGGGCGCACCTGGCGCGTCACGGTGCATCAGCCGACAGGCGGGCAAGCGTAGACGCGCCCACAGCTCGGATCTCTTTGTGGATCTGATCTTTGAAGAAGCAAACCGCGCCATGGTCTCAGATTGAACGCCGGTCACGGCCCTGGCCCCCTGCTAAGGAAAAAACACCCGCTCATGAGCTGAACTTGCCAATCGGCCGGCGCGAATGCCGAATGTGCGCACCCACTGACGACGTCGGTTCGGGTTGACCAACCCGGGACTGGCGACGACTAACCACACCCAAGCCTTGCCTGCGCCCCGTAGGTCGCGCCGCATGCCATCTGCACGGTAGCGCCCGAAGAGCCGCGGCCCGCACCGTCCATAGGCCCAAGCGGCATGAAACATGGGCCTCACACCTGTGCGCTCGCGCTTCTCCACTGCAGCGTCGGCCGCCAGGGCGAACCGGTATCCGGCGAGCTGGAGCCGCCAGCAGAGGTCGACATCCTCTTCCGGTGAGAGCTCCTCGCAGAAGCCCTGCACGGCCTCGAAGACCTCCCTGCGGACGGCCAAATTGGCGCCCAGTGCGAAGGGGAGGAAGCCCAACTGGCGCGTCGCGGCGGGGACAGGAATCGAGGTCGGGACCCCGTCCAGGGCGCTGAAGTCGAACACCCCAGCGACCAGATCGGCGTTGGCCAAGGCCGCCGACATGGAGCCGAGCCAGCCTGGCCGCACCACGTCGTCGGCGTCACAGAAGGCCAGGACGCGGCCACGGGCCGCCTCGACCCCGATGTTGCGAGCCGCCGCCGCCCCTCGACGCGCCGAAGCATCAACCAGGTGGATATGAGGGTGCCGCTCGGCCCACCGCAACACACAGGAACGAGTCCCGTCGTCGGAGCCGTTGTCGGCCACCACTACTTCCCAGTCGAGATCAATCTGCTGCGCGGCCAAGGCCCGGAGTTGGTGCTCGATCCACGGCATACCGTTCCGGACCGGCACCACCACGCTGATCAGCGGGGGTTCGCCTGTTTGCTGTTCCTCCGCCACCCCGATGTCCTCCACGACTGTTGCTACCCTACCGAAGGGGGCCTGTGAAGAACCATCCGAACTGGCCTGACAGAGCCGGTGGAGAGGCGCGGCCGGACCCGGCGTCGGTTCGGCGGTCGCTGCACGCTCCTCGGAGACTGGTATGCCAAGTTAGCGCAGGCAATCGGACATTGCTCCGCTCGCATCCGCCTAGGTTTTCGCAGGTAGGTGAAGTCGCTCCGGGGGGAGGGCTCGAACCTCCAACATCCGGCTCCAAAGGCCGACGTTCTGCCGATTGAACTACCCCGGATCGCGGCGGGCGCCGGTTAAGAGGTTAGACATGCCGGTGGGAGTTGCCCCGCCGAGGCACGGCGATAGGTTCTGTGCTCGTGCGCATCCTGGTGGTCGACGACGACCCGGCCGTCCGGCGATCGATCGACCGGGCCCTCCGTCTCGAGGGCTACGACGTCGTGGCCGTGCCCTCGGGCGGCGAGGCGCTGGAGGCGCTGGCCCAGGCCCCGCCGGACGCGCTCATCCTCGACCTCGGGCTGCCCGACCTCGACGGCCTCACGGTGTGCCGACGCATGCGCAGCGCGGGCGACGACACCCCGGTGCTCATGCTCACCGCGCGAGACGCCGTCGACGACCGCGTACAGGGGCTCGATGCCGGAGCCGACGACTACCTGGTCAAGCCCTACGCGCTGGCCGAGCTGCTGGCCCGCCTGCGCGCGCTCCTCCGGCGCCGCTTCGAGGGTGAGGGCGGCCTGCTGCGCGTCGGAGACCTGACGCTCGACCTCTCCACCGCGAGGGGCAGCGCGGCGACCGGACCTTCACGCTCACCCGCATCGAGTTCGACCTCCTCGAGATGTTCCTGCGCCACCCCCGCCAGGTCCTCACACGCGAGGTACTGCTCAACCGGGTGTGGGGTTTCGACTTCGACTCGGGGACCAACTCGCTCGCCGTCTACGTCGGGTACCTGCGTCGCAAGCTGGAGGAGGGAGGCGAGCCCCGCTGCATCCAGACGGTGCGCGGCGTGGGCTACGTATTGCGGGACTCGTGACCTTTCGCACCCGGCTCGTGCTGGCGACGACCGTCGCCGTCGTGGTCGCGGTGCTGGCCGCCTCGCTCGGCTCCTTCCTGGTGGCGCGCCACACCCTTCTGCAGGCGGCGGACAGTTCGCTCACGACAGCGGCGCAGAAGGTCGTGGCCGGTCAGGAGATCGGGTCGACCACGGCCACGCTGGGGCAGGTGATCGACACCACCGGGGCCGTGGTCTCGGGAGGCGGCCTGCCGGTCACCGGTCAGGTGCGGCTGGTCGCCGTCAATCTCGCGCCGGCCTTTTTCACCACGGTCACTGTCGCCGGAAACCAGATGCGCGAGTACGTCGAGCATCTGCCGGCGGGAACCACGGTCCAATCGGGCGTCCTCGTCGATGGGGGCGCGCTGCAGATCGCCACGTTGCTCAACGTCGACACGGTGCTGAAGAAGCTCGCGTTGTTGCTCGGATCGGTCGCCTTTGTCGGCGTCCTGCTCGCCGTGGCCCTGGGCTGGCTCGTGGCCCGCACCGCGCTGGTCCCGCTCAACGCGCTCACCGACACCGTCGAGGACCTGGCCGAGACCACCGACGTGACGCGCCGGCTCCAGCCCGGCCGCCCCGACGAGCTGGGGCGCCTGCGCCGCACCTTCAACCGGCTGCTCGAGGCGCTCGAGTCGTCGCGCCGGGCCCAGAGCCAGCTTGTGCTCGACGCCTCCCACGAGCTGCGCACCCCTCTCACCAGCCTGCGCACCAACCTCGAGGTGATCCGGCGGGTCGAGGAGCTGAGCGCCGAAGACCGCTCCGTGCTGGTCGACGACGTCCTCGTGCAGCTCCAGGAGCTGACCGACATCGTGGGTGACCTGGCCGAGCTGGCCCGGGGGGACCGCGGGCCGGCGCCGAGGGAGCTACTGCGCCTCGACCTCCTCGTGCAGGACGAGGTCGCCGTGCAGAACACGCACGGGCGCGCCCAGGACGTGCGCTTCGACCTCGAGGCCGCCCCCTGCTGGGTGGTGGCCCACGACGACGGACTCCGGCGGGCCGTGGGCAATCTGCTCGACAACGCCCGCAAGTGGAGCCCGCCGGGCGAAGCCGGTCGCGGTGGAGTGCCGCGGAGGGCACGGTGGTCGTGCACGACCACGGCCCGGGCATCGCCGTGGAGGACCTGCCCCACATCTTCGACCGCTTCTACCGCTCGCCGGCGGCCCGCGGCCTGCCGGGGTCGGGCCTCGGCCTGGCCATCGTCGCCCAGGTCGTCAAGGCCGAGGGCGGGACCATCTTCGCCGAGAACGACCCGGGCGGTGGCGCCCGGATGTCCATGCGCCTGCCGACGGTGGCCGGCCCCGCCCAACCCGAAGCCCCCGACGTGCCTGCGCCGCCCACCTGACAGGCGCGACCGCGCGAACCGCGGATTCTTCGCGGTTTCTTATCGAGCGCAAACCTGTCACCCAGGTGGCGGGCCCACGCTGACGTGGAGTACCCCCGACGCCGAGTCCCCCCCGGCGGGGCGACGCCGGTGGGGACGGGCGCCTCCGTCCCTGCCGGCGTCTGCCTCCTCCCTCCGCCTCCTCAGCTCGCTGCGATGAGCTCGATGCGGTTGCCGAAGGGATCGTCGACGTAGGCGCCGGTACCCGGTGGGCGCTCGGTGTTCGGCCGAACTTCCACCCCCGCGTCTTCAAGAGCGCTCGTGAGGGCCGGCAGATCGCGGACGACCAGCGCCGGGTGCGCCTTGCGGGCAGGCCGGAAGTCCTCCTCGACGCCGAGATGCAGCGACACTGCCCCGCCCCCGAACCAACAGCCGCCTCGCGCCGCCAGAGGTGCCGGCTTGGGGAGGCGGGCCAACCCGAGAAGCCCTGAGTAGAAGGCCTCTGCTTCCTCTTCCCGGCCCGCGGGCATGGCCAGCTGTACGTGCTCGAGTCCCACGATCTCGAAGCCCATCGCTGCCTCCTGACGACGGGACCGACCTGGCAGTCGACCCCAGAGACCGCTAGCCTGCCGCACGACATGGGATCACTGATCAAAAAGCGCCGCAAGCGGATGCGCAAGAAGAAGCACAAGAAGATGCTGAAGGCCACCCGCTGGCAGCGTCGGGCCGGCAAGTAGCTCCCGCCGCCCCGCTCGCGCCCTCCCTCAGTCCCCTTCCCAGCCCGCCGGCACGGTGCGGGCACGCACCAGCTGCGCTCTCTCGGTGCCCACGCGCAAGTCAGCCGGCGCCACCCTCCCTGCCGACGGCGGTGCCTGCTCGACGAACCAGGTCGAGCCACTGCCCGCCAGCGCCGGCTCGCCCCCGCGAACTCGCGGAGGGCGTCGCGCCACCCGGCCAGGCGGGGTTCGACCGCCAGGGCCGCCGCGGTCAGCGCGTTGGGCGACTCCTCGCGCGGATCGTCGTCCCAAGCCCGGTACACCTGGGCGGTGTCCACGCCGAAGGGCGGCAGGAGCAGCAGGTAGTCGCGCTCCACGAAGGGCAGCGGGGTGACGAGCTCTCCGACCCCCTCGACCCGGGCCCGCCCCCCGACCACGCAGAAGGGCACGTCCGCGCCGAGCCGGACCGCCACGTCGGGGTCGGCACAGCCGGCCCAGCGCAGGACGGCGGCGGCGTCCGCCGACCCACCGCCCAGACCGCCGCCCAGGGGGATGCGCTTGGTGAGCCGGACGGCCGCGCTGCGCCCGCAGGCGGCCAGGGCCCGCTCCACCAGGTTGTGGCCGGGGCCGGGGAGGTCGCCCGAGCGCACGCCCGGCGTCGCCACGACGGCAAAGCCCGTTCCCCGCTCGTCCAGCTCGAGCTCGTCGACCAGGCTCAGCGTGACCATCTCGGCGTCGAGCTCGTGGTACCCGTCGGGCCGAACCCCGGTCACCCGGAGCGAGACGGTCAGCTTGGCCGGGGCCAGCACCCTCGTCACCATGTCGCCCGTCACAGGGCCGCCAGCCTGCCCCAGGCCGCGACGTCGAGCTCCTCGGCCCGGGCGTCGGGCCGCACACCGGCCCGCTCGAAGGCGTCGGGGTCGACCACGCCCGCCAGGGAGCGCCGGAGCATCTTGCGCCGCTGGGCGAATCCGGCCCGGACCACTGCGTTCAGCCGGTCGTAGGTGACGAGGGAGGGGTCCACGGCGGGCTCGGGCAGCCGGACCAGACGGACCAGGACCGATTCCACCCGGGGTCGGGGGATGAAGACCGAAGCCGGGACACGGCCCACCACCTCGGCCCTCGCGAAATAGGCGATGCGGACCGAGACCGCTCCGTAGGGCTTCTCCCCCGCGGCGGCCGCCATACGCTCGCCCACCTCCCGCTGCACCATGACCAGGAGGTCGGCCACCGCCGGTACCTCCACGAGCGTCCTGAGCACCAGGGGGGTGGCCACGTTGTAGGGCAGGTTGGCCACCAGGCTCCACGGACTCGGGCTCCGCTCGGACAGGAGCGCCCCCAGGTCGAGCTCGAGGGCGTCCCCCTCGACCGTCTCCACTCCCGCCCCGTCCACCACGGACCGCAGGACCGGGAACAGGCGGCGATCCGTCTCGACCGCGACCACCCTGGCCCCGGTCTCGGCCAGAGCCAGGGTCAAGGACCCCAGCCCGGCTCCGATCTCGAGCACCTGCGAGCCGGGTCCCGCCCCCGAGAGACGCGCGATGCGGCGGACCGTGTTGGGATCAGCGACGAAGTTCTGCCCGAGGGCACGGCTGGGCCGGATCCCGTGCGCCGACAGCAGTTGCGCGATGTCGGCGCCGGAAAGGGTCACCAGGAGATTGTGACGTCCACCACTCCCTGGCCGAGGCTGGCGATCTGCGAGAAGCCCTCCGGCGACATGTCGACGACCCGCGGGTAGCCCGCGCCCTCCCGGTCGTCCACCCTGCAGGCAGTCGACGCGCCGGTCGCGTTGTTCACGACCGTGAGCACGGTGCCGAACGGGAGCGTCGGGCTGGCGCACATGCCGGCCGGGGCAGCCGAGTACCACGTGGCCTGTCCGCTCTCGTGATTCGTCGCCGCGGGCGCAGCCGTGGTCGTCGTCGTGGGCGGGGGTGGTGGTGGCGGCGGAGGGGGCGGTGCCGTGGTCGTCGTCGGCCGCGGTGCCGGTGCCGTCGTCGTGGTCGTCGTCGCGGGCGGCGCGGTCGTGGTCGTGGTTGTCGGCGCCGTCGTCGGCGCCTGGTAGGCGGCGAGGTCCGACGGCAGCTTCACGCCGTCGCGAGACGACGACGGGTTCACCACACCGTTGTGCTTTTGGTGCATGCTGCGCGCCGCGGCCTCTGACCGCGACGTGTGCGCAGACGCGCTTTGCAACAGCAGGAGAGGCACGACGAACAACGAGCCGCAAACAGCTGCAGCAACGCCGAAGCGCCTCCCCCCAGTGCTCTGGTTCCGCAGGGCTCCACCCTTCTCCGGGGACACAGTGCACCCGCGCCGACATACGGGTGACGGGGGGTTTCTCGAGAACATAGATAACCAAACACGGACCACGCAAACCAGAATTCGAGCGAAACCTTTTTGCGACCCTCTTTTCCCAGGTCACGAACCTGCGCGCCGTGACATTTAGATGAACCCCCAGGCCAGCCGCGTTTTCTCGGCGAATTCAAGGTCAAACACCCAGGTCACGAGGTTCTCGTATTACGCACAACAGCGCGTGATTTAGCCGCCTGTGGAAAACACCATGGCGGCCGCGGCCGCGCTGCGCTCCCTCACTTCGTCGACCGAGCAGCTCTTCACAGCGGCGATCGCATCGCCCACGAACGGGAGGTACGACGGCTCGTTGGGACGGCCCCGATGCGGCACCGGAGCGAGGAACGGACTGTCCGTCTCGACCAGCAAACGGTCGAGTGGGCAACGCGCCACGGCGTCCCGCACATCGGTCGCGTTCTTGAACGTCACGATCCCGCTGAACGAGACGTACATGCCGGCGCGCAGGCACTGCTCGACCTCGTCGGGACCACCGGTGAAGCAGTGCAGCACTGTGCGCGCGGGTACGCCCTCCGCCCACAGCACGTCGAAGAGATCGGGCCACGCGTCACGCGCGTGGATCACCAACGCGAGGTCGTGCGCGTGAGCAAATCCGATCTGCGCCGCGAACGCGATGCGTTGCGCGTCACGGGGCGAATGTTCGTAGTGGTAGTCCAACCCGCACTCCCCGACCGCCACCACCGCGCCGTCGTTCGCCTCGACCTCGCGCGCCAGCAAGGCTGCCACCTCGTCCACGCCCTCGCTGGCCTCGTGCGGGTGCAGCCCGATGGAGGCCCAGGCCCGCGGCGTCCATCCCTCGGCCGCCGTGGCCCGGGCCACCGCCACCGCCTGCCGAGAGGTGGCAGCTCCCGTCCCGATGCAAACGAGGCGATCGATGCCGGCCTCGTGCGCCCGGGCCAGGACCGGCTCCAGGTCGGTCGCCCCCCCTCATCGCCCCGGAGGTACTCCTCTTGGACGTGGCAGTGGGAGTCGAACCAGCCGGTCAACGCAGTCAGGCCTTGCGCCGGGGGAACAGGGGATCGCCCTTCGCGACCTTCACGCCGCCCGTGTAGCCGCCCCAGCCTGCGTCCTCGGGAACCCGTGCCGCCGAGGGGTCGCCCGCCAGACCGATCCGTCGCCACACCTCGACCGCGGTCGACGGCATGGCGGGGGCGATCAGGACGGCCACGATCCGCAGGACCTCGAGGGCGTCGCCCAGGACCGCGTCGACGGCGGGCCCGGGGTCCATCTTCCAGGGCTCGGCCGACTCGAGCTCAGCGTTGGCTGCCCCGATGAGCCGCCACGTCTCTTCGAGCGCGTCGTGCGGCGCCCAGCGCAACCAGGCGGCGGTCGCCGCCTCGAGAACCCCGGACGCCACGTCCGCGAGCACGCTCCCGGCATTGCAGCCGGGGCCGACGCCGCCGCACTTGGAGGTGACCACCGTGGTGACCCGCGACACCAGGTTGCCCAGGTTGTTGGCCAGATCCGCGTTGTAACGGGCGACGATGCCCTCGTAGGAGAAGTCACCGTCACCGCCGAGGGCCACGTCGCGCAGGAGGTGGTAGCGCAGGGGGTCGACGCCGAAGTCGTCGGCCAGGGCAAGCGGCGACACGTCGGTGATGTTGAGCGGCGCGGCGCCTTCGCCGCCCGCCAACCCCGACGCGATCATCGTCTTGCCGAGCTTCTGCCCGCCCATCAGCAGGTACCCGTGGACGAAGATCTCGGCCGGGGGTTCCAGCCCGGCTGCCATGCACATGGCGGGCCACCAGACGCAGTGGAACTTGAGGATGTCCTTGCCGATCAGGTGGTGCGCCGCGCCCCAGCGGGCTGCGAATGTGGCGGCATCACCGCCGTACCCGGCCACCGTCAGGTAGTTGATGAGCGCGTCGTACCAGACGTAGAAGACGTGCCCGCTGTCCCATGGCACCGGCACACCCCAAGTGAACGAGGTGCGGGTGATCGACACGTCACGCAGGCCCCCCCGGATGAAACCCAGGGCCTCGTTGCGCTTCGAGGTCGGTCGGACGAAGTGGGGGTGGCTGTCGTAGTAGTCGAGCAGACGCTGCTCGAACTGGCTCAACTTGAAGAAGTAGTTGTCCTCCTTCATCTCAACGACGGGGCGGCCGTGCACAGGGCACTTCCCGTCCACGAGCTGGTCCTCGGTGTAGTAGTCCTCACACGAGACGCAGTAGAGCCCCGAGTAGGCACCGAGCTCAATGAAGCCGTTGTCGTAGATGCGCTGCAGGAATTGCTGCACCACCAGGTAGTGGCGCGGCTCGGTGGTCCGGATGAAGTCGTCGATCGAGATGTCCAGCCGATCCCACGCGTCCACGAAGCGGGCCGAGGTGCGGTCGGTCCACTCCTTCGGGGTGGTCTCGTTCGCCTCCGCCGCTTCGACGATCTTGGCGCCGTGCTCGTCGGTGCCGGTCATGAACCACACGTCGTCCCCGAGCAGGCGGTGCCAGCGCGCCAGCGCGTCGGCGTTGACCGTGGTGTACGCGGTGCCCACGTGCGGTGCGTCATTGACGTAATAGATGGGCGTGGTCAGGTAATAGGTGGGCACCGCCGGTAGCGTACCGGCGCCCTCAGGGCCGGCCCGACGGGCCCTTGCCGCTGGCCGTCGTGCCGCGGACGCGCAGGGCGGCCTCGTCACGCGCGCCGCCGTGGCACGTCGAGCGACGCCGCCACGCGCTCGGCCACCTGGCGCGGCCCCGCCGCCGGGTCGTCGTCCAGCGCCTCTCGCACCGCAGCCTCGACCGTCGCTTCGTCCGCCGCCGGCGCCGCCGGGGCCCCACCGACCACCAGCACGACCTCACCCCGCACGTCCCGCTCCGCAAAGGCGGCCGCCGCCTCGCCCAAGGAGCTGCGCCAGACCTCCTCGTGCAGCTTGGTCAGCTCACGGACCACCGCGGCGGGCCGGTCGGGGTCGACGGCCGCCAGCTCGGCGAGGGTGGCCGCCGCCCGGCCGGGAGCCTCGAGCAGGACGGTGGTGCGGGCGTCGGCCATGAGCGCGGCGAGGCGGCGGCGGCGTTCGGGCCCCTTGCGGGGCAGGAACCCCTCGACACAGAACCGGTCCGCCGGCAGCCCGCTCACCACGAGCGCGCCCACCACCGAGGAGGGACCGGGCACCGTGCTCACCGTCTCGCCCGCGGCGGCGAGCTGCGCGGCCAGCCAGCCGCCCGGGTCCGAGATCCCGGGCGTGCCCGCATCACTGACGACGGCCACCGTCGCCCCACCGGCCACCGCGGTGCCGACGCGGTCGAGCCGCGCCGCTTCGTTGTGCCCGTGCAGGGAGAGGAGGCGGTCGCCGTGGGGACCCCTGGCCGTGATGCCGCACGCCGAGAGCAGGGCCCGGGTGCGGCGCGTGTCCTCGCAGCAGATCAGGTCCGCCGTGGCCAGCACCTCGCGCGCCCGGGGCGAGAGATCACCCAGGTTCCCGATCGGCGTGGCCACGAGCACGAGCCGGCCGCGCCGCTCCTCGCTCACGGCATGCCGCTTGCTGCACCGTTCGCGACCTCGCGCACCTCGAGCTGGTCGCCCACCCGCACGCCCCAGCGCTCGAGCGATCCGGCCTCCGTCTGGACCGCGCTGTGGGCCGCCCGCCCCCCCAGGGCCACCCGCCACGGCTTGAGACGGGCCATGCGGACCACCGTGAGGTCGGTCGAGAGGAAGGCCACGTCAACGGGGAACTTCATGCCCGCCGTGTGCACCGTGCGTGCGCCATCCACGTGCAGTGCCCCCTCGCACCCCGGGCGACCCCGGAGCGCGCCGCGCTCGGCCGGCGAGTCGGCCATTTCGAGCGCACACACCACATCGCCGTCCCGCAGCAGCCATCCGGACCGCATCCGCCCGAGGCTACCGGACGGCCTGCCGCGTTCCGTCTAAGCTCTCGCCCTCATGTCGAAGCGAACGGTCAAGCGCAAGCTCAGGACGAAGAAGAAGGCCAACCACGGCAAGAAGCCGAACTGCGGCCGCGGCTGACCCTGCCCGAGGGGCGCGGCGCGCCGCGCCGGGGCCTCACAATCCGTCGCCTCACAATCCGTCCCAGGCAACTCCCCGTGAGCCCATCACGCCGCACAGCGTGGTGGGTACGTCCGAGATGATCCCGTCCACCCCGAGGTCGAGAAGGCGCCCCATCGACTCGGTGTCGTTGACCGTCCACACGTGGACCGCCGTGCCGGCGCGGTGGGCCGCCACCACGAACGGCTCGTCCACGACGACCAGGTCGCCCTGGCGCTCGGGCACCTGGTAGGCGATCGCCGGGATCTCGGGCAAGTCCTCGCCGGCCTGCACGGCCCGCCAGGCCTCTGCGGTCGCCATGGTCCCCGCCGAGGTCGGGACCGAAGGGGCGAAACCTCTGAAGGCGTCGGTCGCCGAATCGAGGAACGAGGCCACGATCACGTCGTCGGTCCGGTCGAACTCGGCCAGGAGCCGGGCCAGGGACTCCTCGTACGGCGCGACCACGGGCGCCGTCTGCTTGATGTCGAGGTTCAGGACGATCCCGGGGAACCGCTCGAGGACCTCGCGCAGCGTGGCGATCCCGAACAACGGGTCCGCGGGGGCGCGACCCCGGAACGGGTACTCACCGGGGGGGCGGCCAGGAGTCACGTCGGCCCCGGCGATCCACCAGTACGAGAAGTCCATCTGGCGCAGCTCGGCCAGCGTGAAGGAGGCGATGGTGCCCTGCCCGGCGGTGGTGCGGTCGACCGTGGCGTCGTGGCACACCACCAGCTCGCCGTCGGCCGTCGCATGGACGTCGAGCTCGATCCCCGTCGCTCCCGCCTCGAGCGCGTGCGCGATGGCGTGGAGCGTCGATGACGGCGACTCCCAGGCTCCGCCCTGGTGCGCATAGGCGATCACCCTGCGTTCCAGCCACACCGACGTCCCGGCCATGCGCCGACGGTAACAGCCGTCGACCGACCCGGTACCGCCGTGGGCGAAGCCGGGTGGCGCCGGGACGGGCCTATCCTCGTCCGGCGTGTTCGATCATCTCCTCGTCGACGTCATCGGCACCATCCGTGCCTCCTTCGACCGGGCGCTGCTGCAGCGCCAGGCCGTCGAGGAGCGCTTTCAGGTCGACGTGTTCCTCGGCGACGTCTCCTGGGAGACGTCCTACAGCCTGCCCGGCGAGGAGCAGCCACCCCGCGTGCGGGCGGATGTCTCGGTCGACTGGCCCACGTGGAGCCAGTCCTCCTATCGCAGCTGGTCGATCGGCGAGCCCCCAGACGAGCTCCCCGAGGTGGTGATCGAGGTGGCGCTGCGGGTCCAGCGCATCGCCGAGGCGCCCGACACTGAGAAGGTCATGGCGGCGCTGCCGGCCAGCGGGCCGCTGGGCGAGCCCGCGGACCTGGTCCGTACCGCCACCACGATCGAGCAGGTGCACACCGAGGCGGACGAGGTGGAGCGGCGGCCTGCGCTGGGCCGCCGAGGCGACCTACGAGGGCTCGCTGCGCTTCAGCGAGCAGCAGCTGGAGGACCCCTCGATCCTGGCCCGCGACTTCGACGATCTGACCCGCTGGATCGCCTCGACGCTGATCTCGCTGGCCGACCTCCCCTTCACCTTCCTGCCGCCCGGGGAGGACGACGCCTGACCCGTATCGCGCCGCGCCGAGCCCCTGCCCCGATCCTCGCTTTCGCCCTGGCCGTCGGCGTGCTCCTCGCCGCCTGTGGCTCGTCCGAGCCCGCCGCGCCGCCGCCGAGCCAGGGCCTGGTGCTCGACCGGCCCACGCCCCAGTCCGTGCCGCTCGTCAACCAGCATGGCCAAGCCGTCTCACTCGCCGCGCTGCGCGGCAAGGTGGTGGTGCTGGCGCCCTTCCTTTCCCTCTGCCAGGACGAGTGCCCGTTGGTCACCGGCGCCTTCATCTCCCTGCAGCGTGACCTGCGCGCCGCCGGATTGGCGCACCGCGTCGTCTTCGTCGAGGCCACCGTGGACCCGGGCCGCGACACGGTGGCGCGCCTGGCCGCCTACCAGAAGGAGTTCGGAGCCGACTGGGACCTCTGGACCGGCACGCCGGCCGACATCGCCGCGTTCTGGAAGCCGTTCGGCGTCGAGTACCAGATCGTGCCCGAGGCGCAACCACCGAAGACGGACTGGTACACGGGCCAGCCGCTGACCTACGACGTCGACCACACCGACGGCTACATCCTGATCAGCCCCGCCGGCCGCGAGCGCTTCGTCGACGCCTCCGCTCCGAACGAGAAGGGCGTCGCTCGACTCGAAGCTGCGCGGCCTCCTCGACGACGGGGGCCTGCACAACCTGCAGAACCCCCAGGCGCCCGACTGGACGACGAACGAGGCCCTGGCCTCCATCAGCTGGCTGCTGGGCACGAGCGTGCCCGCGTCGGGCTCGTGACGGGGCAGCCGGCTGCGCCGTGCCGCCCTCGTCGTGCCGGCAGCGCTGGCCGGCCTCGCCCTGGCGCTGTCCGCCTGTGGCGGCGCCGGGGTGACGACGCTGTCGGCGCCGCCCACCACCGACACGGCACTCACGCTGACCCTGCAGCACTCCCCGGTCGGCCCCATCCTGGCCACCGGTGGCGGCGACACGCTCTACGACTTCGTCCCCGACACCCCGACCCACAGCGCCTGCCTCAACGACGGCTGCGTGTTCCAGTGGCCGCCTCTCGTCGACAGCGGGGCCGTGCGCCTCGGAAAGGGCGTCGACCGCGCCCTGGTGAGCACGCTGCGCCGGCCCGACGGCTCGACCCAGCTCTCCTACGGCGGGCATCCGCTCTACACCTACAACGGCGACGTGGCGCCCGGCGTGGTGATGGGTCAGGCCATCGACCAGGACGGCGGCCTCTGGTATGTGCTCGATGCGCAGGGAAAACAGGTCACGACCGGGTTCAGTGTCACCCCGTCGAACAGCAACGGCAGCAGCAACGGCTGAGCCCCGGGGGTTGTGACCGGGGGGCGCGACGGATGGGTGGCGCCGGGGCGGTATACCTGAGGGTGCACCTACGTCAGTCACGAGACAAGGGTGCAGCGGCCCCTCCTCCACCCAAACGAGGGGCCGCTTCGCGTGGAGGCTGATCACCCTCAGTCCGTGAAGGGACGGTCTGAGCCCGGCAAGGGGCCCTTGACCTCGTCCCGGAGCCGGCCGGAAACCTGCAGGGTCGCCTGATGTGGCGACGTCAGGGCCATGGACGTGACCATGAGTGCCATTGGAGGCTCCCTTGCTTGGGTAGACGGCATACTTTGGTCTCGATTGTCTCTGACGTGGTGAGCCGGTGGCGCAGGGCGAGACCGACAAGCATGCGGCTCAGACTCGGAGTCGTCCGTGCCTCATGGACTCCCTCTCAGACTCAGCTCAGATGTTGAAGCGAACCGCAAGAGGAGGGCGGGAATAGGCCGCCCCGATCGCCGACTCGGCGTCGGTCCTGAGCCGCGGGCATTGTCCCTGGGGGCGCACGTTCTGTCGCGGGTGGCCTGATGCTCGTCCGGAAGTCCAGCGCGGGTTGCCGAATACGAGCGGCTGACACGTTGACGAGCGACGCCCCTAGGTGGCGGTCTGAGCTGAAGTAAAATCTGTTGGGGCTTGAGGTGATCGGCGGCTGGAAACCCCAGGGGGTAGCACAAGAACAATTGGCATTATGCTCCCGCGGTGCTTCACCGCAGGCGTCCTAAGAAGATCTCTCTCAACGGCCTAGTCAACGTCACGGCCTACGAGGATGAGCGATGGTTGTCTCTGTTCGACGAACTGGGGTCGTACTCCTATGACCACCACATCTTCAACTCTCGCCAGCAACCTGAGGTGTACCGAAAAGGGTGGGAGTGGACCCAGACGATCTACGGGCTGGAGCAGCTGGACATGGTCCGACCCGACCACACGGCCATTGGCATAGGCGCGGGACGAGAATGCGTCATCTATTGGTTGGCCGACCGTCTTGCCCGCGTGGTCGCTACCGACCTGTATGGAAACGAAAAGTGGTCAGCGGCTGGCGGGGTCGAAGCCGACGCAGCGGTCATGGAGAACCCTCAGGCGTTCTGTCCCCGTTCGGTTCGGCTCGACTCCCTAGAGTTCCGGGTAATGGATGGAACCGACTTGAGTCCGTTCGACGACGATACATTCGACATTGCCTGGTCCCTGTCGTCAATTGAACACTTCGGTGGGCACGAGCGAGCAGCGGACGCAGTACGGGAAATGGCGCGGGTAGTGCGGCCCGGTGGAGTGGTGGTGGTAGCCACCGAATTCCTGTTGCTCGATGACCAAGTCCATCCTGAGTTCTTCAACAGGAACGAGATTGAACAATACATCGTCTCAGCTTCGCCCCATCTTGAACTAGTGGAACCGATCAATTGGTCCCTGCCGCCCGTCGACTACCTCATCGACTCAGTCGTCGCATGGGACAAGATTGATCGCACAAGACGCCACGTAGTGATAAACGACGGCGAGAACCAGTGGACCTCAATCCTCCTCTTCTTTCGCAACATGCAACGATAGGCTGGCGGCACGAGCGTAGGCCTTCTGTAGGCGCTGGTATCCACATATCGTCTGCCTCGTAAGTCGCCTGGCGAGCCAGCTTCGCTGTTCTCGCGGTGAGGTCACAGTTACGGGTCCGCTACAGATTGTCTCTTCTGCGCTCGTCGCTGATGCCGCTTGTGCTTGAAGAACATTCCTCTTCTGGACTTGGCCGGCCACGACCGCCATGTCGGCGTCCTCTTGGGCGATCCGCGATCGGCACCGCCAGTACTTCACCGCCCCGTTTTCTTCGGCCTGCCCGATCTCATAGACACCATCGAACCCGGGCCAACCGGGAACTGAGGGACGCTCGATTACCTGACCTGGGTCTTTGTACGAGATGGGTGCGCTCTCAGGTGTTGAAGCGGAACTCCACCACGTCGCCGTCACGCATCACGTAGTCCTTGCCCTCCATGCGCGCCCGGCCGGCGGTGCGGGCCGCCGCCACCGAGCCCGCCTCCATCAGCTCGTCGAAACTGATCACCTCGGCCTTGATGAAGCCGCGCTCGAAGTCGGTGTGGATGACGCCGGCCGCCTTGGGGGCGGTGTCACCGATGTGGATGGTCCACGCCCGAGCCTCCTTCGGCCCCGCCGTCAGGAAGGTCTGCAGGCCGAGCGTGGCGAAGCCAACGTGGACCAGCTGTTCGAGCCCCGACTCCTCCTGGCCGTAGCTGCTGAGCAGCTCGGCGGCATCGGCGGCGTCGAGGCCCGCGACCTCCGCCTCGATCTGCGCGCACAGGACGATCGCCGGCGCGGGGCGGACGCTTTCGGCCAGGCTTGCGGCCAGTCCGGGCTCACCCAGCGCGCCCTCGTCGACGTTGAAGACGTAGATGAACGGCTTGGCCGTCAACAGGTGCAGGTCACGCAGCAGGACGGGGTCGACCTCTCCGTTCGCTGCCGCGTCGGCGATGGTGCGGCCGGCACCGAGGATGCGTTCCGCGGCGGCCACGGCATCGACTGTCGGCTTGAGCGCGGGAGCCCCCTTCGCCTCGCGCACCAGGCGCGGCAGGCGCTGCTCCACCGTCTGGAGGTCGGCCAGGATGAGCTCGGTGTTGACCGTCTCGATGTCTCCCGCCGGGTCCACCCGCGCGTCGACGTGGACGACATCGTCGTCGTGGAAGGCGCGCACCACCTGGCAGACGGCATCGGTCTCGCGGATCGCGGCCAGGAACTTGTTACCCAGGCCCTCCCCATGCGAGGCGCCCCGCACGAGGCCCGCGATGTCGACGAAGGTCACGGTGGCAGGCACCACAGGTGCGCCGTCGTACAGGTCAGCCAGTTGCTGCAGGCGGGGATCGGGCACGGCGACGACGCCCACGTTGGGCTCGATGGTGGCGAAGGGGTAGTTCGCCGCCAGCACCTCGTTGTTGGTGAGCGCGTTGAACAGTGTCGACTTGCCCACGTTGGGCAATCCGACGATGCCGATCGAGAGGCTCACGCGGTCGGCCGACTAACCCTCGAGAAGGCCCGCGTCAGCGGCCAGCTTCTTGAGGTCGGCCTCCGGTCGGGCGCCCGTGTGCGAGATCACTTCGCCGGCGCAGAGCGCTCCGAGCCTGGTGCTCTCGACCGGGCCCATCCCGTGAGTCAGGCCGAAGAGGAGCCCCGCGGCGAACAGATCACCGGCGCCGGTCGTGTCGACCACCCGCGCCACAGCGGCAGGCGGGACCTCCTCGGGGCCCCGCGCGGTCAGTACGGTGGCGCCCTGGGCTCCCCGCGTCACCACGACGAGCAGCCCGGTCTCCTCGGCGGCCTCCGAGCGCGTCCCGGTACGAGGACACGCCGAAGAGCATGGTGACCTCCTCCTCGTTGCCGAGCAGGATGTCGACGTCGTCGATGAGCAGGTCGAGGAATTCGCGTTGGTGGCGCCCCACGCAGAACGGATCCGACAGGGACAGCGCGACCGAGCCCTCGGCGGCGTGGGCGGTGGCCGCCGCGTGGCGCATGGCCTCCTTGGCCGCCGGCACGTCCCACAGGTAGCCCTCGAGCAGAACGACCGAGGCTCGGGCCACGAAGGCGGTCGGGACGCCCTCGGGGGTCAGGGTGGAGGCGGCCCCCAGGTACGTCCCCATGGTGCGGTCGGCGTCGTGCGTGATGAGGACCATGCAGCGCCCGGTGCCCAGCCCGTCCCCGGCCGCCGACTCGCTCAGATGCGGTTCGAATTCGACGCCCGCCGCCCGCAGGCTCTCCGCGTAGGCGCGGCCCACCTCGTCGTCGGCGACGGCCCCCAGGAAACCGGCGGTGCCGCCCAGGACGGCGATCCCGGCGGTCGTGTTGGCCACGGATCCACCCGAGACGAAGCGGGGCACGCTCATGACGTCCTGGACGGCGCGGGCCGTCGCCAGATCGATCAAGGTCATCGACCCTTTTTCCAGGCCGACCTGGGCCAATTGCTCGTCGGTGGCCAACTCGATGACATCGAGCAACGGCGAACCGATGGCCACCACGTCGAGATCATGGCCATTGGCATTGTTGGCGGGACCTGCTTCCTCATCGGGCACGGCCCGAGAACCTACCCGCGGCACCGCGGGTAGCCTGCACGGATGCCTTCAGCTCCCATGTCAGCCGTCGCGTCCGGCTCCGAGCCGTTCCGCCTGCCGCGAACGATCGAGCCGGAGATGTACCACATCGAGATCGAGCCGGAGGTGGCGTCCGCCACATTTTCGGGCACCGTCAGGATCGACGCGGTGGTCCATGAGACGGCCGACGAGATCGTGCTCAATGCCGCCGAGCTGGCGATCAGCGACGTCGAGGTCCTGACGGCCGACGGGATGACGGTCTTGTGCAGCGTCGAGCTTCAACGACGAGCTCGAGCAGGTCACATTCGAGCCCGCTGACCTGCTTCCCCCGGGCCCTGCACAATCAGCTGCCGGTTCAGTGGCACCCTCAACGACAAGCTCCGCGGCTTCTACCGGTCCACCTACACAGGTCCGGACGGCGAGATCCAGACCATGGCGACGACCCAGTTCGAGTCGGTCGACGCCCGGCGCTCCTTCCCGTGCTTCGACGAGCCGGACCGCAAGGCCGTCTTCGAGATAGCCCTGATCGTCGAGCCCGACGTCGACGCCATCTCGAACTCACCCGTTGTCCGGGAGGAGCAGGTAGGCCCCAAACGGCGCATCCAGTTCTCCCCGACCATGAGGATGTCGACCTATCTGGTGGCCTTCGTCGTCGGCAAGCTCGAGACGACCGAGACGGTCGACGTGGACGGCGTCCCCCTCCGGGTGGTCTGCACGCCCGGAAAGCTGCCGCTGGCCGAGTTCGCCCTGGAGGTCGGGGCCTTCGCCCTGCGCTTCTTCACGGAGTACTTCAACATCCCCTACCCCGGCGAGAAGGTCGACCTCGTCGCCATCCCCGACTTCGCCGCCGGGGCCATGGAGAACCTGGGCTGCATCACGTTCCGTGACACCGCCCTCCTGATCGACAAGGACGAGGCGGCCCGGGCCGAGCTCGAGCGGGTGGCGGACGTCATCGCGCACGAGCTGGCCCACATGTGGTTCGGCGATCTCGTGACCATGGGCTGGTGGGAGGGCATCTGGCTCAACGAGGCCTTCGCCACGTTCATGGAGACACTCTGTGTGGACGCCTTCCGGCCGTCGTGGGACCGCTGGATCGGCTTCGCGCCGTCCCGCGAAGCGGCGCTGGCCGTCGACGCCCTGCACCTGACCCGTCCGATCGAGTACCCGGTTGGACCGCCCAAGGAGGCGGAGGGCATGTTCGACGTGCTGACCTATGAAAAGGGCTGCGGGGTCCTGCGCATGCTCGAGCAGCACATCGGCGCCGAGGTGTTCCGGGACGGCGTTCGCACGTACCTCAAGGCCCACGCATACGGGAACACGGTGACGAGCGACCTCTGGGATGCGCTCGAGGACGCCAGTGGCGCGCCCGTGCGTGACGTCATGGACACCTTCATACTGCAGGGCGGGCACCCGCTCGTGTCCCTGCACGGCGATGCGCTCAGCCAGCAGCCGTTCGCGCTCGGCCCGGTCCCCCCCGGCGCCACTTCGTCCATCGGGTCGGAGTGGCGCGTGCCCGTCTCGGTCCGGGCGCTCCCCGCCCACGGCGAGCCGGGTGCGTCGGTGCGTCACCTCGTTCTCGGCGCCGAACCCGAGCCGATCGCCGAGACCGCACGCGGGCTCGCCGTGGTGCAACGCCGGTGGTTGGGGCATGTTCCGGGTCGGCTACGAGACCGCGCAGCGGGCTGCGCTGGCTGGGCAGCTTCCCGAGCTCACCGCACTGGAGCGGGCCAACCTGATCGCCGACACGTGGGCCACCACCCTCGCCGGCCACTCGACGCTGCGGGACTTCCTGGTGCTCGCCTCGGCGCTCGGCACGGAGCCCGACCCCGCGGCGTGGTCGCCGGTCGGCAGTGCGCTCGTCCTGACCAAGCGGATCACCCCGCCCGAGGATGAGGGCGCGCTCCGCGAGGCGGTCGCCGCACTGCTCGGGCCCACCCATCGCCGCCTGGGCTTTGACGCCACGCCGGGCGAGAGCGACCGCACGCCGACGCTGCGCGCGCTCGCCATCAACCTGATGGGCACCGTGGGCGCCGACGCCGCGGTCCGGGCCGAGGCGGCGCGGCGCTTCGACACCTCGCCCATCGGTGGTGGCTCCGGTGATCCGATCCCACCCGACATCGAGTCGGCGACCCTGGCCGTCGTGTCGCAACTCCTGCGGCCCGGCGACTTCGACGCCCTCCTGGAGCGCTACCGCACGGCAGCCACGCCACAGGAGGAGATGCGCTCCCTCGGAGCGCTCGCCGGGTTCCCCGACGTCGACCTGTGTCTCCGGACCTTCGACCTCGCCATGACAGAGGTACGCAGCCAGAACGGGTTCGCCGTCCTCGGCTCGCTCCTCGCCAACCCCGTCGGAAACCAGGCGGTCTGGACCCGGCTGACCGAGAGCTGGGAGGCCGTGCTCGAGCGCTTCCCGAAGAACGCGCCACCGCGCATCATCGAAGCGATCCCCGCCCTCTGCGGCGACGCCGAGTTCGCCGAACGGGCCATCGCATTCCTCGACGCCCACCCCCTCTCGTCCGGCCCGCGTCGGGTGGCCCAGTCCGTGGAGCGGCTCCGGATCAATGTGGCATACGGCTCCCGCGAGCGTGCGGGGCTGGCGGATTCGTTGCGGGCCGCCGGCACACCGACCGCTTGATGATCCGGGTTGAACCTGGGGCCGACTCAGGTGCCTCGACGCGCCTGCAAGCACTCTTCGAGACGGCGCGCCAAACGCGCGGCTTCATGCCCGACGACGAGGGCGAGGCGCTGTTCCGGTCCGCCCTGCGGGCCGGCCAGATCGAGGTCGCTGGCGCGGTGCCCCCTACCTTCGTGGAGATCGGGGCCTGGTGTGGGAAATCCACGGTGTATCTCGGTGCCGCTGCGGAGGCCACGGGCGCGGCCCTCCTCTCGATCGACCATCACCGTGGATCGGAGGAGAACCAACCCGGCTGGGAGTATCACGAGCCCGATCTGGTCGACCCCGAGGTCGGTCGGATCGACACGCTCCCGCACTGGCGCCGGACCATCACGGATGCCGGACTCGAGGCGTCGGTGATGGGCATCGTCGGCGACTCCCCCACCCTGGCGGCTCGTTGGAGCCGTCCGCTCGCCTTCTGCTTCATCGACGGCGGACACGGCGAGGAACCCGCCTGGGCGGACTTCCGTGGCTGGTCACCGCATGTGGCGCTCGGCGGCTGGCTCGCCATCCACGACGTGTTCCCCGACCCGGCGGAAGGGGGACGACCGCCCTACGAGCTCTACTGCGCCGCGCTCGACTCGGGCGAGTTCGCTGACGATGGCGCCTGCGGCAGCCTGCGCGTCCTGCGGCGCGTGGCTGCGGCGCACTGAGGAACACGCACGGCGGCTCGGTGCCCGCACCGGGTCCGGCGCCGCTACTCCGCTCCCTCGACCGCCACTTCGGGCACGACGACAGGCTCCCGCACTTCCGCGCCGGCCCCGGAGCGCAGGCCCACGGCGGCCACCGCCGCCGCCACGAGCGTCGAACCAGCGGCGACCAGCAGGGCGAGGTGGTACCCCGACACGAACGCGGCAACGGCATCGGGTCGGTACTGAGGACCGAGAGCATGGGACACGGGGTCGATCTGGCCGCCGGCCACCAATTGGCTCTGGGCGGGCGCCCCCGGAACCCCGGACGTGCGGCTGACCCAGGCGGTCGTGGCCGCATGGACCCCGATGGTCCCGAGAACGGCCAACCCCACCGAGGTCCCGACCTGTCGGGCTGCGTTGACGAGGCCGGACGCGCCGCCCGAGACGCCCGGGGGCACGTCGCGCATGGCGACGTTGACGACGCCCGGCACCAGGGTGCCCCAGCCGATCCCGACCAACACGTAGCCGACGAATGCCAGGGAGAACGACGTGCTCTCGGAGAGCAACGCGAGGACGGCCACCCCCAGCGCGCCGACGAGGCAACCAGCGACCACGATCACGACGGGCTGGAAGCGTCGCCGGAGCCGACCGGCGCACTGGGCGGTCACCATGAACGGAATGTTCATCGACAACCACGACACGCCGGTGCGGAAAGGCGACCACCCCTCCACGTCCTGGAAGAGGAGGGTGACGTAGAACATGACCCCGGCCAGCGCCAGGTAGGTCAGGAGGTACACGCCACACCCCGACACGAAGCTGTGGGCCCGCAACAGGCTGGGCGGCAACATGGGCGACGACGTCCGGCTCTCCCACAGGACGAAGAACACCACGAGGACCAGGCCGAGCACCAGCGGTGCGGCGACGTCGAACGACGCCCAGGCATGGCTTGACGACTCGATGAGCCCGAACGTGATGCCGAGGAGCCCGAGCGCGACGGCGCACATCCCCACTGTGTCGAGCGGGCGAGCCTCCGGGTTACGTGATTCGTGCCACGGCAACGAGGGCAATGACGAAACCCGACGACCGCGATCGGCACGTTGACCCAGAAGACCGAGGACCAGCTGAAGACCGACAGGAGGGCGCCGCCGACGACGGGTCCGAGCCCGAAGCCGAGACCCGAGATCGCAGCCCACATGCCGAAGGCGCCCGCCCGGCGCTCGACCGGATAGGTCTCGGTGAGGATGGCCAGCGTCAAGGCCGACATGAACGCGCCGCCCGCACCCTGCAGGGCGCGGGATCCGATGAGCGCCACGTCGGAGGTGGAGAGCGCGCAGGCCACCGAGCCGAGCGTGAAGACGACCATGCCGGCCAGGAAGAAGCGCTTGCGGCCGTAACGATCTCCCAGCGCCCCGCCGAGGGGGATGAATGCGGCGAGGCTAAGGGCATAGGCGCTGATCACCCACTCGAGCTGGCCCGCCGTCATGTGCAGCTCCCGCTGGATCGACGGCAGCGCGGTGTTGACGATGGTGACGTCCAGCAGGGTCATGCCCTGTGCGATGCACATCGCCACCAGACGTCAGGCGGCGCCGGCGCGTCACCCGCGGATCCTCCAGTGTCGCTCAGAGAGTCAGACACCTGATGGGACCGGGCCCATGGGCGGAGATGCATCGGAATAGTGCATGAATCTACCCGCGCGTCTGCCGAACCCGTCTGCCGGCCGGGCGCGGCCCGATCCGACGCGGAAGTGGGCGACGCTCGCTGCTGCGGTCAGCCGCGGGAAAAGCGTTGCGGCGGGTCGGAGACGGTGCACCCTTCAATGGCGTCTCCGCAGTGCGGCTCGGCCAGGTCCAGCGCGGCCGGCAGGCCCTCACCCCGGAACAGCCCCGCCGCCGGGCTGGTGTTCGACAGCGCGTCCGCCGCCAACACCATGGCAGCGAAGGTATACGTCGTCCGCTCGTGCATGGGGAAGGTCTCCTGGTCGGGGTAGACCATGCCGGTCCAGTACGACCCGTCCCGCAGACGCAGGTTCTGCCCCGCGGAGAACAGGTCCAGGGCTGGTCCGTCCATGCCGAGAGCATCGAGCGTCAGCACGCACTCGGCCGTCTCGGCTGCGGTGACCCAGTCGCCGGTGGACACGCAGCGCACGCCGAGGCCCTCCATGACGAATGTGGACCACCCCTCCGCAATACGGCGGCGGCCGGCCTCACCCTCGAGCGCCCCGGAGAGCATCGGGTAGTACCAGTCCATGGCGAACTCGACCTTGGGCGCGAAGGCGCTCGGGTGATGCGCCACGGCGTGCCCGAGCCGACCAGCCGCCAGCTCCCAGTCCGGACGGTCCTTGGCCAGGCACTCCGCGATGGCCACCGCGCACCGCATGGAGTGGTAGATGGACGACGAACCGGTGAGCAGCGCGTAGCGCTCCGGGCGGCCGGCCGAATCGAGCGACCACAACACCGAGCCGTCCGGCTGCTGCCAGCGCAAGATGAAGTCGATCGCCCTTCTGAATCGTCGGCCACAGCTCGCCGAGGAACTCCACGTCGCCGGTGATCAGATGATGGTGCCAGGCCCCGGCCGCCAGATAGGCGCAGACGTTGGTGTCGAGCCGGGGATCCTTGACCGCGTCGCCCTGGTAGTAGTTGAACCAGCTGCCGTCGGGCAGCTGGCGCGCGCGCCAGCCAGCGGTACGCGTCGACCGCCTCGTCCACCAGGCCGCACACCGTGAGCGCCATGGCCGCCTCGACGTGGTTCCACGGGTCGCAGTGGCCGCCCTCGAACCACGGGATCTGCCCGTCGTGGCGCTGCACCGCCGCGATGGCGTGGCCGGTGGCGAGCACGTCGGCGCTCGTGAGGATGCCGGGCACCTCCGGGAGCGTCGGCTGAACGGATCTCTTCTGTGGTCATGCTGCAGCTCCCTGGCTCGGTGTGGTCGGCCCGCGCCGCCCGGGCACGCCCGCGGGGCACGGTGGGGCGCGAGTCGGGCAGGCCCGCCACGCTGGCGACCGGCTTGATGAGGTAGAGCACCAGGCTCTTGCCGATGACCGGGCTCAGCACCCGGTCAGCGGTCCGGGTGACGAGCGGAGCCTTGACGATGTCCCAGACCAGCACCTTGTGGTACGCCTCGACCGCAGGGTGCGTGTCGTTGGACGGACCGACGAGGCAGCGCAGCCACCAGTAGGGCGAGTGCAGGCCGTGGGCGTGGTGGTGTCCGGTCGGCCGGAGGCCGGCCGAACCGAGCCGGCGCTCCAGCGTGGAGCGCCGGTAGATGCGCACGTGGCCGCCGGGGGTGTCGTGGTACTCGTCGGAGAGCGCCCAGTTGATGGCCTCGGGGACGCAGCGCGGCACCGTGACCGCCATGGCTCCCGCCCGGGCGGAGCACCCGGGCCAGCTCGCGCATGGCCGCGGCGTCGTCGGGGATGTGCTCGAGCACCTCGGACGCGATCGACCCGGTCGAAGGTCCCGTCGGCGAAGGGCAGCGCCAGCGCGTCGCCCTGCACGGCCGTGGCCGGATGGTCCGGGGCGATCTCGCCCATCTCGACCATGGCCGCGAGCGTCGCCGCGGACCTGCGCCACCTCGTCGGGGCCGGCATCGAGCGCCACGACCGACGCGCCGCGGCGGGCCGCCTCGAAGGCGTGGCGGCCGAAGCCGCAGCCCGAGGTCGAGCACCAGATCCCCGGGTCCGACGCCCAGCCGGTCGTAGTCGACGGTCAGCATCAGGCCGCTCCCTGCGCCAGCGGCGTGTCCGGCTCGTCGACGGCGGCCAACGGGCGCCCGGGAGCGGCTCCCCGGCGATGACGGCGTCGTAGCAGGCGGCGGTGCCCGCCGCGGTCACCTGCCAGGTGAAGCGGCTCACCACCCGCTCCCGGCCGGCCGCGCCCGAGGCGGGCCCGCAGCTCAGGGTCGTCGAGCAGCCGGGCGATGGCGCCCGCCAGCGCGCCCGGATCGTCCGGCGGCACCAGCAGGCCCGTCTCGCCGTCGTTGCCCACCACCTCGGGCAGCGCGCCACCGGTGGTGGCGACGACGGCGACGCCGCACGACATGGCCTCGATCGCCGGCAGCGAGAAGCCCTCGTAGAGGGAGGGCACGACCGCGACCTCGGCCTCGCCGTAGAGACGGGCGAGCTCGTCGTCGGTGATGCCGCTCACGCAGTGCACGGCGTCGGCGAGCGCGAGCCGGGCGATGGCCTTGTCGACCCGGCCGCCCTCGTTGGGGCGCCCGATCACGGTGAGCTCGACGTCCCGCTCGGTCCGCAGCTTGGCCACCGCCTCGAGGAGCGGCACCAGGCCCTTCATGGGGACGTCGCTGCTCGAGGTGACCATGATCCGCCCGGGCACCGGGGCTGACGTCGTCGAAGGGGCGGAAGACGGTGTGGTCGACGCCCGACCGGGACGACGGTCATGCGCTCGGGTGCCACATCCATCTGCGCCGCGATGTCCTGGCGCGAGTTCTCCGAGACCGTCACGACGGCCGGAAGCGCCGGGCCACGCGCACCTGCATGCCGAGGAAACCGAACCAGCGGCGTGTCGTGAAGCGCTGCCAGGGGTTCGTGGTGTGGGACAGGGCCAGCTGGCGGTCGACGGTGATGGGGTGGTGCAGCGTCGTGAGGAGGGGCCACCCGTCCTCGACCATGCCGAGCATGCCCGGTGCCCAGGCACTGGTTGTCGTGCACGACGTCGAACTCGCCGCGACGCTGCGCCAGGAGCTGGCGGGCCCGCAGGGAGAAGGCCAGGGGCTCCCCGAAGCCGGCGGTGCACATGATGGCGAACTCGGTCCAGTCCTCCCGGGACGTGAACTCGCTCCGGTGCGGGACCCGGAACGGGTCGGGCTCGCGGTAGAGGTCGAGGCTCCGGACCGGGGTGAAGCCCACGCCCTCGTCGAGCTCGGGCCAGGGCGGGCCGGCGAAGACCTCGACCGAGTGGCCCAGGGCGACCAGCTCCCGGGTCAGGTGGCGGGTGTAGACGCCCTGGCCGCCGCAACGGGGATTCCCGCGGTAGATCAGGAAGGCGACCCGTAAACCCCCAGGTCGGGGTGGCGCGGCGGGAATCGGGGCGGGCACCTCGATGTGGCGCGACCGCTCCCACGACTCCTTGGTCTCGATCCACTTCTGGCGAGGCGTTTTAGGCAACGGATGTCCCGCCTCGACTCACCATGGCCCTCTAGCCTCCCCGAACCCCCTGGTCCTGCGCAAACGGCGTCGTCGGGGCCGCCCCTGCCGCTCATCGAGGGGAGTCAGCCGAGGCCGACCCAGCCGAGCACGGTGAGCAGGACGTAGACGCCGGCCACGATGGCCACCGAGACGATGGCCAATCCGCCCAGCCAGCGGGCGACCGGACCGTTGGCGGCCGCACCGAGCAGCGAGCGGCGGTTGGCCAGCACCAGGATCAGGATCAGCGTCATGGGCGTGATGACCCCCTCGAGCACCTGGGTGTTGAGGATGAGGGTGATCAGGTTGCCCGGGACGAGCACCACCGCGGCGCCGACGAGGATCTGGAAGGTGAAGATCCCGAGGAAGACCGGGGCCTGGCGGAAGCTCGAGGAGACCGAGCGCTCGACCCCGATCGCCTCGGCCACGGCGTAGGAGGTCGACAGCGGCACCACCGCGGCGGCCAGGGCGGAGGCGCCGAGCAGCCCGAGCCCGAACAACGTCGTCGGCCGAAGGCGCCGGCGACGGGCTTGAGGCCCTCGGCCGCGGTCGACGCCGAGGTGAGCGGGCCCGTGCCGCCGATCGTGGCGCCCGTGGCCACGATGATCGACATGGCGACGAACGCGGCGAGCACGGCGCCCGTGATCGCGTCGACCCGCTGGAAGTGGTACTGCTCGGGCTTGACGCCCTTGTCGACGACGGCACCCGCCTCGTAGAGCTGGATGTACGGGGTGATGGTCGTGCCGATGAGGGCGACGGACGAGCAAGAGGAACGACTTCGACGCGACGAAATGGGGCCACACCGTGTTGGCCGCCACCTCGTGCCAGTTCGGGATGGGCCAGCACGGCGGCGATCGGGTAGGTGATGAAGACCAGGGTGAGGAGCAGGAAGACCCGCTCGGCGTAGCGGTACGAGCCGAAGAGCACGAGTGACCAGATGGCGACCGCGGCGATCGGAACCGAGATGTAGCGCGACACGTCGAACAGCTCGAACGCGGTGGCGATGCCACCGAACTCGGTCACCATCAGGCCGATGTTGGCGATGGCGAAGGCCGTGATGGCGAACGCGGTCAGGCGGAGGTCGAACTCCTCGCGGATGAGGGCGGCCAGGCCCTTGCCGGTGTGAGTGGCCAGGCGGGCCACCATCTCTTGGACGATGACGTAGGCCACGGTGATCAGCACCATGAGGAAGAGGGTGCGGTAGACGAACTGCGCCCCCGCCGACGAGTAGGTCGACGATGCCGCCGGCGTCGTTGCCGGCCGCGGCGGCGATCAGCCCTGGCCCGGCGGCGGCCAGGTAGATCAGACCACCGCCGCGGAACCAGGACCCTCACGACAGAAGGCGGGGAAAGTGGAACCGGCCCTTCGTGGGCACCAGTGCGTCGAGAACGTCGTCGGCCAGGATGCGCCCGATCGGGCGGCCGTCGTCGTCGATGACCACCATGGAGTGCCGCCGGGCTTCGACCAGCTGCCCAGCCACCTCGCCTGCCGATGCGTGGGGGCTCACCGTCACCACGTCCTCGTCGCCCAGGAGCGCGGACATGCGCGTGTCGGTGGAAGTTCGCAGGGCGAACAGGATGTCGAGGACCGTGACATCACCGAGGAGCCGGCCGTCACCGTCGACGACCGCGACCGCATCGAGGTCGACGCCGTGCGCCCGCGCCTCGGAGAGCCGGTCGACGACCTTCTTGACCTTCTCCCCGGACTTGGCCGTGACCAGCGCCGTGGTCATGATGCCGCCCGCCTCGTCCTCGTCGTAGCCGAGCAGCTCGCGCAGCGCGAACGCCGTCGTTGGCCGGGATGTGGCGGAGCACCTCGCCGCGCAGCGCCACCGGCAGGTCGCGCAGCGCGTCGACCGCCTCGTCGGGCTCCATGGCGGCGAGCAGGCGCGCCGCCTCGACCGGGTCGGATTCCGCGCAGCAGCTGTTCCAGGTCCTCGGGCTGCATCTCCTCGAGCGCATCGGCGGCCTCGTCGGGACCCAGGGCGGCCAGGAGCTCGCGGCGCTCGTCGCGGCGCAGGTCCTCCAGCAGGTCGGCCAGCTCGCCGGGCCGCAGACGGTGCAGGCCCTCGTTCGTGGTCTTGAGGCGAACGTGCGTCGCGGCCCCGCTGACGTCCTTGGCCGACTCGGTGAACGGCTGGATGGCGGCCCAGTCGATGACGCGGTCCGGCGTGGGACGTGGGCGCCACCGCCGTGGGCCGAGACGGCGTAGCAGCGTGGCGTTGGAGATGTCGGCCCCGACGAGCCGGATGCGGCCGATCACCTCGGCCAGATAGAGGTCGGCGGCGCGGATGACCTGGACTCCCTCGACGTCAACGAGCTGGTGGTCGAGGACGTCCTTCGCCAGGAGGACCTCGCCCGGAGCGGCGGATGACGTCGCGCAGGTCGAGGCGGGCGGAGCGCAGGACGACCTCGGCATGGCCGATCCGGTCGATGGCGGACGCCGGGACGAAGGCGAGTCGGCGCCCGACCCGGATGACAAGACCGCTCACCGGCGGGTACATCTGCCCGTCGTCCCAGCGGGCGACGACGTCGTCGAGCCGGCCGATCTCCTGGCCGGTCTGGTTCCGCACCGGGCGGCCGAGAAGGCCCGGCCAACGACACGATGGAGTCGAAGACACCCTCGGATGCGAGGATGCGGCGCGTCCGGCGGCGGCGCTGGTGCGGTGGGCGTTCCGCATCACGGGAACGACCCGGAATCAGGCGTGAGCGGCTCGGCGCGGCTCGTCGACGGTGGCGTGGCCATGGAGCTCCCTCCTGTGGCGTCCCTCGAGGGACCGGTTCGGATCGGACGTCTGGTCGGCGCAGCGCGCCACACCAGAGGATCAGCGACCGGCGTCTGCCTCCGTGCAATCCTCGGGTTCGAGGCTCAGGGCACGCGCGTGGCGCGCGATCAGCTGGGGCACGGAGTTGGGCATGCGCCGGCTGACGCTACTGGGGGGTTCGCCCCTCGACATGGCCGCACCTCCTTCTCCGTCGTCCCCGTGCGGAAGGGATCACATCAACAATCGCTGCCAGGAGATCCTACCGGGCCGCCACACCACGGCATCGGCCCGCGAACCGGGTCGCATCGGGGTCGGCGGGGCGGGTACCGTGCCTCGCATGGACCTGGCCTACCCACCCGAAGCCGAGGAATTCCGGACTGAGATCGCAGGATGGCTCGAGGAGAACCTGCCCGAAGGCTGGGGCGGGCCGGAATTCTCCATGACGCCCGAGGAGCGCAAGGCCTTCAATCAGGAGTGGACGGCCAAGCTCTACGGCGGCGGATGGATCTGCGCCAGCTGGCCGACCGAATACGGCGGGAAAGGCTTGAGCCTGCTGCAACAGGTCGTGCTCAACGAGGAGTTCGCCCGGGTCGGCGCGCCGTTGCGCGCCGACTTCTTCGGCGACACCCTCGTCGGCCCCACCATCCTGCAATGGGGCACCGAAGAGCAGAAGCAGCAGTTCATCCCGGGCATCCTGAAGGGCGAGATCGCGTGGTGCCAGGGCTTCAGCGAGCCCGACGCCGGCTCGGACCTGGCCGGCCTCAAGACGCGGGCCGAGCTCGACGGGGACGAGTGGGTGATCAACGGGCAGAAGGTGTGGACGACCCAGGCGCACTACGCCGACTACATCTTCCTGCTGGCCCGCACCGACCCCGACGCGCCGAAGCACGCCGGCATCTCCTACCTCCTGGTCCCGATGAAGCAGCCCGGAGTCGAGGTGCGGCCGATCGAGCAGGTGGACGGCTCGGCCGAATTCAACGAGGTCTTCTTCACCAACGTCCGCTGCCCCAAGGACAACGTCATCGGCGGCGTGAACAACGGGTGGAAGGTCGCCATGACGACGCTCGGCTTCGAGCGCGGCACCTCGTCGACCACCGGCCACCGGCGCTTCCAGAAGGAGTTCGACGAGATCCTGGCCGAGGCCCGCCGGAGAGGGCGCGACCGCGATCCCCTGATCCGCCAGCGACTGGCGCGGTCGTGGTCGAAGATCAAGATCATGGAGATCAACGGCTTCCGCACCCTGACCGACGTCCTCAACGGCACCCACACCACCGCCGCGCTCGGGGCGTGCAACAAGATGTTCTGGTCCGAGGCGCACCAGGAGACGCTGCTGCTCGGCATGGACATCCTGGGCATGGAGGGCCAGATCCTGCTCGGCGACCAGGGCGAGGACACGCTCCTGCCCGGGGCGCGCCGGGCCAAGGCGAGCTATCCGGTCAACAACCTCCAGTCGCTCTTCTTCTTCTCGCGCTCGGAGACGATCTGGGGCGGTACGGCCGAGATCCAGCGCAACATCGTGGGCGAGCGTGCGCTCGGCCTCCCCAAGGAGCCGAAGCCCGCAGTAGTCAGCGGCCACGGATCAGGGCTCAGGGATCACGTGCGTGATGGGTCCGGATCGGGCAGCAGGACGCGGAACGCGGCACCCCCACCGGGGGCGTCCTCCACCCAGGCCCGGCCGCCTTGGATCTCGGCGAATTTACGCACGACGAACAGGCCGAGCCCCAGACCCCCTGGCGCGCTGCCCGCCCGGCGCTGGAACGCTTCGAAGACCGCCTCCTTCTCGGCGTCGGGAATGCCCCGGCCCGCGTCCTCGACCGCCAGGAGGACGCCGTCGGGACGACGGGTCACGGCCACCTCCACGGCGGTGCCCTCCGGCGTGTGGCGCAGTGCATTGCTGACCAGGTTGTCGACGATCCGTGCCGTCAGCTCGGGGTCGAGCGTGACCGTCTCCGTCCCGGATGGGAGCGCCAGATCCTGATCGGATCCGTTCCGGCTCCGGGCGCGCTCGACGACGAGTTCCACGATGTCGAAGGATTGTCGCTGGGGTGCCACGTACCCGCCGAGCACACGCTCGGAGTCGAGCAGATTGGTCAGGATGGCTCGAAGTTCCGCACCCGTCGAGGCCAGGCCCTGCGCCATCCTCGCGATACCACCCTCAGGCAGGTCCGGGTGCCTGACGAGGAGGTCGGCCAGGCCGGCCACCGTCGCGATCGGCGTGTTGAGTTCGTGCGCCGCCGCCAGCAGGAGCGCGTACTTGGCCGCATCCGCGTCGCGCAGGACGGCGGCCGCCTCCTGCTCGCGCCTCAGTGCCTGCTCCAGGGCGGCCCGGGCCGCTTCGCGCTCCCGGACGTCGCGCAACGCGTACTGCATACCGAGACCGCGGCCCTCTGGGCGCCGGAACGGGACGACGCGGGCCTCCATCGGAAGGTACCCGCCGTCGCCGCAGCGAAAGCGACAGACGGCGGCGCCACTCCTCCCCACCAGCGCGTCCTCCCGCAGCGACGAAAGGCGGGGCCAGTCGTCGGGGTGGACGAACGCCGAAATGGTGTGGCCCTCCATGGCGTCGGGCTCGATTGCGAGCGTGGTGCCGGTCGACGGGGACGCGAAGGTCACCTGCCCGCGTCATCGGTGGCGATCACCACGTCCGCCGCGCTCTCGGCGATGAGCCGATAGCGGGTCTCACTGGCGGCCAGGCCGCGTTCGGCGGCCGGCCCGACGGCTGACGTCGCTCACCAGCCAGCGGACGCGGGGTGCGGCCGCTTCGGCCATGCCCCCCACCGTCAGGTGCACCGCGGCGTGGAACGGCGCACCGTCCGGCGGTGCGAACCGCGCCTCGAACTCCATCACTTGGCCCTCCGGACCCGTCACCGCATCGTGGAGCTGGTTCAGGACCTGTCGACGGTCGGACGCGTCGACGAAGACGATCATGGGTTTGTGGGCCAGGAAGGCGTCCGGGCTCCCCAGCAGGTCGCTCGCCGCCCGATTCGACTCGAGGATCACGCCCGACGTGTCGGTGACCAGGTATCCGTCGGGTGCCAGGTCGAACAGCTCCCGGTAACGGGCAGACTCCAGGTCGAGCTGCCGCTTGGCTTCGGCCAGGGCCTCGTTCTGCCCGTGGATCTCCTGCGCGCTGACCTCGAATTCCTCGACGGCCGCTGACAGCTCCTGGATCACCTCGGCGACCAGAGGGGCCGGCAGGCTTCCGGTGGCATCGAGGATGCGGTCGGTCAGCGCAGTCAACCGTCGGCTCAACGCGTCGACGTTGCGTTCCAGGTCCGGATCCCCGGCGGGGCCGGAAGGCGGGGTCACGAGACCGGGCCTCCGACCTCGTCCATCACCAACATGGCCGCCGTCTCGGGTTCGCTGACCGGAAACGGGCATCACCTGCACACGGCAGATGAAGCGGCGACCCGAGCGGTCGGTCGCCTCGACTTCCACCGTCGACGCCGCCGCACCCGCGCTGCGGCAGGCCCGGACCGGCTCTTGCAGGGTCGCCAGCGGCAGCCCGAAGTCCAGCCCGAAGAACGGCTCCCCCACCACGGCCGGCTCCTCCAACCCCCACAGATCGGTCGCCCTGTCGTTCCATTCCTCGACGAGCAGAAAGGAGTTGAGCACGACGACCGCGGAGGGAAGGTGATCCATCACCTGGCGGTGCAGGCTGCCGAAGCGCCGCAGCTCCAGGTTGGCGTCGACCAACGTCTCGTTCAGGCGCTCGACCGCGTCGCTCGCCGACTTGAGCTCGAGATTCGTCGTCTCGAGCTCCTCGTTGGACGAACGTAGTTCCTCGTTGGTGGTCTCGAGCTCCTCGTTGGCCGATTGCAGCTCCTCGTTGCTCGTCTCGAGCTCCTCGTAACTGGACTGGAGCTCCTCGTTGCTGGTGACCAGCTCCTCGTTGGTGGACTGCAGCTCCTCGTAGGCGGTCTCGAGCTCCTCGTGCACATGGCGGAAGCTCTCGCGCAATTGGAGCGTGCTGCCCACGTCGGCGAAGGACACGGTGGCGCCGAGGACCTTTTCTTTCTCGTCGAAGAGCGGCAGGACCCAGACCTCGAGGTCGAGAGGCTCGCCGCTCGGGGTCTCGTACCGGGTCAGCCCCACGCGGTGCGACATGCGTTCGATGAGGGCTCGTGCCACATGCGTATCGAGGCTCAGGGACTCGAGCACCCCCCCGAGCCGCTCGCTCGGCCCCCGCCGCCCATGTCCTCCGAACCGATGTCGAAGACCTGCCGCGCCAGGTCGTTGGCCCCGGTCAGGCGACCATCGGGGTCGACCAGGAGCTCGGCCACCAGGGACTCCGCCGGCTCCGCCGCGGCGGGGGCCGCCGGATCGCCGACCAGGGGCACCTCCGCGGACCCCACCTGGAAGCGATGGCGCGCTTCCGCCTCACGGGCGGCGGACCCCACCGTCTGCTGGTGGGGCAGCGCTACGAAGATGCGGTGCCGCAGGCTCACCGGCGCGAAGCGGCCCGTGCCGCCGCGCAGCACCATCTCGGCCCGCCCGAGGAAGAGGAAGCCGTCCTCGCGCAGCGCGTACTGCAGGCGCGGGATGACGAACGCCTGCGTCTCCGCATTGAGGTACATCAGGGTGTTGCGACAGGTGGCCAAGTCGACGCGGGAGATCGGGGGATCCCTGGTCAGGTCGAGGCGCCCGAAGACCACGGTCCGACGCAGCGCCGGCGTGATCACCCAGCCCCGCCCCCGGATATCGGGCTCGAAGTAGGTCTCGCGCAAGTCTTCGGGGATGTCGCGCAACGACTTCTCGGAGAAGACGGCGGCCCGTGCCTGGGTCAGGGCGTCGAGGTCGATGTCGGTGGCGTAGATCTTCACGCGCCGCGCCGTCTCCTGCGGTCCCAGGTGGTTGGCCATGATCATGGCCAAGGGTGAAGGCCTCCTCGCCCGTGGCGCACCCGGCGCTCCACAGCCGGATCAGCTGATCGTCATAGCGCCGGGACAGGATCTCGGGGATCACCTCGCTCTCGAGATAGTGCCAGGCCGCGGGATCGCGGAAGAAGCCGGTGAGATTGATCAGCAGGGTGTTGAAGAGAGCCGTGAACTCGTCGACGTCCGCCTCGAGGAGGTCACGATAGGCCGCGAGGTTCGCCAGGCCGAGCTCGCGGACACGCCGGTGGACCCGCCGGCCGATGGAGGCCCGCTTGTAGCCCGTGAAGTCGAACCCCCGGGCGTCGCGGACGAACCGCAGCAGTTCTTCGAGCTCCTCATCGCGCTCGTCACCCAACGACTCCACGCCGGGGAAGGTGGTCTCCGACGGGCCGTCGCCCGCGCTCATCGGCGCCTCACCGCGGCGGCGTTCCCTCCCACGCCAACCTTCCGGCTCACGCCACCCGACCACGCGTCACGAGGGCCACCAACGCCGGTCCGATCTCCTCCAGTGGCAGCACGTGCGCGACCACACCGGTGTCGATGGCTGCCTGCGGCATCCCGGCGAACTCGGCGGTGGCGGGATCCTGGGCGATGACGGTGCCCCCCGCCCGCTCGACGGCGCGCACCCCCATGTTCGAGTCACTGCCCGTCCCCGTGAGGACGACGGCGACGACCCGACCGGGGAACGCACCGGCGCCCGACTCGAAGAGGTGATCGGCGGATGGCCGCACGAAATGCACGGGGTCCGCATGCGACAGGCTCAGTCGGCCCCCGGGGTTGACCAGGAGGTGGTCGTCGGGCGGGGCGACGTAGACCGTCGCCGGCTCGGTGATGACACCCTCGGTTGCCTCCTCGACTCGGAGCGGCGTTCTCCGGCGCAGGATCTCCGCCATGAGGCTCGTGTGCCGAGGGTCGAGGTGCTGGACGACGACCACGGGAACCGGGAAGTCTCCCGGCAGGGCACCCAGCACCGTGCTGATGGCCGCCAACCCCCCGGCGGAGGCCGCCAGGAGGACGATGTCGTACTCCGGGGGGTCGGACGAAGGCCCGCCGGCCTGATGCTCCCGGAACCGGTTCGGTCACCGCGAACCCCTCAGCGACCACGGGGATCTGGAACACCACTCTCGGTAGCACTCTGGGTCACAGTCATTGGCAACCCCGTTATCGTCGCATATCGTGCTGGTGAGAGGGCACAGAGCGAGCGGATGTCTCCTGGGAGTGTGATGCAGTGAGGGCCGAGCGACCAATCACCGTGATGGTCGTGGACGATCACCCCGTGTTCGCCGAAGCGCTGGCGCTGGCCATCGAGGCGACCGGCGACCTGGCCTGCGTGGGCACCGCGCCGGACGTCGATCGGGCGGAGCGGTTGGCCGACCAGCTCGAGCCCGACGTGACGGTCATGGATCTTCAACTCGACGGTACCGACGGCGTGACCGGCACCCGCCACCTGCTGGAGCGACACCCTGGGATGCAGGTGCTCGTGCTCACCGGACTCCCGCTGAGCCCCTCGCTCATTCGCGACGTCGCCGACTCCGGCGCGTCGGGTCTCCTGCCCAAGTCGGCCAGTCTCGGCGTCGTCGTCGAGACCATCCCCTCGCTCGGGGGTCACATCTTCGCCGTCGACCGCAAGAGCCTCATGGGGCTCTGCGAGAGCGCCGGTGGCGCCGAGGTGCGCCGGAGCCGGGGTGCATCACTGCTGACGGGGCGCGAGCAGGACATCCTCGCCCTCCTCGTCAGCGGCGTCGACCTGCAGGCCGCCGCGCTGCGGCTCGGCATCACGGTGAACACCGCCCGCGGCTACGTCAAGAACCTCTACCGCAAGCTCGGGGTGCACAACCAGCTCGAGCTTCTGGCGGTGACCCGAGAGCGCGGTCTGCTCGAACCGGTGGAGTGAGGTCGCGCCCGCACGTGTGGTGCCACGGGGACGCGGCGCCTGTTTCCCCTAGCCTGGGGCGGGTGAGACGACCGGTCGAGCGGTGCGAACGGGGAGAACAGCCATGCTGGTGAGAGAGTGCCTGCGGACGGCGCCGGTGACCGTCCCTCCGGGATGCACCTTGGAGGAGGCCGGGCGGCTGCTGGGGGCCCACGGGGTCGGCTCGCTACTGGTCGTCGACGGAGGCCGCCTGGTGGGGATCGTCACTGATCGCGACATCACCGTACGCGGCGTCGGCGAAGGAAAGCCTTCCTCGGCCGCGGTGGAGTCGGTCATGTCCGCCGACCCGGTGACGATCCAGGGGTCGGCCGACGTCTTCGAGGCGTTCTCGGTGTTCAAGACGGCCGCGGCGCGGCGCCTTCCCGTGCTCGAGGACAAGGAGCTGGCCGGGATCATCTCGGTCGACGACCTCTTGCTGTCGATGGTGGTCGAGTTCGGAGCCGTCATGTCGCCGGTCGCCCAGGAGCTCGTCCACCCCGCCTGACCGCCCCCCAGGGGGTCAGGCACAACTAGCTGCTGCGGCGCTCCCGGCCCTCGAAGTCCGGGCCGGCCACGGGCAGCGGGACGACGTTGGTCGGGACCGCGCCCGAGAGACCCATGACCAATCCCTCCGTGCCTCTTCGGCGCTGGCGGGCGCCGAGCACGAAGAGCGGGATGCTCGCCACCAGCGTGGCCACGCCGCCGATGGCCAGCGCCAACCGGGGGTTGGTGGCGTCGCTGAGGTAGCCGAGCAGCGGGGCCCCGATGGGAGTGCTGCCCAGGAAGGCGATGGCGTTGAGCGACATGACCCGGCCACGCATCGCCGGGTCGGCCCGCAGTTGCAGGGTGGCGTTGTTGGTGGCCACGAACGAGATGCTCGCCGCTCCCATCGGGACGAGCAGGACGATAGCCCAGCCCTGGGTAGGCGAGAGCGCCACCGCCAGGATCGCGGCGCCGAAGACCAGCCCGATGCACGCCAGCAAACGTGTGGACGGCCGCGAGCGGAAGGCGGTGGCGAGACCGCCCACGACCGCTCCCGCGCCCATGGCCGCCAGGAACCAGCCGTAGAGGCCAGCCCCGCCGTGGAACGTGAACTTGGCCAGGAGCGGCAGGGTGACGGTGAAGTTGAAGGCGAACACACCGACGACCGCCATGGAGAGGAGCGGGATCTTCAGGTCCGGCGTGCCCCAGACGTAGCGCAGGCCCTCCCGGACCTGTCCCTTGGCCCGGGCCACACCGGGACGCCGGATGAGCTCGGCGGCGCGCATCATGGAGAGCGCGACGATCACCGCGGCATATGACGCAGCATTGATGAAGAAACAGGCGGCGACGCCGAACGTGAGGATCAGCACGCCACCGATGGCTGGGCCGATCACCCGGGCCGAGTTCATCAGGACGCTGTTGAGGCTCACCGCGTTGGGCAGCAGGTCCAACCCGACCATCTCGGAGACGAAGGTCTGGCGCGCCGGATTGTCGAACAGGTTCACGAACCCGAGGCCCGCCGCCAGCACGTAGACCTCCCACAGGTCGGCCGCGTGTGTCAGCACGAGCACGCCCAAGACCAGGGCCAGGATCCCCGCCGTGGCCTGCGTGGCGTAGAGCACTTTGCGCTTGTCCACCCGGTCGGCGACCAGGCCACCGAAGGGTCCGAGCAACAGCAGGGGTAGGAACTGCAGGCTGGTGGCGATGGCGACGTCCACCCCGGTGCCGTGGAGCGGGAACAGGATCAGGTAGGCCTGAGCCACCGTCTGCATCCAGGTCCCCGAGACGGAGATGACCTGGCCCGTGAAGTAGAGCCGGTAGTTGCGCACGGAGATGGCGCGGAAGGTCCGGCGGCCGGCTTCACGCATGCGCCGCCTCACGGCTCCGCCAAGATGTGCTCGAGCAACTTGACGAGCTCCGCCGCGTGCCGCTGCTCCTCAGCGGTCAGTTCGTCCAGCCGGCGCAGCAGGAAAGCGTTCTTGCGGGTGCGTATGCGCTCCAGCGCCCGCTCGCCCGCGGTCGTGATGCGCACCCGAGCGCTGCGCCGGTCGTCGGGGTCGGCCACCCGGGTGACCATCCCCGCCTCGATGAGGCTGGCGACGATCCGGGTCATGGTCGGCGGCTGCACCTGCTCGATGGCGGCCAGCTCGCCCAGCGTCGGATTGCCGTGCCGGCGCACCGAACCGAGGGCCGACGCCTGCGCCGGTGAGAGGCCGCCCAGGGACTCCTGGCGGAGGCGTCGCTGGAGCCGGTTCACGGCGATGCGCAGGCGGCCGGCCACCTCTTCATGGGTCAGCTGGACGGGCTGCGTGCGCATGCAGCCATTTATAGTTAGTTGAGCTAACTAATCAATCGTCGGACGCCGACGCTCTCGGCCGGGGGAATCTCTGGTGTCGGACGGAGGCGAGAAGCGGTCAGAAGCTGGGGACGTAGCCCCCGGCGCCGAGCGCGGCGCTCTCGTCGATCGGTCAGCGAGTCGTCGATGCCTCCGACCACCTCGGTGACCCAGGGCAGCCGCTCCCGAGGATCCGCTCCACCCCGCCCGAGAGCGTGGCCGAGCTGATGGCGCAGGAGCTGCACGACCCCTGGAGCTGGACCTCGACCACGCCGGCCTCGACATCGGCCCTGACCAGGACGAGATCACCCCCGTCGGCCTGCGACGGCGGGACGCATCAGGTCCATGATCCCCTGGAGCTTGTCCAGGCGATCGGCTCTCTCGGTGTCGCTCAGCTGGGACTCGGTCTCGGTCACCCCCCTATTCTGCCGTGTCGAAGGCACGCCGTGACCCCGAGGGCGCACGGGGCGCCACCATGGCAGATCGCTCGTGGCAGCACGCCATCGGGGCGGGCCGCCGGACACAGCGTTACGATCCGAAGCCGTGGAGGAGCCGGCGCCGGTCGCGCCGGCAGGACGAAGGGAAGGTCCGTGGGCGTGAAAGTGCTGGGCGTGTTCAAGGCCGCCACTGAGACGAGGGACGCCACAGCGGGGACAGTGATCTTCGAGGCCGGCTCGACGGGGAGTGAGATGTTCGGGGTGATAGAGGGCAAGGTCGAGCTCCGCCACCCGAACGGGCACGTGTTCGAGATCGGGCCCGACGACACCTTCGGTGAGATGGCCTTGGTCGATTCGTCGCCGCGGAGCGCCACGGCCGTGGCGGTCGATGACACCACGCTGGCCGTCATCGACAAGAGACGGTTCCTCTTCCTCGTGGGCGAGACGCCCACGTTCGCGCTGCAGGTCATGTCGAGCCTCGCCGAGCGCCTGCGCGAGGCGCAGGCAGAGGGCTAGAACCCGAACCCTCACCAGATACCGAGGGACGCGCTCGCTAAACTGCATGCAGGAACGCTTATGGGGAAAGGTTCTCGCTGCGACCCTCGAGCTTGCTACCCCTCACCGCTTCACCACCCGTAACGCCTCAAACTCGTCCATCTCAATCCCCAGGGTGCAATAGGTCCGGCGCGGCAGGTCGTGACGGCTCCGTTGGTGCGCTCCCGTGAACGTGCTATGTCGTATACGCATGCACCATCGCGAGATACACACCCCCGCCGGCATTCGGTCCATGATCGGGTGGGCCGACGACGACTTCGACGCGAGCAAAACCTGCAGCCCAGCACATTGACTGGAGGGCTGAGAGGGTTGGCACGTACCAGTTCCCGAAGTCGCCACCCAGCTCATTACCGGGCTGGAACTGCAAAAGGCGCTCGTCATTCATCTCTGGGATGTCGAGCGCTACGGAGGCCACGGCGGCGACATCCCGGGTCACGGCACGCACCCTCTGCAGGCAAGTGAGCGGCTCGGGCATGTGGTACAGGACTCCGAGAAAGAGAACCACGTCGAAGGTCCCAAGCGCATCCAACTCGCATGTCGTGAAGTCCGCCACTGCCGTCTCGACGTGGCTTTCGAGTACTCGGTGGGCGAAGTCGAACGGGCGCTTGCCTGGAAGAGCGTCGTCCCAGAAGTCCTTAGTGTCGAGCGGTTTTGGTCGGGCAATACACCCTCTCGGGAGCACTTCTCCCAGTACACGTTGCGAGCTGGAAGGTCGACTCCCCATGTGTAAGAATCGAGCAGCGACAACGCGACTGGCTCCCTCGTTCTCCGCCAGGAACGAATAGGCGCCGTCCCAGGCTCCGATGTCGAGGACAGACTTGCCCTTGAGCGGAGGAAAGTGCTTCGGCTCCCATGGGTTCGGGCGCTCTAGACGTGACCACGCCCTGGCCCAGGTCGATTCGGTGGAACCAGCTGTACTTGGCGGCTTCTGCGTTCAGTTCGTCCGGTGTCGGCATCGCGCCGAGAATACCCAACGGGTCCATCCCAACGCGGACTGGCGCATCATGGCCTCTCGCCCCAGGGGCTGTGTCGTGCCAGTTATGCCAATCTGGTCTGCCTAAAGCGGCGGTGCGAGCCGAGGTGAGCCGCGGTCACTGCTGCACACTGTTTTCACTATCCCCAGACCGGCACGGGTGGCCCACCCTGGACGACGGGGTTGGACAGCTCGCCGATTCCCTCGATGGCGATGCGCACCGTGTCGCCGGCCGCGAGGAACCGTGGCGGGTCGAATCCCGCTCCCACGCCGGCGGGTGTCCCCGTGGCGATGATGGTGCCCGGCTCGAGCGGGAAGGCCGTCGTGAGGTACTCGATCATCTCGGCGCAGCCGAAGATCAGGTCGGCCGTGGTCGAGTCCTGGCGCAGCTCGTCGTTGACCCAGGTCCGGATGGCGAGCGACCCCGGGTCGCCGAGCTCGTCGCCCGTCACCAGCTCGGGGCCACAGGGCGCGTGCGTGTCGAAGGACTTCCCCAGGGTGAAGGTGGGCGAGCGCCACTGCCAGTCGCGCGCGCTCACGTCGTTGATGACGGTGAACCCGGCCACGACCTCGAAAGCCCGGGCCGCCGGGACGTTCTGGCAGCGCGGGCCGATGACGAGCGCCAACTCCCCCTCGTAGTCGACCATGTCGGAGACGGACGGCAGCACGATGGGATCGCCCGGTCCGGCGATGGCCGTCCGCTGCTTGTTGAACCAGTACTGCCACTCCGGTGGCTCGCGGCCCATCTCGGCCACGTGGGCCCGGTAGTTCATGCCGATGGCCAAGATGGCGGGTGGGTCGGGCACCGGTGCGTGGCGCCGCACCGCCGACAGGTCGTGGCGGGCCGCCTGACCCGTCGGCGCGGCGCGGGCCCGCTCCAGGCCGGCGGGGCCGAGGGCCAGCACGCCGGTCATGGTCGACGGCAGGCCGGTCGCCGGGTCGCTCAGGTCGAGGACCTCGTCCCCGATGACCAGGCCGGGGCGAGGTTGCCCGTCCGCCGAGGGAGAAGCTGGCCAGTCGCACCGCCGCTCCCCGCCGCGCTCAGTGCGCCTGTGCCTTGAAGGCCTCCCAGTGCTTGGTGGCATGCCGGGCCGAGAAGGCGCCGAGGACCTCGACGGCGCCGAACACGATGGCGAGGATGCCGATGAGCACGACCAGCGCCGTCAGGGGTGCGCCGGGGTGCCGGATGCACAGGAAGCCCAGAGGCGACGGCGATGACGCCGCGGATCGAGGTAGGCCCACCAGTAGGGCAGGTAGCGGTAGCGGATGGAGTTGACGATGTCGAAGATGCCCAACACCAGGAAACCCCAACCGACCAGCACGGCCACGATGAAGATCGTGATGTGCGGCCAGACGAAGCCGACGATGCCGGCACCGATCCAGATCACGCCGAAGACGAGGTGGAGCCAGCGCTGGAAGCGCCGCCCTGATGGCGCCGATGATCTCGAACAGTCCGACGGCGATGAAGAATCCGCTGGCCAGATAGATGATGGCGTAGACGCTGGCGTGTCGGTAGCTGATCACGAAGAAGCCGAAGATCATCGAGACGATGCCCCCGGCCAGGTACCAGCCCCACATCTTCTCGAGCTGCGTGCTGACGACATCGCCGACCGCGATGTCGTCAGTCGTCAGTACGTTGGTCATCACATCCCCCTTGGCGAGAGGAGCCACACTGGCGTGTGGCGCAGCGTATCGCCGGTCCCGGGCTGATTAGGGGATGCAGGACAGCGCAGCGCGTCGAGGGCCCGGCGCGCCCCAGGACGCGCCGACGTCGGCCCACCGGGCGGGGAACTCGACGACGTCGTCGGCTTCGGCCCACAGCTCGTCCTCGACGGGAGTGAGGGTCTCGCGGAGCGCCGGCAGCGCGGCCGGGTCGGCCTCGACGAGCTGGCGCAGCTGGTCGGCGGCGTGCCACAGCTCCTCGCCGGAGAGCTCGAGGGGGACGAACGGCGGCGGCCCGGCGACCGTGCGCGGGAAGGCCGGCACGTAGATGCTGGCGCAGGGGCTGCCCGCCGCCACGTAGACGCGCAGCGGCGCCCCGTCGGCGAGAGCGGCCGGCAGCTCGGCGATCATGGACGCGGCGGTGGCGCTCCGCCCGCGGACGTGCATGCAGATGCTCACGCCGCGGCCGTCCGCCCCGACGCGGCCGGGCGGCAGAAGCACCGGGCCCGCGCGGCCAGGGGCGCCCCAGGGGCCCGTGCCGTGATCGCGCAGGTGGGCGGCGGTGGCGGCCGGTGTGAGCCCGCCGGGAGGGGTCGAGGCCAGAAAACGGCGGCTCGCCGCCAGGCGGACATCGGCGTGCGCCGTGTCGTCCCCGTGGTCGCGGAAGTGATCGAAGTCGTCGCCCGGGGCGAGGCCGGCCGAGGCCCTCGTCCATCCGGTGCCCAGCGAGATCCGGTTGGAGATGGCCACGCCGGCGGCGAAGGGGGCGACCGCGTACGTCCGCGCCGGCGGTCTCGAGCACGAAGGCATCGGACGGGTCGGCGATGAGGAACGAGGAGTCGTAGGCCTCCTGGTGGGCGGCGTCGGCGATGCCGCCCTGCCCGCATGCCTCGATGAGCCCGGTCATGACGTCGACCGCCTCCGCCGCGCTGCGGGCGCGCTCGAGACCGAGGCGGACGAGGTCCATGCCGATGAGCGCCGGCTTGGCCGACGCGGCATCGTGCGTCGTGCTGACACGCTCGTTCCCGATGGCCACGCCGTACTCGTTGACCCCGTGCTCGGCTCCCCACAGCCAGGTCGGGCAGGAGAGGAACGTGGCGTGCGCGCCCGTGTCGCCGATCGAGAGGTACTGCGTGCGCAGGGTGCAGCCGGCCGAGCCGCGGCGCCCGAAGGGCCAGGCAATCTGGATCTCGCCGGGCGGGCGGTCCGAGTTCTTGGCGAACACCATGCCGCGCGGACCGGGGGCGCACAGCGTGTCGCACATGCCCGCAGTGTAGAGAGGTGGATAGGGTGAGCCTCGTGGAACCACGCGCCGTGCTGGCGGCTGACGACATCGACCTCTCGGCGACCGAGTTCTGGGCCCGGCCCTGGGACGAGCGGGAGGGCGCCTTCCAGACGCTCCGCCGAGAGCGCCCGATGCCGTTCTACGAGGAACCTCAGATCCCCGAGGCGCTCACCTACGTGATCCCGAAGGGCAAGGGCTACTACGCGCTGACGCGGCACGCCCACATCTCGGAGGCGAGCCGGCACCCCGAGATCTTCCAGTCGGGACGGGGCGCTACCTCCATCATCGACATGCCCGAGGAGATGCTCGACTTCTTCGGCTCCATGATCAACATGGACAACCCGCGCCACGCCCGCCTGCGCCGGATCGTCTCCGCCGCGTTCAACCCGCGCATGATCAAGTCGATCGAGGATCGCATCGAGCTGGTGGCCGACGACGTCATCGACCGGGTGGCCCCCCAGGGCGGGTGCGACTTCGTGGTCGAGGTGGCGGCCCGGCTCCCGCTCGAGATCATCTGCGACATGATGGGCATCGCCGCCGCCGACTACGACACCGTGTTCCACGCGTCGAATGTGATCCTCTCGAGCGGCGACAGCGAGTACGTGGCCGAGGGCGAGGACCCGATGGTGGCCTTCATGAGCGCGGCGCAGCAGCTCAACCTGCTGATGACCGACCTGGCCACCTACCGCCGGGAGCACCCGACCGAGGACGTCACCTCCGCCCTGGTCAACACGAACGTCGACGGCGAGGCGCTCACCGACACCGAGGTGGCCGCCTTCTTCATCTTGCTCGTGGTGGCGGGCAACGAGACGACGCGCAACGCCATCAGCCACGGGTTGCTGGCCATGACCCAGTACCCGGACCAGCGGGCGCTCTGGCAGGCGGACCCGGCGGGCATCGCGGCGACCGGCGTCGACGAGATCGTGCGCTGGGCCTCCCCGGTCATCTGGATGCGCCGCACCGTGGCCTCCGACACCGTGCTCGGCGACGTCGAGCTGGTCGAGGGCGACAAGGTCATCATGTTCTACAACTCGGCCAACCGGGACGAGGACGTCTTCGCGGACCCCTTCACGTTCGACGTCCGGCGCGACCCCAACCCGCACATCGGCTTCGGGGCGGCGGGGCCGCACTTCTGCCTGGGGGCCCACTTGGCCCGCCAGGAGATCGAGGTCATGTACCGCCACCTGTTCGAGCGGCTGCCCGACATCGAGGCGGTGGGCGAGCCCGACCGGCTCCTCTCCCCCTTCATCAACGGCATCAAACACCTCGACTGCCGCTTCACGCCCGTCGCGCGCGGGCTGAGCCATCCGCTCGCGGCGGCTCCGTGGCGGCTGTTCAGTCCTCCTTGAACTCCTCGAAAGCAGCCAGCGCCCGCGGGCCCCACGCCGTGGCGGGTCCACCGTTCATTGAGATGGCGACACCGATCGTCTCGGCCACCTCCTCCGTGGTGGCGCCCCGGCGGGCCAGGTTCCGGCCGTGGGCGGCGATGCACCCGTCGCACTCCCGGGTGATGGAGATCGCCAGCGCGATGAGCTCCTTGGTCTTGACCGACAGCGCGCCTTCGGCGAAAGCCGCGTTGTGGAGCGCGCCGTAGCCCGTCATGACGCCGGGGATGGCCTTGCCCAGCGCCCGGTAGGGCTCCCGGAGGTCGTCCTGAACCTGATGAAAGTGTCCGTGTGCCATGGCAGATGCTGGCACGCGCAGGCCGGGGCTTTCAGCCGTCGCCGGCGGCGCTCCTCGGCCCCTTGTTGCGAACCTCCTCGACGGCGGACATGGCGTCGCGCAGCTCGCTGATCCACTCGGCCTCGTGTTGGGCGACCAGACGGACGCACCAGGCCAGTGCCTCGCTGCGGCTGCGCGCCACCCCGGCATCGATCAACGTGTCCAGCGCCTGGCGGTCGGCCATGCGGAGGCGGGTCATGACGGGCACCCCGGCCGTGGTGAAGAGGACCTGGGAACCCCCGCACGCCGCGCCCCACGAGACGGCGCGTCGGAACGCCGGCTGGGCCTCGTCGGCGATGCGCATCCGGGCGACGCGGCTCTCCTCGCGGAAGCCGCTGATGCGGGCCTGCTCGGCGACCCGCACCTCGTCCTCGGCCGCCCCGTCCGCCAGCTGGGGTGGCGCCAGGATGCCGATGACCTGGATCTCGTCGCTGTCGATGGCGATCGTCGGGCTGGCGGCGAACCAGGTGTCGGGCACCCGGCCGGCGAACCACGCCCCGATCAGCCGCTCCTGCTCCGGCCCCGAGGGGGGCGGGCTGGCGGAGCGCCTCCTCCCCCGCTGGGCGCCCTTCCCGGTCTCTCTCGTTTCGTCCATATTACGAGATTACACGATTACGCGAGGATGGCAAGCGCCGGCGCCGGGTAGAAGTTTCGAGCGTCACTCGATAGACATCTTGAAACCGACGTGGGACGGCGAGAACCCGAGTCGCTCGTAGAAGCGGTGAGCGTCTGGGCGCGCCGTGTTTGAGGTGAGCTGCACGCGGTAGCACCCCTGCTCACGTGCCCGTTCGATCGCCTCGCGGAGGAGCGCCTCGCCGACGCCCGCCCCGCGGTGATCGGGGTGCACGTGGACCGACTCGATCTCCGCACATCGGCCGCCCCGGGATTGCAGGTGGCGGAACACGATCAGCTGGCAGACTCCAACCACCTCGCCGGCCCGCTCCGCTACCAGAACGGTGCCGCCCATCCGGGCGATCTCGCGCAAGGCCGACCGGTACGGGGCCAGGTCGCCGGAGTCCTCGGTACTCGGTCGCCCGCCGGGCACTGCGCCCAGCCGCAACAGCTCCACGATGCGGGCGAGATCTGCTTCGTCGGCCGGGCGGAGCACCAGCCGGTCGGAGGTCATGGCGGTTCCACTCGCACGCGGCCATTGTGACTCCGGGGCGACCCTGAGCTCAGTGACCGCCCCTGAGGAAGCGAATCATGGTCAGTGCGGGCACGGTACGCCGTTGGCGTGCGCGGTGAAGTCGGCGGCGAAACACCGAGCGCGCTGCGCACCAGGTTCACCGCGCCTTCGGGATGCCGGCAGGCTGCCCGCCATCGACCTGGTGCCGCCGGCGCTCGATCTGCGCCCCGAGGTGTGGTGGGGTTCCGACGCAAGACCCGCTGTGGTCGTGCTGGACAATCTGCCCCAATTCCCCGAAGGTGATTGCCGTTTCGCTACGATCTCCCGCGCCGGCCCAGCGGGGAGCAGACGAAGGGGAGGCGATGGCCCAGGTCAATACGGTGCGAGGACCGGTCGATGGGGGGCGCCTCGGACGCACCCTTATGCACGAGCACATCTTCGTGCTGAGTCCCGAGATCGAGAAGACGGCGGCGGAATGGGACGAGTTGGCCGAGCAGGCGCGCGCCGTAACCAAGCTGCGCGAGCTCAAGGCGCACGGCGATCGACACGCTCGTCGACCTCACCGTCATCGGACTCGGGCGTTACATCCCGCGGGTGGCAGCGATCGCCGCGCGAAGTACCGGAGATCAACGTCGTGGTGGCGACCGGCGTGTACACGTACAACGAAGTCCCGATGTACTTCCATTTCCGGGGACCGGGAACCATTCTGGGGGGGCCCGAACCGATGGTGGACATCTTCGTGCGGGAGATCAGCGAGGGCATCGGGGACACCGGCGTGCGGGCCGGCATCCTCAAGTGCGCCTCTGACCGTCCGGGGATCACTCCGGGCGTGGAGCGTGTGATGCGCGCAGTCGCACGGGCGCACCGGGCCACGGGCGTGCCGATCACCACGCATACCCCGACTCCGCCGGAACCCTGGGGGCTCGAGCAGCAGCGCATCTTCAAAGAGGAGGGGGTCGATCTGACCCGGGTGGTCATCGGCCACAGCGGCGGCACCGTCAACACGGACTACCACCTCAGTGTGATCGACAACGGCTCGTACCTTGGCTTCGACCATTTCGGCCTGCCGGGCATCACCCTCGAAGCGCGCGGTCGACGCGGTGGCTCGCCTCTGCGAGCGCGGCTATGCCGAGCGGATCGTCCTCTCGCACGATGCCATGTGCTTCGTGGACTGGTTTCCACCGGCAGTGATGGACGCATCGAACGATTGGCGCTGGACGTACATCTCCGAAGAGGTGCTCCCGGTGATGCGGGACCGCGGCGTCAGCGATGCCGACATCGCCACGATGCTCGTCGTCAACCCGCGCACCATCCTCGAGGGCGGCGCACCGTACTGATGCGCCGACGGAGTGCCCGAGCATGACCCTGCTCCAGCCACAGCTGATCGCCCAACTCGCCGAGGCGTTCCCCGACGCCGTGGCGTGGCGCAACCTGGCTGACGGTGCCGAGCTCACGCTGGGCACGTGGCACCGGCGCTCCAACCGTTTCGCCCGGGGACTGCAGGACCAGGGCCTCCAGCGCGGCGACCGTGTCGGGCTGCTGATCGGCAACGACGAGCCGCTCGAGTGGCTGGTGTCCTACCTCGCCATCCACAAGGCCGGCGCAATCGCCGTCCCCCTCCTGGCCCGACTGGGACCCGTCGAGCTGGCTCGGATCCTGCAGGACGCGGGGGCATCCGTCGTGCTGTGCAGCGAGGTTGTCGGCGAGATCCGGGCCGTCGTCGGAACTGTTGTGTGCACCGGATCGAACAGCGGGCTGCGGTGGGTCGACATGCTCTCACCCGACGATCGGGATCTGGAGCCGGAGTTCGGCGCCGACGACGTTGCCGACATCATGTACACGTCGGGGACCACAGGCCGTCCGAAGGGAGTCGTCGTGCGGCACGGCGGGCTCTCGACGACCGAGCGCGTGCCGTCGGTCTGGCTGGGTCTGGGCTTCCTCTCCTCTTCGCCCTTCGCCACGACCAGCGGGTCCCTCCTCGTCGCAGGCCCGCTGCGCGGTGGACTGAGCGGGTGGTTCCTCCCCCGCTTCAGCGCGGACGCCTGGATCGCTGCCGTGGAGCGGGACCGTCCGGTGGCGGCCTTCCTCGTGCCGGCCATGGTGGAGCTGATCGTCAGCTCACCCCGGTTCGGCCACGGCCGACCTCTCGAGCCTCGCCGCGGTCACCGTGGGGAGCGCGCCGATTGCCGCGGCGACGCTGCGCCGGTTCGGTGCGAGCCTGCCCGCGGCGGAGGTCCTCTCTGGCTACGGCATGACCGAATGCGGCGCGGTCACCGCCACGCCGCTGGGTGACGGCGGACGGCACCTCGGCTCGGTCGGGCTCCCTTTGCCCGGTGTGGAGGTCCGCATCGTGGGCCCCGACGGCGCCACTCTCCCGCCCGGCAGCGTCGGCCAGGTGACCATCGGTGGGACACGTCGGGCCCGGTCCTACCTCGGGAACGGCGAGAGCTCCGACGACACCTGGGTCGATGGAGGGCTACGGAGCGGCGACCTCGGTTACCTCGACACCGATGGGCATCTCTGGATCGTCGGCCGCGCCAAGGAGATCATCATCCGGGGCGGCCACAACGTGGTGCCGGGCGAAGTGGAGGCAGCCCTGTTCGAACACCCCGGCGTGGCTGAGGCAGCCGTGTCCGGCGTTGCCCACCCGGTCTTGGGAGAGGACGTGGCGGCCTGGGTGGTGCTCCGGGACAAAACATCCGTAGAGGAGTTGCGCTCCTTCCTCCTGGAGCGGTTGGCCGATTACAAGGTGCCCCGCCGGATTAGCGTGGTCGATGTGCTCCCGCGCAACGAGAGCGGCAAGGTCATGAAGTCCCGGCTCGAGCCTGGAGTCGACCCGGAGTGACAGCGAACTTCACCACCTTGACAGTCGAGGCGATCGGGCGCGTGCGGCGCCTGACGCTCAATCGGCCGGATCACCACAACCCCCTGACGCCGCGCTGTATCCGCGAGCTCCTCCAGGCAGTTTCGGATGCGGAGGCAGACGTCCGGGCAAGCGTCATAATCATCCGCAGCACGGGGCGATCGTTCTCCTCGGGTTACGGCTTCATCGCCGAGGACACCGAACCGGGTGACTTTCTCCAGCACGCGGCGATCGAAAGCGACGTGTCAGCCATGCTGGCCCTTGGAGACGGGTGGGCGCGCCTCTGGAATTGCGCCCTTCCCGTTCTCGCACAGGTCCAGGGGAACTGCCTGGCCGGCGGCACCGACCTCGCCCTGCACTGCGATCTGGTCGTGGCGGCCGACGACGCCACCATCGGATTCCCACCGGTGCGCTCCATGGGCGTGCCCCCCACCAACATGTGGCTCTACCACCTGGGTCCGCAATGGACGAAGCGGCTCGTGTTGACGGGCGACACGATCACTGGCACCCAGGCCCGCGACATCGGGCTGGTGGTCGCGACGGCGCCCTCCGATGCCCTCGACGATGTGGTCCTGGAGCTGGCCGAGCGGATGGCGTTGATCGGTCGCGATCTCCTGGTAGCGAACAAGCGGGTGGTCAACATGGGCGTCGAGCTGATGGGGCGCTCACAGCTGCAGCGGTTTGCCGCGCTCAACGACGCCATCGGACATCGCGCGCCGGAGGCGAAGGCCTTCTCCGAGCGGATCTCCGAGGTGGGACTGCGGCAGGCGGTTAAAGACCGGGACGCGGCATTCGGCCCAGCGCGGCCCTGAGACGACGTCGCTCGTCGCCGGGTCGGAACCCCTCTCTTATTTTCGCCGCCGTCTCACGCGGATACTGCGGGTGAGTTTCGCCATGCTCGTGGCCGGCGGGCGCTCCGGTCCGTCGTGTTCGTGAGGCTAGTCCAGGACGAGATCCGTTTTGTCGATCAGGTCGTCCGCCGCGTCAGGCTGATCTGCCTTGTTCAAGAGGTAAGAACCAAGGACCAGATAGTCCATACCGGTCCGCATGAAGCATCGATAGGCCTCCTCTGGTGTACAGACGATGGGTTCGCCGCGCACATTGAACGAGGTGTTGATGACGACCGGGCAACCGGTGAGGGCGTCGAATTCGGCGATGATTGCGTGGAACTCAGGACTGCTCTCGTTGCTGACCGTTTGCACGCGAGCCGAATAGTCCACATGGGTTACCGCTGGAATATCTGAGCGAATGCGGTTCACCCATTCTCGTAGATCGGCCGGTTCGTCCCTCTCGGGCGACTCTCGCCTGTCCTCGCGAATGGGCGCGACCACCATCATGTAAGGGGACTCGACATCCAGGTCGAAATACTCGGAGGCACGCTCAGCCAACACGGCTGGAGCAAACGGGCGGAAGGACTCGCGGAATTTGATCTTCAGGTTCATCGTCGACTGCATGCTGGCGGATCGGGGATCGCCCACGATGGACCGGTGTCCGAGTGCGCGCGGGCCGAACTCCATCCGTCCGATGAACAATCCGACGACATTCTCGTCGGCGATGAGTTGTGCGACGCGTTTCGCTCGCAATTGATGATCGTAGAGAGCTTCGTACGGATAGCCGCTGGCTTCCAGATACGTTTCGATCTCACGATCCGGGAAGCTCGGGCCGAGGTACGCCGCTGACATCCCGTCGCCGTCGAGGGGGACCGCGCGAGCATTGCCCATGATCTGATGCCAACCGTAGAGCGCGGCGCCGACTGCGCCCCCGGCGTCGCCCGAGGCAGGCTGAATCCACACGTCTTCGAAGATCTCCTCACGCAGCAGTCGGCCGTTGGCCACGCAGTTCAGCGCGACACCGCCCGCTAGACATGCCTTACGTTGCCCGGTCACCTTCGCGGCATGCCGAGCCATTTTCATGACGATTTCCTCAGTCACCACCTGAATGGAACAGGCAAGATCCAATTCGCGCTCTGTTATCTCACTCTCCGGTTGTCGTGCCGGGCCTCCGAAGAGTCGGGCGAAGTGGCGATTGGTCATCTTGAGGCCGCCGAGGAAATCGAAATAGTGCATGTTGAGAGTGAATGATCCATCGTCCCGAAGATCGATCAAGTGCTCGTAGATTGCCTCGACATACTGGGGTTTCCCGTATGGAGCCAAGCCCATGAGCTTGTACTCTCCGGAGTTGACCCTGAATCCGCAGAAGTAGGTGAACGCCGAATACAGCAAACCTACGGAGTTAGGAAAAAACAACTGCTCCATCATGGTGATCGAGTTGCTCTCTCCTATGGCGATGCTGCTCGTCGCCCACTCACCGACTCCGTCAAAGGTAAGAACTGCCGCCGACTCAAAAGGGGATGGAAAGAACGCGCTGGCCGCATGGCTCTCATGGTGCTCGGTAAACCACAGGTTCGAAGGCATGCGGTACCCAAGCTCCCCAAGATGCCTTTCGATGAGATAGGGGATCCAGAGCTTCTCCCTGAACCACACTGGCATCGCTTGACTCAGTGATCGAAATCCGAACGGACCCGAACGCAGATAGCTACGCAACAGCCTCGAGAAGGTGGTGAACGGCTTCTCGTAGAAGACGACCGCGTCCAGCTCACTCTCGCTCAGCTGACCTGCCTGCAGACAATAGGCAACGGCATTAGTCGGGAAGCTTGGATCGTGCTTCTTACGCGTGAACCGCTCCTCTTGGGCAGCGGCGACGATCACGCCGTCTTGGACCAATGCTGCGGCCGAATCATGGTAATAGGCACTCAAGCCGAGGATGTTCATGGTTGATTCCGTTGGGCGGCCGCCTGCAGATCGCCCTCGAGGTAGGGAAACATAGCGTTCGCCACTTCTTGTGCTCCCGCCTCGTTGGTGTGCATGAAGTCGATCATGACTGGCGCCTTAGAGGCGTTCAGCGCGTTGCTCAGGTTGATTTCGGGAGCCTGCAGATTGCGTTGGGCTGCTGCGTCCATGGCCCGCCAGGCGGAGGGCGTCTCGCCCCACAGCCCTGCCACGTTGCTTTCGCTGCGGATCGGCGTCTTCGAATAGAGAAATGGTTGCCAAAACGAGACCAAGCGGAAATGGTACTTGGCTCCCAACGCTTCGAATATGGACACCGCCTGATTGTGGATCTCGGCGGCATCCCTTCCTCTGATGGTCGCCGTGTTCGTCGACTGGTCCGGATTCCAAAGGATGTTGTCTACTTCGGCGGGGTTGGACGTGGATTCGTGACCGGTGAGGACTCTTACCATCCGGATCAGCGCACTCGTGTTGGCATATGAGTCATAGACGCGATCGAGCAGGCTCTGGCTTCCTGGGGCAGACTTCTGTTCTGCCTGGAGGATTGCGGTCTCATACTCCAGTGCCTTGATGTTGCTCGGCGTTGTCGTCGTGCCCTCGGCGGCCTGAACGTAGAGTTCATTCACTCCGTCGTAGAGGACGACGACATTGGGTCGATAGCCGCTTGCCAGTTGCTCCTCCAGCAGATTGAGCTCCTGCCAGACTGAATATCCCTGAGCGCCTCGGTTTGTCACGTGAACAGCCAGGCCATGTTGCCAAGCAATGCGAGCGACATCGGAGGGGATGGTGTAATCGTCACGTTGGTAGGAACCGGCCACGGTTGATCCGCCCAAAAAAAGGACCTGCTCGGCTTTCTGGCCGTTGGCAATCGGCGGCTCCCACGATTTCCGGACGCCGTCGGTGATGTTGGTGGATGGACTCGAGTAGTTCGAGAAGGTCCACCCGAGAAAGGGGTCCGGCCGAGCGGTGCCGGCAATGCGGAAAGTGTCTGCCAGCACGGTGGACCACCACTGGGTCCTTGGTATTGCTGCGATGCTCGGGCTGAACAAGGGTGTGTTGGTAACGGCAGGCGGACCTTGCAAGGCACTGATGGCGGCACCGACGCCCAGGTCGCAGGCCATGAGCAAGACGACGATACCGATGATGGATGCAAGTCGGCTGAGAAGCGACCGGTGCCTCGCGCTGGATTCCGGCCATTCGTAGGTGAACTGACGAGTGTGGAGTGACCGCCTTCCTGTAGCAACGTGTGGACGCCAGAGCGTGGCGTCATTGCGACGTTGTCCCATTGCCAGAGGATCTCTGCGGATGAGCCACAAAACGGCGGCGATCGGAGTGAAGACCACCAACTCCAATAGACCAAGCAACAAGTAGCTCAACGCTCGACCCACGACTGCCTGGAGCTTCAGGACGAATCGAGTGAGCACCTCCGCGATGCGAGTTGACGCCGCGGAGACTCCTACCGCGACCAGTGTCGCGATGGTGATTGCGATCGAGATCCCGTGGCGTCCCAGGAGCCAGAAGGCCACGGCGAACACAGCGCCCAAGAGCAGCTGTCGACCCGCCAAAGCCAGGCGAGAAGCAGGATGCTTGGTCGGCACGACCGGCATTTGCGACCACACCGTGGGTTCGGATTGCGCGGGTGCGCTGGGTCGCTCCTCGGTGGAAATACTCATCGAGCTGCTCGCCGAGGCCGGGTGCCTGTGCGGGCACGCCCACGACTCGTCGCCTGAGTCACGCTGAAAGTGGCGCGAGGCGCGCTGCCGCTGGTGCGTGACCTTTGCCAACCCCAGACCGCACTACGCACCTCGGCCCCCCGACAAGAAGTCGTTCTAGAACAAGGAGTACAGGGTAATCGGTGCGACGACTTGTCCCACGATCACGAGCACGGTGGCAGCAGCCATGAAAAGACACAGGGGCACCGTCCACCAGGCGCGGTTGACGATCACATAACTTCCGAACTCACCCAGGAACCTACCGCCGTACCGTAACCTGCCCACGCCGGAACGTTACCCAGGCTGTCCGATGGCCGGCAAGGCAGGTTGACGAGCTGTTCTCCATAGGGTCGGCCGTCCCCCGAGCAACATCAATTCTCGGACAATTGCTTTGATAGGACCCCTCAGGCGGTACCAGGCCGTGACCGGATGGCGGAAGGACTGCATCGGCCATTGCATATGAGGGGCCCTGGTGGCAAACCCACTTGGGTCACCCTCTTCTTTGCGATCACGGCCTGCGTTCAACGCGAATCGCCGAGATTGGATTGCGCTTGGCGGTCAGGGACCAGAGGCCGCCCCGGAGACGCCGCAGCCTGGACACGACAACGCTCCTCAGACGTCGGTCAGTGACGTCTCCGCAATGCCGAGCGCCCGAAGCGTCCGCCCGAGACCGAGGAAGGCCGACAGGCAGATCGTCAGGTCAAGGATCTCAGGATCCGTGAACGAGCGCTGCAGGCGCTCGATGAATCGGTCGTCGATGCTGGCGTGGTCGACGGCGAAGCGCTCGGCGTACTCGACCGCCAGGCGCTCCTGCTCGGTCAGACGCGGAGTTGTCAGTTGACCCCACCGCGCCGTAGAAGTCCTCGTCCAGTCCCTGCGCCTTGACCGTGTCCGCCCGGAAGGCCAAGCACACAGTGCAGTCGTTGAGTTGGGCGATCCTCACTCTCGCCGCTTCACGCACACGCGTTGGGAGAATGCTCTTGTTATAGACCGCATGCACGAAGCGCGTCGCGGCCGCGCCGAGTTCGGGCTGCAGCGACCAGATCTGCACGGCGTCGCCTCCCTCCCCAGCGGGAACATCCAAACGAGCCATGCATCGACTTTATGCCAGTATGCGGGATCCGTGTGCAGCGGATCCGGGTGGAGGGAATCCCCGGGGATCGGAAAGCACCATGGCGCCCACTCGCTACAGCTTCGACTCGGTTCGGTCTTGTCTCTGGGTCAGCGGGCGTTCCAGCCTGCACCCGATCAATACGGAGACCCGTGGCATCACCGGTTGGTTCGAGACTGCTACACACCCCGATGGATCCCTCGACCTGGACCAGGCGGTGTCGGGTGAGCTGGAACTGGCCGTGGAACGTCTCACCTCGGGGAACCAGCTCTACGACCGCGAGCTGCGTCGACGCATGGATGCACGGCATTACCCGTCCATCGCCGGCCGGATGACCAATATCGTCCTGGACGGCTCCCACCCCGACTACGGAGTGACCGGCGAGATCTTCTTTCACGGCAAGACGCGGACGTTCTCACACGCCATGCAGATTGTGGTGCACGAAGACGGCATCGCATTGACGGGTGAGGACGTGTTCGACATTCGCGAATTCGGCATGAAGCCTCCGAGCATGTTGATGGTCCGCGTCTACCCCGAGATCAGCGTGCGGGTAGAACTTCACGGCGTGCGTGACGCCTGACGGCCGGCGCCTCGCTCTGAGCAACGGGTTTTGCCGCCCTTCGCAGCGGGTATTGGCACCTCCCGATCCACTCAAAGCGGAGACAGCGCAGAGTCGAGATCGATTTCACGACAAAGGGGCAACCATGGCGAACCATGACGTGCAGCCGACCACGACGGACGCCGGGATCCCGGTGGCCAGCGACGATCACTCCCTGACCATCGGTCCGGACGGCCCTATCCTGCTGCAGGACCACTACCTGATAGAGCAGATGGCGAACTTCAATCGGGAACGGATCCCGGAGCGCCAGCCCCACGCCAAGGGTGGCGGCGCGTTCGGCCACTTCGAGGTCACCGCGGACGTCAGCCAGTTCACGAAGGCGGCGGTCTTCCAACCCGCGACCACGACCGACACCTTGATCCGTTTCTCGACCGTGGCAGGGGAGCGTGGAAGCCCTGACACTTGGCGCGACCCTCGCGGTTTCGCCCTGAAGTTCTACACGTCAGAGGGCAACTACGACATGGTGGGGAACAACACGCCAGTGTTCTTCCTGCGTGACCCGATGAAGTTCCAGCACTTCATCCGGTCGCAGAAGCGTCGGGCCGACTCGGACCTGCGCGACCACGACATGCAATGGGACTTCTGGAGCCTCTCCCCGAGTCGGCCCACCAGGTCACCTGGCTGATGGGCGACCGCGGGATTCCCAGATCTTGGCGGCATATGAACGGGTATTCGAGCCACACCTACATGTGGGTGAACGCCAACGGAGAGAGGTTCTGGGTCAAGTACCACTTCAGGACCGACCAAGGCATCGAATTCCTCACGCAGGAGGATGGCGACAGGATCGCCGGCGAGGATGGCGACTACCACCGAAGAGACCTGTTCGAAGCGATCGGGCGCAGGGAGTACCCGAGCTGGACGCTGCGGGTCCAGATCATGCCCTTCGAAGAAGCGAGGGCGTACCGCTTCAACCCCTTCGATCTGACCAAGGTGTGGCCGCACGGCGACTACCCGCTGCACGAGGTCGGCCGGCTGACGCTCGACCGCAACCCCACGGACTTCCACTCCGAGATCGAGCAGGCTGCATTCGAGCCGAACAACCTCGTACCGGGGATCGGCGTCAGTCCAGACAAGATGCTGCTTGGCCCGCGTCTTCTCCTACGCCGATGCCCATCGCGCCCGCATGGGCGTCAACTACAAGCAAATCCCGGTCAACGCACCCAAATCCCCGGTCCACAGCTATAGCAAGGACGGCGCCATGCGGATGCAGAAGGTCTCCGACCCCGTCTACGCGCCCAACTCAAAGGGCGGTCCGGCGGCGGATCCTGAGCGCTATCCCTACCTCGAGAGGTGGGACGCCGACGGCGAATTCGTCCACGCGGCCTACACGTTGCGTCGAGACGACGACGACTGGGGCCAGGCCGGCACGCTCGTACGTGATGTCATGGATCACGCCCAACGCGACCGCCTCGTCTCCAACGTGGTCGGTCACCTCAGCGAAGGGGTGACCCCGCCGGTCCTAGAGCGCGCCGTGGAGTACTGGCGCAACATCGACAAGGAGCTCGGCGACCGCATCGCCGATGGCATGAGACAGCCCTGATAGGCCTCAAGAGCCCACTTCTGCATGTCCGCGATCCACGTGGCCGCTCGCTTTGCCTCATCGACCGAGAGCGCCTTGGATTCCTGATGGCCCGGGCATGATGTCCTCACCTCCATCTGGTCGTGACGAATCGCACCCAGTTCCGGCGCAAGCTAATTGACGCGCTCGAAAGCGTAGAGATGGTTCAAACCCATCTCGAACCGAGTGGCCTTCAAGAGGCGCATTGTCGGGACCGACAGTTCCTCTGGGATCACGCGGGGATTAAAGCCATGATGGCTCTCGGCGTCCATGCCATGGAGCAAATGCAGCCGGATACCGATATCCAAGAAGCGATCCACCGCCGGAGCTGGAACGGTGATGATCAGCCTTCCACCTGGTTTCAACACCGCCGTAACCGTCTCGAACCACTTCTTGCGCAGTTCGGCAGGAACGTGCTCAATCACGGCCAACATCGTGATCGCATCAAATGCCTCGGCTCCCTCGAGGACGTCGGGGAATGTCCCTTGCTTGAACTCGTAAGGACCTGAGGGCCAATCAGATGGCTCGTCTGGGTCAATGCCGATTCCCGATTTGATTTGCGTGCTCGCCTGCCGAAACAGCGCACCGTCGGCACATCCGATGTCCAGCACGTGTCCACCGGCAGGCATCCATTGGAGCGCCTTGGCGATACGTGTTCGCTGCAGAAACCGATCAACTCCATTCATGTCACTATCCAAAGACCGAAAAGAGAAAGAGAAAGAGAAAGAGAAAGAGAAAGAGACTTCCTTAGAACCGCGCCGGCGATCCTCTGACCCGAGACTTGGGTCGGCTGACGACGTTCCCGTGCGATCATTTCCTCACCAACCAGCTTCAACTCTCATGAGCGTACGGCTTTCGTGCTCGGCGACACGACTTCTGTTGCCGGCTCCGAGCAGCTCGAGCCCTTTGGAAGCGACTAAGAATGCCGAAGGTTGCGACTGTGCCCCCAACAATGATCAGGCTCTGGGACAGCGACGCCAATCCGAAATGGCTCAGCGGGGTGTGGATCTTGTCTCTCAGCCAGAGCAGGAACAACAGCAGGTTGAGAGCCAATCCCAGGATCGCCATGGCGACTCCGGCCGCAACGCAACGGTTGGGAAAACTCGGTTCGCCGACGAAGGCAAACCGCTGCCCTACGCCTGTCGGGGTGACCGACGAAGTGTGAGCGAGCACGGCGCCAGCGAGAAGGGCCTCCATCCCAAGGACCACAGCAATTCCAGAAAAGAACACGGGCTGCCATACGATCGAACCGATTTCCACGCCCGTCGGATGGAGGAAAGAGACGCAGAGCATCGCGGATCCCAATATGAGCAGGGTCAAGCCAGGACCGATCAGCAACAAATCTGGTGCGAGCATGAAAATGAGCAGAAGGTGGCGCCATCCGTCGGACCACGTGGCCAGCTTCGATTGCCCGATGCGAGGCCGGTAGCCGGTTGGGACCTCTTCAATTCGCAAACCGGCGCGTGCGGAGTTGATCAACATCTCACTCGCAAGCTCCATGCCCGTCGATGTGAGACCCATAACTCCGAGAGCATCGCGGCGAAAAGCGCGAAAGCCTGATTGGCTGTCTGTCACAACCCTTCGACCACAGGCACGCGCAGTCAAGAAGGTCAGCAATGGCGTGCCGACGAACCGGTGAAGGAATGGCATCGTGCCGCGAGTCGCCGAATCGAGCCGCGATCCGAGCACAAGATCAGCGTGCCCTTCGATGACCAGTCCTACCAGGTCGGGGATCTTCCCGAAGTCATAGGTGAAATCGGCATCTGCCATCACGATGACTTCACCCCGCGACGCCTCGAAACCCGCCAGCAGAGCGCTCCCATATCCTGGACGAGGCTCCTCGATCACCCGAGCACCGCTGGCCAGTGCCACCTCCGCAGAGGCGTCCGTGGAACCGTTGTCGACCACGACCACTTCGCCCCGTAGACCTGACACCGCGAAGGCCTCTCGGGCTTCGTTCACGCAAAGACCGACTGATCCCTCCTCGTTGAGGCACGGCAACACCACTGAGACGTCAAGGTGCTCTTCGAATACCACGTGGGTCCCCCATTCGAAGCCCGATGGACTGAGCGAACTGTCGCCGGTATCTTAGGCAGGTCATGAGCCTCCCCTTCGAGGGGCCGTCGAGGGAGCCTGGAGGGGCGGCGTGCGCCTCGCATTGCGGGAACGACCAAGTCCACCACACTCTGGCGCTGTCGACCTTTCCGTGCTTGCGGCTCAAGACGCCGCGCCAGAGCCTGCCATCGATCGCTTCGGATGGTGGCTGGTTCTCATCTGCGCCGTCGCCTTCATTCTGCGGCTCGTCATTGTCTACCAAGGCCGCAACAGCGCGCTGACCGGTGACGGCTTTGAGTACAGCCTCCAAGCCAATCTCAACGCTCGGGGAGAGTGGTTCGCCTCTGTCTTTGGAAAGGGTACGAGGCCAGACGCCCTCCATCCGCCGGCCTGGGCGCTGGTCCTGACGATCTGGGCCTGGCTCGGCCAACACAGCTGGCTCGCACAACAAACCCTCGCGTCGGCCGTCGGGACCCTCACGGTCGGGGCCGTCGGACTGGCCGGACGACGGATCGGAGGCGTCCGCGTCGGGCTGATCGCGGCCGGCATCGCCGCCTTGTACCCGGGGCTGTGGGTCTACGAACGAGCGATCCTCTCCGAGACGCTGCTGCTGCTCGGCATCGCCGTCATGATCCTGGTGGCCTACCGGTTCTGGGCCCACCCGTCGGCCCGACGGGCCGCCGTCTTGGGCCTCATGTGTGGGGTGCTGGCGCTGACACGCTCCGAGCAGATCTTGGTCCTCCCCGTCGTGGTGGCCCCCCTGATCTTGGCCGTGAAGCACATCGGGTGGCGTCGGCGCCTCGGCTGGCTGGCCTTGGCCACTGTGTGTGTCGTCGTGGTCGTGACTCCGTGGACCATCTACAACCTGGGGCGATTCGAGCGTCCGGTCCTGCTCTCGAACAACTTCGGGGCGGCCGTTGCGCAGGGCAACTGCGACACCACCTACTACGGTCCCTACACCGGTGACTACTCGCCACACTGCCTGCATCTGGTGCCTGGGCAGGACCAGTCCGTACAAAATGCAACGGCGCTCCACGAAGGGTTGAACTATCTGGACCACCACGTCGGCCGGCTCCCCGTGGTGCTCTTCGCCCGGGAAGGTCGGGCCTTCGGCTTTTGGGACCCGTTCCAACAGGTGCAGCTCGACGCCGAATGGGAGAGCGGCATCACCGGTGCCCTGGGCACGTCGTACCTTCCCACGGCGATCTGGGTGAACCGGTTGGCCCTGTTCGGCTTTTGGCTCCTGGTCGTTCCGGCGGTAGGCGGGGTCGTGGTGCTGCGCCGGCGGCGGATCCCCGTCTACCCGCTGCTCGGCTTCTTCGCCATCGTGGCGGTGACCGTGGCGACGACATATGGCGAGACCCGCTATCGGGCGGCCGTCGAGGTCCCTCTCGTCTTGCTCGCCGCGGTCGGCCTCAGTGCCGGGCTGGCCTCCATGCGACGGGCTCGGGCTCCCCGAGGCCCCGAGGTGGCCCGAGCGGACTCGAGCCTCGCCCCGACCACGAGTGCTCGAGATCGCCCGGCGGATCAAGACCGGCGGCGGCTCGCCCACAAGGTGCCGGTGCGCGCGCTCAGTGTGCTGGCGCTGGTCCTCTCCTTGGTCGGGTTGGCCAAAGTCATGAACGTTGCCGACGCCGGGCCCCCGATCAAAAACGAGATGGTGCGGCCCTTGGATGGCACGACCTCGGCGGGCACGATCCCCTTGGAGGCGTTGGCACCCGGAGGAGTGACCAAAGTCGAGTTTCGTGTCACCGGGGGCGGGCTGCGAAACACGGTGGTCGCCGTCGCCAAGAAGTCCGGCAAGTACGCCGACATCTGGCTCGGATCCTGGAACGCCAGCGCCGTTCATCCCGGCCCCTACCTGATCTGGTCGGTCGCCTCCACCGGTGCCGTCGCGAATAGCAGCCCCCCCGTCACCATAACCATCACGAGCTGAGCGCCGGCCAGGTGAGATCGGCAGGAACCTGTCGGCCAGGTCATTCCCGCTCGCGTCAACGGGGCCGAATCATTACCTGGACGTCGTGGCCAACAATTCGGTGGCCCGAGTCGCCAGTTCGACGAACGCAGCCACGATCTCGGTGACCACGCCGTCCTGTCCGGGAGTCAAAACCTCGCCGAAAATCGCCGATTCCGCGCAAACCCGGTGGCAGCTCGACCTGGACACCCGGTCGCAGCTGCCTTGGACCCGAGTCACTGTAAGAGAGGACCGAGCTTGCGGAGGGAAAGCGAGCGGCCGGCCCTTCGCGGCGACGCGCGGGCCGCCGAGCGCATGGAGTTCTCCGAGCCAGAGTGATGACCTTGATTCCGAGTTGCGGCACGCCCCAATCTCGTTCTCTGGCTGCGTCCGAGGCAAGCGCGGCCCACGCCGAGAAGAACCTGGGCGACGGGTCTCATTGAGGTTCGGTGACATAGTGTTCACCGCCGTGGACGATGCGTATCCCTGGTCTCGGCATGCCCTGGACACACATCCCCCGTCGGCGCACCGCTGGCGTAACCTGCTGCTTGTAGGAGGTTGTTACCTTCTTCTCTCGGTCGGAATGTGGTGGCACGTCTGGTCGAATCACCCGACGTCCACCATCCTTTGTGGATGCGGAGATACATCTCAGTTCGTCTGGTTCCTTCAATGGCCGGCGTACGCCCTGTCTCACGGACTCAACCCCTTCTTCTCGACGGCCGCGTCCTATCCACACGGGATCAACCTGCTGTCGGTCACGAGCGTGCTCGCCGTGGGAATCCTCTTTGCACCGATCACCTGGATCTTCGGCCCCATCGCAACGCTCAACGTGGCGCTGTTGCTGAGTCCGGTGCTCTCGGGCATGGCCATGTTCATCCTCTTGCGCCGATGGGTGTCATGGGATCCGGCGGCTTTCATCGGAGGATTGCTTTACGGCTTCTCACCGCTCATCCTGACGAGTCTCTACTTTTCGCACCTGAACCTCACGATAAGCCCGATACCGCCTCTCGTCGTGGCATGCCTGGACGAGATCGTGATCAGACAGCGACGCCGGCCGGTTGTCACAGGCGTGCTCCTCGGTCTGTTGGTCACGCTTCAATTCTTCTTGAGCACCGAGCTCCTCGTCATCATCGCGATGGCCGGAACATTTGGGTTGGCTCTTGTCATCGCGTACGCCGCGTGGCGGAGACCTGAGGCCTTACGGCGGCATGCCCGCTTCGCCGCCGTCGGTCTGGCGGCGGGGGCAATTGTGGCGGTCGTCCTCCTTGCCTATCCGGCATGGTTTGCGCTCGCCGGACCGGCGCACATTTCGGGCCTTGTGTGGCCCAACCCGGGTCAGTACGTGAGCCACCTCAAGAGCTACCTGATCCCGAATCCAGCGAGTCCGTCGGGGTGGCAGTACGGGTTCGACGGCCTCCTCATCTCTGGTCAATACCTTGGCCTCGGCCTGGTCGTCGTGCTCCTAGGCGGCCTGGTCGTCTGGCGACGTGACCTCAGATTGTGGTTCTTTGCCATCATTGGACTGGCTTTCATGACACTGTCACTCGGGGCGGCGAATCCCCTGTTCGGGTTTCTCCCGGTTCTCGAAAACATTCTGCCCAATCGGTTCGATCAAGTCGTCTATCTGTCCGCGGCGATCATGTTGGGAATCGTTGTCGATCACTCGTACGCCTCGGTGACCCGGTGGTACACGGCGGCGCGCAGTGGAGTCGTGCATTCGGTGGCTCCGCCGGTTGAGAGGCAGGCTCGGCGGCTCATTCCGCGAACGACTGATCGGGCGCACAAGCCGCTGGTTGACTGGGCCGGCGGACTCGCCGGCCTGGCGGTCGCGGGGATCGCTCTCGTTCCCATCGGCTTCTACCTCTTTCAGAACGTCCCGATCCCCGTTCAGTCATCACTCCACGTCCCCTCGTGGTTCCGTACTGCCGCTCGGCATCTGGGACCGAAGCAGGTGCTCTTGGTCCTTCCGGACAACCTCAGCGTGCTGAGCCCTTTGGCCTGGCAGGTCGACGATGGCATGGGGTATGACCTCGTCGACGAAGTCGGATCGAGTGGCGACAGCCGCAATTGAGCCGGCGGGACTCACGGTACTCGGAGCCGCGTCGTTACCTACCTTTGCAACCACCTCATACAGTGAAGCCGCGCTCACGATCACAACTCGCAAGATTGCAGCCGTCCGAAGTGCACTTCACGAGTGGGGGGTGACCATGGTGGTGATCCCCGATCAGCCCGGTCTTGTGCGTTTGGCGCAGCTTGCATCGGTTCCCTTTACTGCCGCTTTGATCACGGCGGCAACCGGGCAACGGCCCGTCTACGAAGAGGGAGCGTGGGTGTGGGCGGCAGTCAACCATGTCTCCCCATCCATCGTCACCACGACCTCCAAATTCTCGGAATGCACCAGTGCTGGTTCTCGAGGGCCTGGCGCTGTCCACGCGGCCATTGCGTGCATCTTGTCAAAGGGGATCTTCCTGAGAGTCGTCACCTCGGTGAAGCGCATGGACCTGATACGGAACCACCTACTGGTGACCACGGCAGCGGACACGACCGCTGTAACGAGGGTCGACTTCGTCATCAGGGGCAAGGGCATGTCCAGTTCCCTCACCGTTCCGGCTCATCCATTCGTGGACGGATCGCTGGCGGGATGGATGGCAAATTCGAACGCCACGAATCTGCCAACCGGGACGTACAGGTTACACAGCGTCGCCTATGACGCTGTGGGCACCATCGGTCGCAGCCCTGACGTCACGATGCGAGTTGATGACAAGGCGAGCCCTCTGCCGCCACCTGTGACGAGAGTTCTGAAGCCAGCCGCTGATGCGCAGCTGAGCGGGTCCGAATACCTCGTTGCCGTTGCGTCCTCCAAGTTGGGGGTTCGCAACGTCGAGTTTCGCATCACCGGCGATCGTCGAACGGTCATCGAACCGGCAGTCTCATCCCTTTACGGGTGGCTTGGTGGTTGGAACACGAGAAGCGTTCCCGACGGCACCTATACGGTGTACAGCGTCGCCCACGGCAACGACGGACTCGTCACGACCAGCGCGGGCGTCAAAGTAAAGGTGAGGAATTAGGGGTCATGGGGCTTCTCTTCGATCGACTTCGCGCATCGGGCGAGTCGAAGGGCACTCCTCTGAATCAAGAAGCGATATCAGATGGCTGACACCACTCGATGGCGCTTCGTCCGCGGCGAGGGCAAGGTGGGACCTGACGGCAACGGCCTGGGACGCCAGACGCCCGCAGGCGCAGGCGCCACGACCAGGGCCACCGCCAGAAGTGGGGATAGGAGATAAGTGGGTTCAAATCTCCGCACTCGCCGCGCCACCGCCGAGGTTCGAAGAACCGCCCCACCGCACCGCCCCCAGGTTCAGATCACCGCCGCCGCCCCGGACCTCAGTCGTGGCATGCGTCGAACCCGCTGCGACGGGTCGCCACCAGGGGTTGACATTAGTGACGTAGCCGCCTGGGAGTGTCCCAGTCCGGCACTTACATCGGGGATAGGGCGCCAAACACCGAGCCCACGCATGGGCAGGTCACTACCTCTATCAGTTTGGCTTGGCCGAAGGCCAATGCCGGAGTTCAATAACCCACAGGGCTCCCACCGACGCCAACACGGCGATCGAAGGTTCGGCAGCCGCCCGAAGACGTGTCCCGCCGTAGAACACGGCAGCGTTGATGGCGACAACGAGAAACGGAACGGCCACGATCATTAGTCGCCGTCTGGAGCGCTTTGCGATTTGAAATGCACCGACCAAGGCGAATGGCAGGAGTACCCAGTTCATGATTTGGCCCACTTGTTTGGGTCCACGTGCGCCATTGGCATCTTCTGCGACATCAAACGCCAGCTGAGTGCCTGGTGCATATACGCCCCAGACTCGGCCTTCTCGGGCGAGCACAACCCCCGGCAAGTCCGTCAAGTGTGTTTTTGCATAGGTTGTCCCCGTCCTGCTTAGAGCATTGGACAACGTGAGTTCAGTCCAATGTCTCGCGTGATTAGGCGGTTGCCCGTACTTGATGAATATCGCTGCATCGCCAAACTGGCAATCCTGTGAAAAAGCGCCGTAATCGGGACTCTTGGGCGAGAACGTGGCCGGACAATATGAACCGGAGAGCGTATCTCCACCATTGGTGGAAAGGGTGAGCGCTCCCATCTCCAAGTCGTTGCGGACTAGCCAAGGACCCATCAGGAGCGCCACGCCTGCTAGTAGCGCCATCCCAAATACAAGTCGTTCCTTCCAACGGCTCGCAGAGAAAACCACCATCGGTACACCGAGCAAGACCACAAAGCCGATGGCGTCGCTGCGAATGAGCGTTGCGGTGGCAATCAGCAGGCCCAGAACAGCGAAGTCCCACCGGTTCGGTCTATCAATGCAGCGGAGGGCGAACAAGAGCATCGTAGGGATGATGACCAGATAGATGCTTTCGCTCATGAGAAACCCGCTCTGCTGCACCCAAAGCGGATCGAGAGCCACGAAGCCTGCTGCAAGTAGTCCGACGCCTGGTCCAGCCAGCCTCCGCCCGAACAGTCCCATGGCAAGAACTCCACCAGCCGAGATAAAGGAGAGAGCTATCCGGTGCGCATCAATGGATTGAATGTGGACAAAATCAAGTGTGGCAAGCAGCAGGCTAAATGCCGGGGGGTGTTCTGCCGTGGGCACGAGTGGTCCTTGGCCAATGAACCGAGAGACGTAGCCATTTCCGTGGGCGATTTGAGCGGCCGTTTGCTGAAAGAACAGCGGATCGCCGTGGAGAGGCACTCCCCACGTCCAACCCATGACAAAGAGGAGTCTGGCAAGAACTCCGATGATCACGATCGCACCCAGCGCTGTGGCGAATATGGCTAGACCGATCGATTCCGGTCGTCTCGGCGGTCGTCTCGGCAGCAGACGGTTTCCTGGCGACACTGGCAATGTCGTCAGGGAGAATCAATGCTGTTTCCAAACATCAGGGCGAACAGACAACGCCGGTGCATTTTGAGCCGTCGTCCCATCAACAAGAGCCAGACCGCCATCGACCTTCAATTATTCTCGTCCAGGCCCCCGTCACGTCTTCAAGTTAGATCATCCATTGGTAGGGCTGCCCCTCATCCCATAGCTCCGGATTGTCACGTCGTATGCCCCCCTAATCGCCCAGCCCGGTACTGTTCACCCTCGCTGCCCTTCGAGCAAGGTTGGACTGCCCCTCGCTGCCGGGACTGGCGCTACTATCAGTCGCTTCTCGGAGGTACCTGACAGTCAGATGGAGGTCCTCGGGCGGGTCGAGGCGCCTAACGTCTACAGGTCGTGAGCTCAGAACCGCCAAACCGCGAGCTGATGACGGCGATTCGAGCCCTCGGTGACAAGGACTTGGCACTTGAGGGCGTCCACGTACACATGTGTAACCGGCCGCCGGTCCAGTACCACTGGGTAGCCGATATACGCCGCGACATCTTCTCGGCCTCGAAGACCTTTACCTCGGTAGCCGTCGCCATCGCTCAGGGTGAGGGGCTACTCGATGTAGACGATTCGATCCTGTGTCACCTTGGGCACCTGACATCTGCCCCAGCGACGGGTGTCGAGGCGATCACCATCCGACACCTGCTCACCATGACCTCCGGGATGACCTATCGCTGGGACGATCCAGACGCAGACCATCCTGGGGATGCCGCCGTCGACATCCTCACGACACCGCTGGGCACGGCACCCGGGACTGCTTTCGCCTATCGGGGCGCGAACTCCTACTTGCTAAGCCGAATCATCCATGCCTGCTCAGGTCAGGACTTGCGAGACTTTCTGCTTCCCCGATTGTTCACCCCGCTGGCGATAAGAAACCCGCAGTGGCTGCGGTGCCCGCTCGGGTATTCGCTCGGCGCTGTCGGGCTCCATCTGCGCACCGCCGAGGTCGCCAGACTCGGCTGCAGCTTGCTCGAAAGCGGTCGGTTCCTCGACCGGCAGCTCGTACCGGCGACGTTCGTTGCCAGCATGACAGCCGACTGCGTGCCCACGAACGGACATATCGCTACCGGCGCGACTACGCCCCACCTGGAGAACGCGCTATACGGCCGCCACGTCTGGATGTGCCACCGGGACAACGCCTGGCGAATGGACGGCCTCTACGGGCAGTTCAGCGTCATGCTGCCTCGTCAACAGGCGTGCGTGACGACCACTGCCCACTATCGAGGGCCTACCACCGACATTCTGGACGCCATCTGGTCGGACATCGTTCCCGTGCTGAACTGACCGGTACGTGGGCCAAGGCTCAGCCAATCTAGACCTCGTCCCAAAAACGCCATCAGGAGGGTGGCATAGGAAAAGCCCTCTGCGGCGCCCCAGACCGCCGGGAAGGGAGCACGGGCAGCTCGCCGAGGGCGTGTTGAAAGAGCAAGCTTACGGATCGCCGGGATATGTGGTCGGGGTTGAAGTCGGATAGTGCCCCGTCGTGCTGTGAATATTCAAAGAGTTCTGTGCAGTGACACAGCCCTTTGTCCAATTAGTGGGTGATGCGATTCGCGCCGGGACGGTTTTGCAGTCGTACCCCGGTGCGATAACCGCCCGGTCCCAAGCCCTGCTGATACGGCTTCGCAGGACTCGATGATCCGCAGCCCGTGAGACTCAGCCACAGTCCCACGAAGACGACCAACACCAGATGAGGTTGCGCGAACGATGGGTCGATTGGGACCGAGTATCCTTTACGAGCGACAGCAGCAAACACATCTCTGTTTGGGAGCGCGAGTAACGGTTTAGGGCGCCGCGCCACAGAGCTGGCGTTATATGGTACGTGCGGTTGGACCGGGGGGGTCAGCTGGACGGCGCTTCGTGACTGGCCGTTCGGAGAACCGAACACCCCCGCATTTGGCGCATTCCTTGAGCGGGTCCATCACTGGCTCCCGAGTAGCCACTAAGCCTTCGCGAGGGTTTCTACCCCACGTTGTCGAAGTACCGGCTGACGCATCCTCTTTGTTTCTCCGCACGGGTCACAGTCCAGTGATAGCCGCAGTCCCGGCAAGTCCGTTGGTAGAGCTGGTGAAGAGCGACGGGTGCGATAGTATGAGCCGGATTTGTGGCCCTACCGACGTACCGGGACACCCTCGCACTTTCTGAATCCTGCCACGTTCTCGGCCCCGCAGAACTCTTTACAATCCCTATTGCAGATGCGGTAGATTGCTCACGACGGTTGGGGGCGGGCTGAGGCAGGTCATCAGTTCGCACGACCGAAAGCTGGTGGAGATGTCGACCAATCGACTGGGTGAGGTCGTGATCAGCGTCATCGTTCCCGTCAAGAACGGACTCCCTTGGCTGCACGTGCAGATGGAGGCCCTTTTGGACCAACAATGCTGCTTTCCATGGGAGGTGATAGTCGCCGACAATGCTTCGTGCGACCGATCTGCGGACGTCATTGAGGAACTCACTCGCCGGCATCCCCGCCTGCGTCTCGTAGATGCATCCTCAGTGACGGGAGCTGGCGCCACACGCAATGTCGCTGCCCGATTCGCGGGGTCACATCCTTGCCTTCTGCGACGCCGACGATGTGGTTCATCCGGGTTGGGTTGAGAGCTGGGCACACGCTCTGGCGGATGCAGATCTGGCTGGTGGTTTGACGGACTACTGGTCCCTCAACGACGTGGCTCGTCCATCCCCCGCAGTTGGGAGGCCCCCACCCGCGAGAAATCAGTTCGATTACCTTGAAGCTGCCGCGAGCGGAAACATGGCAGTGCGCCGTGATGCGTTTGCACAGGTCGGTGGTTTCGACGAAGATCTTGCTGTTGGCGAGGACATCGATCTGAGCTGGCGCATGCAGCTTGCTGGCTACCGCTTCACGATTGGAGACGGCGTCATATCCAGACGTGAGAAAAGTGGGACCTATGCATTGCTGAGGAGATCTATTCAATTCGGCCGGTGCGGCCCCGTCCTCTACAAGAGATACCGTTGCGCAGGCCTTCGGCGAGAATCCCTTGCCGCGGTTCGTGCTTGGTTGTACTTGATAGCAACAAGTCCCAGGCTCTTTGATGCGCACTTCCGGCGGACTTGGGTACGTAACGCTGGTTGGCGGATAGGCCGCCTCGTGGAGTCATGCAGGCGCCTGGTCTACTTTCCATAGAGGAATCGACGACGCATGCGCAGGGATACCGCCCGGGGGACGGCACACAGGCCATTGAGTCACGCCCAGCCGTGTGTACTCAGGATCGTGTCGGAGAGGGACGACCACAGAACCCGACTGGCGGCTGATTCCGTGGTCACGCCCCTAACCGGCAGCGTCGAACCGGGGCACCCCTCGGCGATGGAGGTGAACCATTTGACCGCCACGAGGGTCATATTCTCCGGGCGTCAGGAGGTTCGGCCGATCGTGACTATTCAGCGGCTGATACGTGTGGCTGTCCTTGGGCTGTGCGTGCTCGCCTCATGGCGACCACACGGGCCGAGCCGGTCGCCGCAGAGGTCGCTCCCACTGGTGGCGTCGTTGAAGTCACGGGCTACACACAGGTCACCCTCTACGACTGATCGCTCGGACCCGTGACCGTTGTGGTCAAGGACAAGAGGGCAGCGGCGATCCGGTCTGCTCTGGCAGGGCTATCGGCCACATCCTCTTTGCCGGACTGCATGGAGGGCGTCCCTGCCTTCAAGATCAGTTTTCTGACGCACCAGGGGGGACGGCCGACATATGTGGCCACCGAAACCGACTGCCCTACCCCAGGCATCGTGAGCATCAGCGTCGACGGGAAGACGACACAGCACCTCCAAGAGGACTGCGGGCTTCGAGCCGCCGTCATCGCCAGCTTGCCTAGAGGACGAGCTGAAGGAACGAGGCGGGACGAGCATCGCTGCTCGGTCTGAACCTCCCCAGCCCGGCGGACTGGGGCAACGCAACCCGGCGAGACCGAACGTCGCATGTTGGTTCAGATCACGGGCCAGTCGCTCATCGGCCCTAGCTCAAGTTTCTCGGGCGGGTGCTGCCTTGAGTGATGCTTCACGGCACGGTGGGCAGCATGTTTGCTGTCATAGGGACCGCGGAGAAGTTTCGCCGGTTCGTGCTGGCGGTTCGCAGGGCCGTCCGTGTCGCAACATTCGGCACAGACGACCTCCCACTTGTGGTGATCCTCCGAAGCATGGTGCCAGCTGGCGTCTTCAGCCTGCGCCCAACCGAGGCGTAGGGGTCGGGCGTACGGGAAATGGGCCTCAGGTTCGGGCATGTCCTAACGGTATGACGTCGTTTGATGACAGCGGCGGACCTGCTGGAGGGTATCTCGAAGTGCCGGTATGGGGCAGGGGTAGTGCGCTCTCTGTTTGCACCACCAAGCCCCCGCCCCGCGCCGCCTCCCCTCCGCTCCCGGGTGGCGTCCGGGGCCCGCCGTGCTTCCGCGGTCCCCCCGCGGCGGTTGCCCGCCGTTCCGTGCCGCGCGCTCGAGCATTTCGTAGTTCCTAGCAACTATCCCGTCGACGGTGTCAGGGCCGCAGATGCCCTTAGCCCAGCCCTTCCAAATATGGTGACCCGGGCGGCGGTCGTGTCAGGGCTGTGGGCACTGGAGGCGGCCTCGTCCTTCCTGCTCGCCGCCAGAAGTGTGAGCGCCCCCGGTAGGATTCGAACCTACGGCACTCGGTTTAGGAAACCGATGCTCTATCCCCTGAGCTACGGGGGCGGGCCCGAAGCCAGCTCGGTGGGCATCCGCACAGGGCGTACGCCCCCGGACACTGGGCGTACGCCCCAGACACTAATTGAAGCCGCCGTGTTGTCCTGACTGCCCAACATGCCGGGCGGGAAGCTGGTCATTCTGGGAGCACGGGTTCAAGAGGTCGTGTTGTGCCCACCTCCCCCGCAGGCTCTATTCTGTTGGTGGGTATGCGGCCTCCGACAGAGGTCGGAGCACGTGCGTTGCGCTTCCGCCGTCCGGCCCTCCGCGATATTGCGCGCCTGTGCACGTCCATCCCATTCAAAGGAGCATGCAATGACTTCCCCCGACCCCTTCAAGGTCGCCGACCTGTCCCTGGCCGCGTTCGGCCGCAAAGAGATCGAGCTGGCCGAGCACGAGATGCCCGGGCTGATGGCCATGCGAGCCGAATACGCCGCCTCCCAGCCCCTGGTCGGTGCCCGCATCACCGGGTCGCTGCACATGACCGTCCAGACGGCCGTGCTCATCGAGACCCTCACCGCCCTGGGCGCGCGGGTGCGCTGGGCCAGCTGCAACATCTTCTCGACCCAGGACCACGCCGCCGCCGCGGTGGCCGTCGGTCCGAACGGATCAGTCGACGATCCCCAGGGCGTGCCGGTCTTCGCCTGGAAGGGCGAGACGCTCCTGGAGTACTGGTGGTGCACCGAGCAGGCCCTCCTGTGGCCCGGCGAGGGGGGCCCCAACATGATCCTCGACGACGGCGGCGACGCCACGCTCCTCGTGCACAAGGGCGTCGAGTTCGAGAAGGCCGGCGGTGTGCCGGACCCCTCCACGGCCGACTCAGAGGAGTTCGAGGTCGTCCTCACGCTGCTCGGGCGGAGCCTGAGCGAGGACGAGGGCCGCTGGACCTCCATCGCCAACGGGATCAAGGGCGTCACCGAGGAGACCACGACCGGCGTGCACCGCCTGGTCGAGATGGCCAGGAAGGGTGAGCTGCTCTTCCCCGCCATCAACGTCAACGACTCGGTCACCAAGTCGAAATTCGACAACAAGTACGGCTGCCGCCACTCGCTGGTCGACGGGATCAACCGGGCGACCGACGTTCTCATCGGAGGCAAGGTGGCGGTCGTCTGCGGCTACGGCGACGTCGGCAAGGGCTGTGCGCAGTCGCTGGCCGGCCAGGGTGCCCGTGTCGTGGTGACCGAGGTCGATCCGATCTGCGCACTCCAGGCGGCCATGGAGGGCTTCCAGGTCACGACACTCGAGGACATCCTGCCCCAGGCCGACATCATCATCACGACGACCGGCAACAAGGACATCATCACCGCCGCGCACATGGCGGGCATGAAGCACCAGGCCATCGTCGGGAACATCGGTCACTTCGACAACGAGATCGACATGGCCGGCCTGACCAGGACGCCCGGGATCGAGCGGGTGAACATCAAGCCCCAGGTCGACAAGTGGATCTTCCCCGACGGCCATGCCATCATCGTCCTGTCCGAAGGCAGGCTGCTGAACCTGGGCAACGCGACGGGCCATCCCAGCTTCGTCATGTCCAACTCGTTCACCAACCAGACCATGGCGCAGCTCGAGTTGTTCACCCAGACCGGCCAATACGTCAACGACGTCTACGTCCTGCCCAAGCACCTCGATGAGAAGGTCGCACGCCTGCACCTCGGTGCACTCGGCGTAAAGCTCACGACGCTGTCCCAGGACCAGGCCGACTACATCGGCGTTCCCGTCCAGGGTCCCTACAAGCCCGACACCTACCGGTATTGAGCGGTCGTCAGCCCAGCGTGGCGGTGGCGAGCACCGTCCCGCTGGGCGACACGACCTCGGCCGTACGCACGTCGGCCGGGTCCACGGGCAGCGGAGCGCCCCACGCCCCATAGCCCTCGTGGGCCGAGAAGGTCCCGACGCGGTGACTGACACCGTCGTCGGTGACGACCACGCAGTTCACCGTGCCGTGGACCGCCGAGTCGTCCAAGGTCATCGACATCCACGGCGCGTTGCCGCCGACGGTCACGACGTGCCCCACCCTCTCGCCGTTCTCCACCAAGGCCGCCGTCGTCACCTGCTGCCTGTGCGCCCTCGCCGCGACGGTCGGCGCCGAGGACGACGTCAGGCCGAGGCCCAGGCCGAGCGCCAGGGCGGCCGCGGCGACGCCCACGGCGGCCGGCACCCAGCGCGACGGGCGGAACCGGCGGCGGCGCGGACGCACCTCGTTCACGCCCATCCGCTCGAACAGGCGCACCTCGAAGCCCAGCGGGGGCTCCATTTCCGGAGCCGACTGCAGCACGGTGTCGACGACCCGGGACAGGTGCTCCAGCTCGTCGGCACAACGCGGGCAGGACTCGACGTGGGCCAGTACCTGCGCCCGCTCGCGCCCGGTCAGCACGCCGAGCGCGAGCTCAGCCAGATCGTCCGAGTACTGCTCGCATCCCCGCTCCCTCACGTCATCGCCCACTGCTGACCCCCTCCGCCCGCTCGACGGCTGCCCGCAGCCGAATCAGGCCGGTCCTGATACGCGTCTTGGCCGTGCCGAGCGGGATCCCCTCGGACTCACTGATCTCGAGCGCCGTCCTGCCGTAGACGGCCGCGAGCACCACCGCGCGGCGCTGCTCCTCGGGCAGCACCTGGAGTGCGGTCCGGACGATGTGGCGGACGTCACCGCGGCGTACGGCGTCCTCGGGATTGTGCTCGGAGCTGGCCAGTGCGGTGGCAGCGAAGTCGTCGGGGTCCATCGGCACGGCACGCCGCAGGCGCAGGGCGTCAATGGCCAGATTGCGGGTGATGGTGAGGACCCAGGACGTCACGGAGCCGCGCCTGGGGTCGAAGACCGGCGCATGGCGCCAGACCCTGATCATGGCCTCCTGGGCCACGTCCTCGGCGACCCCGGCGTCGCTCGTCATGGAGTAGGCCAGGCCGAACACCCGCCGTTGGTAGCGCCGGGTGAAGGTGACGGCTGCCTCCTGGTCCCCCACGGCCATCCCCGCCAGCAGGGCCTCATCGGACAACTCTCCCTCGGCCACACCCAATTCTCTCATCCACAGGTCTACGGGCGAGTGCCGCCTGGGGATTCACCTGATCCGGCAATCCCGGGCCCTCGCCGGGCCGTATTCCCGTTGTGGCCACCGCCGTCCCCGACATGCGCCACCCGACAGGGGCAAGGGCGCCTCATCTGCGGAGGCTCCGGAGCCTGTTGGCGCGCGGCCCGGGGCGTTCCCGCCGCTCGCTGGATCTGGCGGCGACGGGAGCGTTTGGCGTGGCCGGCGTGCTCCTGATCTGGTCGGCCTACATCCACTTCCACCTGTGGAACGAAGCTGATGGCTACCGCTCCATCCCCGCTATCGGCCTCCTCTTCCTGCTCCAGTCGATCACGGGGCTCGTCATCGGCATCGGTGTCGTCGCCGTCCGGCGCGTGTGGGCGGCCGTCATCGGGATCGGCTTCGCCCTGACCACCATCGCCGGATTCCTGCTCTCGGTGGCGCACGGGCTCTTCGGGTTCAAGGACTCGTGGTTGGCCCCCTTCGCCAAGCAGGCCTTCACAATCGAGCTCCTCGTCGCGGTGGTGCTGATCGTCGCGGCGGCGCTGTCCCTCGTCGGATCGGATCCCCACGCTCGCGCCGGCACTACCCCGGCCGGCACCGCGACGTAGGGACCCCCCGGACCGGGCCCTGCGTCCCCTTCTCCCGGTGGGGCGCAGGCCCGGCTCGGACTCGTCTCAGCGGAGCCCGGCGAAGAGGTCCGTCTCGGGCACGGGCGCGTGCGTGGAGTCCAGCACCCGCACGAAGCTCTCGGACCCCATGACCCTTGAAAACAGTTCCTCTCCCATCTGCAGGAAGAAGATGTTGTCGCCCTGGCTCGCGTGCCGCGCCGAGCGACGCGTACTTGCGGTCGGCCACGGCGCTGCAGTCGATCGTCGTTGTGATCAGCTCATCCGGGGTGCCGAAGTCCGGGTTCTCCTCCACCTCGGCCGGGCGCTCGATTCCGGCCTCGGCCAGGATCTCGCCGAACCCGCGCAGCACGCGAGCGGGCCAGGGCCGTGTAGTACAGCTTGGCCGGGATCCCGCACTCTTCGATGGCGGCGCGGGTCACCCGGTTGGCCTGGATGTGATCGGGATGACCGTAGAAGCCGTTCTCGTCGTAGGTCACGACCACCTGCGGATCGAAGGCGCGCATCAAGGCCGCCAACCGGCTCGCCGCGTCCGCCACCGGAGTGCGCCAGAAGGAGCCGGGTGCGTCATTCTGCGGCCAGCCCTCCATCCCCGAGTCATGGTAGCCGAGGAGCTCCAGATCGTTCACGCCCAGGATCTCGCAACTGGCTTCGAGCTCTTTACGGCGCAGTGGGACGACGACCGCCTCGTCGTGCCCCGGCTCACCCGGCTTCACCCCCCCGGGCGCGTCCCCGAGCTCACCGTTGGTGCACGTGACCAGCACGGTGCGCACACCCTCGGCGCTGTAGCGGGCGAGGATCCCGCCCGTCCCGATCGCTTCGTCGTCGGGATGGGCGTGCACCGCCATGAGGGTGAGGGGACGCTCTGGCATGGAGGCAGCGTAGGGGTCCGTGCTGCCCCCCGGTCACGTCTGCAGGTCGCCCACCGCGTCCGCCAGGTGTTCGAGCTCGGCTCGCCACTCCCCCGGCGGTGTCATCGGCCGCACGATGAACTTGGAGAATCCCACCTCCAGGAACTGCTCCAGCATCGACCGCAGGCCCTGGAGTCCCACGGGGATGATCCCCTCGAGCGGTCGGCCGCGGGCCCTGCGGGCGAGCGGTGACGACGCCAGTGCGGCGACGTCGGTCCCCTCCGGTGCGTAGGCCAGACTTACGCCGAAGTGCTCGGGGCTGATGGTGCGCCCATGTTCCGCGGCGACGCGGTCGATCACCACCTTGCCGGCGGCGGCGTCCGCCGCTGTGCAGAAGGCGGGGATCCAGCCGTCGGCCAGGCGGCCACAGCGCTCCAGCGCGGCGGGGACATTGCCACCCAGCCAAACGTCGAAGGGCTCCTGGGCCGGTTGCGGAGAGACCGAGACCTCGGCGAACGATCCGGCCGGCCCTTCGTGGCTGACCACGTCGCCGGCCCAGAGGCGGCGCAGCACGGGCAGCGCGTCCTCCATCTGTTCGGCCCGCGCTGCGCTGGGGATGCCGATGGCGCTGCGCTCACCCCCGACTCCGAGCCCGGGGACGAACGTCAACAAGAAGTGCCCGCCCGAGAGCACGTCGAGAGTCGCCACCGCTTTGGCCAGCCACACCAGGTTGCGGCCCGGCAGCAGCATGGTCGTCCCGATCTTCAGTCCCGGACAGGCCCCTGACACCCAGGCCAACCCGACCAGCGGGTCGGGCCCGGGCCGCGTCAGCACCTCGGGCAACCACAGTGAGTCGAAGCCGGTCCCGACGATCCCCTGTGCCAACGCGACCATGGAATCGGGGCCGAGGCTCTCGCCGCCCGCGCTGATCCCGATACGGACCTTCACGGCGCGTCCTCCAAGGCGGCAATGGCGCGCGTCACACCCGCCTCGTCCACATCACGGTGCGTGACGAAGCGGACCGTCCCGGGTGCGATGGCGTGGGCCAGCACCCCGTGACCTTCCAGGTGCGCCAGGAGCTTCTCCGGTTCGGCATGGGTGAACGTCACGATGTTCGTCCGGACGGAGGCCGGATCGAGACCGCAGCGGGGCCAGCGCAGTGCGACGGCGTCCGCCAGCCGGGCCGCCCGTGCATGGTCCTCGTGGAGGCGACCGACCATCTCGTGCAGTGCCAGCAGTCCGGGGGCCGCCAGCACGCCCGCCTGGCGCATGCCGCCACCGAGGCGCTTGCGGGCGATCCGGGCCTCGGCCATCACGTCCTCGTCCCCGGCCAGCAGCGAGCCCACGGGTGCGCAGAGACCCTTGGACAGGCAGCACATCACCGTGGTGGCCGCCGCCGCCCACTCGGCCGCGGGGACGCCCGTTGCCACCTCGGCGTTGAACAGCCGGGCCCCGTCCATGTGGATGGGGATCGGACCGGCTGCGTCGACCAGCGCCCGCAGGCGAGCAGTCGACCACGGGGCACCCGATGCCGCCATATGGGTGTTCTCGATACTGATGAGGGATACCGCAGGCTGATGGTGCTCGGCAGCCTGGCGGGCCCACCGCACCGATTCCACGTCCACCATGCCGTCCCCGTCGTCCAGCGCGACGAACTGGATGCCGGCGTTCAAGGCGGCGGCGCCGAACTCGTAGGCCACGACGTGCTGATGCCGTCCGGCCACAACGGCGGTCCCGGGCTCGGTAAGGACCCGGAGGGCGATTTGGTTGGCCATGACCCCGGAGGCGACGAACAGCGCCGCCGGCTTGCCCAGCCGCGCCGCGAAGGCCTCCTCCAGCGCCCGGACCGTCGGATCCTCGCCGTAGTCGTCATCACCGACCTCCGCCTCCGCCATGGCGCGGCGCATCGCCGGCGTGGGTCGGGTCACGGTGTCGCTGCGCAGGTCGACCACGTCGGGCACATGCTCAGGGTAACGGGGCCCCGTTATCCTGCGGCCGTGACCACACCCCCCTCCACCTCCGGCGACGGCGCTGCGCTGCCCGATGGCAGTGCCAGCATCCACGAGCTTCTCGACGTCGAGATCATCGAGGCCGGCCCCGAGCGCGTCGTCATGCGCCTGCCGGTCGATTGGAAGGTGCACCAGCCCTACGGCATCCTCCACGGCGGTGTCTCGGCCCTCCTGGCCGAGTCCGCCGCCAGTTTCGGGGCGGCGCTGGCCGCTGAGCCCGGCCGTAGCGTCGTCGGGATCGAGCTGAATGCCAGCCACCTGCGTTCTGTGCGGGACGGCCATCTGACCGCCGAGGCAACACCGGTACGGGTCGGCCGCACCATCCAGGTCTGGCGCATCTCCCTCACCGACGACGACGGCCGAGCCATCTGCGAGGCCCGCTGCACTCTCTCGGCCATCGGCGCACCGGGGGGTGCCTCCGGCGCCGTCGACTCGACGAGGACCCCGCCAAACGCGGAATAGTCACACCATCGGCGGCAGGCGTAATATGTCGGTGTGACCCCGGTAGGAAGTGGATCGCCCGGACCCTCCCTCGGGTTCATCCTCCCCGCCACCACGCAGGGAGAACTCTCCTCTGCCGTTGGTAGTACCCATAGTAGTACCGGGAGCGCTGCCGAGCTGGTCGAACTGTGCCGGTGCGCGGAGGCCACCGGGGCGGACTCGCTGTGGGCCGTGGACCACCTCTACTGGCCGCATCCCATCGGCGAGGCCTTCACCACGCTGGCCGTGGCCGCCGTCGTCGACCACCCGGCCGCTCCTGGGCACGTGCATCTTGCAGCTGCCCCTGCGACCCGCCTCTGCCGTGGCCAAGCAGGCGACCGCCCTCCAGCTCCTCTCCGGTGGACGCTTCGTCCTCGGCCTCGGTGTGGGGAGCCACGAGCCTGAGTACGTGCGGGCCGGCGTCGACTACCACCGGCGCGGCCGGCTCATGGACGAGGGCGTCGCCGGGCTGCGACGGGCCTGGGCCGGCCCGGAGCCGCCGTCCGCCGACTACGTGCAGCAGCCGGCATCGGCGCCCGTTCCCCTGTGGTTCGGGGGATCGAGCCATGCCGCCCGGCGACGGGCCGCGGCCGTCGGTGACGGCTGGGTGCCCCTCTTCATCGCCCCGGACGAGTACGGGACCGCTCTGGCGGCCCTGCGGCGCGAGACGGCCGAGGCCGGCCGAGATCCCGAGGCCGTGCAGGCCGGTGTCGTCGTCTTTGCGTGTGTCGGAGATGACGACCAGGCGCCCGTCCGGGGCGCCCAGTGGCTCTCCGAGCTCTACCGACTGCCACCGAAGGCCTTCCAGCGCCACCTCGTGGCGGGCTCGCCCGAGACCTGTGCCACCGCCCTGGCCCGGTACGCGGACGCCGGGGCCAGCCACATCCTCGTGATGGTGGCGGGGTCGCCCGCCGTCGAGCACTTCGGGTTGCTGCGCGCCGCGTTCGTCGGCGAACGCCGACCTGGCGCTGGCGGGAGCGCCGGCATGAACAACGCCACCGACGTCGCGATCCTCGGCACAGGCATGACCGACATGAGCCGGCGTGACCTCGACCCCGACACCATGGCCTATGAGGTGCTGCACGAGGCTCTCGGGGACGCGGGTGTGTCGGCGGACGAGCTCGGGCTCGTCATCGTGGGCAACGCCATGGCCGGGCGCCTGAGCGATCAGGGATGCATGCGCGGGCAGACCTGGCTGCGCAAGGCCGGCATCAACGAGGCGGCGATCATCAACGTGGACAACTCCTGCGCCGGCGGGAGCTCCTCCCTGCACCTGGCGACGATGGCCGCGACCGTCCAGGACCGCCCGGTGCTGGCACTCGGCGTCGAGAAGATGTGGACCGGCGACCGGGCCGAGACGATCGCGGGGATCGAGGACGGCCTGCCCGCTGAGTACCGCCGCGACCTCCACGACCGCCGCCACGCGGACGACAATCCCGCCGGCAGCATCCTCATGGGGCTCAACAACGGCTGGGCCCACCGCCTGATGGCCGAGGTGGGCGCCACGGTGCGCCAGATCGCCGCCGCCGCCGTGAAGGCGTTCGAGCATGCGGCCCGCAACCCGCTGGCCCAGTTCCAGCGGCGCGTGACGATCGAGGAGGTCCTCGCCTCGCCCCAGGTGGCCGGCGTGCTCACCCGGCTCATGTGCAGCTCGTTCACCGATGGGGCCGCCGCCCTGGTGCTCGCCGGGCCGACGGTACGGGCCCCCGTCTCGGCGCCACGTATCGTCGGCTCGGTGGCGCGATCGGGAAACGGCTTGCTGGACTACCACGACCGGCTGACCCAGGCGGCCGAGGCGGCCTGGGAGGTCTTCGGCTTCGGGCCCGACGAGGCCGACCTCGTCGAGTTGCACGATGCCACGGCCGCCGAAGAGCTCTATGCCCTCGAGTCGCTCGGCTTCTTCGCCCCCGGTGAGGCGGGCTCCGCCACCGAGGCGGGCGCCACCGGCATCGACTCCCCCGGTCTCGTGGTGAACCCCAGCGGTGGCCTCGTCGGCCGGGGCCACCCGCTCGGGGCCACCGGCCTGGCCCAGGTGGTCGAACTGGCGACGCAGTTGCGTGGCCGGGCGGGCGCCCGGCAGGTCGCGGGCGCGCGCACCGGCGTGGCGGTGAACACGGGCGGCATCATCTACGGGGACGCGGGGTTCGTGGGCATCCACGCCGTACGCTCCGGATCTGCGGCGTGACGGGCATCAAGATCACCGGCTGGGGCATCGCGGTACCGGACAAGGTCGTCACCAACGACGACATGGCGGTCAACCTCGACACCTCCGACGCCTGGATCGTCGAGCGCACCGGGATCCGCGAGCGCCATATCGGCGGCACCACCTCGGGCCTGGCCATCGAGGCGGCGACGGCCGCACTTTCCAAGGCCGGCCGGACCGCCGAGGAGATCGACCATCTCGTGCTCGCCACGACCACGCCGGACGGTATCGTCCCCGGCACCGCACCCAGCGTGCAGCACGGCATCGGCATGCACGGCGGGGCGTTCGACCTCAACGCCGCCTGCTCCGGCTTCGTCTACGGCCTCGTCACCGTGGCCGGCCTCATCGCCATCGGCTCGGGACCCGTCCTGCTGGTCGGCTCGGAGACGCTGTCGCGCATCACCGACATGGACGACCGCAAGATCGCCATCATCGTCGGTGACGGCGCCGGGGCCGTCGTCGTCGAGCCGGTCGACGGACCCGGCAGCCTGATCAGCTGGAACTTGAACTCGGACGGCTCGCTCCGTCACCTGCTCAAGTGCGAGCACGGCGGGACGCTCTTCATGGACGGCAAGGAGGTCTTCCGTCGGGCGGTCCGCGTCGTGGTCGAGTCGGCGGAGCGGGCCATGGCCGACGCCGGTCTCGGTCCCGACGACATCTCGCTGATGGTCCCGCACCAGGCGAACGCGCGCATCATCCAGGCTGCCTGCCAGCGCCTCGGCATCCCTGAGGAGCGCACCGCTATCGTCATCGACCGCTATGGCAACACCTCGTCGGCCTCCATCCCACTGGCCCTGTACGACTCCATCGAGTCCGGACGTGTCAACGACGGCGACCACCTCCTGCTCACGGGATTCGGCGGGGGCATGACCTGGGCCAGCGCGGTCCTCCGCTGGAGCGCATGACCGAAGAAGCGGGTGCAGCGGACCTGGCGCTGGTGATCCTGGCGGCCGGGCGGGCGAGGCGGTACGGCGGCTGCAAGCCGCTGGCGCCGGTGGGCCAACACGGCGAAGCCGTGATCGACCTGGTGGCCTCCGACGCGTTGGCCGCCGGCTTCGCCACCATCGTCCTGGTTCTCGGACCGGGCACCGGTCCGGCGATCCGCTACCACGTCGAGCACACGTGGCCGGATGCGGTCGACGTGCGCTTCGCCGTCCAACCGGCGCCCCTGGGCACCGTGCACGCCGTCCTGAGCGCCTCGGAGCACGTCGGTGATGCCCCCTACGGCGTGGGCAACGCCGACGACATCTATGGCCGGGCCGCCTGCGCGCAACTGGCGGAGCACCTCAGAGCCGCCGTCGCCGACACCGACACCAACGCCCTGGTGGGCTACCGGCTGGACGACGCCGTGATCGGCTCTTCGCCGGTCACCCGCGGCATCTGTCGCGTGGCAGACGACGGCACGCTCCTCGGGGTGGACGAGCGCCGTCAGGTGAGCCGGACCCCCGAGGGAGCGTTCGTCGCCGGGGACGGGCGGGAGCCCGCCACGCTGTCGCCCGACGCCCGGGTCTCGATGAACCTGTGGGGGTTCACACCGGACTTCCACAAGACGCTCCAGGCCGCCATGGATGCCGCCGTCGACGCCTCCGAGGAGGCCGAGGTCCTCCTCCCCGAAGTGGTGGCGGCATCGCTCGCGTCAAGCACCTTCACCGTCCTGCCGGCGCAGGGCCGCTGCATCGGGGTGACGCATCCCGATGACCTCTCCTTGGTCCAGGCCGAGCTGAATCGCCAGGTGGGGGCGGGTGAGCGGCCCGCCGGGCTCTGGGCCTCCGTGCGCTGAGCTACACCCACGTCGGGGAAGGAGCGGAAAAGCAGTGCCCGGACGCGACGCAACCCCGAGTAACCGTTCGGCCGAAGCCTCCCGTGCTCCTCGGGGCCACGCCAGCGATGGGCCGCTGGCGCCGCGCAGGGGTCGTGTCGGACAAACCCCGCCCGAGCCGGTCACGGTGACTCCAGGGAAGCCACCGTGACGCACCACGGACCATCTTCAGCCCGGATTCTCCTGCCCACTCCGGTCACGGTCCCCTTGCGGGGCTCGCTCCCTTCCCTCGATCCCGCTTTGCAACGTTCTCTCGGCTTCCCCCGGTTCCACCTTGCGGCTTTCCCTTCGGGCTTCCCTCGCTCCCACCTTTCGGTGCTCGCTTGAGGTTCGGCGGGCTCTTGTCTCCGAACTGGAGACAGAGTGCGCTTCCCGTGATCCGAGGTCAATGCCGATTCGCGAAATCCAGATGTTCTCCCCACCTTTCTTCGCGTCATCCCCAACCGGCGCCGCTTCCGTCCCCAGTTCTTCCCCACGGTGAGGTCGACCTGAAGCCGCCGCGCCACGGCCATCGCCGCTTGGGTCTCTGGGCGTGAGCCGGCATCTTCGGCCTGGCCAGGAGCTCGATTTTGCCGGCCCCTATGCTCCCTGCCATGCAGTTGAGCCGCGAGTGCGCGCGGGTGCTGGGCTCGCTGGTGGAGAAGGCCCTCACGACGCCCCAGCAGTACCCGCTCACCATCAACGCCCTCGTGGGCGCCTGTAACCAGACCTCGAACCGGGAGCCGGTCGTCAGCTACGACGAGACGACGGTGCAGAGCGCCCTAAATCAGCTGAAGGACCAGCGACTGGTCCGCTTCGTGCTGCCCTCGCACGGCCGCTCGGTCGTCCGCTACCGCCAGGTGCTCGAGGAAACGCTGGGGCTCGATCCGCGGCAGTGCGCCATCTTGTCCGTACTCCTGCTGCGTGGACCGCAGACGGTCGGCGAGCTGCGCATCCGGACCGAACGCATGGCGCGGTTCGACAGGCTCGACGAGATCGAGCACGAGCTGGACCTGCTGGCGTCACGTGACGAGCCCCTGGCCGCCAACGTCGGCCGACGGCCGGGCCAGAAGGAGGAGCGCTGGGCCAGTCTCGCTCCATGACCCCGAACCCCTCCCCTCGGGCAACGACGCCGCGTCCGAAGCCGGTACGAGACACCGAAGCCGACGTCGCGGCGTCGCCATCCTGGTCCGGCAGCGGGAGCCGTCCCCTCGGCGACCGCCTCCACGACGTGGAAACTGAGCTCACCGACCTCAGAGCCGAGGTGTCCCGCCTGCGCCAGGAGCTCGAGGATCTGCGCACCGGCCTCGGAGGCTGATCCCTCCCGCCCTGGTCAAAGCCCTACAGCGGCGTCACGTAGGCCCCCGAGATCCCGCCGTCGACCAGGAATGTCGAGGCGGTCATGAAGGACGAGTCGTCGGAGGCCAAGAAGGCTGCAGCGGCGGCGACCTCCGTGGCCTCGCCGAAGCGGCCCATGGGGATGTGCACCAGGCGCCGGGCCGCCCGCTCGGGGTCCTTGGCGAAGAGCTCCTGCAGCAGTGGCGTGTTCACCGGACCCGGGCAGAGCGCGTTGACTCGCACACCCTGGCGGGCGAACTGCACCCCGAGCTCGCGCGACATGGCCAGCACACCGCCTTTCGAGGCCGTGTAGCTGACCTGGCTGGTCGCGGCGCCCATGACCGCCACGAACGAGGCCGTGTTGATGATCGATCCCCTGCCCCGGGCCAGCAAGTGGGGCAGGGCGTGCTTGCAGCACAGGTAGACCGACGTGAGGTTGACCCGCTGCACGCGCTCCCACGCCTCGGCCCCGGTCTCGAGGATGGAGTCGTCGTCGGGCGGGCTGATGCCGGCATTGTTGCAGCAGACGTCGATCCCGCCGTAGTGGGCGGCCACCTCGGTGTACAGGGCGTCCACCTCGTCGGAGGACGTGACGTCGGCCCGGACGAACAGACCGTCGACCGACGCCGCCACCGCCCCGCCGGCCTCCTCGTCGACATCCACCACCGCCACCGAGGCACCCTCGCTGGCGAAGCGCTCGCACATGGCGCGGCCGATGCCGCTGGCGCCTCCGGTGACGACCGCCACGCGGCCGACGAGGCGGTGGGCGTACGGGATCGGGTCGCTCATGTCGTTCCTCCCGCCATGGCCTATTCCGAACTGATGAAGACGTTCTTCACGTCGCTGAATGCCTCGAGCGCGTCGGGGCCGAGCTCGCGGCCGATGCCCGATTGCTTCACGCCGCCGAACGGCGTCCAGTAGCGCACCGACGAATGCGAATTGACCGACAGGGTCCCGGTGTCCACCGCTCGGGCCACCCGCAGAGCCCGCCCGACATCGCGCGTCCACAGCGAGCCGGACAGCCCGTACGGGGTGTCGTTGGCCAACCGGACGGCCTCGGCCTCGTCCTCGAAGGGGATCACGACGACAACCGGCCCGAAGATCTCCTCGGTGGCGGCACGCGCGCCCGGGTCCACGGGCGCCAGCACCGTCGGGGCGAACCAATTCCCGGACCGTCGGGGCACCCGCCCCGCAGCGCCACCGGGGCGTCAGCGGGAACGAACGAAGCGACCCTGGCCAGGTGGGCCTCCGAGATGAGCGGGCCCATCTCCGTCGCCTCGAGCGTGGGGTCACCCACCACCACGGCGGCCACCGCGGGCTCGAGCAGCGTCATGAAGCGCTCGTAGACGCTCCGTTGCACCAGAATGCGCGAGCGGGCGCAGCAGTCCTGGCCCGCGTTGTCGAACACGCCGTAAGGCGCCCGGGCCGCCGCCAGCTCGAGGTCGGCGTCGGCGAAGACGATGTTGGCGCTCTTGCCGCCGAGCTCGAGGGTGACCCGCTTGATCTGCTGAGAACACCCCGCCATGACAGAGCGCCCCACCTCCGTCGAGCCCGTGAAGCACACCTTGCGCACGGCCGGGTGGGCCACGAAGCGCTCCCCCACCACGCTGCCCTTACCGGGCAGGATCTGCAGGACACCCTCGGGCAGACCCGCCTCGAGCGCCAGCTCACCGATGCGCAGCGCGCTCGAGCGGGGTCAGCTCGGCCGGCTTGAGGACGACGGTGTTGCCCGCGGCCAGGGCGGGGGCGAAGCCCCAGCCGGCGATGGCCATGGGGAAGTTCCACGGCACGATGATGCCCACGACCCCCAGCGGCTCGTGGAAGGTGACGTCGAGGCCGCCGGGCACCGGGATCTGCCGGCCGCCGTGGCGTTCGGGGGCGCCGGCGTAGAACTCGAGCACGTCGCGCACGTTGCCCGCCTCCCAGCGCGCGTTGCCGATGACGTGGCCGGCGTTGGCCACTTCCAGCTCGGCCAGCTCCTCGCCGCTCGCGTCGACGGCGGCGGCGAACCTGCGCAACAGGCGGGCCCGGTCCCCGGGCGCCACGGCCCGCCAGGGCTCGAAGGCGGCCGCCGCCCGCTCAATGGCGGCGTCGGTCTCCGCCGCGGTCAGCCCCTCGACTCTTCTGATGACCTCGCCCGTGGCCGGGTTGCGGACGTCCACCCGGTGATCTTTGCCGATGGCAGGCGGTCTCCCCCAACCGGAGCCCGAACCGGAGCCCAACCGTCGGCGTCGTCGGGAGCGGAGCCCGCCGATACAGTGCGAGACCGTGCCCCAGACCTCAGCCGTCCAGTTCAACCTGGCCAAGGCCTTCGACACGCTCGTCGAGTCCCTGGCCGACCGGGAGTGCATCGTGTGGCGGGACCGCCGCCTGACCTACGGGCAGGTCTCCGAGCGCTCGCGCCGCCTCGCCTCGTACCTGCACGGCCGCGGCCTCGGTCTCCACCATGAGCGCGCCGAGTTGCAGGGTTGGGAGTCGGGTCAGGACCATCTCGCCCTGGCGCTGTACAACGGCAACGAGTATCTCGAGGGGATGCTGGGCTCGTACCGGGCCCGAGTGGCGCCGTTCAACGTCAACTATCGCTACGTCGGCGAGGAGCTGCAGTACCTCCTCGACGACGCCCGGCCCGGCGCCATGATCCTGCACTCGTCACTCGCCCCGACGCTGGCCGAGGTGCTGCCCACGCTGGACTCGCCACCCGAGGTGCTGCTCCAGGTCGCCGACGAATCGGGCAACCCCCTCCTCCCCGGGGCGGTGTGGTACGAGGAGGCCCTGGCCAAATCCTCACCCGAGGGCGCGCCGGTCGAGCCGTCCCCCGACGACCTGTACGTGCTCTACACCGGAGGCACCACCGGCATGCCCAAGGGCGTGCTGTGGCGCCAGCACGACATCTTCATGGCCGCCATGGGCGGGCGGCAGGTGGGCTCGTGGAAGATCGTCACCAGCTACGAGGGGCTCACCGAGCGGCTGGCCGAGAGCCACCCGCTGCGCGTGCTCGATCCTGCCCCCGCTGATGCACGGCGCCGCGCAGTGGGCGTGCTTCATGTTGATGGCGCAAGGGGCGACGTTGCTCTTCCCTGACGAGACGCGACGGGTTGATCCCGATGACGTCTGGAGCGTCGTCGAGCGCGAGAAGGGCAACACCATGACGATCGTCGGCGATGCGGTGCTGCGCCCGCTCCTGCTGCAGCTCGACAAGAAGTCATATGACCTCTCGTCGTTCTTCGCCGTCGGCAACGGCGGCGCTCCGCTCACCCCGGCGGTGCGGGCCATGGCGGTCGAGCGCATCCCGAACCTCGTCATCTCCGACTCGGCCGGGTCCTCCGAGACCGGCGCGCAGATGCACGTGACCTCAGTCGACGACGTCGAGGTCGGGACGTTCCTGCCCGGCCCGGGAACGGTCGTCACCGACGAGTCCCTTGGCCGCGTGCTCGAGCCGGGGCACGAGGGCAACGGCTGGCTGGCCCAGACGGGGAGCGTGCCACTCGGGTATCTCGGCGATCCCCAAAAGACGGCGCGCACCTTTCCCGTGATCGACGGAGTCCGCTACTCCGTCCCCGGGGACCGGGCCCGGCATCTCGCCAACGGGGAGATCCAATTGCTCGGGCGCGACTCGGTCACGGTCAACTCCGGCGGCGAGAAGATCTTCGTCGAAGAAGTGGAGCGGGCGATCGCCGGCCACCCCGCCGTGGCCGACGTCGTCGTGGCGGGACGGCCCTCGGAGCGCTGGGGCCAGGAGGTGGTGGCCGTGGTGCAGCTGGCCGAGGGGCAGACGACCGACAGCGCGTCGGTGGTGGCGCACGCCTCGGCCCACATCGCCCGCTACAAGCTCCCCAAGGACGTGGTGTTCGTGCCGCAGATCCAACGCTCGCCGTCGGGTAAGGCGGACTACCGCTGGGCGGCCGAGACGGCGGTCAAGGCCGCCACGACCTCGGGAGCCTAGCCACGACGGGACCTGGGACCGGCCCGACGGTCACGACGGCGCGGTCTGGTGCTGCGACCGTTCACCGACGTGGACCGGGTACCGTTCTTCGCGCTCAACACCCACCCGCTCGTCGTCGAGTCCCTCGGCTCGGCGCCAACCCGGGCCGAGAGTGACGCCATCGTGGACCACATCGAGGAGGAGATGAGCCGCGATGGTTGGGGGCTGTGGGCGATCGAAGTGGCGGGCGGAGCGCCCTTCGTAGGCATGGTGGGGCTGCACCGGGTGCGGGCGGAGTTGCCCTGTGCGCCGGCCGTGGAGGTGGAATGGCGGCTGCACCCCGACCACTGGGGTCATGGCTACGCCACGGAGGCCGCCGGCGCAGCGCTGCGGTTCGGCTTCGACGAGGCCCGGTTGGCCGAGATCGTGGCGTTCACCACCACTTTGAACACTCGTTCGCAGGCGGTCATGGCGCGGATCGGCATGGTGCGCGACCCCGGCGCGGACTTCGACCATCCGAGGCTCCCCGAGGGCAGCCCGCTGCGGCGCCATGTCTTCTACCGGGTCAGCCCGTCACAGGTGACCCCCATTAGCGTGGCCCCATGAGCGCAAGAACGGGCGGCTCGCCGACGCGTTGCGACTGGGCCGGGAGCGATCCGGCGATGGTCGAATACCACGACACCGAGTGGGGTGTCCCCGTGCACGACGACCCCACCCACTTCGAGTTCCTCGTGCTCGAAGGCGCGCAGGCCGGACTGAGCTGGTCGACCATCCTCAAGCGGCGGGCCGGCTACCGCAAGGCCTTCGCCGGCTTCGACGCCGCCAAGGTGGCCCGCTTCACGCCGGCCCGGGTGGAAAAGCTCTTGGGCGACCCCGGCATCATCCGCAATCGGGCCAAGGTCGAGTCCACCGTGCGCAACGCCCGCGCCTTCCTGGCCGTGCAGGAAGAGTTCGGCTCCTTCGACGCCTACATCTGGGGCTTCGTGGGCGGACGACCGCTGGTCAACAAGTGGCGACGGATTGCGCAGCTCCCGGCCGTGACCGCCGAGTCTGAGGCCTTCAGCGCCGATCTGCGCCGACGCGGCTTCGGCTTCGTCGGACCGACCGTCTGCTACGCCCATCTCCAGGCCACTGGGCTGGTCAACGACCACCTGGTCGGCTGCTTCCGCTACCTGGAGCTCACAGGCGTCGGCGCATCAGGACGCGGGCGCCGAAGCGGGTCATGACGGGCTCTTCAGGCGGCAGGCCCCTGGCACGCATGAAGTCGTCCACGGGCCCGACCTCGACGAAGCCCGCCGAGGCGTAGAACGGGCCGTTCCACGGCACGTCCCGGTAGGTGGCGAGGGTGATCTCTCCATAGCCCTGGGCGGCAGCCCAGTCACATCCGGCCTCCAACAAGGCCCGCCCGATGCCCTGGTCGGTATGGTCGGGGTGCACCGAGAGCTGACCGAGATGGGCGCCGGGGGTGGCCCGGTCGGGTCCGGGGATGGCGTCGATACGGCACAGCCCGACCGGCGGGTCCCCGGCCACCAGCACGACGAGCGCGGCCCCGAACTCCTCGACGGTGCTCGGACCGGGCAACGGCCCGATGCCGAGCTGCTCGAACGCGGTGTCGGCCGCCGCCTCGAGGGACGGGAGGAGACTCAACTCATCGGGCCGCACAGGGCGGATGGGCGGACGAGGCCGGGTGGCGTCCACCCGCCGACGGTAGCGTCTCGACCCGTGCGCGCCGCCGTCTGCAACGAGCTCGGTCCGCCCTCCGTCCTGAAGGTGGAGGATCGGCCGGATCCCGAACCTGGATCGGGCGAGGTCGTGGTCGCGGTCGAGGCGGCGGGTGTCAACTTTGTGGATGGCCTCTTTGTGGCCGGGCAGTACCAGATCAAGCCCAAGCTCCCCTTCGTGCCGGGCAGCGAGGTCGCGGGGCACGTCGAGGCGGTGGGGCCCGACGTCAGGAGGGTGGCCGTCGGCGACCGCGTCCTGGCCTCGGTGGGCCTGGGGGGCTTCGCCAGCCGCGTCGTCGTGCCGGCAGGCTCCGCCATCGCTCTCCCGGATGGTCTGGACGCGGCGCGGGCCGCGACTTTCACCCAGAGCTACAGCACGAGCCTGTTCGCCCTGCGCGACCGCGCCCAGGCGGCGCCGGGCGAGTCCGTGCTGGTCCTCGGGGCAGGCGGCGGCGTGGGGCTGGCCGCCATCGGCGTGGCGCTGACGCTGGGCTGCCGGGTGCTGGGCGTGGCCTCGAGCGTCGACAAGCGCGAAGCGGCGCTCGGCGCTGGCGCCGAGGCCGTGCTGGACCCGGCGTCCGAGCCACTCAAGGAGGCCGTGCGGGCCTGGGCCGGGGGAACCGGCGTCGACCTCGTCGTGGATCCCATCGGAGGGCCCTTGGCCGAGCCGTCGCTACGGGCGCTGGGCGACCGCGGCCGCTACCTGGTCATCGGGTTCGCCTCCGGCGAAATCCCGGCCGTGCCGCTCAATCAGGTCCTGCTGCGCAACCGCTCGGTCATCGGCATCGACTGGGGCATCTGGGCCATGACTCACCCAGCGGAACAGCGCGCCCTGCTCCAGGACCTGCTGGCGATGGTGGGAACCGGAGCGCTCGAGCCGGTCCGCCCGGCCGAGTACCCGCTCGACCACGTGGCCGAAGCCCTCGAGGACCTGCTGGGCCGGCGCGCCGTGGGGAAGATCGCGCTCGTTCCTTAGCGAGAGTCAACCGGTCACTCCCGACCGGGGGCCGGCCGTGACCGTCCTCCATCCCGGCGAGGGGCGCGAGGTCATGGGCCGGCCAGTCGGCCGACGGCGACGAAGCTGAGCTCCTCGTTGGCGTTGCCCGTCATTGCGCAGCCCGAGGAGTGTCCCCACGATGCGGGGCACGAGCGTGCTAAGAACCCGTTTGCGAGTGGCAGGGCTTGCCATCGTCGGAGGAAGATGCGCGCAACAGTCACCACGATCGTGCAGCGGATCCGTCGGGGGTTCAAGCCCGCGAACCGACGGCCTGCGCCCCAGGATGTCTCCGACGAAAGCTCCGAGCTCGCGCAAGTCGGCACGACCTGGGAGCGACTGGCGCAGATTGACCCGCTCTGGGCCGTCCTGAGCGAACCTGACAAGAAGGGCCGACGGTGGGTGGCGGAGGAGTTCCTGGCGTCCGGTGAGGCAGAGATCGCCAATCTGCTGGCCGACCTGGACAAGCTCGGGTTCTCCGCTCACGGCGAGGCGGTCGACTTCGGCTGCGGTGCCGGTCGACTGTCGATCGCGCTGGCCCGCCGTTTCGACCACGTGACGTCCATTGACATCTCTCCCACCATGCTGGCGATCGCCGAGGAGTTCGCCGGTAGCTCGCCGAGCATCACCTTCGTCCACAACGATCGCCCGGACCTCTTGTGCCTCGCCGATTCGAGTGTCGATCTCGCCTACTCGAACATCGTGCTCCAACACATGGACGCCCACCTGGCCATCGGGTATCTGCAGGAATTGGCACGAGCGCTGCGGCCCGACGGCGTCCTCGCGTTCCAGTTGCCATCACACCTGCGCGACGACTACCTCCCCAACGGCAACAACCTGACGCGGCTCCCGCCCGAAGCGATGGTCTCGACGAGTCGAGGTTGCCGACGTCCCGGCAGTTCTCGCCTCGGGTACGACGTGCACCCTTGGTGTGACGGTCGTCAACTGCAGTGAGGTGGAGTGGGAACAGGATCTGTCGAACACGCTCAACGTCGGCAACCATTGGTACTCTGTTGATGGCGCGGACGACGTCTACGACGATGGGCGAACACCTTGCCGGGTCGCACCCCACCCCGCGGCCGGGTCGACCTCGAACTGACGGTGACGGCCCCGCAGGTGCCGGGACGTTACGACCTCGTGATCGACGTCGTACAGGAGAACGTCTCGTGGTTCGAGATCCACGGCGCAGCGGTGACGATCCGCTCAGTGCAGGTCGTGGAGGAGGACGCTGCGGCGCGTCGACCCTCGGCGGAGGAAGCCCTGTCGGCGCCGCCCGTGGACTACCCCGTGTTCATGATGCGAGGCATCCCCCGGGACGAGGTCGAGGATCTGCTCGCCGCGCCTCGGTCTCGAACTACTGCAGGTCGACGAGCATGTGACCGAGTGGTTCTCCTACCGCTACATCGCGGCAAGGTGCCCGTGCCCTAGCGCCTTGCGGCTGGGCCGAGGTGACAGGTGTGGTGGCGGGTGTTGGGATCTCGGCGGGTGGCGGCCTCGCGGAGTGGTCAGGTTTTGCGCCGCCGGTGGTGGTAGCGGCCGAGCAGGCGTCGGCTCCGCCCTACAGCGTTCGTAGACGGCATCGTTGTTCGGTGACCGTGGCGAGGTGGGTTGGAGGGCGATCGGCGGACCTTCGCTGTGATCGTTCTCGTCAATCCACGAGGGACGATGGCTCTCGCCTCGACTCGCCTGAACCGGCCTCGATCCGGACTGGGCGGCCCTCTCTGTCCCTCGGGCCTGTCCGATCGCGGAGACGCAGGGTCAGGAGGAGAAGTGCGGGATTACCTCGGTACCCATGAGCTCGATCGTCTGCATGACCGACTCGTGCGAGATCTTGTAGGGGTTGACCAGGCACAGCAGCAGGTCGACGCCGGCGGCCTCATATTGACGACAGGCCTCCAGGCACTCCTCGGGCGTCCCCAAAACACAGGCGTTGGCATCCATGAGGTACTCCAGGCTCAAGAGGTCGAGCGTGCCCTCGTCATCGGTCTTCTTCATGTCCGCCGCATAGGAGTAGCTGCCCAGATCTTGCTTGCGCTCCGCCATCCAGTCGGTCAACGTGGCGATCTGGCGGGCCCCGGTCTTCGGGTACCACTCGAAGGACTCCCGGGCCTCGGCCACGGCCGCATCGCGGTCGGGCGCGCAGAGCGCCATGGTGAAGGTCGCCGCCTGATTGTGCACGAAGGCGCCCAGCGGCGCGTCGCACCGGCCGACGGTGTCTCGGTAGATGTCGATCTTTCGCTTGACCTCCGAGGGGGGCAGTCCGACGGCGAAGGAGCACAGGCCCAGGCCGAGGTCGCCCACCTGGGCGTGGCCCTCGTCGCTGGTCGTCGCGCCCCACAGCGGTGGGTGCGGCTTCTGCCACGGCTTGGGCTGCACCCGGCGCAGGGGCATCTGCCAGTACTCGCCGTCGAACTCGTACTCGTCGTTGGTCCAGCACCCCACGACGTGGCCGATGGCCTCCTGCCACATTTGGCGGCTCTCGGCGGGGTCGATACCGAAGCCCTCGAGCTCGGCCCGAGTCGCCGAACGACCGGTGCCCATGTCGACCCGCCCCTTCGACAGCAGGTCGAGCACCGCGACCGACTCCGCCGTCCGCACCGGGTGGTTGTAGGGCTTGGGCATGAGGCGCACGCCGTAACCGAGCCGGATCCGCTCGGTACGCGCCGCGATGGCGCCGTACAAGACCTCTGGGTTCGAGCAATGCGAGTACTCCTGCAGGAAGTGGTGCTCCACCGTCCAGAACGCGTGCCAGCCGTGCCGGTCGCCTGCGATGGCCTGCTCGAGCGTGTTTTGGTACGCGATGAGCTCGCTGTCCTCCCCCCAAGGACGCGGAACCGGGATCTCGTAGAACAGCGCGAACTTCATGGCCTGGGCTCCCCCCGGACGATGTGCGCGGGCGGAACCCGGCTAGAACAGTGCACTGCTCCTATCAGCCCGGGACGCCCGGGCGCAAACAAAGCGGAGGCGCCATGCGCGGATTGGCCGGCCGGACCTACATCGTGACGGGAGCCGCCTCGGGCATCGGCGCGGGCGACTGCCGCTCGGCTTCTCGACGAAGGAGGCCGCGTTGTGGGCGCCGACCTTGTCCAACCCGACGAAGGGCCGCAGACGCCAGGTGAGGGACGCTGGCTCTTCCGTCAGGTCGACGTGGCGGAGGAAGGATCGGTCGAAGCGCTCGTCCGGGCCGCGGTGGACTTTGGCGGCTGCGTCGACGGATTGGTCAACGCGGCGGGCGTGGCGGGCGGCGGGCCCGTCCACATGCTGCCGGCAGAGGAATGGGCACGCGTCATCGCCGTGAACCTGACCGGCACGTACCTGACGGCCAAACACGTAATCGGTCAGATGTTGCGGCAGAAGCGCCACGTCGACGGCCAGCGCGGCTCGTTGGTGACGCTGGCCAGTATCGAGGGGCTCGAGGGCACGGCGGGGGGCAGTGTGTACAGCGCGTCCAAGGGCGGCGTGGTCCTCCTGACCAAGAACATGGCCATCGACTACGGCGGGCGCGGCATCCGGGTCAACGCCGTCTGCCCGGGGTTCGTCGAGACCCCGATGACAGACTCTGTCTTCGGCCCGGGCATGGAGGACGCCCTGGCCGACATCGTTCACGAACACAAACTGGGCCGCCGCATGGCTCGACCCGAGGAGATCGCCGCCGTCGTCGCGTTCTTGCTCTCAGACGACGCCGTCATTCGTGACGGGCCACGCGCTCCCCGTCGACGGCGGTTACACCGCGGGCCGGGATCACGGCGTCACCGACATGTTGGGGCTCTCCGGGCCCGACTGATCTGCTTTCTTGACAGGGCGGTCGCTTCGGAGGAATACTTAAGTCAATGCTTGAGTATCTATGTCGACGAGGTCTGCTCGCTGGGCGCTGCCACCCGCAGCATCTGGCCGTCTTCCACTGTGCGGCCTGGTCCGCTCCGAGAAGGTGTGCCGGGCCGGGACCTGGCGAATCGAGCGATCGGAGCTTCGTTTGGCCGAGGACTGGTTCGTCGGCCAGCGCGTCACCCGGGCACGCTGCCTCGACCAGTTGCGCGGAGTCCTCGTCGAGGACCCTCGCTGCCGGGCAGGCCGCAGCATCACTCTCGAGAGGAGCTTGAGATGACCACCAACCGCACCGCAGAGCACGGAACCTTCACCCTCAGCCGGAACTACCCGGTCCCGCCCGAGCGCGTCTTCGCGGCCTGGTCCAGCCAGGAGTCCAAGGCACGCTGGTTCGGCACCCCGGGGAGTTCCGTGTTCGAGCTTGACTTCCGGGTGGGCGGCGCCGAGATCAACCGCGGCGGTCCCCCCGGCGGTCCCGTCTACACCTATGAGGGCGTCTACCGGGACATCGTCCCGGCCGAGCGCATCGTCTACGGCTCCACCATGGAGGCCGATGGCACGCTGATCTCGGTGTCGGTGACGACGGTGGAATTCACCCCTGCTCCGTCGGGCACCACGCTGACATTCACCGAGCAGGGCGTCTTCCTCGATGGCGGTGACACACCCGCCGTCCGCGAGAAGGGCACGGCTGAGCTCCTGGACGCCCTCGGCGCTGCGCTCACGTGAGCCGCTCGTGCCCCATGTCCCTCGATGGCGTCGCCCTCTTGTCCCGGAGCGGTCGCACCGCCAGTCCCCCGACCAAATGACCACGGCCTGTGCACGGATGCGTACGTGGTCGCCTCCCTGGGAGGCTTTGAGCTCAACTGGTGTAGACGACGGTTGAGGGGTCACGAAAGATCGTCGCGGATCCCGCTGGAACGGGTTCGGACCCGGAGGAGACGGTGATCTTCCATCGATGAGCGGCCTGACTCGGCGTGCAGATATAGCTCCTGGTCATCATGAACGCCCAGGAGGGATTGTCCACGCAAGGTTCGTATCCTGATCTGGAAGCAGCAACGAGAAGACCGACCACGTCGGGCCAGTCGGACGAAGGCGCTCCTGGGCCGACCATACTGATGGCGACGTCTTCGTGCCGCTCGTCGGAACCACGCTGCACCGCTGTCGCCATCGCGGGCAGATTGGGGTCGCCGCGATACGAGTTGTAGAAGCTTGGTTGGCTGCTAAGCACGAGCACCAGCGCCACGAAGGCAACGACCACGACTCCCTGGGTAGCAGCCCTCCCCTGGTCAGCGGAGAGGCGGCCCACCGCCGCCATGCGGAGTTGGCCAGCCGCCTCCATGACCAGGACAGCCAGTAACAATGGCGGGACGACGTAGTAGAAGTAGGCCGTGTAGAGCAACGTGAGCTGGTCTACGCCCTTCAGTCCGTACAGCACGACCTCGGCGCTCATCACGACCACCGCTCCAAGAACCCCGAAAAGGAAGACCCGTCGTCCACGGTCTGGCTCCCTTGTCAGGAGCACCCCGGCGAACAGCCCGCTGAGGAGGAGAAGGGCTATCCCGAGATGGCCGCCCGGCCAGAACTGGTTCACGTAGTGAAGGGCCTGGACCACTGTGTGGGGATTCTGCTGGCCGTTGTCACGTATGTAGTGCCAGTACAGGCTTAGCTCGCCTGGCCAGTGAAGGATCAGTTCGAGCGCAATCGGAACGAGGAAGATGACAACGATGACGATGCTCACGGCAAGTGGCTTCGGAGAAGCCCGCAGGGCGCTCCAGGGCCGGACGTGCCGTCGGACGACGAGGATCCACGTCACTGCGACGACAAGGACGAACAGGCCCATGATGCCGACGAATGCGATGTGGCCATGCACAAGGAGGCCGACGGCGAGGACGAAGAAAGGGAGATCCTCGAGTGCTCCAGTAGCAACCGAGGCTCCGGCGACCATAGCCAAGAGGAATGGGGCGATGTAGACGTAAGGCATCCATGCCGACGCCCATCCGACGGAGCTACCAGTGAGCAACAAAACGACGCCCAGGCCGAATAGGGCGACCAGCCAGGACCCGGTTCGGCGGGACAGCACCATCATCGTCAGGGCGATCATCGCTCCGCTCAAGACGAACACGGCGAGGAGCTGACCGTTGTACTGGTATGGGACGATGTGAAGGAGCGAATAGAAGAGATCCTGGCCGAACGATTGGATGTAGAGGAAAGCCGGTCCGGGATGGTTGAAGCCTTCCCGCGAGTAGTTCCCAACGAGCAGGTGAAAATGAACGGCCTGGTTCACCAGAATGGAGTTCGCGGCGTAATCGGTGTCCTCATGGATGGGAGTGGAGAACACGACGTGGTCCCGCGCAGACATCACGACCGTGGCGAGCAGCCCGACGAGCGATCCGGCCAGAACCGATCTAGGGGGAAGCGGATATCGCGGCACTCCCGTGGAACACGGTGCGGAATCGGCCTGCGTTTCCGGCACCCGTCGAAAACGCGTCTTGGGCTCGTTTGGTGTGGACGCCGGTTGTCACGGTTCGCGCTCGCGCCGCTCTCGCACAGCGTGAGTAAAGCAGAAGGCGTCTCCGTCGATTCCAACATGGTTTCCCGCGTGGGGAAGTACTTAAGTAGATGCTTAAGTATTAACAGGTCGACGAAGTGTTCGGGCGTTGGGTGATCTGACGTGACCTGGTGGAAGTCTTAGCGACGGCCCCGCGATGTGAGCCGGCTGGCCCAGTCGCTCGACGTGAGCCTGTCCGCCGTGGTCCAGCATGCGTGGTGACCATCGCAACGACACACCTCGCCAGTTCGATCGGCCCAGATCTCGCCTGCAAGCCCAGAGTTCTGGAAAGACCGCTCGACGACGTCCTTGCACTCCGATGAATCCACCCGGCGGACCCATTGACCGTGGTTCGCAGATCCGTCCGAAAGTCGGGCCACGACCATCCCGCGAGGAACGTGTCCGAGACCCAGCCCATGCCCTCTCAAGATGGGACGCCCACCAGCGGTCGCGAGCCCATTGGCACGGAGAAGTAATCCGCACTACGGTCACGGATCCTCATGAGGCCGGGGTACGGGGATCATCAGGTGGCTCCACGGACGGGGGGTCGGGGCGTCCTCTAACATCTGTCTTCAATCAAGGGGATGGTCGTGACCCGCTGACGAGCACGGGCGAGGAGAGTTGGGGAATGAGATTCGAGCGGGACGTGGTCGTAGTCGGGGGCTGTGGCCACGTGGGATTGCCTCTGGGGCTGGCCTTCGCCGACCGCGGTCTGAAGGTCGCCCTCTTCGACCTCAACAGCCATGCGGTTGACCAAGTCGAGAACGGCGTCATGCCGTTCGCCGAGGAGGGAGCCGACGAGGTTCTCCAGCGCGTTGTCGGAAAGCGCTTGATCGCGACAATAGATCCGGATGTCGTAGCCAGCGCCGAAAACGTCATCATCGTCATCGGCACACCAGTCGACGAGCATCTCAATCCCGATCCCAACGCCGTGTCGGAGGCGGTAGCACGGATGGGAGATTCGCTAAGGGACGGCCAGTTGTTGGTGTTGCGTTCCACCGTCTATCCCGGGACGACGGCCCTCGTTGAAGCGAAAGTCGCCGAACTCGGCAAATCGGTCGACGTCACGTTCTGTCCTGAACGCATCGCAGAAGGAAAGGCGATGACCGAGCTCTTCGAACTTCCGCAAATTGTGTCGAGTCGACACCCGGCAGCGCTCGACCGGGCCGAGAAGCTGTTCGGGAACCTGACATCCCAGATGGTACGGATGCAACCCGAAGATGCCGAATTGGCCAAGCTCTTTACCAACACCTGGCGGTACATACGGTTCGCCACGGCCAACCAGTTGTTCATGATGGCGAACGACTTCGGCCTCGACTACGAACGTATTCGGACTGGACTGACATTCGAGTACCCCAGGGCGAGCGATCTGCCCGGCGCCGGTTTCGCGGCCGGACCATGCCTCTTGAAAGACACCATGCAATTGGCCGCCTTCAACAACAACAATTTCGTGCTCGGCCATGCCGCAATGATGGTAAACGAAGGTCTGCCACTGTACGTGGTGTCGCGGCTCGAGAAGGCGTACCCGCTCTCGACGATGACGGTCGGGCTGCTCGGCATGTCCTTCAAAGCGGAATCAGACGACATCCGTTCGAGCTTGAGTTACAAGCTCAAACGCCTTCTGCGCTTCAAGTCGAAAGAGGTCCTTTGCAACGATCCGTACGTTACGGTCGACTCGCAGCTCTCGCCCTTGGAGGAAGTACTCGAGCGATCTGACCTGCTGATCTTGTCCACGCCGCATAGCGCCTATCAGGGAGTGCAGGTGGACGTACCGTTCATCGACATCTGGGGGACCCTAGGGAACGGCACAGTCCTGTGAAGCCACAGGTCTCGGTAATTGTGCTGGCCTACAATGAGGGCGAGGCGATCGTGCCGTGCCTTGAGCGCATTCTTGCTTCGGTTCAGCTGCCCTGCGAGGTCTTGGTGGTCTACGACTCGCCCGACGACACGACCGTCCCGTGGATCGAGAAGGTCCAACGCGCCGACCCCCGAGTCGTCCCTGTCCTTAATCTCTTCGGCAAGGGACCAGCGCGCGCGATCCGGTTCGGTTTTGCACAGGCCGCGGCAGAGGTTGCCGTCGTGACGATGGCGGACGGTTGTGACGACCCGATGCAGATCGACGCGCTGGCTCGGCTCGTCGACCGAGGTGTCGCCATCGCTGCCGCCTCCCGCTATGCACGCGGGGGCCGCCAGATCGGCGGGATGTTCCTAAAGAGCACGCTGTCACGGATCGCCGGCATCACCCTCCATCTCTTCGCTCGAGTTGGCACTCGCGATGGCACCAACTCGTTTAAGGCTTACTCGACCGAGTTCGTCCGATCGGTGGGTATCGATTCGGACCAGGGTTTCGAGGTGGGTCTCGAGCTCGTCGCGAAGGCCCGACGTCTTCGTCTTCCGGTGGCAGAAATCCCGACGATCTGGCTCGAGCGCATCAGCGGGCAATCCAACTTCAATTTGCCGAAATGGCTGCCCCACTACCTTCGGTGGTATCTATACGCCTTCGGCCCGAAGCTGACCGTCCAGGAGGTTCGCAGCAATCGAGATCAAGCCCGGCGATCCCCGTGAGCGCCCGTCACTCCGTGCTCCGCGAACATCCCCGAGATTCTCTTCAAATGACACAAGGAGAAGATGAGTAAATGGCGACCGTCCTCGTCAGCGGTTCTGCTGGCTTCATCGGTGGTTACGTGGTGGAAGAGCTTCTCCAACGCGGTCACGAGGTGGTGGGGATCGACAACCTGTCGAAGTACGGCAGGGTCACCAAGTCCTACGACGACCACAGGTCGTACACGTTCATAGAAGGGGACGCCAGGGATGTCGACCTGATGACGAAGCTGCTGATGGAGTGCGACCACTTCATTGCTGGCGCAGCCTTGATCGGCGGGATCTCCTACTTTCACACGTACGCCTATGACCTTCTGGCCACGAACGAGCGCATCATCGCGACCTCGTGTGATGCGGCGATCGAGGCCCATCATGCCGGTCGGCTTCAGAAGGTGACGTACCTCTCGTCCTCCATGGTGTTCGAGTCCGCCACCTCATGGCCCTCGGCTGAAGGACAAGAACACGAGATCCCGCCGCCGATGTCCTCGTACGGTTTCCAAAAGCTGGCGGTGGAGTACTTCGCCCGAGCCGCGCACTCCCAGCACGGACTGCCGTTCACGATCTTGCGTCCCTTCAACTGCGTGGGCGTCGGGGAACAGAGGGGGCTTGGTGACGTCGAGATCCTGTCGGGCAACGTGCGATTGGCCATGAGCCACGTCGTCCCCGATCTCGTCCAAAAGGTGCTCAAGGGTCAGGATCCGCTTCATATCCTCGGGGACGGCAGTCAGGTCCGTCACTACACCTATGGAGGCGACCTGGCGGCTGGCATCGTGACGGCGATGGAGCATCCGGACGCCCTAAACGAAGATTTCAATCTCTCTACGGCCACTTCGACGACCGTTCTCGAGCTTGCCGAGACCATCTGGAAGAAGGTCCGGGGGGAGGAATCGGAGTTCCGTTACCAGGTCGACCCTCCCTTCGAACACGATGTTGCGCTCCGCATCCCGGCCACCGAGAAGGCGGCGAAGGTTCTCGGCGTCGAGGCGACGACGTCGCTGAGCGACATGCTCGACGAGGTGATCCCATGGATCAGGCACGCCGTGGAAGAGGGGACCATCTGACGCCACGGCCGTCCGATCACCCCAGCACCAATTGCCCTCCGGCATAGTCGAGGATGACCCACCCGAAGCGCCGAAGCTGGTCCGAGCCCAGCAGGCCGACGGTGCCGGAGAGGCTGATGGAGCCGAATTCGGTCGAGCCGATGAGCTGGGGATGGAGCGCCAGGCCAGGCACGGACCACGGCCCGCTGTGCACGAGCGGGACCGTGATCACCGAGCACACGGTGGACTGGCGCTGCGCCAGCTCGGTTGTGGCCAGCGACTGCCTCCGGGTGACCGAGGACGACACCACGCTCTGGGAGGAGCCTGTGTCGACCACGAAGTCCCGCTGCGGGCCGTGGCCGAAGCGGACCGCCACGCTGAGCGACACGTCGCCCCGGGCCGGGGTCACCGTCAGCGGCACCGTCGTCCCGTTCTCCCCTTGCGTCAGCGTCGCCGGTGGTGGGCTCTGCGGGCCCGTGTAGGGCGAGGACGCATCGAGTGGTGCACCTTCGGGTCCGGGCAGGACGAGGGCGCCCGAGTCGAAGTCGATACGAATCCCACCGAAGCGGGACAGGACGTCTGAGCCGAGCAAGCCAACCGGCTCACCCCTCCCACCCATCTGGGGCAGCGTTGCTGCTGTCAGCTGCTGCGCCGCCAGCTCGACGCCGTCGAGTGACCACGCGCCGACCGAGACGGGCTGGGCGGCCCCAGTGCACCCGACACCGGCGAACTCGCTCGGAGCGCCCGCGGCCGCCAGGTGGAGCCGACGGGCCAGCCCGGCATCAACGGTCGACTGTCCCGCGCCCGAATCGAGGACGAAGGGGAAGGGTCCCTGGCCTTCGATGCAGACGTCCACCGTCTCGGCGACCTGACCGGCAACGACGCTGACCGTGAGCGGCACATTCTCGCCCCCGCCGGCCTGGGCCGTCGCCCCGGTACAGACAGTGGCGGTCGGCGGCAGGGCGAAAGTGACCTGCGGCTCGACATGCACGGTGGCGGCCGGCCGGGGCCCGCTGACGGTCACTGCCAGGACGAGAGCAAGCACGGTGACCCCGAGGGCCACGAGCGCGACGACGAGCCGGGCCCGGTGGTCGCGCAAAGGCCGTGGCCTAGCGGTGAAGGACGAGCCGGAGCGTGGCCATGGCCATACGCATCCCGAGCACCAGCACCGCCAGGGGTAGCGCGGCGCGGCGCCAGCCCTTCGTGGTCCGGAACGTGAAGCGGAGGGCCGAGCGGTGGTGGGCCAGCATCATGCGGTACGGGTGGCGCGCCGTGCTGACTCCCTGCACGTGGGTCACCTCCGCCGTCCCGGCGAAGCCCACGCCCCAGCCGGCATGGTGGGCGCGCCAGCACAGGTCCATGTCCTCGGCGTACATGAAGTAGGCCTCGTCGAAGCCGCCGAGCTCTTCCAGCGCGTTGCGGCGAGCCAGGAAGCACGAACCCGACACCCACCCGGCCGGCGTGACCACGTCCCCTTCAGGCGTGCCGGGGTTGTAGCGCTGGGTGAAAGGGTTGTCCGGGTTGAACAGCGCCAGCAGTGCATGCCCGGCTGCGTCGGCGAGGGAAGGAAAGTTGCGCACCGAGGGGTAGACCACACCGGTCTCGTCGAAGATGCGGGGCCCGACGAGCGCCCAGGCGTGCTCGGATTCGAGCACCTGGCGCAACGCGGCCAGGGCTCCGAGGTGCACGATCAGATCCGGATTGCACACGAGGATCCACTCCGGCGGCGCCGACTCCCCTGCCAGCGCGGCGAGGCCTCGATTCACGCCGGCTCCGAAGCCGACGTTGTGGCCGGGCCGCACGATGCGGACGGGCTGTTCGGTGCCGTCCCCCGGGAGATCTGCCAGAGCGTTCGCCGCACTTCCGGCGGCACCGTTCTCCACTACCACGACGGGACCCGCCCCGTCGGCGAGCAGGGAGCGGACGCAGCCGTCGAGCAACGGCCCTGTGTCGTGGTCGACCACGACGGCGCCGATCGGGGCCGACACGCGGCGCTCAGTAATCCTTGGTGAAGCGGAATTTCACGAGCGCGCGCAGCGCGCTGAACCCGTCGCGCCAGGTGATCTTCTTTCCCTCGTCGGGCTCGCGGCCGGCGTAGGAGATCGGCACCTCATAGATCCGGTGGCCCCGGCGCAACACCTTGGCCGTGATCTCTGGCTCGAAGTCGAACCGGTTGGAGACGACGGTCAGGCCCTCGAGCACGCGGGCGTCGAACAGCTTGTAACAGGTCTCCATGTCCGACAGCGTCGAGCTGTAGAGCACATTGGTGACGAGTGAGAGCAGGCGGTTGCCTATCCAGTGCAGCGGCAACATGTTCTTGCGCTCGCCGGTGAAGCGGCTGCCATAGACCACCAACGCCTTGCCCCGGAGCACCGGCTCGAGCAGGCGCGGCCAGTCGTTAGGGTCGTACTCGAGGTCGGCGTCTTGAATGAGGACGAGGTCGCCGCGAGCTTCGGCCAGCCCGGTGCGGATAGCCGCACCTTTGCCCTGGTTCACCTCGTGGCGCAGGACCCGCACCGTCGAGTCCTCGATGGCACCCAGCACTTTGTCGGAGCCGTCGCTCGACCCGTCGTCGACCGCGATGATCTGGAGCACGACCGGCAGTTCGACCGCCCGCATGCGCCGGATGACCTCGGCCACCGTGGTCCGCTCGTTGAACACCGGCACAATCACTGTCAAGGTCTCGTAGGTCCGCGGCGGGAGGACCTCGGTCACGTCGGTCTCGGTCGCTGTCGCGTCCTCTGTCATGTCTGACTCCGTCATGGGGACATCAGTCTTACACTCTGTCTGCGAAGTACCGGATTGTGCGCTCGATCCCCTCTCGCAGCCCGATCCTGGGCTCCCAACCCAGCTCGCGCCGGGCCAGCGTGATGTCGGGGCAACGCCGGGTCGGGTCGTCGATCGGCAGCTGCTCGAAGACGATGCCTGACACCGAGCCAGTGACCTCCAGGACAAAGCGGGCCAGCTCGAGCATCGAGAGCTCATGGGGGTTTCCGATGTTGACGGGGCCGACGAGGGATGTATCGAGAACGGCCAGTAGCCCGTCGATCTCGTCATCGACAAAGCACAGGCTCCGCGTTTGGCTGCCGTCCCCGTACACGGTCAGGGGCTCGCCCCGCAGCGCCTGCACGATGAAGTTCGACACCACCCTGCCGTCACCTGGGGAGAGCCGCGGCCCATAGGTGTTGAAGATCCGGGCGATCCCCACATTGACGCCGTGCGTGCGGTGCATGGCCATGGTCAGGCTTTCGGCGAAACGCTTGGCCTCGTCGTAGACGCTGCGCGGCCCCGTGGGGTCGACGTTGCCCCGATACGACTCGACCTGGGGATGCACCTCGGGATCCCCGTAGACCTCGCTTGTGCTCGCCATCAGGAACCGCGCCCCGTGCTCCCGGGCCAACTCGAGCAGCCGGCGGGTGCCCTCGCTCCCGACCGCCAGCGTGTCGAAGGGTCGGGCAAGGTACTCCGGCGGCGACGCCGGCGAGGCCAGGTTGCAGACGGCATCGACCTTGCCGGCGTCATCGAACTCCACCTTCTCGCTGACATCGATCACGACGAGGCGGAAGCGGTCATGGCCCAGTAGGTGCGCCACGTTCTCCCGCGACCCGGTGGAGAGGTTGTCCAGGCACACGACGGTGTCGCCTCGCTCGACGAGGCGATCGCACAGATGCGAACCCAAGAAGCCGGCGCCACCGGCCACCACCACCCGGCTCACTGGCGCCCAATTCCCGAGTAGTGGAAGCCCATGCGTCGTACTGCGACGGGATCGAGCAGGTTACGGGCATCCACGATGTTGGGCTCCGCCATGGCGGCGAGCACGCGGGCGAAGTCGAGCCGACGGAATTCGTCCCACTCGGTGAGCACCACAAGGGCCCGGGCTCCCGCCGCCGCCGCGTAGGGATCGGGCCGCAGCTGCAGGTCCTGCAGGTCGGGGACGTCGGTCTCGGCGTCAACGGTGGGATCGAACGCCTGGACGGTCGCACCCAGGCCGGTCAGGCGATGGGCGATCTCCAGGCTGGGCGAGTCGCGCCGGTCGTCGGTGTTGGCTTTGAAGGTGAGGCCCCACACGGCCAGCGTCGCCCCCTCAACCGAGCCGCCGCAGGTGGTCTCGACCTTGGCCACCACCCGGGACAGCTGCTCATCGTTCGAGGCGATCGCGCCGGCCAGCAGCGAGAAGTCGTAGCCAGCCTCTCCGGCGATGTGGAGAAGGGCCCTGGTGTCCTTGGGCAGGCACGATCCGCCCCAGCCCGGGCCGGGGCGCAGGAACTCGAACCCGATGCGTTTGTCGTAGCCCAGCCCGAGCAGCACGTCGCGGGCGTCGGCCCCCACCTCCTCGCAGAGCCCGGCCAGGGCGTTGACGAAGCTCAGCTTCGTGGCCAGGAACGCGTTCGACGCGTACTTGATCGTCTCCGATGTCGTGGCATCGGTCACGATCAACGGTGCCCGGGTCGACGAGAAGAGCTCCCCCACCCTGGCCGCCGCCCGAGCGTCGCCCGCGCCCACGACGATCCGATCCGGGTTGAGGCTGTCGAGCACCGCCGTGCCCTCACGGAGGAACTCGGGGTTGGAGACCACGCTGATGTCGGCGCGTCCGATGACCTGCTCGACAAAGTTGGCCGACCCGACCGGCACGGTCGATTTGTTGACCACGATGGCGCCGGGCTCCAGGTCGCGGACGCGATCTCCTTGGCCGCCGCTTCGACGTAGGAGAGGTCGGCCGAGCCGTCGGCGCTCTGGGGTGTTGGCACGCACAAGAAGACGAACTCCGCCCCCGAAACCGCCTCGACCGCCGAGTCGGTGAAGAAGAGGTGCCCAGCCGCCACACCGTCCGCCACCAGCTCGTCGAGGTCCGCCTCCACGATCGGCATGCGTCCGTCGCGCAGCACGGCGAACCGGAAGGGCTCGTGCTCGGCCAGCACGACGCGGTGACCGAAGTGCGCCAGCGTCGCCGCCGTCGGCAGGCCCACGTAGCCGGCACCGATGACGGCGACCGTGTGCCGGTTCACGCGGCCATTGCCCGAGCTCATGCCGACGCCTGTGGCGTTCGGAGCGCGGGAACCAGTCGGGCCAGACCGTCCTGCCAGTCCGGCAGGGCCGGCAGTCCGGCCAGCCGCAGTGCCATGTTGTCGAGCACCGAGTACGCCGGGCGTGGGGCCAGCCGGGGTGGGTCGAGCGCCGCCGTGGCGATGGGCCGCACCCGTTCGGGATCCGCGCCGACCTCGGCCAGCACCGCCCGCACCAAGCCCCACCACGTCGTTGCGCCACCGTTGGTCACGTGGAAGAGCCCGGGCCGGCGGTCGAGCCCGAGGGTCACGATCGCGGGCGCCAGGTCGGCGGTGAACGTCGGAGACCCGTGCTGGTCGTCGACGAAGTGGAGCTCGCCGTCGCCCTCGGAGGCCAGGCGCAATGCGGTGACGACCATGTTGGCGCCGTGGGCCCCGCACACCCAGCTCGTCCGCACGATGGTGGACCCGGGCCGGCACTCCCGCTCGCCCGCCAGCTTGGAGGAGCCGTAGACCGAGGTCGGACCGGGGGCGTCCCACTCCCGGTAGGGGCGATCGGCCGTGCCGTCGAAGACGTAGTCGGTCGAGACATAGACCACGTGCGACCCCACCATGGCGGCCGCCTCGGCCACATTTCGGGTCCCCGTGGCGTTCACCGCGTAGGCGAGGTCGACCTCGGCCTCGCACCGGTCGACGGCAGTGAGCGCGCCACCGTGGAGGACGAGCTCGGGCCGGAAGGAGGTGAAGGTCGTCAAGACGGCATCCCGGTCATCGACGGGCATGGTATCGATGTCGGTGCCCAGGACCTCGTGATCGAGGCCCGGTCGCGGACCCTCCGGGCCGAGCAGCGCGCAGCGAAGGCCCCCGGCGGCCACTCGTCCGGCCAGGCAGTCGAGCAGATCACGGCCCAGCTGCCCGTCCGCTCCGGTGATCAGGATGCGCACCGCTCAGGTGGTCCTGGACCCTGTCCCGGTCTCCCACGACCCTTCGGCGATAGGCGCTCGAGCCCGCAGCGGCTCCCACCAGTCCCGGTTGGCGGCGTACCACGACACGGTGTCGGCCAGACCCTGCTCCCAGTCCACCGACGGCGCCCAGCCCAGCTCGCGGTGCAGCTTGGAAGCGTCGAGCACGTAGCGCCGGTCGTGCCCCGGCCGGTCGGGCACGATCGTCTTGAGCGACTCGGGCTTGCCCAGGGCGGCCAGGATGCGGTCGGCCACCTCCATGATGGACGCCTCGACGCCGCTGCCGACGTGGTATGTCTCCCCCACCCGCCCGCGGGCGAGGACGGCGTCGATCGCGGTGCAGTGGTCGTACACGTGCAACCACTCCCGCCGGTTCTCCGTGCTGGCGTACAGCGTGAGGGCCTGGTCGTCGAGCGCCAAGGCGCAGAAGTGCGGGATCAGCTTCTCCGGGAACTGATAGGGCCCGTAGTTGTTGGCGCAGTTGGTGATGGTGATGGGCAACCCGTAGGTCTCGGCATAGGCCCGCACCGCATGATCGGCCCCGGCCTTCGACGCGTTATAGGGCGTGCGCGGCCGGTAAGGAGAGTCCTCGTGGAAGACCTCGTCGGCATCGAGCGGCAGGTCCCCGTAGACCTCGCACGTCGAGACGTGGTGGAAGCGCGCCACCTCGGCCTGCCGTGCTGCCTCGAGCATGGTCTGGGTCCCGAGAACGTTCGTGCGGAAGAACAGCCCGGGGTTGAGCACGGCCAGCGAGTTGTGCGACTCGGCGGCGAAGTGGACGATCGTGTCGATCCCTTCGCTCCGCAGCGCCTTCTCGGCGGCCGCCGGGTCGCAGATGTCGCCCTGGACGAAGACGATCCTGTCCTCGATGTCGGACAGGCTGGGTCGGTTGCCGGCGTAGGTGAGGACGTCGTACACGACCACGTGGTCCTCGGGGTGCTGTTCCACCCAGTAACGGGCGAAGTTCGACCCGATGAAACCGGCACCTCCCGTGACGAGAAGGCGCATAGTGGGCGAGATATTAGCCCAGGCCCCGGACCCCACCGTTGCCCTGGTGGGGCCGCAGATGCACCACGTCGCCGGCACTGACTGCCCGGGGTCCCGAGGGTGTCTCCACCACCAGATGACCGCCGTCGTCGATGGAGCTGGCCCGGCCGAGCAGTTGCTCCCCGGCCAGCACCACCCGCACCTCCTGGCCCAGCGTGCTGCAGCGGCCGCGCAACTCATCGGCCAGGGTGCGGCGCCCCTCCGCCCCCTCGAGCAGGGCGCACCGCGGCGCCAGAGCCCCGAGAAGGTGGTCGAGGAGGACCCGGCGGTCCACCGGCTGCGTCGTGCCGCCTGCGTCGTCCAGGCAGGTGCCCCCGGCTTCCTCGGGACCGGGCCAGGCCACGTTGATCCCGATCCCGACGACGACGGCCTTCAGGGAGGACCCGACAAATTCGGCTTCGGCCAGCACCCCCGCCAGCTTGGCGCCCTCGAGCAGTAGGTCGTTGGGCCACTTGAGCACCGGATCGACCCCGGCGACCTCCCGGCACGCGTCGGCCCCGGCCAGTGCGACGGCTCCGGCACAGAGGTGTACGTCGCCACTTCCGCAGCCGGGGCGGAGGAGGATGGAGACCAGCAGATTCGCCCCCGGTGGCGATTCCCAGCGCCGATCGAGGCGTCCGCGGCCCGCCGTCTGGTGGTCGGCGACGGCGACCAGGCCTTCGGGTGCCCCCTGACGCGCCCGTTCACGCACGTACGTGTTGGTGGAGCCGACCTCGTCGAGCCGGTGGATCTCCCACTCGCCGCCCCACATGGCAGACACCATAGGGTGCGTGATGCGATGAAGGAGCGGAGCCTCCGCTTCATCTGAGGATCCGAGCGTTGTCACGCTCGGGTCTTTGGCAACGCATCTGCACAAGCATCGTTTGCTGATCGTTCGGCTGGCCAGCAGGGCCAATGACTCGAGACCATCCGCATCGACAACGACGCGATCAACCTGGCAGCAGCGGTGGCGGCCGTCGGCGAAGCCCCAAGGTCGTCCTCGAGGCGACCTATGGCTGATCCTTTGCCGCCGCTTCGTTGTTCTACACAGCTGGCGGCGCGGACGCGGCGTCAGCGGGGACCGTCGCAACCGGCAATTGGTCACCGACTGATCAGCGACGCACGACCACCGTGGAGAAGACCGCATCCCGGCGAATATCTGTCTCTAAGGCCTGGTCGTGCCTCAACACTGAAAATCCCGCGCGCACGAAGATGCCTTCGAAGGCTTCCGGCGACATCGTCCAGATGTGTTGACATGTATGCTTCGCATGGGCCCAGTCGACCGCTGCGGCAGCGACCGGAAATGGCTCAGGCATCTGAAATGTCTCCGAGTTCGGTACGACGAAATATCCGACACCTCCGGGGCGCAGCGCTCGGAAAACAAGCTGCACGGTCACTTCAGGCCACAGGAGGTGCTCGAGCACATCCGTCATGATCGCTGCATCGGCTCCTACCCGCTCGCCCCGGCTCGTTTCTTCGCCAAATCGGTTGAGGAAGTCATCGATTAGTTCAGGCACGAATTCGATGCTCGAAACGTCCTGGTAGTAGGAATCACGCAACCGGGTGTCGGCGTCTACGGCCAGCGCACGACTACCTGGGACGTCGCTGACGAATCTCCTGGAGAGCCAGCCACCACCGCTGCCCAAGTCCAGGAGGACAGCACCGCATGGGTCCCCGACAAGCTCTCGGACCATCGACCGGACTCGAACGTCGGTAAGGAGGTCCTCTTGCTCGCCTTTGCCGTAGAAGTCAAGGGCCAGCGTCTCATACTTGTCCGCCGGGAAGTAGATCTGCGGCGCTGAAAACGACAGACAAACGGGACAACGGTAGTAGTACTTCGGGAAGAACGGATCGTCCTCTTTATCAGAAACGCGCCACATGTGGCTTGGGATGCTGCGCCTCGCCGCACCACACACGCAGCTCTCCCTGTCGTTGCGAAGTGGACCTGCCGCCTTCGCGTCCTGCCTCTCACGATGTAGTCGTAAGGCGGCTGGAAGTGCGCTCGGGACAACTTTCATGCGATCCTCCACACGGTACAGGCGCGCGTCACACCTGATTGTCAACCGGTTGACATATGCAGAACTCGTTTGCCTCGAGATGGTCATCAGGCAGCGCATGCCGTGCTTCTATACGGGATCGGGTACAGCGCGAGTCGCCCTGAGAGCCAGGAGGCGCACCTCCTCGTGCACGTCGGTTGCCTCGATGTCGAGGTGGACCCTGTTCTTGCCTCAGGGACCTTCCCCATGGGGACCGGGCGAGCACGAGGAGGAGGAGGTGCGGAAACGTCGGGCCGGACTCGGACATCCGGAACGCATAGCTTTCTCTTAGACGTCCATCGAAGAACGACCCCCGGCGCGTGTTGTTGCAATCGAAGATCATATCGCTACGCACTGCACCCATGGAAAGACTCTACGCGATGTTCCGGCGGCGGTCCTGCCCCCAAATGCTCAAGCAGGCGCCCGGAACCAAAGTGGCGATGGTTACTCCGATCGCCGGTGTGTCGCGACGCGCTGAGCAGAACGTCGCAAACGAATCTCCTATCAGCCTCAAGCCCCTGTTTGGGGATCTCGGGAGCTGCGGGCAGAACAATGAAGGGCCGCTCGACGATCGAGGGCAATCTCTTATGCGGCCACGGTCGTGCAGATCGTGGTCCCGGGCCGCCGGGCGGCGGTTCGTTTAAGGCCCACCCCCGCGGGGACGCCGGATGGTTGAGAGGAGCCAGGCCCGCGCCTGGGATTCAGCCGAGGGGGCAAGGTGCGGTAGACCTCGTGGGCGACGTAGCGCTTGAGCATGCGGACGACCTCCCGTTTGGAGCGGCCCCCCTTTGGTGGCCGGACTCTTCGGCAACGACCACAGCGCGCACCAGGTGGCCTAAGACGTGCGGCGCCTTCGGCTTCACGGATTGATCAACCGTCTGCCGCGCACGAACACCTGCGTGGTCACCCCTGAGTGGATCCGAACCGCCGTCTTTTTCACCAAGGTCCACGGCCGTGTCTTGCGGCCATTGCTCTGTGCCCCGATATTCCGCCCGCATCACTCGAACTCCCCGCGCCCTCGCTACCATCGATGACGTCGTGACAGAACATCACCACCGCACCCATTGGGACGGCCGCGCGAACTTGTCACATAGTCCCGTGTTTCGACCCCCTGGGAAGATCTAGTGTTTGCCGTCCGCCCGCTGGTGGCCACGAGACGAAACTCGACCTCGAGCCCGAATGTCTTCCCGCCGGTTCCTGGCGGCCATCCCCTCGGTGCCCTCCCTGGCAGCCGTGGTGGCGGCGGGACAGAAACGAAATTGAGGACCTCGCGACCGGTCCTGAAGTCGGCAGACGAGGACACCGTCAACCGTCGACCCGCCACCCTGCTCTGACTGAGATGGTGTCCGCCACACCTCGCGTTCCTGATCTGGCGTCAGCGAACGACGAGCAGAATACGCTTGGTCCACTCGCCCCGGATGTCGAAGTCGTGACGCCATCGTGGGTTCAATAGGAACGGCGGGGTCTCGAGGTCGATCGGCCGCCAGCTCCCGACCGGAATGTCGGCGTTGACGCCGGCATGGTCGTGGACCGACCAGATGTCGTTCGTGAGCAGCGCGTTGCGGAACCTGCGCCGGTTGCGGTAGAGAAAGTCGATGATCGCCTGATTGGGCCAGTGCTGCAGTACGTCCTTGCACAGGAGCAAATCGGCCCTCGGAAGGCGGGCAGTGGTTGCATCAGCGGCGACGAATCGGACACGTGCCGAGCCGTGCTCGCGTGCATGACGGGCGACGAGCTCGGGCACGATGTCGACGCCGGTGTACTTGACGCTGCGCCAGTCCATGAGGCGGGAGAACTGCCAGTCACCGCAACCAACGTCGACGACGGATCGGATCGATCGGGACGAGATCAGCAACTGGACCAGTTGGCGATACTCAGTTGTGGCGTCGGCGACGGAACCCTCGCCGCTTCCGCCCTTCCACAGGTCGTTCTCGAAGATGGTGCGAAATAGGTCGACCGCGTCGTCCACACCCGAAGTCTTGCACATGCGCCGTTCGAACGCCGCTCAACCGTGTCACAGACGCGGTCGCCAGCCTGCGACGAAGATGCACCGCTGGCGCTACAGCTCTCCACCAGCTTGCAACAGGGAGGGCCAAAGAACCGGCCATTGCTCTGTGCCCCGATATTCCGCCCGCATCACTCGAACTCCCCGCGCCCTCGCTACCATCGATGACGCCGTGACAGAACACATCACCACCGCACCCATTGGGACGGCCGCGCGAACTTGTCACATCGTCCCGTGTTTCGACCCTTTGGGAAGATCTAATTTAGGTAGTCCAGAACATCAAGGCGTCGGCCCCTGTCCTCGGTGCGCTCTTCATCGCCGAGATCGGCCGCATCGAGTCCGCACAAGCTGTGCTGGTGGGCGGGGTTGACCCACGCCAGCGCGAGTCCGAGACTGAAGTGACGCGGAGCGGGATCACCAACGCAGGGATCACGTCTGGCGCACTGGGGGGCTATCAAGGCTGTCTCACTGGCACGTGAGACGGCCTTGACGAACTCTACTTTCGCGTCAAAGAACGTCTGGGCCACCAAAGCCGGTCGCCTTCTTCACCGTCGTCTACTACGAATCCGCGACGGCCAGGTCTGCAGCTTGGCCCAGACTGGCTGATCCAGGACGGACACAGGTGCGTGCGGTCTCCGACCTTCTCATGATCCCCGCTGAGCCGGATTGAGACCGAAATGGAGTCCACCAACTGTGGCAACGGCAGCCGTTCTGGCCTGCCCACAACGGAGCCGGGAACGGTGGAGCGAGAACTGAAGCCATCGAATCGCCGGCGACGCATCCCTCACTCGCTGGACAGTCACCCCCCACAAAGCAAAACTCTCCTCGTCGAGCGGGGCCCACAGTGCGCTCCACCGGCCGAAAAACCCCTCGTCGGGGTTGACTTGGCCCCGCTCCATCTGAGATGCAATTGTGAGGGTCCGCTTCAGGGAGGAAAAGCCAGCGTGCTCCAGAAGGTCCTGATTGCAAATCGCGGCGAAATCGCCGTCCGGGTGATCCGGACATGTCGTGAGCTCGGCATCGCCACGGTTGCCGTGTACTCCAACCTCGATCGCGACGCCCTGCACGTCCGCATGGCGGACGAGGCCTACGCCCTCGGCGGCGAGTCGGCGGCTGAGAGCTACCTCAACACCGAGACGATCCTCCATGCCATTGAGGAGAGCGGCGCCGACGCCGTTCACCCAGGTTACGGCTTCTTCTCCGAGAACACTGACTTCGCACGCGCCATCTCCGAGCGCGGTGTGACGTTCATCGGTCCCCCACCAGGGGCAATCGAGGTCATGGGCGACAAGATCAGCTCTCGCCTGGCCGCCGAGAAAGCCGGCGTGGCGGGCGTCCCCGGACGCTCCGAGCCCCTCACTTCGCCAGACGAGGTGGTGGACTTCGGCGAGGCGCACGGATGGCCGGTCGCCATCAAGGCAGCCTATGGCGGTGGCGGGCGGGGCATGAAGGTCGTCGCCGGGGCGGACAAGGCGGCGGAGGCGATGGAGTCGGCGGCCCGCGAGGCCCAGGCCTACTTCGGCCGTCCCGAGATCTACCTGGAGCGCTACCTCGAATGGCCGCGGCACGTCGAGATGCAAGTCCTGGGCGATCAGCACGGCAACACGCTGTGGCTCGGCGAGCGCGACTGTTCGGCCCAGCGCCGGCACCAGAAGCTGATAGAGGAAAGTCCGGCTCCCGACTTCCCCGACGAGGTCCGTCAGGCCATGGGCGCCGCCGCCGTCAAGGTCTCGGAGGCCTGCGGCTACTACAACGCGGGGACCGTCGAGTTCCTGTACCAGGACGGCGAGTTCTACTTCCTCGAGATGAACACCCGTCTCCAGGTGGAGCACCCGGTCACCGAGCTGGTGACCGGGCTTGACCTCGTCGCCTGGCAGATCCGCATCGCCTCGGGTGAGCCCCTCGACCTCACCCAGGAGGACATTACGCGGAACGGGCACACGATCGAGGTCCGCATCAACGCCGAGGACCCGAGCGGCGGCCGATTCTCGCCGTCACCGGGCACCCTGACGTCGTTTCACGCGGCCTCGGGCCCGGGCGTCCGCCTCGATGCCGGCTACGAGTCCGGCGACACGGTCTCGCAGTACTACGACAACCTCATCGCCAAGATGATCGTCTGGGCGCCCGACCGCGAGGGCGCGCGGCGCCGCATGCTCCGCGCCATCGGGGAGACCCGCATCACCGGAGTGGCCACCACGCTGCCGGCGGATGTGGCCATCCTGAGCCACCCGGACTTCGCCGCAGCCAAGCACTCAACCAGGTGGGTCGAGGACCAGCTCGACCTGAGCCACCTGGTGGAAGAGTCCGCCGGCGCGCCCGCGGCGGCTCCCGCTGAGGACGAGGTGCCCACCGTGCAGCGAGACGTCACCGCGGAGGTCAACGGCAGGCGGTTCTCGGTGCGGCTGTGGGTGCCCGATCTGGGGACGTCGGCCGCACCCGGTCGGGTTGCCGGACGGCCCAAACGGGCCGCGGCGGCAGTGGCCGGCAGCGGATCGGGACAGGTGACCGTCCCCATGCAGGGCACGATCGTCAAGGTCCTCGTGGCCGTCGGAGACGTGGTGGAGGTGGGCCAGTCGATCTGCCTCCTCGAAGCCATGAAAATGGAGAACGCCGTCGCGGCGGAGAAGGACGGCGTGATCAAGGAGATAAAGGTGAGCGCCGGCGACGCCGTCGGTGCCGGCGACGTCGTCGCGGTCATCGAGTAGGTGAACACTCCTCGGCCTATCGCCTCGTCGGCCAAGGAAGCCGCCGCGGGAGTGATCGACCAGTACCTCGACGAGCTGGTCGCACTCAGCCATGCGGTGCATGACACACCCGAGCTGTGCTTCGGGGAGATCGTATCGGCGCGAGCCGTGGCAGACGCCATGCGTTCGGGCGGCCTCGAGGTCGAGGAAGGGGTCTACGAACTGCCAACGGCGTTCGAATCGCGAATCGGCAGAGGGGAATTCGTCGTCGCGGTGTGCGCGGAGTACGACGCGCTGCCCGATATCGGGCACGCATGTGGCCACAACATCATCGCTGCCACCGCGGTCGGTGCCGGGCTGGCCCTGGCATCGGTCGCCGACGACGTCGGACTGACCGTCCGCGTCCTGGGCACGCCCGCCGAAGAGGGCGGCGGCGGCAAGGTCCTCATGCTCGAACGGGGCGCCTTCGACGGCGTCCACGCCGCCATGATGGTGCATCCGTGGCCGTCCGAGTGGCTCACCGCGACCTGTCTTGCCGTCGCGCACTACGACGTGCGCTATCACGGCCGGGAGGCCCATGCCTCCGCCGCGCCATGGGAGGGCGTCAACGCGCAGGACGCCCTCAACGTGGCCCAGGTGGCCATCGGCTTGCTACGCCAGCAGCTACCCCCTGGCGACCAGGTCCACGGGGTGGTGAGGCAAAGCTCCTCGGCAGCCAACGTGATTCCCGCCGCGGTGACGGCGCGCTACATGGTGCGCTCACGCACCGCTGCCGGGTTGGCCGCCCTTCGGCCCCGGATCGACGCATGCTTCGAGGCGGGTGCGCTCGCCACCGGATGCACCCTCGAGTACGAGGAACTGTCACCCGTCTACTCACACATGGAAGTGGACGAGGGATTGTTGCGGGCGTACCGGGCCAACGCCGAGGCCCTCGGCCGGCGCTTCGACACCGACGATGCGGGCGTGCCTGCGCCCACGCTCTCCACCGACATGGCCAACGTGTCGCTGGCCGTGCCCACCATTCATCCCCTCATCGGGATAGAGGCCCACGGCGCGGTCAACCATCAGCACGAATTCGCCGCGGCCTGCGTCACGCCATCGGCGGATGCGGCAGTCCGCGACGGAGCCGTGGCGCTGGCCTGGACAGCCATAGACGCCGCAACCGAACCTGCGCTACGCGAGCGGCTGCTTCGCCAGTGATCACCAGTCGATCAGTCGATAGGCTCGATGTGCTCCAGATCAGGAGTGGCATTGATGACGTGGTCTCCGAGATCCTACCGGTTGAAGTACCCCGGCGTGAGTCCGTTCCGCAAGAAGAGGGTATTCGGTGGCCGCAGCGATCACTCCGCCAGGGCGGACCACTTTCGCCAGCTCGCTCAAGGGCGTCTTCCGATCGCTCGTGCGAACCGAAGCGTTCGATCGGAGAGAGCGACCACCCGAGGTCGAAGGTGTCTGCCGGATAGAAACTGAGGTCCGTACCGTCGAGGGTCTTGAACTCGATGACGTCGCTGCGGATGGTTCGGGGACAAAAGCGCTGAGCATCCTAAAGCACGGCCGGGTCGGCCTGCCGACCGCCAGTCGCAGTCCAATGCGCGCTAGAGATCGGAGGCGACCACGGTGCGCAGACGGTCTCCCAGCCAAAATGATCACGCATTCACGACCAGCCCCTACGCCGATGGCCCGATGGTGGGGCCGAGTCATGTCCAGCTGTTCCAGGTCCCAGATGGTCTGGGTCCACCTCCATTCCGGCAGCTTTCGGGCGACTATCGGCATTAAAAGATGTGCGCGTCGCACGAAGAGTAGCGACGTCTCGGAAATACCTCCATCCAGCGCGTGTCTTGGTACGCGGCAACATTGGTCGAGCTGTTCAAGGGCAGTGTTCTACGGCCCGTCACCTCGGAAGTCGACCTATCTGTTCTCTTTCCTGTTCAGCTTGTCATCCACTCTGAACACTTCATGCTGGCTTCGATCGCGAGATCGACAACTCGCAGGATATCGTGGGCGCGTGCAGGCTCCGATCCTAAAGCCCGATCGAGGCCTTCGCGTGGGGCCGCGTCACGCGGCGCCGGACAGTGCCCGGACTGATCTGTTGATCGCTGGGTGTGTTTTCGGCGGCCTCTTTCTCGTGTATCTCGCGGTGAGCCGTCATACGTTCGTGGCGTATGACGCAATGTCAATGGTCGCCGTGGGCACGAATCTTACGAACCACTTCACACTCAAGACGGTAGGCGCCTTCGACGATTACTTCCACCTCAGCACGCCCTACTCGCCTTATGGGATCGGCGTCAGCGTCCTCGTTGTTCCGGTGTATGCGTTGTCCAAACTCGTTGGCCACGAGATGTTGCTCTTGTCCCTGATCAATCCGCTCCTGACGGCGGTGGCCGGCGTCGTCGTCTTCGCCATAGGAAATGAGCTGCGATGGGAACGATTCATGTCGGTCGTCGCTGCGGCGACCTTCGGGCTCCTCACGATGGCGTTGCAATCGACGACAGAACTGTTGAGCGAGCCGGCGGTTGCGCTCGGCGTCGTTATCTTGGTTTGGGCCATCTTGCGCTGGAGACACGAATGGCGGTGGGCCGCTCTCGTGATCGGCCTCACCTCCGCCGCGGTCATCCAATTCCGTGCTGATTCCATCCTCACGGTTTGGATCGGACTCCTTGCTCTCCCCCTGTTCGTGCCGTGGAGGGAGATCCGAGCGCCCCGCAACCTCGCGGCGATGGTCATCCCCGTTCTTCCCAGCTTGGCGTTCCTTGCGTGGTACAACCGCCTTAGATCCGGACATGTTCTGATCTTCTCGTACAATGGACAGGGCTTTCACGTCCCGATCGGCCGCGGACTCGAAGGGATGCTGGTCAGTCCGGGAAAGAGCGTCTTCGTGTTTAACCCCATCGCGCTACTGGGTCTCGTGGGCCTCGCGGTCTTCGTGCGTCGAGACCGACCGGTCGCCGTGCTCTTCCTGTTGCTCATCGTTCCCCGGATTCTCTTCTTCTCGAAGTGGGATTCCTGGGACGGCGGCGTCACCTGGGGTCCGAGATTCTTGGACCCCGTGGTTGCGCTCTTTGCCATCGCCGCCGTCGAGGTTCTCGTTGCGGCCCGCCACAAGAGGGGGTGGGACGTCCTCGCTCGACTCGCGTTCGGCGTTCTCGCACTGCTCAGTCTGGGTGTTTCATTTCTCTCGGTCCGCGTTCCGTACGAGCAGTGGTACCAGACCATGGCTATGCCGGCTCTCCGGGCTCGATACGACGCAGGGCACCTGGTACCGAACCCGAACGAACCACTGGCTGTCCAGAATGCAATTGACTTCACCCTTCAGGGTGGCCATCTGAGTGGCGACGTCGACCTCCTCGAGAATGGGACGGCGAAGACGGCGCCGTGGGACTTTCAGGGTGACCGTCAGGCCAAGGGCTGGTCGCTCCTGGTCGCCGGTCTCGTCCTGACCGTCGCCGCGGCTGCGGTGGCGCTGCGCTCGGACAAACGGCATACGGTGCACGGAAGGCCTGGAAACGGATCGAGGGCTGCTCTTGGTCCGTGACGGACGTCCCCGTGTCACCCTCCCGATGACCAGGTGGCGTGAGGGCACTGGCTACGATGACGGGCTGTCCGGTGGACATGTTCCCCGGTGGACCCGAGGAGATGTAGGTGCTCGACATTGATGGACACGTAATCAGCCCTGAACTGCTGCTCAAGCGGGTCCAGCAGCTCGTCTCCACCATCGACGGGCAGCGCCCGTCCCCACAGGCCGACGTCCGCCCTGCCACAGAGCAACTTGCCGCCCCGGTGCACGCGATGCAGCCGCTCCTCGAGGAACTGCATCCTCCCGATCTCTCCGGCGCGGCGGGTCTCCGGGGTCGTGCCGGACGACTCACAAAGCGCGTCATACGTCGGCTCACCAGCTGGTACGTGGAACCACGCTGGATCAAGCAACAGGAGTTCGATCTGCGAAATATCGAATTCTCTCGGGAGGTGATCGGTTACGCAGCGCGAGTGGATGCGGAGCTTGAAGAGCTCCGACGCCAAAATGTCCGGCTCAAGTTGCAGATCGTGGCGGAAATTGAGCGACACAGCCGACATCGGCGGGAGATCTCGGAGTTTGTTCAGAATCTGAGTCGTGACGTCGAGCGCCTCGGGGTGACCGGCAGCACCAGCTCTGCCATCGACTACGTGGCGTTCGAGGACCGCTGTCGGGGCTCCAGCGAGAGTATCAAGCGTGCCCAGGAGCGCTACCTCAGTCTCTTTCCGCCCGCCTCAGGGAGCGGGGCGATCCTCGACATCGGGTGCGGGCGCGGTGAGATGTTGGAACTGTTCATCGCCGCCGGCTACGAGGCCATCGGTGTCGACATGGACACCAACATGATCGAGCTCTGTCGTTCAAAAGGACTTCCGGTCGTCCAGGATGACGGCATTCACCATCTCGAAGTGACCGAAGGCAACTCGCTCCGAGGGATCTTCTGCGCACAAGTCGTCGAGCACCTCCTCACCCCTGAACTCGAACGATTGGTCGAGTTGTCCTATCAGAAGCTGATGCCGAGCGCCGTCCTGGTCATCGAAACGATCAATCCAAGAAGCCTCTTCGCCCTCGGCAACCACTTCTTTGCCGATGTCTCGCACGTAAGGCCCGTGCACCCTGAAACGCTGCGGTTCATCTGCGAACAGATCGGCTTCGGCAAGGTAGAACTCGAAGAGCGATCCCCCCACCCCTTCATGAACAGGGTTGACGAACTTCCCGATGGGGAAATCGGTACGGCGCTCAAAGAGCTCTTGCAGAGCGTCTTCGGCTACCAGGATTACGCCATCGTCGCGACCAAATGAAAGAATACGCCGCAGTTCACCAGTTCCATTCTGGAACGGCACAAGGTGATGCCATCACACAGCAGATGCTGGAACTGCAAAGGCACCTCCGACGGATTGGGCATGCGTCGGAGATCTTCGCCGAGCACGTCACCGAGGGGCTCCGTGATCGGATCCTCCCTATCGGTAGCTACGCCGGCTCGAGCGCCAACCTTCTGCTGGTTCATCATTCGCTCGGTTATTCGATATTCGACGAAGTGATCGACCGCCCCGACGACGTCGTCGCGGTGTATCACAATGTGACGCCGGAGCGGTATTTCTCGGACCCGCTCTTTCGGGATGCAATTCGGTTGGGCCGCGAGCAGCTCTCGCTCCTCGCGGTTCGCGCCGCGGTTGGCGTAGCTGCCTCCAACTTCAACAGGCAGGAAATGCTCGAGGTGGGGTTTCGACGAGTCGAGGTTCTCCCCGTCCGCACCGACTACTCCGAGTTCGTGCCCACCTCCAGGGAACCCGGGCGTCGATCAACTGATTGGCTGTATGTCGGGCGAATTGTCGGCAACAAGTGCCAGCACGAACTCGTACGCGCGTTCGCTGTGTACGTCGAGAACTTCGAGGACGGTGACGCTCGGTTGGTCCTGGTCGGAGACTTGGTCCACGCGGACTATGTGGAGGTGGTGAAAGAGGAAGCGCGACGCCTTGGCGTCAGCGATCGAGTCGTCATGCTCGGCAAGGTGTCCGATCGACAGCTCCGATCGGCCTTTCTCGGCGCGGGCGTCTTTGTGTCATTGAGCGAGCATGAAGGCTTCGGCGTCCCGATACTCGAAGCCATGGCGGCCCGGGTCCCGGTCGTGGGGTACGCCGCAGCCGCCGTTCCCGAGACCATGGGTGGCGCGGGCCTGCTCTTGCGCACGAAGGATCCCGAGGTTGTGGCGGCCACCGTCCAAGCGCTGCGGACGGATCCCGACCTGCAGCGCAAGTTGGTGGCGCGTCAAGACGTGCGCGTTCGCGACGTCGAAGCATTCAACGTCGAGGGCCTTCTGACAAGAGTGATCAGCAGGGCCTCGGGTGCGGCGCAGCCACTCGAGGTGCAGGTCCAGGGCCCGTTCGAGACCAGCTACAGCCTGGCCATGATGAACCGCGGCCTGGCATATGCCTTGGACGGCACTCCGGATCGTTCCATCTCCATCTATCCCACCGAAGGCCCCGGGGACTATCAACCCAACGATCGGGACCTTGTCCGGCATCCGCAGGCAACGATGCTCTTCCGACGTTCGCGTGACGTGCCCTACCCCCACGTCGTGATCCGGCAGATGTGGCCCCCCCGGTTGGTCGACACACCAGGTGGCCTCACCTGCGAATACTTCGGGTGGGAAGAGAGCCGGATTCCGCAACCGATGGTCGAAGACTTCAACCGCTACCTCGACGGAATCGGCGTCACGTCCCACTTCGTGAGGGAAGTCCTCAGGGAATCGGGTGTCGACGTGCCGATCGAGGTCGTGTGGAACGGTGTGGATCCTCACGATCCCGCTGCCGTGGCAGAGGCGCCTGAGCTAAGAGAACTCAGGTCCTTCCGGTTCCTCCACGTCAGTTCGGCCTTCCCGCGCAAGGGCGTCGACGTGCTGCTCGATGCGTACTTCTCCGCTTTCGACGGGTCCGACGACGTCTCCCTCATCCTGAAGACGTTTCCCAACCCCCACAACACCGTGGCCGATTTGCTGGCCTCCGTGCGTGCACGCCACCCGAACCCACCAGACGTCCGCTGGATCGATCGTGACATGGACACGCACACAATCCAGGGGCTCTACAACGTCTCCCACTGTTACGTCCACCCGGCCAGGGGCGAAGGCTTCGGGCTCCCGGTTGCCGAAGCCATGGCGGCCGGCGTGCCGGTGATCAGCGTCGCATACTCGGGTCTCGCCGACTTCGTCTCGGACCAGACGGCGAGCACCATCCCCTTCCAACTGGAGCCCGCTGAGACGCACTTCGACATCCCCTACTCAGTCTGGGCCGAGCCCGACCGAGTTCAGCTCGCAGCGCAGCTGCGGGACCATGTCGAGGGCGTCAACCGAACGAAGGTCGCCGAGCAGATCCGACGCGCCCGAGATCTCGTCACGACCAATTTCACCTGGGAGGCTGCGGCAAGACGGTGGAATGACTTCTTGAGCCACGTCGAGGACGCCGCCGAGAGTCCTCGTGTGGCGATGGTCACAACCTGGAACACCCGCTGCGGCATTGCTGAGAACACCCGCAACATCGTCGATCGTGCAGAAGCGCAGGTGGCGATCGAAATCTTCGCGAACGTCGATCAGGCGATCATCGACCCGAGCCGCGAGGTCGGGGTCCACAGAAGTTGGAGCGATCGCTGGCACCCGGACCTGGATGCTCTTCTGGAGGCGCTTCGCCTGTCCGATGCCGACGTGGTCCACCTTCAATTCAATTTTGGTTTCTTCGAGCTCAGCAGGCTGGCGCAATTGATCGAGCATGAGCTCGAGACCCGTGGTGTCGTCATCACTCTCCACCGGACGAAGGACGCCACAATTGACGACGAATTGGTGAGCCTTTCGTCGATCAAGGCCACTCTCGAGCGAGTGGATCGGCTGATCGTCCATCAGGTTGATGACGCGCACATCCTCGCAGACATGGGGCTCTCGGAGAACGTCATCGTGGTGCCCCTCGGGGCGTCGGCACCACCCGCCGTCGCACCGACCGAGGCGCGAGCCGCCCTGGGTTTTGGGGCTCGACCAGTGGTTGGGACGTTCGGGTTCCTCTTGCCACACAAGGGAACCCTCGAGCTCGTACGGGCCGTAGGCCGTCTGCGCGCGGAGTTTCCCGACATTTGCCTGCTCGCACTTTGTGCCAAGTATCCGGTTGTCGAATCGGACGAATACGAGGCGGAGGTTCGGGCTGAAATCGATCGCCAAGGGCTGGGCGACAACGTCGTTCTGATGAGCGAGTACCTCCCGAACGAGACCGTTCGCATGATTTTGCGTGCGGCCGACGTGATCGCCCTCCCTTACGGAGACACGGAGGAATCCTCCAGTGCTGCCCTACGGTTCTTGCTCCCACTCGAGCGACCGCTCGTCATCACCGATCGCCCCGTCTTTGCCGATTGCCGCGAATGGACCCTCGCGGTGGACCCGAATGACCCACAAGGGATCGATGATGCACTCCGCCGAGTCCTCGTCGATCCCAAATTGCGCGACGCCCTGGCGGCCCGGGCAGGGGACGGGGCACGACGGTTCCGCTGGTCCCGCGTTATCGCCGATCACAGGGATATCTATGTGGCCGCTCGCCGATCCGGTCGGGATCGCCGGGGTGACCACATCCCGTTGCGGGTGGCAGAGGTTCCGGAGGACAGGTCCACCGTTCCTGTCACCTCGTCCTGACATCAGACGTCGCCGCGCACACTCCACTGCTCCTTGGAAGCGCCACACGGCGAGCGTTCGTCGGTGTCGGGAGAGGTGGTCGGGAGTCTGTCCCAGCGATCCGGCTACGAGCGGGAACTCAACCGGGACGTGAGAAGGTAGGGACGGACACCACGACGGGATGCCGCTCGTGGCGCCCCTACCGGGAGGTCGAGACCGACCGACACGGGAGAGCTACACGATCCTCCTGATCACTCCTGGACCCGCCTTGTGTCCTCATCGATGCACCCGTAAGAGCGCGTTCCGGTGCGCTGGGCAACACACGACCGAGCTCTCTCATTCGAGGACGGCCCCGCGCCGTCGCCTGAGCGATTGCCGCGCACGGGCGCCCCGGGCCGGGCGGAGTTCTCGGCCGGACGAACGGGCCGGAGTGCCCAGACGGACCGATAACCTCAGCCCCGCCATGGGAGAGCAGCCGTCGCGTGAGGTGGAGGAGGCCTGGATCCTCCTGGACGCCCGGAAGGAGCTGTATGGCGAGTCGGATCCCGCCACATTCGATGCCATGTTGCAGCTGGGCCGGACCTTGCGGGATGCCGGCCGGCTCCGTGACGCGGAACAGGTACTGACGACCTCCTTGTCCCTACAGCACCGGTCGGCCGAAACGGACGAACGGCGAGCGGCCTGGACCGAGTTCAACCTGGCTATCGTGCTCGACCGGCTGGGCGAGCACGAGGCAGCGCGACGGCTCTGGGAGCGCGTCCTCGAGACTTCCGACCGCGAGAACGGCCCCGACAGTGAGCTGTCGGTGCAGACGGCCACCAACCTGGCGATCACGCTGCGCAAGCTCCACCGTTGGGGGGATGAATTCCCGCTACGCGTCCGTGTTCTCGACTCGACCCGGCGATCACTGGGCCCCGATCACATCGACACTTTCAGGGCCATGGTCGCTCTCGCCCAGACCCATCGTCACCTCGGCAACCACGAGATGGCGTTGAGCCTGTTCACCGAGGCGCTCAGTGGTCTGGAGCGTCATGGAGGAGACCAGCGGACGATCCTGCACCAGAAGTGGGCCATCGCCACGGAGCTGGTGGCACTCAAACGGCCGAAGGAGGCATCCGTCATGTTCGATCAGGTCGTGGCCGGTGCCGTGAAACACCTCGAGCCCGAGGATCCCATTCGGCGCAGCGCGGTGCGGCAGCGTCGGGCCTACTGGTTCCTCGGCAGGTTCTCCGGACTCGGACGGAAGTCACGCCGGGCCCCGTCGCCGGAAGAGTGAGCGCTCGAGCTTTCCTGGCACTCGACGTCGACGGAGTGGTCCTCGACCCCGCGCGCGGGGGCCGGGGGCCGTGGCAGACCGCGTTCAGCGAGCGCTTCGGCGTCGACGCGGGCCGATTGGACGAAACCCTCTTCGGCCCGGCCTGGACCGACGTCATCACCGGGCGACGGGACATTCGGGACGCGCTCTCCGACGCCCTCCGTGAGTTGGGTTGGGGCATGGGCGTGGAAGCCGCACTGCGGTGCTGGTTCGAGGAGGACTTCGTCGTCGACCCCATCGTCATGGAGGCGGCAAAAGCCTGGGCCTCCGAAAGAGTCCCGCTGGCGTTGGTCTCGAACCAGGAACCACAGCGAGCGCGCTACCTCGAGGAGCACCTCGGACCCTTGCTGCCGATCCGCGGGGTCGCATTCTCGGGCGACCTCGGGCTGGTCAAGAACGATCCGGAATTCTACGAGCGGGCCGAGCGCCGCCTCGACATCGTGGGCTTCGGGCGTGCGGTCGTGTTCCTCGACGACACGCAGGGCAACATCGAGACGGCCGCGCACCACGGATGGACAGGCATCCACTACAGAAAGGACCGCGACTGGCACCGTGCAGTGACGGACGCCCTCACTCGTGCTCGAGGTGGCGCCGCACCTCGGTAGGCCACGAGCGATCGGGCCGGTCAGGGAGTCTCCAGGAGCTTCCCAGCCTTGGACCTCGTCGCGGCCAGTGCCGGCCCGACCGCAGGCACATTGGCCACGACGATCACGCCGACCGCCAACAAAGCGATGAGCCAGACGGGGACGACGGACAGCGGGACAACACCGAGATGGCTGGCGAAGAGGTCCCAGGTCGCCCGTCCGGCGATGAGCCCGATCGGGACGCCGATCAAGATGCCGACCACCGTCAGGGTGGTCGCCTGCCAGCTGACGGCCCAGACCACCTGGTTGTTGACGCTCGAGGCGGAAGCGAGTCGTGCGCCCCGAGCCGTCGCGGCGGCGCCCTCGCCTCCCCGTTCTCCTCGTGCCCGACCGCACGCGAGGTTGCCAAGGAGGCGGCGTTGTCCTCCAAGGCGCCGCTCAGCGCCTCCTCGGCGCTCAGGCCGGCGAAGGCCAGGTGCAGAACCCCTCGCGCATCTCGCGGCCCAGACCCCGACCCTGGTGGGCTCGGCCGAGCCACGATCCCGTCTCGACGGAGCGGACGGCGCGGAAGTGCTCCGCCCCGAGATCCTGCCCGCCGATGGCTTTGCCGTCCACAAAGGCGGCGCTGGTGAAGGTCCATTTGTCGGGCGTCCACTCGGCGCGGTGGCGCCGCATCCACTGCGCGGCTTCCCGGGCCCGTTGCTCCGGTTCCGTGTCGGTCCAGGGAACGAAGAAGGGCATGGTCCCCGGGTCGTGGATGCCCGCGTCGACCAACCCGATGAGGTCGGCCAACTCCTCGTCACGGAGTAGGCCCAGCTCTAGCCGGGGCGTGCAACGACGAGGTCGAGCAGGGGCCAGAACCTGATCGGCCCCTCCCCCGGCCGCGGCTCAGCCCCGGGGCTGGTAGACGCCGAACTCCGCCCGCAGGACGTCGGACACCTCGCCGAGCGTCGCCATCTGCTCGAGGGCGGCCTTCATGGGGACCAGCAGGTTGCCCTCGCCCTTGGCGGTCTCGGCCACGTCGGCCAAGGCCCGGTCCACGGCCGTTTGGTCGCGTTCGGTCCGCACGGAACGGGTGCGGTCGATCTGGATCTGCTGGAGCTCCACGTCGATCGGGAAGACCTCGGTGGGCTCCCCTTCGGCGTCGGTGAAGCGGTTCACGCCGACCACGACCTTCTCGCCGTCGTCGACCGACTTGGCGAAGCTGTAGGCGGCGGCCTCGATCTCCTCCTGCATGAACCGAGCTTCGATGGCCGCCACCGCGCCACCGAGCTGCTCGATGCGCTCCAGATACGCGTTCGCCGCCCGCTCCACCTCGTCCGTCAACGCCTCGACGAAGTACGAACCGGCCAGAGGGTCGACCGTGTCGGCCACGCCGGACTCGAACCCGACGATCTGCTGGGTCCGCAGGGCTATTTTGGCGGCCCGCGTCGTCGGGAGGCCGAGGGCCTCGTCGAAGCCGTTGGTGTGGAGGCTCTGGGTCCCCCCCAGAGCGGCGGCCAGACTCTGCACGGTTACCCGGACGATGTTGTTCTCCGGCTGCTGCGCGGTCAGCGTCGAACCGCCGGTCTGGGTGTGGAAGCGCAGCATCTTGGAGCGCTCATCCTTGGCGCTGAAGCGCTCGGTCATGATGCGGGCCCACATGCGCCGGGCCGCCCGGTACTTGGCCACCTCCTCGAAGAGGTTGTTGTGGGCGTTCCAGAAAAACGACAGACGAGGGGCAAACGCGTCGACGTCCATGCCCGCCGCAATGGCTGCTTCGACGTAGGCGATGCCGTTGGCGATGGTGAAGGCGATCTCCTGCACCGCCGTCGAACCGGCCTCGCGGATGTGATAACCGGAAATGGAAATGGTGTTCCAGCTCGGGAGATTGGCCGAGCAGTAGGAGAACGTGTCCACGATGAGGCGCATGGACGGCCGCGGCGGGTAGATGTAGGTCCCCCGGGCGATGTACTCCTTCAAGATGTCGTTCTGGATGGTGCCGCGGATCTTCTCGCTCGCCACCCCCTGTTCCTCGGCCACCAATTGGTACAGGAGCAGCAGGATCGCGCCGGTCGCATTGATCGTCATGGACGTCGTGACCTTGTCCATGGGGAGATCGGCCATGAGCAGGCGCATGTCGGCCAGCGAGTCGATGGCCACGCCGACCTTGCCCACCTCGCCCTCGGCCCGGGGATGATCGGAGTCGTAGCCCATCTGGGTCGGCAGGTCGAAGGCGCACGAGAGCCCGGTCTGGCCGGCCTCGAGCAGGAACTTGAAGCGCTGGTTGGTCTGCTCCGCCGAGCCGAATCCGGCGTACTGGCGCATGGTCCACAGCTTCGAGCGGTACATCTGGGCGTGGACGCCCCGTGTGTACGGGAACGCCCCCGGATCACCCAACTGCGCGGCCGGATCCCAGCCCTCCAGGTCCTCCTGCCGGTAGACCGGCTGAATGGCGATGCCTGAGTCGGTGCAGCGCTCGGGGGTGCTCTGGGGATCCTTCTTCTCCGGTGTCACATCGACGAGCCTACGGAGAATCCGGGCGGCCGGGCCACACGGGGCAGACTACGAGGCGTGGACGAAGCCCCAGAACCTGTCTTCTCGCACCTCGGCATCTGTGTCAGCGACCTCGAGCGGTCGCTGCGCTTCTACTGCGACGCGCTCGGGTTCGAGAAGGCCGAGTCGCACGCCATCGGGCCCGAGTTCGCCCGCCTCATGGACTTCCCCGACGTGGTCGTGATCTCACAGTTCGTCCGGAGGGGCCCGACCGCCATCGAGCTCCTCTCCTTCCAGGAACCGGCGCCCTTCGGGGCACGCGAGCGTCGGCCGGTGAACCAGCTCGGGCTGACCCATCTGTCGTTCCGGGTGCGGGACCTGGCGGGGACAGCGGCCCGGGTAGTGGAGCTCGGAGGCGCCGTCGTGGAGTCGAGCCGGACGACCATCGACTTCGGCGGGACGGCCCTCGAGTTCGTCTATTGCACCGACCCCGACGGGGTCCGCGTCGAATTGATGGATCTCGGTGGCTGATCGGGTACGGGCCCGGCGGCGGCCTCGGCCAGCGCCTGCGCATCGAGCTCACGGTCGATGCGCACCGCCTTGCGCTCCTCCAGGTGCATCCAGCGCAGCGCGACCGGGATCATCGGCCACAGCATGAGTGTGTCGCCCACGACCCACATGATGTCGCCGCCCACATGGAGGTCCACGACGTAGGACAGGCCCCAGGTCCGGTGCGTGGCGAGGTAGGCGGGGAACATCTCGCGCGTCGCGCCGGCCAGCGACAGCCCGGTGAAGGTGTCGATCGGGATGGCCATGAAGAGGTAGAAGAACTGCAGGGCGGGGTGGAGGCGATGGGCATTTGGGTCGTTCCCGAAGATCTGCCGCCAGAACAAGTAGCCCACGAGGAGGAACACCAAGTGCTCCGCGTTGTGCACGCTCTCCTGGGTGAGCGTGTAGTTGTACCAGACGGTCAGGTGGCTGATCGGGATCACGACGGCGTACAGCACGAAGGCCACGATCGGGTTCCCCAAGAGCTTGGCCACGCGGGAGCGCAACGCCTCGGTGACGACCAGGTGCGCGGTACCCGAGGTGGAACAAAAGGCCAGCCGCAAGGGGGAGGCGACGGCGAAGAGCGGGGCGGCCACCATGATCAGGATCAGGTGCTGGACCATGTGGTCCCAGAACAGCTCCCCGTCGTACACGCCGACGAAGCTGAAGATGGCCACACCGGTGGAGAACAGCGCACCGATCCACGCCACCGTCTTGCCGATCGACCAGGGGTGGCGGGGGTGCAGGGCGTTGTTGCGCCGGACCCCCCACAGGTAGAGGGCCAGGGCGGCCACGATCATCGCCACCGGGACGAAGTCGAACTGGGTGGCGAAGAGCTGCGACCCCCGCAGAGGCGGGAGTCCCGCGTCGGCGAGCGCGGCGATCACCCCAAGACGGTACCGCCGGTGTCAGCCGTGCTGCCAAACGCGCTGGGCGATCCCCCGCTTCCCGTAGAGCGCGGCCGAGTCGAGCCGGCCCAGCTCCTCGCTGGTCAGGCGCCAACCAAGGGCGCCGGCGTTCTGCCGGGCCTGGTCCCGGTTCTTCGCCCCGGGAATGGGCACCGCGCCCTTGGCGATGAGCCAGGCCAGCGCCACCTGGCTCGGGGTGCGGTCGCCGTGGGCCTCGCCGATGCGGCGCAGCAGGGCGACCACGGCGTCCACCTCGGCCATGGGATGGGCCGAGAACGAGCGGCCGCGCGGCGGCGGGTTGGCCGCCGAGTACTTGCCGGTCAGGCGCCCCTGCCCGATCGGTGAGTAGGCCAGGGGCACCACGCCGAGCTCCCGGCAGGCGCTGATGAGCCCGACGCGCAGCGGCATGGCGCGCAGCAAGGAGAACTCGATCTGGTTGCTGGCCAGGCGGAGGCCACGCGCCCGCAGGGCGGTATCCATGGCCCGCGTCTCTTTGACCGAGTAGTTGGAGACGCCGACGGCGCGCACGATGCCCTCGGCATGCGCGGTGGCCAGGGCCTCGGCCAGCGCGTCATGCGAGCGCAACGAGACCGGCCCGTGAATCTGGTAGAGGTCGATGACGTCCGTTCCCAACCGGTCACGAGAGGCCCGGGCCGCCGCCAGCAGCGCGGCGCGCACGTTCAGCTTCCACGGGCTCGGCATGAACTTGGAGGCGATGACGACTCGGTCGCGCACGCCGGGATCGGCGGCGAGGAGGCGCCCGATGATGCGCTCGCTCTCACCCCCGCCGTAGACCTCGGCCGTATCGAAGAGGACGACCCCCGCCTCGATGCTCGCCTCCCAGGCCTGGCGGATCGTCGCCTCCGTGAGCGACTGGTCGTAACCCCCCATGCCCCAGGTGCCCTTGTCACCCCAGGCCCACGTCCCCACGCCGAGGGGCGGGATGGCCACGGCGGTGCCGGCGAGCTCGATCCGGTCTCCGGCCTGCGGGGGCGAGGTGTCGCTCACTGCGCCCCCCGGGCGGTCGGCGCCCAGGCCAGATGGGCCTCGACGGCGGCCCGCCACTCATCGGCGTGCGTCAGCTGCGGCGAGTGGTAGGCGCCGGGGATGACGATCAGCCGGCCCTCGGCCACGGCGGCGGCGAGGTCGGGCGCCTGGTCGACCAACGGATGGTCGTGCTCCCCCACGATGACGGTGGTCGGGCACGCAATTGAGCCGAGGTCGACACAGGGGGATCGCTCCTTTCCGTCGCCGCCGCCGTCGTCGTCGCCCAGGAGCGCGGTGCCGAGGGCCTTCACGGCGTAGGCGTCCATGCCGGCGAAGGACGCCTCCTTCTCCCTCTGCCATTCCCCCGGCGTGCGAGCCTCGATGAGGGCGTCCTCGGGACCGCCGATGTTGAACGACGCGGGCATGCCCCGGGAGGGATCGAACGAGGAGATCCAGCCGTGGACGAACGCGCGCGCTCCCTCGTCGGGCGGGGCGAACGACCAGGCCGTCGTGTCCATGAGGATCAGCGAGCGCACCAGGTCAGGGCGGTCTTGGACGAGCCCCATCACGACCCGGCCCCCCATGGAGTGGCCCAGCAGGTCGACCGGGCCGCCTCCCGCCGCCTCGATGAACGCGCCGAGGTCCGCCGAGAGCTGCTCGATGGTGTAGCCCTCGAGGCGTCCGGTCCTGGTCGAGGCCCCGTGCCCGCGCTGGTCGAGGGTCACGACACGCCGGTCGGCCGCCAGTGCGTCCACCTGCAGCGCGAAGTCCAGCGAAGAGCCTGTGAAGCCGTGACAGAGCACGAGCGTCGGAGTCGTCGCGTCGGGGGGGCTCCCCCGTTCGGACCACGCCAGGTCGACGCCGTTGACGTGGAAGGTCTCGGCCGCAGCCGCCGTCGGTGTCATTCCTCTTGTCTAGCTGTTCGCCTGTCGAGCTGCTCGTGCGCCTGTTCGCTCCGGCGAGTGGGTCCGGTGCCGCTATCCGGTGCCCCGATCCCGAGTCACCCGAGAGCGCCTGTCCCGTCGCCGGCGGTACCGGCGAGCTCTCGGACTGCACCGAAGCCAACGGGGCTCCCGGCGTGACCGACGCGTTGGTGCAGGACCGGGGCGTGCGGACACTGTAGGGAGGCGGGCGGGCTGTCGGACGAGGCGTGCGGCGGTCTTCGGCACTGTAAACGAACCCGCTTATGGTTTCAGAAACGCCCCGTGTCTTGAGACCCCGTGCCGGGGCCGGGAGCGCTCAGCCGGCGGGATTGACCGAGACCACCCGTCCGCGCCACGGCGCCCGAGGCTTCCGCGGCGTCCGGGCGTCCGGGCGTCCGGGGCTTGTGCGTCAGTGCGCGTGCGGCATGCAGAGATCGTCGTACTCGGCGATGACGATCTCACCGGCTTCGGGCCCGCAGGCCGGGCAGGCCGGGTCGCGGCGCACCTTGAACGTCCGGAACGACTCCTCCAGCGCGTCGTAGGAGAGCAGCCGCCCGATCAGCGGGTCACCCAGCCCGAGAAGCACCTTGATGGTCTCGACCGCCTGAATGGAGCCGATGATCCCGGGCAGCACGCCCAGCACGCCGGCCTCGGAGCACGACGGCGCGAGCTCTGCCGGCGGCGGCTCGGGGATGAGGCAGCGGTAGCAGGGACCGTTGTAGGGGTCGAACACCGTGACCTGTCCCTCGAAGCGGAAGATCGAGCCGTGGATCACCGGGATCCGCTTGAGCAGCGAGGCGTCGTTGACGAGGTAGCGGGTCGGGAAGTTGTCGGTCCCGTCGACGATGGCGTCGTAGCCGTCGATGATCTCGAGGATGTTGTCCGCACCCAGTCGGACGTCGTAGGTGACCACGTTGACATCCGGGTTCAGCGCCGTCAGCGTCTTCTTGGCCGAGTCGACCTTGCGGTCACCCACCCGGTCCATGTTGTGCAGGATCTGGCGTTGGAGGTTGGACTCGTCGACCACGTCCATGTCGATGATGCCGATGGTCCCGACGCCGGCGGCAGCGAGGTAGAGGGCCGCCGGTGACCCGAGGCCGCCCGCGCCCAGCAGGAGCACCCTCGACCCGAGCAGCTTCAGCTGGCCCGCTTCGCCCACCTCGGGCAGCAGGACGTGGCGCTGGTAGCGGTTGCGCTGGGCCGGCGTCAGGGTCTGTGGCGCGGCCCAGGGACGATCACTGTCCTTCCACTTGTTGAACCCGCCGATGAGCGACTGCACGTCGGTGTAGCCGAGGTCGCCCATGGTCTTGGCGGCGAAGGCGGAGCGCACGCCCCCGGCGCAGTACACGACGATCGGTGCCGCCTTGTCGGGCAGCTTCCCCTCGACCTGGAACTCGAGGTGGCCGCGAGGCAGGTGGACGGCGTTGGGGATGGCGCCTTGCTCGTACTCGTCGGGCTCCCGGACGTCGAGGAACGTCACGCCGCCCCCTTCCAGCAGGGATTCCGCGTCGTTCTGGTCCACCTCGCGGATGGACGCCTTGGCCTCGTTCAGCAGGTCTCGGGGAGTGGGCACAATCGAACCTCCGGGTCGCCCCGGCCCGCACGCAGGACCGGTATCGAAATGTAAAACACTACCAGCGGGGTCAACATTCCCCGATTGAACGGCCCGGTGCACGGGGCCGGTGGGAGACTCCCGTCCGTGGAGCTCCACGAGGCCATCCGACGCCGCGCCATGGTCCGCAGCTTCTCCTCCCGCCCGGTCGATCGCGCCGAGGTCGACCGGATCCTCCTGGCCGCGTTGCGCGCGCCGACGGCCGGCAACACCCGGGGGACGGCCTGGCTCGTCCTGGAGGGGCCGGAGCAGACGGCGACCTACTTCGACGCCACGACCGACGAGGCGTGGCGCAACCACTACACGGAGTGGTCCGACGGCCTGGCGCGCGCACCCGTGGTTCTCCTCGCCTACACCTCGCCCGAGGCATACGTCTCCCGGTACGCCGCAGCGGACAAGGCTGCGGCGGGCCTGGGCGCCGGCGCGGCGGGCCTGGGCGCCGGCACGGCGGCCTGGCCCGTCCCGTACTGGATCGGCGATGCGGCCTTCGGCGTCATGACGGTCCTGCTGGGCGCGGTCGATGCCGGACTGGGCGCCTGCATCCTGGGGACGTTCCGGGGGGAGGCCGAGCTGGGCGACCGGCTCGGGGTCGCCGAGGGCTGGCGCCTGTTCTGCGCCGTGCTCCTCGGGCATCCCGACGGCCGCGACCACCGCTCGGCGTCGCTGGACCGGGACGGCCCGACCACCGCCGAGCGCATCCACCGGGGGCGGTGGCGCTGATTACGGCGCAGGCGCCTTGGACAAGACGTGCTCGGGGCCTTCCTGCCAGCGCGCCATGGCCCACAAGAGATCGGACAGCCGGTTCAGGTACATCACCACCAATGAGCCCTCGGTCGGCTCGGCCACGGCGATCCGCTCGGCCCGGCGCACGATCGTGCGGGCCAGGTCGAGGGCGGCGGCCACGCGGTTCTCGCCCGGAACCGTGAAGTCGCTCGGCATGTCGAAGCGGGCGAGCAGGCCGTCGATCCCCTCCTCCAGCGCGGTCACCATGTCCGGCGTCACCAAGCTGGACCCCGCCTGGAGCTTCGTTCGGTTCTCCGGGGCGGTGGCCACCTCCGCCATCAGCACATAGAGGTCACGGGCCAGCGTGATCAGACGGTCATTGACCTCCGTCCCCGCCGGCGTCTCGGCCCGGGCCACGCCGATGGCGGCCTGGGCCTCGTCGACGACCCCGTTGAGGTCGATCCGCCAGGAGTCCTTGGGCACCCGGCCGCCGAAGAGCAGCCCAGTCGTACCGTCGTCGCCCTTCTTCGTGTAGATCCGTGGCGCCATGGCCGGATGCTACCGGCCTGTTCGGGAGGGCACGGGGGCCCCCGGTATCCTGTCACGGTGGCTCCCTCCTCCGAATTGCTCGGTCGGCTCGACCCGTCCTCGTCGACGTACCTCCAGGCCCTGCGGGAGCGGGTGGTCATCTTCGACGGCGCCATGGGGACGAACCTGCAGCTGCTCGACCTCGGTCCGGACGACTTCGGCGGACCCGAGCTCGAGGGATGCAACGAGTGGCTCGTCGAGACCCGGCCCGAGATCGTGGCCCAGGTGCACCGTTCCTTCTACGAGGTCGGCTGCGACGTGGTCGAGACGGACACCTTCGGCTCGACGTCGGTCGTCCTCGCGGAGTACGGGCTGGCCGACCGCGCCCGCGAGCTGACCCGCCGGGCGGCCGAGCTGGCCTGTGCCGTTCGGGACGAGTTCTCCACTCCCGAGCGCCCGCGCTGGGTGGCGGGTTCCATGGGCCCGGGCACCAAGTTCCCCACGCTCGGGCACATCTCGTACGCAGAGTTCCGTGATGCCTATGAGGAGCAGGCACTCGGGCTCCTCGAGGGCGGTGTCGACCTCCTGCTCATCGAGACGCAGTTCGACATGCTCTCGATCAAGGCTGCGGTGAACGGCGCCCGGCGCGCCATGGTCGCGCTCGACCGCTACGTCCCGCTGCAGACGCAGGTGACGATCGAGCTGACCGGCCGCATGCTGCCCGGTACCGAGGTCGGCGCCGCGCTGACCGTGCTCGATTCCATGCAGGTCGACGTGGTCGGCCTCAACTGCGCCACCGGACCGGTCGAGATGAGCGAAGCGCTGCGCCATCTTTCGGGGGCCAGCCGCGTCCCCATCGCCTGCGTCCCCAATGCGGGCCTCCCGTCGGTGGTCGACGGCCTCATGCACTACGACCTCACCCCCGAGGACCTGGCCGAGCACCTGCACCGCTTCGTGACCGAGTTCGGCGTCTCCGCCATCGGCGGGTGCTGCGGGACCACGCCGGCCCACCTGTCCGCCGTAGTCCAACGCTGCGCCGGCGCCAGACCGGCGGCCCGCACCCCCGTGCACGAGCCCGCGGCCGCCTCCATCTACACCTCGGTCCCCTTCCTGCAGGACTCCTCGTTCCTCGCCGTGGGCGAGCGCACCAACGCCAACGGGTCCAAAGCCTTCCGCGAGGCCATGCTCGACGCCGACTGGGACACCTGCGTCGCCATGGCGCGGGATCAGGTGAAGGAGGGCTCGCACCTCATTGACGTCTGCGTCGACTACACCGGGGCCGACGGCGTGTCCGACATGACCGACGTGGCGAGCCGGCTGTGCACGCAGTCGAGCGTGCCGATCATGGTCGACTCCACCGAGGGCCCCGTCGCGCGCGCCGCGCTGGAGTGGATCGGCGGCCGCCCCGTTCTCAACTCGGTCAACCTGGAGGAGGGCGACGAGCCGGGGACGCGGCTCGACACGTTCCTGCGGCTCGCCCGCGAGTTCGGGGCTGCCGTCGTCTGCACCTGCATCGACGAGGAGGGCCAGGCGCGCACGGCCGAGTGGAAGCTGCGCGCGGCCCGCAACATCCGCGACATCGCCGTCGAGCGCTACGGCCTCACCCCCGAGGACCTCCTCTTCGACCCTCTCGCCCTGCCGCTGTCGACGGGCATGGAGGAGAGCCGCCGGGACGGCATCGAGACGCTGGAGGGCATCCGGGCCATCAAAGCGGAGCTGCCCGGCGTCTCCACCATCCTCGGCCTCTCCAACGTGTCGTTCGGCCTCAATCCCGCCGCCCGCCAGGTGCTCAACTCGGTGTACCTGCACGAGTGCGTGGAAGCCGGCCTCGACGCCGCCATCGTGCACGCCTCCAAGATCCTCCCACTCTCCCGGATCGACGACCGGGTCAAGGAGGTCTGCCTGGACCTCGTCTACGACCGGCGCACCGACGGCTACGACCCCCTGCAGGAGCTCCTGGGGCTCTTCGAAGGGGTCAAGGTCGACGCGGGCGCGGCGGACGAGCACCTCGACTGGCCGGTCGACCGGCGGCTGTCCCAGCGCATCATCGACGGCAACCGCAACGGTCTGGAGGGCGACCTGACCGAGGCGCTCGAATCGGGCACCGCCGCGCTGGCCATCGTGAACGACATCCTCCTCGAGGGCATGAAGGTCGTCGGTGAACGGTTCGCGTCGGGCGAGATGCAGCTGCCCTTCGTGCTGCAGTCGGCCGAGACCATGAAGGCCGCGGTCGCCTTCCTCGAGCCCCACATGGAGAAGTCGGACCAGGGCGGCAAGGGCACCGTGGTGCTGGCCACCGTCAAGGGCGACGTGCACGACATCGGGAAGAACCTCGTCGACATCATCTTGACCAACAACGGCTACGAGGTGGTCAACCTCGGGATCAAGATCGGCATCAACGAGATGGTCAACGCGGTCGAGGAGCACAAGGCCGACGCCATCGGCATGAGCGGGCTGCTCGTGAAGTCGACGCTCATCATCCGCGAGAACCTGGTCGAGCTGAACGACCGCTCGTTGTCGGAGATCCCCGTCCTCCTGGGCGGGGCCGCGCTGACCCGCACCTACGTCGAGCGGGACCTGCGGGAGGTCTACGACGGGCGACTCTTCTACGGACGGGACGCGTTCGAGGGGCTGCGCACGATGGACCGGCTGGTCGAGCTCAAGCGCAACGGCGAGGAGGACCCCCTGTTCGGGCGCGAGATCTCCGAGAAGAACGTCCCCCGGCGCAGCCGGCTGGACGACCAGGACACCACCCCGGTGGAGGGCCAGCCGGCCCGGTCCGACGTGGCGGCGGACAACCCGCTGTTCATCCCGCCCTTCGTGGGCACCCGGATCGCCGTGGGGATCCCGATCGACGACATCGCCGAATACATCAACCTGACCGCCCTGTTCCGCAACCAGTGGGGCTTCCGGCCGGAGAACGGTGAGAACGACACCGAGTTCAAGGACCGCGTGAAGGCGACGCTGCGCGAGCAGCTGGGCAAGGCCAAGGAGGCCGACCTGCTCGTGCCGTCTGTGGCCTACGGCCACTTCGCCGCCAACGCCGAGGGCAACGACCTCGTCATCTGGAAGGACGAGAGCCGGACCTCGGAGTGGATGCGTTTCACGTTCCCGCGCCAGCGCAAGGAGCCCTGGCTCTGCATCTCGGACTTCTTCCGCCCGGCCGACTCGGGCGACGAGGATTTCGCCAGCTTCATGCTCTGCACCATCGGCGCGCGGGCATCGGAGGAGACGGCTCGCCTGTTCGCCGAGAACCACTACCAGGAGTACCTCTTCCTGCACGGCCTGAGCGTCGAGATGGCCGAGGCCACGGCCGAGTACTGGCACCGCCGAGTACGCGAGGAGCTCGGGTTCGCGGGCGAGGACGGCCCGACGCTGACCGGGCTCTTCCGTCAGCAGTACCGGGGCGGACGGTACTCCTGGGGCTACCCGGCCTGCCCCGACCTCACCGACAACGCCAAGGTCGTGGAGCTCCTGGGCGGGGACCGCATCGGCGTGACGGTCAGCGAGGGGTTCCAACTGAACCCCGAGCAGACGACCGACGCCATCATCTGCCACCACCCAGAGGCCAAGTACTTCGTCGCGTGAGGACGACGCGGGCCCGACGATGGGCCCGGTCCGGCCTCGCCGGCGTCCTGGCGGGCTGCGGCCTCCTGCTCCTGGTGGGGGGCACCGGCACTCCCCTCGTGGCCGCGGGCGCAGTCACCCGCTCGGCCGAATCACTCGGCACCCTGGTGATCCCGGACCTCGGCCTGGGCTACGCAGTCTCCTCGCAAGGCCCGCTCGACCCCGCGCCGTTCGCCGCCAACTCGCCTGATCCCGCGGCGGCCGAAGCGGCGCTGACGACCCTGGCGGCATCTAGTACGACCTACGAGCGGCAGTGGCAGTCCGACGGGGGCCGCAACGAGGTCCAGGACCTGCTCGTCCGCTTCCCCGACGCGGTGGGGGCCGAGGTCTTCCTGCGGGCCGCTCAGCACTCGCTGGAGTCGGGGGAGATCGTGAGCTCGGACCCCTTGCCGTCCATTGCCGGAGCGCGCCGCGTCACCTACTTCTCCGCCACCGGCCAGGACGGCGTGGGCGAAGCCATCACCATGCGTGCCGGCCGGTACGTCGATCTCCTGTCGTTCTTCTCAGCAGCGTCGGGCGACGCGCGCCCCGTCTCTCCCGCCAGCGCGGAACGGGTGGCCCGGGCACAGCACGCCGCCTTGGTGGCGGCGCCGGGCGGCGGCGCCACGGCGACCGGGCGCGCCGGCACGGCGAAGGGCGTCTCGGCCGGCACCATCGGCTTCGCGGTGCTCATGGTGGCCGTGCTGGCCGCCGCGGTGGCCACGCCCGCCTTCTTGCGCCGGCGCCCTGGTGCGCCCGGTCCGGCGGCGATGGCGCGGCGGGGGGGACCGTCAGCCGGCGACGCGGTTGACGATCGCCGCGAACGCGGCGGGTGAGGTCACCGGGAGCAGGTGGCCCGAGTCGAGACGGATGACGTCGACCGGATCCGGGAGACGCTGCGCCATCAGCTCCTGGGTCTCGGGGAGCACCGGCCGGTCCCGCTCGTTCAGCACGTAGGTGATGGGGACGCCCGCCGCCACGGACCAGTGGACGGGCTGGAAGTAGTGGTGGACCGTGTCCGGGACGGACCGCTCGGGATCGACGACGAAGGCCAGCGTCTCGTCGTCGAGCGGATCGCCGCCGTAGGCGCGGCGGAAGGCCTCGGGGTCGGCTGGCGGGCCGGGCAGCGTGATCGTCCGACCTTCCTTCTCGGCGGCGGCCACGGCCATCCGCAGCCCGTCACGATGCCGCTCCTGCATGCAGTCGATGCCGCAGCCCCCCTCGGGGGGCACCAGGGCGGCATTGAGCACGACGGCGCCCACCCGGCCCCGTAGGGCGGCGACGACGCCGGGCACCACGAGGCCGCCCGAAGAATGCGCCACGAGGGCGATGGGCCCCGGGGGGGCCGCCTCCTCGACGTCGGCCGTCACCGACGCAACCTCCACGTCGACGCTCAGCGTGGCCAGGTCCGCCGGCCGCGACCGGCGGCCGGGCAGGTCGACGGCGAGTGGCGCGCCATCGAGGTGCGGCAGCAGCCGATCCCAGAATCGTCCGGTCGCGCCTCCGCCATGGATCAGCACGACGGTCACAGTCGCGGCGTCCTTCGGCGTGCTCGCATGGCGGCGGAGACTAGCCATTAGTGCGCGGACGCTGCTGCTGCTGCTGCGAGGCCGGGTCGAGCGTCATCGGCTCTCTCAAGGCGGTTCTCGGTAGGATCCGGGCGTGAGCACGAGGGGTGAGCCCGGTCCGCGTGCGCCCGTCATCGGGCTCTCGCACGTGCAGCTCCTGGTCTCGGACCTCGGAGCGAGTGCGAAGTGGTACAGAGCCGCATTGGGCCTGGACTCCCACGCGGATGATCGTGACATCGGTTACGTCGCGCTGCGGCACGGTGCGGCAAGGTTCGTCGTGGTGCTGACCGCCGCGACTACGCCGCGGTATGGATCGCCCGGATCGCCCGGCGAAGGCCTCGACCATCTGGCGCTCGCTGTACCGGACGGCGCCTCGCTCCAGGCGTGGGCCGAGCATCTGACCGAGATCGGTATCGACCACGACGGCGTGGTGCTCGAAGGTGGCCATCCCTCGCTGCAGCTCCGCGATCCTGACGGCATCGCCATTGAGCTGGTCGCGCCCTAACGCGACCGCGATCCCACTCGGTGAGCTCGCGCAGCCGTGACCCTCGGGCGACGGGGAGCCACGTCACGCTCGACGACGGCGGCGCCCGCCGTCACGATCCCGACGGACAGCAACAGGGACCCGATGACGTCGAGCGGCGTGTGCCACAGTCCACCCACGACCGCCAACGACATCAGCATGACCCAGGCCGCGCCGAGCGCGAAGGTGATGCCGCGCGCCCATCTCCCGAGCAGCGGGTGGAGCGCCATCCACATGGCGAGCGCCGTGGCGCACACCGCCGTGACATTCCCGGAGGGGAAGCTGAGCTCGCCGAAATACGTTTGGTGGACGAGCGGCTTGACGACGTGCTCGCTGATCACGAAGGCGGCGGCGGCGAATCCGGCGTAGACGGCGACCCGACCAACAGCCCTCTTGAGGGTGCCGTAGGCAAGGGCGACGACGAACACGGCGCCGATGACGGGGACCGCGAGCAACTCGGCGAGGTTCGCCCAGGCGGCGGCGGACCCCGGGTGCAGCGTCCTTATGGCGGCGCCTTCGAACCAGTAAGGGGCATTGTCATGAGCCACGGCGAGCCCCAGGATCCCCGTGGCCAGCAGGCTGGCCAGCGCGATGACCATGAGTGTGGAACGCCGCACAAGGAGAACCTACGCGCCCGACGACATGTTGTCTTCGCGTCGTTGCACTCGTGGGGCAGGAGGGCGATTGCCCTGGCGTCGGCGCCGCGGGGCAACCCGGCCACCGATCTCCTTGCCGGATACCACCGAACTGACGCAACGCCAGGCCTGTGCGGCCCCGCTGGCGGCCGACCCGGCCTGCTCCCCCTTCACCGGGCCCTCCTCGTCGGTCGGCGTCGGCCCACGTGCTCGTCCGAGGTCGGTCAGCGGCTCCTTCGCGGATGACGACGGTCAGCATCATGGTCACCTCGGGACCACAGCCGTAGGCACCGCAGAACAGGTCCTCGGGACGCGGACCCTGTCGAGCACCGTGCTACCCTCGGCGCGGGAGTCCGTGCGTCAGTTCCACTCAGTCAGCTTACGAAAACGGGATTTGCGCGAGGGGCGTACCGTGGGTTCCTGCAGTGCCGCAGGCCGGTTCGTCCTCAACCACACGGTCAGGCCATCGGCGTCCGAGAAGACGATCTCCTGATCGGTGTCCATCACGTAGAGATGGATCGAACCGCCCTCGACCGTCACGGAGAATTCGATCTTGCCCCCGAAGACGAAGCACCAGAGCGGTGTGGCGCCGGGTGTCGACCTGGGCTCGAGACGCCACCCGGGTCGGCCGACCGAGCAGATCGACAAGCTCGTTGGTCGACGGGCCGGCCTGATCGTTCATATCAGCTCCCTCTGTGCTGTCTCATGGGCGTCGTACGCGTCCCTCCACCGCTTCATTTCAGTCCCTCGTGCACGGTCGTCACGGGGTGCACCAGCACCTGATCGCATTCAGGCGAACAGTGACTCACGGTGGCGCACGATGGCACAGAGGGTCTCGTTGTACGGGGCGTCGAGCCCGAGCTCCCGGCTCAGCGTGACGACCTGCCCGTTGATGACGTCGATCTCGGAAGGCCGCCGGGCCAGGTGGTCGAGGCGCATCGACGGGCTGGCGTTCGGAATCGTGGCGGCGAAATCGGCGACGTAGCGCAACGGGTCCTCGAAGGAGAACGGGACGCCCATGGCGACGCCGAGACGGTGGGCCTCCGCAGTGCAGCCAAGAGCCACCTCCCAGGCCTGCGGGATCCGACATCAGCTCGCCCACGGTGACGTCGAACACCGCACACGGAGCACTGAGCGTGACGTTGCAGAGGAACTTCTCCCAGATCATGAGGGTCACGTCGGCAAACGCCTGGACATTGAAACCGGCGTCGTGCCACGCCTGCTCGATGCGCAGGACGCGGTCCGTCATGCCGCCGTGCATCTCGCCGATCCGGATCAGGCGCATCCCTTCGTGGTGAACGTGACCCGGCTCGGGGATCGACGAGCCAAAGCCTTCGGCGATTCCGATCATGATGTGCTCATGCGGGATGTGGCGCGCCACCCGCTCCCCCGCCCCGAGCCCGTTCTGGAACGCCATGACCACGGTGTCGGGCTCGAGCAGCGGCGCGATCTCCACCAGCCACCTGTTCGACCTCCGACGCCTTCGTGGCGATCAACCACACGTCGCAGGTCCCGGCGTCCCGGGGCGAGCGCCCGACGTGGAGGTTGTCGACGACGAAACTGCCGCTGGCACCCGAGACGGTCAGGCCGGAGGTGGCGATGGCATCGATGTGCTCCTGCCAGACGTCGATGGCCCACACCTCGTGCCCGGCCTTGCCGAGGAGGCTGGCGTACACCGAGCCCATCGCTCCAGTTCCGACAACCGCGATCTTCATGCCGTCCTTTGCGTCCAGGGCTCAGAGAGGTGCGTGCTCATCGGGATCGTCCGATCCGATGCCGGCCGGCCGCATTGCTGCTCCGACGAGGCTTGCGGAGATTCTACGGAATTGACGGGGTGCGCACGAAACCCTGGTGAAAGCCGGTACAGGCACTGTGATCTCCCCGCGCCACCACGTGTCCGGGTGTAGCGGAGATCCTCCATGCGCCGCGTCGTGGCAACTGGTGGCGACCGGGAGCCCGCCGGTAGCGTCCCGAGTTCATGACTCGACACTGCGGACCGATGACCGACCTTCTCAGCGAGACCTCCTCGGTTCCGGCACGACTCGGTGTCCGGGCTGAATTCCGGGACGGCGAGTTCCGTCTGCGACTTGACCCTCGGCCTGAGCTGCTGCACCACGGTGCCCTGCGGGCGAGCGTCGTCGCGTTCATGATCGACGTCGTGGCCGGAATCGTCCTCGACGACGATCCGGACGCCTGGATGTTGACCTCGGACATGTCGGTACGGATGCAACCGGTGGCGTCACCCGCATCACTCTCCACCCGACTCACGATCCTCCGGCGGGGCCGTCGATCGGCCACGGCCACGGTGGATCTCGTCACCGGCGACGGGTGCGACAGTGGCGACGGGCGCGATCGGCTTCGCCCGGCTGCAGCGCCGTCAGGCAGATCCCGTGAAGCCCCCGTCTTCCGCCACGCGCATCACGACCATGTTCGACGGTTCCAGAACCCTGACACGGCCCCTCCGGGAGGAAGCGGGCATCGTCGTGCTGGACTCGGGGGCGGGCGCCCTCGAGATGCCGGTCACGCCCGGGTTGCGCAATCCTGTGGGAACCCTGCAGGGCGCCATGGTGGCCCTCCTGGCGGAGGCGGCCGCGGAGGACATGGTGTCGACCCGATTCGACCTCACCGCCGTCGTGACCGAGCTCGATCTCCGGTACCTGGCGCAAACGGGCGCCGGCCCCGTCCAGTCGAGATGCCGGCTGCTCGGAGAAGGTCCAGACGCCCCGATTGAGGTGAAGCTCTTCGACACCTCGAGTGATCGGCTCACCACGCTCGTCTACGCCCGCACCGCCGTCATTCCGTCAGAGACGTCAGGTCGCGGTCGAACAGCCTCAGGTCTGAGGCGGCCGTGGCCCGGCGACCGCCAGGCTTCTCGGCATGCCAGCTTCTTCGGCTGCGGATTCCGGAGCCTTCGGCTCGAAGGACGCGGCGCCCTTCTCGGCCTGGATCGAATGCAGACCCTCGGCGAGCTTCTTACCCGGCGGTCGCGTCCAGAGCTCGGGTGATGTCGTTGATCGCCGTCTGCTCGGACTCGCTCACTTCTCGCCCATGCTCCCGGTGTGCCGCTGCCACCTTGTGGGAGAGCGTGACGATGAACCGGCGATATTCGTCGACCTCCTCAGGCGTCGCCTTCTTCTCCAGCAGAGCGGCCGAATCACGCAGGTGTTCCAGCCCGTTCTGCCTGAGCTCCTCCGGAGAGTGATAATGCGTGTGATCGCGCTCAGGTTTCGCCGCAACGATGTCATCGAGTAGCTCGCTCTTGCCGTGCTGCTGGCGCGCCTCTGCGTAGGCCTTCGCCATGGCGATGGTCTCGCGGAACAAACCCCCTCGTTGTGCGGTGACCACGATCATCCCGGCACTTGGTGGCGCTTCGAGGATCAGCTGCCATTCCTCAGACGTGAAGTCAGACTTCGAGGTCATCGCCAGTCTCCGATCTCTCACAATCACCATGTCTGCTTGTTGCACGCACCGTAGCGTCTGCCCGCATAGACGAGAAAGCGGGTCGTCGAGTCCTTGGGGGTCGGATCGATCCGTTCTGGGCTAGTCCGGAGGGAAATCGCCTCTCCGGCTGCGGCACCCGGTCCGGCAGCGCTCTGGGCAGGCCGCGGATTCCGAGCGGCGGCGATGCCTGGGATGGGAGTAGCATTGAAGAAGCTGACCGGTCTCCTGGCAATTTGCCACCTGCAACCTTCGGCGGAAATGGCATCGCCGTGTCGCCCGAGTTCAGCTTCACTGCGCGTGACCTTCCCGGCGTCCACATCGTTGCGCTGCACGGAGAGTTGGACATCGTGTCCGCCTATGGCCTGGCCCTTGCCCTGGTGGACGTAGCTGGCTCCACCGTCGTGATCGATCTGTCGGGCCTCACCTTCATCGATTCAAGCGGCATCTCAGCTCTGGTCATGGCGAGGAATCGCATCCTCGCCGACGGACGGGGCCAGCTGGTGCTTACGAAACCGGGAGGGATAGTCCGTGAAGCATTGAAGATCGTGGGTCTGAGTTCATGGATCGTGGATTGGTCGCAGGACTGGGATGAACAGACACTCTGAGCACGACTCGTGCCCGCGTTGCGGCAGTGCGGAGATTGCTACACATTTCGAGAGATCCCGCGCGCCACAAACCCCTCAATGGCAGGGTCGATGCTCGGACTGCCGGTTCACATGGTCGGAATTCTGACCGTCCCGTCGTCCCACGCCACCGAGCGCCAGCGATCGAAGGTCGAAGGCGCCGCGTGCTGGGCCGCCTCCCTGGCTGCAGGGACAGGGCATCGAGGGTCCGTATCAGCTTCTCTCACGTTGAGCGGCAAAGGCTCTGATCACGCCCCGGCCCCCGCGGCCAGGGCGGCTTCGCGGGCGTGGTAGCTCGACCGGGTCAGCGGCGACGCCTCGACGTGGGTCACGCCGAGCGCCGCGCCGGCCTCTCGGAGGCGGTCGAACTCCTCGGGTGTCCAGTAGCGCGACACCGGGAGGTGGTCGCGGCTCGGCCGCAGGTACTGCCCGATCGTGACGATGGAGACGCCCACGCCGCGCAGGTCGGCCATGGTGGCGACGACCTCGTCCTCGTGCTCGCCGAGGCCCACCATCAGGCCCGACTTGGTCACGAGGCCGGCCTGTCCCGGCCCGGGCGAGCACGGCCAGGCTGCGCGCGTAGCCGGCCGAGGGCCGCACCGCCCGCTGCAGCCGGGCCACCGTCTCGATGTTGTGGTTCAAGCACGTCGGGGCGGCCGTCGAAGATCACGTCCGAGCGACGCCGCGTCGCCCCGGCAATCGGAGATCAGCACCTCGACCGTCGTGCCCGGGCGTGCGCGCCCGGATGGCCCTGATGGTCTCCGCCATGGCGCCGGCGCCGCCGTCGGGGAGATCGTCGCGGGCCACGCAGGTGACGACGGCGTGGCCGAGCCGCATCCGCTCCACCGCCTCGGCCACCCGCTCGGGCTCGTCGGGTCGACAGCGGGAGCGGGTGGCGCGTGTCGACCTGGCAGAAGCCGCACGCCCGCGTGCAGCGCTCGCCGTTGATCATGAAGGTCGCCGTGCCGTCGGCCCAGCACTCGTAGATGTTCGGGCAGCCCGCCTCCTCGCACACGGTGACGAGCCCGAGGTCGTGGACCGTGGCCCCGAGCCGGCGGTAGCCCTTGCCGATCCGCACCGGTACCCGCACCCAGGTCGGCTTGCGTTGCGCAATGTCGAGGCCCTCCTCCGGTGCCACCCCGGCCTGGCGCAGGCGGCGCAGCAGCGGGCGCTCCTCCGCTGCCGGCGCCGCCGTTGCGGACGCGGCCGGGCCGCGTGCACGACGTCGTGGCGCTCCAGCACTCCCGTCGCCGAAGACCGCCGTCGCCCGCGGCCACGAAGGCGTCGACGACGTCCTCGCATCGGGACGTCGATGCCCTCCGCCGCGCAGCGAGGTCACGCCGCGGTCGGCGATGCCGCAGGGCACGATGTGGCCGAACATGGCCAGGTCGGTGGTCACGTTGAGCGCGACCCCGTGGAGCGTGCGACGGCGCCCGAGCCGGCCCGCAGGGTCCGCACGCCGATGGCCGCGATCTTGCGGGCGTGCCGGGCCGCCGGCGTCGAGCCAGACGCCCGGGTACTCGTCCTCGCCGGTCGCCCCGGCGCAGGCCGAGGTCGGCCAGCGTCGCGATGACCACCTGCTCGAGGCGGTGCACGTGCGCCGGACCCGACGCGGGGTCGTCGGGCACGGTGACGATCGGGATAGGCCACGAGCTGGCCCGGGCCGTGGTAGGTGACGTCGCCGCCGCGGTCGGTCGCGCTCGAGCACCGCGCCGACCGCGGCCGGGTCGACCAGGACGTGGCGTTCGTCGGCATGGGCGCCCAGCGTGTAGGTGTGCGGGTGCTGCAGGACCAGCAGGTAGTCGTCGGCCGCCTCGGTCGCCAGGGCGTGCTGCAGCGCGTCGGCCTCGTGGTAGGGAACCGTCCCGAGCGAGCGGACGCGCAGCACGGGTGCGGCCTAGAGCTCCGCCGCCCAGTCGCGGGTGCCGAGGAGCTCAGCGACCTTGGCCAGGAACAGCGACACGTAGGCGCCGTCGACGGCCCGGTGGTCCCAGCTGACGCCGAGGATGCCCGTCGAGTGGATGGCGATGGACTCGGACCCGTCGGGTTGGGTCACCACCACCGGCCGCCGCGCGATGCCGTCGGTGGCCAGGATCGCCACCTGCGGCTGGTTGATGATCGGGACCGTGAAGTAGGTGCCGAACGGGTCCGTCGTTGGTGATGGAGAACGTCCCGCCGGCGATGTCGTCGGCGTTGAGCTGGCGGCCGCGGGCCCGCTCGGCCAGGTCGCGGATGCGCCGGGCCACGCCGCGCAGCGTGACCTCCTCGGCCCGGTGGATGACGGGGACGATCAGACCCTCGTGGGACAGGTCGACCGCGATCCCGAGGTTCACCTCGGCGTGGACGAGCAGCGAGTCGTCGACGACCGAGGCGTTGAGCAGCGGGAAGTCGCGCAGCGCCTCAACCGCCGCCCGGGCGACGAAGGGGAGGTAGGTCGAGCGCGAACCCCTCCTCGGCCTTGAAGCGCTCGCCCCAGGCCTTGCGCACGCGCTCGACGCTCTCGAAGTCGACCTCGTTGGCGATGAACGCGTGGGGCGAGGTCGCCTTGGACCGCACCATGTGCTCGGCCGTGCGGCGGCGCATGTTGGAGAAGGGCACGATCTGGTCGCCGGCGGCCCGGAAGGACGCCATGGAGACCGGCGGGGCCTGCGGCGCGGCGCGCCACGGGCGGGGCCGGTGCGGCCTGGACCACCGGTGCGGCGGGTGGGGCCGTGGGAGCCGTGGGCGCGGCCGCCGGAGTAGGCGGCGGGCGCCGCGGCCCGGCGCGCGTCGACCACCCGCAGCGCATCGTCCCGGGTGATGCGCCCACCTGATCCGGTGCCCGTGACCTCGGTTTGGCTGATGCCGTTCTCGGCCAGCAGCTTGCGCACCATCGGCGAGAGCACGTTCGGCCCCACGCCGTCGCCGTTGTTCTCCGCCGTGGGCGCCGGCGCGGGAGCCGGCGCGGGAGCCGGGGCCGGCGTTGCGGCTACTGGTTGGGGGCGGCGGCTCCGGTGGTGGTGGTTGCGGGGGGCGGGGGCGCCGCGACGGCGGCTGCCGGCTCGGGCTCGGCCGCCACCGCCGCGGGGCCGCCGTCCGAAGCGGCGGATCCGGCGCCGTCACCGATGACCGCCAGCTTCACGCCGACCTCGACCGTCTCGCCCTCGGGGACGAGGATCTCGCTGAGGACACCCGCCGCCGGTGAGGGCACCTCCGAGTCGACCTTGTCGGTCGAGACCTCGAAGAGCGGCTCGTCCCGCTCGACCTCGTCGCCGACCGCCTTCATCCAGCGGGTGATCGTTCCCTCGGTCACGGTCTCGCCGAGCTGCGGCATCATCACGTCAGCCAAGGTGCATTCCCCTTCCGGTCAACGCGAGCATCGTCTCACCGAACGTCTCGGACAAAGAGGGATGCGGCTGAATGAACTGCGCCACCTCCTCTGGGAAGGCCTCCCAGTTGACGGCCAGATAGCCGGCCCCGAGCTGCTCGGTCACCCAAGGGCCGCAGAGGTGCACGCCCAGGACCCGCCCGGCCGTTCCGTCGGGCCGCTGCTCGGCGATGATCTTGACCACACCCTCGGTGTCGCCGATGATCTGCGCCCGGCTGTTGCCGCCGAAGGGGTCTTTCTTGGTCACGACAGGGATGCCCGCCTCCTTGGCCTGCGCTTCGGTCATGCCACAGAAGGCCACCTCGGGTCGGCAGTAGATGGCCCACGGCACTTTGCCGTTGTCGACCGGCACCACGGGCTCGCCCAGCATGGTCTTGACGGCGACGATGGCCTCGGCGTACCCCACGTGGGCCAGCTGCGGGGTGCCGGCCACGATGTCACCCACGGCGAACACGCCGTCGACACCGGTGCGCTGGTATTGGTCCGTCGCCACGAAGCCGCGGCGGTCCATCTCGACGCCCAGTCCGTCGGCCACCAACTCTTCTGTGCGGGGGCGCCGGCCCACCGACACGACGACCGCTTCCGCGTCGAAGGTCTGGTCCCCCGCCCTCACCGCGGTCGTCGTCCCGTCCTGCGACGGCGTGTGGCCCTCGACCTGCACACCCGTGACGATGTCGATGCCCCGCTTCTTGAAGGAGCGGACGAGCAGCCGGGTGATGTCCTCGTCGCAACCCGGGAGGAGCGTGTCCAGCGCCTCCAGGATCGTCACCTTGGAGCCGAGGTCGGCCAGGAGGGAGGCGAACTCGCACCCGACGACGCCGCCACCGATGATCACCGCCGAAGCCGGAAGCTCCTTGAGATCGAGGAACTCGTCGGACGTCATGATCAGGCGGCCGTCGACCTCGAAGCCGGGCAGCAGGAACGGTACCGATCCGGCCGCAAGGACGACGTTCCGGCCGACAATGACGCGGCCGGCATCCTCCCCGTCCACTACCTCGACACGGTGGTCCGCCTTGAGCGTTCCCGTGCCCGACAACGTGGTCACCTTGCGACCCTTGAGCAGGCCGGCCAGCCCCTTGTAGAGCTTGCCCACGACGGCGTTCTTGCGGTCCTGGCTCACGGCGAAGTCGATCGAGACCCCAGCGGTGTCGATCCCGAACTCCTTGGAACTCTCGATCGTCCGGTACACGGCGGCCGTCTCGAGGAACTCCTTGGCGGGGATGCAGCCACGGTGCAGACAGGTCCCGCCGACCTTGTCTCGCTCGATGATGGCAACCGAGAGGCCCGCCGCGGCACCGTAGAGCGCAGTGGCATAGCCGCCGGGACCACCGCCGATCACGACGATGTCGAACTCGTCCTCGCCTGCCATCACCCGTCCTCTCCCTTTGTGCTCACGACGTCCGTCCGGCGCGCTCGGCCTCCCCGGAACATCCCGATCGCCCTGGTGAGAGTCCTCTCCATACCCTGCACGTGACTCCGCAGCCTACCGGTCGGGCCGCGCGCCCGAGTCCGGCGGCGACCCTCGCTCAGCCGCTCGTCCCGATCCCCAGATCGGCCGCCTGCGTGGCCAGTTCGTCGACCCGGTCGTTCCAACGGTCACCCGAGTGGCCCTTCACCCAGCGGAAGCTGACGGCGACGTCCGGGGACAGCGCCAGCGCGAGCAACGGCTCCCACAGGTCGCGGTTGGCCACCGGCTTGTTCTGCGCGTTCTTCCAGTTGCGGCGTTGCCAGCCCTTCCACCACCCGTCGGTGAAGCACTTGACGACGTAGGTCGAGTCGCTCACCACCTCCACCCCGTTCGGGCACGTCGCGGCTCAGGATCCGCAGGGCCTCCAGCGCCGCTGTGATCTCCATGCGCTGGTTGGTGGTGCGAGCCTCGGCCCCGCTGGCGTACGCGCCCGTCCGGCACAGCCCAGGCCCAACCACCGGGGCCAGGGTTGCCCCGGCAGGCGCCGTCCGTGTAGACGACGATCGGCCGGTTCTGTGGTGGCATCACAAATGTGTAACACCCTGGACCGGTGGTCCTGGTGGTCCCTTCCTGCCGGTACCGTGGGGCAATGCTCTTCGACGGGATCAGTCACCAGGTCCCCGACACCGATCCGGGGGAGACGGAGGAATGGCTCGACTCGTTCGACGCCATCGTCGACGCCAGAGGCAGGGCCCGGGCGCGCTACCTCCTCATGAAGCTCCTGGAGCGGGCGCGCACAAAACAGGTCGAGTTCCCGGCCACCGTCTCGACGCCCTACGTGAACAGCATCCCGGCCGACGCCGAGCCGTGGTTCCCCGGCGACGAATACCAGGAGCGCCGCATCCGCGCCTATATCCGCTGGAACGCCGCCGCCATGGTGGTCCGGGCCAACACGCGCACCGAGGGCATCGGCGGGCACCTGTCGACCTACGCCAGCTCGGCGGCGCTCTACGAGGTCGGCTTCAATCATTTCTTCCGCGGCAAGGCCGACGGCGGCTTCGGCGACCAGGTCTTCTTCCAGGGGCATGCGTCACCCGGCATCTACGCCCGGGCCTACGTCGAGGGCCGCCTGACCGAGACGGAGCTCGACAACTTCCGCCACGAGGTCGGCGGTGACGGTCTGCCCAGCTACCCCCACCCACGCTCGCTGCCCGACTTCTGGGAGTTCCCCACCGTTTCGATGGGACTCGGGCCCGATCGCCGGCCATCTACCAGGCCCACGTCAACCGCTACCTCAACCTGCGCCGGCTCGTCGACACCAGCGGCAGCCGGGTCTGGTGCTTCGTGGGCGACGGCGAGATGGACGAGCCCGAGTCCATCGGCGCCCTGGGCGTGGCGGGCCGCGAGCATCTCGACAACCTCATCTTCGTCGTCAATTGCAACCTGCAACGCCTCGACGGCCCGGTGCGCGGCAACGGCAAGATCATCCAGGAGCTCGAGGCGGTGTTCCGCGGCGCAGGCTGGAACGTGATCAAGGTGATCTGGGGCTCGCGCTGGGACGCGCTGCTGGCCAAGGACGTCGACGGTGTGCTGCTCGACCGCATGAACACGACGGTCGACGGCGAGTACCAGAAGTTGGCCGTCGAGTCGGGGGCCTACATCCGCGAGCACTTCTTCGGCCCCGATCCGCGTCTGCGCAAGTTGGTCGAGGACCTGAGCGACGACGAGCTGGTCTCGCTCCCCCGCGGCGGGCACGACTACCGCAAGCTCTACGCCGCCTACAAGCTGGCCACCGAGCAGAAGGGCTCCCCCACCGTCATCCTGGCCAAGACGATCAAGGGGTGGACGCTCGGCCCCGAGATCGAGGCGCGCAACGCCACCCACCAGATCAAGAAGATGACCAAGGCGCAGGTGCGCACGCTGCGTGACCGGCTCTACCTGACCGATGACATCCCCGACTCAGCTCTCGAGGGCGACCCGCCCTACATCCGCCCCGCCGAGGGCTCCGACGCCATGGAGTACCTGCGGGCCCGCGGGCGCGTGCTCGACGGCCCGCTCCCGATCCGGGTGGTCCGGCCAACGCCGGCACTGCGCCCCGACGCCAAGGTGTTCGAGGAATTCGCCGCCGGGTCGGGCAAGCAGGCGGCGTCGACGACCATGGTCTTCGCCCGCCTGCTGCGCAACCTCGTCCGCGATCCCACCGTCGGCTCGCTGGTAGCCCCCATCGTCTCCGACGAGGCCCGCACCTTCGGGCTCGAGCCGCTGATCGCCGAGACCAAGATCTACGCGCCCGAGGGGCAGCACTACATACCCGTGGACGCCGACCTGCCGCTCAACTACGCGGAGAGCTCCTCGGGGCAGATGCTCCAGGAGGGCATCACCGAGGCCGGCGCGCTGGCCACCTTCATCGCTCTCTCCACGGCGTACGCCACCTGGGGGCAGCCGATGGTCCCCGTCTACCTCTTCTATTCCATGTTCGGCTTCCAACGGGTCGGCGACCTCGCCTGGGCCCTGGGCGACATGCGCGGGCGAGGCATCCTGGCCGGTTGCACGGCCGGGCGGACCACCCTCATGGGCGAGGGGCTGCAGCACGATGACGGGCAGTCGCCACTGCTTGCCTCTGCCAACCCGGCCGCGCTGGTCTACGACGCCTCGTTCGCCTACGAGGTCGCCGTGATCATGGAGGCGGCCGTCACCGAAATGCTCGGTCCGGAGCCCAGGGACCGCTTCTGGTATCTCACGCTCTACAACGAGACGTACCCGATGCCGCCGCTGCCCGAGGGAGCCGACGGGGAGCTGGTCCGGATGGGGATCATCGACGGGCTCTACCGCTTCGCCCCGGCGCCCGCTGTCGAGGGCGACCTACGGGCGTCGCTGTGTTTCTCCGGGCCGATGTGGAAAGTCGCCATGGACGCGCAGCGCATCCTGGCCGAGTCCTACGGCGTGGCCGCCGACGCCTGGGCCGTCACGTCGTGGACGAACCTGCGCACCAACGCCCTCGAGGTCGAGCGCTGGAACCGACTCCATCCCGAAGCGGAGCCCCGCGCCGCCGTGGTCACCACGGCGCTCGGCAATGGGCCCGATCCCGTGGTCGCCATCACCGATTACATGCGCAGCGTGCCCGATCAGGTGGCGCGCTTCGTCGACCGGCCCTACGCGTCGCTCGGAACGGACGGGTTCGGCCGCTCCGACGCCCGCGACGCCCTGCGGTCGTATTTCGAGGTCGACAGCGCCAACCTGGTGGTGGCGGTGCTCCAGCAGCTGGCCCTCGCCGGCCGTATCACGCCCGCGGTCGTGGCCGGGGCGATCTGCGACCTCGGCATCGACGCCAGCGGTGACGCCCCCTTCACCGTCTGAGCCGCGTCAGGCGGAGAGCAGGGCGACGAACGCGGCGAGTGCCTCTTCGGCGCCGTCGGGCACGGCCAGCACGAGCGTGCGCCGGTCTGCTTCGAGAGCGATGGACACGTCGAAGAAGGCACAGCACCGCTTCTCGCGTTGGGCCAGCGCGACCGCAGCGGTGAGGGCGCCGTCGGAGTCACGCAGCACCAGGCGCACCGTCGTCGCGGCGGCCTCCACCACCGTGACCGAGGCGGCGACCAGCGCACGCCACTCCTCGGCCCGCTCTCCGAGTGCCGCACCGTCGAGGGTGCAGGCGACCGGAACGGCGTCGCGCTCGGGCGTCACCGGCCCTGCGCCGCCACCAGCGCGTCCCGGGTGAGCTCCATCTGGCCGAGATGCTGGAACAGCTCCTCCAGGATGTGAAGCAGCACCGCGCCCTTGGTTCCGGTGTAGGGCACGGGGTCCTCGGGGTCCCAGCGCACGTTGGCCGGCCGGTCGGCGGCGTCGAGGTCGACGATGTCGCTCGCGAAGGCGCCGGCGGGCGAGGTCGGTACGCCGCAGCAGCCCGGCCACCTCGCCGCTCGCCGTGAACTCGGCTGCCCGGTCGCGCTGGACGGGGCGTTCGGCCACCGTGGCCCCGCCCCAGTACTCCAGGACACCGAGGCAGTGGGTGAGGATGGCGTAGGCCGAATTCGTGGCGCGGAACGGAGGGCGTCGGTTGGCGAGGTCGTCCCCGAGCTCCTCGACGATGGCCGCCATCCCGTCCAACGCCAGATCGACGAACCACAGGTAGTCACTGGCCGCGACGGCGACCGGCGCCTGCCCCTCGCCCTCAGTGGGCAACCCAGGCATCCGGGTCCGTGACGAGCTTCTGGACGTGCGGGGGGAGCTTGCCCGAGATCACGTCGGTCAGCGTGATCTTCTCGAGCACCGAGCGGAGGCTGGCCCGGACGGCGACCCAGACCTGCTGGAGGTTCTCGGCCGCGCCGTCGTAGCTGGTGGCCTCCGGGCGGTAGCCCCGCACCTCGGCCAGTGGGCCGTCCAGGGCGCGGATCACGTCGGCGATGGTGATGGCCTCGGGCCGGCGGGCGAGCCGGTAGCCGCCCTCGGCGCCCCGCTGGCTGGCCACCACGCCGGCCCGGCGGAGGTCGGCCAGGATCGCCCCGAGGAAGCGGGGCGGCAGCCCCTGCTCCCCGGCCAGGTACTCGGCGGTCTGAGGCGTCCCGGCCGCCGCCAGTGCGAGGAGGGCCCGGATTCCGTAGTCAACCTTGGCCGGGATGTGCATGGCGAGAGTCTGCCCGCGCCGAGCGCCGCGGTCACTTCTGATGCGGGCCGGGCGCCGTGCCAAGATCTTCCCCCATGGCACAGATCGCGCTCCACATCACCGGCGTCGACGAAGCGGACGCGGTCCTGAGCCGCGACCCCCTGGCCCTGCTGATCGGGATGGTGCTGGACCAGCAGGTGACGATCGAGAAAGCCTTCTCCTCACCCGCTGACCTGCTGCACCGCCTCGGCGCGAAGGGTCCGCTCGACGCGGCGGCGATCGCCGCCATGGATCCCGAGGAGCTCGCCGCCATGTTCCGGGAGCCGCCGGCCCTGCACCGCTACCCCGGGTCGATGGCCGGCCGGGTGCAGGCCGTCTGCCGCGTCGTGGCCGAAGAGTACGGCAACAAGGCCGACGCCATCTGGACGGGTGTGGGTAGCGGCGCCGAGCTGATCGGCCGGCTGCGCGCCCTGCCGGGGTTCGGCGAGCAGAAGGCCAAGATCTTCGCCGCGCTGCTCGGCAAACAGCTCGGTGTGCGCCCGGAGGGGTGGCAGAAGGTCACCACCCCCTACGGCAGGCCCGGGAGCTCCCTGTCGGTGGCCGACATCACCGACCCCGAGAGCCTGGCCAAGGTCAGGGCCACCAAGAAGGCGATGAAGGCCAAGGCCAAGTCCCGCTCCGACGCCGGAGCGTGAGCGGAGGGCCCGACCTCTCGGAGCGCCGCCTCTACCTCTGCACGCCGGACCGGCCGGACCTGGCCGCCTTCCTCGGCGCCTGTATCGAGGGCGGGGTGGACGTGGTCCAGCTGCGCGACAAGGAGCTGGAGGCCAGGCCGCTGCTGGCCCGGGCCAAGCTGGCGGCTGCCGTGTGCGCTGACCACGGAGTGCCCTTCGTGCTCAATGACCGGCCGGACCTGGCGCTCGAGGTTGGCGCCGACGGGGTCCACGTCGGCCAGGACGACGCGCCGGTCTCGCTGGCCCGGCGCATCCTGGGCCCCGAGGCCATCGTCGGGCTGTCGACCCACGGCCCGGCGGACCTCGAGGGCGCGGCGGGCCAGGAAGTCACCTACATCTCGGCGGGGCCGGTGGAGGCGACGCCGACCAAGCCCGGGCGCGCCGGGACCGGGCTGGGCTACGTCACTCGGGCCAGCGCACGCTCCAGCGTTCCGGTCTTCGTCACAGGTGGCGTGACCCCGGAGAAGATCGGTGCTCTGACGGATGCCGGTGTCCGCCATTTCGTCGTTGTGCGCTATCTGACCCAAGCCCCCGACGCTCGGTCCGCCGCACGGGCGCTGCGCGCCGCGATCGATCGAGCGTTGAGGAATGCGCCAGCTCCGGCCTGACCTCCTGACCTGCCCCGCCGGCGATGGCAGCCCCGCAGGGATCGGGCGACGGGACACCTCCAAAAACTCTAAACGGTTCTGTTTAGAGTTTTGAAGAACACCCCTCGGGGCAGCCGACCGCCCTGGCCCCGGAGTCCGATGGCGTCGAGCGAGCAGGGCCACTCACCCTTGGAAGGGTCGCACCTCGCTCTTCGCCGGCGGTGTTCTGCGTCGTGCGCCGTCTAGTGCCGGCGCTCCAGCCAGCCCACCAGAATGGCGATGACCCGGGGGTCGGCCCGCAGCCAGTGGCCGGCGCCGTGGACCGTATGCAGCTCCGAGGGCCCGGTGGCCGCGTCCGCCAGGGCCCGGGCGTCGGTCAGCGGGACGTCGGCGTCGTCCGAGCCGTGCACCACGAGCAGCGGCCGGCCCTTGAGCAGCGCGGCGTCCTCCATCGGGTGCAGGACGGAGAGCTCCTTGGCCCAGGTGTCGACGGAGGCCGGGAACCCGGGCGACGTGACGACGCCGGTCTGGCGGCAGCGGGCCAGCAACCGCTCGGGGTCGGCGGCCAGCGGGGCGAGGTCGCCGGCCGTGCCGAGGCAAGCCACCCCGGCGACGCGCTCGTCGCCGGCGGCCACGTGCAGCGCCAGCACGCCGCCGAACCCGAAGCCCACCATCAGGCGGGGAGCCGCCTCGCGGATCTCGCTCGAGGCCAGGAAGGCCAGGTCGTCCAGCCAACCCAGCGCGGAGAAGTCGCCCGCCGACTCGCCGGCCCCGCGCAACGACGCCGTGACGACGCGCCAGCCCGAGACCCGGGTGAGGCGATCGGCCAGGGCCGGATAGGTCAGGGCGACGTCGGCCGCCGCGCCCTTGGGCCGCGGCAGGTCGTGGCAGAGCACGACGTGGCCGTGCACGGGCGCACCCTCGCTGGTGGCGCTGGCGTAGGTGGCCAGCTCCCCTGCCGGCCCGGGCCGGAGCCTGAATGGCCCCGGCATGTCAGATGCCGATGCGCTGTGCCAGCAGCTCGCGATGGTACGAGGGGTCGCCCAGCAGCAGCTCCGAGGACTTGGCCCGCTTGAAGTAGAGGTGGGCGGGGTGCTCCCAGGTGAAGCCGATGCCACCGTGGATCTGGATGTTCTCCGCCGCCGAGTGGAAGTAGGCCTCCGAGCAGTACGACTTGGCCAGGCTGGCCACGACGGGCAGCTCGTCGGAGTCCTCGGCTGCGGCCCAGGCGGCGTAGTAGGCGGCCGACTTCGCCGACTCGACCTCGAGCAGCATGTCGGCGCACTTGTGCTTGATGGCCTGGAAGCTGCCGATGGGCCGGCCGAACTGGATCCGCGTCTTGGCGTACTCGACCGACGCATCGAGCACGTGCTGGGCGCCCCCGACCTGCTCGGCCGCCAGCGCCACCGCGGCGAGGTCGAGCGTCTTGGACAGGCCGGGCTCCGCGCCGCCGTCGGCGCCGATGAGGGTGGCCGGCACCTCCGCGAACTCGAGCCGGGCCTGCTTGCGCGTCTGGTCCATCGTGGGCAGCGGCGTGCGCGTCAGGCCCGGTGCGTCACCCTGCACCGCGAAGAGCGAGACGCCCGCGCTGGTGCGGGCGGCCACGATGACGAGGTTGGCCACGTGCCCGTCGATGACGAACATCTTGTGGCCGTTGAGCACCCAGCCGTCGCCCTTCTGCGTGGCCGCGCACTCGATCCCGCTGAAGTCCCACTTCCCGTTGTCCTCGGTGATGGCGAGGGTCCCGATCGTCTCGCCCGAGGCGATGCCGGGCAGGTAGCTCTTCTTGGCCTCGTCGTCGCCAGAGGTGAGCAGCGCGTTGGCGGCCAGCGCCACCGACGAGAAGAAGGGCGCGCACAGCAGGGCGGCGCCCATCTCCTCGAGCACGACGAGCAGCTCCACATAGGTGAAGCCCGAGCCGCCGAACTCCTCGGGGATGGTGAGCGACTGCAAGCCGAGCTGGTCGGCCATCTGGCTCCACACGGCGGGGTCGTACCCCTCGGTCGTGTCCATCAGGCGACGCACCTCGGTCTCGGGCGACTTCTCGGCCAGGAACCGGCGCACCGCGGCGCGCAGCTCCTCCTGCTCGTCACTGAAGGCGAAATTCATGCCAGGGCTCCTCTGCCTCTTGTGCCTCTGCCACCGGCAGCCTGGCCGGCGGTGCGTCGCTTGGTCTACCAGACACCGGGGTGGCGCGACCAGACGCCTCCCGGCTCCGTGCTCAACGGACGACTCAGCTGTGCCACGCTGGGGCCATGGGACAGCTGGAGCAGATATGGAGCGACGGTGCCGCCGAGGTCCACCAGATCGTGGTGGGACCGATGGACAACAACGTCTACATCCTGCGTTGCCGGCGCACCGGTGACGCCATGCTGATCGACGCCGCCAACGAGCACGAGGAGCTACTGGAGATCTGCCGGCGGTTGGGCGTGAACCAGGTGGTGGAGACGCACGGGCACTGGGACCACATCCAGGCCGTGCCCGCCGTGCGCGAGGCCGGCATCTCGGTCGCCGTGACCAGCGCCGATGCGGGCATGCTGCCCAGCTACGACCTCATTCTCGAGGACGACGAGCAGCTCAGCGTGGGCGACCTGCGCCTCAAGACGCTGGCCACCCCGGGCCACACCCCGGGCTCCATCTGCTTCGCCGTGGAGGGCACGAACCTCCTGTTCACCGGGGACACCCTGTTCCCGGGCGGCCCGGGCGACGACCTCCTTCGAGGGGGGCGACTTCGACACCATCATTCAGTCCATCGACCGCCGCATCTTTGCCGAGTTCAGCCCCGACACCTTGGTCCTGCCCGGCCACGGCGACGCCACCACGGTGGGGAGCGAGCTCCCTCACCTGCAGGAATGGGTAGACCGGCGCTATTGATGGCCGCCGCAGTGGATTCCGGCGGGATGGGGCGGCGGCCTGTACCGGAATACCTGACCAAAACGGTAAGCTTTTAGAAGATGACCGCCACGCCCCCACTGCTCGAGATCCGGGACCTCCACGTCTCGGCGGAGGACGGCCCCATCCTGCGCGGCGTCGACCTCACGGTCGGGGCGGGCGAGGTCCACGCCCTCATGGGCCCCAACGGCGCCGGTAAGTCGACGCTGGCCGGCGCGCTGATGGGCCACCCGGCCTACACGGTCACCGCCGGCTCCATCGTCCTCAACGGCGAGGACGTCACCGGCTGGGCGACCGACGTGCGGGCCAAGGCCGGCCTGTTCCTGGCCTTCCAGTACCCCGAGTCGATCGAGGGCGTGTCGGTGACCCAGTTCCTGCGTCAGGCCATGGCGGCGCGCAAGGGCTCCGACGAGGTCTCGGTCCTGGAGGTCCGGGTGCTCATGACCGAGTGGATGGAGCGCCTCGGCATGGACACCTCGTTCGCCAGCCGGCACCTGAACCAGGGCTTCAGCGGCGGCGAGAAGAAGCGCAACGAGATCCTGCAGATGGCGCTGCTCGAGCCGCTCGTCGCCGTCCTCGACGAGACGGACTCGGGGCTCGACATCGACGCGCTGCGTGTCGTCGGGCGCGGCGTGCGGGCCGTGCGCGAGGCGCGCCCCGAGCTCGGCGTGCTGGCCATCACCCACTACACCCGCCTGCTCGAGGAGCTGGTGCCCGACGTCGTGCACATCTTGATGGACGGGCGCGTCGTGGCCAGCGGTGGCGCCGACCTCGCCTCCCGCGTCGAGACCGAGGGCTACGAGGGCTGGCGATGACGCCCGAGGCCACCCGCATCGACAGGCACCCCCACATCGACAGCGCACCGCGGCGCCGCTCAACGTCGAGGCCCTGCGCAAGGACTTCCCGCTGCTGGCCCGCACGGTGAACGGCCGGCCCATCGTGTATCTCGACTCGGCCTCCTCGGCGCTGCAGCCCCGCGCCGTGATCGACGCCATGAGTCGCTACTACGAGACGACGCACGCCAACGTGCACCGGGGCGTCTACGCCACCGCCGAGGAGGCCACCGCCCTGTACGAGCGGGCCCGCATCGTGTCGGGCCGCTTCATCGGCGCGCCGGACTCCGCGCACGAGGTGGTGTTCACCAAGAACACGACCGAGTCGCTCAACCTCGTCGCCCAGTCCTGGGGCCGGGCCAACCTGCGCGCCGGCGACGCCGTGCTCCTGACCGAGATGGAGCACCACGCGAACATCGTGCCCTGGATGATCCTCTCCGAGGAGCTGGGGGGCCTCGACCTGCGCTACATCCCCGTCGACGGGCACGGCCGCCTCGTGCTCGACGACCTGGATCGTCTCGTCGACGGCGTCAAGGTCGTCGGGGTGTCCTGCATGTCCAACGTGCTCGGCACCATCAACCCCGTGCGCCTGATCGCCGACGCTGCGCACGGCGCCGGGGCCGTCGTGGTGGCCGACGGCGCACAGCTCGTCCCCCACGCCCCGGTCGACGTGCGCGCGCTCGGGGTCGACTTCCTCGCGTGCTCGGCCCACAAGATGATGGGACCGACCGGCATCGGCGTCCTGTGGGGTCGGGCCGAGCTGCTCGAGGCCATGCCGCCCTTCCTCGGCGGCGGCGGCATGATCCTCGACGTCAGGCTCGACGGCTTTCGCCCTGCGCCGCCCCCGGCCCGCTTCGAGGCGGGCACGCCGCCCATCGCCGAGGCGGTCGGCCTGACGGCCGCCATCGCCTACCTGAACGACATCGGGATGGATCGCATCCGGGCCCACGAGCTGGCCCTGACCAACCACGCGCTGGCCCGCCTGGACGAGAAGCTGGGCTCCGACGTGCGGGTGTTCGGCCCGCCGGCGGGCGACGACCGCGGCGGTGTGCTGTCGTTGGCCTACCGGGACGTGCACGCGCACGACCTGGCGCAGGTGCTCGACCAGTTCGGCGTGTGCGTGCGACCAGGCCACCACTGCGCCAAGCCACTGATGCGGCGCCTCGGCGTCCAGGCCACCGCCCGAGCCTCGTTGTCCCTGTTCAGTGACGAACACGACATCGAGGTGCTGATCGAGGGATTGCTCGAAGCCGGTAGATTGTTCGGCTAATGGCCGACCTCGAAGAGCTGTACCGCGAGATCATCCTCGACCACTACCGCTCGCCCCGGAACCGCGGGGAGCTCGACTCCCCGCCCGCCCACCGTGTGGAGGGCTTCAACCCGCTGTGCGGCGACGAAGTCGTGGTGTCCATGCTCGTCGAGGACGGCAAGCTGGCCGACCTCAAGATCGGTGGCTCGGGCTGCTCCATCAGCCAGTCCTCGGCCTCGCTGATGTCGGCCGCCGTCAAGGGCAAGCCGGTCGGCGAGGTGCGCCGGCTCATCTCGACCTTCAAGGGGATGATGTCGATCCACGAGGCCCACCTCGACCCCGAGAGCGACGGCAACGGAGCCGAGGTGCTCGAGGGCGAGCCCGAGGAGATCGATCTCGACAAGCTGGGCGAGCTGGCCGCGCTCCAGGGCGTGGTGAAGTTCCCGGTGCGCATCAAGTGCGCGACCTTGAGCTGGAACGCGCTGTCTCAGGGCCTCGACGAGGTGGCGGCCGAAGCCTCCTAGCTCGGTACGGACGGTGGCGGGGAAGGACCGCCCTCGGGTCTGTTACGCCCGAGGCCGGCGCGAGGACCCGGGCGTACTTCTCGCGACTGTAAACAGATCCGTTGAGAGTTCACCGGGACAACCGGGGCCTTCCGGTTGCGAATGGCTCCGCTCAGGCCGGCGAGCAGGGCGTGGGGTTGAAAGAAGGCGGCGGGGTCGTGGTCGGCGTCGTGGTGGCGCTCCCGGACCCGCCCGACGGCGTGCTCGGGCTTGCCGGCGCCACGCGTGGTCGGCGTGATGGTCGGAGGCGGGTTGGGGTCGCCCGCGGCGTCGGGGGGCGGGTTCGTCGGCGACACGAGGTCGGAGCCGAAGATGTTGACCAGCATCTGTTGCGCCTCCGGCTGCTGGACCGTCAGGACGTCGCCGAGGTCGCCGAACCCGTTGGCCGCCTCGGTGGGCAGGGTCTGCCCCTGCAGGTTGGTCGGGTCGAACGACCGGTAGGTCAGGGCCAGCCCGATGAGCTGGTTGAAGCCGAAGGTGTCGTCGATGGTGACGCCCTCGTGGACGGAGCCGATGAAGGCATTGACGGTGAGCGGGTTCACCTTCGACTTGGCCGAGTGATGAGGGATTTGATGAACACGTCCTGGCGCTGGATCCGGCCGAAGTCACTCGTCCCGTCGGTGTGCCAGTAGCCGTTTGTGTAGTACTCGTAGTGGCGGGCCCGGGCCACGGCGAGCGCCTGTGCCCCGCTCAGCAGCTGGCAACCGGGCGTCGTGATGTTGAGGCCCGAATAGGCGTCCTTGGCCGGGTAGGGGAAGTTGAGCTAGATGCCGCCCAGCGCCTGAACGGCGTCCTGGAAGCCCGAGAAGTCGACCTGCACGACATGGTTGATCGGGATGCCGAAGTTGGCCGTGATCGTCTTGACCAACTGGTTGGCGCCGGAGTTGTACGACGAGTTGATGCGGTTGTAGGTGCCGTACTGCGCGTTGTCAGGCGGGAGCATGGAGACGACCGTGTCGCGGGGAATGGACACGATCTGGATCTGCTTGGTGGACGGGGTGACCCGCCACAACTGCACCACGTCGCTGCGCTGGCCGGTGACGACGGAGGACGAGCCGAAGGCCTTCGCGGCCTGGGCCGACTCACCGACCCGAGTGTCCGAGCCGATAACGAGGATGGTGAAGGGCGCGCCGCTCTGCGCCGCCACCTCGTCGCTGATGTGCACCTTGCTGATCTGGTTGTAGCGGTACCAGAGGTAGCCGTAGCCGCCGCCGACGACGGCCACCGCCAGCACGAGCAGCGCACAGAGCGCCACCACGGTTTTCTTGCCCCGACTCCAACCCGGCTTCCCGCTGCGACGCCCGCGGGGGCGGCGCCGCTCCGAGTCGACGCGGGCGCCGAGCGCCTTCAGCCCCGCCTCGTTGGCCACGCTCGCGCCCTCGGGCCCCGAGCGCATCATTTGCCGCCCGAGCGCGGCCAACCCCTCCTGGTTCGCGGGGGTGCCTCGCCGCTTTCCAGGGGAGCGATCCGACCCGTCGCCCGTGGGACGACCGTTCGCCATGGGGAAGAACGGTACCAAGCGCCGATGCCGATTTCGCGGCAGGCGTGCGGAGGGGAGGTCCGGCGCGGCCGGCGCCGCTGCTCAGCGTTTGTCCTGGTACCCGGCGTATCCGGTCTGTTCGAGTTGGAGCGCCAGGGCTGCATCGCCCGTGGCAACGATGCGGCCGTCGACCAGGACGTGCACGAGGTCCGCCTCGAGCTGGACCAGGAAGCGGTTGAAGTGGGTGATGGCGAGAAGCCCCACGCCCCAGTCGGTCGTGTCGTGCTGGAGGCGGCGCGCCACCTCGCCCAGCGCGTCGACGTCAAGGCCAGAGTCGACCTCGTCGAGGATGCAGATGGCGGGCCGGATGACGCCGAGCTGGACCATCTCGGTGCGCTTGCGCTCGCCGCCCGAGAGGTCGACGTTGAGGGGTCGGCGCAACAGGCGGGGGTCGAGGCCGACAGCCTTGGCCTCCTCCTGCATGCGCTCCTGCAGTGAGGCCGTCGGTGCCGCGCCGCCGCGCCCGGGGCCGCACCCTCCCTGGCCGCGGCGGCGGCCAGCAGCGAGTGCAGGCCCACCCCGGGGACCTCGACCGGGTGTTGCAGCGCCAGGAACAGCCCGGCGCGGGCCCGCTGCCACGCCGGCAGCCCGGTGAGCTCCTGCCCGTCCATGGTGATGGAGCCCGCGGTCACCTCGGTGCCCGGACGGCCCATGAGCGCGTGGGCGAGCGTGCTCTTGCCCGAGCCGTTGGGGCCCATGATCACGTGCACCTCGCCGCTGCGCACGGTCAGGTCGATGCCGTGCAGCACCTCCTTGCCGCCGGCCGAGGCGTGCAGGCCCCGGACCTCGAAGACATGCTCGGCACTCACGGCAGCACCACGGCGACCTTGCCGTCCTGCACCTCGACGTCGTAGACGGCGACGGGTTGCGTGGCCGGCAGAGAGCAGGGCTCGCCGGTCGCCAGGTCGAACGTGCTGCCGTGGCGGGGGCACTCGATCTGGCACTCCTCGGCCCAGACCTCGCCCTCCGACAGCGAGTAGTCCTCGTGGCTGCACTCGTCGTCGACGGCATAGAACGCGTCGCCGATGCGCACGAGCGCGATGCGCCGGCCGGCCACGTCGAAGCGCCGCGCCTCACCGGAGGCCAGGTCGTCGGGCGCGCACAGCGCCACGGTCTCAGACACCGGCGGGCAGGGCCCGGCCGCCCAGCGCGGCGTCGAGACGCTCGTGCACCTCGCGCTGCAGGAACGGGGCGACCTCGGGGACGGGAGACCGGTCGATGATGGCGTCGAAGAAGCCGCGCACGATGAGGCCCTCGGCGATCTCGGGCACCACCCCGCGTGACTCGATGTAATAGCGCTGATCCTCGTCGATCGGCCCTACGGTCGACGCGTGGGAGCAGCGCACGTCGTTCTCCAGGATGTCGAGGTTCGGCACCGAGTCGGCGTGCGCCCCTTCGTCGAGCACGAGGTTGTGGTTGGTCTGGCGGGCGTCGCTGCGCACCGCCCCCCGGTGAACCCGGATCAGCCCGCTGTAGACCGAGCGCGACCGGCCGGCCACCGCGCCCTGGCACAGGAGCTCGCTGGTCGTACGCGGTGCGACGTGGTCCTGCAGGGTGCGGACGTCGTGCACCTGGGCGTCGTCGCCGAGATAGGCCGACAGGATCTCGCTGCGGGCGTCCCTCCCCTCCACCGAGACATCGGCCCGCACCCGGTCGTAGGAGGCGCCGAGGCCGACGGTGAACGTGCGCAGCGTTGCGTTGGCCCCGCCGCGGCCCGCCAGGCGGGCGATCGACCAGGCGGCGCGGCCCAGGATCTGCAGGGAGACGTACGAGAGCGACGCGCCGTCGGCGGCGGCCAGCTCGGTGACCGGCACCACCAGCGTGCGGTCCTCGCCCTCGGCGCCGGCGAAGACCTCGACCACGGACAGGCCGGCTCCCTCCCCGGCGCGCACGCAGGTGCGGGGGAAGGCGGACGCTCCCGCGTCGCACCAGTGCACGATGAGCACCGGCGCGTCCACCGCCAGACCGTCGGGCACGTCGACGAAGACGGGGTCGGGCGCGAAGGCGTCGTTGAGGCGGACGAGCGCGTCGCCGCCGTCCTGCACCGCGCCGAGCATGCCGGCGCGACCCGGGCACCTCGTCGGCCCGCCCGAAGGCGAATCCCGCCCCACCCGGCCCAGGGGTCGTGAAGGTGCCGGCCCGCCCGTTGTGCACGAGGACGCTGCCGGCTACCGGGCCCAGCGTCGTGGTGAGCGCCGCCAGCAACTGGTCACCCGCGGGGGCCGGGCCGCCGGCGGCCGGCGGCGCGAAGGCGTCGAGGTCCAGCTCGTCGATCGGCGTGTAGCGCCAGACCTCTTCGCTCTCCGAGGGCAGGGGCAACGACGCGAACGCCTCGTAGCCGGTGGCCCGGCGCGCGCGGAGCCAGTCCGGTCCGGCCAAGCCCGCGGAAGCCTCGGCGGTGAAGGTGTGCAGGGTCACGTCCTCTTTCAGGGTCGCCGATGTGGCCCATGCACTCTAGTGGTCTCCTGCGAGAGCCCTTACCAGGCCGATTAGCCTTCGGGCATGGGAGAGATCGACGGTTTCGAGTCACCGGTGCTGCGCATCGAGCACGACGAGGGGGCGGCGGTGGCGACTTTGTGGCTGGACCGGCCCGAGGCGCGCAACGCCATGGGGATGGACCTGTGGCGTGACCTGCCGAGGGCCATGGAGGCGCTGGCCCGCGACACGGGTGTGCGGGCCGTCGTCATCGCGGCCGAGGGGCCGCACTTCTCCGTCGGCCTCGACCTGAAGGCCATGGGCGGCCTGCTCAGTGGCGGAGGCGGCGATGGCGGCGGAGGTGACGCGGCCCGTGACGGGTCGTCACGCCCATCCATGGCGGCCCGGGCCCGCGGGGCCCGCTCCAACGTGCTCGAGCTCCAGGACTCGGTCACCGCGGTGGCCCGCTGCCCCAAGCCGGTCATCGCGGCGGTGCACGGCTACTGCATCGGCGGTGGCGTCGACCTCATCGCGGCGTGCGACATCCGCCTGGCCTCGGCGGACGCCGTGTTCTCGGTGCGCGAGGCCAAGATCGCCATCGTGGCCGACCTCGGGAGCCTGCAGCGCCTCCCCGCCATCATCGGGGCGGGGCACCTGGCCGAGCTGGCGTTCACCGGCAAGGACATCAGCGCGGAGCGGGCCAAGGAGATCGGGCTGGTGAACGACGTGGCGGCCGACACGGCGGGTGTGCAGAAGGCGGCCCATGCGCTGGCGGTGGAGATCGCCGCCAACTCCCCCATCGCGGTGCAAGGCACGAAAGCCGTCCTCGCGGCCAACGAGGGCCGGACCGTGGCCGAGGGCCTCGACTACGTGGCGACCTGGAACGCCGGCATGTTGGCCTCCGACGACCTGATCGAGGCCGTCAGCGCCTTCATGGAGAAGCGGCCCCCGAAGTTCACCGGCCGCTAGCGCAGACAGCGCCGGCTCAGCGCTTGCGGCGCCACCAGCGGTTGGCTGAGCGCTCCTTGCGGGCGTCGTCGGCCCGCACCTCGTCGAGCACGTCCGGCGCGACGCCGTTCACGATGTCCTCGGCCGAGCCGAGCAGCTCGGCCACGTTCGTCCCGCCGGCGCCCGGCTCCTCCTCGAGCGCCGGCTCCACCAGGCTGCCGTGCACCCATCCCACGTCGGCCATGCGGCGCCGGTACGAGGGGCAGTTCTCCGGGCAGCGCCAAGGCGCCTCGGGGGCGAGATCGAGCACGCAGAAGCGGGCGGCCTCGCCCGAGGCGTAGGTCCGGCTCTGGAAGTGAACGCACTCCTCGCGCATCGGCACGGTTCTATGGTGCCACGCGGCCGCAGGCGGGGGTGCTCGAGCTCAGCCGACCGAACCTTCCATCTGCAGCTCAATGAGGCGGCTCCACTCCACCGCGTACTCCATCGGCAGCGTGCGGGTCACCGGCTCGATGAACCCGTTGACGATCATGCCCATGGCCTGCTGCTCCGAGAGCCCGCGGCTCATCAGGTAGAAGAGCTGGTCGTCGCCGACCTTCGAGACGGTCGCCTCGTGGCCGATGCGGGCACTGCGCTCGCCGACCTCCATGTAGGGCTTCGTCTCGGAGATCGACTCGTCGTCGAGGAGCAGGGCGTCGCAGCGCACGAACGACTTCGCCCCGTAGGCCTCGGGGTCCACGTGCACCTTGCCCCGGTAGGTCGTGAGGCCGCCGTCCTTGGAGATCGACTTCGAGACGATGGTCGACGTCGTCTCCGGGGCGATGTGGTACATCTTGGCGCCGGCGTCCTGGTGCTGGCCCGCGCCGGCGTAGGCCACGGACAGAACCTCGCCGCTCGCCTTCGGCCCCATCAGGTAGACCGACGGGTACTTCATCGTCAGGCGTGAGCCGATGTTGCCGTCGATCCACTCGACGTGCGCCTCGGCCTCGGCCCGGGCCCGCTTCGTGACCAGGTTGTAGACGTTCGTCGACCAGTTCTGGATGGTCGTGTACGTGATGCGCGACCCGGGCAGCGCGACCAGCTCGACGACCGCCGAGTGCAGCGAGTCGGTCGAGTACACGGGAGCCGAGCAGCCCTCGATGTAGTGCACCTGGGAGCCCTCGTCGGCGATGATCAGCGTACGCTCGAACTGGCCCATGTTCTCGGCGTTGATCCGGAAGTAGGCCTGCAGCGGCATGTCCACCTTCACGCCGGGCGGGACGTAGATGAACGACCCCCCCGACCACACGGCCGAGTTGAGGGCGGCGAACTTGTTGTCGTTGGGCGGGATGATCTTGCCGAACCACTTGCGCACGACGTCCGGGTACTCGCGCACGGCGGTGTCCATGTCGCAGAAGAGGACGCCCTGCTCCTCGAGGTCCTCGCGGTTGCGGTGGAACACCACTTCGCTTTCGTACTGCGCGGTGACACCGGACAGGTACTTGCGCTCGGCCTCGGGGATGCCGAGCTTCTCGTACGTGTTCTTGATGGCGTCGGGCAGGTCCTCCCACTTGTCCACCTGCCCGCCGGTCGGCTTGATGTAATAGAAGATGTCGTCGAAGTCGAGGTTCGGCATCTGCGTGGCGAACCAGGGGGCCATCGGCTTGCGCTCGAAGTGCTTGAGGGCGTGGAGCCGGAAGTCCCGCATCCACTGTGGCTCGTTCTTCATCTCCGACATCTCGCGCACGATCGACTCGTTCAGGCCCTTCTTGGGCTTGAAGACGTAGTCCTCGGCGTCGCTCCACCCGAGCTGGTACCGCCCGAGGTCGAGATCCGTGGTGGCCATAGGGCTCCTGAAGTCGGAGGGAAAAGGGGGAATTTCCCCTATAGCAGATAGTAACAACTACCCGGGCCTGCCGAAACGCCTTCAGCGGCGCACCGGCGTGTCGCCAGCCGTGGCAGGCTCTCCATCCTATGGCCAGCCCCCCCAGCGCACCCCGGCGCCCCCATGTCGTCTCGGCCCACGGCGACGACCGCGAGGACCCCTGGTTCTGGCTCCGCGATCGCGAGGACCCCGAGGTCCTGGCGTATCTGGAGGCCGAGAACGCGTACACCGAGCAGGAGGCGGCACCGCTGGCCGCGCTGCGCAACGGGCTCTTCGAGGAGATGAAGGCCCGGATCAAGGAAACCGACATGTCGGTGCCCACCCGCCGGGGACCCTGGTGGTACTACTCGCGCACCGAGGAGGGCAAGGACTACGGCATCCACTGCCGGCGCCCCGCCCGTGGCCGCCAGGAGCTGCCCCCCGCCGGTGAGCCCGGCCAGGAGGAGCAGATCCTGCTCGACGAGAACGCGCTGGCCGAGGGCTCCGACTACTTCGCCGTCGGCAGTGCGGCGGTCAGCCACGACCATCGCTGGCTGGCCTACTCGACCGACCACCGCGGCGACGAGAAGTACGAGCTGCGCTTCCGCCCGCTCGACGCCGAGGTCACGCCCGCCTCCGAGGCGGTGCCCGACACGGGGTACGGCCTGGCCTGGTCGGCCGCGGCCGACTTCGTGTTCTACGTCCGCCTGGACGAGGCGCAGCGGCCCTTCCAGTTGTGGCGCCACCAGCTGGGCCAGCGACCCGGGCGGCGACGTGCTCGTCTTCGAGGAGGCCGACCGGCGCTTCTCGCTCGGCACCGGCTCGACCCGGGACACCGCGTTCGTGCTGATCGGCCTGCACAGCACCAACACCACCGAGTGGCTCGCCATCCCCTCGGACGACCCGCTCGCCGAGCCCCGCGTCGTGCTCCCCCGGCGCGAGGGCATCGAGTACGCCGTGGACCACCTCACGCCGGCCTCGGGAGGTCCCGGCTGGTTCGTCGTCCTGACCAACGAGGACGCGCAGGACTTCCGCGTGCTCGCCGCCCCCGATGTCGCACTCGACCAAAGCGCGGACCGCACCGGGGGCGAGGCCGGCACGGCGTGGCGCGAGGTGGTCGCGCACCGCCCCGGCACACGCGTCGAGGACGTCGATGCCTTCGCCAGCGCCCTCGTCCTCAGCGAGCGCGCCGAGGCCCAGACGCCAGGTGCGCGTGCTCCCGCTGCCCGAGGGCGACCCTTTCGCCGGCGACCTGCTCGGCTCGGGCTGGATCGTGCCCTCGATCGAGAGCCCCTCGTCGACCTGGCTCGGCGCCAACCCCGAGCCGGACGCACCCGCGCTGCGCATCGGGCGCATGTCGCTCGTGACGCCCTCGAGCGTCCTGCAGATCACGCTCGCCGAGCGCGAGGAGACGCTCCTCAAGCAGGAGCCCGTCTTGGGCGACTTCGACGCCGTCCCGCTACACCACCTACCGGGAGTGGGCCGTCGCCGCCCGACGGGACGCGGATCCCGCTCTCCGTGGTGCACCGGAAGGACCTCGAGCTCCCCGCTCCGTTCGTCCTCTACGGCTACGGCGCCTACGAGATGAGCATCGACCCGTCCTTCTCACCGCACCGCCTGTCGCTCTACGACCGGGGCGTCGCCTTCGCCATCGCCCACGTGCGCGGCGGCGGGGAGATGGGGCGCGCCTGGTACGAGGGCGGGCGGATGGAGCACAAGGCCAACACGTTCTCGGACTTCATCGCCTGCGCGCGCCACGTCCTGGACGCGGGGATCGCACGCCCGGGCCGGCTGGTCGGCCGGGGCGCTTCGGCCGGCGGCCTGCTCATCGGCGCCGTGGCCAACGAGGCGCCTGAGCTCTTCCGGGCGCTGGTGGCCGAGGTGCCCTTCGTCGACTGCGTCACCACCATGCTCGACGACGAGCTGCCCCTGACGGTCGGTGAGTGGGAGGAGTGGGGGAACCCCCTGGCCGACGAGTCGGCCTACCGCAGGATGCTCACCTACTCGCCCTACGACAACGTGACCAGGCAGAACCCCGACGGCTCGCCCCGCACCTACCCCGACCTCTTCGTCACGGCGGGCCTCAACGACCCCCGGGTGGCCTATTGGGAGCCGGCCAAGTGGGTGGCCAAGTTGCGGGCCCTCTCGCCCTCGACCCGGGTGCTCCTCAAGACCGAGCTCGGTGCCGGCCACGGCGGTCCCTCGGGCCGCTACGAGGCCTGGAAGGAGGAGGCCCTGGTGTACGCCTTCCTGCTGAATGTCCTGGAGCTGGTCGACGGGGGCGAACGCCCGGGCGACGGGTGTTAGCAGTCAGCCCGCCGGCGTCGCGGACGCCGTTTGGAAGTACAGCGTGAAGGGCGCCTGATTCCCGGGCGGCAACGTCACCGGCGCGCCGTTGACGGTGGCGGCGAATCGCCCGGGCGCACCGGCGATCACCGTCACCGGCCCCGTGGCGGTGACGGCGTGTGACTGGCCCGGGAGCAGTGTCATCGTGAACAACGCCGCGCCCGTCGTGTTGTTGGTGACGTCGACCCAGCAGTCCCCGGTGGTGGCGGCCAGGTTCAACGAGAAGGTCGGCGCGCTCACCGTGTAGGTCGCCGCGTGCGCCGATGCCGTCGTCGGTGCCGACACGGCGGGCGGCGCAGTGGTGGTGGTGGTGGTGGTGGTGGTCGTGGTCGTCGCCGCATGGTGGCCCGACTTCGGCTGGGTCGGCGTCGTGGTGGCGGCGGTGGCGGACTTCCCATGGTGCTTCGCGCCGTTGGAGTGCAGCCCCGTGAGGATCAGCACGGCGATGAGGACCAGCACGGCGGCGACGGCGGCGATCGAACCGCCGAGACGGCGTGGACGGTGGTTGATGGACTGCATGACCCGGTCCTCGTTCCCGGTCATGAAGGTGGCGGGGATCGGCTCCGGAATGGCGTCGTCGAAGGACACCGGCTCGCCGGGCATGGGCACCGGGGGTGGGGGGACGGGCGGCGGGACGACGGGGTGGTCGGACTCGGTGAGCCGGACCGTCGACGATCCCGAGACGCGGAAGGCACTGGCGGGGAACGCCTCTCCTGCACTCCCGTTCGGGCGGTCGCTCGGCGTCTGCGTCCGGATCTCCTCGAGCGTGTGCAGTTGGCGGTGGTAGTGCTCCACGGAGTGCACGTCATCGTGGGAGCGCCGGAGCAGCAGCACCGCCGCGACGACGCCCAAAAGGATGACGACACCGATTAGCCCACCGATCAGCACCGCCTCTATTCAACAGGATCCGCGGGGCCCGCGGCACCGCGGCCGGTGCGGCGCCGCCGCTGGAGAGACCGGGGTGCCTGGAGGTGCCGGCACCGGGTCGCCGGCGCAGCCTCAGCCCGCCAGGCGGGGGCGGATGTCGTCGGGGATGTCGCTTCGCCGCGGGTTGCCCTGATCCCGCTTGGAGAGGATCGGGTCACTGATCCCCCAGTCGGCCCCGACGGCGGGGTCGTCCCAGGCCAGCCCGTGCTCGTCCGAGTCGTCGTAGTAGTTGTCGACGAGATACGTCAGCAGGATGTCGCTCAGCGCCGCGAACCCGTGGGCCACCCCGGGCGGGATGTAGACGCCCTGATCGACATCCCCGTCGAGCTCGATCACCTCGGTGGCACCGTCCGTCCGCGACCCCACGCGCAGGTCGTGCAGGACGACCCGCGACCCGGCCGCGGAGGGCGTACCAGTAGTCGGCTTGGTGCAGGTGGAAGTGCAGGCCGACCAGCGCGCCCGCCTGCTTCTCGGAGCGGTTGCCCTGGACCATCTCGGGCCGGTCGGGGAACCAGCTGCGCCGGTAGGTCTCGACGAAGCGGCCCCGCTCGTCGCCGTGCACGTCGGGGCGGACCAGCACGACGTCGTCGATCACCGTGGAGGGGATCAGCTCTGGCATCGGGCGAACGGTAGCGGGTGTCCCCTCAGGGGGCGAAACGGCCGAAGCCCGACCGGTAGAACAAGAGCGGGCTGCCCTCGCCGACCTCCATGGCCACCACGTGACCGGTCACGAGCTCGTGGTCGCCGCCGTCGAAGATGTCGCCCAGCCGGCACTCGACGCACGGCCAGCGAACCGTCGATCACGGGCGCCCCCGTGATGCCGTGCGACCACCCGACGCCATCGAACTTGTCGCCGCCCGAGATGGCGAAGGCACGGCAGAGCGCCTCTTGGTGCTCGGCGAGGATGTTCACGCAGAACGCGCCCGCCTTGGCGATGCGGGGCCAGCTCGTCGAGCTCCGGGCCGGGGCGAGGATCACCATCGGCGGGTCGAGCGAGAGCGCGGCGAACGACTGGCAGGAGAAGCCGACGGGCACGCCGTCCTCCAGCGCGGTGACGATGGTGACCCCGGTGGCGAAGTGGCCGAGCACCTCGCGGAACCGGGCCTGGTCGAGGCCCGACATGTGCCTCCTGCGTCCTGGGCCTATGCCTTGCCGAGGTCGATCGACTGGGACTCGTGCGCCGAGGACACGTCCTCGACGAGCTTGGCCTCGGGGAGCCGGCGGGCCTGGTTCAGAATGCGGTCGAGCTCGCGGTCGGTGTGCGAGGGTCGTGGTGCGAGAGCAGGAGCCGCTTCGCCCCGGCCTCGGCCGCCACGTGCACCGCGTAGGCCGCGGTCGAGTGGCCCCAGTCGGCCTTGGTCGAGAACTCCTCGTCGGTGTACTGGCCGTCGTGGATCAGCAGGTCGACGTCCCTGGCACAGCTCGAGCACGGCCTCGGGGATGGCCCGGCGGTCGAGCGGGGCCTGGTGGTCGGACATGTAGGCGACCGACCGTCCCTCGGCCTCGATCCGGAAGCCGAGCGTCGTCCCGGCGTGCGGGATGGGCCGGGCCATGACCTTGGCCGAGCCGACGGAGAAGTCCTCGGCCCCGAGGTCGACGGTGATCGAGCTCGCCGCGGAACTGCTCCATGTGGATCGGGAAGACGGGCGGCTGCACGGCCGCGTGGAGCGCGTCCTTCAGGCTGCCCTTGGGCTGCGCCGGCCCGTACACGGTCAGGCGTGCGCCGGGGTCGTGCAGCGGGCTGAAGAACGGGATGCCGAGGATGTGGTCGAAGTGCAGGTGGGTCAGCAGCGCCGTGGCGCGCATCGGTGTCCCGAGCGCCCGCACCTCCCGCTGCAGGACGTCGCCGAGCGCCCGCAGGCCGGTGCCCAGGTCGACGATGAGCGGCTCGTCCCCCTCGATGTCGACCACGCAGGCACGAGGTGTTGCCCCCGTAGCGCCGGTAGCGTCCCCCGAGCACGGGCACGAGCCCCGCACGCCGTAGAACGTGACGTTCACCGACGTGACGATACCCTGCGGCGAGAGGCACTTTATTCTGCAGCCATGGAGCAACGAACGATCAACGCCAACGGGCTGGAGTTCGCCTGCCTCGTCGACGGGCCCGACCGACGGGCCCCTGGCCCTCTGCCTGCACGGCTTCCCCGACACGGCCCACACCTGGCGCCACCTGCTGCCCGAACTGGCCGCGGCCGGGCTTCCACGCCGTGGCCCCGTTCCTGCGTGGCTACGCCCCGACCGCGTCCCCGCCGACGGGCGCTACCAGGTGGGCGCCCTGGTGCAGCGACGTCAACGCGCTGCACGAGGCGCTCGGCGGCGGCGCCGACGCGGTCCTCGTCGGCCACGACTGGGGCGCGCTGGCCACCTACGGCGCGGTGGCCCACCAGCCCGACCGCTGGCGACGCGTCGTCACGGCGGCCGTGCCCCCGCGGCGGCCTCGGCATGTCGTTCTTCACCTACGCCCAGCTGCAGCGGAGCTGGTACATGTTCTTCTTCCAGACCCCGCTGGCCGAGATGGCGCTGCCGCTCGATGACTATCGCTTCATCGACCACCTCTGGGCCGACTGGTCGCCCGGCTACGACGGCGCGTGGGACGTCGCCGCGGGTCAAGGAGTCCATCGGCGACCCCGAGCGCATCCTGGCCGCCATCGGCTACTACCGGGCGCTCTACGACCCGGCGCTGCACGGCGCCGGAGCTGGCCGACCGAGCAGGCCGCCGCCACTGCTGGCCACGCCGAAGCCGACCCTCTACCTCCACGGCCGCGACGACGGCTGCATGTGCCTCGACTCCGTGGGATCCCCGCTCGGTTCTGGCCGAGGGCTCGCGGTGGTGATCGTCGACGGCGCCGGCCACTTCCTCCACCTCGAGCGGCCCGACGGTCGTCACGGCCACATCCTCGGCTTCCTGACGCCACCTGAGCACGCCTGCGGCGGGGGTGCCCGCCCGTCCGCCCGCCTCAGCGCAGCCGGAGGACGGGAGCCCGCCCGCCGGACCACCGGCGAACCCTTCGGCCACCAGGCCTCGGCCACCCGGCGGGCCCGCTCCGGGTCCTCGGGCCAGCCGCAGGCTCGGGCCAGGCCGTCTCGGCCGCACGCCGCCCTGGCGCAGGGCGTCGACCAGCCGGCCCCGGCCCTGGCGGTCCGAGCCGGCGAAGGTGCTCTGTGGCCGGGCCGTCGGGCCCAACCGCCGGGTCGGGCTCGCACCCGCGCCTGCTACGGCGCCAGGCGCACTGCCGGCGCAGCGGGCAGCGCGCGCAGTCGGGTCGCGCCGCGGTGCACACGGTGGCGCCGAGGTCGAACAGCGCCTGGTTGAACTCCCACGATCGCCCGGCGGGCACGAGCGGGTCCGCGAGCGCCTGGCCGCGGCGCAACGTGAGCGGGCGCGCCCGCCACCCCGCGAGCCAGCACCCGCACGGCGTTGGTGTCGACGACGGCCACGTCGTCGCCCGAAGGCGAAGGTGCGCACCGCCCGCGCCGTGTACGGCCCGACGCCGGGGAAGGCGCCGCAGGGCCGAGGTCCTCGGCGGCACCACGCCGCCGTGCTCGGCCACGACGGCCGCCGCCGCCCGGTGCAGGTTGAGGGCCCGGCGGTTGTAGCCGAGCCCCGCCCACAGCCGGACCACCGGCCGCGGGCCCCGCCGCGGCGCAGGCCGCCGGAGTGGGGAAGGCGGCGAGGAACCGCTCGTAGTGGGGCACGACGCGGTCGACCTGGGTCTGCTGGAGCATCACCTCGCTCACCAGGACCTGCCAGGGATCGCGGGTGCGGCGCCACGGCAGGTCGCGCCGGTGTCCGCCCCCCACTCCAGGAGCACGGCGCCGGAAACGCCGGACCCGGTCGGCCCGGAGCGGCCGGCCTCAGTCCCAGACGTCGTCGCCGTAGGGGCGCCGCCGCGCCGGCGCCGACGGCCGCCTTCCACACCATCACCTTGCGGCGGAAGTAGCAGACCTCCTCGCCGCGCTGGTTGAAGGCCTTCGTCTCGACGGTCACGATGCCCCGGTCGTCCTTCGACTTGGACGCCGTCTTGTCGAGCACCCGGGTCTCGGCGTAGATGGTGTCGCCGTGGAACGTCGGGTACCGGTGGACAGCGACTCGACCTCCAGGTTGGCGATGCACGAGCCGCTCACGTCGGGCACGCTCATCCCGAGCGCGAGCGAGTAGACGAGGTTGCCGACGACGACGTTCTTGCCGTGCACCGTCTCGTGCTCGGCGAACCACGCGTTGGTGTGCAGGGGATGGTGGTTCATCGTGATCATGCAGAAGAGGTGGTCGTCGTACTCGGTGATCGTCTTGCCCGGCCAGTGGCGGTAGACGTCGCCGGGCTCGAAGTCCTCGAAGTACCGGCCGAAGGGCCGGTCGTAGCACGGTCACTCGGCTGCCAGCTCCGTGGCCGGGGGCGGGTGGTGAACCCGAGCGCGGCGCCGGCCAGCGACTCGCCGTCGATCGACAGGCGCCAGGTGAAGCGGGTTGCCGGGCTGCGAGCGGGAGCGGCCCGAGGTTGACGGCCAGGGCCACGTCGATGGGCGACCCCTCGGGGATCCCGGGTGGCTGGGCCACGCGTGAACTCGCCGCGCACCTCGACCGGTTGGGTCCCGTCGGGCGTCTCCACCATGACCGGCCGGCCGTCGGCGTCCTCGAGGAACAGCTCCCAGTGGTGCGACGTGCTCGGCCTCGTGCCAGTCCACGTCGATCTTGAGCGCGACCGCCGAGGGCACCGGGTCGGGCCCGGTCATGCTCCACCCGCCGCCCAGGATGTAGAGCTTGCCGTCGGACGACCTGGGCCGCGTCGCACAACAGCATCGTGACCTTCACGCGCAGGAGGTTACCGGCTCAGCCGGCCCGCGCCACGTGCCGTGACGACTCGGCAGCGTCGATTGGCTCGTGCCGTGAACGCGTCACGGTCTGCGCGACGACGTCTACCGGCGGCCGCTCGCCACCGCCCTCGAGCGTCTGGGCCTCGGCCCGGGCTGGCGCTGCGTCGACGTGGGCGCCGGCGGGGGCGACGTCTCGGTGGCCCTGGCCGAGATGGTCGGCCACGACGGGCGGGTCTACGCCGTCGACAGCGACCCGCGCGCCCGCGACGAGGTGGCGCGGGCCGCGGCGGCGCACAGCCAGGTGCTCGCCATCACCCAGGCCGGCGAGGACCTCGCTCCTGCCCGAGCCGGTCGACCTGGCCTTCTGCCGCTTCCTGCTCCTGCACGTCGTCGACCCGGCCGTCGTGCTCGGCCGCATGGCCGCGGCCGTGCGGCCCGGCGGCTGGGTGGTCGCGCAGGAGCCGATCACCTCGGCCGGCCGCATCGGCGGCGCGCCGCTGTCCATGCCCGACGCCCGCCACCCCGACGTCGGGGCGCTCCTCCCGCGCTCGTCCGCGACGCCGGGCTCGAGATCGTCGACGCCTGGGCCGAGGCGCCCGCCGGCGTCGGGCCCGGGCCCGTCACCGCCTACCTGCGAGTCGCTCACCGGCGTCGACCCCGGCGACGACCCCGTCGTCCTGCCGCCGCTGGTGACGGTGGTCGGCCGCGCGCCTGAACGGCGCTCGCGCGGCGTCCGGGATGCGACCGCTCTGGCGAGCCTTAGGGTCGCACCCGTGCGACGCCCGCCGCCCCGGACCTCGCCGGCGCCGCCGACGCGGTCGGCGCTGGCCCAGTCGCGTGGTCGACCGGGCCTGCGCCGCCGGTGCGCGGCGGCGGCGGCGTCGACGCCGACCAGGTCGTGGCCTACGACCTGGCCCACGCCGCCGCCGGCGGTGCGCCGCCGCCCGGGCCACGCTCGACTACGGCGCCCTGGGCGAGACGAGGCGCCGCATCTGCCGTGCGCGTTCGTGGCCGACGTCGTCGCCGACCTCGCCGGCCGGGTCGCCGGGCGGGAGTGCGCTCTGGGGCGTCGAGCCCGGCTGGGACGCGCCGGCGGCGGCCTTCCTCGTCGCGCTACCGCGACCCCGCGGTGCTGGCCTCGCCTGGCCGCGGACCAGGGCCCGCGCCACCTCGACGCCGACTTCGAGCTGGTGCGCGAGACGTTCCACCGCTTCGCCGAGGACAAGATCCGGCCCCACGCCGAGCACGTGCACCGCGCCAACGCCGACATCCCCGAGGAGATCATCGCGGGCCTGGCCGAGATCGGCGGCTTCGGGCTGTCGGTCCCCGAGGAGTACGGCGGCTTCGCCACGGGCGGCGAGAGCGACTACATGGGCATGGTCGTCGCCACCGAGGAGCTGAGCTGGGGCTCGCTCGGCGTCGGCGGGCTCGCTCATCACCCGGCCCGAGATCCTGACCCGGGCCCTCGTGACGGGCGGCACCGAGGAGCAGAAGCAGCAGTGGCTGCCCAGGCTGGCCGTCGGGCGAGATCATGGCCGCCGTCGCCGTCACCGAGCCCGACTTCGGCTCCGACGTGGCCGGCATCGTGACGGCGGCCACGCCGACCGACGGCGGCTGGCTGATCAACGGGGTCAAGACCTGGTGCACCTTCGCCGCCCGGGCCGACGTGCTCATGCTGCTGGCCCGCACCGATCCCGACCGCTCCAAGGCCCACCGTGGGCTGTCGATGTTCGTGGTGGAGAAGCCGCGCGGCGACGGGCACGGGCTTCGTCTTCACCCAGGAGGACGCGCCGACCGCCGGCCGACCTCGCCGGGACGCATGGAGGGCCGGCCCATCGACACCCTCGGCTACCGGGGCATGCACTCCTACGAGCTCGCCTTCGAGAACTGGTTCGTGCCCGCCGCCAACCTGGTCGGCGGCGAGGAGGGCGTGGGCCGGGGCTTCTACCTCCAGATGCAGGGCTTCGAGAACGGCCGGCTCCAGACGGCGGCGCGGGCCCTCGGCGTCATGCAGGCCGCCTACGAGGCGGCCGTCGCCTACGCCGCCGAGCGCAAGGTCTTCGGCGCACCCATCGTCGAGTACCAGCTGACCCAGGCCAAGCTCGGCCGCATGGCGGTCATCATCCAGGCCACCCGGCAGTTCGCCTACCAGGTGGCCCGGCTCATGGCCAGGGGCGAGGGCACGCTCGAGGCGTCGATGGTCAAGGCCTACGTGTGCCGGGCCGCCGAGTGGGTGACCCGCGAGGCCATGCAGATCCACGGCGGCATGGGCTACGCCGAGGAGTTCCCGGTGAGCCGCTACTTCGTCGACGCCCGGGTGCTGTCGATCTTCGAGGGCGCCGACGAGACCCTGGCGCTCAAGGTGATCGCCCGCCGCCTGGTCGGCTGAGGCCGGCCGAGCGCTAACCCTCGCCGAGCGCTGCGGTCAGCCCGGCCCGCTCGCCCCGGCTGACGAACTTGGTCGCCATCTTGCGGCTGGCCTCGTCGATCATCTCGTCGCCGAACATGACGGCGCCCTTGCGGTCCTCCTCGGTCGCCTTGCGGTAGGCGTCGAGGATGTCCCAGGCCCGGTCGAACTGCTCCTGGGTCGGCGAGTAGACCTCGTTCAGCACCGTCGACCTGGTCGGGGGTGAGCGCCCACTTGCCGTCGTAGCCGAGCATCGCGGGTGCGCTGGGCGAAGTCGCGCAGCGCGTCCGAGCTCGCGCACCTTGAGGAACGGGCCGTCGATCACCTGCAGGCCGTTGGCCCGACCCGCCATGAGGATCCGGAGAAGACGTAGTGGAAGTGGTCGCCGGGGTACTCGGGGATCTGCACGCCGCCGGTCAGCACCGGCATCTCCATCGAGGCGGCGAAGTCGGCCGGGCCGAAGATGATCGTCTCGAGCCGAGGCGAGGCGGCGCAGATCTCGTCGACGTTGATCAGCCCGCGCGTGGTCTCGATCTGCGCCTCGATGCCGATGTGGCCGACGCGGCAGCCCGGCGTTCTTCTCGACCTGGGTCAGCAGCAGGTCGAGCGCCACGACCTCGGCGGCGCGACTGCACCTTGGGCAGCATGACCTCGTCGAGGCGCTCGCCGGCGTTGCCGACCACCTCGATGACGTCGCCGTAGGTCCACTCGGTGTCCCAGGCGTTGACCCGCACGCACAGCACCCGGTCGTCCCAGGTCAGGTTCTTGATGGCGTCGACCACCTTGGCCCGGGCGCCCTCCTTCTCGAGCGGGGCGACCGAGTCCTCGAGGTCGAGGAAGGTCATGTCGGCGGGCACCGTCGGTGCCTTCGCCAGGAACCGCTCGTTCGACGCCGGGCGTGGAGAGGCAGGAGCGGCGGGGCAGGTCGCGCGAACGTGCAGACATGGGCGATGCTCAACTGTCACGGCTCCCGGGGCCCTTCCCGGGTCGCCTCAGCCGAGGTGTGAGGAAAGAACTCCATGGCGCTGTCCCAGACGCGGCGCGCCCCGCCGCGGTTGTGTACCTCCGGCCTGGTGTCGTTGAAGAACGCGTGGTCGGCGCCGGGGTAGACGACGATCTCGACCTACTTGCCCAAGCCGCGAAGCTGGTCCGCCGAGCGTTGGCCGCGTCCGGCGTGAAGTACTGTCGTTCTCCGCGTAGTGGCCCAGCACCGCCGCCGAGATCGCCGCGTAGTCCGGCTGCGCGTCCGGCCAGGGGATGATGCCGTAGCAGGGCACCACGGCCGCGACCGCGTCGGGGCGTTGTGTGGCGAGCACGAGGGCGAGGCCGCCACCCATGCAGAAGCCGATGACGCCGACCTTGTCGCCCGGCGCTCGCCGCAGGACCTCGTCGACGGCACCGCTCATGTCGCTCGCCGCCTGTTCCATCTGCATCGCCATCATCGCCTTGGCGGCTTCGTCGGGCTCATCGGGTCGACCTTTGCCGTGGTACAGGTCGGGGGCCAGCGCGACGAAGCCAGCCGCGGCGAATCGGTCGCACACGTCCTCGATGTGGTCGACCAGACCCCACCACTCCTGGATGACGACCACTCCGGGGCCGGTGGCCGCCGTCGGGAGTGGCCAGATAGCCCCTGCCGGTCGACCCGTTGCTCGGAAATTCGATGATCTCGCCCATGCGCCCGACCGTACTTCGCTCGGGGCCGCGTTCCGTTGATCCCCGCACGAGTTCGACAAAAAGTTCGATTTTCGACCTCTATTCACTGACGATCTGCACTTTCGTACCGCCGGTACCACTGCACACACCCGTGTTTCCACCGAGGGTGTTTGAATCGCCGGAGGCTCTGATAAGAATGTGCGGCCATCGTGACCGACGTAGAGCGGGTTCACCACCACTCCTCGCCGCGGTCTCCCGGGAGCGCTCGGTGCTCCAGCGGGTCGGGATCCCCGCCTGACCGATGCTCAGTGTTGATGAGCCTGTGTTCCTTGCGCGCGCCCGGCCGCGGGAGACGCCGATCTCTGACCCCAAGGCGAAGGCCGCCGCGCAGCAGATCGGAGCTGACCAAGGCCCAGAATCAGATGTGGCGATGGGTCAGCAGTACGACGCAGCCCAGTACCACCTGTCCCAGATCAACTCAGATCGCGACCACCAAGGCAACGTCGCAGCCGACCAGGCCAAGGTTGCCAAGGACAAGGCCACCCTGCCCAAGGCGGCCGTGGCCAACTACGTCTCAGACGGCACTGCCGCCACCGCAAAACCCGATCTTCAGCAGGAACCAGCAGATCCTCGGCGCATGCAGGTATACAACAAGATCGCCGAGGGTGACATCTCACCGCGGTGGCCAACCTGCACACGGCCCAGGAACCACTGAACGTGCAGCAGAACCAGCTCCAGGGCAGCAGGCGCATGCACAGAACCAGGTGGCGACCGAGCAGCAGGCCGCAACCAGAACGCGCAGGCCGTGCAGCAGCAGAAGAGCGAGCTGGCCCAGGAGCAGGGCCAGATCGCGCAGCTGGTCCAGCAGCAGCAGCAAGCGGAAGCCGCCGCCGCCGCCAAGGCCGCCCAGCAGCGGCAGCAGGCGGCCGCCACCGCTGCCAGCCGCTGCCGCCGCTGCCGCCGTCGCAGCCCAGGTCGTCATCAACCCCCGCAGCCTCGTCACCCGGTCATCGGGCGCCGCTTCCCTGGCCGGCTCTGAGCCAGGCCGCTCCGCCGCCCGCTCGGCCTGGGGTGCCGGTGCCGTGCAGGCGGCCGAGAGCCAGATCGGCGTGCCCTACGTGTGGGGCGGGAGTCCCCCAAGGGCTCGGGGAGTCCCGGCTTCGACTGCTCCGGACTGACCGCCTGGTCATGGGGCCAGGTCGGGGTCGGCCTGCCCCACTTCTCGGGGGCCCAGATGGCCGACTCGCGCCGGTGCCGGTCAGCGACCTCCAGCCCGGTGACCTCCTCTTCTACGGTCCCGGTGGCGCCGCTCACGTGGCCATGTACGTCGGCCCGGGCACCATGGTCGAGGCGCCCTACACCGGAGCGTCGGTCTGGACCACCGGCTCCGCCTCGGCGACGACTTCGTGGGCGCCGGCCGGCCGTAGCCGGCCCCGGCTCCACCATGCCGGCACTCAGCCCGCAGCTTACCGGCAAGTTCAACCCGGGTCTGCCGGACCACCCGACCGGCACCCGGGCCTAACCTGGCCGAGCCGAGCCATGAGACCGATCCCCGTCGACTTCCACATCGGACCGCTGCAGGTCCACACCTACGGCATCGGGCTGGCGGTCACCTTCTGGTTCGGCTTCGTGTACTTCGAGCGCCGCCTGCGGAAGAACGGCTACCCGACCGATTGGCTCACCGGCGTCTTCCTCTGGATCATCGTCGCCGCCGTCGTGGGCGCCCGCGCTCATGCACGTGCTGTCGAACCTCAGCTACTACACGCCGAACCCCGGCGAGGTCTTGGCCATCTGGCACGGCGGGCTCTCGTCGTTCGGCGGTCTGCTGCTCGCCGTGCCGGTCGGCATCGTCCTCACCCGACGCCGCTGCCCCGAGCTGCCGATCGCCCGCGCCCTCGACCTCGTCGCGCCCGTGCTGATGGCCTGCTGGGCCATGGGCCGCCTGCTCGGGCCCCAGCTCATGGTGGCGGGCGGGGGCCACCCGACACACCAATGGTTCGGCATGTACTACGCCGGCCAGCGCGGCAAGCGGCTGCCCGTGCCGGTCTTCCAGGCGCTGGAGGACTTCGCCGTCTATTTGATCCTCATCGCCATCGAGCGGCGACTGGACCGCTGGCCGGACGGGACTCGCCGGTACGGGCTATCCCGCGGGCATCGTCCTGGGCACGGCCATGGTGCTCTGGGGCATCGAGCGCTCCCTCGACGAGCACCTGTGGTTCGGCGAGGACGGCCGCCTCGGCTCCGACCTCGTCCAGCTGGCCGGCGTGATCCTCGTCGTCGGTGGCGCCATCGTCCTGCTGCGCACGCGTGGCCGCTGGAAGCAGTGGCTCCTGACGCACAGTGCCCCTGCGCGGCTGCACCCGAGGCGCCAGCGGAACAGCCGGCCTGATCTCATCGGGCCTGCGTCTGTCCGCCCGATGGAGCTGGGATCCGGCCACGGGCGGCCCCAGTCGGTCCCACGGCATCGTAGCAACTATGTTGCGACATCCCCGGGCGCGGACGCTCCGTCTACGCGTGCGGACGGCCAGAAGCCCGATCTGCTGACGCTGGCGAAAGAAGGATTCTCAAGGTTCTCCTGATGACACCGATATGGCGGAGGGAGGGAGGTGCGAACGCCTGGCGGCGACCGTCCGGCCGTGGACTCCGATGACCAACGAGAAGATCTGGACCGAGGAGGAGAAAGAGGAGTGGCTGGCCGCGCACGGCGCTGCCGCCACGCACGTCGTCACCTTCGAGCCGATGTACCAGATCGAGGTCTGCGTTCCGCCCTGGGAACATCCGAACCGCCAGATCGCCCGCTCAGCCGTGGCCTGGGGAGAGAGCATGAACCACGTGTTCACCGAGACGTTCCTTGGCGAGGCGACCGTCGTCGCTGCCCACCACGAGGGCAATTCCTGGAGGTTTACACCACGGTGAAGCCCCGGCCGCTCCTGCACCGGGTCACCTGAGGCCTTTAGGCGTTGGGCTGCTCGCCCGACGCTGCCGCTTGGCGCATCTGCTCGAGGCGGTCGATCATCGCCATCGCGCTCCTGCCCGACGTTGTCATCGAGACGCTCGGCGATCTGCTCGGGTGTCCAGCGGCCGTCGGCCCACATGGCCCGCACCTCGGCCGGTTGGTTCCACACTGCGATCTTGGAGCCGACGACCGTGTAGACCTGCCCGGTCACGTGCTTGGCCCGGTCGCTCAGCAGGTACACCACCATCGGCGCGATGTCCTCGGCGTCACCCATCTCGGCCAGCTCGGACGGGACGTTGGCCGACATGCGGGTCCGGGCCACCGGCGCGATGGCGTTGGCGGTCACGCCGTAGCGGTGCAGGCCGACCGCCGCCGAGCGGACCAGCGACACGATGCCGCCCTTGGCGGCGGCGTAGTTGGCCTGGGCCACGCTGCCCTGGAAGGCCCCCGAGGTGAATCCGATCAGCGCCCCGCCACCCTCCTGCTTGCGCATGACCGCGGCGGCGGCCCGGAAGACGGTGAAGTGGCCCTTGAGGTGGGTGGCGATGACGGCGTCCCACTCGTCCTCGGACATGTTGAAGAGCATGCGCTCGCGCAGGATCCCGGCCACGGCGACAACGCCGTCGATGCGCCCCCATTTCTCCACCGCGGTGGCGATCAGCCGCTCGCCGGACTCCATCTTGGAAATGTCGTCGGCCACGGCGATGGCCTCGCCGCCGGCCTTGGTGATCTCCGCCACCACAGCCTCGGCAACCTCGCTGCTCGGGTCCTCCCCCGCCATGCCCACGCCGAAGTCGGCCACGAGCACCCTGGCCCCCGCGTCAGCCGCAGCCAGTGCCACGGCGCGCCCTATCCCGCCGCCACCGCCGGTGACGGCGGCCACCTTCCCTTCGAGGAACCCAGCCATGGTCGACTCTCCTGATCTCTGCGTGCCGGCCGGCGCGGACCGACCCGGGCAAATTGCCGTAAGTTAGAACACGTTCTAGCCTGCGGGTGGTGGGGCTGCCATTTGCACCCGCCATTCGAGGCTGCAAGGAGAATGCTGATGGGTGATCTCGGCTTCTGGGCGCTGGCCCAGGAAAACCCCGAGTACCTGGCCCTCGTCACGCCCGAGGGCGACGAGGTCAAGGCCGGGGAACTTCTGGGACGGGCGAACCAACTGGTGCATGCCCTTCGTGCCCAGGGCTTCGGCGTGGGGGACGTGGTCGCCACAATGCTGCCCAACTGCTCCGAGATGCTCGAGGTCTACCTGGCTGCCCTGCAGGCCGGCTGGTACCTCGTCCCCATCAACCACCACCTGGTGGCGCCGGAGGTGGCCTACATCCTCGAGGACTCGGGCGCGAAGACCTTCATCGCGCACGAGCGCTTCGGCGACGTGGCCACGGTGGCCGCGGAGGAGGTGGGGCTTGATGCCGCCGGCCGGCTCGCCGTCGGCGACGTGCCCGGCTTCGCCTCGTACGCCGCGGTCCGCGACGCCCAGCCGGCCACGCTGCCCGAGGGCCGCACCGTCGGCGACGTCATGAACTACACGTCGGGTACGACGGGGAACCCCAAGGGCATCTACCGCACGCTCCTCGGCGTCACCCCCGAGCAGGCCGCGCTGGGGCTCTCCGGTCTGCTGTTCCTCTTCGGGATCCAGCCGCAGGACGACAACGTCCACATCATCGGCTCGCCGCTGTACCACACCGCGGTGTTGCGGTTCGGCAGTGCATCGATGCACCTCGGGCACACGATCGTGCTGATGGACAAGTGGCTGCCCGAGGACATGCTCCGACTCATCGAGGAGCGCCGGGTCACCACCTCGCACATGGTGCCTACCCAGTTCCACCGTCTCCTGGCCCTGCCCGAGGACGTGCGGGCCAAGTACGACGTGTCCTCGCTGCGCCACATGATCCACGCCGCCGCTCCCTGCCCGATCGACGTCAAGCAGAAGATGATCGCCTGGTGGGGCAACGCCGTGGACGAGTACTACGCGGCGAGCGAAGGCGGCGGCACGCTGGTCAGCGCGGAGGAATGGCTGCAGAAGCCGGGCACGGTCGGCAAGCCGTGGCCGATCAGCGAGATCGCCGTCTTCGACGACGACGGCAACCGGATCACCGAGCCCAACGTCATCGGCACCGTCTACATGGCGATGCAATCGGCCGACTTCGAGTACCACGGCGACAAGGAAAAGACGAGGAAGAACCGGATCGGCGCCTTCTTCACCGTGGGTGACGTCGGCCTCATTGACGAGGACGGGTACCTCTTCCTGCGCGACCGCAAGATCGACATGATCATCTCGGGCGGGGCCAACATCTACCCGGCCGAGATCGAGGGCGTGCTGCTCTCGCACCCCAAGGTGGGCGACGCCGCCGTCTTCGGCATCCCCCACGAGGACTGGGGCGAGGAGGTCAAGGCCGTGATCGAGCCGGCCGAGGGCGTCGAGGCCGGCGACGCGCTGGCCCAGGAGATCCTCGAGTTCTGCGCCGGCAGGCTGGCGAAGTTCAAGACGCCGAAGACGATCGACTTCACGACGGAGATGCCCCGCGACCCCAACGGCAAGCTCTACAAGCGCAAGCTGCGCGACCCCTACTGGGAAGGCGTGCAGCGGGCGGTCTGAGCGACGCCCCCCTCGCCATGCGCGCACACGGCGGACTGGAGCTCCGGGTGCAAGACGAGGGTGCGGGGCCCATCTGCGCCGAGGTCCTCGCCGCCCTGCCCTCGTGGTTCGGGTTCCCCGAGGCTGTCGCCGCCTACGTGACCGCGGCCGACACCCACCCCACCGTCGTGGCAGCGTTGGACGGCCGCGACCGCGGCATCCTGACGCTGAGCCTCCACAGCCCCTACGCGGCCGAGATCGTCGTCATGGGCGTGCTGCCCGAAGACCACCGCGCCGGCGTGGGCCGCGCCCTCCTCGGCGGTGCCGAGTCCTGGCTGGCCGCCCGCGACATCGAATTCCTCCAGGTGAAGACGCTCAGCCCGCGCCACCCCGACCCGGGGTATGCCGCCACGCGGGCCTTCTATTTCGGCTGTGGCTTCCGGCCGTTGGAAGAGATGCCGGAGCTGTGGGGCCCGGACCAGCCGGCGCTGCAGATGATCAAGACCGTCGCACCACCGGTGCCCTCCGTGCGAGTCGGCCCGTGAGCGGGTCTGGCTTCCTCTCGACCGGCGTCGGAGGGCGTCCCTGAGCAACGAGGATTCCTTCACGACGCACCGCTCGGTTGACGAAGTCAGGTTCCCAGGTAGGTACTTCGCTGGCACATGTGCGATCCTTCAAGGCAATGACGCCAGAGCAGTTTCTCAATCGTTGCAAGGTGATCTGCCACGTCGGCCCTGTCGGCGTCTGGGAGCAGATCACGAAGCACGGGTTCCGGACGGCCGAGCAGTTGATCCTGGAGGCCGACCTGAGCGAGGAGGAGCGCCAAGGGCTGCTGTCCACACCTCGTCGAGAGTCCGTTCGACTGCGTGTCCGCGGCGAAGATGTAGTCCTCAGGGACCAGGGCCCATTCTTCGCCCGCAGGGACCTGAAATCGAGCCCGGACGATGGACCCGACGTCAGCGACTGGGTCCATCTGTTGAACCAGCGCGTGTACTTCTTCACCGACGAGACGTCGATGCAGAAAATGATGGACAAATACCTGGAGGCGGACGGGGCTCAAGACGTGATCTGGCTCTCGCCCCTGAAGGCTCTTGAGGCGGCTGGACTCAATCTTGAGCTCACGAACTACAACACCGGTGCCATCGCCCGCCGAAGTGGTGCACAGAAGACCGGGGATACGTTCGCACCGCTCTGGCGCTTCACTGACCGAAAACCGGCAGAAGCGACGGTCCTCGGAGGACTCGACGACCTCTCACCGGTGTTTCGCGCCGAGCGATACTTTCGCGATGGTCGACGCCAGCCACTGACCTAGTCCTCATCGGAGCAGCCGGGGTTCGCCTGAATGCGGCGGTCGGACCTCTCTTCCCCACAGATCAGGTAGCCGGCACCGTGGGGCGACCAGCCTCACTCGAAGCCGGCGGACGGCGACAATGAGATCTACGATCCCGGGAGTGGAGACCAATTCCATGAAACGTCGAGCCGACGGCTCTCGATGGTCACTATGGTCACGCGACTCGGTCCTGTGCCTCTCCATCGGGTCCTTCCTATCGGTTGTGAGCGTGACGTCGGGACTCTCGTGGTGGTCGGTGATGGCCTGGCGACAAAGAGATCTTTCGCCGGCTGCGGTGCGAATCGCTAGCTGGCTCCGGTAGCGACGAGAGTCGCACGCACCGGAGGTACGGGGGGCGGGGTAGGGCCTCGATTGAGACATACTTCGGAACGACCTGGGCGTGTCCGTGAATCAGTGGGGCACGATCGCCGTCTTTGCCGGTGGGAAGCTTGAGCCGAGTGGATCAACGAAGAGCTCGATCGGAATTCGCGGCGTGACCGTGACAATCATCTTCGCTTTGGCAGCTGCCCTGGCCAACGCGGTGCACCTCATGACCCAGCACACGGCCAGTCTGCGGGCTTCCAACAGGCACCGGAACTGGGGTCTCGTCATGTTCCTCATTCGCCAGCCTCTCTGGCTCCTCGGTTGGGCCGCTGCGGCGGGAGGATTCGCCTTCCAGGCGGTCGCACTCCACGGTGGGCAACTCTCCATCGTCCAGGCGCTCCTCGTCACCGAGTTGGTCTTTGCACTGGTCCTTCGCCGGTTCTGGGTGCGCCAGCACATTGCCAAGGCAGCCTGGGCCGCCGCATTGCTCACATGCGCGGCGCTCGCGGTGTTCCTGACCGCGGCCGAGCCCCATGGCGGTCGCCTCCAACCGCACGCGGCCAATTGGGGATCGGCCGTGGCCGTGTTCGGCGGGGCTGTCGCCGTTCTGGCAGTGAATGCGCGCTGGGGATCTCCAGTGCGTCGGGCTGCGCTCTACGCCTCCGCGGCCTCGATCACGTGGGCCCTCATGGCCACATTCATCAAGGCGACCACCAATGTGCTTGCGGCATCTGGAGTGGTGGGTGTGCTGCAACAATGGCCTATCTACGCGTTGATCGTCTGTGCAGTCATCGGTTCCGTGCTCCAACAGGCCGCGTTACAGGTCGGCCCCTTGAGCGTGTCCCAACCGCTCATCGTCGTGGTCGACCCCGCCGTGGCAATCGTGTTGAGCGTCTGGATCTTCGAAGAACGATTTGCCGTGAGTCCGGCCCAAAAGGTCGTTGCTGGCGTAGCCTTTTGCGTCATGGCCCTGGCGGTGACGGTCCTGTCGCGGGCCGCGCCCACTGACCTCGACTCGTCGATGCCAGTCAGACTCTGACGACACGCCACTGACGCCGGCCGTGGCGAAAGGTTCCCGAGGTCGAGCCGCCCGATGGTACGGTCGCCAGATGGCCCGATCGCTCGCCTCCGACACGCCGGTGGACCGCATCGGTTTGGAAGAGTTCATACGACCTCGACATCGAGCCATCCTCTGTACTCAGCGAGGCGACGGAAGTTCCCAGATGTCTCCGATCACCATGGGCGTCGATCCGGAAGGAGACATCCTGGTGGCGAGCTATCCGGAGCGAGCCAAAGTCCACAATGTGCGACACCGCGATCAGGTGGCATTGTGCGTTCTGTCCGACGACTTCGACGGTAAGTGGGTCCAGGTTTCAGGAACGGCCACCGTGGTCGATCTTCCCGAAGCGGTGGAGGGTCTGGTGACCTACTTTCGTTCCATCAGCGGGGAACATCCCGATTGGGACGAATATCGCCAAGCCATGATCGACCAGGGCAAGGTATTGATCCGGGCAGCCGTCGAGCGTTGGGGCCCAATCAGCAAGGGTGGCTTTCCGCCCCGGCTCGTCGACTCCCAATAGAGTCGTCGGAGTTGCACTCGACGGATCGCGACCGTGGGTGACGCTTTCCGCGTCAGCAACGTTTCGCCGACATTCTCGAGGATCACAGTTGAATACGAGGTTCCGCGAACCTCGGTGCTGTCCGCTCTCGGCGTTCGGGGCGCCTGCGGAACAGGGTGAGGCCAATGAACTTCCGCTTAGCGCGGAGCATCCCCCATGCGGTACTCGTGGGTGAGGTCGTCGAGGCGGGATTTCAGATCGTCCTCGAGCACGAACTCAACCGCTTCCAGGCTGGCCGCAAGCTGGTCCGGATGGCTCGCCCCGACAATGGGTGCGGTGACCGCGGCATTCGCCAACACCCAAGCGAGGGACAGAGTCACGAGGCTCACGCCCGCCTCATCCGCAATGGCGAGCAGCTGATCGACGGTGTCGAACTCTCGGTCGTGCCAATAGCGACCTTGATACATCTGGCCTGCGTTGCCGAGTGTGAAGCGACTGCCTTCGGCCGGTGGAGCACTGCGGCGGTGCTTCCCCGAGAGGAGGCCGCCGGCGAGGGGATTATAGGGAATCACCCCTACCGCGTCATCACCGCAGAACGGAAGCATCTCACGCTCTATCTGGCGGAACAACAGGTTGTAGCGGGGCTGCACGGAGTCGAATCGCGCCAACCCGAGCGTCTCGCTGCGCCCAATGGCACGAACCAACTGATAAGTGAGAAAATTCGAGCATCCGATGTAACGGACCTTTCCTTGACGGACAAGATCGTCGAGCGCACCCAGCGTCTCGTCGATCGGGGTCGCCGGATCGAAACCATGGAGCTGATAGAGGTCGATGTAGTCGGTTTGCAGACGGCGCAGAGATGCGTCAATTGCATCGAAGATGTGCCTTCTGGAGTTGCCGCCGTCGAACGGTGACGGCCCCGTGCGCCCGAAGCATTTCGTGGCCAGGACAAAGTGCTCCCGCCTCCCACGCAGCCAGCGACCGAGAATTTCCTCGGTGCGGCCCACGGTCGCCAGATCACCGCCGAGTGGATAGACGTCCGAACTGTCGATGAAGTCGATGCCGCCCTCCGCCGCTCGATCGAGAATCGACACTGAAGTCGGCTCGTCGCACTGTAGCCCAAAGGTCATCGTTCCCAGACAAAGTCTCGATACCGGAAGGCCGGTTCGTCCGAGTCGTGAGTGGTCCATGTGGAGAAAGGTAGCGCCCCACCGAGTAGGCCCGGGCAGCCGATGCCACTCGATCCCGGTGTACCGGGCGTCCGACGAGCCGCTCTCCGGTACGGAACGTCCACCTGCTATTCAAGGAGCTCGAGGAGCCACCGGGGTCCGACCACGCCGGCTCCCTGGGCCTCGGCCCGCCGCCGCAACTCGCGATCCGCGGTGACGAGTGTGACCACTTGATCCGAGACGTTCGAGACGACATCAATGAGGGTGTCGTCCCCGCTGCCAGCAGCGTGGAGGACCGCGACGCCGTCGGTGACGCCATCCGGGACGCCCTCGCGAGCCTTGCCTTCCAGGACCACGACCACAGGTTGGGCGATCCGTCCCGAGTCAACGGCAGTTCGTACCTGGTCCACGAAGGTTCGGGCTGATCCTGCTCGGTCACGCCACCAGCCGGTTGGGCGAGATCCGACCACATTTGCTGCATCGATGAGAAGCACTGCTCCAGTCTGATCGCTGGGCGAATGGCGGGACGCCTTCGCTCGAGATCACCCCCAGCCCGCCCACTTTCCTGATTCCTCAGAACTCCTGAAAACCAGCATCTCGGCCCGATCTGGAGCCCAACCCTCGATAAAGCGTTCGATGTCAGCCCTTGTGCGCCCAGGACCGCTCCACTTGGGCTGCCGCCCGGCGACCGGCGCGTCGACCAAAGAACGTGCCGTCGCCGAGACTGATGCCGCTGGCATAGTGGTGGGCCGCGAGGCAGGCGGCAGTTCTGCCGACGGCGAAGAGACCCGAAATGCGATCGCCCACGCGGTCGAGCGCGGCGCCATCGGGGTCGGTGATGAGACCGCCGAGTGTGAAGGTCGCGTAGATCGCGCCGTGGTCAACGCGGAGGTCGATGGCACCGATGCCGCTTGCCGGCGGGACGCCGATGGGCTGCAGGTAGGGCGCGCGCTTGTGGAATGCCGGGTCGTCACCCCGAGCTGCGGCCTCGTTGTAGTCGCGCACCGTCCGCGCCAGAGCGTCCGGCGGAACACCGAGGTCGACGGCCAGTTCCTCCGGGGTGGCCGCGGCGTAGCCGACGCGGAGTCCAACGAGGTTCGGCTCGTGGATCACGTCATCGGTGATCATGAAGACGAAGCCGTCGTGATCGCGGAGGGCATGAAATCCGATGCGACCTGTGTAGGCATCCTCGTTGATGAACCTCTCGCCATAGCGGTTGACGAGGATTCCCCGTGCGAGTCGATGTGGCGGCCCGAGGGGCAGCGCGCACTCGAAGGAGTCGAGTCTGGTCGCCTCCGCACCGGCGCCGGCGCCCATGCGGATCCCGCCGCCGTCGTCGGCCGGGGTGCCGATCCGCCAGGCAGCGTCGGGGACGTGGGCAAGTGGGCAATGCTCGGCCACCATTGCCTCGTTGTGGATGAACCCGCCGGTAGCCAGGATTACCCCGCCACGGGCCCGGACAGTCCGGCAGCGGTCGTCGGTCCGCAATTGCACGCCGACGACGTCCCCGTTGTCCACGACCAGTGCATCGGCGCGGGCGTCGACCACCAGGCGAGCCCCGCTGCTCGACACGGCGGCACCGAGTCGTTCCATGAGGAAGCCGCCGGCGGAATCGATGCACTGCGGTTTGTGACCGCGCGGTACCGGCTCCGAGATCTCGTCAAACGGGTAGGAGTCCTCGCCGCCGCTGAAGAGCAGTCCCGAATCATCGGCCGATTCGCGGTTCGGCTCGTCGCAGAAAGCCGACCGGAACGGCACGCCGATGGAGACCAGCCAGTCGAAGTGGTCCGCCGAACCCTCGCAGTAGACCTCCACGCGATCGTCGTCCACGCCGGGCCCAAGGGCGGCCCGAAGGAAGGCCGCCATGTTCTCCGGCGAGTCCTGGAAGCCGCAGGCGCTCTGGAGGGCAGTGCCGCCTCCCAGGTAGATCAGGCCGCCGGAGTTGGCCGAGGTCCCACCAGGTCCGGCGCTCCGCTCGACCGCCAGCACGTCCACTCCTGCCTGGCGCGCCGCCACGGCCGCCGAAGCGCCCGCGGCACCGAGTCCTACGACGACCACGTCGACCGTCTCGTCGAACCGGACCTCCTTGACCTCGAGCGCCGAAATCGGCTCCATTCCCCTCCCGTCAGGATGCCGCAGGGCGCCGCCCGACTCGGCAGCGAGGCGGCACCCCTGCTATCTGCCGGTGCGCTCGCGGTGGTCGCACCCTGGCCAGCAACAGGGCCGACGCTGGCCTTCTTCAAGCTCCTCCTGGGTTCGACGAATGCGGCGTTCTCGAGTTTTCTCCTGCTTGGCATCTTCGACCCAGCAGATGAACTCGTTGCGGGCCAGAGGCGTGATGTCCCTCCAGGCAGCGAGTGCGGTCGGGCTGGCGATCAGACCCTTACGCAGGTCTCCTGGAAGCTTGTGCACCACCCCACCGGGGACTCGCGGGCTGCTCACAGGGCTACGGTAGCGACTCAGATCGGAACGTATTGTCATCGACGCTCGGCTCCACGGTGCGTACGCCGCCGAGATCGTCTTCGTGGGCGTGCTGCCTGAGCACTGCGCCGGCATCGGACGGACCCTGCTCACGACTGGGGAATCCTGGCTCGCGAGCCGTGACAGTGAGTTCCTCCAGCCGACGATCCTCAGCCCGCGCGGGCTGACCCGGGCTACGTCCCCAGGCGGGCCTCCTGGTTCGCCAGCGGCTCCCGGCGCCCGGACGAGAGGCCCGAGCAGTGGGGACCAGACCAGCCGGCGCTGCAGTTGATCAAAAGTCGTCCTCGCCTCGGCCGCTCGTCGTACGACCCGATGCGTGACGCGCCGGCGCCGCCATCCAGGGCCTCGACGCTGACCCTGGGTTAGCTCTTGGTCACGACGACGCTGCAGGGCGCATTGCGGACGACATGATCCGAGACTGAGCCCAGGAGCGCACGCTTCAGCCCACCTCTACCCCGGGTGCCGACCACGATCCCATCGGCCGAAAGTTCAGCGGCAAGTCGACAGATCGCTGCACCGGGCTCTCCAGCAAGGATGCGGACCTCGGCGTTCGTGAGTCCGAGCTCGCTCTGAGCCGCCCCGATCGCGGCGTTGGCGGCCTCTCCAGCCTGCGCGACCTGGTCGTCGAACTCCTCCAGGGTGAGCTCGGGTCCAGCGTGTCCAGAACCCGCCAAGGCGCCTTCGTCGGGTGCATCCATGACCGTGACGAGGACCATCTCGTGGTCGCGGCCAAGGAGTTGGAGGCCGGCAGACAGTGCTCCCAGGGCGGCGGCAGATCCATCGGTGCACAAGAGAATCGGGGAGGCCATGGACCCAGGGTAACCATCGTCGGCCGCGCCGTCCCGAATCAAGACCCCGGTCGAGCCGTCATGGTGCACGTCGCCGTTCGCGTCGAGTCACGATCCGAGCCCCCATGCGCCCGCGCGCGCTCCATGCATCCCGACTGCAGACTGATCCCGGGTCGTGCCAATCTCGGGATGATGGAAGCGGCACTACCTCGTCGAACTGGCGTCAAGTGATCGTCTTGAATGTCCGATCAACGGCCGCCGCGCGTCGACGATCGCCGCCGCCTCCCGGACATGTTGCCCGATCCTCCGCTGACTTCGGAGGCGATGGCTTGATGTGCGATGACCAGAAGGCTCCAAAGCAGTGTGGCGCAGCATGTGAACCCGTCACCGCGCTGACCGCAGTTACTCCGAGAGCGGAGAGTCTGGATTGGGAGGAGGTATCGAAGTGTTCCTCGGCCGTAGTGATGACGTCGGCAACGTGCGTGCGCGTCCGTGTCCTTTTGCGCCTGCCATGAGCGCTTTGAAAGGTGTGTTTCCACGATGGCTACCGCCGTGGCTCGGCGGTGATCACGGTTTCGAGTTCGAGATTGGCCTGCGACACCTCCGGCGGTCAGCTCGTCGTCCCTTCGCAGGGGCGCTCTCTCGAAGGCTCGCGCTGCGTCGCCCGGCCCCACTCGGCACGGTCCAAGTGGTGAGTTTCCACTGCAAAGACCCTTGAGGTCCAGCGTGCGGGCATCCAATGGTCCAGTTGTGGCGGCGACTCGAGGGAACGTCGCTCTCTCAGCCTCCTCTCAGCCATGTATGCCTACTCTGTGCAATGGCGGTTTGATCAGCGAGGAGCCCGCATGACATTCACTCCGATTGCTCCGTTGGTCCACGTGCCGCCTACCGAGGTCGCTGCGGACACCTACCTCGTACACCAGGTACAACCTGCACTGGGTCAACCACTGTTCGTCTACCTCAATTCGATGGTGATTCTCGGCAGCGAGCCGGTCATCGTCGATACCGGTACGCCGGCGAACCGCGATCAATGGTTGACGGACGTCTTCTCGCTGGTTGCTCCCGAGGACGTGCGGTGGGTCTTCTTGTCCCATGATGACGTCGACCACAGCGGGAATCTCGACGAAGTCATGAGCCTGTGCCAGAACGCGGATCTCGTCTGCAACTGGGCCATGGTGGAGCGTCACACCAACTGCTTCGACTTTCCCCTCGAGCGGTGCCGTTGGGTCATGCACGACGAAACGTTCAGCGTCGGAGACCGGACCCTTCACGCCGTGCGACCGCCGGTCTACGATTCGCCGACCACTCGAGGGCTCTTCGATCCCAAGTCCGGTGTCTACTGGGCCGTCGATACGTTCGCCACGCCTCTCCCGGATGCGGAGATGACGATCGCCGACCTCGACGCAGACTTTTGGAGTCAAGGCACCGCGATGTTCGCCTTCGGTGCTGTCTCTCCATGGCTGACGCTCGTCGACTACGACAAGTTCGGGCGCTACGTCGACGGCGTTCAGGCGCTCGACATCGTGACGATAGCCTCCTGCCATTCGCCCGTCATCGAGGGTGAGTTCATTGCGCGTGCCTTTGACAACCTCCGCCAACTCCCGGCGCTCGATCCACCGCCGATGCCCGATCAGTCGATCCTCGACCAGATAATTGCAGCAACCTCGCAACCTCCCCTCTAGGAAGCTCTCGGGGCCTACTCGGTCTTGATCTCACTCGTGCGGTGCGTCCTCGGATTCGGTGTCGGCGACGGAATCCGGGCAAACCGTCACGCCTGGCGTGTCGGTGCACTGTCTCTGCCTCCATAGCCGAGCTCGCGTACTACCCGGACGAGGCCAGTCCGTCGGGCCAGATCGTAGGCCGCTGGCTTGTGCCGGTAGCCAAGGTTCCACCGCATTGAACCGGCCCAGGATGCAAGATGGTGCCACGTACGAGCCGCTGGACTCCTCGCAACGACGGCATCCAAGGCGTGACGATCCGTCCGCATCTGTTGCCGACGAACTCGATTCGTCTCGCGCGATAGTGGCGGATCTTGCATTGCACCAAGCGATGCTTGAGTGTGAAGGCTGGAATGGTGTCCCACTCGTTCGACAGCCACAGAGTGCCGTTCGTCCATTCGGTTGCAGCAACGAATCGATCGGGATCGACGCTGTATCCGAGCAACCTCATGGCTGCGGCCTGCTCCCAAGGATGTAGGCGCAGATACCCCTCTCCGCCGTTCCACACTGCGTCGAGGAAGGCGCTGGCTTTCTCGACGCTCCTCAGGAGCCATACGCCGGTACATGCGCACTCTTCCTCGTTCCAGCGATATCTGACGAGGGCCTGATAGTGCCCATCCTCAAGCAGGGACACGGGATCGACCGAATCATCGAGAATGATCGCATCAGCATCAATCCAAAGGACGTAGTCGTAGCTTTCGAGCAGGCTCCGCAGCAGCAACACCTTGTTCCACGCCGGAGCACGGTCCTCAATCATCTCCTCCCCGCCGACGACGACGTCGTAACCATGCCGTTCTCCAAAACGGCGGAACGTGTGGATGCTTTGGTCGAGCACCGGCCGCATCGCCCCTGTCCCGATCGTTGCCAGCGCCTTACGAGCCAAGAATGATCACCTCTCTCTATGCGCGGAGCACGCCAGCGTACCCGTGGTCCCCAGTCTGAACCTGCGCACTCCCCACCGTGGATGAGTCACGCGGCGGGTTCGACGCTCCCGAGCTGCACCTGCAGGGCCGTGACGATTTCTCCGGCGGTTTTGTCGTTCACTGATGAGTGCGTGCGAAGTGATCATGCCTCCGTGATCATTCGACCGACCTTTGTCATCAAACTAAGCTGCGCGACTCAATGCCACCTTTTCGCCAGCGTCTGGTTCAGGAGGCGATGAGGTCCCGGTCGTTGTCCCGGAATCTCGCCAAGCGCGGATCAGCCGCTCTCCGGCGTCGGGGTCCCGTACATGAACTGCTACGGGAGCTCTACCGGTTCTCTCGACGCCACCCCGCCAATGTCAACCAATGGGACGCAGAGTACTCCGAAGGCAACTATACGGAACGACTCGACACGATCACCCATGTGGCCCATCACGCGGTCATCCTTGGCTATCTGAGCTACGGAGCAAAGGAGCCGATGGTCCTCGATATCGGTTGCGGACACGGCAGGCTCTTGCAACTTCTGGCCGGCTTCGACTTTGCCGAGTACGTGGGTGTGGACTGGTCGGGTGAAGGTATCGAGCGGGCACGGAGACTTTTGGTGCCCCGCACGCGGTTCGAGGTCGCCGACATGAACTATTGGGAGACGACCGAACGGTTCGATGCCATAGTCCTGAACAATTGCCTGAGCTACGCCGACGATCCACGGGAGATGTTCGAACGGGCGCTCGGGTGGTTGGCCACAGATGGTTTCGTCATCGCAGCCATGTACAGGGGCCTCGGCGCGCGTTTTATCTGGTCTCGGATCGAGTCCGCCCCAGTCGAACAGGTGGCTGCCTGCGCGGTGAAGGATGACGGGACCGGGGCCGTCTGGGATGTCAAGGTATTACGACCTCGTCTGGGGAACCTCGCCATCGGAAGGTGAGCCGCATCGGTCGGTGAGAGGCACCGGTCCGTGAGAGGCACCGGTCCGGACCCCGGAATCCCCCGGGGACGAGGACGAGGCCGCGCACGCCGGCACGCTGCGGCAGACTGGGAGGCGGTGCACACGAGAGAGTTCGACGTCGATGCCTCGCGGGAGCGCATCATCGACCTCACCGCCGAGCTCGAGCGCTTCTGCGCCGGCCTCGGCGACGGGTTGGTCAACGTCTTCGTGCCGCACGCCACCGCCGGCCTGGCGCTGATGGAGACCGGCTCGGGTTCCGAGAGCGACCTGCTCGCCGCACTCGAACGAATGTTGCCTCGTGACGACCGGTACCGTCACGCCCACGGTGCGGCGGGCCACGGAGCCGATCACGTGCTTCCCGCGTTGGTGAGCCCGTCCCTGACCCTGCCCCTCTTCGGCGGCCGGGTGGCGTTCGGGACCTGGCAGTCCCTCGTCCTGGTGGACCTGAACACGGACAACCCTCGGCGCCGCGTCCGCCTCAGTTTCGTCCCTGCCTGATGGCGAGGTTCGGAACGTTGACTGAGCGGACTTCGATCGTACCGACGAGCGAGCCAGTGGGTCCCGCCCACCCCTCCTAGCCCTCGGCATGTCGGCCCGAGGGCTGGAAGGGGGAGATTGGAAACGGACCTGGGCCCGCTCAAGGCGGACCAGCGGTCCTTGCGACGTGTCTCCAAACGCCGCGCTGGCTCGAGGCATCCTCACTCAGGATGGACACGACAGTCGTGCTTGGGACGGTCGGCGCACAGAGCGCAGACACTGGGCGACCGCGGCACAGGCGACCTGCCTTTGCCACGACCGTCACCGAGCGGCTGACCTTGTGTCAGCCGGGCTGGCCGCCCTCGGCGGCACCACGCGCCATCAGGCGCTGCCAGTCGGGGTCGACGAGCGGTGCCTCGGTGCGGTACGCATTCCCCGACACGATGTCGAGCATGCGACCCGGCAGGACCTCGATGAAGACCCCCTCGGCCTCCGCCGTCAGCTCGCCTAGGTAGTAGATGCCGCCCCAGGCGAAGACCTTGCGGCCCTCCTTGCCCGTGTGGCGCGCGGCCAGCTCGAGCGGGGCCAGCAGTGGCGTCGGTCGCCGGTAGCGGATCTTCAGGGTCCCGGTCATCGCCCCCTGGCCGGCCAAGATGTTCGACATGCCCAACAGCTCGTCGAACAGCTCGGCGATGACACCGCCGTGGACGCAGGTCGGCGGTCCCTCGTACGCGTAGCCGAAGGTCACCCGGCCCCGGACCTCGCGGGCCCCGTTCTCGCCGTCAACGGCCCACACCTCCACCGGCGGCGCCACCGGGTTGGCGAAGCCGATTACGGGGCTCGTCGAGAAGATGTCCTGGGGGTGCCCCTCGGCGAAGGGCTGGTTGCGGGGTCGCTTCTCCTCGCGGGCGGCCGCCTCCAGGCGGTCCGCCACGACGGTGATCCGGGCCGCCGCGTCGTCGACGTGCTCTTCGCCCAGCGGCTGCCCGACCGCCACCGCGATGACCCGGCGCACCGCGTCGGCCAGGCGGTTCAGTGGCCCGTCCCCGGCCGTCGTGGACGGGCCGTCGATGCCGGGGAACCCCCCGCCGGGCGGGGGGTCGAGCCGGCGGTCTGCGTCGCTCATGTGCGGGTGTAGTGGGGGGGACGCTTCTCGGCGAAGGCCTTTTGGCCCTCGGCGGCGTCGTTGCTGGCGAAGATGGGCCAGCCGAGCTCGAGCTCGTGGGCCAGCCCGTCCACCTCGGACATGCCCTCGGTCTCGCGCACCGACCGCTTGATCGCCTCGACCGCCAGCGGTCCGTTCGCCCCGATGACCCCGGCGATCTCGAGCGCCTTGTCCAGGGCGGTGCCCTTGGGGACGACGTGCCCGATGAGCCCGATCCGCAGGGCTTCCTCGGCCGGCACCTCGCGGGCGGTCAGGAGGAGCTCCATGGCCAGCGTGTAGGGGATCTGCCGGCGCAGCCGCACCGTCGAGCCGCCGAGCGGGAACAGGCCGCGCTTGGCCTCGAAGACGCCGAAGACCGCACCCTCCCCCGCCACCCGGATGTCGGTGGCCTGCAGGATCTCGGTACCCCCGGCCACCGCCCAGCCTTCGACGGCGGCGATCAGCGGCTTGCGCAGGTCGTAGTGGCGGAGCAGCGCCTTCCAGTGCAGGTCGGGGTCCTCGGCCATGCGCGACTGGTACTTCTCTGCGTCGCTGCCCCCCATCGCCTTCAGGTCCATGCCGGCGCAGAACGTCCCGCCGGCGCCGGTGAGGATGGCGCAGCGGATGTCGTCGTCGCCGTCGATCTCCGCCCAGGCGTCCTTCATGCCGACCAACATGGGGAGACTCAGCGCGTTCTTCGCCTCCGGCCGGTTCATGGTGACGATGGCGGTGGCGCCGTCGCGCTCGAACGTCAGGTGCTCGGTCGTAACCACGGTCCCCTCCAGAGGTAGGCGCCGGAATGAAGGATGGGATGATGCAGAGTCGAGCGAGTGCCGCTCAGAGCCGCTCGATGATGGTGCCTGTCGCCAGCGCACCGCCGCAGCACATGGAGACGAGCCCGTAGGTGCCGTCCGTCCGCTCGAGCTCGTGCAGGATCGTGGTGACCAGCCGACTGCCCGTCGCGCCGACCGGGTGGCCGAGCGCGATGGCGCCGCCGTTCACGTTCAGCTTGTCCATGTCGGCCCCGTGCACCTTGGCCCAGCTGAGCACGATGGAGGCGAAGGCCTCGTTCACCTCGTAGAGGTCCATGTCCTTCATCGTCATGCCGGCCTTGTCCAGGACCTTCTTCGTCGCCACGATGGGACCGTCGAGGTGGTAGTAGGGGTCCGAACCCGCCAGCACCTGGGCCACGATCCTCGCCCGCGGCTTGAGGCCCTCCGCCTTGGCCCGCTCCTCGGACATCCACAGCACGGCGGCGGCGCCGTCGGAGATCTGTGAAGACGTCCCCGCGGTGTGCATGCCGTCGGGCAGCACCGGCTTCAGCTTGGCGAGGCCCTCGAGCGTCGTGTCGCGGGGGCCCTGATCTTTGGTGACGACCATCTTCTCGCCGCCGTGCTCGCCGCGCGGGCCTTCCTCCCCGACGATCGGGGCCTCGACGGCGAAGATCTCGCGGGCGAATCGGTCCTCGGCCTGCGCCCGGGCGGCCTTCTTCTGCGAGTCGAGGCCGAAGGCGTCGACATCCTCGCGGGTGATGCCGTGCTTCTCGGCGATCCGCTCCGCGGCCTCGAACTGGCTCGGCATGTCGTAGGGCAGGTCGGCCGGGAGTGCGCGCCCGACGCCCGGCGCCGAGGCGTTGGCCCCGAGCGGGATCCGGCTCATGGTCTCGACGCCACAGCCGATCGTCGTGTCCGCCGCCCCTGCGGAGATGAGGTTGGCGGCCATGTGGTTCGCCTGCTGGGACGAGCCGCACTGGCAGTCGATGGTCGTCGCCGCCACGTCGTAGGGCAGGCCGGCCAGCAGCCAGGACGTGCGTGTCACGTTGAAACCCTGCTCGCCGGCCTGCGTCACACACCCGCCGATGACCTGCTCGACCGACGCCGGGTCGATCCCCGCCCGCTTGACCACCTCGACCTGGGCGGCGCCAAGGAGGTCGGGAGCCCGCAGGCCCGACAGCCATCCGTTCTTCTTCCCGATGGGGGTGCGGACCGCCTCGATGATCACCGGCTGCGCCATGACAGGTGTCCTCCTGCTCCTGCTCCCGGCCCTCGGCCGGCTGCCCGCGATGGGCAGAATATAGAACCTGTTCTAACTTTATCACCGGCCCTCCGGGCCCGGCCCCGGAAGTCTGCCTGGCCGCCTCGCCGGGCGCCAACGCCGGTCCGCCGGACCGGAACTCGCCCCCAGGGCGCCTCACAGGTGCTTGAGCAGCTCCCGGGCGATGACGACCTTCTGCACCTGGTTGGTGCCCTCGTAGATCTGGGTCACCTTGGCATCACGCAAAAAGCGCTCGACCGGGAAGTCCTTGGTGTAGCCGTAGCCGCCGAGCAGCTGCACCGCGTCGACGGTGATCGACATGGAGGCGTCGGAGGCGAAGGCCTTCGCCATGGCGCCGAACTTCGTGAGCTCCCCGGTCGGGTCGTCGTCGACCATGGAGCAGGCGCGGTACACCAGGGCGCGGGCCGCCTCGTTGCGCATGGCCATCTCGGCCAGCATGAAGCGCAGGCCCTGCAGGTCGGCGATGGGGCCGCCGAAGGCTTGGCGCTGCTTCATGTACGCGCCCGAGTAGTCGATGGCGCCCTGCGCGATGCCGACCGCCTGCGCCCCGATGGTGGGCCGGCTGCGGTCGAGCGTGTGCATGGCGATGGTGAAGCCCTGGCCCTCGGGACCGATGCGGTGCGAGGCCGGGACGCGCACCTCGTCGAGCACCACCTCGCCGGTGGGGCTGCCGCGCAACCCCATTTTGTCCTCGTGCTTGGCGATGCGTATCCCCCACTCCTTCTCCACCAGGAAGCACGAGATGCCCCGCCCGCCCGCATCAGGGTCCGTCTTGGCGAAGACGATGTAGACGTCCGAGATCCCGGCGTTGGTGATCCAGTACTTGGAGCCGGTGAGCACGTAGTCGTCGCCGTCGCGCACGGCCCGGGTCCGCATGGCGGCCACGTCACTGCCGGCATCGGCCTCGGACAGGCAGTAGCTGGCCTGGATCTCCCCTGTCGCCACCCGTGGCATGTAGGCGCGCTTCAGCTCCTCGGTGGCCCAGTTCATGACGGGCAGCATCCCGAGCTTGGAGATCAGGATGGTGAGCGACGTGGAAGCACAGACCCGTGCCACTTCCTCGACGGCGATCGCCTGCGTCACGGTTCCAGCGCCGGCGCCGCCGTAGGCCTCCGGGATGCCCAGCGCCGGCAGCTCCATCTCCTTGCAGGCCTCGAACGATTTCCACGGGAACTCTGCGTTGCGATCGACCTCGGCCGCATGCGGGGCGATCCTCTCCTCACAGAAGGCGCGCAGGGTCTCGCGGAAATCCTGCTGGACATCCGTCAGGGCGAAGGTCGACGTGCTCACGGTGTCATTCTCGCAGGCGCCGGCCCTTCGTCGTTCGCCGGACTCCGCCCGTCGTCAGTGGGCGTTCAGGTGCCGGATGAGCAGACCGGACAACTCGACCGGGGCCATCTCAGGGATCCAGTGCGACACGTTGTCGAGGACCTCGAAGGTGTAGGGGCCGTGCACGCACTCGGCGGTGCTCTGGGCGGCCGCCCAGCCGAACGCCACGTCCCCGGTGGACCAGACGTAGAGGGTGGGGACGCACACCGGGTCGAGCCCCACGAGCGCGCTGCTGTCCATGGCCCGGTACCAGTTGAGGGCCGCCGTGAGGGCGCCCGGCTCGGTCAGGGCGGCGACATACATCTTGGCGTCCTCGTCGTCGAGCCCCGTCTCCGCCAGGAGCGTGGCCAGCCCGCCGCCCATACCGTCGGCGCCGAGGAGCAGGCGCTCGGGGACCTCAGGCGTCCGGAAGGCATCCATGGACGCGCCGTAGGCCGCCTGTGTCGGGTCGGCCCCACGAAGCGCGTCCTGCAGCGCGAGCGGGTGCGGCGTCGACACGACGTTGAGGGTGCGGACACGGCCGGGGTGTCGTGTGGCCACGATCCAGGCCAACATGCCGCCCCAGTCGTGGCCCACGAGGTCGAACGTCTCCATGTCCATGGAGTCGGCCAGGGTCATGACGTCGTCCAACAGGTGCTCGGTGGCATAGTCACCGATCTCGCCCGGGCGGGCGCCTGTGCAATAGCCGCGCTGGTCGGGCGCCACGGCGCGGTAGCCCGCCCGCCCCAGCGCCCACAGCTCGTCGCGCCAGGCCCACGAGGTCTGGGGGAAACCGTGCAGGAGCAGGATCTTGCGCCCCTCGTGCGGGCCGCAGGCGCGCCCGGTGAAGGTGAAGCCGCCCGCCTCGATCTCGAGCCGGTCGATCGCCCCGATAGCGTCCACGACGTCGGCGTGCGCAGCGCCTAGGCGGCGGTACCGCCTCCGGGGCGGACCTCGTCGGGCCGGAGCCGAAGTGTCTCTTCGGGGACGGCGTCGACGAGCGCCCGCTGCGCCACGTAGTCGTGGGAGATGGAGGAGAACGCCGCCCGCCGCGTGGCCCGGACAGCAGCCGGGGCGTCGCCGAGGAATCCCCACAGGTTCAGCGCAAACTGGACGTCGTAGATGCAGGGCGCCCGGCCGAACAGGGCGGCCCGCCTAGAGGCCACCAGTGCGACCCCGAGCAGCACATCGTGCGCCGACTCGCCCTCTCCCAGCTCGAGCTCCTTCTCGAAGCGATGGGCCAGGCGCAGCGCGAAGCCCGAGTCGGGCCCCGGCGTGCCGATGCCGGCGCCGCGGCGCATGATCGGACCCACCATCTCGGCCGGGCGTGAGGTGGTCCACGGCCCCGGCACGCCCATGTGCCGGGCCGGGCGGACCTGGTCGGCCTCGGCGATAGGCACGAAGGTGGGTTGCGTCATGCGCGGGAGACTAGCCGAGGGGATCGGGCGAACCCATACCACGCTCGCCCAGCCTGTCGTCCTGCCACAGCCGCACCACGTGCAGCTCGAGCGACGACCGATGGTCGGGGTCGTGGAAGACCTCCTGGTCGGCCGAGCGCAGGTTGGCGCCCGTCGCCAACGGTTCGCCGGTGCCGGCGTTGCGGTTGAAGAGCGGGTGGGCGCCGCTCGACACCTGCAGGCGGATGCGGTGGCCGGCACGGAACGTGTTGGCGGTGGGCCACATGGCGATGACGAGCCGACAGACGCCGTCCGGCTCCGTCACGACCGAGCCCGGGGTCAGCCGGAGGATGCCGTCGCTCAGGTTGAACGACTTGCCCTTCTCCGACACGTCGCACAGGCGCACGAAGAAATCGGTGTGCTCGAGGGTCGAGCGCACGTAAAGCGTGGCCGTGACCGGGCCGATGACGGTGCGGTCCTCAGTGAGGACGGGGCTGGTATAGGTGAGGACATCGCGCCGCCGCTCGCGGCGATACTGATCCTTGCGGCCCGCCGTGGTGACGTTGAGCGACGGGCCGCCCACGGCGGGCGTCGGATCGTGCGGGTTGTAGTGGTAGCGATCCGGTGCGCTGTCCACCGGTGGCGTCGGGCTGAGCGTGGCCGAACGCCCGAGATACCACTGCTCGGCCTCCCCCGCCGGCGGCCACATGGAGAACTCCTGCCAGGTCCGCGACCCCATGACGAAGACGCGCACCGGTGCGCCCACGGGCATGTCGCGCCGGTCGCCGAGCTGAGCGTCGAACCACCGGGGCCCGTCGCGCACGGTCTCGGCGAACAGGGCGGGGCTGGCGTGCGTCCACGGGCCGATGGTCAGGCGGGCAGCGCGGCCGGCGCGCCTCAGCGCCTCGTAGTCGGACACCTGGGCCCGCAGAAAGAGGTCGTACCAGCCGCCGATGAAGCTGGCCGGCGGCACTTTGCCCAGCCGGCGGCCGAAGTCGACGCCATCCCACCACGGGTCGTCGGGGGAGCCGTGCGCAAGCCAGTCCTGATAGAAGGGCATGGGCTCGCCGATGGCGGCGCTGTCGCTCTTCCCGATGGGCAGGACATCGCTCGACGTCGAGACCACCCGGGCGCCCCGCAGACGGGTGCGGAGAACGGCCCGCCACCCGAGCTCCTGGTTTTTGATCTCATGCAGCCAGGCCAGCGCCGTCTCGAGCGCGAATGCACCACCCGGGTAGACGACGGAGTCACGGAAGTTCGACGCCGTCACCTGGAAGCTGAGCGCGCGAACGAAGTCAGGTGCGTCCTCCGCCACGGCCCACTGCGTCATGCCGAGGTAACTCCCGCCCCACATGACGAGGCGACCGTCGAACCAGGGCTGGGTCGCCACCCACTCGAGGGTCGCCCGCCCGTCGGCCTGCTCGTTGCGCACCGGGACGAACTCCCCACCTGAACCGAACGTCCCGCGGCAGCTCTGCACGATCACCTGGTAGCCGCGCTCGGCGTACAGGCGCCCGAGCGGGCCCATGACGGAGCGGCCGTAGGGGGTGCGGATGAGCACGGTCGCCGACCCGCCCGACGGGAGCGCCGGGTACCAGCGGTCGGCCAGAAGCTCGACGCCGTCGGGCATCTTGGCGCTCAGGCCGCGTTCGACCGAGACGGCGGTCGTCTGCGGCGGGGGAAGCCTGACGACCGATGCTGCGACCCGGCTCCACACGGTCATCGGCGACCCCCCTTGTCTTCCTCCGTGGACCTGATTTTGCGGCGCCGCCCCGCCTCAGGCGGCGTGGAGCAACCCGAAGACGATCGAATCGTAGAGGGCCTGCCAGCTGGCCTCAATGATGTTCTCGGATACTCCGATGGTGGTCCACGTCCGTTGCCCGTCGGTCGTGTCCACCAGGACCCGTGTGACGGCACCCGTGCCCCGGCCGGTGTCCAGGACCCGTACTCGGTAGTCGGTCAGGTGGATGTGGTCGAGCGCCGGGAACTTGGCCCCGATGGCTGCACGCAGGGCGCCGTCAAGAGCGTTGACCGGACCGTTACCCTCGGCGACGGCGACAATGCGCTCCTGACCCACGTGCACCTTCACCGTGGCTTCGGTCATGACTCCCGGCACGGCGTCGTCGACGGTGGCGGTGGCGGGCGCGGGCTCTCCGTCAGCGTTCCTCTGGCCGTGGTCGGTGATGACCCGGAACGACTCCACCGTGAAGTAGTCCGCCACCCAGCCGGTGGCCCGCCGCAGCAGGAGCTCCAGGGAACCGTCGGCCACTTCGAAGTGGTACCCCTCGTGCTCCAAGCGCTTGAGCTCGTCGAGCACCCGGCCGATGACCTCTCCGTCGAGCTCGAGCCCGAGCTCGTCCGCCTTCATCGCCAAGGTCGACCGGCCGGCCATCTCCGAGACGACGACCCGGGTTCCGTTGCCCACGAGGTTGGGCTCGACGTGCTCGTACAGGTCGGCGCTGCGCGCCACAGCGCTGGCGTGCAGCCCGCCCTTGTGCGCGAAGACCGAGTTGCCGACGTATGGCTGCTGCGGGTTCGGAGCGATGTTGACCAGCTCGGCGATGTGGTGCGCCACTGGGGTGAGGCGCTCCAGGCGGTCGGCCGGGATCGTGCGGATGTTGAGCTTCAGCGACAGGTTGGGGATGGCCGCCGACAGGTCTGTATTACCCGCCCGCTCCCCGTAGCCGTTGATGCAACCCTGCACCTGGGTCGCCCCGGCTTGCACGGCCACCAGCGAGTTCGCCACCGCGCAGCCGGCGTCGTTGTGGCAGTGGATGCCGAGATGTGCGCTCGTGCGCTCCCGCACGTCGGCCACGGCCTGTCCCACGTCGTCGGGCAGCGAGCCACCGTTCGTGTCGCACAGCACCAGTGCCTCGGCCCCCTCCTCTTCGGCCGCCGCCAGCACGGACAGGGCGAAGTCGGGATTCCGCCGGTAGCCGTCGAAGAAGTGCTCGGCGTCGAGGAAGACACGGAGGTCGTGCGCGCACAGGAACCGCACGGAGTCGGCCACCATGGCCACCGCCTCGTCCAGGGAGGTGCGCAGGGCCTCCGCGACGTGACGGTCCCACGACTTGGCGACGATGCAGGCGATCGGTGCCCCGGCTTCAACGAGATTGGCCAGGACGGCGTCGGTCTCCGGCTTGACGCCGGCCCGCCGGGTGGAGCCGAACGCCACAAGCGTGGCACTGCTCAGAGTCAGCTCCTTCTTGGCCCACGCGAAGAACTCGACGTCCTTGGGGTTGGCGCCGGGCCAGCCTCCCTCAATGAAGGTGACCCCGAGGTGGTCGAGTTGCTCGGCCACCCGCAGCTTGTCGTCCACCGTGAGCGAGAGGCCCTCCTGTTGGCTGCCGTCCCGCAGAATGGTGTCGAAGATGTCGACGGCCTCGGGCAGCTCCGGGACGGCGAAATCGTGCGCATGGGCGCTGTGGCCGTGCGCATGGGCGCTGTCGCCGTGCCGTGCCCCGCCGTCGCTGTGAGTGCCACCGCCGGCATCAGTCGACATAATCGAGCCATTCCTTGTACTGGTCCACCTCGCCCCGGACCGTGGCGAAGTAGGTCTGCTGGATCTCTTTCGTGATACGGCCCGGGTGCCCGGGGCCCACGGGGCGGTCGTCGACGGCGCGGATCGGCACGACCTCGGCCGCTGTACCGGTGAGGAAGGCCTCGTCGGCCAGGTAGAGGTCGGTGCGGATGATGGGCTCGTGGCGGACCTCGTAGCCGAGGTCGCGGGCGATGGTCTCGACAGAGTCCTGCGTGATGCCCTCCAGCGCGCCGGCGTCAGAGGTCGGCGGCGTGCTGATCACGCCGTCGCGCACGACGAAGATGTTCTCGCCGGTGCACTCGCTGACGTTGCCGTTCGGGGCGAGGAGGATGGCTTCGTCGTAGCCCGCCTTCAGCGCCTCCACCTTGGCCAGGGAAGAGTTGGCGTACATGCCGGTGCCCTTGGCCGCCGTCGGCACAGCGTTTGGGTCATGGCGCCGCCACGAGCTGACCTTGCACGACACGCCGTTGGCGATGCCCTCGTCGCCCAGGTAGGTGCCCCAGGGCCACGCGGCCACCGAGACGTTGACCGGGCAGGGCAGCGGGTTGAGGCCCATCTCGCCGTAGCCGAGGTAGATGAGGGGGCGGATGTAACAGCCATCGTGCAGACCGTTCGCGCGCACGACCAACCGCGCGGCGTCAATGATCTGGTCGACCGTGAAGGGCACGTCGATCAGGAAGATCCTGGCCGAGGCGAACAGGCGGCGCACGTGGTCACCGAGACGGAACACGGCGACGCCGCGACTCGTGGGGTAGGCCCGGATGCCTTCGAAGACGCCGGAGCCGTAGTGCATGGTGTGCGTCAGCACGTGCACTGTGGCGTCTGCCCAGTCGACGAGCTCGCCGTCCATCCAGATCTTCTCGGTCGTGGTGATCGGCATGACAGCTACAGCCTTTCTGCGATGGCGTCGCCCACGGCGGTGGTGGAGAGCGCTTCAGTGGAGGTCGACGGCGGTGCCATGGAATCGGCCTGGGCGCCGAGCGCCTTGAGGATGCGGCCGGCGGCATCGGCCTCGCCGAGATGCTCGAGCATGAGGGCGGCCGAGTGGATGGCGGCCAGCGGGTTGGCAATGCCCTTGCCCGCGATGTCGTGGGCGGCCCCGTGCACCGGCTCGAACAGGGAGGGGCCGGTGCGCGCCGGGTTGAGGTTGGCCGAGGCGGCGAAGCCGATCCCGCCGGCGACCGCACCCGCAAGATCGGTCAGGATGTCGCCGAAGAGGTTGTCGGTGACGATCACGTCGTAACGCATCGGCTGCTCCACCAGATAGATGCAGGCGGCATCGACGTGGTTGTAATCCCAGTCGACGTCGGGGAAGTCGGCGGCCACCTCGGTGACGGTGCGGTTCCACAGGTCGCCTGCGAACGTCAGCACGTTCGTCTTGTGCACGAGGGTGAGGTGGTTGCTGCGCCGGCCGGCGAGCTCGAAGGCAAACCGCGCACAGCGTTCCGCGCCCATCCGCGTGTTCACCGAGCCCTGGGTGGCCACCTCGTAGGGGGTCCCCCTGCGCAGGAACCCGCCCTCGCCGGCGTACGTCCCCTCCGTGTTCTCCCGCACCACGGCGAAGTCCACCCCCTCGGCAATGGACCCGGGCACCCCGCTGAAGGGGCGCAGGTTGACGTAGAGGTCGAGCTCGAAGCGGAGCTTGAGGAGCAGGCCGCGCTCGAGCGTGCCGGGCGGGACGGCGGTGTCGCCCACCGGCGGGCCGACGGCACCGAGAAGGATGGCGTCGTAGCCACGAAGCTCCTTCAAGGTCTCGTCGGGCAGGACCGTGCCGTCGCGCAGGTAGCGGGCGGCCCCGAGGTCGAACTCGGTGGTGTCGAGGTCCACCCCGGACGCGGCGACGACCTTGAGCGCCTCGGCGCAGACCTCCGGCCCGATGCCGTCGCCTCCGATGACGGCCACCCGATGGGTGGTGCCCTTGCTCACTCCTTTGGTCCTTTCTTCGTGCCGCTCGCGTCCTGCGTTGCCCGCTGTCTTGCCTCTCGCACGCCTGCAGCCGCCGGGAATTGAAAAACCGCCCACGCAGTGGACGGTTTGACGGCGCGCGGGAGGAGGCGCGCCTAGTGAATAATGCCTACGAGGTGCTCGGAGCGGCGCATAACCCCTCCAGTCTCTCGCAGCCGGGCCGTCCCGTCAACCAAGGCTGCAGCCGGCGACCGCCGGCCGATGCGAGGCCGATTAGCCTTGATCTCCAACGGCGCAGTGCACCACACCGCCCGCCGATCCGCCTTCCGGAGGACATGCCGTGACCAACGCTTCCCCCAACCAGACCCAGACGACCAAGCTGACCCAGGCCACCTACGACCGCCTGGTGGCCGAGCTCGAGGACCTGACCACCCGGGGCCGGGTCGAGATCGCCCAGGCCATTGAGTCGGCGCGGGCGTTGGGCGATCTGAGCGAGAACGGCGACTACCACGCGGCCAAGGACGCCCAGGGGAAGATGGAGTCGCGCGTCCGGCAGCTCAAGGCGATGCTCAAAGAGGTCGAGATCGTCGACCAGGCGGGGTCCGGAGACGGATCCATCTCGCTGGGCAGCACGGTGACCCTCCGCTACGACGGCGACGACGAGGACGACACCCAGCGCTTCTTCGTGGGGTCCATTGAGGAGCGCCAGGGCGACCTGCCCGTGATCTCGCCCAGCTCGCCCCTGGGCCAGGTGCTCATCGGGCGCGGCTCAGGCGACGATGTCGAGTATCAGGCGCCCGGCGGCATGCTCAAGGTCCACATCACGGCCGTCGAACGCTGATGGCACCCCGCACGCTGACCGAGAAGATCTGGGACGCCCACGTCGTCCACGCGGCCGAAGGTGAGCCCGACCTCATCTTCATCGACCTCCACCTGCTGCACGAGGTGACCTCACCCCAGGCCTTCGACGGGCTGCGCCTGGCCGGCCGCAGGGTGCGGCGGGCCGACCTGACCGTGGCGACGGCCGACCACAACGTCCCCACGACCGACATCGACAAGCCGGTGGCCGACCCGATCTCCGCCCAGCAACTGAAGGTCCTCGATGACAACACGGCCGAGTTCGGCATCACCTGTTACCCGATGGGACACGCCAACCAGGGCATCGTCCATATCATCGGGCCCGAGCAGGGCTGGACGCAGCCCGGCATGACGATCGTCTGCGGCGACAGCCACACCTCCACGCACGGCGCCTTCGGTGCGCTCGCCTTCGGAATCGGGACCAGCGAGGTGGAGCACGTCCTGGCCACACAGACGCTGCCCCAGGTGCGCCCGAAGACAATGGCCGTGACGGTGGAGGGGGACCTCGCGCCGGGCGCGACCGCCAAGGACGTGGCGCTGGCCGTCATCGGCACCATCGGCACCGGCGGCGGTATCGGCCACGTCATCGAGTACAGGGGGTCGGCGATCCGGAGCCTGTCCATGGAGGGCCGCATGACACTGTGCAACATGTCGATCGAAGGCGGCGCACGGGCGGGCCTGGTGGCGCCTGACGAGACGACCTTCGCCTACGTGAAGGACCGCGACCGCGCCCCCCAGGGTGAGGACTGGAACGCCGCGGTCGCCTACTGGCGCACCCTGCCCACCGACGAGGGCGCGACCTTCGACAAGGAGGTCGTCATGGACGCGGCGGCGATCACCCCCCACGTCACCTGGGGCACCAACCCGGCGCAGGTGGCGCCGATCACGGGGGACGTGCCGGACCCCGACGCCATGGCGGACCCCGGTGACCGCGAGGCCGCGCGGAGGGCGCTGGCGTACATGGGGCTCCATGCCGGGACGCCCCTGCGTGAGATCGGCGTCGACACAGTTTTCCTGGGCAGCTGCACGAACTCGCGCATCGAGGACTTCCGGGCAGCCGCCGCCGTGCTCGAAGGCCGCACGGTGCACAAGGGGCTGCGGGCGCTGGCCGTCCCCGGGTCGCACCGGGTGAAGGCGCAGGCCGAGGCGGAGGGGCTCGACAAGGTCTTCACCGCGGCCGGCTTCGAGTGGCGCGAGCCGGGCTGCTCCATGTGCCTCGCCATGAACCCGGACAAGCTGGCCGTCGGTGAGCGTTGCGCCTCGACCTCGAACCGCAACTTCGAAGGCCGCCAAGGACGCGGCGGTCGCACCCACCTCGTCTCCCCCGCAGTCGCCGCCGCCACGGCTGTGGCGGGGACATTCGCCACGCCGGAGGACCTGCGCTGATGGAACCCGTCGTCGTCGTCACCGGACGTGCCGTGCCCCTCGACCGCACGGACGTCGACACCGACCAGATCATCCCCTCGGACTGGCTCAAGCGGGTGGAGCGGACCGGGTTCGGCGCCGGCCTCTTCTCCGAATGGCGTGACGACCGTGACTTCGTGCTCAACAACCCCGATTTCGTCGGAGCCACCATCCTGGTCGCCGGGCACAACTTCGGCACGGGGTCCTCGCGCGAGCATGCCGTGTGGGCCCTGACGGACTTCGGGTTCCAAGCCGTCGTCTCGTCCCGCTTTGCCGACATCTTCCGCAACAATTCCACCAAGCAGGGCCTGCTACCGGTCCAGGTCACCGAGGAGCTCGACCGAGCCCTCCTCGATGCGGTGACCAGGGACCCGGCGCTCGAGATCACCATCGACGTGGCCCGGGGAACGATCGAGGCGCCGGCGGCCGGGCTGGCCGGCACCTTCCCGCTCGACGAATTCACCCGCGAGCGCCTGCTCAACGGGTGGGACGACATCGGCCTGTCGTTGCGTCACGAGGAGAAGATCACCGACTTCGAGCGCGGGCGGCCCGCCTTCCTGCCATCGGCCTGAGGGTCGTCCCATGGTGACGTTCCGCCAGATGACGGAGGAGGACGTGCCCGCGGCCGTGGCGGCGTTCGAGCGCGGGCTGCTCGGCATTGCGGCCGGCCACGGACTCCCCGTGACGGGCAACTCCATCCAGGACGAGCGGCGGCGCCAGGACCGCACCCGCCACTTCCTGGGGACGGACCCAGGAGGTTCGTGGGTGGCCGAGGAGGGCGGGACCATCGTCGGGATGTCGCAGTCCTTCGTGCGGGAGGGCTATTGGATGTTGTCGCAGCTGGGGACAGTGCCGGGCCGCCAAGGTCACGGGGTCGGCCGCGAGCTACTCGGGCTCGCCGTCAGCCACGGCGACGCGAACAGCCCGGGGACGATCCAGTGCTCCCGCGACCCCAAGGCGATGGCCCTCTACACGGGGTTCGGTTTCGCACTCCACCCGGTCGTGACGGCCTGGGGCGCCATCCGCCCGGGCGCGGTGGACCGCCCGCCCGAGGTCGACCGCTACGAGCCCGACGAGGTCGGCGCGCGGGAGCTCGACGTCGTCACGGCCATCGACCGCAAGGTGCGCGCCTCGGCGCGCGCCGTCGACATCGTCGCCATGCTGGCCCAACCCGGGAGCCGCCTCCTCCTGCACGCGGACCAGGGCTATGCCGTCGCCAAGGACGAGCGCATCGTGACCCTCGGTGCCCGCCAGGAAGAATCGGCGGCACTTGTCCTGCGCGCCATGTTGGCCGAAGCGCCTGCGGGCGAGACCATCGAGATCAACTGGCTGACCTCAGCGCAGCAATGGGCCGTCCGCGAGGTGGTCGCGGCCGGGATCGAGTTGCGGCCCTACGGGCCGGTCATGGTGCGCGGCATGGACGGGCCCCCCAGCCCCTACATCCCGAGCGGCGGGTTCGGCTGAGCCGGCGTTCAGCCACCATTGGCCGTGGCGCGCTCGACCCGCTGGGCAAAGCGCTGCAGTCCGACGTCCCAGCCCTCCGGCGAGCCCACTGCGTCACGCATGCCCTCCCAGCCTTCGCCGTGGCGGTCGAGGTGCCGGTGCTCGAGCTCGACCCGCGTGCGGTTCGGCTCCTCGGGGATGAAACGCACCTCCACCTCGCTCGCCCTCGCGGCGTCCGGTTCGACTTGCCACTGGAGGTTGATGTCCCAGCTGATGACCACCCGGTGGGGCGGCTCGTGAACCAGGACGCGGGCCCACTGGCATTCGCTGCCGTCCTCACCCACGTCATAGACGCGGCCACCCTGCCGTGGCTCGAACACCATGGCCGCCAACGGCTCCTGCAAGAGGTGGTGCTCGGGCGGCCACCAGCTCCCCATGTCCTCGGTGAAGACGGCGAAGGCAACCTCGACGGGCGCGTGCACGACGATGGCGGTGGTGATGGCGGTGGCTTGGGTGTCGGTCATTGGGTCTCCTCCTGCAGTTGTTCGACTCGAGCCTTGAACGAGTGCAATGCGGTGTTCCAGAACCGGTCCAGGTAATCGCGCAAGCCCGCGATCCCGTCGGGGTCGAGTCTGTAGATCCGCCGGGTCCCGACCTGGACGTCGCAGACCAGACCGGCCTCCTTGAGGACCTTGAGGTGCTGGGAGACGGCCGGCCGGCTGACGGGCACAAGCGCGGCAAGGTCGACGACGGCCGATGGCCGCTCTCCGAGGTGCTCGAAGATGGCCCTCCGGGTCGGATCGCCGAGGGCGCTGAGGCCAAGAGAGTTAGCTACCACTTACCGTAAGTCTTAACTTACTCTCTTTCTCCTGTCAAGGAGCGCGTCGCCCCCTCCGTCGTTGGGGGTCGCATCGTCGATGGCCCGGGCTACGTGGCAACAGGCGTGGGGAGCACGGCCAGGGATTCGCCAACAAGCGTCCTCTGTCGCCTTACCGACGTCGCTTTCCCGAGGGCGGTCTTCGCGCCTTCGTGCTCACTACAACCAGAGCGACGAAGAGCGCCGCGAAAAACCCGAGACAAATGCGGGATCCGGCCCGGAGTTCTGATGACAGCTGCTTCACGACTGATTGAGACGGTTTTCCCCGAAAGACAGTCAGCTCGGCTGCCAAAGCGGCTCTATTCCACAATATGACGCCGTTGGAGTTGGCCGCCGTCACCGCATCGTGGGAGTAATCCGAGGACGTCACCACCAGTGCTCGGGCTACCCCGTAGTGAGCCATCGCAGCGACGGCTTGGTGCACCGCGTCGTGGCCCACCAGGCCGTTCCGCCGCCGGGCCTGGACGATCGTAAGCCCGTGGGCGTCTTTGAGCAGTAGGTCTGCCCCGAATTCCCGCGGCTTCCGATCCGAGCAACCCGGTACCCTTTGTTGGCAAAGAAATGCTCGAGGAAAACCTCGAATTGCCGTCCGGTCATAGCGTCGACCGCCGTCATGCCAGAGCGCAGATAGGCCGCGCGCTCCTTCACTCCCCGACCGCCAAGGCCCGCGACGCAGGCGACAATGAGCGCGGCCGCGCCCAACAACATCAGGGCCGTACCGATCTCCGCCAACGCGGCACCGAACAGGAGCAGGAGAGCGCCCGCCATCGCAACGACGCCAGCCGGATGTCGACGCAACAACGAAGTGATGCCATGCCCCCGAATTGGGTTCCGTCTTCGGACCCACGATCCGAATCTGTTCGCGTCCGCTGGGCCCGGATCAGGACCCGAATGAGCGCCACGAAAGCTCGCGTCGGTATGCGGCGCCGGGTACCAACGGGTCTTAGGATCCGGACGCGTTCGGACCGGTCTGCCATATGACCGGAGCAACTGATCGTAAGAAGCTCGGCTGGCGGGATCCGACAAAACCTCGTAAGCCGCTCGCACTTGACGAAAGAGTGCGGCCGGGCCGCCGACGTCAGGGTGGATCCTTACGGGTCAAATTGCGGTACCTCGCCTTGATCTCCTCCGTCGTGGCGGCAGACGACACACCCAAGATGTCGTAGTAGGTGTCACGTCCCACCCCCCAACTATGCCATTGGGTCGCTGCTGTTCGCCGCGCCCTTGTCAGGACCACTCAGCATGTGGCACTCCACGCCACCCCAGCAGCAGCGAAGCGAATCCTCAGGTCGGGTGGCGTTCGGCGACCCCGCTCCATCCACCCGAGGAGGTCAAGAGAGTTCCGTAGCTGCCGCCGCAATCCCGGGCACCAGTCACTCTGCCACCCAAAGCGCTCGCGATGGCAGAATGAGCCTCGAATTCGGATGTCGCGCCGCACCTCGCGGCTCCTCAGGCCTCGACCCCGACCTCAGCGTCGGCGATTTCGGCGAACAGGCGATTGAGGATGAGGAATTTGAGGATCCACAGAATGCCGAATGCGGCAATGTTGGCCCCGACCACGAGCACGGTCCGAGCCAGATGCTGGAGGTGGTGCGCGTTGGCAAAGTGTTGCGCCAGTGATGCCGTGTACAAGGCGAAGCCGACGCCGGTAATGGACATGACCCAGAACGGGAGCAGCTCCCTCCAGATATGGGACCGCCCTGCCTTTCCCCACACCCAACGTCGATTGAGGTAGTAGGACGGAATGCCGGCCATGATGTTGGCGAAGAGGGTGCTGACCACTTCGCCCCACAGCCGAAGCACCCCGTACACGATGGTCAGGATGACGAGCGAGGTAAGCGCGGAGATCACCGACACCATGCGTGTAACGGAGGACCTTCAGTCCCTGCGGGGTCCGAGCGAAACGCCACAGCCGGACCAGGCTCTCCTTCATGGTCCGAGAGGCTAGTCCGCGGAGCTTCTGAGCCGCCTGGACCATGTCACCCGGTCGATCCCCACCTTTGGCCGAACGCTCGGGCTGCGATCGTAGAGATCGACCCGATTTTCGCTACACTCCCCGCCGTGGGGGACAGTGGAGCACCGGCGGTTCGCTTCAGGTTGCTGATCCCCCCGGGGAGTGTAGGCGACTCGATCGAACAAGCAGACGAGCGTGCGCAGGACGTCGGGACGACCGACGCCGCCGCTCGAGCAAGTGCTGGATCGCATGGGGCGGCGGCGGTTCACCTGGGCTGCGTCTGATCGCCATCGCCCTCACCGCGGTGCCGTTCGTCTGGATTCTCTGGTCACTTTGGGGCCCTGCCAATCCGCTTCGTCATACCGCCTACGAAGACAACTTCTACGACCTCCAGGCCCGCGCCATGTTCCATGGCCATCTGTCAGCTGGCCAATGGATCGCAATTGGCATCGAGGGGTTCGTCCACGACGGGCGGACCTACACCTACTTCGGTCTGTTTCCCTCGATCATCCGCATGCCGATCTTGCTGCTGACCAGCTGCCTCGACGGCAAGCTCACGGCCCTCGTACATGCTGCTGGCGTGGCTCTTGACGGGGTTGTTCGCGTCGCTGTTGCTGTGGCGAGTCCGGTACCTCGTTCGTGGCGACTCCGCCATGGGCAGGGCCGAAGCAACTGGCTTCGGGGTCCTGATGGCCACCATCATGGGCGGGACGATCTGGATGCTGCTGGCGGCAACCCCCTTCGTCTTCAACGAGGACATCGCCTGGAGCATCTGCCTCACCGTCGGGAGCATCTTCGCCCTCCTCGGCGTGATCGAGCGACCATCGTGGGGCCGAGTGGTCGCCAGCGGCGTGTCTCATCCTGTGTGCCAACCTCGACCGGGCAACCACCGGTTGGGCCTGTGTGGTCGGCGCCGGACTCATCGCGCTCTGGTTCCTGCTCGGTCTCGGCGGGCAGGAGAATCGGCGATGGTTCATCCCAGTGCTCGCGGCGGGCCTGGTCCCGCTGGTCATCGGATGCGCCGTCAACTACGCCAAGTTCGGCGTCTCTTCGGGGTCTCGAACTTCGACCAGGTCTGGACACACGTCAACGCGTACCGACGCAAGTTTCTCGCCGCCAACCACAATGCCGAAGAAGGCACGATCTTCGTCCCGACCAACCTCGTCACCTATCTTCGGCCCGACGGTCTGAGCCTCAGCCGTGTCTTCCCGTTTGTCACCCTGCCCACGAGCCCTCCGACGGCGTTGGGTGGCGTGCTCTTCGACAGGCTGTACCGGACGGCCAGCCTTCCGGCATCGACGCCACTGCTCTTCCTCCTGAGCATCTGGGGCCTCGTGACCGCCTTTCGGCCCAAGCCGATCGGAAAGGTGGCGCGGACCCGCCTGTTGCTTCTTGCCGCCGGGAGCGCCGGCGCCGCCCTGATGCTGTGGGGCTACATCGCGCCGAGGTATCTGGGTGACTTCGTCCCGTTCCTCGTGTTGGCCAGCGCGGTGGCCATGGCCGACATCTTTCGTCGGCTGGAAGGCCGGAAGCGGCCTCGTGCGTGTCGGGGCGCTCGCGGTCATCACCGTCGTGGCGCTCTTCAGCATCGCCGCCAACGTCGGCATGGCCATCGTCCCCAATGAGGAGTGGAACTACGACCCAGGTCCTCAACTACGTCCAGGCTCAGAAGACCATGAGCGACCTCACCGGGCATCCGCTGGAGTCACAGGTCGTCCGAGGCAGACTCGCTCCCGCCTGGGGTCCGGCCGGCCAGCTCTATGTCATCGGGGACTGCAACGGCCTGTACATTTCCAACGGTGAGAACTACTCGACCGTGCCCAGCGAGCAATACGAGCGCACCACGTGGATGACCGTCGAACTGGGCCAGCCCTTTCAACACACGTTCCGCGTCACTGTGCAGGGCTCCGACGTCAGGTGGAACGGAGACGGTCCCACTGGTGCACGCAGGGACCGTACACGGTGACGGTGAACACGGCGCCGACGGCGACCGCGCGATCGAGTCCGGCTGTGGTTCGGCGTGCAGCGGCGCGAGGCAGCCGTGCATGGGCGGTACTTCGAAGTCAACGCAGGTTCCACCACACCGTGATGGTGATCACCGACCCCGTAAAGCACCAGCTTCGTGGCCAGCATCGACGGGGTGGCCCACTGGCGGTGACGGTCGAGGAGCCTGCAACCGATCCACGTCGCAGCTCCGACGCTGGGTCGACGAACACCTCGAATGCTCTGTCGGTCACGAGCATGCGCCGCACGCCACCCGACGCTCTGTCAGAGCTTGATCCACTGAGCGTGTCAGGAACGGGCTCTTCTGGGCTTGGAAGTTGACGATGCCGCCCTCGTCGCACAACCACGCGACCGTTTCATAGGGAAGGGCGGCGACGAGAAGAGCGCCGTAGGCCGGCGTCTTGCCGTTGTGCATGCGGAGGACGCCAACCACGCCGGACGAGGGTGTTCTGCAGCGAGATGGTCGTCTGGATGTGAGGCGCCGACCGGATCTTGACCGACGAGAAGCCGACGTCTTCGAGGAGACCGGACAAGTCCCGACCTTCGAAGGGATCTGCAGGTGCCTCGGGTAGTGATAGCCGCCCCAGTTGTGGCCGAAGACCTTGTTCTCCCACGATGAGACGGTGGGCAGCTGGCCGATGACGTGCCCACCAGGCCGCAGGAGATCGTGGGCGCGTTCGAGCATGGTATGCGGATGGACCACGTGCTCGAGGATGTGATTCATGGAGACGATGTCGTATCTTCCGACATGATCGGTCAGGTCGGCGGTCTCGAGGGTCCCTTCGAGGACGTCGTAGCCCCGAGCCCGGCCCTTGGCCGCGACGTCGGGCTGGATCTCGATGCCCGCGCATTCCAGGTCGAGGAATCGGCGGAGTTCGTCGAAGTGCCGGCAGTCGCCGGTGCCGACGTCGAAGATGCGGCCTGGGCGACTCGTGGATCAGTCGGCCATAGAAGCGGGCCCGCGACCGGGCCCTGGACTGGACCAGCAGCCGGGCCACGCCGCTGTGGTTCTCGTTGTAGGCGTGGTAGTCGCTCGGATAGAAGGGGGGGAGTTCCGATTCCAAGGGACGTGGAGTAAGGAACTCGGATCCGCAATCCCCGCATTTCTGCATGGCGAAGTCGCGGGGCGGGATCAACAAAGTATTCGAGGTCAACGACGTCGGTCCGGTACAGCCGGGTGCGATCCGAGCCGCAGATCGGGCAGCGGCCCATCCCACCCTCGTCTGACTCCATTGCTTCCTCGGCCCGGCGGAACGCTGATTCAGTGCCCGGCGGCTGCATCCATATGCTGGTCCTTTACCCGATTGCTTGCTCATTCATGGGTACTGTACATTCGAACCTGGGAGGGCATCGAACGATGGCGATGCAGAGTGGGAAAGAGGCGTCAGCCAACAGTGAGCGCCTCTGGCGGGAGCAGCTCCTGCAGATGGTTGAGCGCACGAGGAACTCCGGTCGCTCTCGGAGCCATCGCTCCTCGACACCTTCACAGCCATTGGGGTGCTGTGGGTCGAAGTGGCCATCCTCCTGGTCGCCGCCAACCTCTTGCCCCGCCTTGCCCTTGGCCTGGTCGATCCCGCTAGGGATCCTGCTGGTCCTTCTGATGGGCCTGAGGATGAACGCCTTCGGTGTGATCCTTCACGAGGGCTCACACGGTTTGCTGGCCAAGTCACGCACGCTGAACGACCGAATCTGCAACTGGGGTATTGCCTTCTGGACGATCAATTCGGTTGAGGAATACCGTCCGACGCACCGCCTCCACCATCGCTACCTGGGACAGGAACGTGATCCGGATCGGGTCTTCTACCTGGTCCCGGCCCGGCGGGGTGCGCTCACGAGTCTCCTGCTCCAGGACCTCTTCGGGGTGACGGCATTCCGGAGAGCAACGAGTCGGATCTCCGGCACGTCCGAGGCATCAGGTGCACCGGTCGAGCTTGCTGGCCAAGCCGCAGCTGCTGGTGGGCAAAATTGTCACGCAATTGATAGTTCTCGGGCAGTTCGTCCTCTTTCAGGGGGTCCTCCGGGGAGTCTTGTTCTACGTGGTCTTCTGGCTCGTGCCGATCGTCTGCATGTACCCGATGATCCTCCGTTTGAAGACGATCACCGAGCACTTCGATCCGGGACTTGCGCAAGGCAAATACCGTGCACTGGATCGCCCGGACCAGCTGCGCGGGGTGGCTGCAGAATCACATCGTGGGGGCGAGGATGGAGTACCACTTCGAGCACCACGTCCTTCCCACCATTCCGTACCGGGGGCTGAAGAGGTTGCACCGCCGGTTGGGCCAGACCGATTTGTTCGTCCGCCACGGTGAAGTCATCTCGCATGGCTACGTCCTCTTCCTGACTCGGGCCGTGATCGCCAGTTTCGGTGCGCGGCGGACACCAGTACAGAGTTGATGGCACGCCCTTCTAAACGAGCGGCTTCGCCCATCGTCCCGGTAGCGAGCGGGTCGAACCTTGGTGGCTGTCGTACCCGACACCGGGGAAGGGAGGCCTGCGCCGGTGTCGATACGGGCAACCCGAGCGGACGCACGGCCGTCGATGCGACCGAGTTGTGCACTCTCGGTAAAGCCGACCCGGTATTCCGGCGCCAACAAAGAGGACTCGGCGGATGGCCGTCCGGGTTACACCGGGGGCGCCACAACAACAGAGAGATTCGATCGCGGAATGGCTGCACCGAAACGGCTGCACGCTCGATGGCTGCACTGATTCACACCTCGATCACAGCCGCATCTCGGAAAACGTATGCCAGGTGTCGATAGGAGCAACGAGGCACAGAACATGACCGTCGAACCCGAAACCGAGACGCCCCTGCCCGTGCTCGACATCGACTGACTTGGAGCGGAACGTCGAGCGCCTGCAAGCCGACTATCGGTCGGCCGCGCCTTACCCGCACATCGTCATCGACGACTTCCTCGAGCCGGCGGCCCTCAAGGCTGCAATCGCCGAGTTCCCGCCTCTCGACCCCGAGCGGTGGAACAACTACCTCCACGTCAATGAACGCAAGTTCAGCAATACCGATCCGAGTACGTGGGGACCGACGCTGCAGCGCATTCTCGGAGGACCTCAATTCTCCCCGCTTCGTAGAGTTCGTCGGCCAGCTCCTCGGAGTGGACAACCTCATCGCTGACCCCTCCCTCGAGGGAGGGGGACTTCACCAGTCGACGAGGGGCGGCTTTCTCAACATCCATGCTGATTTCACCGTCCATCCCCACCATCGGAACTGGCAGCGTCGAGCCAACATCCTGCTCTACCTCAATGACGGGTGGCAGCCTGAATACGGTGGCGACCTCGAACTGTGGAGCGCAGACATGAAGGAGTGCGTCGAAAAGGTCAGCCCCGTGGCGAATCGCGCTCTGATATTCACGACCGACCCCACGTCATTCCATGGCCACCCAGAGCCGATGCTCTGTCCCGAAGGGGTGGCGAGACGATCTTTGGCGCTCTACTACTTCAGCGTCGAGGAGGATCCGATGGTCCGCTCGACCGAGTATCGGTCCCGCCCGGGCGACGGGGCGCACGCGATCCTCATCTTCGCCGATACCCAGATGCTGCGCGCCTACGACTGGGTGAAGCGGCATCTGGGGATCTCAGATCAATTTGCCAGCAAGCTCCTTGCGTATCGCGACAGAATTCGGCGGAAGGACACCCACAAATAGCGGTCCATCGGCCACGGTCACCACGAATCGGAGTCGCTGGCAAGCGATAGGTAAGCCGATCTGGAACAAAGCGCCTCATCGATCGGGACGAGGCGATTGACAGGTTGGACACGACAGATGCAGTCTCACTGTCTCCACTACTCTTTCGAAGGTGGAGGGAGCACGGTGATCGGGCGGTGGGCGACGTGGCCGTGCTGGCGGGATGTGGCGTCGTTGTGATCCTGCGCACGCGGATTCCGGAGGCTGTTGCGAGCGGGTATGCGGTCGCCTCACCTGACCTTCACTTTGTCGCCGTTGACGATACCTACCAGTTGACGGCGTATTCCGATGTGGGGGTGACTGCTCCTGCCTTCGACTCGGGCCGGGGGCACGACCTGGCCTTCGGTCTGCGCTTGTCTGAGCCGGACCGCCGAGTCCAGGAACCATCCATCAAACTCTTGAATGAGGACTCGACCTTCCAGAGATGCTAGGGAGCGTCGCGATCGAATCAGGAGTTGGAGTCTCTCGAGACGAGTCCGAGACTTCGCCGGAGATGGCAAGGAACCGGCGGCGCTTCACTAGCTGGGCGTCAGCAGCGGTATTGGCTTCAGCTGTACCGTATCTCTGGGTCTTGTTCACCCTATGGAACGATTCTCCAAGTGTCCTGCGGAATGCTTATCCAAACGGATACGGCGGAAACTTTTATGACCTCCAAGCCCGGGCAATCATGTCTGGCCATTTGTACGTTCCGAATGGCTCACTGGCGATCGAGGCGTGGACTCATGGTGGGCATCAATACACGTACTTTGGAATCTTTCCGTCACTCCTTCGGATCCCCGTTCTGCTCCTGACCCACAGTCTCGACGGAAGGCTGACGGCTTGCTCATTGCTGCTCGCGTGGCTAGTCACGGCGACCTTTACAGCCACATCAATCTGGCGAATTCGAGTCATGATGCGGGGGAATACCGTGCTCGGCCGCACCGAAGCCGCAGCGCTCGGGCTGTTGATCGCTTCCGTCTTGGTGGGTTCGGTCCTGGTTTTCTTGGCCGCTAACCCCTATGTGTACTCGGAGGACAAGGCATGGAGCGTTGCGCTGTCACTCGGTGGCTTTTTCGCACTGCTCGGCATGCTCGAGCGTCCGTCCTGGACCAGGGCCGCCAGTTGTGCGGTGCTCATTGTTGCCGCCAATCTGACCCGCCTCACTGATGGTTATGCATGTGTCGTTGGCGCCCTAATGGTCGCTGCTTGGTTCGGATCGGGACGTGGCGGAGCCGAGAATCGTCGATGGTGGCGTTCCATGGCGGCAGTAGCACTGGTCTCCATCGCAATAGGATCGGCCATCAATTGGGCCAAGTCGGGCTCGCTGTTTGGTCTCCCGGTCAGCGAGTACACCGCCTTCCATGTCTTGCACGAGGCGCGCATCAACGGAGGACACTACTTCAGCATTCTGTATTTTCCGAGCGCGCTCTATGCTTACTTCCAACCCGGTGGGCTTCGACTAACCAGCCTGTTCCCTTTCCTGACCCAGCCCGCAGGTCCTACACGCGTCATCGGAAACGTCATGTTTGACAGTCGGACACGCACGGCCAGCATTCCGGCATCAATGCCCCTCCTCTTTGTTTTCAGTTGCGTGGGGGTGGCCAGCGTCTTCCGACGCGGGGCGGGGAACACAGCGGTGCTGTTGCGAATCATTTTGATTGCAGCAGTGTCTGGCACGGCCGCTGTTCTCTTCTACGGCTGGATCGCTAACAGGTTCCTCGCCGACTTCCTCCCTTTTCTCGTGCTCGCAGGGTCCACAGGGGTGATATTCCTGTGGTCACGCCTCGAGGAGGTGTCTCGGCGAGCACGTGTTGTCGCGGTCTGCCTCGTTGCGATTGGCGCTCTCTTCAGTGCCGCGGCAAATATTGGATTGGCGATTGCGCCGAGCGACGCATGGTCTCCGACCCAGGCAAGCCACTTTCTCAACGTGCAAAGGGAAATAAGCGATGTCACCGGACATCCGCTGAACGGCCAGATCCACCGCGGGAATCAATTGCCCTTCTGGGCACCAGCAGACACGGTTTTCATTGCTGGGCAATGTCAGGCGCTCTACGTCTCGAATGGGCAGGATTACCACGGAATTCTGGACCAAGAGGCGGAGCACCGCACGTGGGTGGTTGTTGAACGGAGCTCCAAGCTCGTGCATGTGCTGCATGCATCATTCCAGCTCGCCCCCCTCCGTGTCCGTTGAGCGCATCAAGTTGGCCACCTTCGGGACGGGACGTCTATGGATGTACACAAAGCCAGGCTCGGCCGGATTCATCTCCATCTGGTTCACCCTGCAAGATCCGGCTTACGCAACGACCAGTGCGGTTGCGTCGGTGGGGTCGGGTAGCACGGCCACAATAGAGATCACAACGGACCAGTTTGCCAACGTACTCAACGTCGCGCTGGACGGCCAGGCCTATCTCGACAGCCCCGTCACCCACAGCGCACCCGCGGTGATTGTCTCGTCCGGAACGTCTCAGGACTCTGTGTCGATCACACAGAGACCGGTTCCTTCGTCCATGCAGCTGTGCACAGACTTGGCGAAGCAGAACTGAAGTGCGAGGGAAGGCCGCCTACGCGTCGCGAGTGCTGGCTCGGACGTTTCTCAGCAGGGGAAGGGCGAAGAAGTCGAGCTTCTTTAGTGCGAGAGCGCGTTTCTCAATCAACCACCAGCTTGCGACGGCAATTGGAAGCGTGGTGAGCACCGTCATCACTGAAAAGAGCGGGTAGCCACCCCAGCGTTGTACCCCCAAGACGACCAGCAATTCCTGCACCGGCCAGGCGTAGATGTAGATGCCGTATGAGTAGTCGTTCCTGGCTCCAAAACGCTGAAATGGCAGGTGGGTGCCAAGCCAGAGCAAGGGATATACCAGTGCTGGGGCCCAGAGGGCGGAACCCTGAATCTGACCAGTGAATCGGTTGGTCGGCAGACTCAGCGGCCACCAAAGGCTGGCCACGAAGATTCCGGTCAAGACGAGCGCAAGTATCCCGGAGTCAACGACCTTGTCCCGATAGAGGTACAGAGCGCTACCGGTAAGGAAGATGGGGACGAAGACTGTGATGTGGCCCACGAAGAAGATGGTGCCGTCAAGGCTCGTGAGCCAATGGTTCGCCTCCACCGAGAGGCCGAATTCAAAGAGCCAGGTGGCGGCCGCGAACGCGGCAACGAGAGCCCTTCTCCGAAGCAGACCCACAACGGCCAACGCGCCCAGCAGGAGGTAGCACAAGAATTCGTAGGCAAGCGTCCACAATGGACCGTTCCAGGTGTACACGAACGGGATCCCGTGGGGAGTTCCCACGATGAGAGACTGGTTGATCTTGAGGAAGAAGTTGTGGAGAACGTATTGGGCCGGTCCGCCGGATTGGGCGACAAAGCACGTGTAACCGCAGTTCGGGGATCCCTGTCCCCCGAAGACCCACGCTGCTCCGGCGAAGAGGAAGGCCGTGAGGACGAGGCACACCCAAAAGGCCGGAAGGATTCGCAGGCCGCGTTGCCAAAGATATCGACCCAGGTTGTTGTGGGAGGCACTTCCAGCGATCAAGAAGCCACTTATTCCGAAGAAGCCATAGAGTGCAATCGTGCTCATGGCGGTGTTCTGGAACGCTTCGTCCGCGTAACCACCCAGCAGGATTCCGTGAGAGAGCAGAACGGTCAACGCAAGGACAATCCGAAGGAAATTGAGGCTGTTGTGGCGTGGCGAGAACGAATCGCCGAGCGCGGCATGTCGCAACGTCCTCGTTTGGCCTAGCACTACGCCTTCAGATTGGACCTTGACCACAGCTTCTCTCTCCGGACGAGGAAACACGACCCGCTGCCGGCGTCCCGGATACTTGCACATTACAGTCGGGCGCTGCCCTGGAACCACAAGACCTGGAATGAGGATAGGTCCACAATTATGAGTGCCGAGCCTTCCCGGTCAATCCGGCGCACTAATGTCTGGGGACTTGCAGTCGGGGTCCAGGCGCCGCGGGGAGGGAAGGTCTTGAGAAGAGGTTGCGCGGACCGACTGGGTCTCCTGCCGATCGGCTGGCTCCGTGTCCGCAGTACGCAACGATTCACCCCGCCGATTGGATTGCCGGGCACCAAGGGCGTGCCCAGGCAAGAACTTTGGCAACGACATGATTCAGCGTTGAGATCGTTCTGTTGTGACCGGTCATTCGTCGGATTCTCCGGATCGGGCGTTGGATAATCGGCGACGATGGTTCGTCTCCCTAAAACGTCAGCCTGAAGAGGCGCAAGGATCCCGACAACGTGGCTCTTGAGCGTTACCTGGCCGGGACCATTGCGCTCCTGATTGTCATCGCGCCGGTCGGCGCAGCGACCCATGCGTGGGTGTCTCGATTGCGTCCTGACTGGTCGGGCGCCATTGCTCGGTTGGCCGAGATCGTAGTGGGTCTCGCCGTCACTCTCTGTGTGCTGGAGCTCGTCGGGTCGATCTCGCTCTTTCGCACGGCTGTCGTGGTCCCGGCACTGGCGATCGTGGGGCTGACCGGATGGTGGGCTGCCCGACGAGTGCCCAGAGTCGAGTCAAGTCGAGCTTCTCCGAATGAGGCTCTCAGTCCCGCACCGGTCTCTTCAACCTCCATGAATGTCGTAGCTGTGTTGGCCGTCTCGTTCGTCGTCGCGGACTGGGCCACACGGACCGTCGATGCCTATCGCCACGGCATGACGACAGTCGACACTCTCTGGTACCACCTCCCGCTCGCGGCGCGGTTTGTCCAGGAGGGCTCGATTACCCCTACTCATTTTCTGGACGTCGAATTGGTGACGGCCTTCTATCCGGCGAACTCCGAGTTATTCCATGGTCTGGGGATCTTGTTGATGGGCAATGACGTCCTCTCCCCCCTAGTGAACTCGGGCTGGCTGGCGCTGGCCTTGCTCGCTGGCTGGTGTGTCGGGAGGCCGTTCGGGGCCGGAGTCTTGACACTTTGCGGAGTCGCAGCACTCATGGCAACTCCTTCGCTGGTGGCGACGCAACCGGGCGGCGGGTATGACGACATCGTCGGTCTTGCCCTCTTGCTCGCGAGTGCGGCAGTTCTGATCAACAGCCGCTCTGCCCGTGGTCGCGACCGATTGGTGGGTGTCGTCATCGCCGCGCTTGCTGCGGGATTGGCGCTCGGTACGAAGCTTACGTTCGTCATACCGATCACCGCCTTGACAATCGGCGTCTTTGTCGTGGCCCGGCGTGGCAAGCGACTCTTGGAGGGGGCCGTATGGCTGCTGTGCGTCGCGCTGACCGGATCATTTTGGTACGTGCGGAACTGGGTTGCCGTAGGCAATCCGATTCCCTCGGTGCACCTCAAGGTGGGACCGATTTCCTTGCCTACTCCCGTGATAACCACCCCGTCGACCACCGTTGCCCACTTCATTTCGCAATGGCCAAATTGGCGGAACTTCTTCTTGCCTGGTCTGCGGCTCGCTTTCGGACCGGTCTGGTGGCTGTTGCTTGGTCTTGCGCTTGTGGGACTCATCGGTGGGCTCCTGAACGCATCCGGAGCCACGACCCGAATGTTGGCGGGGGTCGGCATAGTGAGCGCGGTGGCATTCTTGGTCACCCCCCAGGTACTCGCTGTTAACGGTGCTCCGGTCTTCTTCGTCGACAACGTGCGTTATGCAGATCCCGCCATCGTCCTGGGGCTCGTGTCCCTGCCATTGATGCCCGCCCTGACGAGTAAGGCGTGGAGGTGGACCCTCCTGGCAGGATTCACGGGCATCGTCATCGCAATGCAGCTGGACAGCACGATCTGGCCCATTCACGTGTTGTCTCAGGAGTTCGCCGCCGCGATCACAGGTTGGGACTCGCTTATCGGTCTCGTACTCGGCATCGCTGCCCTCGCTGTGGGACTCGTGCTCGTCGCTCGAAGACGTATCTGGAGCTGGCGTCCCTCGATGTGGATGGCTTTGGTCGCCGTTGCCGGGATCGTCGTTGGTGGATTCGGACTGCAGCAGTTCTATCTCAACCACCGCTACACAGCATCTAACCTCGCCCCCCCCTTCGACTGGGCACAATCGATCTCCGGATCGCGGATCGGAGTGGCGGGCACCTTTACACAGCTGCAGTACGCACTCTATGGTCGCAACCTCTCCAACTACGTCCAGTACATCGGCATGCAAGGAGCTCACGGGAGCTACGCTCCGGCGGCCGACTGTTCCCATTGGCGCCAGCTGGTCAACGACGGTCACTATCGTTACGTCGTGACGTCGACGGGACTTGTCTCTCGTCGCGCGGACGTCTTCACCACTCCCTTTTCTTACACGGTTTGGACGGGTGATGATCGTGCTTCGAAACTCGTGCGACGAACGATATGGTCTGTGACGTTGCCGATCACACGCGGGTATGTGGGACTCTCGGTGTTCCGATTGAGCGGCAACTTGAACGTGTCCGCGTGTTCATCGCCGGAACTACAGCACGTCGTGAACACGGCTTCGTGATGCGATCTTCGTGTGTCCTGGGGCCGATCGACGTCAATCAAGAGGCGTTGTCGCCGGCGAACGAGCTGAGATGGTGCTCTTTCAGTACCCGCGCCTCGCGCCTGATGAAATTGGCCGGTTTGAAGAGGTAGAGGTAATAGGACACGGTCGAATCTGCTTGCTGATCGATGGTCCGAAGCACCTCCACGGCCTGAAGCTGGTACCGATGGTTTGATGCAGCTTGTTCGAGACCGTTGTACAGCCCAAGAGCCATCTGAACGATGATGACCGGTACCAGGCACCATCGAACGATGATCGGTCCGGTTCGGTCGAACCGACGGAGGTTCACGGATTTCGCTCGTGTCTGCCGGGAGGGACGACTCAGCAGCGTGAGGTAGATCCCGACAATGATGAGAAGGTCGAAGGTTGTGTACCGTGAACCGCTGGCGACCCAGTAGCCGAGCGCCACCCGTCCGGCGGTGACGATTGCGGCGAACCCAAGTCCGACCACGATGAGAGCCATGCCTATCGGACGGCCATCGCCTGGAACGCGGGAGCGAAATCCAACGATGAGCGCAAGTGTGGCAACCAGCAAGACCACGAGGCCGAACAAAACCACGGCGTAGTTGACCGGACCGTGGAACGGTATGTGCACCCCGACGATGTCGCCGACCGTGAAGAGGAAGAATGTGATTGAGGTCATCGGATGCTGCCAGATGAAATTGTGATCTGGGGTCGCTGTGTTCGAGTTGAAATTGTAGAAATAGAGGGCCGTGGTCAGCGCTGCCGCGAGGACCCAGATACCTACACTCCAGCGGCTACGACCACGTAGCCAGAGGATGATCAAACCAGCGGGCCAAATGAGAAGGCCCTGCAATGATGAATAGCTCCCAATCACCGCGATGGTGATGGCGACGGCGAAGCTCAGTCTGGTCTCCTCGGCGCGGTCGAGGAGCGCGAGGGTTGCCGCGAGGCACAACAAGACCAGGTACCAGGCCATCTGGAACCCCCACAAGGCATTCTCGTACTGAACCACGGAGAACATAAGAATGGCGATGGGGCAGTAGTAAAGCCATGGCACTCCGTTGCTCTTTCGCTTGTGCGACCAGATGAACAGAGCCGTTGCCCCGGTCAACATGACGAAACTCAGGTACTCCTCGACTTGGATGTTGAAGCCAGTCGTGTATGCGAGCAGGAGCACAATCAAGTTCGGGAAGAAAATGCGGTTCTCGTTGTGTTGAGCCCACAAGGAACTCCAATCGAAGAGGTGAGAATATGAGTGGCCAATGACGACGACGTCGTCCCACTGATCGCCGATGACGATATTGACGCTGTAACCCCGAAGCATGAGGAGATAACCGAGTACGGGAAGACCGAATCCCAGGATGGTCAGCAGGTTGACGACGCCCTGCGGAATTCGTTCCGAGAAACGGACTGATCCGGATCGGACTTTGGGCGACGGCGTCAGCGTGCTGTCAAGAAGATCCTCCGAAGCTCTGGTCATGTCGCTACCCTGGCACCCCTGCAGCAGCCCGAATTCTGCCTGCTAGGAAAAGCCGCCGAATGTTCCTCACTGTCGCCACCTAGGGCGCCATCGTACTCAAGGGCCCTGCGGTGCTCACTATCCCGTCGATCTCGGTGGTCGTTCTCGACACACCTCAGCGTCGACTTCACCCGGCCGGGCAGACGGAGCTCAGCGACGGAGCGGGGTCGCTCGACCGAGACAGTATCTGGGTTGGATCGAAAACTCGGCTCAGCACCTCTTGATCTCCAATCCGTTCATCAATCGTCCGTCGGTGGCCAGTTTCTGCAGCCGTTCATCGCGATTTCGGTGGACTCGTCCGGTTGGGGCTGTCCCCGTCGGCGGAGTATCTGGCGTGGAAGGCCGTCGACCACCTCCTACTATTCGTCGCCGTTCGGGCGTGTGTCCGGCATCCAGAGCGTTAGGGACAGTTCTGAGAGCACCTGTCTCCGGCGCCGAGAGAGGACCATCCTCGAGGGGGCTCACCGGAGTACTCATTCCGAACCGGACGTCACGGTGGCAATCACGAACTGAGTCCAAAGAATACCATCGAGTCGCGTCTCGTGGACCCGCTGCTCCAAGGCCCGCTCGATCCGCAACGCCCGATTCCCGAGCGATTCGGCGATCCCCGGAATGTAGACACCCGAGGTGTGCGTCTCCGATATTGCAAACCCAGCCTGCTCGAGTTGATCTCGCAGCATCTCTTTCGTCATCAGATTGATGTGTCCAGTTTCGAGGATCGGCTCCCGGTAGATCCAGCGCACGACATTGATGATTCCGGGCAGAAATGCGAGCTTCGAAAAGAGCTCCAGCGGACTGTACTTCTGTGGTGTTGACACGATGAGCACACCGGACGGAGCGAGCAAACGGCGCATTTCCGCAAATGCTCTCCTCGAATCGGCAATGTGCTCGATCACCTCCGAGCAGAGAATCAGGTCGAAGAACTCATCTGGAAATGATGAATCAAGGATGTCATCGTGCACGAGACGCAGATGAGAGTGTTCGCGTTCGATTGGACGCAATCGGTCGAGGTACGCGTCTTCGATGTCCACCGCTATCACTTCGGTGGCGGCATCAGCAAGCGTGGGCAAGTAGACGCCGGAGCCTGGACCGATCTCGAGCGCGCGTCCTGCGCCCGCACCCCATCGATTGATTGCTGCGATGATCCAATCGCGTCTGGATCGGTGCAGCCATCGACGTGTCGGATTGCTCGATTCATACAAGGTCTCTTGGAGTCGAAAAAGCTCCTCACCATGATCACTCACGAGCCTGGTGACTCCCGAGCCACTCTGCTCTCCTCACTGTCGGCGCGCCTCGCAATACACAGGACCGAGGTCCCGAAGACGAGGGGAACTCGAGACGCCACGAGCCATTCAACTCGGGTGAGCAACATGCTTAGGCGGTCAATCGCCGACGAAGACACGTCGAGCCCGAGCTGCGGCTCGCCCGATGGTCGTGTACGGCGTCGAAGCCAGACAGGTACAACGAGCCAGCTGAACACATGGGTAGACCAGACGACCGTGCACCCACTCTGCTCGAGTTCGGCGCTGAGGGACTTCCTGGTGTAACGCCTGGCGTGCCCCAGGACCTCGTCCGCTGAGCTCCAAAGACGAGGGTGTGCCGGCACGTTAATGATCAGCCTTCCATCATTCCTGAGGATTCGGGTCGCCTCACGAATCGCTGACACCGGATCCGTTAGATGTTCGATGACATCGAGCAGACAAACTATGTTGGCGGTTGCGTCTGCGATGGGTAGCTGAGCAGCATCACCAACGACCGCTTGCACTGCGTTGCGGCGCTTCGTCTCCTGCACGAGTTGAGTGTTCCGCTCCAACGCCATTGAGCGGTCAGGTGCCCAACCGAGCATTGCTGTCACACCACCGGGGCCGGCACCGATATCTACGAGCCACCCTTCTGTTGCAGCAAACCGGCGAATGAGGAGAGATACGAACGTTGCCTTCGACCGGAACCACCAATGTGTCAGGTCGCTCGAGGCGAGAAGAGCCGCATTCTCATTGTCGAAGGCATCGCCGCCTTCGTTCAACAGCGATGCTCTAGAACGAAGGCGTTCACTCAGATTGCGTCGGATGCGCGGAATTGCACGCACCATTCGCCCTCCATCGCGAAGCGGTTTGATCCGCGAGCCTTCTTGGTGGCGCCACTCGACTCCGATCTCGCGGACGTGTATTCCCATCGTCCGAGCGAGTGCAATCACCTCAACGTCCCATGCGAATCCCACTTCGCTGCAATATGGAATGATCTGCAACCAGACTGATGTCTGAGCTGCCTTTGCTCCGCACTGCGTGTCGACGATCCCTGGCAGCAGTGAGAACTGAACGACCTTGTTGTAGGTGCGGCCAAGCATCTCCCGAATGCGCCTCTGGTGGCGCGTGATGCGCGCAGATGCAACGCCACGCGATCCGATCGCCAAAATGTGGGCGTTCGCTGCGGCATCGACAATTCGCGCAAGGTCTTCGAGCGGAGTCGCAAGGTCCAAGTCGCAGAAGCAAGCGATCTCCGAGTGAGCTGACATGAGCCCGGCGGTTACAGCAGACCCTTTTCCACTGTGGGGTCGGCAGACCAAACGCAGCGGTTGGTCGTTGTGCGTCGCCACGAACCGCTCGACCATCTCTACCGTTCCGTCCGAGCTCCCATCGTCCACAAAGATGATCTCACTACCTTGTGGATATCGCGAGATGAACGCAAGAAGCTCCGGCGCCGAGATACCAAACCTGTGGGTCTCGTTGTAGAGAGGCACGACAAGAGTCAAGGAACTTGGCCCAGGATTCGCGATGAAACCCTCGTCACCACGCAGCCGCACGGATTGCTCACCCCCACCTTCCCGAGTACGGATTGCTCACCCCCACCTTCCCGAGTGTCGAGAGTCTACCGACCCGGTTTGGGACGGGCGATGCGAACGGGCCCGACATGGCTGGAGGCAAAGGGCCGCCCCATCGGAGGTCGGAGCACCGGTCACACCGAACTCCGTTGTGCCTCGATCATGACGCCAACGAAAGGAGCCATGGAATCAAAAAGCAAACATAATTGCAATGGAAACGGCAATCAAGAATATTGCCGAGAAAATACAGATCCACGGCCGCCGCTTCAAGAATGTGGATCGTCGAATCGGGTTTTCAATCACTGTGTAGGTAATCGCAGATAACGCCACTACAAACGCCACCACGATAAGGCGCCATCCCGCACTAAACCGTCCCCAATGTTGGATCGCGAGCAAGAGAATCGGCCAGTGCAAAATATAGATCGAGTATGACCACCGACCGAGATATTTGAACGGTGCCAATCTCAGAATATTCTCTGCACCCAACCGTGAATGAGCTGTTCCTCCTCCAATAATGAGCGCCGTCACAATCACCGGTAATACAGCAACGGTACCCGCATATGTGGTGGTGAATTGGAGGCCAAGTGCGATGATTACAAGGCCGATAAAGCCACACCATGTCATCGCCGCGGCCACCAGTGGTGGCAATGCTTTGAGGTAGCCCGTCGCCACAGAGAGCAACCCACCCACTGCCAATTCCCAGGCGCGACCCCATGGTGATGCGTAGGCGAGGGCTGGGTGGAGTCCAGCCCAAGCATAAGAGAGGAGGGCTGTCACCGACAAAACAACGCACAATTTGTTCCGGAGTTGCCATCGCCTCAAGACGAACAAGGTCGTGAGAACAATGACCGGATACACCAGATAAAACTGTTCCTCTACGGCCAAGGACCAATACGTCCCTAAAAGGAAGTTTGAATGAAAGTTCGCCAGGAAAATTGCAGTCCACCGAGCGCTGTCGGCATATTGGTGCACGAAAGTCGCGCCTTCGACAACGCGTTCAGCGAACATGGCTGCGACAAGGACCAACAAAGCCATCGGGACGATTCTGGCCGCGCGCCGACCATAGAACTTCACCAGAGAAAGGCCGCCGGTCGAAGCTTGTTCGCGGAGAATGAGTCCGGTTATCACATAGCCTGAAATAACGAAAAACACGTCAACGCCGACGTATCCTCCGACCATGTGGAAAAGGGTTGCGTGAAACAGCACCACCATGAGAACGGCCATGCCCCGAAGCCCTTCGATGTCTGGCCGGAATGCTCGATCTCCTGGGGCGGTTCCTGGATCGTTCTCGGGACGCCGCGTCAGCGCGACTCTTACTCTTGAGCGCCTTCCACCGCTCGAAGCTTCGAGGCTCCTGGGATTTCTGAAATCGATGGCATTCCCTCCCGAACTTCGGTACCGATCGTCGGCCATGAGCGTCAAATAAGTACTGGGGGTGCATTCGTCCAGCAAGGTGCCGGCGCTTGTTCGAACGTGGCGGCGGACGCGCCGCAATGCAGCGCACCTCTTCCTCTCTCGTTTGTCCTGATCGAGCAGTCGCCCGCAGGCTGGGCGTCTCCTCGTCCACGGTGGTGGACTCTTTTCAGTTCCACGACACCCCCCTCAGGGCCCCCCGAGCGAGTCGAGACCGAGCAAACCCTCGGCAGCGACGAGACCTCTTTCCTCTCGGCCAAACCCGACCACCCCACCTTCTCTGCCACCGGCCTGGTCGATCGCGACGGCCGCGTCCTCATCGGCATGGTGGAGGGTAACATGCTGCTGACCAGCCCCGATGGTGTGCAGGCAAGCGCGATCGCTACCGCTTGATGCGGCGATCGCGAGAGGCCGCCCATACCGCGACGACGGACCGGACCGGTGCGGTGACCCGCCAGCTGGAGGATGCTTTCAGATGGGCCAGTTGGCTCTGCACACGGTCAAGTTCGGCCCGGGCGTCAGCCAGTGCGGAAGCGAACCAGTCTCGTTCGGCATCGCTGTGCTCCAACCGACTCTTCAGCTTCCGTAACTCCAGCACATTCGAGGAGCGGCGGGCGTCGAGGATGGCTTCGGTCCATGGGGATTCGTTGCCGGCCAGTTGTGGAAGCCCATGGTGACCACCGGACAACTCGGTCAGGTGCTCAACCAACCGACGCTGTTCGTTCATCACGATGCGATCGTCGTCGTCCGTCTTCTTCTCGGACTCGTGACGCAGGTTTGTGGTGACGACCGAGAGTGCGCGCTCCTGGTCCCATGGCCGCATAGAGTCGAATGTGCCGATCGAACTTAACCAAGACGTGAGTCCGGACAGTGAGCCTGCGGGATCTTGAACCAGCACATCGTAGTTGAGCACGTAAACATCCGTTCCGGCGAGATTGGCAATGGCCGATCGGTTGTACCGCTCCCACAGCGCGACTCCATAGGCAACGGGCAAACCGTCCCTACGTCGCAGGGAGCGGGCCACCGCGAGGGGGGCCCGCCACACCAGCACCGCGGCCATCGGAGCGCTGAACACCTCGCGCCAGTACGGGAGCAGCAGACAGGCACGGGGGTCCTTCCATACCGATGGACCCGGATCGGGATAGGCAGCGGCCAGCAACTTCAACGCTGACGCCTGGTCCGGCAGTCCCCTATCCGTTTCCCACCCGTCCGGCAGCTGAGGGGGAGCATCCCAGGTCCCGCCGAAATGGGCCAGAATGGCGTCATTGTGCAGCAGGATGGAAAGGCTCTCCCAGTGCTCGGGATTGCTGTCGTGAGGCGACAATCGGTCCTCGGCACTCACCAAGTTAAAGCCCAAGGCCCCAACTGCGCCGGTCACGGCAGAGGTCCCGCTGCGGTGCATGCCCACGACGACGACCCACGGACCCATGGCGTCCTCGTTCACTCCGCCGTCCGGGACGCCAGCCGACGGGACGCCGCCGGCCTCAGATCCAGCCATCGGAGGCCGCGACACTCGCACACCGTACCTTCCCTAGCTTGGCCGGCGTGGTGGGCCCCACGACGTGGATCATACGGCGACGGAACGGTCCGGTACAGCGGAGCGCCCGGTTCGTCGAAGGGTTCGCCAACCACGCCGCCATGGCGTGACGAAAGGTGCCTTACGGCGCATGACGATGAGTCCGATGTCGACCTCGACGTCGCCCCACTCGCGCACCACGATCGCTCCGTACCAGCTCGAGCCCGACTGAGGTTCCCTCGCGTGATCACTTCCCGGAACGTCCCGTGCCGGCCAGGTTCGTCGACGATCTGTCCCATGTTCCGGTTCCAGAGGTCCATGCCCCCGCGTGTGAGATCGACGGTCAGTACCATCAGGCCACCGGGGCGGAGCCGTCGCCGCGATGTCCTTCAGGAGTGCCCGCCTATCCGTCGCGGGAATGTGTTCGATGACACTGATGGAGACGACACCATCGAACACGGTCGATTCCGGTAGCTCGCCGAGAGTGCAGTTCCATGATCGGTGGCCCAGCCCGGCTTCGGCGTAGTCGAGATAACCCCACTCGTTCCAGTCCTGCGCCGGAGGCCATGCCCGATGGATCTCCGAGGGGTCGACAGTGTCGACCACGTACCCCCGACCGGTCAGGAAGGGGGCAAGGGGTGTGATGCCAGCGCCCACGTCGACCAACCGGCTGCCGGCCCGCAGGTGCTCGATGATCAGGTCAGCCACTACGGGATATTCCCAGAGCCGGGGAACGTGATCGGGAAAGAAACCGAGGGAACGTTGCCCGTCGAGCCGGAGGGCCAGCAGCGTGAGCGGATCAGGGTGCCGATCGGATGACCGACGAGAGGGTGGCAGCTCGGAGGTCGCGGGGATGTGGCGCAGGTGGCGGTCGTAGGACCACGAATGTCGTGATCCCGTGCTCCTCTCGCACCGGGTAGTACTCGGCCTCGGGGGCCACGCGCCAGCAAGGTCGCCGACAGGGGCTCGTGGAAGTGGACCATCGGTGACACCGCGCCGAGGGGCTGCTCGTACCCCGAGATCACCAGCGCTCGATCAGCCGACTCCCACAACCGAGCCACCTGGTCCCGATAGGCCGCGGCGTCGGACTGATGGATCAGCACGTCGAGACAGATGGTGAGATCAGCTCGGATCGGGAAGTCGGCAAGGCGGCCAACGAGGAACCGGCCTTCGGGGCGGCCCGTCTTGGCCCTGCGAACTGCTTCGGGAGACAGGTCGATTCCGACATAGCCCGGCATCGGCAGGTCTCGCGTCGCCTCGCCGTCGCCACAGCCGACATCGAGGACCGAGGCCGGGGCAAGGACCTCGAGAAGGGTGGCCAGGAGGTCGCGCTTACCAAGGAGGGGCTGACCCCGGCTGCCGATTCCGGATCCGAGCTCTGGGTCGGTGAGGTAGCGCCACTGCCAGAACGTGGCGTTCGGGAAAGCCTCCTGCCACAGCCGGCCGATGGCCTCATTGACCCGCTCGATCTGCCGGTCGATCGACGGGAACCCCGTCATGCGGATACGCCCTTGGGGATCGACCTCCTGGTGGTAGTGGATGACTGCGGGAATCGGCGGGTCCGGAGGGATCCTGGTGAGATCGTGGGTCGGGGTGTTCCATCGGACGTCGAGCTGCTCGGACCCGATCCCCTCCGCCGCCAGGGCCAAGGACCATCGCAACCTGATCAAGGTGGAACGTCCAATCGAGGAGCAGTTCGACGGCGGTCGAGCAACCAACGGGCCCACGTCTCCCAGGCCGGCGCCAGCACGGGCAGGAGGGACGCAGGGATCAGGTACAGCCCACCGTTGCTGTTCCCGACGACCGTCGCTCTGGTCTTGACCCCAGGGAAGTGGCGTGGTCGGCGGAGTCGGCACCCCGGCGGCCGCGAAGATCTCGTGGAGCACCTCGAGGGGCGGGACGGGAGTGTCGACCACCTTTCCCCCGATCGACCCCGGCGGGAGGACAAGCGTACCGCGGGTCCTCGAGCACGACCACATCGGTGTCGCAGAGAACCACCAGGCCCTCGTGCTGCTCCTGCGGCCAGCCTCAAGGCACCGGCCACCTTGTTGCAGTGGGGGGACCTGGGGTCGAACCGTTCGATGGACCGCACCGTGACTCCGCGGGACCGCAGATGGGCGAGGGCATCCGAAGTGTCCGGGCCCACGACGTGGACGACCAGGTCACGGGGGTCGACTCCGGCGATGGTGGTGAGCGACACGAACCAGCGGAGCGCGTCGAGATGGAACCGCGGGTGTTCGTCGACGACACAGGAGAAGATTCCCTTCGCCTTGGCGCCGCCGGGCTCGTCAGCGGGACTGCTCGGAGATCCGTCGTGACGATCTTGCGAACCGGTCACAGCGCTCCGTACCCGTGCCGACCGCGACGTGACGGCACGGGTTCTCTCAGTTGCCGCGCTGCAGGCTGCGGCACAGGCTCATGCTGGAGGAGACTGGCTTCTCGACCACCGTGACCTCGGGGAGTGGTCCGCCTGTCGTCGGGGTGGAGGGCACGACAGCCGGACCGGATCCAGCGATGAAGTGTTGTATGAGACCTGTCCCGTACCAGATGACCTTGATCTGGTGCAGATTGGGATCGGTGGTCACCTCGATCCGGAACGGCTCGTGGAGCACCGAGATGGGCTTCGGCACTGCAGAGGCGCTCGGCCAGCTGACCGAGGTTCCCGAGTGCTCGAGCGAGATTTGAAAATAGCCCGTACCCGCGGGCTTGAGAACGAGACTGGAGGCGCCATAGGTCATCAGGGTCACCGGCCTGGTGAAGTGTCGAGGAGTTGAAGGTGAACCAGATCTGGCGGGTGAAGGCGGGATCCTGTTCGACGGGAAGCCACGTGTAATGGTCGATGAGATCGCCTGGCACGTCCACTTCGGAGATGCCGGACGCCAGATAGAGGCCCGAACAGTTGCCGACCATGAAGAGCTGTCCGTACGGACCCAAGGCCGGGAGGGTGCTCCCATGCTGCACACTGTCGGCCAATGACCCGACGCTGAGGGAATCCTGGGTGGACACGAAGTTCTGGATCTGCGTCTGCGTGAACGCATCCGTAGGTGTCGCCGCGATGGCCGTATTGACCACGACGCAGTAGACGGCAGCTACAGAGAGGATGCCCAGGGCACGCCCTCTGACTTTTCGGGACCGACCTTCGAGGCGTCGCCACACCTCGATGAGACCGACCCCACCGGCCACGATGAGGAAGGGCATGAAGTCGGCCAGGTACCGCTCGGAGATATAGCCCCACAAGCAAGACACCGGCCGTGCCCGCGGCCCCGGCGACCAGCACGATCCGCGTCAATCGGAAGGGCACGAGTCCTCTCGGTCGGAACGCCGTGATCGTGCCCCAACAAGCCAGCAGGAAGAGCAAGGGCATCGTGGGCGGAAGGCTGGCCGTCGGATAGGTCTGGTCCAACACGGCTCCGATGGCCCGGGCCGGAGCGGCGGGAGTGGAGACGAAGGGGAACAGGGAACTGAAGCGGATCCCGAAGGGCTGCAGATAGGCAACCGCCGTGCTCGGGAGGAAACCGACGCTGAACGCCTTGCCACCGTTGGCCGCCAGAAAGTAGCGACGGTGGGCGTTCACCGAGGCCCAGACCTGGTCGGCCATGGGAAGCCCGACGGGAGTACCGAACTTGGCATAGGTCACGATGCCAGACGCTCCGAAGCCCACCAGGGCCACCGCCAGCATCGGCCACACCCAACGCCGGTTCGAGGCTCCGCCTCGACCGAGGCCGAACCACCCGGCGACGAGCACCGCGCCGATCACACATGCGTAGCCGGTAGGAGTGCGGTTGAGGTTGGCCAGGAGGATCAAGATGCCACTGGCCCACACCCGCCCGGTCGAGGGCCGTTCCATCACGCCCAGCAAGGCGAACAGGCTGCCGAGGGTGAGCGGGATGCTCCAGGCGAAGTCCTCGTTGTAGACGAAGGGCGACGCGGCCAGGTAAAGAACGACCGAGCCACCCATGATCGTGGCGACCAGCACGCCGAACGAGGCCGCCTCGGCTCGTCCGAGCACGGCTCTCCCCGGGTGACGATGCGGAGCCGCCACAGCATCAGCGAGCTGAACAGCGCCGTCATCATCCACGCCAACAAGAGGGACGGGGCCGTCAGATCGCCGTCGAACCGGCTCGTCAACAAGAGGACCGGCATCCGGAGGAGAGACGGGAAGATCCCGAAGTAGGTGTATTGACGACCGTCGTGGACGAACGCCTCGATCCCCAACTTTCCAGGCGACAGGCTGAGCCGACCATGGAACATGGCACGAGCCTGGAGGTCGTAGAAGGTGCCGGGTGAGACACCACGGAGCGGATAGACCGAACCCGACCAGAGGTCCCACAACACCCACAAGAAGGGGATGGCCATCAGCCCGATCCCGATGAGCACGGCGATGGTGAAGCGGCGCCGCCCGACCCGGTCGCGATCGTCGGCAACGCCAGGCATCACCTCCGCCTCTCGGGTGGACTCTGACGCCGCTTCGGGGATCATGGTCGCCGTGTCAGACATAGGCACGCCGCTCTTCAACGCAACGGGCGCGACCCAGACAACACGTGACCGCGCCATCCGTCTTCGTCGTTCTTACGCCAATCACCGCGCCTCAAGGCCCCCTTTGCCCACCTCCAGGGTCATCACCGCCAGGTCGGGACAAATTCACACAACCCGTTGCCCGGCGAGACTACCCCAACTGCGCTGGATCCGGGTAGGCAGAGGCCAATTGCTCGATCCGGCTTTTGGAGATGGATGACCGCGGAACTATGTGGGTCTGAGGAGATTCTGGGCTGAACGTACCTCACGTTGTTCCACGTGTCGTCGAGTAGTGCGGATCCGGCCATCGTTTCGAGAACCCGGGCAGGAGGTCCAATCGCAGGGCTGTTCGTCGGGCTTGAGCAAGTCCCCATCTCTCTCACCTGAGCCGAGACGGGGAACAAGGTATGGAGATCGCGACGTGAGACCACAAGCCGGTCAATTGCCTCGCTGCAGGCTCCGGCACAGGCTCAAGCTGGAGGAGACTCGCTTCTCGACCACAGTGACCTCGGGTGGTCCACTCGTGGTTGGGGTGGTATGCACGACGGCAGGACCGGATCCGGCGATGAAGTGTGTAATGAAGAAACCCCCGTACCAGGTGATGTTGATCTGGTGCAGGTTGGGATCGGTGGTCACCTCGATCCGGAACGGCTCGTGGAGCACCGAGATGGGCTTGCGTACCGAGGCGGTACTCGGCCAACTGATCGATGTTCCCGAGTGCTCGACCAAGACTCGAAAATAGCCCGCACCCGCGGGCTGGAGAACGAGACTGGAGGCGCCGTAGGTCATCAGGGTCACCGGCGTGGTGAAGTGGGAAGAGTTGAAGGTGAACCAGATCTGGCGGGTGAAGGCGGGATCCTGTTCGACGGGAAGCCACGAGTTGAAATGGTCGATGAGATCGCCTGGCACGTCCGCTTCGGAGATGCCGGACGACAGGTAGAGACCCGAACAGTTGCCGACCATGAAGAGCTGTCCGGCGGGTGCCCAGGCCGGCAGTCCGCCTGCATGGTGCACGCTGCCGGCCAGTGACCCGACGCTGAGAGAATCCTGGGCGGACACGAAGTTCTGGACCTGCGCCTCCGTGAACTGATCTGACGGTGTCGCCGCGATGGCCGTGTTGACTGCGACGCAGTAGACGGCTGCTGCAGAGACGATGCCCAGGACAGCTCCCCTGGCCCTCAGAGACCGGCCTTCGAGACGTCGCCACACGTCGATGAGACCGACGCCACTGGCCACGATGAGGAAGGGCATGAAGTCGGCCAAGTACCGCTCGGAGATAAAACCCAGCAGCAGGACACCGGCCGTGCCCGCGGCCGCGGCGACCAGCACGATCCGCGTCAACCGGAAGGGCACGAGCCCTTTCGGACGGAACGCCGTGACGGTGCCCCAGCAAGCCAGCAGGAAGAGCAACGGCATCGTGGGCGGAAGGCTGGCCGTCGGATAGGTCTGGTCCAACACGGCTCCGATGGCCCGGGCCGGAGCGGCAGGGGCGGACACGAAGGGGAACAGGGAACTGAAGCGGATGCCGAAGGGCTGCAGATAGGCAACCACCGTGCTAGGAAGGAAGCGGACGCTGAATTCGTTGCCACCGTTGACCGCCAGAAAGTACCGCTGGTGGGCGTTCACCGAGGTCCAAACCTGGTCGGCATTGGGGATCCCGACGGGAGTGCCGAACTTGGCATAGTTCACCGCGCACGACACTCCGAAGCCCACCAGGGCCACCGCCAGCATCGGCCACATCCAACGCCGGTTTGAGATTCCACCTCGGCCGAGGCCGAACCACCCGGCGACGAGAACGGCGCCGATCACGCATGCGTACCCGGTGGGAGCATGGCTGAGGCTGGCCAGGAGGACCAGGACGCCGCTGGCAAACACCCGCCCGATCGAGGGCCGCTCCATCACGCCCAGCAAGGCGAACAGGCTGCCGAGGGTGAGCGAGATGCTCCAGGCGAAGTCCTCGCTGAAGACGAAGGGCGTCGCGGCCAGGTACACGATGACCGAGCCACCCATGATGGTGGCGACCAGCACGCCGAACGAAGCTGCCTCGGCTCGTCCGAGCACAGCCCTCCCCCGCGTGATCACACGGAGCCGCCAGAGCATGAGCGAGCTGAACAGCGCCGTCGTCATCCAGGCCAACACGAGTGACGGGGCCGTCAGATCGCCGTCGAACCGGCTCGTCAACAAGAGGACGGGCATCCGGAGGATCGATGGGAAGATCCCGAAGTAGGTGTACTGACGGCCGTCGTGCACGAACGCCTCGATCCCCAAGATTCCAGGCGGCAAGCTCAGCCGACCATGGAACATGGCGCGGGCCTGGAGGTCGTAGAAGCTGTCGTTTCCGACACCACGGAGCGCGTCGGCCGAACCTGACCAGAGGTCCCACAAGGCCCACAAGAAGGGGATGGCCATCACCCCGATCCCGATGAGCACGGCGATGGTGAAGCGGCGACGGCCGATCCGGTCGAGATCGCCATCCGTGCGGGGCATCGCTTCCGGCTCTCGGGAGGCGTCCGCCGCAGGGGGGATCAGGGTCGTCGCCATGTCAGACACTGCCACACCGATCTTGAACGCCACCGGCGCGGACGAAATGGCGCGTCAACGCTCCGTTGATCTCCGTCGCTATGATGCCAACCACCGCGTCTCGAGCTCCCTTTGCCCACCACCCCGGTCGTCAGTGCCTCGGTACGAAATCAGACGACCCGGTCCCGCCCCGAGATTATCCCATCTCCCGAAGATCCGGCCACGTCACGGACCAACTTCTGGATCCTGTCCTTGACGATGGACCACTCGTATCGCTCGAGGAACCGACGTTCTGCCGCGTCGACCAATCGCCGCGCCAGCGCCCGGTCCTCGATCAGTCGCCGGCAGGCATGGGCGAAATCCTCCGGACGGTCGGCCAGCAGTAGATGGACTCCGTCCTCAACGTCGAGACCGTCGGCTCCGATCGTGGTCGACACCACGGGGATGCGGTGAGCGAAGGATTCGAGGATCTTCAGTCGCGTGCCGCTGCCGATGCGGAGCGGCACCACGGCGATATCGGCTCGGACCAATTCGGGCTCCATCTCGGGAACCCTGCCCGCCACGATGACGGAAGGGGGCCGGTTCCTCGCCTCCACAGTGCGCGAGGTCGTGCCCACCAGACGGATCTGGACGTCGGGAAGCTGCGCCCACAGGCGTGGGGCCACTTCCTCGATGAGCCAGTCGACGCCGTCGATGTTGGGGCCGTAGTGAAGGCTCCCCTGGAAGAGGATGGTGGGCGGCGTGCCCACCTCTCGGCGCCCGAGACTTCGGTCGGGACGACCGTAGGTGTTGGGCACCGCCACGGCATTGGGGATACCGGAACGCCGGACGTCGTCATCGCTGCACAAGAATCACGTGATCGACGTCGGCCGCCACCGAACGCTGGAAGATCTTCCAGTCATGAGCGTTGACCCTGTTCTTGGCGGCCTGGCCCTATCCGGAGCAGGTCCTGTCTGGTCCCACCTCCGGAGCGCTCCCTTCGGAGGAGCAACGACGTCTGGCGCGCCTTCACGTCTTCCAGATCCATCAGATCGACGATGGTGGGACCCAGCCGAGGCCGTCCCATCCAGGCAAACGTGGCCGCCGTGCTGAACCAGACGACGTCGTAGTGATCTGTTGCGAACGCCTCGAACCTGAAGCGGGGCGAGCGGTCGTATTTCCGCAGAAATACTTCCTTCGGCATGCCTCGACGCAGCATCCACCAACGCCACCAATCGGGATTGGTTGCGCCCGGGTACTCGACGGTCTTCATTCTCCTCAAGTCCACCGACGATGGGAGTACAGGTGAGGTGCGGCTCGGATCGTAGAGGGAGAAGAGATCGGTCTCCCCCACCGCGGAGACCGCTTCGACCATCTTGGCCAGCCGGATCAACCCCCCGCCCAAGGACGGCCACGGGAAGTCCTCGGTCACCATCAGAATCCTCACGAGATCGCCGCTATCTCCTGCCCACTGATTCGCTGCCCATGACGGCCGGGCATGGTACCAGAGCACCTGTCGACCATCGCTCCGTCGATGAGCGACGGCGGTTCCGGCGATCAGGAGCCGCGGTTCGGGTGTCGGCTGACGATCCACTTCTTGACCCGAACGGAAGGCAACGAGTCGATGTAACGTTCCCGTTCGACGAGGGATGCGCCTACTTCCTCGAGGGTCCGCAGAGTGGCGCGGAGGTGGTCATCGGTTTTGTCGAGGGCAGCACGGGTGCGAGCCAGCTCGTACTCGAGGTACTCGGCAGTACTCGCGGCGGACTCCGGCGTCGGCCTCGGCGAACTTGAGGTCACGTCGCGAGCCATCGTCGGTCGGAGCGGCAATGCGAAGCACGGCACGGACTTCGGCCGCACCTCCGAACGGGTCCGGCGCCTCTTGCGACGGATCGTGGGTCGCAGCCGATCTCTCGAGGGCATGCGCGTCGCCGGGAGGCGTGGACTCGACTTCTTGCTGAACCACGGCGGCAACGCGGGCGACCACAGCATCTGCCCGATCCTCCTCTCCTTGGCCTACCAATGGGATGGAGCTGCCGAAGGGGCGCGGGAGGTATGGCGCGACGTCAGTGCTCTCCCCCACGACAACGACCGCATCGAGGTCATCCCCATAGAGGGAGAGAAGATCCTCCGGCCTCTCGTCTCGAACATCCACACCCAAATCGATCATGCGATCCGTAAAGGAGCTGCCGGCGCTTGCCCGTTGCTGGTCGACGGGCACCGAGAGCATCACGGACCAACCGGCGCCGGCCAACGCCTCGACGGTAGGCAGCCACCACTCGCCGGCATCCGCCGACCGCTCCAGAACCAGCACCCGACCTATCGATCGAGCGGCACGTTGGACCGCCGCCTCAATGGCTGCGTTCGTCGATTGGGTCTGGGTGGTCGGCGAAGCTCTGAAGCGGGGCCGACCATTTGGCCACCAACTGGGCGCGGTTGCGGATCAGGAGAAAGTTGCGGTATGTCGTCGAGGTGCTCTGACTCTCAAGGTGTCGTAGCCGAGCCCGAGGCTCGTAGGCCACTCGGTAGCCATGGTGCCAGAGCGCCAGGCACAGGTCGACGTCTTCGTAGTAGGCGGGGAAGTACCGCTCGTCGAGACCGCCGACCGCGTCCCAAGCCTCGCGGTCCACCAACAGGCCGTTCGCCGAGACGTAGTCCGCGTAGCGCACATAGTAGTAAGCGTTCGAGTCGGCGGGGAGGCCAGCCCCAACATGCGCCACCCAGCCGTCGCTCCAGAGAACCGAACCCGCCTCTTGAAGTGTGCCGTCAGGCGATAGAACCCTCCCACCCGCGGCGGCAACCGACGGGTCCCGCTCGATGGCGCTCAGCAGTCGATCGATGTAGCCGGCCTCGACCACACTGTCGTCGTTGAGGAGCAGCAGATAGCGGCCGCGGGCGAATGTCAGCGGCAAGATTGTTGCCCCCAGAGAAACCGGTATTCACCGCACTGCGCACCAGGACGATGTCGTCGCGCTTCCGCAATGGGGAGAATGCGCCGTCATCGAGCCCGTTGGCCACCACCACCACTTCGACCTCCACCGATGGATTGCTGCCGGCAAGCGTGTCGAGGCAACCTTCGATCAAGCCGTGGTCGGACACCACCAGAATGCAGACGGATACCACCGGGGCCTCTGGAACACGCGGGCCCTTCCACACCGGTGCTTCGTCAGGACTGGTCAATGCCGTCGACAGGGACCCAGCCGTGGAGGACGGCCGATCACCTCTCCGGAGCCCGAAACGTGATCAGCTGGGCCATCTGCGGGTACTGGGAGGATATGGCGAATTCCTCCAGCCGCGACAAGATCCTCGCGGCCGAGAACTCGGGGTACCCGTACAACTCGCTGTAGTCCCCAAACACCATTTCATAGCCCACCAGCTCTTCAATCCAGGCGATAGAGGCGTTGCTTCCCCACTGGTTGGCCTTTCGGTCGCAGAACGGTTCGAGGTTCAAGAACAGATCGACTGTGAGCACGAGCAGCCCCCCGGGAGCCAGGATCTCCTTGGCGGCATTCAGCGTCGAGGCGATGTCTTGTTCCGCGAGGTGCTCGATGGTCGAAATGCAGAGGACGGCGGAGAACTGGCCGGTGAGGTTGGCCTCGGGCAGGGTCGCGCGATGGAGATTGACGTCGGTCCCGAAGCTTCGATTCAGCGCCGCGTGTTCAGCGATGGGATCGACTTCGTACTGACCGGAGCCGTAGTCGAAGAACGGATCCACGTTGTGGACCTCGTATCCGCTCTTGGCCAGCACGAATTGGAGCCCGGAGAGCGCGCCACCGACCTCCAAGATTCTGGACGGACCGAGTGCTTTTACCTGGTGGAAGGCCCACGGATACTCATAGGCTCTGGTCGAGGTATTCGGTTGGAAGGCGAATGGACCCCGGATCCGGTTTGCCTGGGTGCTCCGGAGAACAGGCCTGCGGAACCTCCCTGGAAGGCGCTCGACGTAGTCGACCAGCTTCTCTCTGCGGCTGCCATCGAGGGGGACGGAGACCACGTGACGGCCCCATGGGGCACCCCAGGTGCTGTTCCACCTTTCGAACTCCGGCGGCGCCTCTCGTCGGGCGAGCATCTGCACATCTTAGGCACGATGATCTCCCGTCGGTCCTGGCCCGAAAGGTCCGCCGGCTTCAAAGGAGGACATCGCGGTGTAGTCCAGCACGCGTCCTCAGGGTCATCCGGCTGGAGCGGTACGAGGCGCGGTTGATGGGGCTGTCCGGCGTCCGAGGGTCGTTTCACGCGGAACCCGATCCATTGCGAAGATTCGCGGCATCCGATGAAGATCCAGCTTCACAGACTAAATGGGGTCGCGCTGACTCACCGTACGGTATCGAGCGGCCCTCGGACATGGACAGTGGCACGACGACATGATGTTGGTGGGTTTGTGTTCCCGCGCTACCGGCACAGGGTGGCCTTATGATCCTGCGCACGCGGAACCCGGAGGCTCTTACGTACGAGTGACCACTCCGCCTTCATTCACCCTGGGACACGAGCGGCCCCAGGTCTCAGTCTAAGACTTCCACTCCGGGAGGTCCTCGAGCCCCACTTCACGGTGGACGAAGACGGAGATGATCGGTCTTTGCCACCCGGTTCCGAGGCGCGCCGCGGTCCTTGGGATGGATGGTCAACGACCCCCTCGTTGACCCAGCGATTGCCAGGCCGCCGCCTGACAGCGTCGGCTGGATCCCCTGCTACGCCCTCCTCGGACCTGAAACCCTTCCTCCGCTCTCCCGGGCTTCCGCCCTCCCGGTTCGATGGATAAGCTTCCGCCGACGGCCGCGGCAATCGGAGGGTAAGCGTGGACGGATCCATCGACAAGAAGAGAATTGGGGTTCTCGTCGTGGCGTACAACGCGGCGTCCACCCTCGCCAAAGTGCTGGACCGCATCCCGCCAGAGATCAGGCCCGATATCGAAGAAGTGATCGTCAGTGACGATCACAGCCAGGACGCCACCTATCTGGTCGGCCTGGGCTACCAGCAGCTGTCGGATCTTCCGATCACTCTGATCAGGCAACCGACCAACCTCGGCTACGGCGGCAACCAAAAAGCGGGCTACAACCTGGCCATCGAGCATGGACTCGACATCGTGGTCATGCTCCATGGCGATGGCCAGTACGCCCCCGAGTCGCTCCCGGAAATCCTGGCGCCACTCTTGAACCGAGGAGGCCGATGCCGTCTTCGGCTCGCGTACCATGGTCAAAGGCGCGGCCCGAAGAGGCGGCATGCCGCTCTACAAGTTCGCTGGGAACCGCATTCTTTCGCGCTTCGAGAATGCCGCGCTCGGTACCAATCTTTCCGAGTTCCACTCGGGATATCGCGCCTACTCGGTTGCGGCGCTCAAGCAACTTCCGTTCGAGAAGAACTCGAATGGGTTCAACTTCGACACCCAGATCATCATCCAGCTGCACGACGCCGGCATGCGCATCGCCGAGGTCCCCATCCCCACCTATTACGGCGACGAAATCTGTTACGTCGACGGCATGGGGTACGCCGCCGATGTCACCAAGGATGTCATCACTTACCGGCTACAGAAGGCGGGATTCGGGGACGGGAGCCGTATCGCCCTGAGCGAGGAGTACCAACTCAAGCCGAGTGACGACAGCTCACACGGACGGATTACGAAGCTCTTGCAGTGTCGCCCGCCGAGCCGGATTCTCGATCTCGGGTGTTCGGGTGGTCTCTTGTCCGAGCGGTTGCGGCGAGTGGGTCACCACGTCGTCGGCGTCGACGTGAACGAGATCGGACGGGGTGCGGGAGCGGACAGACGCCTTCTTCAAGGCTGACCTCAACGAGGGAATCCCATCGGCGGTTGGCGATGGATTCGACATCGTTTTGGCGGCGGACGTCCTCGAGCACGTGGTCAACCCAGGGAGCCTGATCGGTCAGGCCCGGGACGTTCTGGCACCAACCGGAACAGCGCTGTTCTGCGTGCCGAACATCGCACACTGGTACCCGAGATTTCGGTCGACGCTTGGAATGTTCGATTACGACCAGCGTGGCATCCTCGATTCGACCCACCTTCGGTTTTTCACCCGGCGCAGCCTCGTCAAGCTGGTCGAACGCCGGGGATTCGCCATCAGGCGCATCGAACCTGTCGGACTGCCCCTTGATGCGTTAGGCGTCGAGGGCACCAGGGCGCGCACGCTCCGTCTCGTGGACCGCCTGCTGTCAAACCTGTGGCCCACCATGTTCGGCTACCAGTTCATCGTCGAGTCGACGCCAGTCAGGACCTGATCCCAGCCTCTCCTTCTGACGACCGGACCTGATCGAGCCCTCCCCGTCCTGACGGACTCTGTGCCCGCATACTTGCTTGCGCACCTCGCCCCGCAAGCTGTCGGCTGAGGACGTCCAGATGGGCGAAACAAGTTGTGCGAAAATTGGGTGCCTTAGGACCGGACGCCGTCCCCTTCGTCCGCGGCACCCTGTGAGCTGACGCCCTCATCGGGGGGACCGACGGCGGGTTCGGGAGTTGAGCCGATTTGAGATGCCGTCGAGCGCCGGGCAGCCATTCCCAGATACGCGGCGATGGCCAACAGCACCATGCCGATGACGGCCGAAATGAGGGCTCGCTTGTGATAGTGGCCCGTCGTGGCCTTCTTGCCGGGCACAAAACCCGGGAGCGAATGGATCGGTACCGCCAGGTAGATCACCGCATAAATGAGAGCGACGATGCCCAGGACGGCGCATATGGCACAAATGACCCACTTGACGGTATTCGACACGTTACTCACTCCTCCGTTCGACCAGCATTCCCCCTGGGGCATCCAACCCCGACAAGCATTGGGATCGTAGCCCCAGCTGGCTCCATCTGCCATCGCAATTCAGGCTGGCCTGCATCAACGGGCCACGCCGCCCTGACCGAACTACGATGCGGTCATCGCGGTCGCATCACCAACCGTGACGAGATGGCGTGCCACCGCAGGCGTTCGGAGCCGACAGCGACGACGAAGGCGATGAATTCGAACCCACAAAACGGAATGGTGCTTCGCGCGGGAACGGTGGACGACGCCGCCACAGCCGCCTCCCTCCACGCTGGGCAAATCGGCGAAGGGTTCTTGACTATCCTCGGCCCGAGGTTCCTGTGCATGCTCTACAGGCGAGTCGCCCGCGCCCCTGGCTCCTTTCTGCTCGTCGTCGTGGACGAGGCGACCACGGTCGGGTTCCTCGCCGGCTCCACAGACGTGTCGGGCCTCTATCGGTCCTTCGTCTTGCGTGACGGTCCAGCTGCTGCGCTCGCCTGCGGCGGCCGCCTCCTTCGTTCCTGGCGTCGAGTCATGGAGACCCTTCGCCACGGCACCGGCGGCGCTGCCGACGGAGCGGAATTGCTGGCCATTGCCGTCGATCCGGCAGCACGCGGGCGGGGGGCCGGAACGCTATTGGTGGATGGTTTCCTCATGGAGATCGACCGGCGCAGCCAGGACGCCGCTCACGTCGTCGTGGCCGCGGACAACGAGGCCGCGATCGCGCTCTACCGGCGGGCCGGATTCCGAAGCGCCGAGCGTTTCGAGTTGCACCCCGGAACGGAGTCCCTCCTCATGCAGATGGGCCGCCGCGATCGGTCGTGAGCAAGGTGTTTTTCGTCGCCGCTGTCTCCATCGTTGTCACGGCGGTGGCCGTACCAGCGTGCATCGTGATCGCCCATCGGTTCGGCGTCATCGATCGTCCCGGGCCCCTCAAAACCCACGAGACTGCCGTGCCGTACCTGGGCGGGTTGGCCGTTTTCGTTGGTCTCGTGGTCGGCGATGTGTCGGTCGGCCCGCTACCCTGATTCCTTTGGTCGCCGCCCTGGCGATCGGCGTCAGCGATGACCGTTTCGGGCTTCCCGGCGCCGTTGCGGCTTCTCGCCCAGCTGGTCATTGGGAGCTGTCATCGCCGTCATCCAGCCGATCCACCTAGCGGGTTGGATCGGCGTGCCACTCATCATGGCTGCCACCGTCGTCCTGATCAACGGTTTCAATCTGCTCGACGGCCTCGACATGCTGGCCGCCGGGGTGGGGGCTGCTGCCTCCTTCGGGTTCGCCGTCATCGCCCATGGCCCTGCCCGTCTTATGGCCGCCTCCCTGATCGGGGCCCTGGTCGCGTTCCTCTGGTACAACCGCCCGCCGGCCCAGATCTATCTCGGGGACGGCGGCTCCTACCTACTCGGGGCGGCCATGACCGTGCTCCTCACTTACGCCTGGGGTGTTGGCGTCGCCGTTTCGACGGGCGTGATCGCCCTGGCGCTGCTGGCCGTCCCGGTGGCCGAGATGTGTCTGCGCCGTCGTACGACGTCGCCGCAGCGGACGCCCGCTTCTGGCCGGCGACCGTGCCCATCCCTACGACCTCCTCGTGGCCAGAGGCTGGTCCCGCACGGCAGCGAGCGGGGCCTACATCGCCCTCGAGGCCATGATGGTGCTCGTGGTGTGCATTGTGGTTGGGGTGGGCAACGTTTCTGTGGCCATGGCCCTGGGGATCGACGTGGCGGTCGCAGCGGTCGTTCTCGGTGGCGCCGCCCTTGTCGGGGGCTTGAGCAATCCCGCCGGGACGTGCCGCGTGACCCGCATCTTCCTTTCCCCACCGGATGTGGGACCCGAAGAGCGGCGGATGCTTCTCGAGGCGTTCGACTCCAATTGGATCGCGCCCACGGGGCCGGACATTGATGCCTTCGAGCTGCGAGATGGCTGAAAAGACGGGAGTGGCGCATGCCGTGGCCCTGTCGAGCGGAACCGCTGCGCTGCATCTCGCTCTGTTGTTGGCCGGCGTGGAGCGCGGCGACGAGGTAGTGGTTCCATCCTTCACGTTCATCGCCACCGCCGCGGCCGTTACCTATCTGGGTGCGCACCCGGTGTTCGTCGACTGCTCGGCGGACAGTTGGAATCTGGATCCGGCTCTGGTCGAGGAAGTGTTGACCGAGAGGGCCGCCGGGGGTCGACTCCCCTCCGCGGTGATCACCGTCGACCTCTATGGGGAGACTGCCGACTACGAGGCATTGGAGTCGATGTGCCGGAGGTTCGAGGTGGCCCTCATTGAGGACTCGGCCGAGGCCCTCGGTGCGACGTATCGGGGCCGGGCTGCGGGCTCGTTCGGTGTCGCGGGGATCTTCTCCTTCAACGGCAACAAGATCATCACGACGAGTGGTGGAGGGATGTTGGTGACCCAGTCGCCACAGATGGCCGAACGAGCCCGCCATCTGGCCACTCAAGCCAGGGAGCCGTTCACCCACTACGAGCACACCACAGTGGGATACAACTATCGACTCTCTAACCTGCTTGCCGCCCTCGGAAGGGCGCAGCTTCGGCGGACTCGAAGACCGCATCGAGCGCCGGAAGCGGATCGATGCCGCTATACACGGACGGGCTCGCCGGTCTCCCGGGGTCTCGCCCATGCCGCGCACCGCCGCGGGTACGTCGAACTATTGGCTGAACTGCATCCTGATCGATCCCGAGATCTTCGGGGCGGACCGAGAACGCGTGCGGTTGGCTCTTGAGGTCGCTGACATCGAGTCCCGACCGACATGGAAACCCCTTCATCTCCAACCGGCCTTCGCCGGGGTCACGCTCGTCGGGCCCGGGCACTGCGCCCACGTCTTCGACCGGGGTCTGTGCCTGCCTACCGGATCGGCGCTCGTCGCCCGCCGACCAGTCCCGAGTGATCGAGATCATCACCGCTCAGTGTCGAGGCTGACCGAGGAATTTGGGCCGATGAAGATCCTTGTCGTCGCCTCGGATTTCCCGTGGCCGAAACTCCAGGGCGGCCACCTCCGGCTCACAACGGCCATCGAGGCGCTCGCCGAACTGGGAGAAACAGATCTCTTCGCCCTCTATGACTACCGCCGGCCGGTCCCGACCTTGCCCCCAACGGTACCGGTGGAACGGCTCAGGACCGTGGTTCATCGTGGCACCCCACACCAGCTCCGCTGGCGAGCCACATGGTTGGCCCGACGGGGAATCCCCCTGGAGGTGGAAATGCATCGCGTGGACACCGCGGCCCGACTCGACCTCGAGTCTTGGGTGGCAGACGAATACGACCTCGTGTGGTTCGACAGGGCGGCCACGTTCGAGTGGATGGGCCGGCCGCATCTCGGTCCGACGATCGTCGACCTGGATGACCTCGAAGACGAGAAGGCTCGGGCGAGAGCGCAGATCATGCGGGGCGGGCTGTCGCGACACGGAGGGGCTTCTTGGTTTCGCCACGCCATAGCGGTGGCTCAGGCCCGAGTGAACGCCCGGGACTGGCGTCAGTTCCAGCGCTCGGTGGCCGGAGACGTCGACCGCGTGGTCCTCTGCAGCGACCTGGATGTGCGTCGCTCGGGTCTAGCCAATGCCGTCGTCGTCCCCAATACCTATGAGCGGGCCGAGCGTGCAGTGGGGCACTTCGAGGTAGGAAAACCAGCCGTCGTCCTTTTCCAGGCCACGTTCGACTATTCCCCGAATATGGACGCGGTTGACTGGTTGGTCGCTGAGGTGGCACCGCGGCTCCGAACCCGGGTCCCTGACCTCGAAATCAGACTTGTGGGCAAGCCAGTGCCAGGGCTGAACCGCCAGCACCAACCGCCAGCTGTGACGGTTGCGGGGGTGGTGCCGACCATGGAGCCGGAGTTGGCTCGCGCCGACATCGCCATCGTCCCCCTTCGTTACGGCAGCGGCACCCGGCTGAAAATCCTCGAGTCATTCGCTCACCGTGTGCCCGTGGTTTCCACCACCATCGGAGCTGAGGGACTCCATGTCGAAGATGGGGTCCATCTTCTGCTAGCTGACGACCCCGACACCTTCGCTGCAGCGTGCGAGCGACTCCTGACCGAGCCCGACCTCCGCGGGCGACTGGTCGACGCTGCGGAGCAGCAGTACCTTGAGCACTACGAGTGCTTCCGTCGCGCGCGACCGCATCCAGGCTCTTGTCCGGGAGGTAGCCGGGGACGCACCTGCTCATTGGCGACGACGGCCCGGTGGATGATTTGCCGTCGTCGAATTGACGATGCCTTGTTGCCGCGCCTCGGCGCCCATTGCGAGAAGCGGCCGCACGACCTTGCCCGATAGATGTGGTGATCAACTTCTTTGGAGCCACGTTGTCGTCAGTCTCCCCCATGAACGATGTGGCACTCTCCCGAATGGGAGCCACACCACTGCCGCCTACGCCCTGTGCCTTGAGCTGGTCTCTACCGTGGAGTACGCGACATGACAACTGATCCTGAGCGGCAGTTTGAGGGCAACCAGGTTTGCGTAATCGCGTTCTACCTACCGCAGTTTCATCCGATTCCAGAGAACGACCTCTGGTGGGGACCTGGTTTCACTGAATGGACGAACGTCGCTCGCGCGAGGCCGCTCTATCCGGGACACTATCAACCTCGTCTTCCAGGTGAGCTCGGCTTCTACGATCTCCGCCTTTCCGATACACGGGAGGCACAAGCGATGCTTGCCGCAGAGTACGGCGTTTCAGCGTTCTGCTACTGGCACTATTGGTTTGGTGGCGGCCGGCGGCTGCTGGAGCGGCCGTTCGATGAAGTCTTGAAGTCAGGAAGGCCCGACTTTCCCTTTTGCCTCGGGTGGGCAAATCAAACTTGGTCTGGGATATGGCATGGGGCACCCAGCCGAGTCCTGATTGAGCAGACCTACCCGAACCTTGGTGGAGAGCGGGACTACCGCGCCCACTTTGAAGCCATTCTTCCTGCGCTCATGGATCCGCGCTACCTTCGCATTGATGGGCGTCCGCTGTTTCTTTGTCTACGAACCGACCGATCTTCCCGAGCCTCAACGCTTCCTGGACCTCTGGCGCAATTGGGCCGCGGATGAAGGACTACCTGGAATATTCTTCGTCGGTCGGACCGAGACGGCAGGGCGTTCTAGCGATGCAGATTTTGACGCGTTCACCCCGGAACGAGTCCCGCAACGCGACATCGCGCGCTACGACTGGCCGAGACGCTTCGCAAGGAAGGTCGGCATCCCTCCGGTGCGCTCGTATCGCCGATTCTCAGAAAGCCACGCTGCTCGGGATTGCCGATGGCCCAAGCTTCCCAACGGTGATGCCCGGTTTTGACAACACTCCGCGGAGTGGCGCCGGGGGAGTCGTTCTTCACGGTGCGGAACCTCTCATCTTCGAATCGCAGGTAGCCCGCGCCGTTGCACACGTTCTTTCTTCGCAACCGCTGGGCCAACGAATCATCTTCGTCAAGTCATGGAACGAATGGGCCGAGGGCAACTACTTGGAACCAGACCGACGCTACGGTCGCGCGTATCTTGAGGCTTTAGCCAAAGGGATCGCTCGGGGATCAGCACATTAAGCCTCTGCAGGTCGCTGTTCCGTGGCGGGACCCCTCGCTGGCGGGTCGTTAAGTCAAGTAGTCACCGACACGGGCCAGGTGGTCGGGAAACAGGCGTGAGGAGCTTCCAGTTGCCGTTCCTCAGGTCGAACGTTCTCTTTGGCCTCGAGCGTCCCCCAAACCGGGCCCGTCCATAGCCCAGTAGAGCTCGACACCAGTGCACCACACGTAGCGGAGTTCGCCATTCAAAAGTCTGCGTTGGCTGTCGTAGGCATCGATTGCGGCAACCTTCGTCGCAACTGACCCGGGGGCCCGTAGCAGCAGGGGCCGTCGCCCGGCGAGTCCGAAGATCGAACGGGCGAATCTGCGCGATTGCGGCGCGGACGGTTACCCGGGGCGGGCGGCCATCGGGCCAAATCCCTTCTCCGGGATAGACGCGGTAGATAAAGGCCTGGGGCCGGGGTTCGACCGGGCTGAGGCTGGACGCGTGTCCAGCTCCGCTATGGGGAACGCCCGGAGCGGAGTCATCAATCTGGGCCATCGCATGGCGGACAGCTCGCTCAAGAGTCCGGTGATCGGGGTGGGGGTCGCCGGAGCTTGTGACGAAGACCTGGGACGGACGCAAGCTTCGGAATAGGTCACGGATCCGGTCCGCAACCTCGCTCTCGTGACCGCTGAGTTCACCGTCGGGGAAACCGAATTCGAAACGACGCGCTGGAGGCACCGCCAAGATATCAAGGGCCCGATGCCATTCACGGTGGCGGATCGCGGCGATCTCGTCAGGTGCTGGTCGCGGCTTCGGCGAGTACCAGCCATCGCGCCCGTCCGTGGCCACAGCCACTGCGACCGGAATCCCACGGTTCGCTTTCTCGGCTATGAGGAGGCCACACCCGATGGTCTCGTCGTCTTGATGCGGCGACAGAACCAACGCTCCCCCTGGAAGCAGGGAATCGGTGATGGTTCGCCCCGCGACCGTCTGCACCCACCCCCACACGGCACCGATCGGTGGGCGTGATAATCCGGAGCGGCGCGGCCAACTCACTCGGCTATCGACCTATTTCACCGATTGCGCCAATTTGAAGTATCTGCTTGGTACAAAGTGACCACCTCTTGGTGCAGTCCGCTCAGCTGGCTGTTCAGTCCATTCACTTGATTCTGCAAATGGTGGATCTCATACGCACCTGCCACACCACCGACTACGAGGACTATAGAAAGGACCGCAATCACCAGCCACACTGACCGCCGCCTTGCGTATGGAGCGCGTTGCCTCTTCATCTGACTCTCCTCGAATAGGTCTTAAGGCAGGTGGAGAGTAACGCTTGCAGCGCGTTCCTGGCGAGATATTGCCGCACAGCGGCAAGACCCTACGAAGCGCATCGTTGCTAGCATTCTCTACGAACGTGCTCATGGCAGGCTTCTGGCGCTAATGGAGCTACGGCCGGCCCTTAGCCCCGGCTGGGAATCCACCGGTCCAGCCACGACTGCAGGACCAGTACGTCCCATAGCTCGTAGCCCAGGTCCCGTCGGCCCGCGCGGTGGAGGTCCCAGGCCTGTCGAATCGGGACGGGGTCGAGCAGGCCCTGGTCCCGGAGCCGTCGCTCATCCAAAGATGCTCAGCCCAAGGTGCGAGCACGCCGCGGAGCCACGCTCCGATGGGCAGGCCGAAGCCCATCTTCGGCCGCTCGACGAGCTCTGCCGGCACGTGGCGCTCGAGCACCTGGCGCAGCACCCACTTGGTCTGGCCTCCGCGCAGCTTGGCATCGAGGGGCAGCCTCCAGGCCAGATCGAGGATCCCTCGATCGAGGAACGGGACACCGGGTTTCGAGGGACACCGCCATGGCTGCTCGATCGAGCTTGACCAGGATGTCATCGGGCAGGTAGCCCACCAAGTCGGACCAGAGCATCAGCTCGGTGATCCCCCCATCGGAGACGGGCGAACTGCTGCGATCGTCTGCCGAGTCTCCATGGTCGTTCCCGAGCACCAACGACGTCGCATCATCCCAGTGGGTGGTGAGGGCCCGATAGGCGTCCATCGGGGTCCGAGGCGGAGAGTACCCGGGCCAGCTTGGCTACCTTGGTTGATGGGTTTCGCACCTGCCAGCCGATCGGGAAGATCCGGGTGGCGCGGGCGACCCGCTCGATCACTGCGGGCGGGATACTGCCCAGCGCGGAGCCGGCAGTCCGGCGAGCCCCCGCCGGCACAACGGCGGCCCTCCGCCACACACGGTCGAGCCAGGCGTGCCGGTTGTATCCAGCGAACAGCTCGTCGCCGCCATCCCCCGACAACGATACGGTCACGTCTTGGCGAGCCACTCGGCTGACAAGATAGGTCGGGATCTGGGAGACGTCGGCGAAAGGCTCGTCCCAGATGTCCGCCAGATGGGGGATGACGTCCATCGCCTCTGCATCGCCGACATGGACCGCCGTGTGGTCGGTTCCGAGGTGCGCAGCGACCGCCGCCGCCTCGGATGACTCGTCGAAGGATCGATCGGCGAACCCAACCGTAAAGGTGCGTACTGGTCGCGAGGCATGCCGCTGCATCAGGGCCACAATGGTGCTCGAATCGATCCCTCCCGAAAGGAATGCTCCCACAGGGACGTCGGCAACCATCCTGGCGGCCACTGCGTCCGACAATGCGTTCTCGAGCTGATCGGTCATCTCGGAGTCCGAGCCGGTCAGCTTGTTGCGTCGCGCCCGCGTCCACCGCGTCTGCTGCGGACCAATAGCAGCGTTGTTCCGGGAGCACGCCCGGGGTCGGCGCATGCAACGTGACCAGATGACCGGGCACCAGTTTGCGAACGCCTTGCCAGATGGTGTCCGGCGCGGGGACGCAGTTATGGCGCAGGTAACTTGCCACAGCTCGGCGATTGAGCTCGGCGCCGAATCCTGGCAAAGCACACAACGCCTTCAGCTCGGAACCAAATGCGAAGACCTTTCCCACCCAGCCGTAGTAGAGTGGCTTCTCACCAAAGCGATCACGCACCAGGTGGAGCACTCTGTCCCGCCTGTCCCACAGGGCGGCAGCGAACATCCCCTCGCAGGCATCGAGCGCCCGATCCACTCCCCAACGCTCGACTGCCGCCAGCAGCACCTCGGTGTCGGAACTACTTCTGAACAGCGTTCCCCCCTGTTCCAATCGATGCCGAACCTCGCGATGGTTGTAGATCTCTCCGTTGTACGCCAACACCCACCGACCACCGGACGAGACCATTGGCTGCGCTCCGCCCATTCCAAGATCGATGACAGCCAGACGCCGGTGCCCGAACGCCAACCCAGCGTCAGCGTCGACCCAAAGACCACTGTCGTCGGGCCCCCGATGTTCCACGGACGCAGCCATGGTCGAGGCCAGGGCGCCCAGACGGTCGGCACTCGTTGACGCGGTCGGGTCGAGAAGGCCAGCGATCCCGCACATACCGGATCAGCCCAGCCGTCGACGCGTCAGGTGAAGATCTGACACGACCTGCTGTAAAGACAGGTGGACAGAGGTCCGCTCACCTTCTCTGGCACCCGCGAATCATCGGGGATGACCGGAAGTCCGTCAAGCACGGGTCGCCCGCCCAAGCACAGGTCGCGGACCATCCGCTCACGCACCAGAACCAGGATCCTCGTCTGCTTCCGAGAGCTCCCCCACGGTTCGGCCGTACTCAGGGTTCTCTCCGAAGCGGCCCCGGATGCCGTCCCAGAGGCCGCGGACAATGGCCTTGCGCTCTACGTTCCCGTGCGCCTTTTGCAGGTGCCGGGCCGAGTAGGCCATATGCCACATTTGCCACGAGGGGCGACCGTGTCTCCGGGCCAGCAGGATGGAGTTCCGAGCGTGGTAATACGACCGCCACGCTTCGCGTTCGTCGGTCGGTCGGTGCGGTCCGAAGGCCTCCGCTCGGCCTGCTGACGTCTGTTGCTCGGCCACGGCACGGGCGGAGACGGCGTCGACCAGCACGTCGAATCCCCCCTGCCGGATCCGACAGAAGAAGTCGAAGTCCTCGAGGCCGAAGAACCACTCCGGGTCGGGCAAGATACCGGCGTCGAACACTGGCCGCGCCAGCAACGTCGCTCCCCAACTGGCCACATCGACCGGAACGAAGTCGTAGCGGCCCCCCTCGGGAGGGACCAAATTCACGGTGTGGGCACCTCGGCCCATGAACATTCGACCGAAGGCCACCACCGCGCCGACCGGTCTTCCCGCCAGCCGGCCTCGGCGCTCGACACGCCCGACGACGTCGGCCAGCCTCGGACTAGGCAGGGAAAAGAGTCCGATGTCGTCCTCGCACAGGTAGGCCCACTCAACGGACGAGTCGGCGAAAGCCGCCTCCATTCCGGCCCCGAATCCGCCGGCCGGCCCGAGGTTGCGCGGCAGTCGGACCAGTCGGACGCTGGACTCCAATGTTGCGTCGTCGAGACCTCCGGACCCGTTGACCACCACCACGACGCGGTCGGGGGGAGACCTTCTCGGTCGATGAGCGAGCGCACCACCGCGGTGGCCAGCCGTGGTCTGCGATGCGTCAGGACGACCGCCGAGACCGACGGCGGCACCGGCTGCGTGACGGCCCTGACCTCGTGTGACCGGTTCGGACTCTCCCTCACACCGTCCCCATCTCGATAGGCTAACAACCGACGTGGACGACATCGGGGTGGCGGACGAGCAGGGGCGGGCAATCCTCCGTTGATCAGCATCCCGACGACGTCAGTGGGTGCGCGTGTTTGCTATTCGTTCAGGCCGCCTGGCCGGTTCGGTCCACCTTCGGGTGTTCTTTCCCTGAACCGGCCGCGCGACACCTGCACCTTCACTCGACGTCCCAGGTGGTGCCGACATGGAGCGGCGTCGCCACCATGACCCCCTCCGGCGGCTCCAGGATGTCCGGGCCGAAGGCATCGAAGGACACGGCAGGCTTCCACGGGAGCAAGGGGGTGTCGGCCCACTTGCCGAAGCTGGTCATCGCCGTCCAGATGGAGTAGCGGCCCTTCGGCAGCGGGACGTTGTGCAGGCGGCACGTAACCTCGAAGTCGCCGGACGGAAAGAGGCCGTGATACTTGGTGATGAACATGGGAAAGGCCGTGCCCAATGAGACGCCGACGTAGAGATCGGCCTCGACCGACTCGGGCGAGTTAAGGGTCAAGTGGACTTCGGCGTCCTCCAGCGCGACGACCTGTCCCCCATCCGGACCGGTGATCGATGATTTGAGCATCCGGACGACGCCGTCATTGGAAGTGGCCAACGACGCGTCGTGCTCCACGGACTCCCGGTAGAGAGCGGCCACTTCCCTTGTGGGACCCGAAGCCTGTACGACCGCATCCGCCAGCCACAACGACTGTGTACACGTGGCTTCGACCGACGTGAGATCGTGCGAGACGTAGATGAGCGTGGTGCCCAGGCGCACGATCTCTTCGATCCGGCGAAGGCACTTCTGCTGGAAATTGGCGTCGCCCACCGACAACACCTCGTCGACCAGCAGGATGTCGGGTTCCAGGAAGGCGGCGATGGAGAACCCCAGTCGCATCTGCATGCCGAGGGAGAAGTACTTGACTTGGCGGTCGATGGCGTCTTCGAGACCGGCGAATTCGACGATCTGATCGAATCGTTCGCGGGAGAGCTTGCGGCGCATGCCGAGCACGGCGCCGTAGAGGAAGACGTTCTCTCGTCCCGTCAGGTCGGGATGGATACCGCTGGTCACGCTGAGGAGCGCGCCCAGGCGCCCTTCTGCCTGACACGTCCCGGCTGACTGATACGTGGTCCCGCTTATGATCTTGAGCAGAGTGGTCTTCCCGGAGCCGTTGATGCCGATGAGACCCAGCGTGCCACCCGGTTCGACCGTGACGCTGACGTCCTTCAGCACCCAGCGCCAGCCCCTCCCATCCCCCTTGGTCAGCGAGCGACGCGCCCGAAGGAGCTGGTCATAGAAGAGCGGCGCCGTCCGGTCGGCGCGGAACTTCTTCCACACCTGCTCGACGTGAACGGACCCCTTAGGCAATGTCGGCAAAGTTCACCTCATACCGCTTGAAGAGCCGATAGCCCACGACCAGGTAGAAGGCGGTGCCGGCGACGGCCGCCAGCAGAGGTCCAGGGACAGGGTTCTGGCCGAGGAGCATGACTCGGCGAGCGTCGTCGATCACTGGCCCCAACGGATTGAAGAAGCCGTACACGATGCGCCACCGCTCGGGGATGAGAGTGAACTCCCAGATCACCGGAGTGACGAACAGCCCCAACTGGATGATGATGGGAAGCACCTGTGCAAGGTCACGCATCTGGATGATCAAGGCGGACACCCCGAGCGTCAGGCCGATGGTGAACAGCAACTCGATCAAGATCAGCAACGGCATCCACGCCGTCGTGGGGTACGGGACGAAGCGATAGAAGATGAAGAGCAGGGCCAGCGGAATCCACGCCAGGACCGAGTTCACCGCGTTCACCAGAATGGTCTCGAGAGGGAAGCACTCGCGTGGGAACTGGGTCTTGCGACATCAGGTCGTGGTTGATGAGCAGTGCGGTGCCCCCGGTTCCCAACGCCTGGGCGAAGAACGTCCATGACAGGATCCCGATGAAGGCGAAGATCGGGTAGGGGATCCCGGGGGGAACCCCCAACGCCTTGGTCCGAGAAAAGATGATGATGAAGATCCCGAGCATGGCCATCGGGGCGATCAGGGCCCACGCCAGCCCCAAGGTGGCCTGCTTGTACTGGGCCCGAATATCCCGCTCGGCCAGCGTGTAGATGATGTCGCGGCTCGCCCACAGGTTGCGGAGTGACGTCCTCAATCGGGCTTCGTGCCGATAGATCAGGTGGCTCGGCGGCTCGGCGGGCAAGGCCGAACTCTCGCCTCGCCTTCAAGCTGCCCGCGGCCAAAGGTGTCCTCCCTTCCGCGGGAGTCGACAAGGCCATCGAATCCATCACCCTCTCCACCCGCGAGCGCAGGCCTTCGTTCAGACCGACATTGAAAGAATGACAGTATCGCGCAGCAGCTAGCCGCCTGTCGTACAGCGGGTCCGGCTGCGTGGGGCCGGTACTATCGCCTGGTGGGCGTGGAAGAGGGCTTGCCGGGCCAGATGCCCGCCGGGCCCCTGCGGGTGCTGCTCGTGATCAAGTGTCTCGGCTACGGGGGGGCGGAACGACTGTTGGTGGACATGGCGGCCACGGTGAACCCGGACCGGTTCAACTACGAGGTGGCCTACGTCCAGCGTGACCAGGATGCCCTGGTACCGGCGATACGGGCCAACGGGACGCCGGTGCACTCCCTCGGCGCCGCCCACAACGCCGATCTGCGGTGGATGGTGGTCCTGCGACGGCTGCTCTTGACGGAGCGTTACGACGTGGTCCACTTCCACCTCCCCTACGCGGCCGCACTCGGGCAACTGGTCGTCGCCTCCCTTCCGCGGTCCGCACGGCCGGGCGTCGTCTACACCGAACACAGCCTGTGGGACCGCGCCAAGTTGGCGAACCGGGTCGTGCTTCGGGGCTCAATGAGAAGGGGTGAACGGGTGGTGGCGGTGTCACAGGCGTCCTACGACGCTCTCCCACCATCGCTGCAACGCCGGGCCACGACTGTGGTGCACGGTGTCGATCTGTCCGTGTCGGATTCCCTGATCGCCCGGCGAGCCGAGCTCCGCGCCCTCGTGCGGGCCGAGCTGGCAGTGGACGATAACGAGCTCTTGTTCATGACCGTGGCGAATCTCCGTCCCGAGAAGGGATACGACGTGCTCCTCGAAGCGACCAAGGCCATCGTTGACTCTGGACTCCCCATTCGCCTCGCCGCCGTCGGACGCGGGCCGTTGCGTGAGGAACTCCACACACGTCACGTCGAACTTGGTCTCGGGGACCGGTTCCAGTTCCTCGGCCAGCGCGATGACGTGTTGCAGTTGCTGGCGGGCGCTGACGCCTTTGTCCTGGCGTCCCGTCATGAGGGGCTTCCCGTGACGTTGATGGAGGCCACCAGCGTCGGGCTGCCCATTGTGGCCTCGCGTGTCGGCGGCATCCCCCAGGTCCTGGAGGACGAGGTCGACGCCATCCTTGTGCCCCCGGGAAACCCCGGCCTCCTTGCGCAGGCCATGGGGCGGTTGGCATCTGATCCGGAACTGCGTGATCGTCTGGGTAGGCAGGCCAAACTCCGGAGTTCGATGTTCGACATCGCAGAGGCCAGCCGGGCCGTGGGCGACATCTACCTGCAGGTGGCCGCGGTCACGTTGAGCACGCTGGTCGGGAAGAGGCTCGTCCACGTCACCACGGTCGACATGAGCCTGGTGCTCCTGCTGGGCCCGCAGCTTCGAGCCTTTGCCGAGGCCGGCATGGAAGTGGTCGGTGTGTCGGCTCCCGGCCCGTTCGTACCCCAGCTGGAATCGTGGGGCGTCCGCCACGAGCCCCTCCGACACGCCACCCGGTCCCTGGCGGTCCGCCAGGACGTCATGGCGCTCGCCGAGCTGTGGCAACTCTTCCGACGACTCAGACCCGACATCGTCCATACCCACAACCCCAAACCGGGACTCTACGGACGGGTGGCTGCCCGTGCCGCCGGGGTACCCGGCGTAGTCAACACCGTGCACGGTCTCTATGCGAGTCCGGAGGATCGGACGTCGCGGAAGGCGGTGGTGTACACCCTCGAACGCGCGGCCTCGCTGTGCTCGGGAGCCGAATTGGTCCAGAACCCCGAGGACCTCGACGTGCTGGCCCGACTAGGCGTGCCGAGTCGCAAGCTGGTGCTGCTCGGCAACGGCGTCGACCTGCAGCGCTTCCGTCACCGGAGCAAAGGAGCAAGTCGTCGAAAGGCCCGGGCCGACCTTGGCGTCGACGAGCGACGCCGTGGTGGTGGGGATGGTTGGGCGTCTCGTGTGGCAGAAGGGCTTCCGTGAGCTCTTTGTGGCTGCTGAACGGATCCGCGACACGCATCCCGAGGTCGTGTTCGTCGTCGTCGGAGGATCCGATCCCGACAAGGCGGACGCCATCTCCCCCGAGGAAGTCACAGCCGCACGCCGCAGGGGACGCATCGTCTTCGCCGGTGCCAGGGACCATATGGAACACATCTACCCGGCCTTCGACCTCTTCGTCCTGCCCTCGTACCGTGAGGGCTTCCCCCGATCGGCCATGGAGGCGGCGGCGAGCGGCCTGCCGGTGATCGCCACCGACATCCGTGGCTGCCGCCAGGTCGTCTCCCACGGACAATCGGGACTGCTCGTACCCCTCCACGACGCAGTGCGACTGGCGGCGGCGATAGAGGAGCTGGTGGCCGACCGCGCGCTCCGCCGGCGCATGGGTGCCGCGGGCCGGCGCAAGGCCGAGGCCGAGTTCGACGACCGAGCCGTGGTGTCCAAGACGATGGATGCCTATGAACGGGTGCTCGCCCGCGCCACCTCCTCGACCAGGCGACGGACGCCCTGGTCGGCCAAACGGCCGTCGTAGCGCTCGAGGTAGTGCGCCTCCGCCGCCTCGGTCAGGCCTACGCGTAGCTGGGGGTCGCCCAGTAGCCGCACCGTGGCCGCGGCAAACTCCTCTGGACCGTCGGCGAGCAGCAGATGTACGCCATCCTCGACGTCCAGTCCTTCGGCGCCAAGGGTGGTGGACACCACGGGAACGCGGTGGGCGAAGGACTCGAGGATCTTCACCCGGGTCCCGCTGCCGTAGCGAATCGGTACCACCGCCACCGAGGCCCGAGCCAGCTCCTCCTCCATGGAAGGGACCTCGCCCACCACGGTCAGAACTCCAGGCCGGTGCAGCTGCGCTGACATTCGTGCCGGGACGGCCGACGAGTCGTACCTCGGTCGCCGGGACTGCCGCCCGGATGAGTGGGGCGATGGCCGTCGCCAGCCACTGCGCCGCGTCGATGTTCGGTGGGTATCCGAGGTTTCCCTGAAAGAGCACCACCGGCGGCCCACCGGCGGCCGGGTTCCCGACCGGCGACTGTGGCCGAGGGTACGTGTTGGGGATCACGGTGACATTGGGCAGCCCGGACCGGGCGGCGTCCAGGTCGCTGGCGATCACCACCCGCTCCACCTGTGCCGCCACCGAGCGCTGGAATCGGCGCCAGTCGCTGCCGTTGAGCCGGACCTGGTACAAGGCAAGGCGGCTCCGGAGGGAGCTCTCGCCCCCGTGCCGATCGCAGCTGGTCCGCCAGCAGTTCGGCCCGCAGCCGTGACCTTGACGTCCTCGAGATTGTCCAGATCCACGATGGTCGGGCCGAAGTCGGGCCGACCCGTCCATTCGTACGAGCGTGCGGTCGAGAACCAAACCACGTCATAGGGAGGACGGGCCCAGTCGCGCAAAGCCATCCGCGGCTGACGGTCAGCACGGGCCATGATCACCTCGACCGGGAGGCCCCGGCGGACCGCCCATTCCAGGCGCCATCGGAGATGTGAAGATGTGCGCGGGTTTTGCACGCTCTTCGACCGCAGCACAGGAATTGTCGGTGGCACCTCGACCTTCGAACGGCTCTGGTTGTGCAGGACGAACAGATCGAGGTCGGTCACCGACGCCACGGCCTCCACGACCTGGGCCAGGCGGACGAGCGCCGCCCCCGAGCGGCGGCCATGGCACGTTGTCCGCCACCAGCAGTGACCTCACGGAACTACCGCGACGTGACGGGACTCGGTCACCATCTCGGGCAACGCGCGGGTCATCATCGAAGCACACGAGCTCTGGAGATTCTTCTGGCCCGAAACCTCCAACCCGACCAGTCGGGCGCGCCCCATGGAAATCCAGCCGAGAACTGCGTCGGACCGAAGCCACATGCCGCGCGCTTTGTGGTGAGAGGACGGAGCCGCGACCCGCTTTCGGTCCACCACGGGTACTCGCAGGCGACAACCAACGTACTCATTACACCCCGGGGGCTCGACGACGGGGGTAGCAGGTCAAGCGACCGTCCCCACTCCCCCAGGACGAGCAATCATAGCCGAACCAAAACAGCGGAACGTTGCCCGACGACCTCCGCTGCTACCGTGCGATCGCCGCCGATCAGAACGGGATCAGAACAAGGGAGAGGACACTCGGAGATGACGCCGCATCTCGGGAAGGATGGCACTCCGCTGGTCGTGCACGTCATTCCCTCGCCGCGGGGCCGAGGTGCGCAACGCGCGGCGCGCGTTCTGGTCGACCGACTCGAGGAGCCTGGCGTCGTCCGCCACCGCCTGCTCGGCCTCTTCGACGGCCCGCCCGAGGTAGAGATCGACCTGGCCCTCGGGCATCCCGCAGGCAGCCACCCCGCTGAGGGATTCGACCCCCGTGTCGCCCTCAGACTGCGCAGGGTCCTCGCTCGAACTCGGTCCGGCAGTGGTCGTGGCCCACGGTGGTGACGCGATGAAGTACGCCGTGCCGGCGGTCATCGGCACCGGATGTCCGCTGGTCTATTGCGTCATCGGGACCTACGCGGGATCGCCGACGCTGCTCCACGAATGGATGTGGAGGCGCATCATGGCCCGCGCCGAACTCGTCGTTGCGGTCGGCGACGAGGTACTCGACGAGTGCACCGGACGGTTTCGGGTCGCCCCGCAAAGGGCGGCCATGATTCCCAACGGACGAGACTCCTCCCTGTTCCATCCCAGATCAGAGCCAGCCGAGACGGCCGATGCCACGCTCATATTTGTGGGAGCGCTGACCCGCCAGAAGCAGCCCGATCGGTTCGTCGAGGTCGTGCGTCGATTGCGGGCCGCCGGCCGCCCTCTCCGCGCCGTCATGGTCGGCGACGGGCCGCTCGCCGCGACACTGGCACCTTTGGCGGCGGCTGATGGCATTGAGTTGCTCGGTCCCCGTTCCGATGTGCCCGAGCTGCTCCGCGGGTCGGACGTGTTCGTGTTCACCAGCCTGCCCACCGGTGAAGGCATGCCGGGCGTGTTGATAGAGGCGGGACTGAGCGGCCTCCCCGCCGTGTCGACATCCGTGCCCGGGGCGGCGACCGTGCTGCGCCACGGTCGCACCGGGGTGATCGTCGAGGATTCGATTGTCGCGATGGCCGCGGCAATCGGGGAACTCTTGGACGTCACCGGACCGTCGGGCAGCTATGGGGTTATCCGCTCGCTTTTGGTGCGAATCGGAATTCAACTTGGATCTCATGGCTCAGCGGTGGCGGGCCGCCCTCCAACCCATGGTGGTCGCTCCGGTGGGAACGACACGCTGTGGCGCGCTCACCCCGGCGCGACGGGTCAGCGCCTTCCTGCGTGCGATGCGTGTCCGGCGAGGAAGCTCCCAGACGTAGCGCGGCGGTCGGTGACGCGGACCTCGGGGCACGCGTGCACCATGAGGAAGAAGGGCATTGTCACGACCACCTCCCGCGTGATCAGTCCCAGGTTGCCGAGAGACGAAGGAGTAACAGAACGCGCCCGTGAACATCATCCACATCGTCACGTAGGGCCGGGCGAGCGCAGCCCGGGGGACAATGCCGAACGCAGCCCGGGGGGGGCCGGCGCCACCGCCACCAGCCTGGTGTTCTCTACGCCGTTTCGACATTGAGCACACCTATCGCTTCGCCAGGAATACCTTGGCTGGACCACCTCGTCGCCTTGCACCCCCTGCGCAATCGGACACGAGCCAGTACCACTCCATTCCGACGTCGTCGCAGCTAGCATCGACGCAGTAACCGCAGACGTGTGGAATCCCGGTGCGGCCTTCCGGTCTTTAGGCCGCGCGCCCTCGAACCTGCGCCCTCCTGCGTGCCGCTCGTTGTCTGCGGGTCAGTTCCCAGATGAAGCGGGGTGGGCGGTGACGTGGGCCGCGCGGGATACACAGAAGCACGAGGTAGAGCGGCACCATAACGGTCGCCTCCCGCGCGATCAACCCCAGGTTGCCAAGTGAGGCGAAGAAGTAGCAGAAACTGACCACGTAGACGAAGCACATGATCAGGTACGGGCGGGCGAATGCCGCACGAGGCAAGATACGCAGACTTCGAAGGCCCGCCACCAGCATCACGATGAGCACCGTGTTCTGAAAGGCCTGGAACATCTCACCACCACCGTGAGCGTTGAAAGGTAGTGGATCGAACAGCACCACGTAGACATCCTTCGGAAAGGAGAGAGGGCTCCCCGAGTAGGTGACGCCACTACTACCGAACCCGGAGCCCGGGCCCTGGTTGTTCTTGTTGATCGATGAGAGGTTGACCGAGCCGTGGAGACCGGGGAGAAAATGGACCGTCACGAACATGACCACGCCTACAAGTACGGAGAGCAACACCAGAGACGCCGTGCGGCGAGCCGGCTCGAACTTGGCCAATGCGCTCGATGGCCGAAAGATCATGGCGATGGTGAATCCGCCCAAGACGAGCAGCATCTCGTTCGGACGGATGAACACAGAGCCCATACATGCTGCCAGGATCAACAACCAAGCGCGAATGCCACCCTGACGGGCGAGAACCTTCGCACAACCATAGGTCAGCACGCCGAGCAGGAAGATCATGATCGCCTCTTTGCTGACGTCCGCGGTCCAAAAGATCAAGCTTGGAAGGAAGAAGATCAGGTAGCCGTAGCGGCGATTGCCGGCCCCGCCGAACGTGAGCGTGAAGGCACGGTAGTAGCACGTGATTCCGATGAACGAGAGGAAGCTCATGATCAGGAACGCAGCGGTCTGGTTGATTCCAACGAGAGCGAACAGAACCGCGGCCACGATGCTGATTGAGCCGTTGTCGACGATGCCGCCAAGCCCAGGAGGGAGAGAGAAATCGAAATGGCGGAAGGGACTTGCCATTGCCGCTCCCCTGTAGATGTACCGGGTGAAGTCGGCGATGCCCCCATAGAGATGGTCAACAGCCCAGATCTGCAGTGGGGCTGCGAGGAGGTGGACCACTAGGCAGGCGGTCAGGGCCTTGGCCAACCACGGATCGCCGCCCTCGGCCTTTACGATCCGACGGATGATGCGTCGTCCAAGGGCAAACAGCACGATCGCGAGGACAGCCACGACGATCGGGTTTGAGGGGATCGTGCCGATGTATGGTGCGTCATTCATAGAAGAAAGCTGTCGTTTTCGCGCTCACCTTTTAGGATTGATTTGGACGGGCTGTTGAAGCCTTCCCGGGTCAGCACCCTAGCTCGGCAGAGCCGGCCGACGTGAGCGGGGCCAGGAGCGTGCGTCAGTATCGGCCAGTAAGAGCGCGCGCCATTAGGCGACTGCCATCGAGTCCCATCTCTTGGCGCATCTGACCAGCATGACGGTGATGATGAGGGAAACAGCCAGGGCGAACTGGGCCAGGCGGGTGGCGCTGAAGCGGTGGATATTTCTCCTCAGCTGACGAAATGCTCTGCCATGAGTTGGTGCGCTCGACGGGCCAGCGCAGACTCATCGGCTGGTTCTTCGTGCTTGCGCGGATCCCCGCGTGCGCTTAGCAAGGCCATCGTCGAGCCCGCATCCGGTCAGATGAAAGTCCGACAACATGCCGGGCAGCTCCGGCTGCGCGCCATGGGGGCCCAAGGCGGGTTGCGCTTCGTCCTGTGTCACCACATGCCCGAGCTCGCCAACGCCGGGAGGCCCTTGAGATGAGCTCGAATGGCTCCGGCGCGCCCAATTCGGCGCCCTTCAGGGCGATCTCCGAGGCGCGATTGGCAACAGCGACCATCTTCCCTATCGTCAGGCGTCAGTGCGGACTGGTTGGCCGGTTCGGACCCACGCTCCTAGGCAATCCCAACGAGGTTGAGGCGGTGGTCGTCGTTACACCGCTCGCCGGGACGGTGTCGTTGAACGAGGAGGGGAATGGTTTCGCCAGATGGGATTACGTCGAATCGCCACCACCAGCGCAGCCAGCAGGATAAGTGATCCGGCGACACCGGCCAACAGGCCCTTGGTGCCGAACTGTCTGAGGTTGACTTGCCAAAGGGACAGATATCTACGCGAATCCCCAGGAGTAACTTTCTGAAGGTGGTCGACGGTAAATCCGGTCACGGTGGGCAGGAGCTGGTACTGACGTAGGACGCTCGGCCCCACAGATGGCGGAGGGTGATCTAGCTGCTGAGCCCTAGTTGACACCAGAATCGTCGACGCGGACATGACGAATCCGGCGGCCAGGAGGCCGATGCCCACGCGACGTTCCTTCCTTGTCAGTGGGGAGAGCAGGAGCATGGTTGGAATCACTCCTGGGAGAAGCAGCCGCGGACCCCAACTCCAGCCTCCTTGCCATGAATGCCAGGTAGCCGAAAGTACGAAGAAGACCAACAGATTCGCGAGAGTCAGAACCACGACAAACCGGTTCCCAGCCGTCCAGAGTCGGATTGAGCCCAAAGCTATGAGGATGACGATTGGCGCGAAGAGGAGGATGCTCTTCTCTGTAGAGAAGAGCAATTCGGCCGCACCGTGGACAAATGGTGTCGTGAACCCTTCGCTCCCGTAGCCGGTCTTTAGTACGCTTCCGAACCGGTACTGGTCGTAGACGGCATCGACAACCGCTCCGATCGCGGCAATCGCTCCGTAAATGAAGGCTTCACGGAATCCGCGAAAGGCCCAGACAATGATCGGCAGGATGGCCACCAACACGACCGATTCGGGCCGTGTTGTAACGGCGACGGCTAGAGCAACTCCCGCGAGTTCCCAACGGCCATTGATCAGGAACTCGATCGACAGGACGATAGCCAGCGTCGTCAACGGCTCAGCAAAGAAATCCTTACCGTACGGCAGCGCGTAAGTGCCGAACGCTGACCCGACGGCGATCACAGCGGCCCAACGGAAACCGGCCCCTAACTTCCGCGTTGTTCGAAAGAGTGAGGCAGCGAGAAAGCCCATTATCAGTGGCATCAGCGACGCGGCGAAGAAGGCTTCGAGCTTCGCCTGATCACCGGTAATAACGCTGACGAGATCCCCGACGGCTACAAACGGAACGGCGAGGAGGCTCAATCCGATCCCGTACTTAGCGAAATAGTGTCCACCACGTCCCATTACCCCGAACTGTGGGCCTACCGCCAAGGTGCCGTGATGAACGATGGACTGGGATACGGCGAGCATGTCCTTGCCGTCGGACACTGTCACCTGACCTTGCTGGATGAGCAGATATGCCAGCGTGACCGCTGCCCCGACATAAAACGCGGCTTGTCTATCGCTCCGTGAGTATCGACTCGACGCTAGAGATGCCCCCCACGGAGGCGATCTGGTTTCGAGAGCGTCTCCTGAAACACCAGTCGAGTTGGGGCTGGCGCCTCGCTGGTCAGCTTGCAAAGATTTTGCCACCCTGGCTGAAGACTCCCTCCGAAGGAGGGGGAGCTGCCAATCTCGAGAGTGAGTCACGAGACAGCGCGCGTGATGCCGCTCGTGATCGGGAATATTCGGCTGGCATTGTCATCACGTATGGCCAATAGCCGTGACCCTGGACCTTTGAAGGAGCGGGTTCGCTGATCTCAATGTCGCCACTGTGAGGATGATACAGCCACTATTGAAGATGATTGTTTGAAGATGCTTGCCTCGCTCGGCAACCCGGTCCAGCCACCTTGAAAATTGAGTTTCGTCCAAGCCTTCATGATCTCAGATCTGCGATGCTGCGTCCGAGCGATCATCCTATGGGCTGTAGTTGCTCCCGCGGAAGGAGTGAACAAACCTCTCGGACGATGTAGCGCTTGCCAGCCGCAGGCCTCCTTGCTAAGGCCCCCCCTTCCGCCGCTCGATGTACGCGCAGATCAGGTGGAGGAACGGGCAGACGGTGAGGACCTTGGCCAGCCAGGGATCAGCCCGATCGGCTTCGGGTGGTGCGCCGGATGAAATCCGTCCGACGGCGAACAGCAGAATCGCGATGAGCAGGCCAAGGATCAGCTGGGAGGAGGGAGGCGCTGCGCTCGGCATGAAGCTCTTGCCCCGCCTGCTGCTGTTCAGTCCTCCCGCGGCGCGTGTTCGACAAGGAACATATCGTCGAACGGCGGCGCAGGAACGACACCAACAGACGCTGAGACGGGCAGCTGTTCTGTTGGGTCGCGCTCCTCGCTCGGCTCCCGGGCGGCTGGCTCGAGCTCAGAGTCAGCGCGATCCCAGTCGTACGTTTCGACGACCCCCTCGGTCAGTGCCATGCCGACGACAGGTGCCTCCAGATGCCGCAGCGCCGCACTGAGCCGGCGCATCTCGTCGAGGTGGGTCGTCTCGCGCTCTGCGACGACCAGCACCACGTCGGCCAACGGTGTCAGCGCCTCCCCGTGGTGCACAGAGAGGTAGGAGGGAACCTCGAGGAAGACCACGTCGACGATCTGCCGCAGCGCAACCAGCACCTCCGGGACGCGGATCACCACCTGGGCGGGATGGCCCACGAAGTACCGCAGGTCCAGCCGTGATACGCCGGCAATACCGGTTTCGCCGAGCAAATGCTCCACATCGGTCGGATTCAAGCTCCCGGTCAGGAGTCTGTCCCGCTCCTGCATCGAGAGCCCGGCGCCGTTCCCCTGAAATTCCCATTGCTTCCACCACAACGACGTGGATTGCGCCAACTCAGCATCTTGACCGGTGGAGGCGAGTCCGGCTGTGCTCACGAGCGCCACCCGCTGCCCGATGTCGGCGCAGACAGTGGCCAGGTTGGTGACAACGTCTGCCAGGCTGGGCTCTGGTCCCGCGGATACGACCAGCACCACTCGGCGGTCCGCGTGCCTGGCAAGGCTGCGCTCGAGCCCAGCCTGCGTGACCGACTCGCTCACGACCTTGTCGCCTGCCCTGACCGGCTCCCGGCGCTGTGGTCCAGTACCGGGTCCTCCTCCCCAAGCCACCGTTCGTCCTTGTCGACGGGTGGAAGCGGGAGGGGCTCGCGGAAAACCGACAGCCAGAGCATGCGGTAGGTCTCGGTCGAATCGCTCGATTCGAGGGGGATCTCAGCGACAACCGGGTAACCCAATGCCGTCTGGGCTCGTTTCGCCGTCTTGAGACGCCTGTCCAGCAACCACAGCGCAACAGCCGCCAGGGCGCCCAAGACCATACCGATCACCAGCCCGGCTACGGCACGCAGCGCTCGGTTTTGAACCACGGTGGGGGTGCCCGTGATCACCGCGGTCGTGGACGACGGCGCAGGGGCCTGCACGACCTGGAGCCCGGAGCCGGGTTGCTGGACCACGAGACTTGCCAGGTAAGTCTGCAGGGCGCTCACCTGAACTTCGAGAGCCTGAGCGGTGAGGCCAGGGAGGAAGTTGTTGCTCGCTATGTCCCCCAGGACGCTGGCCAGCGTCTGCTCGGTCGACTTTTCCGTCGAGAGGAGTGCGTTCTTGGCCGCGGAGTTCGTGTAGTCGTTCATCGCCCCTACGAAGGCCTCGTTGAGGCCGAGCGCAGCGCTGGCAGTCGCCCCCGTGGTGGTGACGTCAACCACACCATTTTGATTGCCGGCATCCTGACCAGGATTCGCGGCCTCAGAAGGCGCGACGAGGGAAATTTCCCCTCGCACCGTGGGCAAAGGCGCATTCTGGCCAGAAAGACGGCTCGTCTCCGCCATGACGGCGTCCGTGTTCGCGTAGTACTGGATCTGGCCGATGGTTATCCCACCGCCGAGAAGGCTCGCGCCGCCGTTCGGTGCCACGGGAGGCGACCCGATCACGGAGGTTGACTGGTAGTGGGTCTCGATATGACCCTTGGGGGGTTGGGCCAGCAGTAACGGCACAGCCAGCCCGACCACACCGAAGATGACTACCAGCCACCAGCCACGGACCAGCGCAGCCCAGTAGTCGCTGAATTCCATCATTCCTCCCGCTTCACAGCGCACCGGTGGAGCGCAGACGACCGTACAAAAGTACCAGCCCGGTGCCCTCGCCAAGCCTCACGGGCTGGGAGCACGGGCCATCCGGCCTGCTGGGAACGCCAGCACGCCGCTGTGCCTGCGAAACATCCTGACGGTACCCCGGCCAACGCCTCCGAAACATCCTGACGGTACCCCGGCCAACGCCTGCGAAACATCCTGACGGTACCCCGGCCAACGAAGATAGAGCCGACCGAACTGAATTCGCGCAACATTCTGACAACTTGGTCAGACGACCGGTTGGGGCGCCGTCGAGGAGCGGAAGGGACATCGGGACCCTCGTCCGCTGGCCAGAAAACTGCCGTCTGCCGGCCGTCGAGAAGCTACGGAAGCCAACAAGGTACGAATGCGAGCGCTGCGCTAGATTGCGGGGGCTGCCAGGGGGCTCAAAGGGGCCACCGCGTTGTTTCGGCGACGGAACCTACGGTAATCACAAGAGGTTGGGGCCATCATGTGGATGCGGACAGAGGGAAACGCCTTAGCGCGACGGCGGTATTCGCGTGGTCGGACTTGACGCGATGATTGATCCCACCGCCGGTCGGGGCGTGTCGGAGACCGTCCCGGAAACCAACCCACGGGCAACGGGCCTGTCCGAGAGTCTCTCGCATCGGATCCCCGTTCTGGCCAGCCGGGTACGCGCCCAGCTCCTGTTCATGGTGCTCGACGCCGCCTGCGTGCTGGCCGGGTACAGCGCCGCCGAAGTCTTCTACTGGCGAAATGTCGCCCCGACAGTTTACGGCTGGCATTTCGAACTCTTCGTGCTCATCGTCATCATCGTCACGCTGATCTGCAACAAGATCTACGGCTTGTACGGCCGCATGTGGCGTCATGCAGGACTCGAAGAAGCACGTCAGATCATTCTTTCGAGCGCGACCGTGGCCGTCTTCCTGCTCGTCCTGTACACGGTGATCCGGCTCGCTGGGTATCAGGTGATCCACCCCGAGGTGGTCGGAGTCGGGCTGATCTTGGCGACCCTCGGCATGGGCTTGGTCCGCTTCCAGTCGCGGATCTTCGCCTGGCAGCGCGGGTCACGGGGTAGTGGCCTGCGGGTTGCAGTTGTCGGAAGCCGTGACGCCGCGGCGTCGGCGGTGCGAGAAATGATCCGCCATCCCGATGCCGGACTGATCCCGGTCGCCGTGTTCGACGACGATACATCGGTGCACGGAATGTCGCTCGTCGGGGTGCCCATCGTGGGGAGCATCCGGGACTTCCCGGCCGCCACAAGCCGTTACAACGTCCAAGAGGTGCTCCTCGCCATACCCAACGCGTCGCCGGAGATGATCGCCGACGTGCTTCTCGCGACTGAGGCGGCCGGCATCACGATGAAGGTGCTGCCCACCGTGGAAGACGTGGTGACCGGCCGCACCGGCATGTTTGCGATTCGGCAGGCACGCGAACCTCGTATCGAAGACCTCTTGGGGCGTACGCCGGTCGCGACAGACCTCGCCGGAGTCCGATTGTCCCTCGAGTCCCACCGAGTGCTGGTCACGGGTGCCGGCGGGTCCATTGGTTCGGAGATTTGCCGCCAAGTCGCGGGGTTCGCTCCCGCTCAGCTCGTCCTCCTCGACCACGACGAGACCCACCTTCACGACACCGCCTCCGTCATCGAGGGACCCTGTCAGCAGGCACTCGTCGACATCAACGACCGTGAAGCCCTCTTCGACGTGTTCGAGCGCTACCGACCCGATGTCGTGCTGCACACTGCCGCCCACAAGCACGTTCCAGTGCTCGAGGACCACCCGGTTGAGGCGGCTCGTACCAATGTGTTCGGAACGCTCAATGTGATCGAGGCGTCAGCTGCGGTGGGAGTGACACGGTTCTTACTGGTCTCATCCGACAAGGCAGTGCGGCCGTCCAGTATCATGGGGGCTTCCAAGCGCGTAGCCGAACAGGTGTTGTTGCATCGGTCGCCTCAGACGGGAACGTACTGTGCCGTCCGATTCGGCAATGTGCTCGGGAGCCGCGGCAGCGTCATTCCGACATTCGCCCGCCAGATCAAGTCCGGCGGCCCGATCACGGTGACGGATCCAAGGATGACCCGGTTCTTCATGAGTGTCGAAGAAGCGGTGCAACTCGTGCTCCAGGCGTCGCTGTTGTCAGAGGGTCGAGACATCTTCATGCTCGAGATGGGCGAGCCGGTACCGATCATCGACCTCGCCCGGAGGATGATCCAGCTGTCGGGCGCCCAGGTCGACGTGGACATCTCGATCAAGGTCATCGGTATCCGACCGGGTGAGAAACTGACAGAGGACCTGCACGAGGCCGATGAGGAGGTCTGGGAGACCGAACACCCGTCCATCTCGCGGCTGGTCCCCACTACCGCTCCGCCGGCCTGGATCGATTCGTGTCTCGGACAACTCGACGATGCGATGCACCGGGGCGACTCGGACCGGGTACGCCAGCTTCTCTTTGCCATTGCCGGTGTTGATCATGAGGGCGCACCAATCGAACCGCCAACTCCAGGCTCAGTAGTCGACGGGGATCATGCGATGCGACATCCCACCGCGCATCATCTGCGCCGGCCTCAGCGCAATTCAGCCCTGAATCTGCAGGTTCCTAGTGAGTACACCACAAGCCGATCGATTGGTGGTCGTTGGTCAGGGTTACGCCGGGCTTCCGGTTGCCATGCGGGCGGTCGAGGCAGGTTTTGACGTCGTCGGCTACGACGTCGACACCGCACGGATCAAGCGACTGGCCGCAGGAGAATCGCACGTCGAAGATGTGACCAGCAGCGATGTAGCAAGAGCACTGGCCACCGGCCGGTACGAACCTACGGACGACCCTGCACGAACTCGAGGATTCGGCATCGCCGTCATCGACGTCCCCACGCCCCTCACCGACGGGGCGCCGAATCTCACTCACGTCACGGACGCGGCGACGATGCTTTCCGCGTCGCTCAATGCCGGAGCGACGGTAATCCTCGAATCGACGACATACCCAGGTACTACGGAAGATCTGGTGGCCGGTATCCTCGAAGAGGGATCGGGGTTGGTGGCGGGGCGCGACTTTCATCTCGGCTACAGCCCAGAGAGAATCGATCCGGGCAACGCCACCTGGCACTTCGTCAACACCCCGAAGGTGGTCTCGGGGATCGACAAGGAGTCGCTGGAAGCGGTACGGGCGTTCTTCGATCGGCTGGTCGACCGCACGGTGCCCGTATCCGGCACCCGAGAGGCCGAGCTCACCAAGCTGTTGGAGAACACGTTCCGGCACGTGAACATCGCGCTGGTCAACGAATTGGCCATGTTCGCCGAAGCGATGGGGATCGACGTCTGGGAGGCCATCGACGCGGCGTCGACAAAGCCATTCGGCTACCTCCGATTCACGCCTGGACCCGGGGTGGGAGGACATTGCCTCCCAATCGATCCCAGTTATCTGTCGTGGAAGGTGCGCCGGAGCGTCGGCCAGCCATTCCGGTTCGTCGAGCTCGCCAACGACATCAATGCCGGCATGCCCGACTACGTGGTCTCCCGGCTGACCTTGGCGCTCAACCGGGAGAAGCGTTCGGTGAACGGTTCCCGAGTGCTGCTGCTGGGACTGGCGTACAAGCGGAACACGGGGGACATCCGAGAATCCCCCGGAATGGCCATCGCCCAGAGCCTCTTGGCACTCGGCGCGGAGGTGAGGCTCGCTGACCCGTTCGTGCCACCCGGGACCACGGCACTCGTCCAGGTCGAGCTGACCGGAGACGAGGTGCAGCAGGCCGATGCCGTGGTGGTGGTGACGGATCACGACGACTTCGACTACGACATGGTTCGGGAGCGGGCGCGGTACGTGCTCGACACCCGTAACCGGATGAGCGGGCCGCGAGTCGAGCCGTTGTGACGGCCGCACACAATCGGTGAAGGTTGTCGTTACCGGCGGAGCCGGCTTCATCGGCGCAAATCTTTGCCGGATGCTCGCCCTACAGGACTTTGTTGACCAGGTCGTGGCTCTCGATGACTTCTCGACCGGCTTGTCAGGGAACTTGGCCGACTGCCCCTCCGTCGAGCTCGCTGGAAGGCTCCATTCTGAGCGCCGAGGATCTGGACAGTGCCATGTCGGGAGCCCAGGCAGTCGTCCACTTGGCCGCCCGCCCCTCGGTGCCCCGCTCCCTTGCCGATCCCATGGCGACCCACCAGGTCAACGCCACAGGAACCATGATGGTATTGGAGGCGGCGCGACGTCACGGCGCACCTCAGGTTGTCGTGGCGTCCTCCTCTTCGGTCTACGGCGCCAATCCTGCGTTGCCAAAACGAGAGGACATGGTTGCCATGCCGGTCAGCCCCTATGCGGCCAGCAAGCTCGCCACGGAGTCGTACGCCTTCTCGTACGCCCGCTCGTTCGATGTTCCGGTGCTGGCCTTCCGTTTCTTCAACGTGTTCGGACCATTGCAGCCGGTCTCACACGCGTATGCGGCCGTGGTTCCCGCCTTCGTCTCGTGCGCCCTCGCCGGGAAACCACTCCCCGTTCACGGAGACGGAACCCAGACGCCGCGACTTCACCTTCGTGGGTACCGTCGCATCAGTTCTCACCGACGCCATCCGTCGCCGCGTGGTCGATCCTGAGCCGGTGAACCTGGCATACGGATCACGGGTTTCTCTGCTGGAGCTGATCGGCCTGCTCGAAGGGATCACGGGTCATGAACTTCGGGTCCATCACACCGAATCACGAATGGGCGATGTGCGCCACTCGCAGGCTGACCAGGCCCGCTTGTGCCGTTTGTTCCCGGACGTCCAACCGACGTCCCTGCCCGACGGATTGCGTGCCACCGTGGGATGGTTCCGGGAGGCACACTGACGAGTTCCGAGGAGCCGCTGCCGGCGCACGCCAGAACAGGCGAACCGCCACCCACTGGCGGCGGCCGGGTGGTGCTGCTCGCAGGCCCGGGTTACAGCACGGACATCGTGGCCAACTACGTCGCTTCACGGGTGTCCGACCTTGTCATGGTGGTCGAGCACCCGCAGTCACGCCTGGAGATGGCCCGACGACGGGCCCGACGAGTCGGATGGCTCTCCGTCGGTCGGCCAGGTCCTTTTCGTCGCCCTACTGCAGCCAGTACTCCAGCGTCTGGGCGCGCGTCGGCGGGCGGACATCTTGCGCACGGCCTCAATCGATACAACGCATCGAGCTCCCTCGCACCGGGTGCCCTCGGTCAACGACGACGAGACTGTGGCGCTACTCTCCTCTCTTCAGCCGGACCTCGTCGTGGTGCATGGAACTCGCATCATCGCCGCGCGGGTCTTGAAATCCGCGGCCTGCCCGGTTGTCAACATGCACGCCGGCATCACTCTTCGCTACCGCGGAGTGCACGGCGGGTACTGGGCGCTCGCCGAGCGGCACCCCGATTGGGTCGGCACCACGATTCACCTGGTTGACCCTGGAATCGACACCGGTGGGATCCTCGCCCAGAGCACCTTCGAAATCTCCAGTGAGGACACGATCGCCACATACCCCGACCTGCACCTCGTGCACGGTCTACCGCTGCTCGGAGCCCAGGTGGACAAGGTCATGGCTGGTGCAGCACTCGAACCACTGCCAGCAAGCGTCGCCCCGGGACGGGCTTCTACTACCACCCGACGATCTGGGGCTACCTCTGGCTTCGCTGGCGCAGGGGGGTGCGGTGAACCGTCCGCGCGTCGCCGTGCCCAGATCTCGGACCACAAGTCGTCCGCTACCATGAGTCTGGCGATGAGATCACGCGCGAGCTCGGAATTTGGGGGTGCCCAACTCGCCAGACAGACACCAGATGAACATGTTGGAGGGGTGAGCATGGCAAATCGGCCCGGAGCCCTGGTGATTTCGCTGGACTTCGAGCTGCACTGGGGGGTACGAGACCACGTCTCGCGGGACGATCCTCGTACCTCCGCCTTTCAAATGCCCGCACGGCGGTTGCGGACATGCTCGAAGTGTTCGTGGCACGGCACATACGTGCCACCTGGGCCACCGTCGGATTCCTCTTCGCTTCGACACGTGATGAGGTGGATGCGCATCTGCCCCGCGAACGCCCGACGTACACACGCGCCGAGCTCGATCCCTACGTCGAGACGATCGGGATCGATGAGGAGCATGACCCCGAGCACTTGGCCGGTTCACTCGTCGATCTGATCGGCGCCAGTGCCGGCCAGGAAGTGGGGTCGCACACCTTCTCCCACTACTACTGTCTCGAACCGGGGCAGAGCGAGGCAACGTTCCGGGCGGACCTGGCAGCGGCGCAGGCAATTGCGCTTCGGCGCGGCATGGAACTGACCAGCCTGGTGCTGCCGCGCAACCAGTGGAACCCGGCCTACGCATCGGCCGTCCTCGACCTGGGGTTCCGCTGCATCCGGGGCCCCCAACGGTCATGGGCTCACGCAAGCCCGCCAGAAGAGGGACCAGAGCATTCTGCTCCGCGGGTGCCAGACTGGCTGACACCTACATCGGTGTCTCGCCTCCTCCCACGACGCGATGGAACAACGTGCTGCTTCCGTCAGGCCTCTGCGACGTGCCGGCCAGCGCCTTCCTGCGCCCGTACGACCCCGCCCGCAAGCGGCTCGAACCTCTGCGGCTGGCCCGGCTGCGCTCGGGAATGCGCCACGCGGCGCAGCATGGCCGTATCTTCCATCTGTGGTGGCACCCGCACAATTTCTCGCAGCACCGATCCGAGAACTTCGCAGTGCTCGAGCAGGTCCTCGACGAGTTCGACCGGCTGGCCGCCGCCGAGGGTATGCAGTCGCTGACCATGGCGGACGTGGCGGCCACGGTTGCACCATCGGCACCGGGCCGGACCAGCGATCCGGGGTGATGTTCTGACTCCTAGCGGGTCACGGAAGTGGGGTGAGTGATCTCGAGAGATCGCCAGGTGTGGTGACGACACCTCGAGAGGGCGATCAGCGACGGACCGAGCTGCAGCGGCCTGCGCCGGATCGCTGTGCCCGCATTCGCCAGATTGCCCCCGACGGCGAGACGGTCGATCCTTCACGCCTTCGGCAAGTACGCACCATGGGAAGACGGCTTCGACCCCACTCCGCCCCGAGCCGGGAGGGATGAGGTCACGGGACCACCCGACTTCGTGGGCATCGGGGCCCAAAAGGCCGGCACGACCTGGTGGTTCGACGCCATCTGCGCGCACCCCGACGTCTACTCTCGCAGCGACATCCACAAGGAGCGCCACTTCTTCGGCCGATATGCGATCCGCCCGTTCGGCCCAACGGAATGCTCGATCTACCACGAATTGGTTCCCGCGTCCGTCCGGCAGCCTGACCGGTGAATGGACTCCTGACTACATCCACAGTCCGTGGGTTCCTGCGCTTCTCGCTCAGGCCGCCCCCCAGACCCGCCTGCTGGCGCTGCTGCGCGACCCTGTCGAGCGATTCCGCTCAGGGCTTGCCCACCAACGCCGCGACCGCGGAAGGCTCACGGTTGAGACATATCAGGACGCGGTCGCCCGAGGGCTCTATCACGACGCACTGCGCCGGTGGACTGCGTACTTCCCGCCGGAGCAGATCCTGCTCCTGCAGTACGAGCAATGCATGGCCGATCCCGCCGGCCAGCTCGCCCGCACGTACCGCTTCCTCGGACTGGAGCCGTTTGTCCACGAGGGGAATGGAGAATCGGGTGAACGCCACTCGAAATACCCTCGACTTGGAAGAAGACGTCCGCCGACGGCTCGTCGATCTGTACGAGCCAGACGTTCGAGCGCTCGCCAAGCTCTTCCCGGACCTCGATCTGCGTCTGTGGCCCAACTTCGCAAGCATCGGCGTCGAATGAAGGGCACAGTTGGTTATCGTCCGCTGACACAGTCGTATGCGCGGCTCTCTAAGCGATGACACATGTTTTTCGTGCACGCAGACGTACCCTGCGTCAGCGCATCAACGGTGACTCCATCGGGTGCCATTCGGTCGTCGCGGGGCAGTACCGGGAGATAGGGGCAGGAGGTTGGTCCGCACGCACCTTCTCACCGTCGCCGATGATTTAAGCGCGATCGGTGGGGCCGAGATCGCGCAGCTGAGGGTGGTCGCAGGGTTGGCGTCGACCGGATGGTCGGTCGAATTGCTGTACGTCAGCCGGGGAGACCTGTGGCCACAGTGGAACGCGCTTGCCTCGAGGACCAAGACCGTACGCTCCTCGCGGTTGCAACGTTCCGCACCGATTCGTAGCGGTCTTGGCGTCGTCGGCGCGTCGTTCGACATCATGCGCAGCGGCGCCCAGGTCGTCTACCTGCACAATCCCGGCGATCTGCCGCCCGCCCTCGTTGCGTCACGGGTGAAGCGGGTTCCGGTGGCCGTCCACCTCCACCTGCCGCCCCCGTTTCGTCAGCCTGGGTGGTTGAACCACCTCATCAGGAAGCGCCGACGCCGTGATCACTCCCTCAGCCGATACGGCAAGGCGATGGGTGCGGGTCGCCGGCCTGTCTGGCGCCCGCGTCGCAGTGATCCCCACCGGAATCGACACCAACCGTTTCGTCCCGATCGCCGACGCGGACCGTCACGAGCAGCGCCGGGCCATCGGCATCGACCCGGGTGTCCCCATGATCCTGTACGCCGGCCGAGTGGACCCGACCAAGGGGCTCACTGACCTCCTCGAGGCCGTGCGCCGAATGGAGCAGCGCGCCAGCCTGGTGGTGTGCGGTGCGGGTGCTGACGCAGGCTTCGTCGGCAGACTTCACCGGGAGTCAACTGGAATGGAAGTCACCTGGCTTGACCGACAGCTGGACGTGACGTCGTTGTTGGCCGCTGCTGATCTGGTGGTGTTGCCCAGCCTGGCTTCGGAGACCCAAGGGATGTTGGTGATCGAAGCGATGTCCTGCGGTACCCCCGCCATCGCTTCCGAGGTGGGGGGACTCCCAGAGACGCTGGTTGCCTTTCCTGACCACCTCGTACCTCCCGGCGACGCGATTGCCTTGGCCGGTGCTCTCGATCGGCTGGTCGGCTGGCGGCAGGCATTCCCCGTCGCTGGGGGCCGACTCACGTCGGTGGGTTGTGGAGCATCTGGCCCTGGACCGGACCGTCGGGGTAGTGTCAACTCTCTTAGCCGAACTGGGGCCATGAGGGCTCCTCGGCGCTGCGTACCGGCATTGAGCTTGGTGAATCCGGTGACACGGTTGACCAACCATGCGCTAAGCGCCAGCCAGAGCCATGGCGCGTACATCTTTGAAGCGCAGGGATCGAGTCCTGTGGCGTTCCATCACGTGGAGCTGGTGGATGCGCTCAAAGAGCGCAGAGCGCTCAAAGAGCGCTGAGCCGATGGCATAACCCTGGCCGGCGTGTTGAATGCTAGGCAGACGATCGTTGACCAGCCGAGGGGTTTTTGACGAGGGTCTCGAGGACATCGCAGCAGCGTGTCCGGACGAGGACCGGCTCTGCCAGGCCGTCACGCTCAGTCCGAACCGGGTCCCGTCAGGGGAGGCCGGGGCAGCTCCCGCTAAAATTCAGCCGTGATAAGCGTCATCGTCCCCGTACGCAATGGCATGCCGTGGCTGGAGCAGCAGCTTCGGGCCTTGGCCGAACAGGAGTGCCACGAGCCCTGGGAGGTGGTCGTTGCCGACAACAACTCCACCGACGAGAGCGGCTCGGTGGCGCAGAAATGGGTCAACCGCTTCCCCATGATTCGTCTCGTCGACGCGTCGAAGGTCAGAGGTCCTGGGGCACACGAAATGCTGGGGTCGAGGCGGCTCATGGCGACCTGTTGGCTTTCTGCTGATGCCGACGATGTCGTGCAGCCGGGCTGGCTGACGGCTCACGTCTTGGCCTTGGCCGAAGCCGACGTCTCCGCCGGTGTCTTCGACTCTTGGTCGCTAAATGGGCCGTCCCGCTCCTTCTCCACCCTCCTACGCTCCTCCGCCTGCCATGACCCTGTTCGGCTTTCTGCCAGCGGCTGGGAGTGGCAACCTGGCTCTTCGGCGGCAGCGCCTTCGAGGATCTCGGGGGTTTTGCGGAAGATCTGATGACCGGAGAGGATTTCGATCTGTCATGGCGCTCGCAGCTCTCCGGACATCGCTTTGTCTTGAACACGGATGCCGTAGTTGCCAGACGTGACCAGCAGGGCTTCAAGGCTGTATTCAGCCGTGTACACGGCCTACGGGCGATGCGGTCCAATCCTCTTCCGTCGATTCCGGGCCGACGGCCTCCGGCGCGAGCTGGTCATAGCTGCCAAGACGTGGGTGTGGTTGGTGCTGTCAACGCCACGACTCTTGCAGCCCGAGTTTCGAGATCATTGGGCGCGCATCGCCGGATGGAGAACTGGTCGTCTCGTGGAGTCAGTGCGACAGGGCGTGCTTTTCCTTTAAGGGGCACGGTGGCTTCAGCGATATCGAGGCGACTACGACGTCGAGGCAAAAGCGTCGCCCAACGACATCAAAGCGGTTGTCGCACAATCTCGGGAGCGCTCATCCGTCTACGACATCGCCACGAACCAACCAACGTGAGCGTCAAGGTTCGGTGACCGCAGTTTGTCGCGGAGCATTAGGGCGGCTGCACGCGTACGACGACCGTCGGCCGGCCACATTAAGCGCCTTCGGTAGATAATCATTCGTGACAACCGATGCCCCATCGCCTGATCGATCTTCGGGGCTACAGTGGCCAACGTGGGCCTGCTCTGATCAGCTTCGGCTCGACTGATCGCCTCCCTTCGTGGATGGGCAAGCCGCACCGGGGTTAGAAATTAAATGACCGGCGGAGGGGTTAGGGAATTAATGACCTGCGGATCCGCTTGAGCGCTGGCCTCAACGAACAGGCAGTAGTGAATGCAATGACGCATCTCGCCGACCGCACGGATGAGGCGACCTCCAACGCCACCCGAAAGGCACAGGTACCTGCCCTGACCCACCAAGATCGAAGAATCGCGGATATCGAATGGTTCCGTCAAGAGGTACCGATTGAGCTCGCAACTGCGTGAAATGCCACTGATACACCTTTGATCGGTCAGACCTCGGTCGGAGGGCTCCGATTCGACACCGTGAGCTGCACTGATTACTTTTCGACCTAAATTCAATTGTCGACCGTGACGGTGATCGCTGGGCTGTAGCCCTTTGTACCCGCTTTGTTTATGGCCACACTCCGTAGCGAGTAAGTGCCGTTCGGCACGTTGGTGGTGTTCCAGAGCAGAATAGCCCCGACCTCACTGAAAGTGGTCGTACCGATGATCTTCTTCGAGTACGGTCCCCCGCTGAGCACGAACTGCACCTTCGTGATTCGGACTGTAGCAGACCGCGGGACGCGTCCAGGACAGCGCTCGTGCCGCTGAGAGTCGCACCGTTCGAGGGGACGAGCACCTTGGTGACGGGAGGCGTTGAGTCGTAGACAATGAGTGTTGAGCCGTTGAACTGCTTGTAATCCTCAACCTGATAGCCGTTATTTTCCAAAACTGCTTCGAAGCGGGTGACGCCGGGTACGCTGCCGTCGTCCACGAGCCACACTCGGCGGGGCAAACCACCAGAGGGATGCAGCGAGAGGTCAAATCCTTCGACATATCGCTGGCCGAACCCCAAGCTGTGGCCAAAGGGCTATGGTGTCGTCGCTCGCCAGGTAGTAGCCAACGGCCGAAGTAATAGCATGGTCCGGCAGAGCGATGACATCCCCGTTCTCCGATGTTGGGCTGCGTACTGTGCCGGACTCTGCAGGTCCTCCTGGAGAGCTGAGGCGGAACCGACATAACCGATAGCCGAGGAGGACGGCTGCTGCGGTGCCAATGGTCGCCATCATTCGGCTCCGCAGATCTGCTGCTAGCCATCCGATCCGAATCGCGGGCTGGATCGAAGGTCTTTGGGAACGCACGTACACAAATGAAGGCCGCCAGTAAGGCCGCCCCGGGGGCTGAGGCAGCGACGTACCGAACCGAAAAAATCGGATGGACGAACGAGACGATCGAAAGAACCAGCGTCGGAATGACCGCCCAGCCGATCGTGAGTGCGAGAATGTCCCGGTCAGCGACTGAGCCGTTCGACGACAGGATCGCGTCCGCCGCCATTCCAGACAAGGGCGAACTTGTCACAGCGACTACCACAATGACGAAAAGGACGAAATCGTAGAACTGACCCACAACGGGGCCCCGGACCTCGGTGAGCAGACGGTTCGCGATCGATTCGTTTGCGATCCAGTTCACTTGGCCCACTTCTCCGATGCACGCGATAACCCATGCGCAAGAGACGACGGCGAGGAAGCAACTGGTGCAACACAGAACTCGTAGGCGTTGAGCAACTAGTTCCGGGCGAACCGCCAGGACACAGAGCGAGCATCGAAACTGGAGCGAGCAATGAGAACAACTGCATCGCGGTGGCGAGCAGCGCCAGAATACTGAATGCCCACAACCACCGGGCACGAGAGTCGTCGAGCCATTTGAACAAGAACACCGCACAGAGCACCACCAGAAACGAGCTGAGTTCATACGGCCGTGCGTTCAGGGACTTCTCAACGAGAAGCGTGCTGGTGGCAGTCAGAACAGAGGCGATGATGCCGCACCATCTCCCCGCGATGCGCAGGCCAGACCAGCCGATCACGACGATAGTTCCGAAGAATGCGAAGAAGCGATAGTGCCCGCACCCAGGCGATGGTCCCCGAAACCATCAGCCAGAAGTGAATGAGCACGTAGTACGGCAACAAGACTAGGTCGACGTGCTGTGATTGTGCCCAGAGATTTGACCACGAAAGGTGGGCCGAATAGAGGGTCGCACCTTCGTCGGCGAACATCGATACCCCGAGCCACGGCAGGACACCCAGCGACGCGACCACGGCGACACAGATGAACACACCCAACCCAACACGGTCAGGGGCCACGGAGCCCGTTGTATTGGATCCGGGGGCGACCTCGGAATGGATTTTCACGTCTTCGACCTTGACTCCCGCCATTTCGCCCCTGAGACGATCCTCATCACCAGCAACGCAAGATTTACCACAAAGGCGACTCGACTCTGTGCGCCTCCCACGGGAGGTCTCCGGTCTGGTCCTCTAACGTGTGCGGAGCAAAGCGGAGTTCCTGAAGGCTTCTCACGAGTCGAGTCCCCTTCTATGACGTGGGGATTTGAGTTGGCTAGCTCCAACTTGAGCGACGATCAACTGGTATCCCTACGGTGACGAGATGATCCATCCTCACCTCAGGGGGATGGGCGACCCGCGGCCACGCACTTGATACGTACCTTCATCCCGCCGTCCCGACGACCTCGCCTTGGCATGCTGCTCGGAGGCGAATCTTTCGGGACGATGGAATAAAGTGGCAGGTCGGGAACCGAATCGAGACGTAGATTTCATTGCTACCGCACCTTAATGTGCCTGGAGGTCGAGGTATCTGAGATCGCGCCCTTTAGGGGAGCGACCTCCGGACGTGGTTCAGTGCCACCCCGATCCCCACCCCGAACCGGGTTGGGGAGCTTGACTGCGGAGCCACGGCACGAGTTGGTGGCGTAACCGGTACGTCCTGGCACTCGCCGGCCGCAGGATTCGACAGGACGACGAACGCCGGGGAGCTACTGACACTTTCGGCCGCGCTATTGGGTTGGTAGTTGTTCACATGCAAGGTGCCACTACCCGATCCCCCGGTGGTTGTCCAGGATGACCACGTGATGGTCGTGATGGATCATGTCGCCATGAGCACTGCCTATTAGATCAGTGTCGTCCTCTCCTGCGGCATCCTTTCAGGCTCACATAGCAGTACGATCGGCGGGAGGCCTCAGGCCTTTCGTTGGAACCGCTATCGCGGGGACGTTCGACGGGAGGTGAGCCGCAAGAAGTGATCAACGCTGCCACCACCACTCTGTTTGTCGCTGGTAAAGGTCAGCTCATCGCCAAACCAATCGCAAAAACCGATCCCAAGGGCGATAGGAACGCCGGCAAGGATACCCAGCAGAACGACTGAACGCCGTGCTTCGACGAAGGTGATCACTTGAGCTTTTGGACCTGCCAAAGAGCCGTAGAAGGACGACGCCGTCAGTCCCCACCCCAGCCAGAACCCGGTTGTGAGGCTGCAATCGGCGCAAGGCCACCGGTCGTCGAAGTAGTAGTGAGAAGAGTCGACGAAGTAGTCGTCCGAGAGGTCGTCGAAGTGGTAGAGACGCTTTTTGAGGGAGTTACCGAAACGTCCTGAAAGACGCCATTGACATCATCGAAAACCACCACGATCGCCGGCGCGCTGAACCAAACCTACGTTCATGATGCCTGTACCCTGCCCGCCGGTGGCTGCCCTCCACTCCTTCCAATTGATGCTGGTAACCGTGATGTCTCCTCCAGCGCATCCGATTGTGAGGCTCGTGGGGCGCACATGCGGTGTCGAGCTCGGTCCGCAGGACAGCACTGCGGGCACAGGGCCAGCCGTTGTCGTTGTCGCGAGAGGGGAAGTCGTCGTCGGCACATGCGCCGTGGTTGCTGACGTACCGACGGCAGTCGACTGGGTCGTCGGCGGTGAAGACTTGGAGCCAACCCTCAACCCGATGACAACTCCCACACCGAGGGCCGCAAGGACCAGCAGGACGATGCCGATCCGGACGACGGTACTTCGCCGCACAGTGATATGCCGGAGATCTTTGTCCACCACGGAGGGCAACGGTAGTTCGCGACGATGCCGGAAAGACAAATGCGCTCGCAGCCGGGAATCGAGCAAGTCCCGCAGCACACCTTGAACCGCCATGTGTTCCAAGACTGCTCTGGCTATCGGATGACCGCCTCTTCGGCGGGTTGATTCTGACGGTAGTAGATGGCGTCCAACTCTTTTGTCGTTGGTGATCTCGCCATGAAGACGGCGGCGGTTGAACCGGTCGATGTAACCCAAGGTGGCGAACTCGACGTCGTCCAGTCCCTTCCACGGTCCTTGGGGATAGATCAACTCCCACTTGAGAGGCTGTTGAAGCTCTCGGCCATGGCATTATTGACCTCCATCCTCTCAAGGCGAGGATGGAGCGATGTCACCAATCCCGGGCGGTTCACCGAGGTACGATGGTGCCGCAGTGGGCGGCTCGTGCCCCAGGCTGAACAAGAGAGACCATAAGGGGGACGATCCACGGTGTCAGAGCGTCAGGGACGCCGACTCGTAGCGCTTGTGCTCACGCACAATGCCCCGCAGTCGCTCGCACGGTGCCTCGCTGGCATCGCCGCCCAGGCTGAGATCCCCGAGGAAGTCCTCGTCGTTGACAATGCAAGCCAACCACCGGTGGAGGTGTCACTGCTCCCGAAGGTTGCTCGGTCGTTGCGAGTCATCCGGTCAGAGGTGAACGGCGGACCGGCTGGCGGGTGGGCGATCGCTCTGCGCTACTTCTTGGCCAATGACTTCACCCACGCCTGGGTGATGGATGACGACATCGTCCCGGAGCCGAAATGTCTCGCCAACTTGTGGGATGCGGCGAGCGACGCTCCCACGTCGGCCTTTGTGTTTCCGATTTCAATTCAGGACGACGGTTCGGTGGGCCGTTGGGGTTCGTGGTGTGGCTTTCTCATATCACGGGAGATCGTGGAGACGGTGGGGCTGCCAATGGAGGCGCTGTTCTGGTGGGCAGAAGACGCGGAATACTGCGAATGGCGAATCCCTCATGCAGGGTTTCCTCGTCGCATCGTCGACGAGGCCGTGGTGTATCACGATGCCATCCGCCAGGGAGGTGACATCCCGACGTGGAAGTACTACTACGAGTCGCGCAACATGCTGTATTACCACCTTCACATCATGCACCGGGTGGGTCGCTATCCGAAGAAGATCGTCACCTTGTTCTTGAGAGCCTTTCTGCGGCAGAGAAAGGCTCGGATCCGATGCGTCACAGCGATTTGCCGAGGTCTCTACGACGGGGCATTCGGGCGCCTAGGGATTCGCTACAAGGTGGGCCCGTTGTACGAGCGAGTTCTCTCACCATCGGCGGCTTCACGTGGAGCCCCTTGAGCGCCATTGCGTAGGTGGAACCTCTCTACCGGGGAGCGCGCGGCATACCCAACCCGATCATCGCGATGATCTCGCGCTGGACTTCATTCGTCCCGCCCCCGAAGGTGAAGATCATCTGGCTCCGCGCCTGGTTCTCGAGTCGCCCCCGCAGGACTGCCCCCGGCGATCCCTCCACCAGATACCCTGCCTGACCGACCACCTCGAGCAGCAGCCGATAGGTCTCCAGGGCGAGCTCCGTTCCGTACACCTTGGTGGCGGACGCGTCGGCCGGGTTGAGTCCCTTGTCGGAAGCCCACGCCACCTTCCAATTCAAGAGCTTCAACACTTCGATCTTCGCCTGCACCGTGGCCACGCTGATCTGAACCCACTCATGATCCATCACCGTCCGTCCGTCCTTCAGTCGATGTCCCTGCGCCCATCGACGCACGTCGGTGAGGCTCCTGAGCAGACCCGAGGCGGGGCAGATCGCCACCCGTTCGTGATTGAGCTGGTTGGTGATCATCTTCCAGCCCTGGTTCTCTGCGCCGACAAGGTTCGCGACGGGAACCCGGACGTCCTCGAAGAACGTGGCGCTGGTGATGTCGCCTGCGGTGGTGGGCAATGGGTCCCAATGGAACCCCGGAATATCGACGGGCACGATGAACACCGAAAGACCCTTGTGCTTGGGAGCATCGGGATCGGTCCGGGCGGCCAGCCAGACGTAATCGGCATACTGGATCGCGCTGGTGAAGATCTTCTGACCGTTGATCACGTACTCGTCTCCGTCGCGTACGGCCCGCGTCTTGAGTGAAGCCAGATCCGTGCCTGCAGAGGGCTCGGTGTAGCCGATGGAGAAGTGGACCGTCCCCCTGAGGATTCCCGGTAGGAATTGCTGCTTCTGCTCGTCGGTGCCGAGGGCCATGAGAGTCGGACCGACGCTGTTCAAGGTCAGGAGCGGGAGGGGCACACCCGCCCAGTGGGACTCCTCGACGAAGATCATTTGATCGATGGGCCCCCCGCCCTGACCGCCGTACTCGAGGGGCCACCCGAGGCCCAGCCAGCCGTCGTGGCCCATCCGGCGGATGTACCGGGTGTAGGCCGGCCCGTTTTGAGCCGAACCCTCGACGTCGGCAACGAGCCCTTCGAAATACTCGCGGAGCCGACCCTGTAGGTTCCGCTGTTCTTCCGTGAATTCCAGGTACACGTGACCTCCGGTCAGCATCTCTCCGTTTCCGGAGGAGGAATCATCGCGAGGGGATCATTTTGCCCGATCACCCGATCCTGCTCCTCGACCCCAGGGCATCCCGGGCGGCCATGTCGTGCAGGTACTTCTGGACGATGACGTGAGTCCCGCCGGCCAACGGCAGGTCCTCCGGCGTCCCCGTCCCGCCGTCAGGGTTCGAGCCGGCGTCTGCAGAAGCGGCGAAAGGGCGTGGTACCACATCTGGTCCCCAGCCGAGCCCACCGGAGCAAGGCGGTTGGCTGCATTTCCAGATCCGCCAACAGGGGAAACCGCTCGAGACATGGTCTCGCCATGAACCAACCGAGGGGCGACGTACAGGCGATGCATCACTCGATTACCGTGCCAGACGCGATTCGGCCGGCGCCCCCTCCGGGGGGAATCGGGGGTGAGGACCAAGGGCGCCGGCCGTCTCGCAGTGACCAGCCTAAAGGCCTTCTGTAAGCCAGGGCTGTGCAGTTCGTTACGAACCTGTGGCATTTATGACGCGAAACGACGGCTGGCCGTCGTCTGGTGGAAGAATCCGGCGCGGGACACCGACCGGGGAATCCCGACGATTCGATCTCGCCGTCACTCGGACGACTGAAGATGGATGAGGAGAGCAACGTCAGCCTGATCCTCCATCGTCCTAGACCGAGGGTCGGTGTGCCTTTCAGGTTCGTCTGGGATCAGTGACGAGAGGGCCGTGACGTGCGCAAGGACGTCTTCGAGTTCAATCACACCGTCGCCGAAGGCGCCGTCGGGCAATGGCCGCGACTCTCGGTGAGTCGGGTGTACACCAGGCCTTGACGTCGCGAGCACGAATCGTATGGTCCAGACGGTGAATTCTCGTAAGTTCGGGTGATGCTCCGAACATGGAACGGGACGACCCACCGCCGAAAGCCAATGGTCGATTTTGTGCGGTCCGAATAGATCGTCAACCTGTCAATTTGCGTCGAGCTGATCTACCTCGTGATCGCTGGCGTCTTCTGCACGCGATCGTCCCGGCCATCGTCGGACCCACGGGGGCTCAGATCTCTCGACTCTCTGACGAAGACTGAGAGTCCCCAACAGGGCTGGCGGACGGTGCTGGTCTTCTGAGTTTGCGGTCTGGACTTACGGCCGTCCTGTTTGAATGGTCTCCATGACTCTTTATGCGATTGGTGAAGAACGACCACGAATCCACCCTGAGGCTTTCATCCACCCCGAAGCGGTTCTGATCGGCGAGGTTCGCATCGGACCGCAATCGAGTGTCTGGCCGGGGGCCGTCCTTCGTGCTGACAATGGACCGATCGTGATCGGTGCTCGGACGTCCATACAGGATGGTTCTGTCATCCACACCCAATCCATCAACCCCACCCGGGTCGGGGCCGATTGCGTGATCGGCCATCTGGCGCACCTGGAAGGTTGTTTCCTCGAGGATCTGGTACTCATCGGTTCAGGGGCGGTCGTCCTCGAACGGGTCATCTGTCGATCATCCTCGCTCGTGGGGGCGGGCGCCGTCGTCTCCCCCGGCACTGAGGTTCCCGCCGGTGCAATGGCCCTTGGAGTTCCAGCCCGCATCCGACTCGGAGCCGTCGATCCACGTTCGGTGGAGACCCGCGGCAGAGGCTTACTCTGCAAGGCATCTGCCCCAGCATCGCGATGACAGCCACGAAGTGACCATGGCGGAGTGCCTCGAACGTTGATGCAGGCTGATTCTGTTGGTGAGGTCAGCGGGCGATCGCACGCGACGAATTCCCTGCCCAAAGACGTCGGAGCCCGATCGTCCGCAGCTGGGGCAAGGCACATTTAGTCTGGCGAAGACTCCATCGAGACTCCGGAGGTCGTCCTGTGCCGAGATCCGTGCTCTACATGTCGATGTTAGTTGACGGGTATATCGCGGGCCCCATGGACAACCCACGCAATCCTGGCGGCGACAACTTCGGCTGCACGAGTGGTTCGGGCTTGTCTCGGAGTCCGGACCGAGCGCGGAGTCAATCGGTCCGTCGGGAGTTGCCACAGAGTTGCTCGACGAGGTCAGAAGCACCGGCTCGGTCCTCTCGGGTCGCAACACGGCGGAACAGGCGGAACATTGGGGCGGTGATCACCACGACGGCGTCCCGATCTTCGTGCCCAGTCACCGGCCGCCGGGACGTCCGGTCGAGAGGTATCCACTAGTGACGTACGTTGCAGACGGGATCGCCAGCGCGATGGAACAGGCGAAGGCCGCCGCCGGTGACCGCAACGTCCTCGTCCATGGCGCGTCTACGGCACAGTCGGCCCTGGTGGCGGGTGTGCTCGATGAAATGCAGATCCACCAAGTCCCGGTGCTGTTCGGTGCCGGGCGCCGATTGTTCGAGCTGCTGCCGGCAAGGATCGAGTTGGAGATCGTTCGGGTGATCGACACCCCTGAGGCCACCCACATTCGCTACCGCGTCGTCTCATAGCTTACGAGTGCTGGCCCTGTGGCGATCGCGGGGAAGAGGTGGAGTATTGCCGCGACAGCGGTCTCATAGGGACTGACCGCATACGTAAAATGAAGGCGGCAGCGCACGGTTGGCCTGTGTCACACCGATCGCTGACCAAAGGATGGGCCCCAGAGTCGAGAGGGAGGAATCGTGGACGAAGGCCGCCAGGTGTCATACGAGGCTTTGCCGGTAGGGGCAGCCGTCCTCAGTTCGACGGATACCCAATTCGGTACGGTCGAACACGTTCTGCAAGTGCCGGAGCTGGACATCTTCGACGGCATCGCGGTCAAGACCAAGCATGGTCTGCGCTTCGTGGATCGGGATCAGATCACGGAGATTACGACCACCCTCGTACGATGCACCTTGACCGACGACGAGGCCGCGAACTTGCCCGCGCCCAAGGGCACCTTGGTTCTGCATCCCGATACGGCCCGCGACGAGGGACCATCGCTGACTGCCCGATTCGGCCGACTGTTCGGGCGGGAGCACTGGAAGGAACTGGAGTAGGCCACGTCCAGGCCCTCGGCTTCAACACCCCACCTCGCCATCGACCAGCTCTCGAATGAGGTCGGCGTGCCCGTTGTGACGGGCGTACTCCTCAATCATGTGCAAGTAGATCCACCGCAACGAGTACGGCTTGCCACGCCGGATGCCCGTGTCGTCTAGGCCGTGCACCGCGGCGGCACCGCGGCTGCGGTCACATTCTTCCTGCCAGGCGGCAATGTCCTCTCGCCACACCTCCACATCGAGCGGGACAAGTTCGCTGTCGTCAACCTGAGGATCGAACCAGATGAAAGGCGCACGGTTGCCCTGCAGCACGCGCTGGAACCAATTGCGCTCGACCTCGGCCAGGTGGCGTACCAGGCCATGAAGAGACAGGTTCGACGTGGCGACTGGTCGTTTCTTGAGGCCCACCTCATCCACTCCTTCACACTTGAGCAGAAGGGTGGTCCGGTGAAACTCGAGCCATTGCTCGAGCATCTCCCTTTCGGGTGCCTCGCCGGGCGGTTCGCGTCGGCGAGGATCTTCGATGTCGTCGACCATGAAGTGGTCTCCTTTCCAATGGGTGCATCCAGCGCTCGTCCCGACCGACATGATGGTCGCGCTGGGCCATGTTGGACACTCTGCCCGAGGCAACAGGTCGCCAGACGTCGGAGCGCATGACCACTGCATGCAGACGGGACGAGGACTCTGCAAGACCTCGGGCGGAGTCCTTTGAAATCGCCTCGGAGACCAGCCTGGAACGCGTGATCGCGAGATGCCCCTGCTCGACGCAACAGGATATGACCCCTGTGCCGGGGGTGGCGGCCCTAGCGTTGAGGCCATGGACGGCAACGACAGCGGGCGACACAAAGGTCCTGCCCACGCCCGAAAGCGGGTACTTCCTCGGGAGAACGAGGAACGCCTCGCTGAAATTGGCAGACAGCTCCCTCCGCCGAGCGACGACGAGCTCGAGATTGTTGCTGGACTGCGCGCCTCGCGACGGCGCCGGCGTCTTCTCACCTGGGCCACTGCACTCGTCGTCGCGGCGCTCGGCGCGGGAGCCATCGCACAGTGGGTCCGACCGCTCCCCCACGCCACGCTCGACACTCGAGAAGTCCGTATCCCAGGCGTGGCACCGTCTTTTGCGTGGCCGAGCAGCGGAGAGGCCGCGGCGACGGTCGTCGGAGTTGGAACGGTGGGCCAGGTCCGTGGCTCCCAGTCTGTCCCGGTCGCTGGTCTGGCCGAACTCCTTGCAGCCTACGTTGTCCTGTCAGATCACCGATTGGCACCGGGGGACGACGGCCCGGCCATCCCGGTCACATCGGATGCGCTGGCGGCCTATCAGGCCGGACAGGCGAGGCAGGAGTCCGAAGTCCCGGTCGCGGTCGGAGAATCTCTGACAGAACTCCAAGCTCTCGAAGGGCTGTTGGTCGACTCGGGAGCCGACATGGCGACGGTCCTCGCCGACTGGGACGCAGGAAGCGTCAGCGCGTTCGTGGCCAAGATGAATGCCGCAGCAAGCAGGCTCGGCATGGCCTCGACGCACATCACCGATCCGAGCGGCGTGGACCCTGCCACGACGAGCTCGGCAGAGGACCTCGTCCGCCTGGGTGAGGCATCGCTGTCCGTCCCCGTCCTCCGACAGATCGCCTCGCTGGGCCAGGCGAGCGTGCCGATGACAACCGTCGTCTACAACCTGAACTTCGACTTGGGCCAGGACGGGATCATCGGGATCAAGACGGCCTCCGACTCCAGCGCGCAAGGCTGTTATCTCTTCGCTGCGCAGCAGAACATCAGCGGGAAGACTGTCACGGTCGTCGGTGCCGTCCTGGGTCAGCCGGGCGGGACGCTCGGCCCGAACACCGCCGCAGTCGATGCGGGTGACGCACTGGTGAGGAGTGTCTTCGTTGTCCTGCACAGCTTCACCATCTTCGCCCCGGGTCAAAAGGTGTCGGAAGTCGTGGCAGCCTGGGGTTCGATGGCTCCAGTCACGGTGGCAGGGCCCGTCGACGTGATCGGGTGGCCCGGCCTCCTTGCCACGCTGGCGATCCGGCACCCCCCGTTGATTGGTCCCATGCCGAGCGGAGCCACGGTCGGGGTGCTACGAGCACAAGTGGGGAGCACTTCAGCCCAGGTGGACCTACGGACGGCCAGTGCGCTCACAGGCCCCGGGGTGTGGTGGCGTCTCACGCGTTGAGCGGCAATGCGGGAGCAGTGTCCTGTGCGTCCCACCACGCCGGGCGTATTGGTGGCCGGTCCTACCAACTTCTTGGGGGCAATGTGATCGGCCGACTAGGCGGGGGTTGACCACGATGATTCGTCCAATTGAGCGCCGCCCCGCGCTGAGCCAAGAGCGATTTTCATCTTCTCGACGAGGGATCCGAACATCGGATATCCACTCGTTCCGCTCATAGCATCGATAGATGGTTTCCACATTTCCCAGCGGTCGATCAATGTTCGTCCGAGGAGCAATTTGATCAGTTCGAAGTCAAAGGCGCCGACGTGTTCGAGCGCCGCCAGCTGCTCGAAGTAATCGAGTTCTCGGTACAAGACGTAAGCCTCATCCGCATTCGATGCAATGAAGGCTTGGAACGCCGCCCCCAGGTCCTCTCTCGTTTCGAAGGTGGCGACGAGGCGGCGCGTCTCTAACAGCGCGTCCTCGTTCCATCGGCGGAAGAAGTCAGCTGCAATCTGGGATTCCCGAGCCTTCTTCGCTTCTTTGACCTGTTGTCCGGCAAACACAGCTGCACCGAGGGCACCCAGCAGCCCAAGGGCGCCAACGGCGGTAGCGATCGCTGTGACCTGTTCGGCCCAGTTCGGTCCAGGCATAGTCCAACCCTTCTGTCTGGCACCTTCAGGCTAGCCAGACATACCGATCGACCCTCCTTGACCTGAGGTGGCTGCACGAGTGATGCGCCGCTGATCTGCGGCATGGCACTCTGATCCGAAGCAGCGTCGATCTTCGACTATCGGTCCATGGAGTGGATCTTGCCGGCCGTGATCGTGAGGATCACCCGAACCTGTTCACGCCGGCCGTACCACTGGTAAGGGCCACCGGTGTACCGGTGGGCGAGGAGATCGATGTGCGAAGGAGGTCCCCCAAAGCGCCATCGCGATTTTGGCCCACTGCTCCGACGTGAGGGGCACCCTCCGAGCGACGCATCAGGAGGACCGCGGCGGCAATGCTGTCGGATGCTTCGGTTGGTAGAGTCCGATCTCACCTCCGCCGGGGAGTCGAATCTTCGTCACCGAACCCCATCTGGCCTCTTCGACTACCGAAGTCCGAACGCCCTTTGCCCTGAGGGTGGCGAGCTCGGCGGGGAGATCGTCGCACATGAGATACAGCTCGTTCCCGAAGTCATCGTCTGCGGGGTGCACGGCCAACTCTGCTGGTGGCAGTGCGAAGATCAGCCAGTCGTGACCGGCATCCACTGATGAGTATCCGAGCACGTCGCGAAAGAAGGCCCGGTCAGCCGAGGCATCATTGCTGAAGACGATCACGTGGGCGCCAAAGATCATGAGTTGTGCTCCCCGAGCTGGGCTCTTCTGTCCTGAGCCTGTCACAGACCCGCCTCACGGGCACTCCTGAAATCGTCGGTATCAATCCGTTGGCCTTGACGGCGTTTCAGAGAGCTCACAAACCCGCGAGTGGGCTGAGGTGGGCTGGACTTTTCGAATCGCCTTCTGTCACATCTTGTGGTGCTGAAGGGTCTCAGAGGTCGTAAATGACGAAGCGGAAGGAGATCACGATGGATGCCCGACTCAACCCCTACAACGACGCCACTGCCATGAAGTTCGTCAAGAACCTCAACTCCTCGAGTGCGGTCGTAACCGATTCGACGTTGCCGGCCGGACGTCGGGGGACGGTCGGCGCCAGTATGTGATTTCTGAGATTCACGACCTGAGTTCAAAACCGCCCTCGGCATGGAGAACTCGACCAGCCGTCGGAGGAGCGAAATGTGACCCCATCAACAGGGTGTCGGTCCCGCTCACTGACGCAAGAAGACGCTCCCGACTTTGGCGGGCGGCATCGGGGTCGTAGTCCGATACTGTGCTCCAGGCCGGTCGAGCGATCTGACACGGGTGGTGGATTACGTCACCGGTAACAAGGCCTCGCTCGCCATTTGATTCAATCACCACACTGCAGTGTCCGGGGGTATGGCCAGGGGTGGGGAAGAACGACACCCCGGCGACGATTGTGCTGTCGGGCTCGAGATACGTCGCAAGCCCGGCCTCGACGATCGGCAGGACCGAGTCCCGAATACCACTGCGCTGGGCTTCGATCTCCTGCTCGGGCAACATCGACCAGTAATCGAACTCCCGGGAGCAGAACACATAACGAGCATTGGGAAACGTCGGTCTCCACTCGTTCTCCACTCGTTGCGTACTCCATCCGACATGGTCGAAATGCAGGTGAGTGAATACCACATGGGTCACAGTCTCGGGCTCCCAACCCAACTGGCTCAACCGACTCAGGTAATCCGTCTGGAGGTTGTCGAAGTCGTCAAGCGCTTCCCGGTGCTTGCCATTGCCCACACACGCATCGATCACCATCCGGTGAGCTTCGTCGGCAACCAAGAAGGACTGCACGACACCCTTGAGATTTCCCTTGGTGTCTGCAAAGTGGGGAGCAAGCCACGCGATGCCGGCTATGACTTCGGGCGAGGCCTGGCTGATGATCTGTTGAATCGCGGCGCTTGCATCTGTTTCCACGAGATTCCTGATACGAAAGCGGCCGACCCTCCACTCCACCGATTGCGCCAGCCCTTCGTCGTCTCTCATTTCAACAATTCCATCAGACCAGTGCCAACTGCGCTACGAGGTCGTTCTGTGTGGGCGACACGACCGATCGCGTCGAGATCGATGGGTCCGCGGTGCTGGGACGCTCGACCGACAGTCCGACGACTCTGCCTCCGGAACGCGCGCCGGGCATTCCGCCGGCGACGGGCGTGTCCTGACCCCGATGGGGTCCGGAGGCCGACCCGCTCCGCATCGGCGAGTCGGTCGTCCAGGAGTGCCACTTCTTCGTAGGGTAGAGACGGGTCGTCACGGTGCGAGAGGAGGTCGACGGCGATGGTAACGCTTCTGGTCGTGGGAGCCGGGCCCTACGGGGTAGCCGTGGCGGCTCGAGCCATCGAACGGGGGCTCGAGACGGTCGTCGTGGGACATCCCATGGGCTTCTGGACGGACCACATGCCCGAAGGGATGCATCTGCGCTCAGGGATCGACTGGCACATCGATGCGTCAGGCATTGACACCTTTGAGGCCTTCGTCGAGGGGCGTAGCCTTTCGTCGGCCCACATCGACCCCATCCCTATCGCCCTGTTCCTGGAGTACGCCGCCTGGTTCCAGACGCAAAGGCACGTGTCCGTCCGCGACCGGCTCGTTACACTCCTCGAGCGCAATGACGGCGCATTCGTGGCCTCGCTCGACGACGGGACCCAGATGGCGGCCGATGTCGTCGTCGTCGCACCGGGCGCGGCCTACTTCCGCCATTTCCCCGAGTGGGCGACCCTGCTCCCAGAAGGCGTCGGTGCCCATACATGTGATCTGGTTCGTTTTGAGGAGCTGGCCGGCGCGCGGGTCCTGGTCGTCGGAGGCCGGCAGAGCGCCTACGAATGGGCTGCACTCTGGGCGAACACGGTGCCGAACGGGTCGACGTCGTCCACCGGCACGACATGCCCCGCTTCGAGCGTGTGAGCTGGAAGTTCGTCGACCCGTACATGGATGCAACAGTCAGTCGTCCGGGCTGGTGGCGATCACTTTCGACCACCGAGCAAGGAGAGATCACCCAGGAGTTTTGGAAAGCCGGCCGTCTCAGCCTCGAGTGGTGGCTCGCGCCGCGCCTGGCCGACGAGCGAATTCGTAGTTGGCCGGGCACTCATGTTGTGGAGGCCACAGTGGGAGACAGGGGGATGGTCTCGGTGGCGCTCTCGAGTGGAGACCGTCTGACGTTCGATCGCCTCGTCTTTGCCACGGGGTACAAGGCAGACCTTCCTCGTGTCCCGTACCTCGAGGGGCTTGCTGGCCGTGTCGAGGTGGTCGACGGCTTTCCCGTTCTCGACGAAGGCTTCCAGACGTCGATCGCCGGCCTTTACATCGCTGGTTTCGCCTCCACGCGTGACTTCGGTCCATTCTTCGGCTTCACCAAGGGCTGTCCGGCGGCCGCGAGTCTCATCGTCGACGACATACTCCGACACCTCTGACGGCATTGATCCGAATGACGCGACCCGGGACCTCAGTGACGAGTCGGCAACGATGCCATGAGCCCGTAGGACCCGACCATCGACGCATCGGCAGGGACGGGTCCCTCAGCACAGCGCTCCCCGATTCGGGATTGGAACGCGGCGAACGCGGGCGACGACGCCAGCGGATTCTCCTCGCCGTCGACGACGGCCACGTGCAGGAAGCTCACACCGTCGTCGAGACGGAAGGCCGCGTAATGGAATCCGCTTCCTGGATCCTGCTCGGCGAGCTCGGCGAACACTTCCCGGATGAGCCGCTCGTTGTCGTCGGCGTGCTCGGGCTTCGTGCGGTAGCGAACCACCTTGGTCGTGGACATTGCTGCTCCTCCTCGGTTCTTCGCGATCGGGTCCGGGTGCTGCCGGGTTCAGATGGCGCGCATGCGGTTGTTGCGCGTGTCGTGGGTGAGCTGGGCCAGGCCGAGCACCTCGAGGAGGGGCGGGAGGTACATCCCGAAGCGGCCCCGGTAGCCCTTGCGCCGGCCGTACCAGCCGCCGACCGGGTTGTCGGGCGAACGCCCCCACGCCTCCACGGTCCCGTCCGCCGCCGGCTTCTTCTCGTCGGCCGCCCCGAGCGGCACCCAGTCACCCTGCTCGAACGAGCCAGCCGTGCAGGTCCTCTATCGCCCGCATGTCGTAGGTCAGCTTCGTCGAGCCCACCTGGCACACCAGCACCGCCGGCTCCGCCTGCTCGTCCCGGTACATCGTGTACTCGGAGCTCCCCGGAGGGGTCTGCAGCACCCAGGGGTCCTCTTTCGTTCCGGTCGCCATCAGTCGGTTCCTCCCTCAGCGGCCGCCGTGAAGTGCGGGAGCAGCGCCTTCCATCCGCCGCGGTTCTGGTCCCTCAGAGGCGTCCGCTTCGTCGCCCAACTTCTCCCACCCCCGTGTTCGATCTCAATGCGGGTGCGCCGCCCTCGCCCTCGCCGACGAAGGTGATCTCGACCTCCGTGGCCTCGGTGCGGTCCCGGCCCAGGTGCCAGAGTGTAGGCCAGGCGGCGCGGGCGGCTCCCACACGGTTATCTCTCCCCACTCGTGCCGGACGCCGGCCGACGTCCGCTCGTAGATCCGGCCGCCCGCGCCGCTCTCGAGGACGACCTCCTCGGCGTCGCCGCTCACCGTGTGATCCCGCGGCCACCAGGTGCCGATCTTCGACGTCCACACGGCGAACGCGTGCTGGGGCGGGCAGTCGACGTCGAAGCTGATGCGCAACGGGGCGGTCACGGCGACGGCGGTGCTGGTGTTCTCGGCCAGCAGACGGAACCGGGCGGCCGCCTCACCCCAGACGCCCTCGAGGTAGTCCTGGACCGCGCGCACTCCCCCGTCTTGGAGGTGGTAGATCCGGCGGTTCCCCTCGGCCCGCTCGGCCACCATCCCGGCGTCCTTCAACAGTCGCAGGTGGCGCGAGACAGCCGGGCGGCTGATGGGCAGGGCGGCGGCGATCTCGTGGACCGGCTTGTCGCCCCCGCTCAGCAGCCGCAGGATCTCCCGGCGGTTGGCATCGCCCAGGGCGTCGAAGGGATCGCCGGCGGCGTCCGCTTCGGCATCGGTCTCAGCGCCCCGAGCCCGCCGGGCCGCACGTCGACGGAGGTGCGGTCCGGTAACATCTTCGTTACCGTAACAGAATGGTTACCGATAGGCAACGATCCATCGACGCCGCGGCCGTCGGGACCCGCCGTTCGAGGCGGTTCAGGCGGCGAGAAGCGACCTCGACGCCACCGTCTGCTTCACCTTCTCGGCCACCGAGGGGGCCGCTTCGATGATCCGCCGGAATTCCGCCGGGGAGCCGGCGTAGATCTCGGCGTCGGTGATGGCGGTCACGGTGGCGTTCCGCCTGCCGTGGCCGTGCCCCTGTAGGAGAGCCATCTCTCCCACCAGGTCGCCGCGTCCGATGGTGGCGATGCTCCGCCCACCCTGGGTCACCTCGGCCATGCCGTCGACCAGGATCATGAACTCGTTGCCGATGGCGCCCTCACGCACGAGGACACGCCCGGCCTTGACCTTCAGCCTCGTCAGCTGCTTCCGAATCACAGCCAACTCGGAGCGGCTGACCTCCGAAAACAGGTCCAACTCCCGCAGATCGTCCTTGAGCAAACGCATGGGTGCTCCTTCTGACTCACTCTTCCCTGGCCAGAGTGACGCCCGGACTGATGATCTGTCAAGCAGCTTGGGAAGATTCCACTTATCTCTCTACAAGATTAGCGGGAGTTATCCCTCGAACCAGCGGTAGTGGGTCCAGCCAGCCATGGGCCGGGCGCCGAGGCGCTGGTAGAAGTCCATGGCCGGGACGTTCCACTCGAGCACCTCCCATTCGATCCGGCCGTCGGTCTCCTCGCGCAGCCGGGTGAGGAGCTGGCTGGCGTAGCCCCGGCGACGGTGCTCAGGCCGGACGTAGATGTCCTCCAGCCAGATGCCCGTCTTGCCCAGGAAGGTCGAGAACGTCCGGTACCACAGAGCATGCGCCGCCAGTCCCCCGCGGCCGTCCTCGACCACCCAGTCGTGGGCCATGGCCTCGGGCCCGAAGAGCGTGCGGGCGAGGTCGTCCTCGGTGATCGACACCTGGTCGGCGAGGTTCTCGAACTCGGCCAGCTCGCGGATCATCGCCACCAGTTCGGGGACGTCCGCCTCGACCGCCGGGCGGATCACCCCCGACGGGCCCGATTCGCCGCGGAGACCACAGCGCCGAGCGAGGCGTCCAGGATGGACGAGTCGCGCCCCACGCCCCACCAGGTCGACCCGTCGGCCCCGGCGCACTCCACGTACGCCACCGCCGACGCGCCCGAGCCCTCCGTGAGCGCGTGCTCGGAGTAGTCCTTCACCTCGAGCACGATACCGAGGTCGGACTTCAGCGCGGTGACCAGAGCGTCGATCGGCCCGTTGCCCTCGCCGGTCACCGTCTGGTGCCGGCCGTCCACCAGCAGCTGGGCCGTGACGCTGGTGTGGCCGCGTCCGGTCGACACCTCGCTGGTGATCAGGCGCAACCCGGCGTCCTCGGGCAGGTAGATCTCCTCGAAGACGTCGCGCATCTTGCCCGAGGGGATGACCGTCCCGCTCGCCTCGGTGATCTCCTGCACCCGTTTGGAGAATTCGACCTGGAGCCGGCGCGGCAGGTCGAGCCCGTGGTCGGTGTCCATCAGGTAGGCCACGCCGCCCTTGCCCGACTGGCTGTTCACCTGGATGATCGCCTCGTAGGTGCGGCCGGTGTGCTTGGGGTCGATGGGCAGGTAGGGCACCTCCCACTCGTCGTAGTCGTCCCCGATCGCGGCCATGCCCTTCTTGATGGCGTCCTGGTGCGATCCCGAGAAGGCGGTGTACACCAGGTCCCCCGCGTAGGGGTGGCGCGGGTGCACCGGCAGGCGCGTGGCGTACTCGGCCACGCGGCGCACCTTCTCGATGTCGCCGAAGTCCAACGCCGGGTCGATGCCCTGCGAGAAGAGGTTCATGGCCAGCGTGACGATGTCGACGTTGCCGGTGCGCTCGCCGTTGCCGAAAAGCGTGCCCTCCACCCGGTCGGCGCCGGCCAGCACGGCCAGCTCGGCGGCCGCCACGGCGGTGCCGCGGTCGTTGTGTGGGTGCAGGCTCAGCACGATGGAGTCCCGGTCCTTGATGGTGCGGCCGAACCACTCGATGACGTCGGCGTACACGTTCGGGCTGTACATCTCGACCGTGGCCGGCAGGTTGAGGATCACCGGCGACTCGGGCGTCGGCTCCAGGACGTCCATCACCGCCTCGCAGATCTCGACCGCGAACTCCGGCTCGGTGCCGGTGAAGCTCTCGGGCGAGTACTCGTAGCGGATGGCGGTCCCGCTCACCTGGGCCTCGTACTTCTTGCACAGCTCCGCCGCCTTGACCGCGATGTCGACGATGCCGGCCTTGTCGAGGCCGAACACGACGCGGCGCTGGAGCTCGGACACCGAGTTGTAGAAGTGCACGACGGCGCGCCGCGCGCCGGCCAGTGACTCGAAGGTCCGCTCGATCAGCTCCTGCCGGCACTGCACCAGCACCTGGATCTCGACGTCGTCGGGGATCAGGTTCTCGTCGATGATGAGGCGCTGGAAGTCGTAGTCGGTCTGCGACGCGGAGGGGAAGCCGACCTCGATCTCCTTGAACCCCACGTCGATCAGCGTCTGGAACAGCGCCAGTTTGCGCTCGGAGTCCATGGGGTCGATGAGCGCCTGGTTCCCGTCGCGCAGGTCCACGCTGGCCCAGCGCGGGGCCCGGGTGAACTGGCGGTCGGCCCAGGTGCGGTCGTGCAGCACGAGCGGCACGTGCGAGCGGTACTTCCCGAAGGGCATCGGTGACGGGTCGCAGGGCAGGGCCAGGTGACCCCGCTCCATGTCGTCACCACTCCCTTTCTGTCCCTCAGCCATCGGTCTCTCTTCCCTTCTCTCTATCGGCACCGGCCCAACAAAAAACCTCCTGGCCATTCGGCGCAGGAGGTTGCGAGCGAACGCGATGTGGCGTTCGCCGTCAGGTAAGCAGCAGGTCGGATGCGTGAACGCTTCGTCATGATCACTGCAATTGTCCCATCGGGTGGGGCGGGCGTCAAGGCGCGATCGGCGAGCCGAAGCGCAGCAGGTTCCCGTCGCCGTCGGTGTGGGCGGCCTCCCACACGCCGAATCCGGGGTCGAAGAGGTCGGAGGTCTCGCCCACCGCCGCCGCCCGCCATTCGGCGTGCAGCGCGTCGGCGTCGTCGACGGCGAGGTAGGCGGCGCCCCGCTCCATGGCCGGCCCGTTCTCCTCGGCCAGCTTGAAGTGGATGCGGACCCCGTCACGTGAGGCGGTGCCGTACCCGCCCCCGTGCACGTGCACCATGAAGCCGAGGGCCTCGTAGTGCGCCTGCATGGCGGCCATGTCAGCCGTGGGGAAGATCGGGGCGATGCTCTGCAGGGAGGCCATGTCCGGTCACGCTACCGTGGTCGGATGCGCCGGCCGCTCTGGACCCTGTTCCGTGCCGCCCTCATCATCGGCGTGCTGGCGGTGGTGCGCGCCGTCCTGCTCGACCGGGCGCCGCGGCGCGAGATCCACCGGGGCGAGCCCGTCATCGGCAGCCTGGACACCTGGCCGGACGTGCCGCGCAAGCCGCAGTCCTGAGGGCCGCCGTTACAGGGTGACTCGGTGGATGTCGAGGATGCCCTCGTCGCCCCGCAGCTGATCCACCACGTTGTCGGGCGCCGACGTCGCCGTCGAGATCACCATCATGGCGGTAGTGGACTCAGGGCTCGGCCCCACGGCCATCGACGAGATGGAGACACCCGCCGTCCCGAGCGCCGTCCCCACGATCCCGATCACGCCCGGCCGGTCGTCGTTGCGCACCACGAGCATGTGGGTGGACGGCGGTACCTCAACCATGTGCTCGTCGACGATGACGATGCGGGGCTCGGTGCGCAGTCCGGCGGAGATGAGCGTGCCGGCGACGGAGTGCGAGCCCGAGCGCAGGGTAATCAGCGACTTGTAGTCGTGCGAGGTGGCGGTCGAGGACTCGCGCACCTGCAGGCCGCGCCGCTCGGCCAGCTGCGGCGCGTTGACGTAGGACACGGGCTCCTCGGTCGAGCCGCCGAAGATGCCCTTGAGGACCGACAAGGTGAGGATGCCCGTGCTCTCCCCCGCCAGCTCGCCCTGGTACTCCATGTCGATGGCGTCGGGCAGGCCGTCGTGCAGGCCCGACGAAGAAGCGGCCGAGCTGCTCGGCCAGCGCCATGAAGCCGCGCACGGTGTCGGTGACGTCACGCGCCGCCACGTTCACCGCGTAGGGCACGAAGTCGCCGGCCAAGGCCAGCAGCACCTGCTCGGCGATGGTGACGCCGGCCTTGTCCTGCGCCTCCTCGGTCGACGCGCCCAGGTGCGGCGAGACGACGACGCCGGGCAGTTCGAAGAGGGGCGATTCGGTGCAGGGCTCCTTGGCGAAGACGTCGAGGCCGGCGCCGGCCACGATCCCGTCGCGGATGGCCTCCGCCAGCGCGTCCTCGTCGACGATGCCGCCGCGGGCGGTGTTCACGATGCGGATGCCGGGCTTCGCCTTGGCCAGGAGGTCGCGGCCGAACAGCCCGATGGTCTCCGGCGTCTTGGGCGTGTGGATGGAGACGAAATCCGCCTCGGCCACCAGCTCCTCGATGCTCATCAGGCGCACTCCCATGGCCCGCGCCCGCTCACGGGACACGAAAGGGTCGAAGCCGATGAGCTCCATGCCGAAGGCGTGGGCGCGTTGGGCCACCAGCGAGCCGGCCCGTCCGAGGCCGACGACGCCGAGCACCTTGCCGTGCAGCTCGACGCCCTCCCACTTCGAGCGCTCCCAGCGGCCGGCCACCAGCGCGCCGTGGGCCTGCGGGATGTTGCGGGCCTGCGCCAGCAGCAGGGCCATGGCCTGCTCGGCGACCGAGAGGATGTTCGACGTCGGCGCGTTGACCACCATGACGCCGCGCGCCGTGGCGGCGTTGACGTCGACGTTGTCGAGCCCGACGCCGGCCCGGCCGACCACGGCGAGCGCGGTGCCGGCGGCCAGCACGTCGGCCGTCACCTGCGTGGCGGAGCGGATGATCAGCGCGTGCGCGCCCGCCACCGCCTCGAGCAGCTGCTCGGGGCTCAGCCCCTCCCGCACGTCGACCGTCGTGGCCCGCCTCGGCCAGCAGGTCGAGCCCGCTCTGGGCGATCTTCTCCGTCACCAGTACCCGTGCCACCGCGGTGGTCTCCTCACTCCCCCCGCCGATTGCCCCCACCGATTCGTTTGTCAGTCTTGCGCCTCGCCGAACAGCGTGGCCAACCGGCTGACGCCCTCGACCAGGTCCTCGTCGCCCAGCGCGTACGACATGCGGAAGTAGCCCGGCGCGCCGAACGCCTCTCCGGGCACGACCGCCACCTTGGCTTCGTTGATGCAGATCTCGGCCAACTCCGCGCTGCTCGCCGGACGTTGTCCCCGGAGGGATCGCCCGAGCAGCCCCTTGACCGAGGGGTAGGCATAGAAGGCGCCCTCGGGCTCGACGCACACGACGCCCTGGATGTCGTTGAGCATCGACGTGATGGTCAGGCGCCGGCGGTCGAAGGCCGCCCGCATCATCGCCACGTCCTCGAGCCCACCCGAGACCGCGGCGAGCGCGGCCCGTTGCGACACGTTGGCCACGTTGGAGGTCTCGTGGCTCTGGATGTTGGTCGCGGCGACGATGGCGTCGGTCGGGCCGATCAGCCACCCCACCCGCCAGCCGGTCATGGCGTAGGTCTTGGCCACGCCGTTGGCCACCAGGCAGCGGTCGGCCAGCTCGGGCACGAGCACGGGCATGGAGTGGTGCTCGGCCCCGCCGTAGACGAGATGCTCGTAGATCTCGTCGGTCAGCACCCAGATGCCCTTGGCCACCGCCCAGCGGCCGATGGCCTCGATCTCCTCACGCGGGTAGACGGCACCGGTCGGGTTGGACGGCGAGACGAAGAGGAGCGCCTTGGTGTTGGGGGTCCAGGCCGCCTCGAGGTCCTCGACCGAGGAACGGAAGCCGGTCGTCTCGTCGGAGGACACCACGACCGGCGTGCCGCCGGCCAGGGCGATGGACTCGGGGTAGGTCGTCCAGTAGGGGGCGAGCACCAGCACCTCGTCGCCGGGGTCGCACAGCACGGCGAAGGCGTTGGCCACGGCCTGCTTGCCGCCGTTGGTGACGAGCACCTGGTTGGCCGCCACCTCGTAACCCGAGTCGCGCCGTGTCTTGGCCGCGATGGCCTCGCGCAGCGCCGGGATGCCGCCCGTCGGGGTGTAACGGTGGTTGGCCGGGTCGCGACAGGCCGACGACCGCCGCCTCCACGATGTGCGCCGGCGTGGGGAAGTCGGGCTCGCCCGCGCCGAAGCCGATGACGTGCTCCCCCGCCGCCTGCAACGCCTTGGCCTTCGCATCCACGGCGAGGGTGGCCGAGGGCGCCACGGCGGCGGCCCGGCGAGAGATCCGGCGGAGCTCGGTCGTCGGTGGGGTGGTCGTCACGGATGCCATGATCTCATACGTGCCAGAGCCCCGACATCACGATCCCCCCCGAACTGCTGCCCTCCGACGGCCGTTTCGGGTCCGGCCCCTCCAAGGTCCGGCCCGCCCAGATCGACGCGCTCGCCGGCATCGCCTCGACCTACATGGGCACGAGCCACCGCCAGAAGACGGTCAAGGCACAGGTCGGCCGGGTGCGCGCCGGGATGCGCCAGCTCTTCTCGCTCCCCGACGGGTACGAGGTCGTCCTCGGCAACGGGGGGACGACCTGCTTCTGGGACGCCGCGACCTTCGGGCTGATCAGGAGCAGAGCCAGCACCTGAGCTTCGGCGAGTTCTCCTCGAAGTTCGCGGCCTGCGCCAAGGCGGCGCCGCACCTGAAGGACCCCCAGGTCATCGAGTCCGAGGTGGGCACCCACCCGAAGCCGTCGGCCGACCCGTCGGTCGACCTCTACGCCCTGACCCACAACGAGACCTCGACCGGGGTGGCCATGCCCATCCGGCGGCCCGAGGGTGCGGCCGCCCCCGCCGACGGTGGCGGCCTGGTGGCGGTGGACGGCACCTCGGGTGCCGGCGGCCTCCGGGTCGACCCGGCCGAGTTCGACGCCTACTACCTCGCCCCGCAGAAGTGCTTCGCCAGCGACGGCGGCCTGTGGATCGCCCTCATGTCGCCCGCCGCGCTCGAGCGGGTCGAGCGCATCGCCGCCTCGGGCCGCTGGATCCCCACCTCCATGGACCTCAAGACGGCGGTCGACAACTCGCGGCTCGACCAGACCTACAACACGCCGGCGCTGGCCACCATCTTCCTGCTGGCCGAGCAGCTCGACTGGATGAACGGCAACGGCGGCCTGGAGTGGACGGCGTCGCGCTGCGACCGCTCGGCCGAGATCCTCTACACGTGGGCCGAGCAGTCCGGCTTCGCCCGGCCCTTCGTCGAGAACCCGGCCGATCGCAGCCACGTCGTCGGCACCATCGACTTCGTCGACGCGGTCGACGCCGCGGCGGTCGCCGCCGTGCTGCGGGCAAACGGGATCGTCGACACCGAGCCGTATCGCAAGCTCGGGACGCAACCAGCTGCGGATCGCCATGTTCCCGGCGATCGAGCCCGACGACGTCGCCTCGCTGTGCGGCTGCATCACCCACGTGGTGGGCGCACTCGCCGGCTGAAGCCGAGAACCCCGGCCCAGCCCCGGTTGCCGGGACGGGCCGACCACCAGCGGACTGGTGCCAGCCCCAGGCAAAAGACGGGTAGAGCCCCCTGGCGGCAACGGTGATGTCCTCTGTACTATACCGGGTATAGGACGAGCCGACGAGCCTCGGGACGAGAAAGCACAGGTCAGAGCGTGAGCACTGCCACATTGGCCAACTCGCCGCCGGCAGTGGCCGGCGATAGCGAGTGGGCCGTCGAGACCCACGGGCTGACCAAGCGGTTCGGGGACAACGTCGCCGTTAACAACGTGGAGCTCCTGGTCCCCCGGGGTTCCGCCTTCGGCTACCTCGGCCCCAACGGCGCCGGCAAGACGACACTGATCCGGGTGCTGCTGGGACTCACGCACGCCGACGCCGGAACGATGTCCCTTCTCGGCTACGACGTTCCCCGCCACCGTGACCGGGCGCTGGCCCGGGTCGGGGCCATCGTCGACGAGCCCCGCTTCCACGGCCACCTGACCGGTCGCCAGAACCTGCGGATCCTCGCCGCGGCGCGTGAGCCGGCGGCGAAGGGCCGCATCGACCCGGCGCTCGAGCGCGTCGGCATCCTCCATCGGGCCGACGACAAGGTGTCGAAGTACTCCATGGGCATGCGCCAACGTCTCGGCGTCGCCGCCTGCCTGCTCGGGGACCCCCAGCTGCTCATCCTCGACGAGCCCATGAACGGCCTCGACCCGGCGGGCATGCTCGACATGCGCGACATGATCGTGTCCCTCGTCGCCGAGGGGCGCACCGTCGTGCTGTCCTCGCACCTGCTCGACGAGGTCGAGCGCACCTGCGACGCGGTGGCCATCGTGGACCATGGCAAGGTCATCCGGCAGGGCCCGATCTCGCAGCTGCTGGCCGGCTCGTCCTTCGAGGTCCAGGTCGAGTGCTCCGAGCCCGACCGGGCCGGCGGCCTGCTCGGGGGCACCGCGTTCGGCGCCCACGTACAGATCGGGCCGGACGGGCTCGCGATCTCGCTGCCCGAGGGCACCGAGCGCGATGCCATCGCCGAGATCAACCGCCTGCTCGTCGAGGGAGGGATCTCGGTCTACCGGCTCCAGCACATCCAGGCCTCGCTCGAGTCGTGGTTCCTCCAGGTCACGAGGCGACTGGGGGATCCCGAATGACGACCATCTCCGACATCGGCGCACCGGCTCCGGGTCCGGCTCCCGAGACGGTCCCGGCGGACGCGCGGAGCGACCACCGCGGCTCGTGGATCCCGACCTGGGGCATGGTCACCACGCGCTTCATGGAGCTGCGCAAGCGGCGCGGGCTGATGATCGCCCTGATCGCGGTGAACATCGGCATCCCGGTCGTCTTCCTCGGCGTGCGACTCATCTCCCACGCCGTTGCCCCAAAGTCCTACGGGCCCGCCGGCGGCTACAGCATCTTCACCACGCTGGTGGCCGGTTTCATGTACGTCTTCGGGTTCGTCGTGGCGGCGGTCGTGGGCTCCACGGCGGGGTCGGTCGACCTCACCGAGGGGATGTTCCGCCACCTCGTCATCACGGGCCGTTCCCGGCTGGCCCTGTACTTCGCGCGCATCCCGGCCGGGCTGGCCATCGTCATCGCCATGGTGGCGGTCGGCTACACCATCGTCTGCGCGGTGTGCGTGTTCGCCGCCCCGACGCAGCTCAATTACGACGGCGTCAACGTCCCAGCGGGGCTGTCGCGTCCGGCCCTCGACAGCTGGGCGGCGTCGCACGCCGACGAGGTCATCTGCAATTTCAACTTCCACGGGGGCCAAGGGCTGAACGGCCCGCCGCCGAACGTGCCGTGCGGCCCAACGGTCAGACCAACGGCCCGCCGCCGGGGACGGTGATCCAGACGAAGGGCGGGGGGACGTTCACCGTACCCCGCCAACGAATCGCCAGCCCAGATCCGGGCGTTCGCGGTATCGGTCGCCAACCAGGACTACGCCGACTACCACACGAACTTCCTGGTCCCCTCCACCACGCTGATGGTCGACGTCGGGCTGTGGATCGCACTCGAGGCGACCATCGGGTTCATCGTCGGCCTCGGGCTGGCTTCACTGATGGGTCAGCGGACGGTGCCGGTGATCCTCCTCATCGTCCTGGAGCTGATCCTGACGCCGCTCTTCAGCCGCCACATCATCTCGCACCTGCTCAACGTCCAGCGGGGGATCGTCGGGCGTGGCGATGGCCCACATCGAGCCGGGCGGTCTCCCGACGCCCTTCAGCGGGGGCGGGGGCGGCGGCGGGCCCGGAGGAAACCCGCTGATCCCCGAGTCCACCTTGGCGGCGTCGTTGGTGATCGTGGGCTGGATCGTGTTCTGGACCGCCATCGGGGCCTGGCGGATGAGGACCAGCGTGACGCTGTGATGCCCAGACCGGCTGCGTTGATCCGACCGGTCAGGCCGACGGCGCGCAACCCGGCGCGACGGCGAGCAAGCCGCTCGCTCTCGTCCCACAGGCGGGCGGCCGCCTCGTCGTCGCGGGCCTGGCGGCTCATGTGACCCGGCTTGGAGCGGACCCAGTACATGCCCGTCTTGCCGGCGACGTCGGGAGACAGGGCCAGGTGGAGCGAGGTCTTGGCGCCGCGCTGGGGCTGATCTCGAAGGGGCGGACGAGGCGCATGCCGAAGCCCATGAACCCGTGCAGGTCGCCGTCCATGCCGAAGCTGCTGCGGACCGGGCCGGGATGGGCGGCGTTGACCGTGACGGGGCGACGCCGCTGTCGCGCCGTCGAGCCGCTTGGCCAGCTGGCGGGTGAACAGCACGTTGGCCAGCTTGGAGCGGCAGTACGCCTCCATGCGCCTCGTAGTGCCGCTCGCTCTGGAGGTCGTCGAAGCGCATGCCGCGCCGGGCCGCATGATGACCGACCGACGTGAGGTTGATGACCCGGGACGAGTGCAATGGCGCGTAACCGATCGAGCAGCAGCGTTCGTCAGGTAGAAGTGCCCGAGATGGTTGACGCCGAAGGTGTGCTCGAAGCCCTGCGCCGTCTCCTGGCGCGCCGACCACGTCCCGCCGGCGTTGTTGACGAGGACGTCGAGGCGGTTCCAGCGGGTCAGGATCTCCTCGCGCCGCCTTGCGCACCGAGGCCAGGTCGGCCAGGTCGAGGCGACACGACATGGACGTCGTCGTTCCAGGTGCGCTGCGTCACCTCCCGGGCCGCCGCCTCGGCCTTGGCCTGGTTCCGGCAGGCGAGCACCGTCGTCGCCTCCTTGGCCGCCACGCCGACGGCCGTCTCGAGGCCGATGCCGACATTGGACCCGGTGACGACGACGACCTTGCCTTGCATGCTCATAGGGGACGTCCAGTCTGGAGAGCGAGTGCCATGAATTGCATAGTCCCGATGCGGCCCATGAGCACAACCGGGCCCGCGCCTACCCTCTCCCCGGCTGAGTAGCGTCCCCGTGCGTCCGTCTCTACGCTGGTGCCGGCGGACTTGTTCGCATCGACGACCTGACGTATCTGGCATCTGACATCTGGCATCTGACATCTGACATCTGACATCTGACATCTGACATCGGAGACCGGGCGGACTGGAACCAGCACATGACCATCATCTCGAGCCCCACCCTGGACGGGCTGCTGCTCCAGGTCCTCGTCACGCCGGAAGGGCAGGCGGACCCCTACCCGTACTACGGCCGGATGCGTGAGGAGGCCCGGGTGAGCCGCACCGCCTTCGGGCCCTTCGTCGTCAACGGCTACGAGGAGTGCCTCGGTGTGCTGCGGGACCCCCGGCTCGGCCGGGGCATCAGGATCGAGGACACCTCGACGGGCATCTTCGGCGACGGCGGCACCCGCCGCGGCGAGTTCCTCGACGCGTCCCAGCACAACATGCTGCTGTCGGACCCGCCGGACCACACCCGGCTGCGCCGACTGGTGTCGCGCTCGTTCACGCCCCGCCAGATCGAGCGCCTGCGGCCCGCCGTGCACGAACTGGTCGACGGGCTGCTCGACGTGCTGGCTGAGCAGGGCGATGTCGACTTCATGGCTGCGTTCGCGCTGCCGCTGCCCATGGCCGTCATCGGCGAGCTGGTGGGCGTCCCCGCCGGCGAGCGAGCCGAGCTCCAGCCCCACATCCGCGCCGCCGCCAAGGGCATTGAGCCCGTGCTGAGCGAGGAGGAGACGGAGGCGGCCATCGAGGCCATCACCTTCCTCGGCGGCTACTTCGTCGAGCTGCTCGGGGAGCGCCGGCGGCGCCCGGGCGACGACCTGCTGACAGCGCTGGTGCAGGCGCGGGAGAGCGACGACCGCCTGACCGACGAGGAGATCACCTCGACCGCCATCCTGCTCTTCGCCGCCGGCTTCGAGACGACGACGAACCTGCTGGGCAACGGGCTCCTGGCGCTGCTGCGCCATCCCGACCAACTCGCCGATTGGCGGGCCCATCCCGACATTGCCCCCTCCGCGGTCGAGGAGCTGCTGCGCTTCGACAGCCCCGTGCAGTTCAACCTGCGCACCGCCTTGGAGCCTGCGGACCTCCTCGGCGAGCCGCTGGCACGCGGCGATCGCATCGTGATCCTGCAGGGAGCGGCCAACCACGACCCGGCGCGCTTCGAAGCGGCGGACGAGCTCCAGCTCCGTCGGCAGGACAACACGCCGTTGAGCTTCGGCTGGGGCATCCACCACTGCATCGGTGCGGCGCTGGCCCGGATGGAGGGCGAGATCGCCTTCAACGCGCTGCTGGCCCGGTTCGGCACGCATAGAGCTCGATGACGGACGAGCCGCACTGGCGCCCGAGCTTCACCCTGCGCGGGCTTCTCGACCTGCCGCTCCGCGTCGCCGCAGGCTGACGGACGGCTCCGTCAACGGTCGTCAGCGGCCCCGTGCACCTCTTCCCACTCCTGGGGCGGTCCGATGGCGGAGGCCTCGGGGCCGAAGCGCTCCACGTAGCCGCGGTGGACGACCCGCCATCGCTCGGGCGGCAGCCAGGGCAACGTACGTCCCGTCGCAGGCGGCGGCGAGCTGCTCCAGGCAGACGTGCCAGCCGGCGGCGTCACGCGCCGCCTTGCCGTATTCGGGGAAGGTGACGGTGAGGCGCAGGATGCACTCCGACGAGGCGGGATCGGGACCCGGGCTCCAGTTCGAAGCGCAGGATGTCGTCAGCCCAGCGGAGCTCCATCAGTGACGGCGGCACGAACGCGAGCATCTCGCCGTCGAAGGGTGCGGCCTCACCTTCGCGGAACGAGAAGCGCAGCGGCGCGCCGGGCCGCCGTGCCCCTTCGATCGTCGTCGGGAACCACGCTGCCAGGTCCGCGTCCTCGGTGATGGCGCGCCACACCTTCTGCCGGGGGTGCGCCAGGCGGCGCTCGTAGCGCAGGATCGACATATCCCCGGCGCGCTCGAGCGTGCCGTACTCGCCGACCACGTCGCCCCCGGTCATGCCCAGGTCTCCCCGTCCGCTGCCCTCCATGATCTCGAGGTGCCGCTCGAGGGCGTTCAGGTGGGTCGCCCACTGGCCGGCGGTAGGGTGCCAGCCATTCGTCGACCTCGCGCAGCGGCTCGGGACTGACCCGGTAGATCCGGCGCTGGGCGTCGATGCGAGCCTCGACCAGGCCGGCTCCCCGTAGGGCCTTGAGGTGCTTGGAGACGGCGGGCTGGCTCACGGACAGGAGGCGCACGAGGTCGCCGACCGGGCGCTCCCCCTCCACCAGGGCGTCGAGGATGCGGCGGCGGCTGTCCTCTGCCAGTACCTCAAATGTCGTCGTCATACAGGTTATATTCCTCTAGAGGCATATAACCTGTCAAGGCCTGATCAGGTGGTGGCGGCAGCCTTCTTGGCAGCGATCCGGCGCAACGGTGGCAGCGTCGGCGGGGGCTGGCGGCGCGGCGGCAGGGTGGCCAGGAGCGACATCGTCGCCTCAGTCACCTGGGCCACGGCGCGCTCGAACGCCTCCTCGGTCTGGGGCGACGTCGTCTGGACGCCGCTGACCTTGCGGACGTACTGGCGGGCCGCCGCCTCCATCTCTTCCGGTGTGGCCACGGGCTCGAGCCCGCGCAGGGTGGTGATGTTCCGGCACATGCCGCCACCCTATGCCTGGGTCGTGTGGGCGCTGCCGGTGGAGCAGGTCCCCGGCGTGACCTGCACCGTGACGCGGCTCCCCGCTCGGGCGTTCGCCACCTGGAGCAGGTCGCTCCCCCGCGCCGATGTCACCCGCGCCCCGTGGTGCGGGCGCAGTAGCCGTGGGGGTAGTGCAGCTCGGTGGGCACGAAGATGAGCGTCGGTGCGTGGATCCGGTGGTTGGGCACGTACGCCAGGTCGAACACCCCCGTCGACGGCGAGAAGGAGAAGGACAGCGGCGTGCCGGCCACCGCCTGCGGGTAGGTGCGGCTCAGCACGCGCGGCTGTCGAGCGCAGGCGCCCGTCGGCCATGACGAGCGATTCGGCCGCGCTACCCGTCGGATCCGCGTAGTACTTCCAGGCCCAGTAGACCCAACCGACCTGTCGCGCGTCCATGGCGGCCGTGATCGACGCCAGCAGCGCCGGGTCGCTGGACGCGCCGAACTCGCTGACGAACCAGGCCGGCCCCTTCGGCTGGGCGGCCGAGGCCATCTCGGGGCGGTCCGAGGCCCGCACGGCGAGCGAGTGCTCGTCCTGGGCGGCGCAGGCCGCGGTGTCGGTCGGGTTCCCGGTCACCGGGCTGCGGGCCCCGCAGTAGATGTGCACGTTGAAGACGAGGTTGGGCAGGTCCATCGGCCCGATATAGGTGGGCAGACCGCGGCTGGCGTAGTTGTCCGGCTCGTCGAAGATGAGGTGGCGGGGGTCGTTGGCCAGGATCGTCGGCACGACGCCGTTGGCGGGGTCGTCGGCCGGGCAGCGCAGCGGCGGCGCGCCGTGCGACGGGGTCGCCGATGTGACCCGTTCCGGTATAGAAGCACTCGAGCTGGGAGTCGAAGTGCTCGTCACCGAAGCGGATCAGTGACGTGGAGAACGGCTCGTTGAAGGGGTCGTAGCCGAGGATCCAGCGGTTCCCCCTGAACACGTGGGCGACGTCGCCCCAGATCTGGTCGTACTGGCCCTGCAGATCACCCTGGACGTTGTTGTCCCAGAAGTGGTGAAAGGCGATGTCGGCGGCCTTGGTGGCGTACTCGAGGGACCAGCGGCCGGGCGGGTCGACGCTCGGGACGTCGTTGGTGCACACGGCCCAACGCGGGGCGCCCTCGCCGTCGAACATCTGGTTGTACACGTCCTGGTGCATGTCCAGGATCGTGTAGATGTGGAAGCGACCGAGCAGATCGACCGTCGTGGTCAGGTGCGCCACGTAGCGGTCGAACACCGCCCGGTTGAACTGGTGCGGATCGGTGGGCCTCCCCCGGGCGCAGATGGCCGGGTCGTTGGCCGGGGCCGTGCCCGGCTCGAGCCCGCCCCACGTAATACCCAGGCGCACCGACGTTGAAGCCGAGCCGGGCTATGAGCGACGCGTCGGCGGCCGAGAAGTTCCACGGCTTCCCCGGGTCAGGGTAGAGCTCGTAGGGCGCGTACTTGTAGACGGCGTCGACGCCGTGGAAGAACACGACCCGGCCCCGGCTGTCGTAGAGGTAGGGCCCGCCGGGAGCCGTGATCCGGCCCGACACCGCCGCGGGGCCGGGGGTGACGATCGGCGAGCGCAGCGATGGCAGACGCCCGACGGACGCGGCCGATCGCGTGCCCGGAGCGAGGACGGCGCCGCCGACCAGCGAGCACAACAGGGCGACTGCGGCCAACGACCCCGGTGACCGACGGTGCACGGCCATTAGTCTGTCCCCAGGTCTCTCTCAGGTGGCCGCGCCCCGGACGACGCCGGCATGCAGGCAACGTGACCATGGTCCAGGCCGCCCTCGGATTGACGAAAATCCGAAGTAGTACCTTCGAGCTCCATGGGCCTGTTCAGGGACATTCGATTCGCCGCTGCGAATCCGTCGGAAACGGACTTTGCCCAGCTAGAGGCATGGACACGCGCCCGAGGTCTGGCAGGCGAAGAATCACTGGGCGAGAAATTTGCATGGGTGAAGAGAGGATTGCCGGTCCGAACTGCGGAGTGGGCACGGCAGCTCGTTCATGGGCGGCCGACTCCGATGGAGCAAGCGAACCGCCGGTACGACATCCTGACGGTGGAGGCCATGAGACGGGTATTGAAACCAGAGTCGAACTGCATCGACATCGGAGCTGCGACGGGTGAGATCCTCAAGTTCATGCAGGTTCTCGCCCCCTACGGAGATCACCACGCCATTGAGCCCATTCCGTGGCAAGCCGCCCGGCTGCGACTGCGCTTTCCCGACGTCCAGGTCCACGAGCTGGCGCTCTCGGACGACACCGGGGAAGCGGACTTCTTCGTCGTCAAGGACGACCCCTGGATCAGCGCGCTGCGTGATCCTCAGAAGATCCGAGGCCTGGTGGGCGACACCCGTCGGTCTGACTGGGACGGACAAGTCGAGACCATCCCGGTTGCCTTGCGGCGACTCGATGATGTGCTTGATGCCGACCAGACCATCGATCTCATCAAGATGGACGTCGAAGGTGCAGAGGTCGCGGTCTTTCGGGGCGCCTTGCGGACCCTTGCCGAAAGTAGCCCGATCGTCATATTCGAATACAGCGGAGCAAGCGTCAATGAGCTCTATGGCGCAACCAATTTGCTCGACACGCTCAACGAAGTTGGTCTCTGTGTGTCCTCCCTCGAGGGTTGGCTCGCTCAAGACCCGCCGCTCGAGCCTTCAGAGTTCCCGAACATGGATACAAGCAGTGGACTTTGGAACTGGATGTACGTTGCGCACGCACCCCGCTAATGCCCTGACCACAAAGGTCTCGCGTGCCTGCGGTCGAGCAGGCCGTCGGGCCGACGAGTGTTCCGATCAAGATCAGGAACTGACGGCTTTCAGCAACTGCGACTGGCACGCTGGAAAGTACTCACGGCGACGATGATCACCTCGTCTACGCCACGGGCCTGTCGCAGTGGAACACCGTCGAGGTCTGCCCTACCACGCCGCTCGCCGACATGATGGCCAACCTCGAGGACTTCCCGACCGTCTTCCAGTAGTCAGGCGACGTGCTCGAACGCCCGCCCGATCTCGACGTTGCCCGAGACGCTGCGGACGCTCAGGTCCACCCGGGTCTCGGGACGCGCGTCACGCTTCGGAGCGTCGTCGAGGGGGATGTCCGAGTGCACGCTGCCGGACAGGGTCTCCACGTCGACATGGAGGTCGACCCCCTTCGCCACGCCGACCGCGACATCGCCCGAGACCGAGCGGACGTGCAGGGCGCCCTCTCCGAGGGAGAGGACCCGCACGTTCCCGGACACGTTGACCACCCGGGCGCCGCGGGCGAGGTCGCCCAGGCGGACGTTGCCCGAGCTCGCTTTCACCTCGACCCGGTTGCCGGCCGAACCCACCTCAAGGTCGCCCGAGGCGGTGGAGAAGACGGCGGCGCCCCCGACGCTCGAGCAGCGCAGGTCCCCCGAGGCCGTGCTGGCCCGGATGTCCCCGGCCACCGTGCCCACCGTGATGTTGCCGCTCGCCGTCTTGGCCATCACGTCGCCGGCGACGTCGTCGGCCGAGACGTCGCCGCTGCCCGTCGTGACGTCCGCCTCGCCGACGGACCCGTTGATCTCGATGTCGGCCGACAGCGGTGATCACGCCGACCTGGCCACCCTCGGGCACCTCGACGCGCACCGTCACCGCGTTGCGTCGCAGGAAGCGCAGGCCGTGCCCGTGCGGGGATCTTCACCGCGACCAGGTGCCGGCCCCCGCTCGGCCGGCACTCCACGGTGGCCCGCTCGACGAGCTCCTCGCGCTTCGGGCGTGTCCGCCTCGAGGGACACGACGGTCCGATCCGTCTGCCGGGCGGTGATCGTCACCAACCCCACCTGGTTCTCCACGTAGAGGCGCACGCCCCCCGGTGTCTCGAACGTCTTCTCCATGTCCGGTGCTCCCTTCAGGTCGTGCCGTAGCCGCGCAGGCGGTTCCCCGCTCGGCCGCTCCGGCTCCGGTTGCTCGTCGTGCCGCGCTCGAGCGTGCGCAGGATGAAGGTGTTCACCGAGACCCCGTCCGCCGCCGCGTCCTGCTCGACCGCGGGACTTCGAGCCCCTCGCTGACCCGTAGGGTGATCCGGGCCGACAGCTCGTCCCCGTTGGCGGCCGCCGGCATCGGCCCGGGATCGTCCTCGACATAGGTCATCTCGACGTCGTCGCCGGCCACCCGGATGTCGATGCGCCCGTCCGGGAGCGCGGCCGTCAGCTCGGCGGCGGCATCGGACAGCAGGTCGAGCACGCGCCCCGGCACGGACCGGCCGAGCACGTCGGCGATCCGCTCGGCCACCTCGGCCACCGTTTCGTCGCCCGAGCTCCCCGACGCGCGACCACGTCGGAACGCAGCCCGTCGACCACCAGTGACATCTTCATGACGTCATGATGACATCACTCTGATGTCAAGTCAAGAGCCCACCCGGAGCAGGATGAATGGGCTGGTCAGCCTCCTGAGGCGTCCTGCACCTTGGTCTTGCCGGCCGAGATGAAGGGCATCATGGCCCGCAGCTCCTGCCCCACCGTCTCGATCTGGTGGGCCTGGCCCTCCTTGCGCAGGGCCTCGAAGCGGGGGCGCCCGGCCCGGTTCTCGGCGATCCACTCCTCGGCGAAGGAGCCGTCGCGGATCTCGCCGAGGATCTTCTGCATCTCGGCCCGGACGGCCTCGTTGATGACCCGCGGCCCCCGGGTCAGGTCGCCGTACTCGGCGGTGTCCGAGATCGAGTAGCGCATGCCGGCGATCCCCTGCTCGTACATCAGGTCCACGATCAGCTTCAGCTCGTGCAGGCACTCGAAGTAGGCCGACTCGGGCTGGTAGCCGGCGTCCACCAGCGTCTCGAACCCGGCGGTCACCAGCGCGGTCAGGCCGCCGCACAGCACCACCTGCTCGCCGAAGAGGTCGGTCTCGGTCTCCTCGTCGAAGGTGGTGTCCGAGCACGCCCGCCCGCGTGGCGCCGATGGCGTGGGCGTAGGACAGCGCGAGCTCACGGGCCTTGCCGGTCGCATCCTGGTGCACGGCGATCAGGGTCGGGACGCCTCCGCCCTCGGTGTAGGTGCGGCGGACGAGGTGGCCCGGCCCCTTGGGCGCCACCATGGTGACGTCGACGCCCGCCGGCGGCACGATCTGCCCGAAGCGGATGTTGAAGCCGTGGGCGAACATCAGGCAGTCGCCGTCCTTGAGGTGCGGGGCCACGAACTCGTCGTAGGCCGCCTTCTGCTCGGTGTCGGGCAGCAGGATCATGATCACGTCGGCCTCGGCGGCGGCCTCGGCGAGCGTCGTGCACGCGCAGCCCGGCCTCCTCGGCCTTGCGCTTGCTCGAGCTGCCCTCCCGCAGCGCGACCCGCACGTCGACTCCCGACTCCCGCAGGTTCTGCGCGTGCGCGTGGCCCTGCGAGCCGTAGCCCAGGATCGCCACCTTGCGGCCGGCGATCAGCGCGGGGTCGGCGTCGGATTCGTAGTACATCGTGGCCATGTCGTCAGCTCTTTCTCTCTCTGTGCATGTCGTCGGATCAGTGGCGTTCCAGCTTAGGCAGGGCGACCCGCCCCGTCCGTTGGAGCTCCTCGACGGTGTAGTGCTCGAGCAGGCCCTCGAAGTCGTCGATCTTCTCGGGCCGGCCGGCCAGCATGACGGTGATGCGGTCGGCGCCCACGCTGACCACCTCGCCGCCGAAGACCCCCACCAGCTGTATGACCTGCGAGCGCTCGGTCGGGCCCACCGCCACCGTGACCAGGACCAGCTCCCGCTCGACCGCCTCGGCCGGCGACAGCTCGTCGATGGAGACGACGTTGACCAGCTTGTCGAGCTGCATGATGACCTGCTCGAGGGGCGCGGACTCCACGTCGACCACGATCGTGATGCGGCTGAAGTGCTCGTCCTCGTCGGTGGGGGCGACGGCCAGCGAGTAGATGTTGAAGCCGCGGCGGCTGAACAGCCCGGCCACCCGGGCCAGGACGCCGGCCTTGTTCTCCACCAGCACCGACAAGATGTGGTGCCGGGGCGCCGTACGGCCCGCCGGGGCCGGGCACGGCGCGGCACGGCGTGCACGGGGTCGACGTCATCGGGCGGCCGACTGGTCGGGGTGGACGACGATGTCGTCGTTGGAGGAGCCGGCGGCCACCATCGGGTACACCTTCTCGAAGGCGTCGGTGCGGAAGTCGACCACGACGGGCCGGTCGTCGACGGAGTTGGCCTTCTCGATGGCCGGGCCCACGTCCTCGGGCGTCTCGGCCCGGATGCCCACGCACCCCATCGCCTCGGCCCACTTCACGTAGTCGGGCAGGTCGGGCGAGAGGTAGACCTCGGAGTAGCGCTCCTCGTAGAACATCTCCTGCCACTGGCGCACCATGCCGAGATACGCGTTGTTCAAGATCGCGATCTTCACCGGGATCTGCTCGGAGCTGGCGGTGACGAGCTCCTGCGCGGTCATCTGGAAGCAGCCGTCGCCGTCGATGGCCCACACGGTGCGGTCGGGACGGCCCACCTTGGCCCCGATGGCGGCGGGAACGGCGAAGCCCATGGTGCCGGCGCCGCCGGAGTTCACCCAGGTGTAGGGGTGCTCGAACTTCCAGTACTGCGAGGCCCACATCTGGTGCTGGCCCACGCCGGCGACGACGACGGTGTCGACCGGCGCCGCGTCGCGGAGCTGCTCGACCACGTTCTGCGGCTTGATCGCCCCGCCCTCGACGTCCTCGTAGTACAACGGGAAGCGCGCCCGCCACTCGTCGATCTGCTTCCACCACGGCGCCAGGTCCTGGACCGACCGGCCGGTCGCCCCTGGGCGTCCATGGCCGAGCAACATCTCCTCGATGACCTGGCGGCAGTCGCCGGCGATCCCGACGTCCGGCACGCGCACCTTGCCCAGCTCGGCGGGATCGATGTCGACGTGGACGATCTTGGCATCGGGGGCGAAGGCGCTGATCTTGCCGGTGACGCGGTCGTCGAATCGTGCGCCGAGGCTGATCGAGGAGGTCGCTCTGCTGCATGGCGGTGACCGCGGTGTAGTGGCCGTGCATGCCGGGCATGCCCAGCGCCTGGGGGTGCGAGTCGGGGAAGGCGCCCCGGGCCATCAACGTGGTGACGACCGGGATCCCGGTCCGCTCCGCCAGCGCCCGGAGCGCCTCGGCGGCCCGGGCCTTGAGCACCCCGCCGCCCACGTAGAGGACGGGGCGGTGCGCCCGGGAGATCAGCTCGACCGCCTGGCCGATGAGCACGGGGTCGCCGAACGTCACCGGGTGGTAGCCGGGCAGGTCGAGCTCGTCGACCGACGACGGCCAGTACCACTCCATCGGTGGCGTTCGAGATGTCCTTGGGCAGGTCGATCAGCACCGGTCCCGGCCGCCCGGTGGTGGCGACGTGGAAGGCGGCGGCGACCACCCTCGGGATGTCGTCGACGTCCTTGATGAGCCAGTTGTGCTTGGTGATGCCCATGGTGACGCCGGTGATGTCGCACTCCTGGAAGGCGTCGGTGCCGATGGAGCCGGTCGCCACCTGGCCCGACACCACGATCAGCGGGGTCGAGTCCATGTAGGCGTTGGCGAGCGGCGTCACGATGTTGGTGGCGCCCGGCCCGCTGGTCACCATGGCGACGCCGGGTCGCCCCGTGACCATGGCGTAGCCCTCGGCCATGTGACCGGCGCCCTGCTCGTGGCGCACGAGGATGTGGCGGATCGAGGAGTCGATGATCGGGTCGTAGACGGGCAGGATGGCGCCGCCGGGCAGGCCGAACATGACGTCGACCCCCTGCATCTCGAGGCTCTTTATGAGGGCCTGCGCCCCTGTCATCTTCATGTGCTTCCCCTGTCTGCGCTTCGGCCCGGAAATTGAAAAGACCCCCCGTTCGGGAGGTCGTGAGGCGCGCGTGCGGTGTGGGCGCGCGCCTACGTGACGAGTACCAGAATCTCGGGCCGGTGACTGCGTGCCTGCATGAGGTCGACATTGTGGCACGTGCGACGCCCGGGGACAACCCCTGGGGGAGGCCGCCCCGCCGGGACCGCCGGACCCCTACCGGGGCGGATTCAATCGGCGATCGGGATCCGGGCCCACGAGAACGGGTACGGAGGTCCGGCGGCCAGGTACGGGCTCGGGTCCTCCGACCACGACCACCCGGCCACCTGCGCGACGCTGCGCCGGCCCGCAAGCCCACGGAACACCTCGTACAGGTCGACCCCGACCTCGACCTCGATCTCGTCATCGGGTGCACCTGTCCAAAGCTCCCGCCCGTCGCGGAGGACGACGCGCACCCCTCCCAGCCCGGCTCGCCGCAGGACCTGCTGCCAGCGTGCCAACGCGCCCTGCAGGCCGAGCTCGACCGCGGTCTCGGGGGACGCGACCAGTGGTCGTCGCACCGCGAAGGTCGGCTTCATGGACCACGGCGTCTCCGAACGCCCAGCGAGCCGGCGTCGCCCCCAGCGGCGACTCGTCGACCTCGGCGAACGCCCTCATGGTGGCGTGCCACGTCTCAAGCATCGAGACGCACGACTCACCGCGGTGGCGCTCGAGCTGCGCGGCCGTCCACTCCTCCGATGCGTACCCCTCGAAACGACCGTGGACCCAGTCTTCGCACAGCCCGACGAGGTGCGCCAGCACGTCCCCGACGCTCCATCCGGGACATGCCGGGACCGCTTGCCGTGGATCGGCGGCAGACAGCACGGGCTCGAGCCGCCGGCGCACGGCGTCGTACGCTTCGACAAAAGTCATCGGGACGGCAGGTCCGTCGGGCCCAGTACCGAGAAGAGCCCCCACGTACCGTCGATGCCCTTGAGTTCGTGGACACCTCGATCGTCGAAGGCGATGCCAGACCCGGCCACGAGATCCACGACCGTACCGCGAGACGAGGACCTCACCTGCGTCGGCGCGGGACGACACCCGTTGTGCGAGATGCACGGCGATACCCCCGACGTCGTCGCCGCGTACCTCCACTTCGCCGGTGTGCAGCCCCGCTCGCACCTCGAGGCCCAGGCGGCGGGCCCCGGCGCAGATGGACTGGGCACAGCGAATCGCCCGGGCGGGCCCGTCGAACGTTGCCAGGAGGCCGTCTCCGGTCGTCTTCACTTCTCGCCCCCGGAACCGACGGAGTTCACTTCGGGTCATGGCGTCGTGCGAATCGAGGAGCTCGTGCCAGGCGCGGTCCCCGGACCGGGCGACCCGCTCGGTCGAGCCCACGATGTCGGTGAACAGCACCGTCGTCAGCACGCGATCGGTTGCTGCACCACCACGGACACCGGTGAGGAACTCCTCAATTTCGTCGATGACGGTGTCGCTGTCCGCGCCGTAGGGCAGATGGTCTCCGCCCGGCAGCACGACGAGACGGGCGTGACTGAGATGGTCCGCCAGATAGCGGGCGTGACCCACGGAGAAAGGCTCGGGTCCCGGTGCAGGATCAGCGTCGGGGCGTCGATCGATGGCAAGGCGGACCGGACGTCCCCGGAGAACGACATCTCCAAGTTGGCCCGTGCCGCCGCGGGGCTCGCCCCGCGCCTGCCCGCACGCGCCCACCATTCGCGGAACCCGGGGTCCCCTGACAGGCTCGCCGCGAGAAGGTGCACATCGTCCATTGAGGGTTCCGCGGCCGCACCGACGTCCAGCACCGATTCGAGGAACGAGGTCAAGAGCTCTTGCGGGATCCCGCAGGGGTAGTCCGCGTCCCGCGGCAGGCACGCGTAGCAATTCAGCAGGGCGAGAGACGAGACGCGGCCGGGTGCGTCGCCGCGGCCAGCAACGCCGCCAGGCCGCTGCTGCCGACCGCGAACAGGCAGGCCCGAGTCGAGCCGACGGTGTCGAGCACGGCGAGGATGTCGTCGACGACCAGCTCGATGCCGGGCGTCGCGCCCGGCGGCGGCGCGTCGGAGAGCCCGATCCCGCGCGGATCGAACCGGATGAGCCGGCTGAACGAGGCGAGACGCTCTTCGAACCGGCGGACGTGGGGTTCCTCGTCGCGCATGTCGATGGAAATCACATTGCCGTAGCCGACACTGACGAGGTCGAGCGGGCCGTCCCCGATGACCTGGAACACGACGTGGACTCCGTCCCTCGACCTGGCGTACTTCGTTTCCGGCCCTCCACTCACCACGACAGTCTGTCCACGTGGCATGCAAGTGTCACGGGCGCGAGGAGTCAGGCCGTGGGGAATCGGGTCTCGGGACAGCCGACCGCACACTCCTGGACCGGGTGAGGGGTTGAGGCGGCACCCCATCGGCAGGATCAGTGCGGCAACTCGGTCGCCGTGCCAGCGCCGACAAGGGCCGTCGCCGCCCGCGACAACCCCGGCCGAGCGCGGCGATCACACGTCCCGCGGCGCCCAGCGGAACCAGCGCACGGCGCCGAGGACGGCGACGAGGCCCCAGGCGCCGAGCACGACCAGCCCGGCCGGGTCCCACGACCCCGGGCCGCCGTGGGTCAGATAGGGGTCGAGCACGTCCACGGCCAGTGGGCGCACGGGGAAGACCGCGGACACCTGCTGCAGCCAGTGCGGCACGAGGGACCAGGGAATGAACACCCCCGAGATGAACATGAGCGGCAGGGCCAGCGCCGTCATCACCGGCTGGGCCGAGTCGAACGAACGGACCAGCCCGGCGACGGCGAAGCCCAGGCAGCAGAAGACGACGACGCCGGCAACGACCGCGACCAGCAGCGCCGGTAGCGCGCCGGGCGACACCGTGGCGCCGTAGGCGAACCGGCCCACGCCGAGCAGGAGACCGGCGGACAGCGTGCTCGAGACGACGGTGGTGAACGCCAGGCCCGCGATGACGGTCCAGGCGGGCTGCGGCGTGGCGCGGCGCCGCCGGAGCACACCGGCCTCGCGGTGCTGTACGAGCCCGATGGCCAAGTTCATAAAGGCGACGTCGACGATGGCGAAGACGGTCAGGGCCGCCACGTAGTACGTGGACCCCTTCACGGCGTGCCCGTCGACGTGCATGGTGCCGTTTCCGAAGATGGCGACGAAGAGCACCAAGAACGCGATCGGCATGCCGAACGCGAAGCCCTGCGCGGTCCGGTTCCGCACCAGTCCGAGTCCTTCGTAGTAGGCCTGGTGGAACACCATGGAGAACCGCGACCTCTTCGAGTGCATCCGCCCGTTTCGGGCGGTCTCGACAGCCGTGGCCGGGCCGGCGTGGTCGTGGTCGATCGAGACGGTCATGGAATCGCGGGCTCCTTCGTGAGCTGGAGGTAGACGTCTTCGAGGCTCGGCCGCCGCACTTCGACGTCCTCGAGCACGAGGTCGCGCTCAATCGCCCAACCGGAGATCTCGTGCAGCACCCTGGTCGGGTCCTCGGTCTCCAACCGGAACAAGCCTTCGACTCTCTCCACGAAGGCGGGGCCGGACGTACCCTCGGCAAGCCGGAACGTGATCGTCGTTGCCGCCCGGTCGCGACCGCCGAGCTCGGTAGGCGCGCCCTCGGCCACGATGTGCCCCTGAACGACGATCGCGATCCGGTCGGCCAGGATCTCGGCTTCTTCGAGGTAGTGCGTCGTCAGGACAATGGTGGTCCCGAGCGCCTTGAGCCCTTCGATCATGCGCCAGGCCCCTCGCCGCGCCGCCGGGTCGAAGCCGGTGGTCGGCTCGTCGAGGAACAGGAGCTCGGGATTCCCGACGAGCGCGAGCGCGACATCGAGCCGGCGCTGTTGGCCGCCGGAGAGCCGCTTGTTGCGCATGGATGCCTGGTCCTGCAGCCCGCACAGCTCGAGGAGGTGATCGACCGGGGCCGGGGTGGCGTAAAACCCGGCGTAGAGGCGAAGCGTCTCCACCGCGGTCAGCTCCGCCTCCGGTGAGCTCGACTGCAGGACGACGCCAATCCGTTCGCGCCACGACGCGCCGGCCCGCTCGGGGTCAACGCCGAGGACGCGTACGTCGCCGCCGGTGCGCCGGCGGAAGCCCTCGAGGATCTCGATCGTGGTCGTCTTGCCCGCGCCGTTGGGCCCGAGCACGGCGAAGACCTCGCCCGACCCGACGGTGAGGTCGATGCCGTGCACGACCTCGGTGGCGTCGTACGCCATGCGCAGGTTCCTGACGTCGATGGCAGGCTCCATGCCGATCACGGTACGGAAACCGGCACCCGGCGGCATCGGGCCAGGGATGGCTTTGTGCCTCCGCCCTGAGTGGGAATCGGGCTCCACCTCCGGTCCGATGTGCTCCGGGAAGAATGCTTCTACCCTGGTGGGATGCGGTCGGACACCATGTGCCTGGTCGACCCCACCGGCACGGAGATGCGCTGGCCCGTCAGCACGCCGCTCGTCATCGGCATCTTCACCGTCTGCGTCGGGCTCGTCGTGGCCCTCGAACGACACGAGTTCACCTCGCCCAACCTCGGGCTGCTCCTGATCGTCGTGATCGTCCTGCCCTGGCTGATCGATCTGGTCGGTTGGCCGCAGCAGATCATGCGCAAGGACGCGCGGGTGCAGTACCCCGTCGTGGTCCTGTGGTCGGCCATCGTCCTCGGCTTCGTCTATTGGCTCAGCGTCTCGTATGACCTCAACACCGACTTCGCGCCGTTCTTCCTCGTCCTGCTCATCGGCCAGATGGCTGCCACCGTCGGACCGCGGTTCGGGGCGGCCGTCCTCGCCGCCGGCTTGGCGGTGCTGCTGGTGCTGACGGTGGTCGACCACTTCGCCTGGGAGGGACAGGTGATCTGGGCCTTCGCCTTCGGCATCGGCTGGCTCGGTGGCACCGCCTACCGCAGCCAGCTGGTCATCGCCACCGAGCTCGCGAACGCGCAAACCGAGCTCGCAGCGCGCGCGGCGGAGGAGGAGCGACACCGGCTGGCCCGCGAGATCCACGACCTGATCGCGCACTCGCTCGCCGTCACCATGTTGCAGCTGAGCGGCGCCCGCCTGGCGCTCGAGGCAGGTGACACAGAGGAGGCGGTGGCGGCGCTGGCCGACGCCGAAACGGCTGGACGGGCCGCCATGGCCGAGATCCACCGCTCGGTCGGCCTGCTCGGCCAGGGCAGCGAGGACCCGCCCACCCCGAGTGCGTCCGACATCCCCGAGCTCGTCGAGGGGTTCGCGCGGGCCGGTCTCAAGGTGCGGTTCGACCTCGAGGGCGAACTGGCCCAGATACCGCTGGCGTCGGGCCTGGCCACCTACCGGATGGTGCAGGAGTCGTTGTCCAACGCCGCCAAGCACGCGCCCGGAGCGCCCGTCAACGTCCGTCTCCGGGTCGGTGCGCACGACGTGGCCATCCGGGTCCTCAACCCGATCGTCCCCGGTGCCGTCGCGGCCCGGAGCCGAAACGGGAGCGGCCAGGGCCTCCGGGGCATGGCCGAGCGCGCCGAGCTCCTCGGCGGATCCACCTGCACGGGCTGCGGCGACGGTACCTGGAGGGTCGAAGCGCGCATCCCCTGGGAGGAGCCCACGTGATCCGCGTCCTTCTCGTCGACGACCAGCAACTCGTGCGCACCGGGCTCCGGCGGATCCTGACCGGGCGCGACGGCTTCGATGTCGTGGCCGAGTGCAGCGACGGCGACGAGGTCGAGGCGGCCGTCGAGGCCCACCACCCCGACCTGGTGATCATGGATGTCCGCATGAAGCGCATAGGCGGCGCCGAGGCGACGCGGCGCCTGCGCAACCGGCCCGACGCTCCCCCCGTGCTCGTCCTGACGACGTTCGACGACGACGAGGTTCTCTCGGCGTCGTTGCGTGCCGGTGCCTCAGGGTTCCAGCTGAAGGACGCGCCGGGTGAAGACCTCATCCGCTCCGCTCGCACGGTTGCCGAGGGCGGGGCCTGGCTGGACCCTACCGTGACCGCCCGCGTGCTCGCCGCGTACCGGTCGACCACGCCGGCTCGGGACGACGGCACGCGGACCGCCAGTCTCACCGAGCGCGAGCGCGAGGTCCTGGCCCTGATCGGGCGTGGCCTCTCCAATACCGAGATCGCCGACGAGCTCTCGATCTCCGAGGTGACGGTCAAGAGCCACGTCGGCCACATCTTCACCAAGCTCGACCTGCGCGACCGGGCTGCCTCCATCGTCTTCGCCTTCGACCACGGCATCGTCGAGCCGCAGCCCGAGAACAGGATCTGATCTCCCGGGCTCGCGATTCGTTCTGTGTCCGCTCAGTTCGGCGCGGGCGTCGCCATGCCACCGCCGAGGAGGGCCGGGAGGGCGGTCGCTCGCATCCGGGCGAGGACCCGGTCCGTGACCGGCGTGACGTCGGGATGGAGACCGCCGTTGCCCTCGGCGGCCGCCCGCCAGGCCGCCGCCCTGGCCTCGACCACGTCGGGATCGGCGAGCTCGGTGCAGTCGAGGCGGTCGGTGTTCAGGTCGACCACGATCCGGTCGCCGTCCTCGACGAGTGCGATCGGGCCGCCCAGGAGCGCCTCGGGCGCCACGTGGCCGATGACCAGGCCGACCGAGCCGCCCGAGAAGCGGGCGTCGGTCATGAGCGCGATGGTGATCTGGCGCTGGCGGCAGAGGGCGGTGATGCGCGACGTCGGGTCGAGGAGCTCGGGCATGCCCGGGGCGCCCCGGGGGCCCTCGTAGCGGATCACCACCATGTCGTTGTCCTGCGAAGCTGTCCGGGTGCCGGTCCAGCGCCTCGATGAGGGGGCGCTCACCGTTGAAGACGCGGGCACGGCCGGTGAAGACGCCGTCCTGCACCCCGCCCTCGACGCCGGCGACCTTGAGGATCGCCCCGCCCTCGGGGGCCAGGTTGCCCCGGAGCAGGCGCAGGCCGCCGGTGTCCTTGAACGGCTTGGCGACCGTGTAGATGACGTCCTGGTCCGGCGCGGGCGGGTCCAGGCGCCTGACCTGCTCGGCCAGGGTCTCCCCCGTGCAGGTGATGACCGCGCCGTCGAGGAAGCCGGCCTCGAGGAGCTCGGCGACGATCACCTGCAGCCCGCCCTTGGCGTCCACGTCGACCATGGAGTAGTCGCCGAAGGGCCGCATGTTGACCAGCACCGGCAGGCGCCGGGCCAGCTGGTTGAAGTCGTCCTGGCTGAGCACGTCGTCCCACAGGTCCAGCCCGGCGGCGCGGGCGATCTCCGACGCTGTGCAGCAGCACGTTGGTCGAGCCGCCCATGGCGATGGCGACCGTCAGGGCGTTGCGCAACGCGGCGCGGCGTCACGATGTCGCGGGGCCGGATGCCCTGGCTCGTCATGGCGAGCAGGCAGTCGACCAGCTGGTCGGGGAACTCGCTCAGGCGGCGGGGGTCGTCCGAGGGCGGCGCCACCATGTGCAGCGGCTCGAGCCCCAGGACGGCGATGAAGGTCTGCATGGTGTTGTAGGTGAACATGCCCCCGCAGCTGCCCTGGCCGGGGCAGGCGTTGAGGGCGAAGCGGGCCCGGACCTCGTCGTCCTGGTCGGCCACCTGGAAGGCGGACACGAGGTCGATGCGGTCACCCGGTCGCCGGGTCGATCCCGGGCCGGATGGGGCCGTCGGAGAGGATCACGGCGGGGGTGTTGTTCTCGAGCACGGCGGCGACGCGTCCCGACGGGGGGCTTGTCGCAGGCCACGACCGCGATGAGGCCGGCGACGCCGTTGGCGGCCAGGTGGACGTCGGCGACATCGTGGACGAGCTCGCGCCCGATCAGGGAGAACCGCATCTGCGGCGTGCCGTTGAGCTGGCCGTCCGACACGCCCAGGGTGAAGGCGGGCGGGATCAGGCGGACCGCGAGGTCGTCCGCGGCGATGCGGCGGGACAGAGCCTCTTGGACGGCCTGCACCTTCTGCGGGACGCCGAGATAACACTGGCTGTCGCCGAGGTTGCCGATCACGGCCCACACCGGGTCGTGGATCTTGTTGACGTCCTGACCGAGGAAGGTGGCCGTGCCGACCCGCTGCACGTCGCGCCCGGGATTGAGGGACACGAGCGTTGACTGCGGTCGGCTCCTGGGTTCGTCGGGCACAGATGTAAACTAGCGGGCACGGTCTACGCGCTGGCCCGCCGCAACAGGGACCTCCGTACCGCGCCTCCTACACGAGGTCACGCCGAAGGGATCAATGGCGCCGCCGGCGCAGTCATTCTGGGAAGGCAGTCGAGACGACATCTCGTGGTCATCCTCAGGCCGGTCATCATTGCTGCCTTCGATGCGGCCCTCTTCATCGGTTCCACGCGCCTGCGGGCTGTCGCCGAACCATCTCTCTTTCTCTTGGCATCCATCACGATCGCCTCGGCATTCCGCCGGCTTGGAGGCTCGACGCTGAGAGGAACGGGCTACGCCTCGTCGAATGACGTCGGAGATGAGCCGGGAATCGAACTCACGACGGCGAGTTGATGTGCCTTCACGATGACTTCACCCCGTGACGCCTCGAAACCAGCCAGCAGAGCGCTCCAACACCACTGAGACGTCAAGGTGCTCTTCGAATACCACGTGGGTCCCCCATTCGAAGCCCGATGGACTGAGCGAACTGTCGCCGGTATCTTAGGCAGGTCATGAGCCTCCCCTTCGAGGGGCCGTCGAGGGAGCCTGGAGGGGCGGCGTGCGCCTCGCATTGCGGGAACGACCAAGTCCACCACACTCTGGCGCTGTCGACCTTTCCGTGCTTGCGGCTCACAGACGCCGCGCCAGAGCCTGCCATCGATCGCTTCGGATGGTGGCTGGTTCTCATCTGCGCCGTCGCCTTCATTCTGCGGCTCGTCATTGTCTACCAAGGCCGCAACAGCGCGCTGACCGGTGACGGCTTTGAGTACAGCCTCCAAGCCAATCTCAACGCTCGGGGAGAGTGGTTCGCCTCTGTCTTTGGAAAGGGTACGAGGCCAGACGCCCTCCATCCGCCGGCCTGGGCGCTGGTCCTGACGATCTGGGCCTGGCTCGGCCAACACAGCTGGCTCGCACAACAAACCCTCGCGTCGGCCGTCGGGACCCTCACGGTCGGGGCCGTCGGACTGGCCGGACGACGGATCGGAGGCGTCCGCGTCGGGCTGATCGCGGCCGGCATCGCCGCCTTGTACCCGGGGCTGTGGGTCTACGAACGAGCGATCCTCTCCGAGACGCTGCTGCTGCTCGGCATCGCCGTCATGATCCTGGTGGCCTACCGGTTCTGGGCCCACCCGTCGGCCCGACGGGCCGCCGTCTTGGGCCTCATGTGTGGGGTGCTGGCGCTGACACGCTCCGAGCAGATCTTGGTCCTCCCCGTCGTGGTGGCCCCCCTGATCTTGGCCGTGAAGCACATCGGGTGGCGTCGGCGCCTCGGCTGGCTGGCCTTGGCCACTTTGTGTGTCGTCGTGGTCGTGACTCCGTGGACCATCTACAACCTGGGGCGATTCGAGCGTCCGGTCCTGCTCTCGAACAACTTCGGGGCGGCCGTTGCGCAGGGCAACTGCGACACCACCTACTACGGTCCCTACACCGGTGACTACTCGCCACACTGCCTGCATCTGGTGCCTGGGCAGGACCAGTCCGTACAAAATGCAACGGCGCTCCACGAAGGGTTGAGACTATCTGGACCACCACGTCGGCCGGCTCCCCGTGGTGCTCTTCGCCCGGGAAGGTCGGGCCTTCGGCTTTTGGGACCCGTTCCAACAGGTGCAGCTCGACGCCGAATGGGAGAGCGGCATCACCGGTGCCCTGGGCACGTCGTACCTTCCCACGGCGATCTGGGTGAACCGGTTGGCCCTGTTCGGCTTTTGGCTCCTGGTCGTTCCGGCGGTAGGCGGGGTCGTGGTGCTGCGCCGGCGGCGGATCCCCGTCTACCCGCTGCTCGGCTTCTTCGCCATCGTGGCGGTGACCGTGGCGACGACATATGGCGAGACCCGCTATCGGGCGGCCGTCGAGGTCCCTCTCGTCTTGCTCGCCGCGGTCGGCCTCAGTGCCGGGCTGGCCGCCATGCGACGGGCTCGGGCTCCCCGAGGCCCCGAGGTGGCCCGAGCGACTCGAGCCTCGCCCCGACCACGAGTGCTCGAGATCGCCCGGCGGATCAAGACCGGCGGCGGCTCGCCCACAAGGTGCCGGTGGCGCTCAGTGTGCTGGCGCTGGTCCTCTCCTTGGTCGGGTTGGCCAAAGTCATGAACGTTGCCGACGCCGGGCCCCCGATCAAAAACGAGATGGTGCGGCCCTTGGATGGAACGAGGGCGGGCACGATCCCCTTGGAGGCGTTGGCACCCGGAGGAGTGACCAAAGTCGAGTTTCGTGCCACCGGGGGCGGGCTGCGGAACACGGTGGTCGCCGTCGCCAAGAAGTCGGGCAAGTACGCCGACATCTGGCTCGGATCCTGGAACGCCAGCGCCGTTCATCCCGGCCGCTACCTGATCTGGTCGGTCGGCTCCACCGGTGCCGTCGCGAACAGCAGCCCCCCCGTCACCATAACCATCACGAGCTGAACGCCGCCCAGGTGAGATCGCGCCAGGGTTGTCCCGTCCGGCCGCCCCCGGTTCAACCGGGCGCCGGGAGGTGGCACCGGGGTCGGCGGCGCCGGGGTCACCTCCACACCGATCTGCGGGATCGACCGGTCCATCCAGGCGGGCATCCACCAGTTGACCGGGCCGAGGATCTCCATGATCGACGGGACGAGCATCATGCGCACGATCGTCGCGTCGACCAGGACGGCCGTGGCCAGCCCGAGCCCGAAGACCTTGAGGATGTGCAGCGGGTCCTTGATCACGAACGAGGCGAAGACGCAGAACATGATGGCCGCCGCCGCCGTGATGATCCGTCCCGTGACGGCGATGCCGTCGGCCACCGACAGCGAGTTGTCGTGGGTACGCAGCCACTCCTCGCGGATGCGCGACAGCAGGAAGACCTCATAGTCCATGGAGAGCCCGAACAGGACGACGAAGAGCGCCACGGGTATCCACGGGTCGATGGGTCCCGTCTCGCCGATGCCGATGATGCGCCCGGCCCAGCCCCACTGGAACACCGCCACCATCACGCCGTAGGCGGCGCCCACACTGAGCAGGTTCATGATCACCGCCTTGAGCGGGCAGCACCAGCGATCGGAACACCAACATCAACAGAATGAAGGACAGGATCAGGACGGCGCCGATCACGAAGAAGAGCCGGTGGCCGAGGAAGTTGGCTGCATCGATGCTGGCGGCCGTCTCCCCACCGACCTGCGCGTTGACGCTCGTTCCGGTCACCACGGGTGGGATCACGTCGTTGCTGAGGGTCTGCACCAGCGTCCCGGTCTGGGCCGACTGGGGTGATGTCGTCGGATAGACGATGATGACCGCGCCGGTGTCGGCGCTGTTGAATTCCGGCGGGGTGCACGAAGGCGATGCCGCCATGATGCGCGGCGATCGCCTGTTGCAGACGCTCGACCGTCGGACGGTCGGTCGGGCCGCTGCATGTCGGCCGCGATGACGAGGGGGCCGTTGAACCCGGGGCCGAACCCCTGCGCCAGGAGGTCGTAGGCCTGCCGGGTCGTCAACGAGGTCGGGTCGTTGCCGGCGTCGGTGAAGGCGAGTCGCATGCTGAACAGCGGGAGCGCCAGGGCGACGAGGACGAGCACGGCCACGGTGCCGGTGACCCACGCCCGCCGCTGCACGAAGCGGCTCCAGCGGTACCAGAACCCGTTCTCGGGCGGCGGGCCGCCGGTCTGGAGCAGGCCGGGCACGTGCCACTTGTCGATGGCGTTGCCGGCGAAGCCCAACATGGCCGGCAGCAGCGTGAGGGCGGCGATGAGCACCATGAGGACGGCGGCGATGCAGGCCGTGGCCAGTCCGATCATGTACGCCTGGCCGATGAGGTAGAGGCCGAAGAGCGAGATCACCACCGTGCTGCCGGCGAAGAGGACCGACCGGCCCGAGGTCATGAGGGACGTGACGACGGCGTTGCGGGGATCGCGTCCTTCGAAGATGCCCTGCCGGTAGCGGGTGACGATGAAGAGGGCGTAGTCGATGCCGACCCCGATGCCGATCATGGCCGCCATCTCCGGCGAGAAGTTCGGCACGGTCAGGAGGTGGGTCGAGGAGCTCCAGCAGCGCGATGCCGATCCCGAGCCCGGCCAGCGCGGTGATGACGGGCAGGCCCATGGCCACCACGGATCCGAAGGCGAGCAGCATGATGAGGATGGCGGCGGTGATGCCGATGCCCTCGCTCGGGCCGGGCGCCGCGGTGGCGGCGGCGGAGATCGGGTTCCCGCCGAGCTCGACCTGGAAGCCCTGCGTGCGCCGCGGCCTGGGCGGTGTCGATGACCTTGTTGACGGCGGCAGTGGGGATGTCGGCCGTGTCGGTGGTGAACTGGACCTCGGCGAAGGCGATGTTGCCGTTGCTCGCCGGGGCGATCTGGTGCGCCCCGGCGGCCGAGAAGGGACTGGTCACGCTCTGGACGTAGGGCAGCGGCTCGAGGCTGGTCACCACCCCGTTGATGGCGGCCTCGTTGGCCGGGCTGGCGATGGGCGAGGTCGTGTGGAAGACGACGTCGGCCGTGTCACCCGACTTCGAGGGGAACCGGGTCTGCAGGATGTTCTGCGCCTGCTGCGACGGGGTGTTCCCGGCCGTGAACTTGTTCTCGAAGTGGGTGCCCACCACCTGGGAGATGACCGTGATGCCGATGATGGCGAGGATCCACAGGACCAGGACCGTCCGGCGGCGGTCGTAACAGGCGCCGGCCAGGCGCCCCAGCGCCGTCACGGGGGGCTCGCTCGGTCGTCATGTCCGGCGCTCATGGCCGTTTCGCCAGTAAGATTCATCACTGATGAGTTGTAACACAGAATTCCCCGCTGGTGAATCCCCCCAGGGTGGAAATTCGGGCGGGTCATCGTGAGTGCTGCGCCGCGGCCGCCGGGCGCCGGCCCGGCAACGCCGACACCCGGGGCGAGATCGTCGAGGCGGCCAAGCGCGTCTTCGCCGCCAAGGGCTACGACGGGGCGAGCCTGCGGGCCGTGGCCCGGGAGGCCCAGGTGGACCCCGCCCTCGTCCACCACTACTTCGACGGGAAGGCCAGCCTCTTCGTCGCCGCCATGGCCCTGCCCTTCGACCCCGCGAGCGTGGCGCAGGGGCACGCCGACCCGTCTTCGGGCTCGGCCGCGGGCATCGGGGCGGTGGTCGTCTCGGGCTTTCTGACCATGTGGGACCACGCGGAGGGAACTGGCTCCTCGTTCGCCGCATGTGTGGCGGGCATGGCCGCGTCGACGAGCGTGGCCGACGCCATGCGCGAGTTCGTGGCCGAGCGGGTCTGGAACAACAGCCCGGTGAACGAGGACGAAAGCGATGACATGGCCCGGCGGCGGCGCTCCCTCGTCTCCTCGCAGCTGATGGGTCTCGCCTTCACCCGCTACATCCTCCGGGTCCCGCCGGTCTCGACGGCCACGCCGGCGGAGATCGCCCGCTGGGCCGGCCCCACGCTCGACCGCTACATGGCGGGGCCCATCGATTAGGTCATCAGTTCCTCACGTGAACCACGACGCCCGGACTCGTGGTGATTTGACCGGTGACTCCATAAGCGACGCTCTGCACGGTGTACGTGCCGTTGGTCACGCTGGCGGTGTTCCAACTTCCCAGCCAACCGTACGGAAACGAGCTCGCAGTCTCGACGAGAGTGTGACCGTCTCCCGTGATGCGAAACAGAACCTTTTTGATCCCAAGACTCGCCGACGCCTGTGCGACGAGATATTGCCGGCCAACTAGTTGCTCGTTGGTGGCCGGCTTCCGGACGTCGGTCACGGGTGGTGCAGTCACAAGCGGCAGGCGCGCTCCGGGGGCGACGTTCTGCAATCTGTGCTTGACGTCGAACCAGACCAGCACACCCTTCACGTGTGACGGCTTCCCGAGGGCAGAAGTGAGGAACGTGGTGACAGTCGCGGGGTGTTGGCCGACGGGTAACACAACCACCGTGTCCACGTCGTGCTTCTGCACAAATTCGCGCAGATCGGCGACCAGATTACTTGTCAGCAGAACTTCGGCCTGTCCAGAACGTGTCGTCACGCCGTAGAAGCCGAAGTCAAAGAGGTCTTTCACCGACTGAGGGCGAAGGACACTCGGACCCGGCGTCCCGTATGCCGCTCCACTCGGCCGCCATCCATAGCCTCCGATCAGTCGAAAATGCATCCCCGAAACGGCCTGATCCAAGAGGACGTCGTTGACGGCTTGGTATCTCGGCGAATATGAGAATCCCAAAATGTTGCCCGGATAGGCCGGGTCGTCCGAGTATGGATAGGCCAGGAGCGCGCTTCCGTCGGGGATGTTCCTCGTGGCCGCGAAGCTGGAGAAAAAGGGAGATGCGCCCGTCGCAGTCGATGCCTGTTGATGCAATGGCAGCATGGGAAGTGCGACGAGGAGTGCAGTCGTCATCGTTACTGCGAGGGCCACGAGCTCTCGTCGGCGCCGGGTGACTCCACCCAGGTGGCGAGAAGTCACCAGGCGGTGATGAAGCGCATCGAGGCCGATGGCGACAATCGCTGATCCAAAGAGAATCGTGTAGAGGGAAAAGCGACTGGCGAGGAATCCTTGGGTGAGGGGGAGATGAGACAAGACGACGAAGGGAAGCGGGAGATGGGTGTCATGTCCTCCGACATAAAGCGTCGAGCCCAACGAGAGGACCAGCGAGATGAGGGTCATAGCCCCCGCCAGCAGGACCATCCCACGCCTACGCAAGAGAACGACGATGACGCCGATAGCGACGAGGAGGGGAATCCCCAGGTACATCGTTGCCGAGTCGAGCAAGTAGTACGAGACGGCAGCCCGGGAACAGCCAGTCGCTGGAGGTAGCCGGGCACCACGAGACCCAGCAGGTCGCCGTGCAGCGTGGCGAGAGCGGCCGGCGGATTCGGAACCCCGTTGATATGCTCGTGGACCGAAAAGGGTGAAGAGGAGCGGATAGACGAGCAGGACCGCTCCGACCAGCAGCCGCATAGCTACAGTTCGTCTTCAGGTAGTGCGTGTCAACCGAGAGATGTCTTTCGGTTGGCCAAGAACCCAGAGCGAGGTCGCGCCGGCTCCCATCAGCACCATACTGGCGAAGACCTCCGTAAGAGATGAAGTATTGCGCAGCACACACCAGACCGAGGAGTGCTCCGGTTCGTTTCGGGCTTCCATTGTTGGCGCACCAGAGCCTCGTGGAGCAGCAAGAAAAACAGTGGCGGAAGAGGCACAAAGGCCACGAACAAGTGCCCAGCCTGCGACGTCACGTAGCTCGAGAAGCCATACAGCAAGCCGCCGACGAAAGCGGCCGGCCACCATGTGGTCCAACGCCGCAGGACCAGGCACATCGAGAGCGCCGAGAGGAAGGGGGCCGCCCTCTCGAGCACGTTCCAAGAAACCACGGGACCAAAGAGGAACGGTAATCGGCGAGACCAACGCTCCCAGAACCAACATGGAGCCATTCACCCCGGCGTTGAATTCCGACGGGATAGTTCTGCCAATCGGTAACGAGGGGATTGTGGCCTCGGACCAGCGCGTTGTAAGCCCACTCGATCCACCAGACCTGACTGATCTGATCCGCACTCCGTGGTCCGGCCATGTGGTTCGCCCCGAGCGAACTCAGATGGCCAAAATCAAGCATGGCCAAGGCTGCGTACGCGGCAGCACACACGACGACCGGCCACCATCGCCGCCCGTGCGGCCAGTGAGCATGCGTCGTCTGGACCACGTCACCAGAGGGACGCTCGGCCGCATCCCCCTCGTAGCTGGGTGGCGCGGATCCACCCACAGTGCCCGAGATCGCCGTGTCCCCCGCCATGTCAGCGGTCAACCGTACTCAGGCTCCGCCGGCAAACGGGCTCCGAAGTGATTCGACCAGGTCAGCGGCGCGCGCCACTTCGAGCACCCGGGTCAGCCGCGCCGCCTGCGCAGCTCCGCCGCTACGTCCTTGCCGTTCGCCTTCCCCGACGTGGCCTTCATGACCTGCCCGATGAAGAACTCCATGACCCTGTCGTCGCCCTCGACGAAGCGCGCCCAGTCCTCGGGATGTGCCGCGATCACTTCGTCGAGCACCGTGCCCAGGGTGTCGGACCCGAGTGCCTCGAAGCCCATCTCCTTGGCCACGGCGGCCGGGTCTCCCCCGCCCCGCTCGAGCAGCGCAGCCAGCACCGCCTTGGACTGGGTCGCCGAGAGCTGACCACCCGATTCCATGAGGAGCACGGAGGCGAACGACTTCGGGTCCAGCTGCAGTCCCGCTTCGCTCTGCGCGGCGACCTCGTTGGCGGCCCGGGCCAGGGCCAGGACAACGGGCGCGCCGGCGTCGACGGCCGCCGTCACCAGCTCGTCGAGGCCCAGGTCGACGACGGCGTGGATCTGGTCCGTCTCGGCGTCGGTCGGCGACCCGCCGAGTGCCGAGGCCAGAGCGGCCCGGCGGTCCGCCGGCATCGGGCCCAGCCCGGCCCGCACCCGCGCCTGCCACGCCTCGTCGGGTGCCAGGGGCACCAGGTCGGGCTCGGGGAAGTAGCGGTAGTCGTTGGCCTCCTCCTTGGAGCGCATCGAATCCGTGCGCCCCGCCGACTCGTCCCAGTGCCGGGTCTCCTGGGTGACGGAGCCACCGGACTCGAGGAGGGCGATCTGGCGCGCCGCCTCGTACTCAATCGCCCGTCCCAGGGAGCGCAGGGAGTTCAGGTTCTTGATCTCGCAGCGGGTGCCGAAGGCGTCGGTGCCGACGGGGCGGACCGACACGTTGGCGTCCACCCGCATCGATCCCTCCTCCATCCGCCCGTCGGAGGCGCCGGTCGCCACGAGGATCCCGCGCAGTTCGCTGGTGTAGGCCCGCGCCTGGGCCACCGTGCGGATGTCGGGCTCGCTCACGATCTCGACGAGCGGGACGCCGGAGCGGTTGTAGTCGACCAGCGCGTGCAGGGCCGCGTTGATGCGACCGCTCGCGCCGACATGCGTGAGCTTGCCCGTGTCCTCCTCCATATGGGCCCGTGTCACGCCGACGCGGAACCCGTCGGGCAGCTCCAGCCACCCACCCGTGTTGAGCGGGAGGTCATATTGGCTTATCTGATAGTCCTTGGCCTGGTCCGGGTAGAAGTAGTTCTTCCGGGCGAACACGGACGGCCGGATCTCACAGTGCAGGGCGGCGCCGATCCGCATGGCCAGCTCCACCGCCTGCTCGTTGAGCACGGGCAACGAACCGGGCAATCCCAGGCAGGTCGGACAGATGTTGACGTTGGGCTCGTCGCCGAACGCGTTGCGGCATCCGCAGAAGAGTTTCGTCGACGGTGGCCAGCTCAGAATGCACCTCGAGCCCGACCACCAGCTCCCAGCCCGCGCTCACGATCCCACTCCGTTCGGAGCGTGCGCCTCGACCACCCGGGCGACGCGGAACAGCAGGGCCTCCTGCAGCGCCGGCGCCAGCACCTGCACGCCGACGGGCAGCCCGTCGGTCGCCGGTGCCGAAGGGCACCGAGACGGCCGGGTGCCCCGACAGGTTGGAGGGGATGGTGCAGACGTCGTTCATGTACATCGCCATCGGGTCGTCCACCTTCGCCCCGAGGTCGAAGGCGGTCGTCGGGGCGGTGGCGCCGAGGAGGACGTCGAACGACTCGTAGGCCCGGTCGAACGCCTGCATCACGAGCGTGCGGACTCGTTGGGCCTGCGCGTAGTACGCGTCGTAATAGCCGGCCGACAGCGCATAGGTGCCCAGCATGATCCGGCGCTTGACCTCGGCGCCGAAGCCCGCCGTGCGGGTCGCCGTGTTCATGGCGGCTGCGTCCTCGCCGTCGACGCGCAGCCCGTAGCGCACGCCGTCATAGCGGGCGAGGTTGGACGAGGCCTCCGCCGGGGCGATCAGGTAGTAGGCCGAGAGCCCGTAGCCGAACTCCGGCACGGAGACCTCCTCCACCTTGGCGCCGGCCGCGGCCAGCGCATCGGCCGCCTCCTGCACCCGCGCCACCACGTCGGGCGCGCAGCCATCGACGAGATCACGGCAGAGCCCGACCCTGATGCCCTCCGCCCCGTCGTGCACGCGTCGCCAGCGTCGGCTCGGGCAGCGAGCGGCAACGAGGTGCTGTCGAGCGGGTCGTGCCCGGCCAGGACGTCGAAGAGCAGCGCGGCGTCCTCCACCGTGGTGGCGAACGGGCCGATCTGGTCGAGCGAACTGGCGAAGGCCACCAACCCGTACCGGGACACGCGACCGTAGGTGGGCTTCATCCCGACCACCCCGCACAAGGCGGCGGGCTGGCGGATGGAGCCGCCGGTGTCCGAGCCCAGGCCGAGCGGCGTGAAGCCGGCCGCCACCGCGGCGGCGGAACCACCGCTGCTGCCACCCGGAACCGTGCTCGGTGTCGCGCGGGTTCCGCGTCGGCCCGAAGGCCGAGTTCTCCGTCGAGCTGCCCATGGCGAACTCGTCCATGTTCGTCTTGCCGAGTGCGATGGCCCCGGCGTTGCGGAGCGCCTCCACGACGGTGGCGTCGTAGGGCGGGCGCCAGCCGTCCAGGATCCGGGAGCCGCACGTGGTGACGGATCCCCCGCGTGCACAGATTGTCCTTCAGCGCCACCGGCACCCCCGCCAGCGGGCCCGGATCGCGCCCGGCGGCCACGGCCGCGTCGACGGCGTCGGCGCCGGCCCGCGCCTCGTCGGCGAGGACGGCTGAGGAAGGCGTGGAGCTCGCCGTCACCCGACGCCACCGCGGCGAGGGCCTCGTCGACGACCTCGCGGGCCGAGCGCTGCCCGGAGCGGACGTCGGCGGCCAGGGTCCAGCGCGGTGCTCACGGCGCCTCGCCGCCGATACGGGGCACCCGGAAGCGATGGTCCTCCACGGCGGGGGCGGCGGCCAGCACCTCGTCGCGGTCGAGGCTGGGACGGGGCTCGTCGGCGCGCAAGACGTTGCTGCAGGGCGATCGGGTGCGACGACGGCTCCAGGTGCGACAGGTCGAGCGACGCCACGTCGGCGGCGTGATCGAGCACGGTCCGCAGCTGCTCGGTGAAGAGCTCGACCTCCTCGTCGCTCAGATCCAACCGGGCCAGGTGTGCGACGTGGACGACGTCCTCCCGGCTCAGTCCCGTCGTGTGGCCGGGGTCGTCGGTCACGGGCGCGGCGGGAGCACACCGGTCACGAACTCGACGGTGCGCGCCTCGATCTCGTCCTTGTCCCAGTCCAGCGTGGCCACGTGGTAGCTCCGCTCGAGCATGACCTGCTCGACCGGCCCCTTGGCGCGGGCCACCAGGCTTCTCGCTCGACACCGGGTCGACCACGTGGTCCTGCACGCTGGTGAAGCACGAGGACCGGGCAGGTGACCGACTCGAGCTCGCCTCTCGACCTCGGTCGCGGCGGCGAACAGCGAGAGCGTGGCGCGCAGCGGGAGGCCGGGGTACGCCGCCTCGACCGCGCCCTCCATGGCGATGTCGGACCCGATGCCCGGCGCCACCTCGTCGCCACCGTCGATCATCGCCTGGAGGAAGGCCACGGTGTCGGCGTCGGGCGGTGCGAGCAGCGGGTTGACCACGGCGATGGCGGCGATCTCGGGATGACGCTCGGCCAGCCAGACGCTCAACATGCCGCCCATGGACAGGCCCACGACCACCACCCCGTCGCTGCGGGCGGCCAGCTCGGTGTAGGCCGCTTCGGCCGCCTCGGACCAGTCCTCCCAGCGTCGTCGAGAGCATGTCCTCGATCTGGGTGCCGTGGCCCGGCAGCAGCGGCATCTCGACCGTGAACCCGGCGTCGGCCAGCGCCAGCGCCAGGCCGCGCATCGACTGGGGGTTGCCGGTGAACCCGTGCAGCACCAGCGCGCCACGGGTGTCGCCGGTCGTGGAATAGGGCTCGGCACCGGGGATGATGGAGGCGCTCACGGACCGGCAGCCTACCGGCGAGACGAGTAGGGTTCCGGCGCCAGATGGCTCCGGGCGGGGCGACCGAGGGTCCTGTATCCACGAGACCGATGAGACCGAAGGAGCACGCGATGCCGTCGTACCCGTTCCTCAGCGACGAATGGCTGGACGAAGCCCGCAAGATCCGCGCCGAGTACGAGGGCAAGACCGCTCCGGTCCCTCACGCCGTCCGCATGAACCTGGTCGTGACGGCGGTCCCCTTCTCGCGACGACGACATCCACGCCCACCTGGACACGTCGGACGGTGAGCTCGTGCTCGACACGGGTCACCTCGAGATCCAGGACCTCAAGGTCACCGTGGACTACGTCACGGCCAAGGCGATCCTCATCGAGGGCAACCCCCAGGCCGGCATGCAGGCCTTCATGGCCGGCAAGGTGCGGGTCGAGGGCGACATGGCCAAGCTGATGGCCCTGCAGTCGGCGCCGGCGGCCAGCGACCCCAACGCGGCCGAGATGGCCGACCAGGTTGCGCGACATCACCGAGTAGCCGGTGCGATCCGGGCTCAGCGGTCGGCCACCATCTGCCCGGCCCGCAGCGTCCCGGGGCAGCGACCGGATGAACAGGCGCGCAGAACACCGCCAGCGCGGCGACGCCGGCGCCGACCCAGAACGGGACGCTGAAGCTGTGCAGCAGCGCGGTGCTGTGTTGCACGTTGCTCAGACCCGAACGCCGGGCGATCGACTCCTGAATGGTCAGGACCGCCTGGATCCCCGCCACCTCCCCGACCTGGGTGGCCAGGAGTTGCGCCGCGCTCATGACGCCGTACTCCGACGCCGCCAGCTCATTGGACATGGTCGCCGAGGTGGCCGGCATGGAGACGCCCATGCCGAGACCCGAGAGGGCGAGCGCGACCAGGATGATGAACAGCCCCGCCGACGGGCGCAGCGTGGCGAACAGGATCATGGAGAGCGAGCAGCGAACCGGTCCCGAAGAGCGTGGCCGTCCGCTCCCCCGTCCGCACGGTCATATAGCCGGCGATCGGCGCGCTGATGGCGAACAGGAGCGGTCGGGCCACCGAGATGAACCCGACCTGGGACACGCTGTAGCCGTAGACCTGCTCCATGAGCAGCGGGAAGAGGAAGAAGCCCCCGAAATAGGCGAAGCTCGAGAAGGTCTTGGTCCCCATGGGGAACATGAAGTTGCGGCGGCGCCAGTACGTCGTCGGCACGAGCGGGGTGGCGAACGTCAACTCGCGCCGGACGAACACGCCGGCCAGCACGACCGCGAAGACGCCCGACGTGATCACCGCCGGCGAGGTCCAGCCCGCGATGGGACCGATGCTCAGCACCAGCATGGCGGCGGTGACGGACCCGGCCAGGCTCCAGCTCCCCACCCAGTCCATGCCCTCCCAGACGCTGGAGCGTGCCCTCGCCGGGCGGGCGCCGCACCGATCCGGTCGCCGGCCTCCGGCGCCACGTCCTTGCGGCGGGCCCGCCGGTCCGACGGCAGCAGGAGGGCCACGACCACCGAGGCGATGACCAGGAGCACCAGCTGCCCCCAGAACAGCGTCCGCCACCCGAAGTACTGGATCACCGGGGAGCCCAGCGTGACGCCCAGCACGGGTCCTCCCGCGCCGACCAGCGACCACCACCCGAGCGCCTTGACCCGGTCCTGCCGCGAGAACAGCTCCAGGATGATCGCCATCGACGCCGTGCCGGTGGCGGCGCCCTGCACCCCGTCGAGGGCGCGGGCGAACAGGAGCATCCCGACGTCGGGCGCCGTCGCGGTGAGGATGGCGCTGACCATGGCCCCGAGCGAGGCCGAACTGGTAGAGCCGGCGATGGCCGAAGAGGTCCCCGGCCTTCCCGAAGAACGGCGCGGCGACGCCGAAGGCGAGCAGCGGTCCGGTCGAGGCCCAGGCGAGGACGGAGAAGTTGGTGTCGAAGTCCGCCTTGACCGTGGGCAGGGCGACCACGAAGACGGTGAAGGTGATGTTGAGGGAGAGCAGCCCGGCCAGCAGCGCCACCAGGGCCCACCACTGGTAGCGCGGGCTGCGGACGGCCCGCCTCGTGACGCGCCGGTGCAGGAGGACGAACCAGTTCGTCTCGACGGATCCGTCCGCCCCCATCGTGCCCATCGCGCCGCCGCCGGGGTCGAATTTCGGGTCGAGCAGGACGTCGGTCTGCTCGTCGCCGGGGTCCTCCACCTGGGACACCCTAGGGGCCTGCTCCGGGTCGACTCTCGGCCGCCGTGCGACCTCAGGCCGACGCGAGTGGGAGCGTCGCCGTCAGCGCAGGCCGCGCAGGCGGAACCACCAATTGGGGTCGCGCCCGTGGGCGTGGAAGTGGTTCGGGATCTGGCGCATGACCCGGTCGACCGACCACTCGCCCTCGCCGAAGCGGGCATCGGCCACCCGGGTCAGCTGGGCCACCATGTGATCGACGTCCTCGTCGGGTGGCGTCGGCCCGTGGTGCTTCCACACCACCATGGGCACGCCGCACACCTCGCAGTCGGCCACCCAGCACACGTCGTCCTCGTGGTGCCACTCCGAGAGGCGCGCCGCCTCGCAGAGGTCGCAGTCGGGATCGAAGGGGAGCGCCACGGCGAGCGGGGCTAGTGGGTGAAGATCTGGACGGACGAGCCCGTCGGCACGGTCGACCCGACCGAGGGCTGGGTACCGCTGACCATGTTGCTCGGGCTGCCCGGCCACACCCGAGACGCTGAGCCCGGCCGCTCTGCAGCGACGCTGGTGGCCTGCGACACCGTCTCGCCGATGACGTTGGGCACCTGCGTCGTCGGCGGCCCGGTCGAGACGTTGACCGTCACCGTCGAGCCGTAGGGCGCCTGCGCGCTGCTGGCCGGCGGGTCGAGATCACCTGGCCGGCGGGCACCGTCGTGCTGGACTCGTTGTTCTGGGCCGCCGTCAGCCCGACCGCCTGCAGCGCGGCCTGGGCCTGGTTGAAGGTGTAGCTGGTCGGGATGGCGGAACCGTGGCCGGCTCGTGGCCCAGCGAGGGCACGAGGGTGATGGTGCGACCCGTAGGGCGCCTTCGTCGGGTTCTGCGTCGAGTTGATCGACCACGAGGACCAGCACCTGGGCGGGCACGGTGTTGCTGTAGGTGCCCGGCGCGCAGACGGAGAGGAAGTGCGCCGACTGCAGGGCCGTCGTCGGCCTGCGCGCAGGTCATCCCGGCGAGCGACGGGCACGGTCACGTCCGGCTTCCCGGCCGACAGCACCACGGTGACCGTCGAGCCCTCCTTCTGCGACACGCCCGGCTTCGGGCTCTGCGAGACCACATTGCCGGCGGCCACGGTGATCGACTTCACCGGCGCGCCCTGCTTCAGGGTCATATGGACCTTGTCCACCGCCGCCCGGGCCTGGGCCAACGGCAGGTTGACCACGGTCGGCGTCGGGTGCGACGGCGTGAAGACGTTCGTCTGCGAAGGCGATCACAAGCCCGGCCGCGATGATCGACCGCGGCCAGGACCGCGCCGGCGATCCACCAGGTGCGGTGGCTCTTCGGGCGCCGGAACGTGCGCCGGGGCCGCCGCCGGAGCTCCGTCCACGCGGCCGCGTTCGGCCCGCGGCCGAGGGCTCGGCGTCGAAGATCTCCCCCGGCCCCGCCTTCGTCCCGACGGGCGCGCCGCGCCATGCCCGGCGCGACCGCCGTCGAGTCCGACGGCGATCGCGCCGTGCGACCGGCACGCGGCACGCCGGCCACCGCACACCCCCGAGTCCGTCAGCTCGGACACCCCGGGCGCCCGGAACCCGCTGATGGGGGCCGAGTCCTCCAGCCGGGGCGTCACCAGCGGCAGGGCCGAGGGCGTCGGCAACGCGGCGGCCAGCGCACCCAGGCGGGCCGCCAGCCCCGCCGCGTCCAGGCGGGAGGCGACGTCGGGCGCGGCGGCACGGGCCAGCACGTCATCGAGCGGGCCCAGCGCGTCGTCGTGCGGCAGCGGCTGGCCGATGCGGGCCGCCAGCGTGCCCATGGTCGTGTCGGTCACGAAGGGGACCGTCCCCGTCACGGCCTCGTAGAGGACCAGCGCCAGCGAGTAGACGTCGGCCCGCCCGTCGACCGGCTTGCCCTCCGCCGCCTCGGGCGAGATGTACCGGGCCGTCCCCACCATCGCTCCGGCCGGCTCGGTCCACGCCGCCTCCGCCAGCGCGCGGGCCACGCCGAAGTCGGCGACCCGCACCCGGCCCTCCTCGTCGAACAAGCAGGTTGGCCGGCTTGATGTCCCGGTGGACCAAGCCCCGCACGTGCGCGTAGGCCAGCCCCTGGGCCACCTCCGTGCCCAGCTGGGCCGCCTGCGGCAGACGAGAGCCGGATGTCCCGGTCGAGCAGGTCGCGCAGCGAGCCCGCCGCCGAGATACTCGAGGACCAGGTACGGCCCGTCCTGCGTCCTCGCCCCAGTCGAAGACCCGCAGGACGTGCGGGTGGTTCAGCGAGGCCACCGAGCGAGCCTCGGCCCGGAAGCGCTTCAGGAAGGCCTCGTCCGTGGCCAATGCCGGGTTGGAGGACCTTCACGGCGACGTGGCGCTGCAGGGACACGTCCTCGGCCAGGAAGACGTGGGCGGAAGCGCCGGTGCCCAGTGCGGAGAGCAGCCGGTACCGCTTCCCTAGGACCCGGCCGATGGAGTCTGAAATCAGGGGCATCGGGGCGAACTCAGGCTACCGACCGCGGACGCGTCGTCCGGTGGACACCCCCCTACCTGCAACGGCCGGGCTCACCCGGGCAGTTCACCGGTGTCGAGCAGCGCCTGGAACGACGCCGCGTCGAGTGTCGGGATGCCGAGGTCCTCGGCCTTCTTGAGCTTGCTGGCGCCGGGCGATTCCCCCACCACGAGGACGAAGGTCTTCTTCGACACGCTCCCGGGCGACTTGCCGCCCCGCGCCATGATCGCCTCCTCGGCCCCCTCCCGGGTGTACTCCGGGACCGCGCCGGTGACCACCACCGTCTTGCCCTCGAGCGTCTGCGGGAGGGCCGCCGCCCCGGCTCCGCCAGCCGGACGTCCCGGCGGCCCCCGGCTCCTCCACGTTGACCCCGGCCCGGCGCAGCCGCCCGAGCACGGCCACGTTGGTGTCCGCCGAGAGGAACTCGGCCAGGCTGGCCGCGATGATGCCGCCGACGCCGTCGACCGCCGCCAGCTCCTCCACCGTGGCCGCCTCGATCGCCTCGAGCGTCCCGAAGGCGCGCGCCACCGCCCGGGCACCCGTCGGCCCCACGTGGCGGATCCCCAGCGCCACCAGCAGCCGGCTCAGCGGCTGCGCCCGCGAGGCGTCGATGGCGGCCACGAGGTTGGCCGCCGACAGCGCGCCGAACCGCTCCAGGGTGACGAGTTGCTCGGTGGTCAGCATCGTAGAGGTCGGCTGCGTCATTGAGCAGGCCGGCGCCGCACGAGCTGGAGCACGCGCTCCTCGCCCAGCCCCTCGATGTCCATCGCCGAGCGCGACGCGTAGTGCGAGATCCGCTGCACCCGCTGCGCCGGGCAGTCGATGTTGGTGCAGTAGGTGTCGCTCTCCCCCGGCAGCCGCACGAGCGGCTCGCCGCAGGAGGGGCACGACGTCGGGAACTTCCACTTCGGCTTGCGCCGCTTCGGCACGCCCGGGCCCGTCGCGCACCGGCCCGACGACCTCGGGGATGACGTCGCCCGCCTTGCGCACGATGACGAGGTCGCCCGGGCGGACGTCCTTGGCCGCCACCTGGTCCTCGTTGTGCAGCGTCGCCACGCCGACGGTCGACCCGCCCACGAAGACGGGCTCGAGCCGGGCGAAGGGCGTCGCCCGCCCGGTGCGCCCGATGGAGACCATGATGTCGACGAGCCGGGTCGTGCGCTCCTCGGGTGGGAACTTGAAGGCGATGGCCCATCGAGGCGCCCGCGAGGTGGCGCCGAACACGTCGTGCAGGGCCAGCTCGTCGACCTTGGTCACCACGCCGTCGATCTCGTAGGCCAGCTGGTGGCGCTCCTCGGCGAGCTCGTGGCAGCGCGCCACCACCGCCGCCATGCCCTCGATCCGGCGTGCGTCGGGGCTCACCGGGCAGACCGGCCTTGCCCAGCTGCGCCAGCGTCTCGGACTGCGTGTCCGCCGGCCACGTGCTCCGGGCCGGCGCGCCCTCCACCACGCCGACCGAGTAGGCCCAGAAGTGCAGCGGCCGCTGGGCCGTGATGCGTCGGGTCCTTCTGGCGCAGCGCGCCGGCGGCCGAGTTGCGCGGGTTGACGAAGAGGCGCTCGCCCCGTTCGGCCTGCCGCTTGTTCATGGCCTCGAACTCGGCCACCGGCATGTAGATCTCGCCCCGCACCTCGAGCAGGTCTGGATACGGCCCGCCCGCCTTGGCCAGTTCCTTCGGGCACGTCGCCGACGGTGGCCACGTTCGCCGTCACGTCCTCCCCCGTCACGCCGTCCCCGCGGGTGGCCGCCTGCACGAGCGTCCCGTGCTCGTAGGTGAGCGACATGGCGACGCCGTCGACCTTGGGCTCGCACGAGAACGCCACCGACTCCAGGTCGATATCGGGCGCCTGGCGGCGCAACCGCTCCGCCCACGCGCGCAGCTCGTCCTCGTCGAACGCGTTGTCGAGGCTCATCATCGGCACGCGGTGGCGCACCTCCTGGAAGAGCCCCGACGGCGCCGCCCCCACGGCCTGCGTCGGCGAGTCGGGCGTGGCCAGCGCCGGATAGTCCGCCTCCAAGCGAGCGCAGCTCGACGACGAGGAGGTCGTACTCGGAGTCGGGGATCTCGGGCGCGTCGAGCGTGTGGTACAGCTCGTTGTGGTGCAGGATCAGCGCGCGCAACTCCGCGGCACGTTCCGCCGCCTTCGGCGGAACCGGCCCCTCGCCCGCGCCGTCTCGGGCGCCACCGGTCGCGCCAACCTTCGCCGCAGCCACGGCTAGGCGGCGATGCCCGCGCCCACGACGACGTCGGGGTCGAGGGCGTCGTAGAGCGCCACCGTCTGGCCCGGCGCCACCGGCCGCTGCGGGTCGTCGAAGCGGACCTCCATGCCGTCGGGCAGGTGCAGCACGGTGCACGGCACGGGGCGACCGTGCGCGCTGACCTGCGCCACCGCCCGCGACCCGGGGGCGGGCGGCCGGTCGACCCACGTCAGCGACGGCCCGGCGAGCACGACGGAGGGGCGCAGCGCCTCGGCCGCACTGCCGACGGTCACCCGTCGCGCCGCCACGTCGACATGGGTCACGTAGCGCCGCTTCCCGTCGCTCCCGTGGCCCATGCCGCGCCGCTGGCCCACCGTCACCAGCTCGACCGCTTCGACGGAGCCGGCCGGGCGGCCATCGCCGTCCACCACCTCGGCGGGGTGCAGCTCCACCCGCCCGGACAAGAAGCCCTCACGGCCCTCGGCGCTCCCGATGAAGCACACGTCCTGGCTGTCGGGCTTGGCGGCGGTGCGCAGGCCGAGGCGGCGGGCGTGGGCCCGGACGTCGTCCTTGGTCACCTCGCCGACGGGGAAGAGGACGCGCGAGAGCTCGGCCTGCCCCAGCATCGAGAGCACGTAGGACTGGTCCTTGGCCGGGTCGGCACCCCGGTGGAGACTCATGGCGGGCGGGTCCGACGGGACAGCGCGGACCCGGGCATGGTGGCCCGTGGCCAGGCGGTCGAAGCCGAGCCGGTCCGCCCGGTGCAGCAGGCGGTCGAACTTCATGGAGCGGTTGCACTCGATACACGGGTTGGGCGTCCGCCCGCGTGCGTGCTCGCCGACGTAGGGCGCGACGACGTTGCGGTCGAACTCCTCGGTCAGGTTGAAGACGTGGTGCGCGATGCCCAGCTGCTGGGCGACCCGGCGGGCGTCCTCGACGTCGGCCACCGAGCAGCATCCAGAGTCGGAGGGTCCACCCCACAGCTTGAGCGTGGCGCCGACGACGTCATGGCCCTGCTCGACCAGGAGCGCCGCCGCGACGGAGGAGTCGACGCCTCCCGACATGGCCACGAGCACCCGCATGGGACCAGTGTGCCACCGGGGGTCAGCCCCCTCGGCGCAAGGCGGCGATCACGGCGGGCACGACCTGCAGCGCGCGGTCGATGTCGGCCTCCGTGGTGCCATACCCCAGTGTGAAGCGGAGGGCGCCGGCCGCCAGCTCGGGGGCGACGCCCATGGCGGCGAGGACGTGGCTGGGCTCGAGGGCGCCGCTGGCGCACGACGACCCTCCCGAGACGCAGATGCCCGCCGCCCCGAGGGCGACGAGCAGCTCTTCCCGTTCTACGCCGGGGATGCACAGGTGGAGATGGCCCGGGAGGACGCCGACCGCCGCCGACCCCGACACCGTCCGGTGCGCCCCCTCCACCGCGGCCAGGAGGCCCTCGGCGAGCCGGTCCCGGAGCGCCCCGACGCGGGGAGCCGTCGCCGCGCGCTCGGCCGAGACCAGGCGCAGCGCGGTGGCCAGGCCGACGGCGCCGGCCACATCTTGGGTCCCGCTCCGCCGCTCGCGCTCTTGCCCGCCTCCGAACTGGCGCGGCTGCAGGACGACGCGACCGTTCACCGCCAGTGCACCGACCCCGACCGGCCCGCCCACCTTGTGCGCGCTCACCGACACCAGGTCGGCGCCCGCCGTGGCGGCGGCGAGGTCGAGGTAGGGCGCCGCCTGCACGGCGTCGGTGAAGACGGACGCGTCGGGGGCGCGCCGGCGCACCGACTCGATGATGTCGTGCACAGGTTGTATGACCCCCGTCTCGTTGTTGGCCGTCATGACGGCCACGCTGGTGACCCGCGAGGACAGCGCCCGCGCCAGCGCGTCGGGGTCGACGATGCCGTGAGCGTCCACGGGGAGCTCGCGGGATTCCATGCCGGCGAACGCCACGGCGCGGGCCGACTCGCGCACGGCGGGATGCTCCACGGCCGAGTAGAGCACCACGGCTTCGCCCTTCTCCCGGCCCGGCTGCCTCGGCGACGCCGAGCACGGCCAGATTGGCGGACTCGGTGCCGCCGGACGTGAAGACGATCTCGCCCGGGTCACGACCGAGGAAGGCCGCCACCTCGTCGCGCGCCTCCTCGAGCAGGCGCCGGGCCCGTTGCGCCGGCGGGTGGCTGCCCGTCGGGTTGCCGAGATCGGCGGCGTGGACCTCGGCCATGGCCGCGGCCACCTCGGGTCGCAGCGGCGTCGTGGCGGCGTGGTCGAGGTAGGTGACGGTGCTCACCCCGGCGCCTGGGGTCACCCGGTCACGCGACGTAGACGGTCTTGGCGTTGGCGAACTCCTTCAGGCCGAGCTCGGACAGCTCGCGCCCGTAGCCCGACTTCTTGATGCCGCCGAAGGGCAGCTCGGGCATGGAGGCCACCATGGCGTTGACGAAGACGGCGCCGGCCTCGATCCCCTCGATGCAGCGCCTGCACCTCCGCGTCGTCGTCGCTCCACACGCTCGAGCCCAGCCCGAAGGGGGTGGCGTTGGCCGCCTCGATCGCCGCCGCGACGTCGGGGACCCGGATCACCATGGCCACGGGACCGAAGATCTCCTCGCGCGCCACGTCCATGTCGGTGGTGATGCCGGTCAGCACGGTCGGGGCGAACCACCAGCCGTCGCCGTCGGGCAAGCGGCGCGCCGCCGTGCGCCGTGGCGCCCTGCCGCACGGCCTCCTCGACCTGGCCGACCAGCTCGTCGCGCTGCGCCTCGCTCACGATGGGCCCGATGTCGGTGGCGGGGTCGAAGGGATCGCCCACGACCAGCGCGGCCATGGACTCGATGAAGCGGGCCTCGAACTCGTCGGCCACCGCGTCGGCCACGATGAAGCGCTTGGCCGCGATGCACGACTGGCCGTTGTTCTGCACACGGGCGGTGACGGCGGTGCGCACGGCCGCCTGGAGGTCGGCCGAGGCCGAGCACGATGAAGGGGTCGGAGCCGCCCAGCTCGAGCACCGTCTTCTTGAGGGCGTCGCCGGCCGCCGCGGCGACCGACATGCCCGGCCGGCTCGCTCCCGGTCAGCGTCACCGCGGCGATGCGCGGGTCGTGGATGAGCGCGGCGACTCGCTCGACGGCACGAAGAGGTTGGTGAAGACGCCGTCGGGGAGCCCGGCCCGGCGGAACAGGTCCTCGATGGCCAGGCGCGGTCTGCGGCACGTTGGACGCGTGCTTGAGCAGCCCGACGTTGCCCACCATGAGCGCCGGCGCGGCGAAGCGGATCACCTGCCAGAGCGGGAAGTTCCACGGCATGATGGCCAGCACCGCGCCGAGTGGCTGGTAGTGCACGTAGGACTTCGACCCGCTGGTGGCGATCGGCTCGTCGGCCAGCAGCGCCTCGGCGTTCTCGGCGAACCAGCGCAGGCCGACGGCGCACTTCGACACCTCGGCCTTGGCGGCGGCGAACGTCTTGCCCATCTCGGTCGTGAGGATGCGCGCCACGTCGGGCACCTCCCCCTCGAGCAGCTCGGCCGCGGTCAGCAGATGGCGGGACCGCTCGGCGTAGGTCGTCGTCCTGTACTCGGCGAAGGCGGCCGATGGCCCGTTCGAGGATGGCCTCGACCTCCTCGGGGCGTGTGGGCGGGGAACTCCTTCTCCGTCTTCCCGGTGGCGGGGTTGATGGTGGCGAAAGGCATGAGAGGAGTCTTACCCGGCCACGGCCCCGGTCGTGCCGGACAGTCCGAGGTGCTCGGGGACGGCGCGTCGTATGAGCTTCCCGGTGGCCGTGTGGGGCAGGTCCGTGGCGGCGAAGTAGGTCTTGGGCCGCTTGTACGGGGCGAGCCGGGCCGAGGCGGCGGCCCGCAGGGCCTCCTCGGCGGACGAGCCGGTCGGCGGACGATCGGCGGCCTTCGGGGACGTAGGCGGCGCAGACCCGCTGGCCCCATTGCTCGTCGGGCAGGCCGAAGACGGCCACCTCGGCGATCCCGTCGACGGCGGCCAGGACGTTCTCGACCTCGGCGGGGTAGACGTTGACGCCCCCGCTGATGATGAGGTCGTGGCGCCGGCCGGTCAGGTAGAGGAACTGGTCCGGATCGAGGCGGCCGAGGTCGCCGACGGTGCACGACGACCCGCGCCAGGCGGCGGCCGTGGCGGCGGGGTCGTCCCAATAACTGAAGCGGGCGAAGTCCGGCATGGCGCACCAGATGGTGCCCCGTCCGGGACTCGTCTGATGAGGTCCGCGGACCGGTGGCGTGGGCGGGATCGGTCGTCGACCGGGACGATGTCGAGGCGGCGTCCGGCGCGGGCCCGGCCGACCGATGCCGGGGTGCTCGAGCCAGTCCTCGGGCGGGCACACCGTGAACTGGGCCTCGGTCGAGCCGTAGAACTCCCAGACGGCGCCGGGGCGGGCGCGGGCCATCACGGCCCGCTTGACCGACTCGGGGCACGGTGCACCCGGCGTGGGCCAGCAGGCGCAACGAGTCGAAGCGCTCGTCGGCGTCGAGGTCGGGGCGCTGCAGAATGCGCTGCAGGTGGGTCGGGCACGAGGAAGGCGGTGGTCGGGCGGTGGCGACGGAGCGCATCGAGGGCGGTGGCGGCGTCGAAGCGGCTGAGGATGGCGAGCGACCCGCCCGCCAGCAGGGTGCCGCCGGCGAAGCGGATGGAGACCGTGTGGTACATCGGCGAGCAGACCAGGTGGAGGTCCCCGGGGTCGAAGTGCCAGACCGCGGCCTCGTCCTCGAAGACGGCTCTGGCCGTCGCCTCGTCCCACAGCCCCGTCGTGACGCCCTTGGGCCGGCCCGTCGTCCCCGACGTGTAGTGCATGGGGCGGGTCAGGGGATGTGGCGCCAGGTCGGTCGGGGCGCCCTCGTCCATGAGCTGGGCCAGGTCGTTGTCGGTGAAGATGCGCACGGTGGGGCGGGCGTCCGCAGCGAGCTCGTCGCGCTCGGCGGGGGTCAAGGTGGCGTTGAGCAGGACCGGTAGGAGGCCGATCGCGGGCGGCGCCCAGCACCGCACATATGAGGTCGGCCGACGAGCCCAGAGCGAAGGCGACCCGGTCGCCCCGGCGTGCAGCCCCGGGCCAGCAGGGCGCCGGCTGCCCGGCGCTGGCGGTCCTCGGCGTCGGCCGCATGCAGCAGCTCGATGGTGGGAGCGTCCCCGGGCATCGGGGCAGGATACGTCCGCACGCCCGTACGATTGTCTGCCGTGGGGACGACCGAGTCTGACGAGAACGGCATGGACGAGGGGGGCGGCGAAGGGGGCGGCGGCGGCGGCATCCTTCGAGCCCGGTCGCTGCTCGAACAGGCGAGGCGGGTGGTGGTGCTGACGGGCGCCGGTATCTCGACGGACTCGGGCATCGCCGACTTCCGTGGACCGCAAGGCGTCTGGACCAAGAACCCCGAGGCCGAGAAGATGGCGACGCTGCAGGCCTACGTCTCGGACCCCGAGCTGCGGGCCCGGTCGTGGCAGAACCGCCTGACCTCGTCTCTGTGGTCGGCGGAGCCCAACGCCGGTCACCGTGCGCTGGTGGACCTGGAGCGCAGCGGGCGGCTGGACCTGCTGGTGACGCAGAACATCGACGGGCTGCACCAGAAGGCGGGCAGCGACCCCGATCGCGTCGTCGAGATCCACGGCAACGTCGCTCGAGGTGATGTGCCTGTCGTTGTGGCGACCGCCAGCCGGCCGAGCCGGTGCACGACCGGGTGCGGGCCGGCGAGGCCGACCCGGCCTGTACCGCGGTGATCGGCGAGGGGGACGACGTCTGCGGCGGCATCCTCAAGTCGGCCACCATCAGCTTCGGCCAGAGCCTGGTGGCCGAGGACCTCTTCCGGGCCGAAGAGGCCGCGGCGCACTGCGACCTGCTGCTGGCCGTGGGCTCGACTCTGGCGGTCTTCCCGGCCGCCGGGTTGGTGCCGGTCGCCGTCCGGCACGGCGCCGTGGCCATCATCGTCAACGGCGGACCGACCGACATGGACACCCTGGCCGACGTGGTCGTGCAGGGCTCCATCAGCGAGTGCCTGCCGGCGCTGTTGGAGCAGCTGGGGCCTACTCCACCTCGGTCTTGATCCCGCCGTCGCCCTTGGGCTTGCGGCGGGGTTTGAGTGCGAACCACCAGATACTGGCGATCGTCCCCAGCGTCACGGCGGTGGCAGCGACCGGCTTGACGACCTTGCGGGCACCACTCTTGGCCATGGCGGAACCTTACCCGGCGACGCCCGAAGCGGCGCCCGTCGAGCCCCGAAGCGGCGACCTGCCACCGCCGGGGACCTCATCGGGGGGTGCGGGGCCAGCCACCCGACGAGCCCGTCAGCCGGTCACACGCCGGCGCGTACCGACCGTTCCTCCATGTACTCCCGGGCAGCCCGGACCAGCGCGTCGAACGGCCGTTGGTCCATGCCCTCTTCGGGGTGCCACTGGACTGCGAAGACGAAGCGGGCGGTCGGGAGCTCGACCGCCTCCACCACACCGTCGCGGGCGCGGCGCGGTGACCACCAGGCCGCGCCCGAGGTCACGGATGGCCTGGTGGTGCGAACAGCGCACCGTCGTCCCGGCGCCGAAGACGTCGGCCGCCACGGTGCCGGGCACCGTCGCCACGTCGACGTCCTCGAAGACCATGGGAGCCCTGCGGTGGTCGAGGTTGCCGACCACGTCGGGCAGGTGCTGGTGCAGAGTGCCGCCCAGGTGGACGTTGAGCACCTGGCAGCCCCGGCAGATGGCCAGCACCGGCAGGTCGGCATCGAGGGCAGCGGCGAGCAGGGCGCGCTCGCTGGCGTCGCGGTTCGGGTCGACGCCGCCCACCTCGTGGTCGGGTACCTCCCCGTAGGCGGCCGGGTCCACGTCCCCGCCTCCGGTCAGGACGAGCGCGTCGAGGACGGCGATCACCTCGGCCGCGCCCGCCGCAGGACCGCCCGGGGCGGTGCTGGGCGGCGGCAGCAGGAGGGGCCGACCACCGGCGGCGGCCACCAGCTCGAAGTAGGACTCGGGCAGGACGGCGGCCCGGCGCTCCCACGATCCCCAGGCCACGTCGGCCACATAGGTCGAGACGCCGACGAGCGGGATCACAATGCCAGCGTACATACGGGCTGGACGCTCGCCCGCGGTGCGGTCAACATGGCGCATGCCAGGACGAGCGCTGATCGAGGCCGCCATCGCCGACGGGTCGGTCGACACCGTCGTCGTGGCCTTCCCCGACATGCACGGCCGACCCGTGGGGAAGCGGGTGACGGCGGACTTCTTCACGTCGCACGTGGCCGAGCACGGGATCGAGGCCTGCGACTACCTGCTGGCGGTCGACGTCGACATGAACCCGTTGCCCGGCTACAGATTCACCAACTGGGACACCGGGTACGGCGACTTCGTCTGCCGCCCCGACTACGCCACGGCGCGACTCATCCCCTGGCTCGAGGGGACCGCGCTCGTCATCGGCGACCTCACCGACGAGGACGGGGCGCCGGTCGAGGTCTCGCCCGCGACGGATCCTGCGCCGCCAGCTCGAGCGGGCGGCCGAGCGCGGGCCTGCGGGTGTGCAGCGCGACCGAGCTCGAGTTCTTCCTCTTCAAGGAGTCCTACGAGGAGGCGGACGCCAAGGGCTGGAAGGGACTGACGCCGCACACCTCGACCATCGAGGACTACCAGCTCCTGCAGACTTCACGCGAGGAGTACGTCCTGCGCCGTATCCGCAACGAGATGTGCGCCGCCGGCATCCCGGTCGAATTCTCCAAGGGTGAGGCGGGCCGGGGGCAGCACGAGGTGAACGTCACCTACGACGAGGCCCTGGTCACAGCCGACCGTCATCTCGTGTTCAAGAACGGCATCAAGGAGATCGCCGCCCAGGAAGGACGGGCGACGACGTTCATGGCGAAGTGGACGATGGACGACGTGGGCTCGTCCTGCCACGTGCACACCAGCCTGTGGGACGCGGAGAGTGGCGACGCGCTGATGGCCCGCTGCCGACACGGACGGGTCGGGCGTCGCACCCGAGCGGCCTGTCGACCCTGGGTCGCCGCTTCCTTGCCGGGCAGCTGCACGCCGCCCGCGAGCTGGCCTGGTTGGCCGCGCCGACGATCAACTCGTACCGGCGCTACGTGCCGGGCAGCTGGGCCCCCACCGCGGCGGTGTACGGCGAGGACAACCGCACCTGCGGCTTCCGCCTCGTCGGGCACGGGGCGGGGCGCCGGGTGGAGTCGAGGATCCCGGGGGCGGACGTCAACCCGTATCTCGTGCTGGCGGCCTCCATCGCGGCCGGCCTCTACGGCATCGACCACGAGCTCGAGCCGGGCGACCCCTACTCGCGCAACGCCTACGAGGCGACCGACGTGCCGCGCATCCCCTCGACGCTCGTCGAGGCCATCGCCGAACTGCGCGACTCGGCCGTGGCCGCGGAGGCGTTCGGGCCCGACGTGCACCACCATCTCCTCAACACGGCCGAGCAGGAGTGGCTGGCGAGCAACCGCCACGTGACGGACTGGGAGCTGGCCCGGAACTTCGAGCGGATATAGGAACTTCGAGCGGATATAGGGATATAGACGGCCGTCGGCGCGGTTGAAGCGGGCTCAACCGTTCGCCAGTTGCTGCAGCCGGCGGCCGTTCAGCCGCTTGTGGATCCCCTTGGTCTTCTCGTAGAGGTTGACGAACTCCTTGAGCAGAGCGGCGTAGACCTCGCCGGCGTCCGGGTCGGGCTCGTACGTCGCCTTCACCGTCACCGTGCCGGGGATGTCGGCGATGGTGAGGTGGCCGAGGGCGAGGAGCGTGAGCAGTCCGGCCCCGCGCACGTTGGCCAGCACGGGGTCGTCGATCTGACGGATGGTGCGGCCGGTGGCGTCGGCGTGGATCTGCGACCACAGGTCCGAGTTGGCGCCGCCGCCCACGAAGGCCAGCGAGCCGAAGGGCCGCTTGCAGTACTTCTCCACCGCGCCCAGCAGCCAGGCCGAGTTGAGCGCGACCCCCTCGAAGACGGCCCGCACCATGTCGGCCCGGGCGGAGGACAGCGAGAGGTTGTGGAAGCCCCCGCGGATGGTGTGGTCGTCGACCGGGGAGCGCTCTCCGTTGAGCCAGGGCGTGAAGAGCACGCCGTGCGAGCCCACGGGGACCGAGGCGGCGACGTCGTTGAGCGTGCCGAAGAAGCCGGCCGGGACGGTGGACGGGGCGCCGGCGGGGCCGGGGCCGGCGGCGGTGAGGGCGTCGTCGGGGAAAAGCATGTTGTCGCGCAGCCAGGTCAGGCAGGCGCCCCCCGTCTCGTGCTCGTCGGCCACCAGGTAGCGGCCCGGAATCCCCGAGGGGATCGAGGCGATGTTGGTCAGCGGGTCGGTCTTCTTGAAGGGGACGTGGCAACTGATCCAGCTGGAGGTGCCGATGTAGAGATGGCCGGCGAAGTCGGCGACGGCGCCCGAGCCGACGGCAGCCGAGTGCAGGTCCCCGGTGCCCGCCACGACCGGCGTACCAGGGAGCAGACCGAGCTCGGCGGCCGCAGCGGGGGTCAGTCCCCCGAGCACGCTGCCCGTCGGCACCAGGTCGGGCAGCTTGGCGCGCTCCAGTCCGGCCAGCCCCATGACCGACTCGTCATAGGCGATCGCGCTGATGTCGCGGTTGTCCGTCACCCAGTGCAAGGTGATGGAGTCGTGCGAGGCCCGGGCCAGCCCGGTGAGGCGCAAGTTGAGGTAGTCGACCGGCTCGAGGAAGACAGCCGCCGCCGCGTAGACGTCGGGGCGCTGCTGGCGCAGGAAGTGGATGTGGCCCACGGGGTCCTTACCCGACAGGCTCGGGATGCCGCCGGTGCGCCGCACCCAGCGGGCCAGCTTCGACGCCGAATAGCCCTGCACGTTGAGCGCACCGCGCACCGTCTCGCGGACGGCGCGGGCGCCCCGGGAGTCCATCCAGGTGATGGCCGGGCCGACGGCCGACCCGCCGTCGTCGACCGGCACGGTGCCCGACCACTGCGAGGTGCAGCCGAGGCCGACGACATCGCCGGGAGCCACGCCACTGTCGGCCAGCGCCTGGCGGGCCGACGCCACGATGGCGTCCCACCACGCCTGTGGGGACTGCTCGGCTCCCCCATCGTCGGTCAGATCGATTCCCACCGCCTGGAAGGCGTGGGCCACAATCCGCCCGGTGGCGGCCAAAACGGCCACCTTGGGGCCGCCGGTGCCGAGGTCGACGGCCAGGACGTGCGGGCTCGTCGACTCGACGCGGCGGCGCTCGGTGGCAGGCCTGGCGCGCAGCTTCCCCGCATGCGTGGGCATGGCGGGGAAGCGTATCGAGCGGCGCCGGCCCGGACTCCGGGCCGCATGAGCTCAGCTGACCAGGGCGGCCTCGGTCTCGATCTCGATCACGACCTTGTTGCCCACGACGACACTGCCGTCGAGCAGCGAGTGGTTGAAGCTGACGCCGAAGTCGCGCCGGTCGATGGTGGCGCTGGCCGAGAAGGCGACCACGGACTTGCCCTCCTGCATGGAGGCACCCTCCCCGAGGAACTCGAGGTCGAAGTCGACCGACTTCGTGACGCCCCGGATGGTCAGGTCGGTGGTGAGCACCCAGTTGGTGTCGTCGACCTGGCGCAGGCCCGTGCTCTTCAGGGTCAGCGTGGGGAAGTTGGGGACGTCCAGGAAGTCGTTGGTGCGCAGGTGCTCGTCCCGCTGGAGCTGGCCGGTGAAGATGCTCTCGGCCTGGACAGTGGCCTGGAGGGTCGAGTCCTCCGGGTTCTCGGCCACCGTAAAGCTGCCCTCGACGTCGGTGAAGCGGCCTCGTACCTTCGTGCCGACCAGGTGGCGGGCGACGAAGCCGACGTCGGTGTGGGCCGGGTCGATCGAGTACGTCCCGACCTTGGGAAGGGTGGATGTGCTGGTGCTGGTCATTTTGGGCTCTCCTTTGGCTGACAAAATTCCGTTGAATGGATTATATCTGACTACACAGATACTTGTCAATCAGATATACTGGGAATCGAGGTGGTTTCGGGGGAGACTGAGGCAAGCGACATGGGAACGGCGATCATCCAGGCGAACGGCGGTAGTGACCAGGAGGGGGACGGATCGCGCCCAGACGGGGCCGGGGACACCTGCGGTGTCCTGGGCCAGATGGACGACGACCGCATCCGCCTCATGGGCCTCATCGTCCGCACGCACCGCCGGTTGACCGAGTGTCTCGGCCGTGAGCTCGAGCAGAACGTCGGCATCCCGCTCGTCTTCTTCGACGTCCTCATCCACGTCGGCGGCGCACCCGAGAGCCGCCTGACCATGAGCCGGCTCAGCGCCGACGTCGCCCTCACCACCGGGGGTGTCACCCGCTTGGTCGACCGCATGGTCGAGGCGGGACTGGTGGCTCGGCAGAACTGTCCGAGCGATCGCCGCAGCATCTATGTCGTCCTCACCCCGGAAGGGCAGGCGGTACTCGACCGGGCCATCGCCGCCCACATCGACGGGATCGACCGCCACCTGGTGGCGCACCTCAGCAGCGGCGACCGTGCCGCGCTCGAGACGGCGCTGGTGAAGGTCCTCGACGCCGGCTGCTGACGCGACCAGCTCCGCCCCGCTCCTCCAGCACGACCGGCAGTCGCCTCTCTACCGAACAGTCCTGGCTATTGGCCTCTGATTCGAAGTGGGGATGTTGGGTGAAGCCGTGGAGATACTGGGTGAAGAGGTCGATGATGCTGCTACCGGAAGACATGACCGCCAGCATTGGGAGCACACCGCCCGGTGTCTTGGCGAAATGTTCCGCTCTCGTGGCCAAGGCCTTGAGCGATGGCTCGAGTCAGGTCCTCGACGGGCGTTCCGGAGCAGCCCACGCGATGTCGTCGACGGCGAGCCACGGTGCGACCGCCACGGCCGTGGGGGTCACCCCAGCGAAGGCCATGACGTCCCGATGGAGGTGCGACTGGTCGACGTAGCCGCCCTCCGCCGCCACGAGGGCGGCGCTGTGGCCCGCGGCCAGACGATGGGCCGCGTGGTCGAAACGCACCAGCTGGGCGGCGCGTTTGGGCGTGACACCGACCTGGGATCGGAACCGCGACCAGAGGCGCTTGCGGCTCCATCCGATCTCGGCGGCCAGCCGCTCCACCCGAACCTGCCCCCGACCGGTGACCATCTGTGCCCAAGCGAAGGTGACTTCCGGGTCGACCTCCCGACCTGCCTCGTGTCGTCGTCCTAGCGCGGCCTCCGCGATCGCGAACCGATCGTCCCATGACCCTGCGGCACGCAGTTGGTCCTGGATCCGCAGAGCGTCGGTCCCCCAAAGCTCATCGAGGCCGACCACCGTCGCACCCAACTCCGATGAGGAGCCCAGCGCCGCGTCCGCGACAACCGGCGACAGCCGAATCTGCAGGCACTCGATGTCACGACCGCGACCTCGAACGCTGCCGGGTGCGAGGCCGGCGACGACGCTGCCTCGTTTCGGCTGACCGCTGGCGTCGTCGACGAGCAGCGCGTTGCCGAGGTCGACGACCACCGTGACAGCCGGGTACGGGACCACTTGAAGGTCGACGAATTCCGTGGATTGAGCACGAAATCCGGCCATGCTGACTCCCGGCAGTCGTCCCGGGCGTGACGGGCACGCGATGTCCCACAGAGCCGCAGCATCACGAGCCCACTCGTCGGACCGCATGTGGTCATGCTACGAGCCGTTCGGGGGGGCGCCGACGCGACATTCCTCCAAGACCCAGTCCCGCCACGCGAGGACACTGACGGCCAAACACTCGGACCTGAAAGGACAGCTCTGATGCGCAATCCGATTGACCCGTTCATGCCGGCCGTCGAGCTCGCCGCGGCGATACGGCGCAAGGAAGTGAGCCCCATGGAGGTGGCCGATTGCTACCTCGACCGGATCGACGAACTCGACCCCCGGCTCAACGCGTTCTGCCATCGGGCCGACGACGATGTCCGCAAAGCCGCGTCAGCTGCAGCTGACGCAGTCGTACAGGCCACCGCGACCGAGGACCTCCCACCGTTCTGCGGCGTCCCTCTGCCGATCAAGGACCTGCTCGATGTGGCCGGCTGGCCCACGACCCATGGATCCGCCGGCGCCAGCCGGGCGCCAGCCCCGGCATCGGACCCGGTCGTGCAGCGGTTCGTGGACGCGGGGTTCGTGCTTCTCGGCAAGACCACCACCTCCGAGTTCGGCGCCGTGCCCTTCACCGAGAGCGAAGCCCTGGGCATCTCGCGCAATCCATGGGACCCGGGCCGTACCCCAGGCGGGTCCTCGAGTGGTGCGGGCGCTGCCGTCGGGGCCGGGATGGCGCCCATCGCGCATGGCGCCGACGGCGGCGCGTCGATCCGCGTCCCTGCGTCATGCACCGGCCTCGTCGGGCTGAAACCCACCCGCGGCCTGGTCACCAACGTCAGCGTCGACGCCGAAGGTCTCGCCACGAGCGGCGTGCTCACCCGCTCTGTGGCGGACACTGCGGCTGCCCTGGACGTGCTCGCCCGCCACGATCCGGCCGCATGGTGGTCACCCCCGACTCCGCCAAGGTCCTTCTCGAGCGCGCAGAGATTGCTCCACCGTCCGGGCTACGGATCGGCGTGCTCAGCGACTCTCCGATCGACGGGATATGCGTGGACCCGGCATGCACGGCAGCGGTCGACTCCACCCTTTCGACGCTCGAATCTGTCGGCCACCATGTGGTCGACACTCCCCTTCTGCTGCCCCCGACCGACGAACTGATCGCGGCGTTCACGACGATCTGGAACGTCGGCGGTGCCGGGATCGCGCTTGCGGACCCGGAGCGCATCGAGCCCCACAATCGGGCCTTGCGTGACGCAGCACGAAGAATCGACTCTTGGACCTACACGGAAGGCGTGAGGAAAGCCCAACACTTGTCGCGGCGCATCGTCGAAGGATTCCTCGCCAGCTTCGATCTCCTCATCACGCCCACAATGGCCTGCCTCCCGCCACCCATCGGTGCTTGGAGAGCCAGCGCCGACGACGATCCCCTGATGCCACTGCTGAACAGCTACCCGATGGCGGTGTTCACGTCTCTGTTCAACGTAACCGGCCAACCAGCGATATCAGTGCCGGTCCACCTCGACGATGCCACCGGCCTGCCCGTCGGCGTCCAGATCGTGGCAGCGCCATGGCGGGAAGACCTCCTCCTCCAGATTTCACACACACTCGAACTGGCGCACCCCTGGATCGATCGCCGCCCCGCGGTCAGTTGACGACCATGGTCTTCCCAAACAGACTGCTTCGCATCTGCTGGGCAAGCGTGAGGGCCGGCGGTCTAACCGGAAGCACCACCGCCAGCCTCGTTCACCACCTGCCACATTCGGGCTTGCTCGGCGGCCGAAATGTGGGGATCCAACACCTTCCATGCCACCACGTCACGAAGGTGTTGCCTGACGACATCGATCTCAAAGGAGCCAAGAAAGCTCTTCACGAGAGCGGAGCGCGCGTGTCCAAGGATCATTCCCATGAACCGGCCGGTCGGCACCTCGCCGGTCGCCATGAGGATCCAAGCGAGCGCTACATCGACGACGGGATCACCTCGGCACCGCGGGCCCAGTCGATGACGACCGGACCTCTGGGGCTCATCATCACGTTGAGAGGATGGAGATCCAAATGGAGGAGACCCACTCCACGTCCGACAGGTGCGTCGTCCAACCAAGCCGGAGCCGTCAGCTCATGGAGCCCACGATGGAGATCGGCCAGTTCCCGGCCAAGACGAGTGATTGTCCAAGGTCGAGCGCCCATCATTGCCACCATGTCAGGACCCTCGATGCGCTCGATCACCATATCGAGACCGTCTTCGCTCACTTCTTCAACCGCAGGCACCGGGAATCCCTGGCCTCGGACATACTCCATGATGCGAGCTTCTTGGAGCATCGAACGTTCCTCCCGGGAGCGCCGAAGCACAAGGCCAGGGCCATATTCGAAAATGTCCGAGTCTCGACCCGACGCCAACAAGGGTCCGGGGTTCATCATTGGTTTTCAGGGGCCGCAGTGCCGTCGCCGGCCCGGTTCCCCATCCCCCTTTCAATCCGTGCATCTGGTTTTCCGGCACACGGCTTTCCGACGGACTTCTCGACAAGGTTACGCAGCCTTCGGGTAGCGGATTGTGCCCATGAGCTGATGCAGGCCCTGGTCGTGGAGCCAGGTCTCGAGCTGGTCGGGACGAAGTTCCGACGGCGCTTCTCGATGAGCAAGCGCTCGCGCCGCACACCACGGAGCGGTCCAAAGTGACGAAACGTGATCGCCGCATTCCCGGTGCGGAGGACCAGGGTCCGATGGATTACGCAAGGACGCCGAGGGACTTGGGCTGCGATTTGCTCCTCCCGCTGATGACTCGAGGAGTCACTCCGTCCTTCCGAACGTCCTTTGCGGCATGAAGCCGTTCCACAACCGAGAGCACCGCACGTTCATTGCGTTCTGGTTCGAAGTGCTCGCCATTTCGGCGTCGGTATGTTTTCATGAGGGTTCCAACGCGAGCCCTGAGGAGGTGCGCATGAAGATCCACTTGACGAACCGTCAGAAGCCGATGCTGTGCACCGCCGCCGCCGCGGATAATCGCGCTCTGCTGGGCTGACCCGCATCGAGCAACGGCGAGCGCGGACGGCGCCGCCTCCCGCCAGTCGGACCACCGCGATGCCCGGCCGCGCCCGTTGTCACACCCCCCGTCAATACTTCGTCTCTGTCCCCAAGGAGCAACCGATGCACCCCGAATTGCTACGGGCCCTCGCCAACGCCAGGCATGAGGATCTCCTCAACAAGCCTCGAACCCGAGGGCAACCAAGAACCCAACTCGATGACGATCTACCGCGGCTGCCTCGCTCACGGCAGCGGGTGGGCTTGCTGCTCGTTTGGGCGGGCTCACGCCTGATCGGTGACCAACGGGCCGCGCTCGAGCTGACTCATGACTAGCCGGGACAGCGGGTCCGGGCTCGCACGAGCGACCTTGGCCACGTAGCCGGCGTGGTGCTCATCGTGGTGGAGTACGAGCATCTCCGCCGAGGATTGCCGCTCGAGCGCAACGAAGTCGAGAGCGTCAGCCCGGGTCCACCCGCTCGAGCCACACCCGCACCGGCTCGCTGAGCAGCTCATCGTCGAGCTCGAGCACGGTGCCGTCCCCCTCGCCGGGCCCGGCGACGATCTCCATCGCCAGCACCTCGCGGGCGATGAAGTCGAAGAACTCGGCGATGGCGTCGAGCCCCACCACGTGCAGCCGGATGCGGTCGGAGACCTCGAGGCCGCTGGCCTTGCGCAGGTCCTGCACGAGCCGCACGACGTCGCGGGAGAGACCCCGCTTGCGCAGGCCCTCGTCGAGGTCGAGATCGAGCGCGACCACCTCGCCCCCCTCGCGGGAGACGGCGAAGCCCTGCTGGCCCCGGACCCGCAGCGTCAGGTCGTCGGGTGACAGCTCGACCGGCAGGCCTCCCAGCGCCACGGTGACGGAGCGTCCCTCCTCGAGCGCTGCCGCGGCGGCGGCTCCGTCCAGCGCGGCGAGCGCGGGCTTCAACTCCTTCACGAGGTCGCCGAGGCGCGGCCCGAGGACGCGGAAGTTCGGCACCAGCTCGAACTGAAGCACCTCGCTCAGCTCCTCTGCGGTGTCGATCTCGTCGACGTTGAGCTCGTCGGCCACGATGTCGCGCAGGATGTCGGGCGCGTCGGCCGGGAGGAAGACCAGCGCCCGCTTGAGCGGCTGGCGCACCTTGACCGAGGCCTCGCTGCGGGCGGCCCGCCCCAGCGACGTGAGCCGGCGGGCCAGCGCCATCTGCGCCTCGAGCGCCGGGTCGACCGCGACCCCGGCCACGTCGGCCGCGGGCCAGTCGGCCAGGTGCACCGACTCGTCGTCGCCGGCCCCCGTCAGGTGGCGCCACATGGTGTCGGCGACGAACGGGCACAGCGGCGCCAGCAGCAGCGACAGCGTGGTCAGCGCGGTGTGCAGCGTCGCCTGCGCCGCCAGGGTGTCGCCAGCGGGCGCGTCGGGGTCGGTGCGCCAGAAGCGGCGCCGGCTGCGGCGGACGTACCAGTTGGAGAGGTCGTCGACGAGGCCGGCCAGCGCGGTGGCCGCCGCCAGGGGCTCGTAGGTCGTCGAGCGCCTCGGTCGCCGCCACCGTGGTGCTGGCCAGGCGGGACAGGATCCAGCGGTCGAGCGGGCCACGGTCGGCCGGCGCCGGGACGCCGGGGTCCGCCGGGTCGAACTCGTTCAGCGACGCGTACGTCGTGAAGAAGCTGAACGTGTTCCACAGCGTGAGCAGCATGTCCCGCATGGCGGTGTCGATGGCGCCGAGCGTCGCCCGCGTCGGCGTCCACGGCGAGCCCTGGGAGAACATCCACCAGCGCATGGCGTCGGCGCCGCGGGTGTCGAGGATCGACCAGGGGTCGATGACGTTGCCGAGCGACTTGGACATCTTGCGGCCGTCGGCGTCGACGATGTGGCCGAGGCACACCACGTGGCGGTAGGGGCTCTCGCCGAAGACCAGCGTGTTGATGGCCAGCAGCGAGTAGAACCAGCCGCGGGTCTGGTCGATCGCCTCGGAGATGAAGTCGGCCGGGAACGTGAAGGCCTCCGCCGACCCCGGCACGTGGGGGTAGCCGACCTGGGCGGCGGGCATGGAGCCCGAGTCGAACCAGGCGTCGATCACCGGCTCGACGCGGCGGCAGACCGACAGCTCGTCGACCTCGTCGACCGGCCCGACGTCGGCGGCGCAGTCCCGCAGGCGAACGTCACGTCGTCGATGGTCGGCCGGTGCGGGTCGATCCCCGTCACGTCGCGCCCGCAGAGGTCCGACAGCTCGGCGAGCGAGCCGACGCAGCGCACGTGGCCCCGCCCGCAGCGCCAGATCGGCAGCGGCGTCCCCCAGTAGCGGTCGCGCGACAGCGCCCAGTCGACGTTGTTCTCCAGCCACTCGCCGAAGCGGCCGTCGCGGATGTGCGCCGGGTGCCAGTCGACGGTCTGGTTGGCCGCCAGCAGGTCGTCCTTGCGCGGTCAGGTGGCGACGTACCAGCTCGGCTTGCCCCAGTAGATGAGCGGCGTGCGGCAGCGCCAGCAGTGCGGGTACGAGTGGACGTAGGGGAAGCGGCGGATCAGCAGCCCCGCCGACTCCAGCCCGTCGTTGATGTCGTGGTTGGCCTCGCGGACGTCGCGCCCGGCCAGCCACGCCACCGCGTCGGTGAAGCGGCCGTCGGGGCCGACCGGGTTCAGGGAGGGCAGGCCGTTCTCCCGGCCGATCTGGCGGTCGACCTCGCCGAAGGCCGGTGCCAGGTGCACGAGCCCGGTGCCCTCCTCGGTCGTGACGTAGTCGGCCGGCACCACCCGCCAGCCGTCCGCCGCCGTCGGGCGGGTCGACGTCGGTGAACGGGCGCTCGTAGCGCAGGCCGACCAGCGCCGAGCCGGGCACCCGCAGCGCCGACCCGCGCCGACGCCCCTCCCCCAGACCGAGTCGACGAGCGCTCGGCCACCACGAGGCCGTCGACGACGGCGTAGTCGAGCTCGGGGTTGACCGCGACGCCCGTGTTGGACAGCAGCGTCCACGGCGTGGTCGTCCACACGGCCAGCCATCGACGCGTCGCCCACCACGTCGGCCGGTCGGGATCGACCAGCCGGAGCCGCACGTAGGCGGACTCGTCCTCCTCGTCGCGGTAGACGTCGGGCTGGCCGAGCTCGTGGCTCGACAGGGCCGTCCCGCAGCGCGGGCAGTAGGGCACGACCTTGAGGTCCTCGTAGAGGAGGCCCTGGTCGAAGAGCTGCTGGAGGTGCCACCACACCGACTCGATGTACGTCGAGTCCAACGTCCAGTACGCCGCGTCCATGTCGACCCAGTAGCCGATGCGCTCGTCAGGCGCTCGAACTCGTCGACGTAGGCGTAGACCGACTCGCGGCAGAGCCGGGTGAACTCGGCGACGCCGACCTCGCCTCGATTGCTCGCTTGCCCGTGATGCCGAGCTTCTTCTCGACCTCGACCTCGACGGGCAGGCCGTGGGTGTCCCAGCCGGCGCGGCGGGCCACGTAGGCCCCGCATCGTGCGGTAGCGGCAGAAGAGGTCCTTGTAGACGCGGGCCCAGACGTGGTGCAGGCCCGGCATCCCGTTGGCCGTCGGCGGGCCCTCGTAGAAGACCCACGGCGGGGCGCCCCGCGCTGGGCGATGGAGCGCTCGAAGACGTGGTGCGCCGCCAGCGGGCCAGCTCGGCCTGCTCGAGGGCCACGAAGTCGAGGTCGGCGGGGACGGGGCGAACACGGGGGAAGGGCGGCCTTGTGCGGCGGGAACAGGCGCCTCGGCCACGTCGCGAAAGGATAGAGGGTATGCACCGCCCCGATTCCCACGTGCCGTCGAGCTTCACGTCGGCGCGCGAGCCCTCTGGCGACGACGGCCCCCGATGCGTGCTGGCGCAAGCCGAGGCGGTGGTGCTCTGCGCGTGCCGCCTCACCAAGGATCTCGGCCCGGGTCATGACGAGCCGGCCCTTCGAGCTCGATCTGCGAGATCGAGCCGGCGACCACCCCGGACCTCACCGCGTCCGCCACCAGATCGGCGTCCTCAGCCCGGTCGCCACCACGTTCCTCATCCCCGACAACCACATCGGGCGGGCGACCGTCTCGAGTGTCGCCGTCGCGCACGAGGTGCAGCAGATGGGCGGACGCTCCATCGCCTGCCTCAACGCCCACGACCGCAACCTGCTCGGGTTCCGACGCGACCTGCTCACCGCGGCCGCCTACGGCGTGGACCAGTTCCTCTTCGTCTACGGCGACGAGCCGCTGGCCGGCGCCCGCACGAGCGAGCTCACCGTGCGCACCATGCTCACCGAGGGCCGCGCCTACGCCGAGGGTCTGGGCGACCGGCGCCGCCCATGCGTTTCGGCGCGGCGACCGGGCTGCGGCACCTGCCGGCGTGGAAGCGGGCGGCCGACTTCCTCTGCGTGCAGATCGGCTTCTCCCTCGACGACCTCCTGGCCTGGCGGGCCGAGTGGGCGACCTGGGCGTGCCCGTGTACGCCGGGGTCCTCGTCGTCGCCAGCGCCGGCATGGCCCGCCACCTCACCATCCCCGGCCTCGACCGTCCCGCCCGACCTGGTGGCGCGCCTGGAGACGGACCGCAACGCCGGCGTCGATGCCGCCTGCGACCTGGTCGTGGGCATCCGCGACTCGGGCGCGTTCGACGGCGTGCACCTCATCCCCGTGGCGCGCTACCGCGAGGTGGCGGCCCGCCTGGAGCGGGATCTCCCCGCCCTGGGTCTGTCCCCAAGCTCTGAGCTCGCGGACGGCACCACCCCGGAGGTCGCCGGCAGCGCTCCAAGGCGTCGAGCGCGGCACCGGCGACATCGAGCAGCGAGCCCACGACGAGGTCGGCCAGGCCGAAGGCCGGGTGGTGCCTCCTCGCCCTGCTCGGGCACGGCGATGCAGGTCATGGACGACGGCCTTGGCCGCCAGCACGCCGGCCGGCGCGTCCTCCCACACGAGGCAGCGGCGGGGCGGGGCGCCCAGCTTGCGCCGCCGCGGTGAGGAAGACCGCTGGGTGCGGCTTGCCGTATTCCTCGTCCTCGGCCGAGTGCACGAGCTCGAAGCGGTCGCGCAGGCCGAAGTGCGCCAGTGCGGCGTCGATGAGCCGGTACTGCGACGACGAGGCCACCGCCAGCGGCAGGCCGCGGTCGTGGCACAGGTCGATGGCGTGCTCGGCGCCCGGCTTGAGCACGCCCTTGGTCACGATCAGCTCGATCACCCGGTCGACGATGGTCACCGCCACCTCGTCGGGCGTCGGCGTCGGCGCCCGGCCAGGGGTGCAGCCCGTACCAGTGCGCGGTGACCTCGCCCACGAACATGCCCTTGGTCGAGCGGCAGCCCTCGACGGCCAGTGGCACACCGAGACCACCGAGGATCTCGATCTCGGCCTCGTGCCAGAGGATCTCGGAGTCGATGAGGAGCCCGTCCATGTCGAAGATGGACGCGGTGAACCCCGCCGGAACGGGGTGCGGCGGGGTCAAGCGGTCAGCTGCGCCTCGATGTCGGCCACGACGGTCGGCGTCCTCCGGCTCCACCTGGGGCCGGTAGCGCGCCACGACGTCGCCCTTGGGCGACACGAGGAACTTCTCGAAGTTCCACGTGATGTCGCCGGCGGCGCCCTCGGCGTCCTCCTTCTCCGTCAGCTCGGCATAGATCGGGTGGCGCCCCTCGCCGTTCACCTCGATCTTCTCCATGAGCGGGAAGGTCACGCCGTAGGTGGCCGAGCAGAACTGCGCGATCTCCTCGGAGGTGCCGGGCTCCTGGCCCATGAACTGGTTGCACGGGAAGCCGATGACCGAGAAGCCGCGGTCGCCGTACGTCTTCTGCAGGCGCTCGAGGCCCTCGTACTGCGGGGTGAGGCCGCACTTGGAGGCCACGTTGACCAGCAGCAGCGTCTTGCCCTTGTAGTCACCGAGCTTGGCGTCGTCGCCCTGGAGCGTGTGGATGGGGATGTCGTAGAGAGCCATGAGGGGGACCCTACCGGGGACCGGTGGCGGCGTGCCCGGCCCGCGTAGGGTGGCCGGCGTGCACGCCATCGTGATCCGCGACGGCCAGCTGTACTGGGAGCAGCGGGACGACCCCGTGCCCGGCGACACCGAGCTCCTGGTGTCGGTGCGGGCGGCCGGGTTGAATGCGGCGGACCTGGTGCAACGGGCCGGCTTCTATCCAGCGCCGCCCGGCTGGCCAGCGGACATCCCAGGCATGGAGTTCGCCGGCGAGGTGGTGGCAGTGGGGCGGCAGGTGACGCTCTACTCGCCCGGCGATCGGGTCATGGCCGTGGTCGGCGGCGGGGCGCAGGCCACCCTGGCCCTCGTGGACGAGACGCACGCGCTGGCCGTGCCCGACGGACTGCCCTGGACCGAGGCCGGGCGGCTTCCCCGAGGTCTTCACCACCGCCTACGACGCCCTCTTCCGCCAGGCCGAGCTGCAGATGGGCGAGCGCGTGCTGGTGAGCGGTGCCGCGGGCGGCGTCGGGACCGCCGGCGTGCAACTGGCCGCGCAGGCGGGTGCGGTGGTGACGGCGACCGTGCGCGACCCGGCCCGCCACGACGCGGTGGCCGCGCTCGGCGCCCAGAACGTCATTGCCCCGGGCGACGAGGCGGACCACGCGCCCTATGACGTCGTGCTCGAGCTGGTCGGCGCGCCCAGCCTGACCAACGTGCTGCCGCACCTGGCCCCATGGGCCCGGGTCGTGGTGATCGGCGTCGGTGGCGGGGGGCGCATGGAGGTCGAGCTCATGACCCTCATGCAGAAGCGGGTCCGCATCGGCGGCTCCACCCTGCGCATCCGCGGCCGGCGCGAGAAGGCCGAGGTGGCCGCCGACGTGGCGGCGCACGTGCTGCCGGCGCTGGTGGCCGGGCGCCTCGCGGATCCCGGTGTGCGAGACCTTCCCGCTGCCCGAGGCGCAGGCCGCCTACGACCGCTTCGGCGCCGGCGCCAAGTTCGGCAAGGTGGTCCTCGCGGTCGCCCCGTGATCAGGCCGTCCTCTTCGACGGGGACCAGACACTGTGGGACTTCGAGCGCGTCATGCGCGACGCTCTGGTCGCCACCGCCGCCGAGCTGCGCGCCGCCCGGCCCGGCCCCTTCGCCGACGCGTCTGTCCTGGGAGGACCTGCAGACCGACCGCGCCGCCGTGGCGGAGGAGATGCCCGACGTGTGGTCGCTCGCCGAGCTGCGCGTGCACGGCTTCGCCCGCACGCTGCAACGCCGGCGCGCCGCCGAGGGCGGGGACGAGGCCGCCGACGAGGTGCTGGCGCGGCGAACTGAGCGACTCGTACTTCGCGCATCGAGACCGCGACCCCGCCCTCTTCCCCGACACCATCCCCGGCCTCGACGCCCTGCGGGCCGACTACCGGCTGGGTCTGCTCTCCAACGGGAGCCGGCTACCCGAGACGGTCGGCCTGGCCGGCTACTTCGAGACGGTCGTGTTCGCGCAGGACCACCGGGTGGCCAAGCCCGACAAGGGGATCTTCGAGGTGGTCGAGCGCGAGCTCGGCGTCGGGCCCGAGGTGTGCGTGCTCGTGGGCGACCACCCGGTCAACGACGTGGCCGGCGCGCACGGCGCGGGCTGGCGTTCGGTGTGGATCGACCGCGACGGCGCCGTGCCCTTCCCCGGGGACGGCCCGTCACCCGACGCCGTGGTGCGCACGCTGACCGAGCTGCCCGGTGTCCTGCGCCGGCTCGGTTAGCCCGTGATCGCCCCGAGGTCGCCGGGCAGCGGCGGCGGCTCCTCGCCGCGCTCACCCCCAGAATCCGCCGGCCGTTCCGCCAAAACTATAAGCAGTTCTGTTTATAGTTTTCGAAAGGCCGCCCCGAAACCCCGATGCCCCCGATGCCCCCGACCCGCGCCCACGTGCCAGGTGATCGGCGCCGGCATCCGGGCGTCATACCATTTTTGGAAGGTCTTGGAAGCCTGGGTACGGCGCGGAAAAACTCTAAACAGATCTGTTGAGAGTCTTCCGCGACATGTCCCCGGGGGCTTTGGCGCAGACGCCCTAGGAATGTTCGAGGGCCTCGAGCCGATCTTCTAGGCCGCGAAGCGACGTCGCTCGGTCCGGTCGGTGGTGGCAGCGCTAGCGGGTGAGGATGACGACGCCGGCGTTCGCGCCGCGGCCCACCGTGTGGGACAACGCGACCCGGGCGCCCTCGACCTGGCGCACCCCGCACTCGCCGCGCAGCTGGCGCACCAGCTCGACCACCTGGCCGAGCGCCGAGGCGCCGAGCGGCTCGCCCTTGGAGAGCAGGCCTCCGCTCGGGTTGACGGGGAGACGTCCACCCAACTCGGTGGCGCCCGAATCGAGCAGCGCAGCGGACCCGCCGGGCTCGCACAGCCCGAGCTCCTCGCACGAGCCCAGCTCGCGGGCGGCGTCGGTGTCCTGGCACTCCACGACGTGGAGGTCGGAGGGGCCGAGGCCGGCCTCCGCGTAGGCGTCGGTGGCCGCCAGCGTCGTCGGCGCCGGCGCGTCGTCGTCGGCCCGCCCCGCCAACGGAGTGGACTCACTCAGGACAGAACCGGGGATGTGCGAGCGCAGTACCGCCGCGGCGAGGGTGACGGGCGATGGGTCCGACGACAGGTCGGCCCGGCGCAGCACCAGTGCGGCGGCGCCCTCGTTGGGCGAGCACAGCATGAAGAGATGCAGCGGCTCGCACACGACGCGCGAGGCCAGCACCGCCTCCACGGTCGTCTCCTTCTGGTACATGGCGTCGGGGTTGGCCGCCCCGTGGCGCCGGTTCTTCACCACGACCCGCGCCAGATGGTCCTTGGTCACTCCCGAAGTGAGACACAACCGCTGCGCCCGCAGCCCGAAGAAGGCCGGCGTGGCGGCCAGGCCGGCCTCCTCCTGCCAGGGCTCGAAGAACGAGGAGCGGATGATCCCCCTGGGCATCTTCTCCGTGCCGAAGACGAGGACGGTGTCGTACTGGCCGGCCCGGATGGATGCCGCCGCCAGCATGAGCGCGGCGCTCCCGCTGGCGCAGCCCGCCTCCACGTCGACGATCGGCATCCCGGTCAGGCCGAGACGGCTCAGCACCTTGTGCCCCGTCGCCACCCCGCCGTAGGCCGTCCCGCAGAAGGCGGCCTGGAAGCCGCCCTTGCCGACGCCCGCCTCGCGCAGCGCGGCGCGGACGGCCACGACGCCCATGTCAGTGGTGGACACGCCGTCGAAGCGGCCGAAGGGGTGCAGGCCGACGCCGGCCACAGTGACGGTGACGCCGCTCACGACGAGCCCGCCGGTGCGAACGCGTAGGTGACCACGTCGTGACCGTCCTCGTCGTGGTGCAGCGGCACGATGCGCAACTCCATGGGCTGACCCAGTACGAGGGCGCCGGGGTCGCTCTCGGTCAGGCGGGTGATGACGCGCACGCCCTCGGGCAGCTCCACTACCCCGATGCCGAAGGGCACCGCACCCTGGTAGCCGGGTGGGGGCGCCGTCACGGCGGTCCAAGCCCACAGCGAGCCCTGGCGTGAGAGCTCAATCGGTTCGGGGTCCTCGGTGGCGCAGTAGATGCAGGCGTCGGCCCGGGGGAAGTGGACCGACCCGCAGGCGCCGCAGCGGGTGCCCAGCAGCGCGGGCGGGTCACCGTCGGTGAAGAGACCCTCGCGGACCAGGACGCGCACGGTGCCGCTCAACTCCCGACTTCCACCATTTCCAGCCCGTCGAACTCCCAGTAGGCGCGCAGCGAGGCGATCTTGCCGGCGCCGTCCGTCCGATAGGTGTAGACGCCGTGCACGATGGCCTGGTGCGTGCCGCCCGCCAGTGTGGTGCGGATGATGCCGACGTCGGCCACCTCGTCGCCGCACAGGTAGGACTCGGTGATCTCGAACGTGATGGCCTCGCTCGACGCGATGACGGTGTCGTAGAAGGCGGCGATGGCGTCGCGGCCGTGGTGCCCCTTGCCGTCGGGGTCGAACGCCGAAGGCCCGATGGGGTCCTGCACGAAGGCGTCGTCGGCGAAGAGGCTGAGCCAGCCCTCCCGGTCGCCGGCGGTCACCGCGGCCCGGGAGCGGATCCCGAGCTCGCGGGCGGTCGGTGGTGCGTCGGTCATGTCCCTCCCTCTCAGCTGACCTTGGCGATGACGTCGTCGGCGAAGCGCTGCAGGTTGTCGACCTTCGTCGTCAGCGGCTCGGTGTCCTGCTCCACGCCGTAGGGCCAGCGGAAGCCGACGATCACGTCGGTGACGCCGAGCTCCTCGAGCCGGCGCACGCCGTCGGGCGTGTAGGCGTCGAGCGAGATCACGTGGATCTCGAACGGCTTGCTCTCCGTGCCGTGCTCCTGGCGCAGCTCGGCGAGGCGCGCCCAACAAACCGGGGAGGTCGGCGGGATCTCCTCCGCCGTGCAACCAGCCGTCCCCGTCGATGGCCGCTCGCCTCAGGGCGGCCTGGTGGTGGCCGCCGATCAGGATCGGCACGGGAAGGCTCGGCGTCGGGCACATCTTGATGGAGGGCACGTCGAAGACCTCGCCGTGGAACTCGAAGTAGCCGCCGGCCATGAGCCCGCGGATGATGGCGATCTCCTCGTCCATGCGCCTGCCCCGGCGCTCCCAGGGCACGCCGCAGATCTCGTAGTCCTCGGGCCACGGACTGGTGCCGACGCCGAGCAGCAGGCGGTTGTCGGTCAGCACGGCGGTCGAGCTCACCTGCTTGGCGACGAGCACCGGCTGGCGGATCGGCAGCTTGATCACGAAGGTGACGAAGCGCAGGCGCTCGGTCACCGACCCCATGGCCGGGATGAGCGAGAACGGCTCCAGGAAGGGCTTGTCCTCGAGGAACTCCCGGGTCCCGTCGGGGTTGAAGGGGTAGCGTGGTGTCGGACACCTCGGGATAGCAGATGCTGTCGGGCACGACCATGGAGTCGTAGCCCGCCGCCTCGGCCGCCCGGGCCAGGGGGACGTAGTACGACGGATCCGTCATCGACTCGGCATACGAGAATCGCACCGCACCTCCGGCTGTCCACGAGTTCGAGCGCGCCTACCATGCGGCCCGTGCCCGCTCATCCTGCCAGCACCGATGCGCCGGGGCACAACGCCGGCCGGCCGAGCGGCGCGGTCCCCCTGGTCACCGACCTCTCCCTGGACGACCTCGAGCGCGACGCCCGCCACGCCATCGGGGAGATGGCCTACGCCTACTACGCCGGTGGCGCCGACGACGAACGCCTGCTCCGGGGCAACGTGGAGGCGTGGAGCCACTGGCAGCTCCACCCCCACGTGCTGGCCGGGCTCTCCGCCGTCTCGCCCGCCACCACCTTGCTCGGGACACCCGTCAGCTCGCCCGTGGCCATCGCCCCCACGGCGATCCAGGGGCTGGCCCACGCCGAGGGCGAGGTGGCCACCGCCCGGGGCGCCGCCGCCGCAGGGGCCCTGCTCATCTTGTCGTCCCTGGCCACCTGCACGCTCGAGGACGTGGCCGCCGCCGCACCGGGCGCGGCCCGCTGGATGCAGATCTACATCCTGCGGGAACGAGCGCGCACCGAGGAGCTGGTGGGGCGAGCCGCCGCACATGGCTACCGCGCCCTCGTCCTGACGGTCGACGCCCCCGTCTCGGGACTGCGGCTGCGCGAATGGCGCATCGGCATGCACCTGCCCGACGACCTGGCCCTGCCCAACCTGGCGGGCGACAGCACCGACAGCGCCCGCGAGGGTGGGTTCATGGCCGTGGTCACGAACGAGTTCGAGCCCGCGCTCACCCCGGACGACATCGGGTGGCTGGCCGGGCTGAGTGATCTGCCCGTCGTGGTCAAGGGCGTCCAGCGGGCGGACGACGCGGTGCGCTGCATGGAGGCCGGCGCGGCCGCCGTCGTCGTGTCCAACCACGGCGCCCGCCAGCTGGCCGACGCGCCGGCCACGGCCGACATCCTGGCCGAAGTGGTGGATGCGGTCGACGGGAAAGGCGAGGTCTATGTCGACGGCGGTCTGCGCCGGGCCCCCGACGTGATGAAGGCGCTGGCGCTCGGGGCAAAGGCGACCCTGGTCGGGCGCCCGTCACTGTGGGCGGTGGCCACGGGCGGGGCCGACGGCGTGGCCCAACTCCTGGGCTGGTACGAGGCGGAGCTGCGGCGCACCATGCATCTCTGCGGGGCGGCCACGGTCGACGACATCGACCGCTCCCTCGTACGCCGGGCCCTCGGCTGGGCTCTGTCGTGACGACCGTCGCCGCCATGCTGGCCGCCCGGGCCGCCGACGATCGCACCGGGGTCATGGACGGCGACGCTCGCTGGACGTGGCGCGAGGCGGTGCGGGAGGGCGCGACCCGGGGGGCGCTGGCCCGCTCGCTGATCGGCACCGACAAGCCGCACATCGGCGTGCTCCTCCCCAACGGCGCCGAGTATCTCTTCTGGCTTAACGGCGCCGCACTGGCCGGCGCGGCCGTCGTCGGGATCAACCCGACCCGGCGGGGCGAGGCACTGGCGGCGGACGTGCGCGCCACCGACTGCGCCATGATCGTGACCGACACCGAGGGGGCCGCCCTGCTGGGCGGGCTGGACCTCGGGGTGGACGAGGACAAGGTCCTCGTCATCGGCACCGACACCTACGACCGCCTCATGGAGCAATTCAACGACAGTGACGCGGCGCGGGACCTCATTCAGCACGCCGACGCCATCGACGAGTCCGCGCTCTACCTCCTCATCTTCACTTCGGGCACGACCGGCGTGCCCAAGGCGGTGCGCTGCTCCCAGGGCCGGCTGGCCGGCATCGCCGAGGTGGCGGGACCCGGCTACGGCTACACGCCCGACGACGTCTGCTACTGCCCCATGCCGCTCTTCCACGGCAACGCGCTGATGGCGCTGTGGGGGCCCAGCGTGCTGATGGGTGCGGCCATCGCCGTCCGCCCTCGCTTCAGCGCCTCGGCCTTCCTCGACGACGTGCGCCGGTACGGCGCCACCAAGTTCAGCTATGTGGGCAAGGCCATCGCCTACATCCTCGCCACCCCCGAACGGCCCGACGACGCCGAGAACACGCTGAAGAGCGCCTTCGGCACCGAGGCCTCGGTGCGCGACCGCGACCGCTTCCGCGCCCGCTTCGCCTGCTACCTGATCGAGGGCTACGGGCAGAGCGAGGGCGGCGCGGCCATCAACCCGGTGCTCGGCATGCCCAAGGGCGCGCTGGGCAAGCCGGTTGACGGCGTCGACCTCACCGTGATCAGCCCGCAGACGGGCGAGGAATGCCCGCCGGCGGAGTTCGACGGCGAGGGACGGCTCCTCAATGCGGGCGCGGCCATCGGCGAGCTGGTCAACCGCAGCGGCCGGGGCAGCTTCGAGGGCTACTACCGGCGCGAGGACGCCGAGCAGGAACGGTTGCGCCGCGGCTGGTACTGGACGGGCGATCTGGGATATGTCGACGCCGACGGGTTCTTCTACTTCGCCGGCCGCACCGGGGACTGGCTGCGCGTCGACTCGGAGAACTTCGCCGCCGGCCCCGTCGAGGCCATCATCTCGCGCCACCCCGACCTGGCCGTCGCGGCCGTCTACCCCGTGCCCGACACCGCTTCGGGTGCGGGCGACCAGGTCATGGTGGCGCTCGAGATGGTGCCGGGGAAGGCCTTCGACCCCGAGGCCTTCGCCGAGTGGCTCACCGCCCAACCCGACCTCGGTCCCAAGTGGCTGCCCCGCTACGTCCGCGTCTCGCCCTCGCTCCCCCAGACGGCCACGGGGAAGGTGACCAAGGTCGGACTCCGGGCCGAGGCGTGGGCCTGCGACGACCCGGTGTGGTGGCGGCCCCTCACTGCAACGAACTTCCAGTTCAGCCCGCTCAGCAGGGACGACCGGGCGATGCTGGCCGCCGGGCTGGCCGAGAACGGCCGGCCCCCGGTCGGAGTCGGCGCGATGTAACAGGCTGGCGGTCGCCCGCGTGGCGGCGCGAGTCGCCGCCGGCGGGCACACGGTGCCGGAGGACAAGATCCGGGGACGCTACCGCCGGCTCTGGCCGCTGGCGGCCGACGCGATCATGCTGGCCGACACGACCACGGTCTACGACAACACGCGGCGCACCGGACCCCGCGCCATGGCGGTCCTGAGCCACGGCTTCGCGGTGGGGAGCCCGTCATGGCCGGACTGGAGCCCCGATGCGCTCGTCATGCGCTGGCCCCGCGGGGTGTAGCGCGCGGACGATCCCGAGGATGCCCGTCAGCTCCCCCACCCGGTGGTCGCCGGGCTGGAGTGCCGGGGGCTGCTGACCCGACCGTTCCTCCACGCGCCAAACGTGGACTGCCGTCATGCCGAGCTGCCGCGGGCCCCGTACATCGGGTTCCCACGAATCGCCGACGAAGACGACGTCCGTCGCATCGACGCCCAACGCCTCCATCGACGAGACGTAGATGCCGGGATGCGGCTTGCGCGCCCCGGCGCGCGCCGAGGTCACCGCGGCGTCGACCAGATGGAGCAGCCCGACTCCCTCGAGGAATCCGTTGAGCTCCCAGCCCCAGTTCGAGCAGACGCCGATGGCAAGACCCGCCTCGCGCAGCGACGACAGTGTCGCCGCTGCCTCGGGATAGGGCACCATCGGACCCTGGTCCGACGCGCGCAGGGAGTCGATGAGGACCTCGACGGCCGCATCAGGCACACCACAGGCACCGGTCAGGTCACGAAGGCGCGCCCGCACCCAGGCCTCGTAGGCCTCCTCGCTGACCGAGTGCTCCGAGTGGTCGACCCCGTCGTAGCGGGCGAAGTAGCTGTCGAGGACGGAGCGCTCCGGCCGGTAGCCATGGGCGGCGAAGACCGTCTCGTAGTTGGAGACCGTCGCGTCGGCGAAGTGGGCCAGGGTCCCGTAGAAGTCGAAGATCACCGCTCGCACCACGAACCCCATTGTGCCCCGGGGGCGTGACAGGCCCGATGCGCGACGCCGCCGGAGGCCGCGTCATACTTCATTCCACATGGACGCCGTCGACCAGCAACCGGCTGACGACCCAGGGCCCGAGGCGGATGGCGAGGCCAGGGAGTCCTCCACCCGCTGGATCGTGGAGCTGGTCGGTGTCGTCGTGGTCGCCATCCTCGTCGCCGTCCTGCTGCGCACCTTCGTGGTCGCCACGTACTCCATCCCCTCGGGCTCCATGGAGCCGACCCTCCAGATCGGGGACCGGATCGTGGTGAACAAGCTGAGCTACCACCTCCACGGCGTCGACCGCGGCAACATCGTCGTGTTCTCCACTCCGGCGGCCGAGGACTGCGCCGGCCCGACGGTCTCGGATCTCGTCAAGCGCGTCATCGGGTTCCCCGGCGAGATCATTTCGCTGGCCGATGGCCGCGTGTACATCAACGGGCACGTGCTGCCCGAGTCGTACCTCCCACCGGACATCCGCAACGACACCTACCCGGGGCCGTCGAACGCCGCCTACTCGTTGCACCACGCCTACCGGATCCCCGCCGGGGATGTCTTCGTGATGGGCGACAACCGGCCCCAGTCGTGCGACAGCCGCTACTGGGGCCCCATCCGCGAGTCGACGATCGTCGGCAAGGTCGACATGCGGATCTGGCCGCTCTCGCGACTCGGCTTCCTCTAGGTACGGCGCTCGCGCCGCCACACGACGCGCAGGCCCGACCAGGTCTCGTCGATGGCGCAGACCTTGTTGTCCACCAGCCCGAGCGGCAGGGCGACCTCGCGCACCACGTCCTCGTGCATGGTGGTCGCCCGGCCCGAGGAGCGCTTGGGCCAGGCCACCCACAGTCCCCCGGACGGGTAGATCATCCGGCCCAGGGCCTCGACGCGGCGTTCGAAGTGGCGGCGCTCGGTGAAGAAGGCGACCACGACGTCTGCCTTCCCGCGGGCCTGGCGCTTCACCGTCACCTCCGACGGCAGACCGTCGATGACCCCGGGCGGCGCGTCGACGAGGGCCAGGGTCGACCCCTCTACGATGCCCAGCTTCTTGGGCAGCGGCGTCCCGCTGTATCCGGCCATCAGCCGTTGACGGCCTCGTAGACCCGGAAGGCGAGGGGGTACTCGTACTCGTCCGGCCCGACGGCGAAGCGCTCCAGGTGCCGCTCGACCAGGGTCTCCGCCTCTTCCAGGCGCTCGGGCGCGACGCCCATGAACTCGAGCAACGAGACGTCCCCCACTGCGCTGGCCGGAGCCCGGACCGTGATCTCGTGCGCCCTGGTCTCGACGCCGGCGAAACCCGCGGCGCCCAGGACATCCCGCACGTATTCGTCGTCCCCGAGGGTGAAGGGGCCCACCGGGCTCTTGCCCGGGGCCGGGACCGGCGGCGGCGGGATCAGCCCCCGCAGCGCCGTCGCGAGGTGCCAGGGGTTCCGCTCGACCCCCTGCCAGCAAACGAACACGAGACGGCCGCCGGCACCGAGCATGCCGCGGATGGCACCGAACGCCACCAGGGGCTCGTCGAAGAACATCACCCCCAGCTGGCTCACGGCCAGGTCGAATGGCGCCTGACCCAAGTGCCCGGTCTGCACATCCATGACGACGAACTCCACGTTCGCCGCGTCGGCCTGGCGCGCCCGGTCACGCGCCAGCTCGAGGAGCGGCGCGGACAGGTCGAGACCGACCACCTGTCCCTCAGGCGCGACGGCGCCGGCGAGCGCGACGCTCAGGAGGCCGCCGCCGCACCCGATGTCGCACACCCGCTCGCCGGGACGCGCATCGACTGTCTCCAGCAGGTACGGCGACAGAGCTTCGGTCAGTCGTTCCCGGGCGGGCCACGATGCCACCCACCGGTCGTGGTTCCACCGCTTCGTCTCCCTCTCGTTGGCCATCGCGACAACGTATAGGTTCAGCGACATGCGCATCGGCCTCGTGATCCTGCCCTCCGACCGCTGGGCCGAAGCTCATCACCAATGGGAATGGGCGGACCGCGCCGGCTTCTGCACCGCGTGGACGTACGACCACATCCGCTGGGGCGGCATGCCGGACGGGCCGTGGCACGCCTCGGTACCCGTCCTCGCCGCCGCGGCGGCCGTGACCGAACGCGTGCGGCTCGGTACCCTCGTCGCCACGCCGAACTTCCGCCACCCCGTCACACTCGCCCGCGACGCCCTCGCGCTGGACGACGTGAGTGGCGGCCGGCTCGACCTCGGGCTGGGCCCGGGTAGCGAGGGCCCGGATGCGACGGCGCTCGGGCAGGAACCGTGGACGCGCGCCGATCGCCTGGCGCGCTTCGCGGAGTTCCTCGCGGTGCTCCAGCCGATCGTGGACGGCGGGCCCGCGGCACGCACGTCCATGGCGACCACGCACTACACCGCCGCCGAGGCGCCCAGCACGCCTGGCTCGCTGCAGCGGCCCCTCCCGCTCACCATCGCCGCCGGCGGGGCCAAGGGCCTCGCCCTTGTCGCCACCCACGGGAGCAGTTGGGTCACGGTCGGACCCACCGGGCGCGGCCCCGGCACGCCCGAGACCATGCTGGAAGCGGTGCGCCGGCAGCTCCCCCTCTTCGAAAGCGCCTGCGACGCCGCCGGCCGGGACTCCTCGAGCGTCGGCAAAGTGCTCTTGTGGACCCCGACCGAACCCGTCATCACCTCGCTCGACCAGTACGACGATCTCGTCGGCCCGTATGCCGAGCTCGGCTTCGACCAGTTCGTGCTGCATCACCCGGACCAGACGGGGCCCTACGGCGGTGACGTCGACACGTTCGAGCGGATCGCCGAGCGCGCCGCCTCATAGGGAAATCAGCGGGCGAACCCCGCCACCAGTTCCGCCTGGAGATCGGCTCGCGCCGTCGCCGGCTCGACGCGCTCGACCTCGCACAACGTGGAGCCGACCCAGGACGCCGCCTCCACCAGCGCCCGGGCCGCCGCTGCCGCGGCACCGGGATGCAGCAGCGTCACCTGCTTGGCCACCAGCACCTCGCCCCGCCGGCCCGGGTCGACGAGCCCGACGATGCGCGTGCCATCCAAGATGGGCATGGCGAAGTACCCGTAGACGCGCTTCTCCTTCGGGGTGTAGGCCTCCAGCCGGTGTCGCAGGCCGAAGAGGCGCTCCACCCGTTCCCGGTACCAGAGGAGGGAGTCGAACGGGGACAACAGCACGGTCCGCCCCCTCATCCGGGTGCCCACCGAGCTGAGCGCGCCGGGATCGGCAACGGCGGCCTCCTTCCACCCTGCCACCGATACCTCCGTCAACCCGGACGCACCCAACGCGCCACGCACCAACGCGCGCGGCAGGCCGTGGTACACAGCCAAGTCGGCCTCCGTCGCCACGCCCAACGACCGTCCCGCGGCCGCCACCAGCCGCGCCGCGCACTCCTCGTCACTCCACTCCTGCTGCCGCAGATCATTCGGGATGGCGCGCTCGGCGAGGTCGTAGACGCGGGCGAAGCCGCGCCGTTTGCGGCAGACCAGCTCGCCGATGTCGAGCAGCCATTCTGCCGCGATCTTGACCTCCGACCAGTCCCACCAAGGCCCCCCCTTCTTGGCCCCACCGAGGTCATTGGCGGTGAGCGGTCCCTCGGCCCGTAGGCGGGCCACCACTTCGGCGCAGGTCTTGTCCCGATACTCCAACGTGTGCCAGCGTCTGCCCTTGGCGCGCCGTATCCGCCGCTTGAACTCGTACGCCGGCCAGTCCTCGAGCGGCAGCACACAGGCCGCGTGTGACCAGTACTCGAACGTCGCGCTCTTGGGTCCCCAGTAGGCCTCCTCCACCTTGGCCCTTCCGATGGCTCCCCGCCGCGCGTAGGCCACCAGCTCATGCGAGCGCGCCAGGACAGAGATGGTGTCGAGCTGCACGGCACCGAGTCGTCGCACCATCGCAGGGACCCCGCCCGTCGTGACCCGGGCGCCCCGGAGACCCTGCGCCGAGAGGGCGACCCGTCGGGCTTCCGCGATGCTCAGCGAGTCACGTGCCATGGACGCAGCAAGTTAGCAACCGGGTCGAGCCCGAACGCCCGGTGCTGAGCCGTCAAGGGATTCGTCAGTTCGCGAGAGCCGCCAGCTCGATCTCGATCACAGGATCGGGGTCGATGCCCATGGACACGAAGTCGCCTGCACTCTCGAGACTGACGAACCCGTGGTCCGGCACTGTAAACGAACTCGCTTATGGTGGGCGGTTTGGCGGTCTCAAAGGGTCCCCCGGGTTCTGTGACCCTGAGCCGGGTGGAGGCGGATGTGTATCGCAACTCTAAACGAACTCGTTTATAGTTTCAGAAAGAGCCCCTGGTGCTGAGACCTGAGCCGGGCCGGGAGCGCTCAGCCCTCTGGATTGACCGAGACCACCCGCCACCGGTTGGACCGGCTGCCAGAGCCATGCCACCGTGAACCGGACGGGTTCAATCGGCGACCTTTGCCGGAGCTTGCTCGCCCCCGCTGCCATGCGGGGGGCATTCAGGGGCCAGCACGGACCTGCAGGACGCGGTCGTCATCGACGCCGTCTGAGCAGCTGGCCGGATCAGTCGAAGAGAGCACCCGCCACAGCGTCCTCGAGGGCGCGGTCGTCGGCCCACATCAGCTGCTGCTGCTTGGCCCGCCGGAAGTAGAGCTGGATGTCGAAGTCGAGCGTGAACCCGATGCCACCGAAGAGCTGCTGGGCCATGGCGGTGATGTCGCGGAAGGTCGAGCACGCGAAGAGCTTGGCCATTGGCGCCAACGACGTGAGGGACCGGCCGGACGCGCCGGCCCAGGCCGCCTCGTGGACGAGTTGCTCCGCTCCGTCGAGATTCGTGACGGCATCGGCGAGGTAGTGAGCCAGCGCCTGGAACGCACCCAGCGGCTTGTCGAACTGGTGACGGTCCTTGGCGTACTGCGTCGTGATCTCGAGGGCGTAGCGCGCACCGCCGACAGCCTGGGCACCCAGGAGCACGAGCGCGGGCTCGAGCACGTCCTGCCAGGTGGCCCACCCGCTGCCCGCCGGCCCGATACGGTCGTCCGCACCGACAGCCACGTCGGTGAGCGTGACCTCGTACTGCGTGTCGGACGAGATGCTGAACTGCTGGCGCAACGCCACCCCGCTCGCCGCTGGGTCGACGAGGAACAAGTCGACGGCCTCGGGCGCGCCGCCGGTCCGGGCCAGCACGACGAGGCGGTCGCAGGCCGAGGCGAAGGCGACGTGGCGCTTCACCCCATTGAGCCGGAATCCCGAGCCCACGACCTCGGCCCGCGCCTCCACGCCCTGGGGAGAGAAGCCGTTCTCGGGCTCGAGCCACGCCGGGGTCATGATCTCCTCACCGCAGGCCACGGGCCGCAGCCACTGCTCCTTCTGGGCATCGCTCCCGGCGGCGGCCAGGACACCCCCGCACATCACCGCGCTCACGAAGTGCGGCGTCGGGGCCAGGGCCCGCCCGAGCTCCTCGTAGAGCGCCACTCCCTCGACGAGGGACATCCCCGAGCCCCCGTACTCCTCGGGCAGTAGCAGCCCGATGAGGTCGAGCTCGCCGAGCTGCGTCCACAGCGCCGCGGGATAGCCGACGGGGTCGTCCTCCATGTCGCGCACGACCTCGAGCGGGCAATGGCGGCCGAGGACATCGCGCACCGTCTGGCGCAACAGCTCCTGCTCCTGGTCGAAATCAAGGTCCAACACTCAGAATCTCTTTCCTGCTCGGGGGCATGAGCACATGCAGATGGAGGGACGCGTACGAATCACGACGAGGCCGACGGCGACGGTCGCCACCGGTCGCCGCGGCGAGCCCACGGGTTGTCGTCGGCGCTCCGGGGCAGCGCAAGGCGGGCAGCGCAGGTGGTCTTGATGTCCCCGTCGACCGACAGGGTCACCGCCACGGACGCGAAGCCGCAGCCGACAGCGTCCACCTCGGTCGACTCCACCACACCCTGCAGGGACATGGTGTCGCCAGGGAAAACCGACCCCAACATGTGGAAGGTCACCCGGGCCAGGCGGCCGTGCGGCCCGCTCCAGTCGGTCAGGTAGCGCTCGAACCATGCGGCCTGGTTGGGGGTGTTCAAGAAGATGTCCCGGGTCCCGTTGCGGTGGACGGCAAAGTCCTTGTCGTGGTGCATGGGGCGCCAGTCCCGGGTGGCCAGGGCGCCCAGGACGACCGTCGTCGCGGTGACCTCGTGATCGAGAGTCGGTAGCTCGTCGCCGACCGCGACGTCGACGAGCAGGCGTTGGGGCTGCAGAGCGGTGCTCACGAAGCCTCTCCCCGCCGGTAGCCAAAGCCCGTGTAGGACTCCACGGCGACCAGCTCACCGTCCTGGTTCGAGTACACGACGTCGATCACCCAGAAGCGTCCCGTCCCCAACTTCGTGGTCTTCTCGTCGCTGACCGAGCGCAGCACCTGGTGCGTCCGCAGGACGTCGCCCATGCGCACCGGCGCGTGGAACTCGATCGTGTTGTCGGTCATCACCGCTTCGGGCAGGCCGAAGCGCTCCTTCAGATCGAAATGGACCTGCAGCGGCAGCGCCTCCTCGGCCCGCCCCGGCGCCCAGTGGTGCGGCCGGAACCAGACCGAGACCATGGACGGCGGCGCCACCGGACCCCCGGTCAGCGCCCCTGCAACCTCGTCATCCCAATAGAGGGGGTTGCCGTTCTCGACCGAGGCGCACGACGTCCAGACGTAGCCGCGCTCGACCGGGAACTCTCCGACCTCGTGGTACTGCTCCCGGCCGATCAGCTCACGCACGTCGGCCAACGTGTCAGCCGTCATGCCACCACCTGCCGGGCCACCCAGCGGGCCACTGTCTCGCCGTCCACGCCGGCCTCCTTCAAGAGATGTTCGGTGTCCGTCTGCGTCATGTCGGGCAGCGTCACCGGGGTCCCTTGCCCGGACGCGGACCGCTCCATTCCCGCCAGCAGCGGCGACAGCTGCGACAGCGCGCCCTCCACTGGATGCCAAGCTGTCCCCACGACCCCTCGGGCGGCGAACTGCGGGTACGACGCCACCTCGGAGATCTCGAGTACCGGGGCCACGCACGTGTCGGCCCCCGCCAGCTCCGCCACCCACTCGTCCCGTGTCCGGGTGGCGAACCCAGCACCCAACGCCGCCCGGATCGCCGGCTGCGCGTCGTCGTCGAATTGCGACGCCGCCAGCTCGGGACACCCCAGCGCAGCACAGAGGTTGGCGAAGAACTTGGCCTCGATCGCCCCTACGGCCAGCCACTTCCCGTCCGACCCCGCATAGGTCCCGTAGCAGGCGTACCGCCCCGACAGCACGTCGTGCCCCGGCCGGATGTCACCCCCCAAAGCCAGTTGCTCGTCGACGGCCAACGACGTCAAGAACAGCACGCCCTCGGCCACCGACACATCGAGATACGCGCCCCGCCCCGTCGTGGCCCGCCCCGCCAGCGCCGCGGTGATGGCCAGCGCGGCCTGCATGCCGCCAGCCGCGGCGTCGGCCACGGTGGCACCCGGCAAGGGTGGTGCACCGTCGACCCCCGGTGTGCACATGGCCAAGTAGCCGCCGACGGCAAGGTAGTCGATGTCGTGCCCAGCACACTGCGAAGCGGGGCCGGTTTGCCCATAGCCACTGGTCGAGCAGTAGACCACCCCCGGGTTGCGCGCCGACACCGCCGGGTACCCGATCCCCAGCCGGTCGACCACGCCGGGCCGGAAGCTCTCCACCACCACGTCGGCCGTCGCCGCCAGAGAAAGGAAGGCCTCGCGCCCTTCGGCATCCTTCAGGTCCACCAGGACGCGCCGCATGCCGCGGTGCCCGCTATAGGCGAAGTACGGCGGGACGATCGGCGCCGCGTCGGCCGCGGGAACCGGACCCACCTTCACCACCAACGCGCCGTAGTCGGCCAGCAGCCGAGCGCACCGCGCCGCCGGCCCGACCGTCGAGAGGTCGAGCACCGTGACCCCGGTGAGGGGGCCGCCCGCTGAAGACGACGTGTCGTCCACCTCAGAAGTTCTTCGGCAGTCCGAGCTTGCGCCGGGCGATGATGTTCTTCTGGATCTCCGAGGCGCCCCCACCGATGGTGTCGATCACGGTGTAGCGATAGGTGGACTCGGACCGCCCCGCCATGGGTGCCTCCTCCGTCTTGACCCGGAGCTGCGAACCCGGCCCGGCGATGTCCATGGAGGCGTTGGCCAGGCGCTTGGAGAGCTCGGTCGCGAAGAGCTTGTACTCCGATGCCTCCGCCGTCGGCGCCGCACCACCCTTGGACGACTCGAAGACGAACTTCAGCCCCATCACCCGGGCCACCTCGAGCTGGGTGGCGAGCTGGGCCAGGCGCTGACGGATGACTGGGTCGTCCTTCATCGGCACGCCGTCGCGCACCGTCGTCCGCACGTACTCGACGAGCAACTCGAAGCGCTGCTGGATGGGCGAGAGGGTGAACATGGTGAAGCGCTCGAGGTCGAGCGCTTCCGAGATGTACTGGAATCCCCGACCCACCTCCCCCACCACGTAGTCGTCCGGCACGAAGACGTCGTTGAGGAACACCTCGTTGGTGCGCTCGTCGCCCATGGTCCAGATGGCGTTGACCGTGATGCCGGGCTGGTCGATGGGCACGAGGAAGAGCGTGATGCCGGCGTGCTTGGACTCGGGGTCCGTGCGCCCCCCCACCCAGTACCACTCGGCGAAGTGGGCGGACGTGGTCCAGGTCTTCTGGCCGTTGAGGATCCAGCCGCCATCGTCGCGGGTGGCCTTGAGCTGCATGGAGGCGGCGTCGGAACCGGCGTTGGGCTCGGAGTAGCCGACGGCGAACTCGACCTCGTTGCGCAGGATCTTGGGGAGGAACTCGGCCTTCAGGCGTTCGTTGCCGTGGCGGATGATCGTCTTGCCGACGATGCCGACTCCCTTGCCGATCTGGGGACCGCCGCGGCCGGCCAGCTGCTCGTTCAGCAGGTACTCGTAGACGCCCTCCCCCTCGGAGCCGCCGTACTCCTTGGGCCAGGTCAGGCCCAGCCAACCCCGCTCGCCCAGGGAGGCCATGAAGGCACGCCGCTCGGGCGTGTCGACGATCTGGGCCATGTTCTCCCTGGTCAGGTCGAACACGTCCGGGTCGTCGTTGGCATCGAGAAAGCTCTCGACCTCCTTCACGAAGGCCAATTGCTCTGGCGAGAACTCGAACTCCATTGCTGCCTCCACGTGGCCGGCCAACTGGACGTGACGGCCGGATCTGACGGTGCGTCAGATAAGTCCGACATCATAGGGCACGCCCCGCGTCTCCTCCGGAGTCGTCCGGGAAATCAACCAGAGGCTTCGCGGCGCTCGGCGATGAACACCCGGACGGGATCTTCGATGCCTCGAAGGTCGGCCGGCCCGAGCGGGCGGAGCGACCACAGGTCGGGCGAGAGGTCCCCCGCCACCGCCTCGGTCACCACGACCTCGCCCGGGGCGCCCGTCTTCACGAGCCGCGCCAAGAGGTTCACCAGCGGCCCGTAGTAGTCGCCTTCGCGCGGCGTGGCCGGCCCGATGCCGACCGCCCCGCGGGCCGGAGGCAGGACCTCGTCTTCGGCCGCCGCCCGGCAGACCTCGACCCCGATCCGGCAGGCGGCCTCGGCGTCCGGCGCGGCGAAGAAGACCTCGTCCCCGATCGTCTTGATCACCCGGCCCCCGGCCAGGACGGCGCTGGTCCAGGCGGCCGACTCGAACCGGGTGAGGGCCAGGTTCTGGTCCCGCAGATTGATCGCCTGGGCCCAGGCCGTCGACCCCACCAGGTCGACGAACCCCAGCGCGACCACTTCGGTCGGGCCGTCGTCCTCTCCTTGGGCGGCAGAGGCCGGACCCAGCCAGGACCGGGCCACCACCGCCCGGCGCTGTGCCCGCTCGAAGGCGTCCATCACCAAGAGAGCCAAGGCACCGGGCACCTCGGTGAAGGCGGCTGTGGCGGCCTCGGCCAGGCGGGCCCGGGCGAGCTCGTCGGGGCCCTGGCGGACCGTGCCCGGCCCTAGCTCCGCGAAAAAGAGCGCGATGGCCGCTTCGGCGACGTTGTTGGCGGCGGCCCCCAGGACCCGCGTGAAGGCGAGGATCGCCTCCTCCCCCAGGATCGCCGACCCCGATTCGAAGGCCGTCATGAACGACGCCAGGTCGCCGGGGACCTCGGTCTCGCGCCGGGCCGGGATGCCGGCGGCCAGCAGGGCGCGCATGACGCGCGGGAGGGGGACGCCGCTCCGCTCCGCGATGTCGGCCACGGATACCATCTCGGTCCGGCCCTGCGTCACCAGGTCGCCGGCGACCCCGGGCAGCGTTCCCCTCCTGTGCGCCTCCACCATCTGCTCGAGGGTGGCCCCGCGTTGGGTGAGGTACTCGAGGAGTGCGAGTCGCTCGGCCGCGGCCGGGTCGCGAGGGTCGTAGAGGCCGGCCTCTTGCCAACTCCTCTCGGCACCCACCTCTTCAGTCGGCCCACGCGAGGGTCGCGGACGGTTGCGCCCGCTCCATGCCCTTCAGGCGCGTCTCGCCGTGGCCGGCGAACGTGAACTCCCCCGACCCTTGGACGAGTTGCTCGGACAAGGAGGACACGAGGATCTCACCCGCGCCGGCGGCATCGGCCAACCGGCTGGCCACGATCACGGTGTGGCCGAGGTAGTCATCGCCCTCGTCCAGCGCGTCACCGGTGTGGATGCCGACGTGCACCGCAATCGGTTCGCCACCGTCGGCCGGGACGCGGGCGCGGAAGGCGCGCTGGATGTCGATGGCGCACCGCAGGGCTCGGGCCACGCCGCCGAACGCCACCATGAAGCCGTCTCCCTGGACGCTGATCTCGCGGCCAACGTGGCGGGCGATGGCGTCGCGAACGATGCGGTGGTGATCGCGCAGCACTTCACGGGAGGCCTGGTCGCCGAGACGCTCGGTCATCCCTGCGTAATCGACCATGTCGCAGAAGAGGATGGTGACCGTCCCATCGGTGGGGCGAGCATTGTCGGCTTCGATGGCGGCGCTCGCAGGCTCACGTTGTTGCTCCGGGCGCGGCACGTCAAGTTGGCGGCGGATGTCCTTACCAAGCGCAGCCAGGTCGCTGGATTCGGCGACGGCACCCGTCGCATCGATCTCGGCTTTCCCGCCGCCCCGTCCCAGCCGCTTGCCCGATCGGTTCGGGCGGCTCTTCACCTCGATTCCGCCCATGACGGCGAAGCCCCGCACGACGATCCGGGGCGAGCCACGCACGATGGGCACGTCGCGCAGGCTCAGGTCACGGCCGCCCATGAACGAGAAGCCCTGCAGCTCCACGTCAAAGCCCTCCGGGACGATGATGTTGATGCCGCCCCAGAACGCCACCGCGGTGATCTCGACTTCGGGCCCCTCGATCTCGGCCCGCCGCAGGTCCATGTCACAACCGCCCATGACGGCCACGGCGTTCGTCTTTCCACTGATGCGCCAGCGACCTTTGGTGCTGTGGCCGCTCATCACCGCAACGTGCCACCGCCGCTTCTTCTGGGCGGGTCCTGAGACGGCCTCGGGCAAGGGCTGGCTGGGCGGGCGAACCCGTGGGAGGTCGACCATGACCGACTCGAGGTCCCCCCGGGTCCGGGCCTCGAGGGCGCGCCCTACCCGCTCGGAGAACTCATCGAGTGTGAGCCTGCCTTCGACCACGTGCTCCCGCAGCTGGGTCACGGCGCGGTCCCGATCAACATCGGCGACACGCTCGGTCAGCCCGTCGGCATCGCGTCGTGGCAGGCGGGGAAGGTCGGGAACCGGCGAGTCCGCCATCGCAACAGTCTGCCCGCTGCACCTGGTCGGGGTGGTCCTGACGACCCGTCAGAGGGCATTCGGGCACCAGTTAGGCTCGTCCGCCGTGCGAGGCATCATCAGCGTGGCGGGATACGTGCCTTATCGGCGGCTCACCCGGGCGGACATTGCGTCCTTCATGGGCAGCGGGGGCGGGAAGGGCACCCGCGCCGTGGCGTCCCACGACGAAGACACCACGACTCTCGGCGTCGAGGCGGCCAGGTTGGCCCTCCGCTCGGCGCCGGGCCACACCCCTGACGCCCTCTGGTTCGCCACGTCCGTGCCTGCGTACCTCGACAAGACCAACGCAGCGGCAGTTGCGGCGGCATTGCGCCTCCCGGGCGACGTCGGTGCCTACGACTTCGGGGGTGCATTGCGCTCTGGGGTGGGCTGTCTAATTGCCGCACTCCGCGGCAGCGGCGTCAACCTGGTGGTCGCCGGGGACCTGAGGGACGGACTTCCCGCTAGTGCCGACGAGTCCTCCGGCGGCGACGCCGGGGCCGCCGCGCTCGTGGGAGAGGGGCCCGGAGTACTGGCCGAGCTGCTGGCCACCGCCTCGGCCACCGACGAATTCACCGACCGTTGGCGGGCGCCGGGCGACCGCACCTCCAAGCTGTGGGAAGAGCGGTTCGGCGAGAACCTCTACCTGGCTCTGGGCCAAGATGCCCTGGCCAGAGCCCTGAAATCCGCCGGTCTGGAGGCCGCTGACGTCGGGCGCCTGGTGGTGACCGGCATGCACGGGCGAGCCGTCTCCGGGCTGGTCAAGAAGCTGGGTCTGGGTGGCCCGGTGGTGGTCGATGACCTGACGTCGAGCGTCGGGCAGAGCGGCACGGCCCACCCGCTCCTGGTGCTCGCCAGCGCCCTGGAGTCGATGGCCGCCGCCGGCGCACCCTCGGGGATGGCCGTGGTGGCACTGCACCTGGCCGACGGTGCGGACGCCGTCGTCCTGCGTACGACCGACGCGCTGGCAGGGTGGCGCCCCACCCGCCCCGTCGGCGATCAGGTCGCCAACGGGGCGCCCCTCCCCTACGCCAAGTTCTTGGCCTGGCGGGGCCAGCTCCGGCCCGAGCCGCCCCGTCGCCCCGAGCCGGCCCGGGTGTCGAGCACGGCGGCCTACCGCAACGAGCAGTGGAAATTCGGTTTCGTCGGGTCGAAGGACCGCAGCTCGGGCGCTGTCCATCTGCCGCCCTCCGCGTCTCCATGGAGGGCGGTGCCGTCGACGACATGGAACCGGTCGCCATGGCCGACGCCACCGGCACCGTGGTCACCTCAACCGTCGACCGCCTGGCCTACTCCCCCAGCCCGCCCATCGTGTTCGCCGTGGTGGACTTCGACGGCGGCGGGCGGTACCCGGTCGAGCTGACCGACGCCGACCCGGACGAGATCCGCGCCGGCAGCCGGGTCGAGATGACGTTCCGTCGGCTGTTCAGTGCCGACGGCATCCATGACTACTTCTGGAAGGCGCGCCCGGTGCGCGGCGGGAGGAGCGGCCTGATGGGCTCGCACGGCATCCACGACAAGGTCGCCATCGTCGGCATGGGCTGCACCAAGTTCGCCGAGCTGTGGGACAAGGGCCTCGACGACCTGATCGTCGACGCCAGCACCGAGGCTTTCGCGTCGGCCGGCGTGTCCAAGGAGGACGTCGACGCCTACTGGTTCGGCACGGCCCAGAGCGGCATGAGCGGCATCGCGCTGGCCCGGCCGTTGCAGCTGCGCAACAAGTCGGTCACGCGGGTCGAGAACTACTGCACCACCGGGTCCGAGGCGTTGCGCGGCGCCGTCTACGCGGTGGCGTCGGGCGCCTACGACGTGGCCATGGCCGTCGGCGCGGAGAAGGTCAAAGACAGCGGATACCAGGGCCTCAACGCCATGAACCCGCCGGGTGACGGCACGGCGCGCACGCTGACGGCAGCAGCGATGTTCTCCATGGTGGCTCCGGCCTACGGGCAGAAGTACGGCGTGGACGAGGACACCATGGCCGACGTGCTGGCCTCCATCGCGGTCAAGAACCACCACAACGGTGCGCGCAACCCGCGGGCCCAGTTCCGACGCGAGATCACCAAGGAGACCGCGCTCGGGTCCCCCCGCCTGGCGGGGACCCTCGGCGTGTTCGACTGCGCCGGGGTGGCCGACGGCGCGGCCGCCGCCATTGTGGTGCGGGCGGAAGACGCGCTCCGCTACACGGACAAGCCGATCTACATCAAGGCGCTCTCGTTCGCCGCGGGGAGCGGGTCCGGCCTCATCGACCCCGGCTACGACTACACCCACTTCCCCGAATGCGAGGCGGCCGCGGCCGACGCGTACGCCCAGGCCGGCATCACCGATCCCCGTCGGCAGCTGGCCATGGCGGAGGTGCACGACTGCTTCACGCCGACCGAGCTGGTGCTGATGGAGGACCTCGGCTTCGCCCCGCGCGGCACCGCGTGGAAGGAGGTGCTGGCCGGCACGTTCGACCTCGACGGCGACCTGCCGATCAACCCCGACGGTGGCCTGAAGTCCTTCGGGCACCCCGTGGGGGCCTCGGGTCTGCGCATGTTCTTCGAATGCTGGCTCCAGTTGCGCGGGGAGGCCCCGGCGGAGCGGCGGATCGCCACGACCGACCGCGGCCTGGCCATGACGCACAACCTCGGGGGCTACCCGGGCGAGATGGTGTCGTTCGTCTCGGTGGTCGGCTCGCAGCTCGGCTGATCAGTCGGAAACCGTCAGCGTGATGCCGACGTTCCGACCTGCGCCAGTGGGACATCCGGGTCGCGGAGGCGGGCCACGTCGACGGGTCGCTTGGCCGCCACCAGCTCGGCGATCGGGTCGGCCATGTCCCAGGTGTTCACGGCCATGCCCGCCAGCAGCCGGTCACCCTTCAACCAGAAGGCGATGAACTCCCGCGTTCCGGGATCGCCCCGATAGACGATCTGGTCCCAGTCGACGGCGTAGCCGGAGTACTCCATGCCGACGTCGTACTGGTCGGAGAAGAAATACGGGATCTTCTCGTAGGGCGTGGGCGTGCCGAGCATGTTCTTTGCGGCCACCGGACCCTGGTTGAGCGCCGCCGACCAGTGTTCCAACCGGATCCGCGCGTTGAGGACCGGATGCCAGGCGTCGGCCAGGTCGCCGGCGGCGAAAACCCCCGGAACGCTCGATTCGAGGAATTCGTCGGTGACGACCCCGTTCTCCAGCTTGAGCCCTGCTCCCTCCGCCAAGGCGATCCGCGGCGTCACCCCCACACCCACGACGATCAGATCGCCCCGCACCACGGTGCCGTCGACCAGGCGTACCTCATCGGCCCGGGGGGACCCCCGCAATTCCGCCACCCCGTTCCCGAGGTGCCACTCCACACCGTGATCGACGTGGACGTCCCGGTAGAAAGCCCCGAGCTCGGGCCCGAGCACGTGCTCGAGGGGCAGATCGGCTGCCTCGATCACGGCGACCTCCGCCCCCAGCTGACGAGCCGACGCCGCCACCTCGCACCCGATCCAGCCGCCACCGATGACCACGACCCGGCTGGCGTCGCGAATGGCGGACTGCAGACGGTCAGAGTCGGCCACGGTGCGCAGATACAAGATGCCCTCGAGGTCGGACCCCGGGACCGCCAGATGTCTGGGCTCCGCCCCGGTGGTCAGCAGCAGCGCGTCGTACGCGAGGTGCTCACCGGAGGCCAGCACCACCTCCCGGTTCTTGGCGTCGAGCGACTGCACGTGCGTCGACAAGCGGAGGTCGATGTCGTGCTTCTCGTAGTACTCCTCGTCGTGGACGAAGACCTTGTCGAGGCCCGCCTTGCCCTGCAGGTACTCCTTGGAGAGGGGTGGCCGCTCGTACGGCCGTACCGGCTCGTCGCCCAGCAGGATCACCTTGCCACCGAAACTCTCGTCGCGGAGCGTCTGTGCCGCCTTGGCTCCCGCCAGGCTCGCGCCGACGATGATGAAAGTGCGGGCGTCGGTCATCTGGCCTTCTCTCGATCCGATCCGAACGAGTGCCTCGGTGCGGAGTCTCACTGCCAGAGACCTTGCCTCGCCGGGCAGCCCGCCTTTCTACATTATTGGTGCCACCGACCTTAGGAGTCAGCTGCCCTGTCATGTCGGCCATCGGGGAGCCGGGGGTCGACGCGGAGTCAGCCCAGCAGCTGGGCCAGCGGCGTGAACGCCATGCCGTGGGCCTCGGCCACCGGCTGGTAGACGACCCGGCCCTCGGCGACGTTCACCCCTTCGGCGAGCGCGGGGTCGGCCTGCACCGCGCCCTGCCACCCCTGGTTGGCGATGCTGAGGACGTAGGGCAGGGTGGCATTGGCCAGCGCGTGCGTCGACGTGTGCGGCACCGCGCCGGGCATGTTGGCCACGCAGTAGAAAACCGACCCGTGCACGTCGAACGTCGGGTTCGAGTGGGTCGTCGGGCGGGTCGACTCGAAACAGCCACCCTGGTCGACCGAGATGTCGACCAGCACCGAGCCGTGGCGCATCTTCTCGACCAGCGCGTCGGAGACCAGGCGGGGCGCCCGCGCCCCGACGACGAGCACGGCGCCGATCACGATGTCGGCCTCGAGGCAGACCTCCTCGATGGCATGCTCCGAGGAGGCAACGGTCTCGAGCGCGCCGCGGAAGTGGTGGTCCACCTCGCGCAGGCGGTCGAGATTGCGGTCGAGCACGAAGACCTCAGAGTGCATGCCGACGGCCATGGTGGCGGCGGCGAAGCCGGCCACGCCGGCGCCGAGGATGACGACGCGAGCAGCACGCACCCCGGGGACCCCGCACACCAGCACTCCCCTTCCGCCACCGGGCCGCATGAGGTGATGGGACCCCATCAGCGGGGCCATGCGCCCGGCGACCTCGCTCATCGGCGCCAGTAGCGGCAGCGAGTTGTCCTCCTGGCGCACCGTCTCGTAGGCGATGGCCACGTTGCCGGCGGCGACGAGCGCATCGGTGCACTCGCGTGAGGCGGCCAGGTGCAGGTAGGTGAAGAGCGTCTGCTCCTTTCTCGCCCCCAGCAACGGGTACTCCTCGCCGACCGGTTCCTTCACCTTGCAGATCAGGTCGGCCGCCGCCCACACGTCTTCGGCGGAATCGAGGATCTTCGCTCCGGTCCGGGCGAAATCGGCGTCGGGCATGGACGAGCCAGCGCCCGCACCCTTCTGGACGCAGACCGTGTGCCCGGCCGAGGTGAGCTCGCGCACGCCGGCCGGCGTGATGGCCACCCGCCACTCGTCGTCCTTCACCTCGCTGGGGACACCGATGATCACGGGCTACTCCTCGATGTTGCTCATCACGTGCTTGATGCGCGTGTAGTCCTCGAACCCGTAGACCGAGAGGTCCTTGCCGTACCCCGAGCGCTTGAAGCCGCCGTGCGGCATCTCGGCCACCAGTGGGATGTGGGTGTTGATCCACACGCAGCCGAAATCGAGGTCGCGTGCCATGCGCATGGCCCGGCCGTGGTCGCGGGTCCACACCGACGAAGCCAGTCCGTACTCCACCCCGTTGGCCCACCCGAGCGCCTCGGCCTCGTCGCTGAATTCCTGCACCGTGATGACCGGCCCGAACACCTCGGACTGCACCATCTCGTCGTCCTGGCGCAGTCCGGCGACGACCGTCGGCGCGAAGCAGTACCCCCGCGTGCCGACCGGGATGCCACCGGTGGCGACCGAAGCGTGCGACGGGGTGCGCTCCAGGAAGCCGCGCACGCGCTCGAGTTGGTTGGCGTTGTTGAGCGGCCCATAGTTGGCGTCCTCGTTGTCGGTGCCGCCGACCGTCGTCCCTTCGGCCTGTTCGACCAGGGCGGCCAGCAGGGCCTCGTGCACCCGCGGTCCCGCCAGGACGCGGGTGGCAGCCGTGCAGTCCTGCCCCGCGTTGAAGTAGCCCGCACCGGCGATCCCTTCCGCCGCGGCCCCGGGGTCGGCGTCGTCGAACACGATGACGGGAGCCTTCCCGCCCAGTTCGAGGTGCACCCGCTTGAGGGTGGGGCCCGCCGACGCCGCGACCTCCATGCCCGCCCGCACCGAACCGGTCACCGATACCATCGCCGGCGTGTCGTGCACCACCAGGGCCCGACCGGTGTCGCGGTCGCCGCAGACCACGTTGAAGACGCCGGGTGGGAGGTGCTCGGCCATGATCTCGGCCATGAGCAGCGCGGTGACCGGCGTGGTGTCGGAGGGCTTGAGCACCATGGTGTTCCCCGCCGCCAACGCCGGGGCGAACTTCCACACCGCCATCATCATCGGGTAGTTCCACGGCGTGACGGCACCGCAGACGCCGAGCGGCTCCCGCCGCACGAACGAGGTGTGGCCGGCCATGTACTCCGCCGCGGCCAGGCCCTCGAGGTTGCGGGCGGCGCCCGCAAAGAAGCGGATCTGGTCGACCATCGGCGGGATCTCCTCGTCCATGGTCAGCTGGAAGGGCTTGCCGGTGTTCTCCGACTCCGCCCGGACCAGGTCCTCGGCCCTGGCTTCCAGGGCGTCGGCGATCCGGATGAGCGCCAGGCTGCGCTCCGAGGGGGTGGTGCGCTTCCAGGAGGTGAAGGCGTCCGCCGCCACCCGGAGGGCGTGGTCGATGTCGGCCGGCCCCGAGACGGGTGCCTCGGCGAAGGGCTCGCCGGTGCTCGGGTCGATCAGAGGTGCACTGGGCCCGTCCTCGGCGTCCCGGTAGGCGCCCCCGACGAAGTTCTGCAGCTTGCGCATGCGGCTCCTTTCCTTACCTGGCCCGTCGGCTACAGGATCACAGATGATCACGCTGCCAACAAGCGTTTCCGCAGTATTGGGACCGCAATGTGACGAATTCTGCTTGACTAGGGCGCTGAGGATGACACAATTCTGCAGAACGGGGCTCGCCCCCCGAGGCCAGAGCAAAGCGAGGTGTGAGATGCCGGACGCCGAGGAGTCGGTGGAGGCGGGCCCCCAGAACGACCCTGTGCAGGCAACGAGCACCCTCCTCGATGCGCCCAACCGGGCCATCATCGAGGCGCTCCAGCGCGACGGGCGCCAGCCTTACGGGGCGATCGCCGAAGCGGTGGGTCTGTCCGAGGCGGCCGTCCGGCGCCGCGTCCAGCGCCTGCCGGGAGTCGGGGATCATGCAGATCGTGGCGGTCACCGACCCGTTGCAGCTCGGTTTCACCCGACAGGCCATGATCGGGATCTCGGTGGAGGGCGACGTACGCGGGGTGGCCGAGAAGCTCTCGGCCCTCCAGGAGGTCGACTATGTCGTGATGTGCGCGGGATCGTTCGACATCCTGGCCGAGATCGTCTGCGAGGACGACGAGCGCCTGCTGCACGTCCTCAACGACTCGGTGCGCTCCATCCCGGGCGTGCGCGCCACCGAGACCTTCCTCTATCTGAAGCTGGCCAAGCAGACCTACACCTGGGGCACGCGATGAGCGGCTCCACTGATCCGTCGGAGGACCGATGACTGCGAAGAACAAGGCTCGTGCCGGCTGGGGAGCGGACCCCAAGGCGAGCGAAGAGGCGCCTCCGCCGGTGATCACGGAAACAGAAACACCGCACCTGAGCGAGCAGGCCAGGCGCAACCTGTGGTTGCACTTCAGTCGGATGGGCTCGTACGAGGACCACGAGATCCCGGTGATCGTGCGCGGCGAGGGCGCCTACGTGTGGGATCAGCACGGGAAGCGCTACCTCGACGGTCTGGCCGGGCTGTTCACCTCACAGATCGGCCACGGCCGCACCGAGCTGGCCGAGGCCGGCGCCAAGCAGGCAGGCACGCTGGCGTACTTCCCGCTGTGGACCTACGCGCACCCCCGCGCCATCGAACTGGCCGAACGGGTGGCGAACTACGCCCCCGGCGACCTCAACCGAGTCTTCTTCACCACGGGCGGCTCCGAGGCCGTCGAGTCAGCCTGGAAGCTGGCCCGCCAATACTTCCGTATCGTCGGGCAACCGCAACGGACGAAGGTGATCAGCCGCTCCATCGCCTACCACGGCACGTCGATGGGTGCGTTGTCGATCACCGGTATCCCGGACCTGCGGACGCCCTTCGAGCCGCTGGTGCCCGGCGCGATCAAGGTGCCCAACACCAACTTCTACCGTGCCGAGGTGTTCGCCGACGACGAGGTGGCGTTCGGCCGGTGGGCCGCCGACGAGATCGAGCGAGCCATTGAGCGAGAGGGCTCCGACACGGTGGCGGCGGTTTTCCTCGAGCCGGTGCAGAACGCCGGCGGGTGCTTCCCACCGCCCCCGGGCTACTTCCAGCGGGTGCGCGAGATCTGTGACCGCCACGGTGTGCTGCTCGTGTCGGACGAGGTGATCTGTGCCTTCGGGCGCCTCGGTGATTGGTTCGGCGCTCTGCGGTACGAGTTCCAGCCCGACATCATCACGGTGGCCAAGGGCCTGACCTCGGGCTACGCCCCCCTGGGCGCCATGATCGCCTCGGACCGGCTGATGGAGCCCTTCCTCCGGCCGGGCGACGTCGTTCCTGCACGGGTTCACGTTCGCCGGGCACCCGGTCAGTTGCGCGGTGGCCCTGGCCAACCTCGACGTCTTCGAGGGCGAGCAGATCATGCAGCACGTGCGGACGATGGAGCCGGCCTTCCGCAGCGCGCTCGACGGGCTCATGGACCTGCCCATCGTGGGCAACGTGCGCGGCGCGGGGTTCTTCTACGGAATCGAGCTCGTCAAGGACAAGGAGACACGCCTCTCCTTCGACGACGACGAGTCCGAGCGCCTGCTGCGTGGTTTCCTCTCGGGCGCATTGTTCGAGGCCGGCCTCATCTGCCGCGCCGACGACCGCGGCGACCCGGTGGTACAGCTCTCCCCGCCGCTGATCTGCGGCCAGGAGGAGATCGACTTCATCGCAGCCACGCTGCGCGACGTGCTGACCGAGGCGTGGCGCCGGCTGTAGCGCCTGCGGCCGCATCGGGCTACCAGCGGCTCTCCTTGTGGTGGGAGGCCATCGATGCCCCCCTGCCGCCGCGCCCGGCGCTCACTGAGGACCTCGACGTCGACGTCTGCATAGTCGGCGCCGGGTTCACCGGCCTCTGGACAGCGCACGCGCTGGCGCTCGCCGACCCTTCGTTGCGCGTGGTCGTGCTCGAACGCGAGGTCGCCGGCTTCGGGGCCTCGGGCCGCAACGGAGGCTGGTGCTCGGCCCTGTTCGCCACCTCGGACGCAGCCCTGGCCCGCCGGCACGGGCTCGAGGCCATGCGGGCGATGCGCCGGGCCATGCAGGAGACGGTCGACGTCGTCGGGGCCAGCGCGGCGAGCGAGGGAGTCGACTGCCATTTCACCAAAGGCGGCTCGGTGGACCTGGTGCGCAACGAGGCCCAGCGGGCCCGGGCGCTGGCCGAGGTCGACGAGGCGCGCGCGCTCGGCTTCGGCGAGGACGACGTGCGCTGGCTCGGGCCGGACGAGACCCGCGAAGTCATCGGTGCGGACGGCTCCCTCGGCGCGACGTTCACGCCACACTGCGCGGTGGTGCAGCCGGCGCTCCTGGCCCGGGGGTTGGCCGATGCCGTCGAACGGCACGGGGTGGGGGTCTACGAGCACACGGAGGTCCTCGACATCCGGGCCGGAGAGGCGGGCGACCGCCCGTCGGTGGTCACCCGCGGCGGCACCGTACGGGCGGAGTTCGTCGTGCGGGCCACAGAGGCCTGGACGCCGACCTTGCCCGGCCTCGAGCGCGCCATCGTCCCGGTGTACTCCCTCATGGTGGCCACCGAGCCCCTCAGCGGGGACTTCTGGTCAGGCGCGGGACTGGAGAGCCGGGCCACCTTCGCCGACCACCGGCACATGATCATCTACGGCCAGCGCACGGCGGACGACCGCATCGCCTTCGGGGGACGGGGGGCGCCCTATCACTACGGCTCGACCGTGCGACCCGCCTTCGACGACGAACCGACCGTGCACGCGCTGTTGCGCCGGACTCTGGCCGAGCTGTTCCCAGAGGTCGCCGACGCCCGCTTCACTCACGCCTGGGGAGGGCCGCTCGGCATCCCGCGCGACTGGCACTCCTCGGTCGGCCTCGACCGCGCCACGGGCCTGGCCTGGGCGGGCGGGTACGTCGGTGACGGTGTGGCCACCACCAACCTGGCCGGGCGCACCCTGGCCGACCTCGTCACCGGGGCCGAGACGCCACTGACCCGCCTCCCTTGGGTCGGGCACCTCTCCCCGCGCTGGGAACAAGAGCCCCTGCGCTGGCTCGGCGTGAATGCCGGGCTGTGGACGATGAAGCTGGCGGACCGCAGCGAGACCCGGCGCGGGCGCCCCAGCCGGCTGGCCGGCGCCATGGGGCGACTCCTCGGCCAGTGATCGGTGCCACAATCTCGTCCGTGCACGAGACGGCGTCCGAGGCGATCACCAAGCTGATCTACACCTACGCCGAGCGGATCGATGCCGGCGACTTCGCCGGGGTGGCGGAGGTCTTCGCCGACGCCACGTTGACCTTCGAGGGGTTCGACGACGCCGTGACGGGCCACGACGCCATTGAGGCCCTCTACACGCGAACGACGAGGCGCTACGGGGACGGGACGCCACGCACCAAGCACGTGATGACGAACGTCATGGTCGAGGTGGCCGACGACGGTGAGTCGGCCGCCAGCCGCTCGTACTTCACGGTGCTGCAGGCGGTACCGGGCGAGCTGGCGCTGCAACCGGTCATCGCCGGCCGCTACCGGCACACCTACGCTCGGGTCGACGGTCGCTGGCGCGTCGCCACCATGCACATCACCATCGATCTGATGGGCGACCTCGGGCACCACATGCTCTTCGACCTGGCGCCGTGAAGCTGACCCTCGACTACACCTGGGACTGCGAACCCGAGGACTTCTGGGCCCTCTACTACGACCCCGCGTTCGTGGTCCGGCTCCACCTCGACGCCCTGGGATCCACCTGGGCCGAGGTGATGTCGCAGGAGGGCGACCTCACGAGCGGCCTGGTGCGGACGCTGCGCTACGGCCAGCGGCCCAACATGCCCGGCGCCGTGCGCAAGATCTTCGGCGAGGAGGTCGTCACCACCGAGGTGAGCACCTACGACCCGGCCACCACCACCACCACGTTCACCATGACGCCGGGCACCATGGCCGACAAGACGCACATCGAGGGTCGCATCGCGCTCGCCCGCGAAGGCGACGCCGTGGTCGAGACCTTCTTCCTCGAGGCCCGGGTCAAGATCTTCGGGGCCGGGCCGATCGTCGAGCGCTTCATTGAGCACCAGGCCCGCGACATGCAGGAGAAGGCCGTGGCGTTCATGCGGGGTGAGCTCGGGGCCTGAGTCGGCCGGCGGCTGGGATCCACCCGCGGGCTCCCGCCACGATGGACGACGGGGCCGATCGGCGCCACCGTTCAACGCACCATTCACGGGTGTCACTTGACCATGGGGCTTGCCAGCACTCATTGTGTGGGCCGACACACCTTCGGTCGCTCGCCAGGGACGCGCACCGGGACCTGACAGGTGGAGTGCGTGGACGCGAGACCGAAGGGGGCTGCCGGGGGGCAGCCCGGGCACCAGCCCGCGCTTCGGTCGCCCTCTGGGGCGTCCACCACCGCTCCGCGGAGGCGACAACGAGGGAGGTATTGACGGTGGCCATCGCCGAGGATCTGGCGGTCATTCACGAACCGGACGTCGAGGACCCGTTCAACGATCGAGCAGCACGGGATCGACTACATCCCGAGAGCGAGCGCTGGGCCACCCCGAAGGACATCTTCGGCATGTGGGCCGGGGCCAGCGTCCAGATCGAGTACTTCATCTACGGCGCCATCCTCATGACCTTCGGGTTCAACTTCGCCCAGGCGCTGAGCATCATCGTGATCGGCAACCTCTCCTACTTCCTGCTCGGCCTGTGCTCGCCTCCAGGCGCCCGAGACCGGCACCACCGTCTTCGCGATCAACCGGGCCTCCTTCGGCCCGAACGGCTCGCGGCTGATCTCGTTCTTCAACTGGATCACCCAGATCGGCTTCGAGGTCGAGGGCCTCATCCTCATCGTCGGGGCCGCACTCGTGCTCCATGATCAAGGCGGGGTTTCGCCGGGGCACGCCGGCCAAGGTGATCTTCGTCATCGTGGCCGTGATCATCCAGGGCGGTGCTGCCCTTCCTCGGGCACGCCACGATCGTGAAGACGCTGCGCTTGCTGGTCGTCCCCTTCGTGATCCTCTTCGCCATCATGCTCGGCTACGCGATCCCGCACGCCACCTCCACGGGGTCGCCCACGGCGCCGACTGGCAGACCTACATGGAGGGCCTGGCCTTCATCATCATCCTGAGCGGGCTCGGCTGGACCGAGTGCGGCAACGACTACACCCGCTACTGCCCGCCCGACACCTCGAAGAAGGGCATCGTCGGCTGGGTCTTCCTCGGCACCGCCGTGCCCGAGATCCTCATCATGACGCTCGGCGCGGTGGTCGGGACCTTCCTCCTCGAACGTCGGGACCCAGGCCAACGCCTTCGTGCCCTTCGCCCACCAGGCGCTTCATCCCGGCCTGGTTCGTGGTCGTGTTCCTGATCTTCGCGCATCGTCCAGCTGTTCGCGCATCAACAGCCTGGACATGTACTCCTCGGGCGTCACGCTCCAGGCCATGGGCGTGCCCATCAAGCGGTACCAGGCGGTGCTGGTCGACTGCGCGATCGCGCTCGGGCGTCACGATGTACGCCATCTTCAGCACCTCCTTCAACGACCTACCTGAAGGACTTCGTCGACGTCGTGATCGTCTGGATCGCGCCGTGGGTCGCCATCTTCCTGGTCGACTGGTGCGATGCGCCGCTCCCGTTACGTGCCGAGCGAGCTGCAGCGGACCGACACGGGCGAGTCGCTGTACTGGCGCACGGCGGCATCTACTGGCCGGCCATCATCGCCCAGGTGGTCGGCATGTTCGCGGCCATCTCGGCGCTGTCGGCCACCTTCCATCTGCCCCGGTGGCTGAACGAGGTCACGTACCACACCGCCGACGCCACGGCTTCGGCGCCGACTTCAGCGTCTTCCTGGGCATGGGCGTCGGCGGCTGTGTCTATACTGGTGCTGGCCACGCGGAGCGTGCGGCCGCAGGCCGACGAGCAGGACCAGCGGCTGGCGGAGGCTGCTGGACCGGCCAGTAGGCGGGTGGGTCGGTGGTCGCCGGGACCCTGGGCGACGGCGGCCCTGGACCTCGACCGCGTTTCGTCGTACGCGGCGACGCCGGGACGTCGAGCCGTCGAGCCCCATCCCAGTCCTCGACCAGGCCCCCGGCGCCGTCGGGGTGGAACAGCGGCATGGCGCCGAGGGTGCGGACCGAGGGCCGCGTCCTCGCCGAGCGACGCGCTCGCCAGCCGCCGCCCTCGGTCACGAGGGTCCCGACCACGACCGGCTCGGCCTCCGACGCGGCGCACCAGGCGCAGCGCGGCCGTGGTCGACGCGCCGGTCGAGATGACGTCGTCGACCACCGCCACCCGGCGGCCCCGCACGGCCTCGACCCGGGCCCGGTCGAAGAGCAGCCGCTGGCGGCTGTCGGTGGTGATGGAGCGCACCGGCTCGGCCATCGCCTCGCCCAGGTGGATCTTGGGCGTCTTGTGCAGGATCACGTAGTCGTCGAGGCCCGAGGGCGCGGGTGACCTCGATGGCCAGCGGGATCCCCATGGTGGCCACCGACACCACGATCTCGGGCTGCGCCGGGCGCATCAGCTCGGCCAGCTCGCGCCCGGCCGGTCTCCGCGAACGACACGCCCAGGTCGACCCAGATCAGCAGGGCGATCGTCAGGTCGTCGGCGAGCGCGCACGAGCGGGAGCTCGACCTCCTGGCTCCCCACGGCAGTCGTGTAGGTACGATCGGCGGCCGTGGACATCGACTCTGCCTCCGAGCATATGTCCGCCACGCTCGAGCCGCTCGATCGAGGCGCTGGTGCCGCGACGATGCTCGCCGTCGCGCTGGCCGAGGCGCGCCACGGGCCTCGCCGAGGGCGGCATCCCGATCGGCGCGGCGCTCTTCCACGCGCGACGGGACCCTCCTCGGGCGGGGCCACAACCGCCGGGTCCAGGACGGCGACCCCTCGGTGCACGCCGAGACCGCCGCCTTCCGCAACGCCGGCCGGCGGCGCGACTACGCCGACTGCGTCATGGTGACGACGCTCTCGCCGTGCTGGTACTGCAGCGGGCTCGCTCCGCCAGTTCGGCATCGGCGCCGTGGTCATCGGCGAGGCACGGAACTTCGAGGGCGGCCACGGGTGGCTGGCCGAGCACGGCTGTCGGGTGGTCGCTGCTCGACGACCCCGAGTGCATCGATCTGCTGGGCGACTTCATCGCCGCCCACCCCGAGCTCTGGCACGAGGACATCGGCCTCTAGAGCGGGGATGTCAGTCCGGCGGCCCGAAAAGCCGGTCGCCGGCGTCGCCCAGCCCGGGCACGATGAAGCCGCGGTCGTTCAGCTCCGGGTCGACGGCGGCGCACATCAGACGCGCACGCCCGGGTGGGCCGCGCCGAAGGCGGCCAGGCCCGGCACGGAGGCCACGAGGCACAGACGCGATCGAGTCTCGGCCGCGCCCCGGTCGCCGCACGAGGTCGCACACCTGGCCCAGCGAGCCGCCGGTGGCGAGCATCGGGATCGCAGACGATCACCCGGCGGCCCTCGAGATCTCGGGGCAGGCGATTCAGGTAGACGCTCGAGCGCAGGGTCGCCTCGTCGCGCCGCAGGCCGACGTGCGCGACCTCGGTCAGCGGCACGAGCTCCTGGATCGCCGGCACCATCCCGAGCCCGGCCCGCAGGATCGGCACGAGCAGCCGCGTCTCGGCCACCCGGCGGGCCGGCGCGGCTCGGCGACCGGGCGTGTCGACCGTCGACGGCTCGGTGCCCAGGTCGCGCAGCGCCTCGTAGGCCACGAGCCCCGACAGCTCCGCGATCAGCTGGCGGAAGGTGGCGCTGTCGGTGTGGCGGTCGCGCAGCTGGGCCAGCCGGTGGGCCACGACCGGGTGGTCGACGACGGTGACCGCGGTCACCGGGGAGCGCCCTGGACGGTCGCCACGAGGTCGGCCAGGACCCGGCGCAGTTCCAGCGTGGCGCGGTCGGCCCTGGTGTGGACCTCGGCCCTGGGGTCGAGGGGCAGCACCAGCTCGTGGTACGCCTCCTGGACGCGCAGGTCCTCGCGCAGCACCTCGAGCTCGAAGTCCACTGCCTCGGCCATCCGCGCCTCGTTCTCGTCGAGGTCGTCCCGCCACAGGGTGGTGAACAGGCGACAGGTCTCGTCGGTCTCGGGCTGGATGAAGAACCCGATGACGTTGGAGCCACCCGAGTCGACGAAGTCGATGCGCAGCCGGAGGTGGAAGGGCGCGCTGAGCCGGTAGGTGAGGCGCCGGGTCTGGACCAGCGGACGCAGGCCAGCCGCAACGCCGGGGTCCTCGCGGTGGGCGAAGGGGTGTTCGTAGGACACCGTGAACGACCAGTCGTCGCGGGCCACGGCGAAGGGGGCGACCTCGGCCGCCTCCTCGGTGCCGAAGGTGTCGGCATGGACGAAAGGAAAGTCGCGCGATGTCGAGGAAGTTGTCCGCCAGCAGGCCGGCCGACCCCCGCGACCGCAACGTCGGCAGCGGGCCGACCAGGAAGGCCGGGTCGTCGGCCTCGGGGATGGTGCCGAGCGGGGCGATCGGCGGCTCGGGGGCGATGAACACAATGCCGTGGGTCTCGGCCACGGCTCCCGCGGGTGTCAGCCGGGCGGCGGGCGGCAGCGTCGCCCCCTTCCCCAGCGCCGGGATCTCGATGCAGCGCCCATCACCGTCGAACCGCCACCCGTGATAGGCGCACTGCAGCACCCCACCCTCGCAATGTCCAAGCGTGAGCGGGCAGTGCCGGTGCGGGCAGCGGTCGGCAAACGCCCGCACCTGCCCATCCGAGCGGTACAGGACCCAGGGCTCACCCAGCAGCATCACGCCGTGCGGCTGCTCGATGACCTCCTCGGAGCGGGCCACCGGATGCCAACACGGGCGCAGAGCCGGATCGGTGTTCGTGAGGGCGCGGGCCACGGCGCCACCCTGGTGCTCCCGGGTGGACGGCGTCAAGCAGGCAACGGGGAACCCGTTCGGTGCCGCAGATCGTTTGCGACGAAGCGCAGCGATGGCGTTGGCGCCGATCGAGGGCTGATCAGAGGCCGGGGCTGCTCTGCATGATGCCGCCGTCGGCGAAGATGGTCGTCGCCGTGACATAGCTGGCCCCGTCGCCAGCGAGGAACGCCACCACGGAAGCGATCTCCTTAGGCTCGGCCATCCGGCCGAGAGGAATAGCGCTGTTGAACTTCGCCAGCGCGGCCGGGTCGGCGACCGTCTGCGCGTTGATGGGCGTGTCCACCGCCCCGGGCCGACGCCGACGACGCAGATATTGTGCGGGGCGAGCTCGACGCCGGCCGTTCGCGTCAGCATGCGCATGCCGCCCTTGGAGAGGCAGTAAGCGGTGTTGCCGGCATGGGCCAGTCCTCGTGGACCGAGGTCATGTTGATGATGCGGCCGCCACCGCCCTGGGCGATCATCTGCTTGGCCGCCAATTGGGTCCCGAAGAAGGCGCTCTTCAGATTCACGGCCATGACCTTCTCGAACTGGCCCTCGGTGGTGTCGAGCACCGACGTACGCGTCTCGACCCCGGCGTTGTTGACCATGATGTCGAGCCGGCCGAAGGTCGAGACCGCGGTGTCGATCATCCGCTGCAGGTCTTCGATCTTCGACACGTCCGCTTCCACGCCGACCGCCGCTTCCCCGAGACTGGCTATCTTGCGCTCCAACTCTTCCTCAGCCTGCGGGTTGGACACGTAGTCGATTACGACCTTGGCCCCCTTCTCGGCGAGAGCCCGCACCACGGCGGCTGCCGATCCCGGTGTTGCCTCCCGTGACGATGGCGACTTTGCCCTCGAGTTCCTCGGCCATGGTGGTACCTCCGTCCTCGACCTCGCTCCGGGCGCGGTTCGAGCGAGCAGCCATACGTTACTGAGCGCCGGCTCGCCGAAGCGTGGCCTGGGTGGCCTAGCCTTGTTCGCCTCGTTCCGTTTCCCTATTTGTCACTCGTTTCCCCGTCTGTCACTTCCGGGACCGGTCCTCCCGGTCACCCGTAACGTGACAGTTGACCCCCGTGCCCTCCAGACAATCGACCGGGAGGTCTTTTCTGCATAGCATCGAGGAAGTGACCGAAGATGCAGAACAAAGGCCTGGCGGAGAGCTTTCCCCCCATCGCCGAGTACGGGTTCATCTCGGACTGCGAGAACAATTGTCTGGTCGGCCCCGGACGGCTCGGTCGAGTGGTTGTGCCTCCCGCGGCCGGACTCCCCCAGCGTGTTCGGCGCCCTCCTGGACCGCACGGCCGGCAACTTCCGGTTCGGCCCATGGACACAAAAGTGCCGCACCAACGACGCTACATGCCCGGGACGATGGTGCTCGAGACGACGTGGCACACCCCGAGCGGGTGGCTGCTCGTGCAGGACCTGCTCGTGGTGGAGCCCGTGACGGACGGGTCTCGGCGACGCGGACTACCGGCGCTCCCCGGCGACGCTGCCGCCACCGGGACCCTCCTGCGGCTGGCCACTTGCATCGAGGGCCACGTCGAGGTGGTGGCCAACGTGGTGCCCGTCTTCGAGTACGGGGCCAGACGGGCACGTGGGCCTACGAGGGGGACGGCTACGAGAGCATGACGGTGCGCCCCCCGGTCGGCGACCCGGTACTCACAGTGAAGTCGACCCTGCGCCTCGGGGCGGCCGGGGCCCGTTGCTACGGGCGCTCGACGCTCGAAAAGGGCGAGAGGGCCTTCGTCGCGCTCTCGTGGTCCGGCCACGGCCCGCCGACCCGACGAGGCGCAGGAGTCAGCTGGCCGCCACGGTCGAGTACTGGCGGGACTGGCTCTCCAACGGCACGTTCCCCGACCATCCCTGGCGCAGCTACTGGAGCGCAGCGCCCTGACGCTCAAGGGGTTGAGCTACGCGCCCACCGGCGCCGTCATGGCGGCCGCGACGACCTCGCTGCCCGAGACCCCCGGCGGGGCCCGCAACTGGGACTACCGCTACACCTGGATCCGCGACTCGTCTTTCATGTTGCGCTCGCTGTACCGGCTCGGATTCGACTGGGAGGCGCTCGAGTACTTCGCCTTCGTCCTCGAGGCGGTGGCCGGTGGGAGCGGCGACTTCAGCCTGCAGATCATGTACGGCATCGACGGTCGGAAGGACCTGACCGAGCAGACCCTCGACCATCTGTCGGGCTGGCGGAACTCGCGGCCGGTCCGGGTCGGCAACGGCGCCTGGGACCAGCACCAGAATGACGTGTGGGGCATGCTGCTCGACGCGGTGGACATCCACCTGCGCCAGGGCGCCGCGCAGATCGTCAAACCGATGTGGGAGGGTCTGGCCACGATGGTGGAGGCGGCCATCGCACACGCCGGGGACCCCGACCAGGGCATCTGGGAGATCCGGGGCGATCCCGAGCACTTCACGGCCTCCAAGGTCCTGTGCTGGGTGGCCATGGACCGCGGCGCCGACATGGCCCGGGCCCGCCAGGACAACGACCGGGCCGATGCGTGGCGCAAGGCGGCCGACGAACTGAAGGCCGAGATCCTCGATCAGGGTGTCGACTCGAAGGGTCGGTTCCGCCAGGCCTACGGCAACGAGGAGCTCGACGCCTCGCTCCTCTTGATCCCGATCCTGGGGTTCCTGCCGCCCGACGACGAGCGGGTACGGGCCACCGTGCTCGCCATCGCCGACGAGCTGACCGAGGACGGGCTGGTGCTGCGCTACAAGGTCGACACCACCGACACCGGGTTCGAGGGCAAGGAGGGAACCTTCACCATCTGCTCGTTCTGGCTGGTCACCGCGCTGGCCATGATCGGCGAAGAAGAGCGTGCCCGGGGCCTGTGCCAGAAGCTGCTCGCCTTCGCCGGGCCGCTGCAGCTCTACGCCGAGGAGATCGACGCCACGACCGGCGAGCACCTGGGCAACTTCCCCCAGGCCTTCACCCACCTTGCGCTCATCGACGCGGTCGGCCGGCTGATCGAGGCCGAACGCGCCGCAGCGCCGTCGTTCTGACGATCTCGGGCACCGCGCCCACCCTGAAAAACAAGCCCAGCCACCGGTACGAGCGACACGGCGTGAGGAGGCCCTTCAATGGCCGAGCACTATGACGTCATCATCGTCGGAACGGGTGCGGGAGGGGGAACGCCGGCCCACACCCTGCCTCCCTCAGGCTGCCTCCCTCAGGCTTCTTCCCGAGCATCCCGCGGTGAACCCGGCGCTGGCCGCCATGGCCATCGCCATCCATGTAGGCGAACCTCTAAGCGAGCGGCTGGCCTGACTCCGACCCGCCGGATGACGACGTCATACCCTGGTGACGAGGCCACTGTGTCTTCATCATCCCTACGAAAGGGGTCAATGTGACCGCAACGCCACGCCACCGCATCGTCGTCGTCGGTGGCGGGTTCGGCGGCATGCCCGCCACCCGCCTGCTCGCCTCCAGCGACGTCGACGTGACGCTCATTGATCGGCGGAACCACCATCTGTTCCAGCCGTTGCTCTACCAGGTGGCCACCGGCATCATGTCGCCCGGCGCGATCTCGCCTGTGCTGCGGCATACCTTGCGCCGGAAGAAGAACGTCAGCGTCGTCCTGTCCCGGGTGACCGGGTTCGACCTGGAACGCCGGGTCGTCCACACCGCGGCCCTGCCGGGCGAACGCGGGGAGTACGCCTACGACAGCCTCATCGTGGCCGCCGGTGCCGGGCAGTCGTACTTCGGCCACGACGAGTTCGCCATGATCGCCCCAGGCATGAAGACCATCGACGACGCCATGGAACTCCGTCGTCGCGTCTACGGCGCGCTGGAGATCGCCGAGACGTCGGGGGACCCGGCGCTCCAGCGGTTTTGGATGACCTTCGTGATCGTCGGCGCCGGGCCAACGGGCGTCGAGCTTGCTGGGCAGATCCGCGAGCTCGCCTACCGCAGCCTCACCAAAGACTTCCGCCACATCGATCCGGCGACCGTCCGCGTGATACTGGTCGACGGTGGCCAGGAACCGCTGGCCAACTTCGGCCGCCAGCTCTCGGGCCGCGCCCGTTCCGAGCTCGAGAAGATGGGCGTCGAGTTGCGCATGGGCCTCAGGGTCGTCGGTGTGGATCCCTTCGGTGTCGATACCCAAGACACCAATGGCGAAAAGGGGCGCGTCGAATGCGGCACGGCTATTTGGGCGGCCGGGGTCCAGGCCTCGCCGCTGGCCGGCCTGCTCGCCGAGGCAACCGGAGCGGAGACCGACCGCGCCGGCAGGATCGCCGTCCTGCCCGATCTCAGCCTGCCCGGGCACCCCGAGGTCTTCGCCGTCGGCGACATGGCCGCCATCAACAACCTTCCCGGCGTCTGTGAGGTGGCCATGCAAGGCGGCCTGCATGCAGCCAACACGATCAAGCGGCGGCTGAAGGGCGGCGAGAGCGTCCCCTTCAAGTACCGGGACCTCGGCAGCGCCGCGGCCATCGGGCGCTTCAAGGCGATCGTCAGCGTCGGCCCGGTGCGTCTCAGCGGCTTCCCCGGATTCATCGTCTGGATGTTCGTGCACCTGGCCTTCCTCAACGGGTTCGGCCACCGATTCACCACGTTGTGGCGCTGGGGCCGCGCCATGATCGGGCACGCTCGGCCCGAGCGCGTGTTCAGCGTCGGGCATACGGGCGGCGACCTCAGCCTGCCTGACGAGGTCAAGGCCGAGGTCATGCCCAACCCCTTCCCGATCCTCGAGGACCACGCGGGCTGGGCCGAACTGGTGGCGCGGGTCGGGTCGCGGGAGATGCCGAAGGACACTGGCGCCGCCGGCGGGAGGATCCACCCCGGCCTGAACCCCCGGCCACACCCCTCGGGGCGGCCAACTACATTCGCCGGATGATCCTCGATCGATTCCTCGTCACCGACCAGGCCGCCATCGTCACCGCCAGCGGACGCGGCATTGGTGCCGCCGCCGCGGTGGCGCTGGCCGAGGCCGGCGCCGACGTGGTGCTGGCGGCGCGGACGGAGGACCAGTTGCGCGCCGTCGCCAAGCAGGTCGAGGCGCTCGGCCGCCGCGCCATCGTCGTACCGGGCGACCTCACCGACTTCGACCTCATGGCATCGCTGGCCGAGACCGCCTTCGCCGAGCTGGGCCGCCTCGACATCGTCGTCAACAACATGGGCGGGACCATGCCGCGACCGCTGCTCGACACCTCGCCGCGCTTCCTGGAGGAGGCCTTCCGTTTCAACGTCTCAGCCGGGCACGCCCTGGTCCGGGCGGCCGTGCCCCGCATGCTCGAGGGCGACCACCCCGGCGGGGCCATCGTCAGCATCTCCTCGGTCATGGGACACGTGGCCGGGCGAGGCTACGTGGGCTACGGCACGGTCAAGGGTGCGCTCGAGCAGTACACCAGGCTGGCCTCACGTGACCTGGCGCCGCGCATCCGGGTGAACGCCATCGGTGTCGGCTCGACCGCCACTTCGGCGCTGGACATCGTCATGTCGAGCGACGAGCTGCGCACCGCCATGGAGGACGCCACTCCGCTCAAGCGCCTCGGCCACGTCGACGACATAGCGTCGGCGATCCTGTACCTGGCTTCCCCCGCCGGCTCCTACGTCACCGGCAAGATCATCGAGGTCGACGGCGGCCTGCAGTCGCCCAACCTCGAATTCCCCCTCCCCGACCTGTAAGGAGACACCCGACCATGCCGTACCGCGTCGTGCAGTGGAGCACCGGCAACGTCGGGCGCCATTCCCTGGCGGGGATCCACGCCCACCCCGACCTCGAGTTGGTCGGCGTGTACGTGTCGAACCCCGACAAGGTGGGTCATGACGCCGGCGAACTGGCCGGGCTCACCCGGACCTTTGGCGTGGCCGCGACGAGCGACGTCGACGCGCTGCTCGCCTTGCAGCCGGACTGCATCGTGCACACCGCCATGGCCGACGATCGTCTCTTCGAGGCCCTGACGGACCTCGAGCGCTTCCTGGCCGCCGGCAGCAACGTGGTCTCCTCCAGCCCGGTCATGCTGCAGTACCCGGCTCCCGGCGACCCCTTGGCCGCGCCGGTCATCGCGGCGGCGGAGAAGGCGGGCGTCTCGATCTTCGTCAACGGGGTCGACCCCGGGTTCGCCAACGATGCCCTCCCGCTCGTGCTGTCCGGCGTCAGCGAGCGCATCGAGGAGGTGCGCTGCTCGGAGATCCTCAACTACAACACGTACAACCAACCCATGGTGCTCTTCGGCATCATGGGCTTCGGCGGCGCACTGGACGAGGTGCCCTTCTTGCTGACGCCCGGCGTCCTCACCATGGCCTGGGGCTCGGTGGTGCGCCAGATCGCCACCGGGCTCGGCGTGACGCTGACCGACGTGACCGAGTGGTACGAGCGCGAGCCGGCGCCCGAGGACTTCGAGGTGGACGCCGGCACCATCAAGGCCGGCACCGCCGCCGCGCTGCACTTCGAGGTGCGCGGCATGGTCGGCGACCGCGCCGTGGTCGTGCTCGAGCATGTGACCCGTCTGCGCGACGACCTCGGCGCCAATTGGCCCCAACCCGCCGGGCAGGGCTGCTACCGGGTCGAGATCAAGGGAGAGCCGAACTACACGCTCGACCTGCAGCTCATGGGGACCGACGGCGACCACAACACGGCCGGATTGAAGGCGACCGCCATGCGGCTCGTCAACGCCGTGCCGGCGGTCATCGCGGCGCCACCGGGGCTCGTGACCGCGCTCGACCTCCCCCTCGTCACCGGGCGGGGCCTCGTCGTCACCTGAGCAGACCGTCCGGGCCGGCGTGGCTCGTCCGGTGCGGATACACAACGCAGGCGGAACCCGGACACGCACGATTGCCGAACAAGTACTCCTCGCCGGCAGAATTTTGATGCCGCCGTCAGCCGGGAGGGGCGAAGAACTCCAGAGCGATGTTGTCCGGGTCGCGAAACGAAAGGCCCGAGCCGTAAGGGGCGTCAACGATGCCGCCGTTGTCGATGCCGAGCTCGTTGAGTTTCGACTCCCATTGCTCGAGCTCGGCCCGGTTGGCGCAAGCGAACGCAAGATGGTCCAGACCCGGCCGACGCTCGTCGAATGGGTCCGACCCGTGCGGATCAGGGAACTGGTGGATCCCGACCAGAGTCTGAGCACCGAGGAGCCATACGACGTGGTGGAACGGACCCGTATCCTCATCGATCACTGGAGGCGCTCCGATGAGGCCCTGGTACCAGGGCCGACTCCGATCGAGATCGCTGACCGTCAGTGCCACGTGGGTGACGCCGGGGAAATCGGGCACGAATCCTCCTTCATGGGCGCTGCTACTTCACCATAGCCCCCGGATTCGCTGGGTTCTCGGGGCATTCTGTCGGACGGCATCCGAGCCGCGCGGATCTTCGGGCGTTGCACGCTCACGACCCTCCGACGGCAGACCGCTCTGGCTCGGCGAAGACTGCCTCTAGATCTCGCATCCGACGACCCCGTCCTGGCGCGTACGCGAAGTCCCCTCGCCCGGCACCGACATGTTCGGACTGCGGTGAGACAGCGTCAGGACTCGATGAACGCCAACAGATCGGCGTTGATCGTCGGCGCTTCGGTGGTCGGCATGCCGTGGGGGTATCCCGCGTAGGTCTTCAGCGTGCCGTTCTGCACCAGCTTCGCCGACAGAGGACCCGAGTCGGCGTAAGGGACGATCTGGTCGTCGTCTCCGTGCATCACCAGCACCGGCACCGTTATTTTCCTGAGGTCCTCGGTGAAGTCGGTCTGGGAGAAGGCGACGACGCCGTCGTAGTGCGCCTTCGCTCCGCCCATCATTCCCTGGCGCCACCAGTTCTGAATGATCGCCTCGTTGGGCTCGACCCCGGGCCGGTTGAAGCCGTAGAACGGCCCTGACGGCAAGGCCCGGTAGAACACGGAGCGGTTGGCGGCCAGCTGGGCCTGCAGATCGTCGAACACGCTCTTGGGGAGCCCGCCGGGATTGGCGTCGGTCTTCACCATGAGGGGCGGTACCGAGCTGATGAGGACCGCCTTGGCGACGCGGCCCTCGCCGTGCCGGGCGATGTAGCGGACGACCTCGCCACCGCCCGTCGAGTGGCCGACGTGCACCGCATCGTGGAGATCGAGGTGTGCGGTCAGCGCGGCGAGATCATCGGCGTAGTGGTCCATGTCGTGACCATCGCTGGTCTGGGTCGAGCGGCCGTGCCCGCGCCGGTCGTGGGCGATGACCCGGTAGCCATGGCCCAGGAAGAACAGCATCTGGGTGTCCCAGTCGTCGGCAGAAAGAGGCCATCCGTGGCTGAAGACGATGGGGTGGCCGGACCCCCAGTCCTTGAAGAAGATCTCCGTGCCATCTGTCGTGGTGATCGTGCCCATTTTTCGAGAGACTCCTGTCTGGAAACGCCCATGGACAATCTACGTGCTCTTGCCCGAGCCGGTATGTCCGAAGGCACCCAAGAGCCCCTTCTGCCTCGAACCGCTCGATGCGGCCTGAACCTCCACGAACCAGTGCTCCCCCGTGTCCGTAGAATGCGCCCATGCCAGCGCCCAACCTCGCTCAGCAGGAACGCATGACCCTCTGCGACCTCCTTCTCGAGTGTGGTCCCGACGCGCCCACGCTGTGCGAAGGGTGGTCCACCGCTGATCTGGCGGCGCACCTCGTCGTCCGCGAACGGCGACCCGACAGCGGGCCCGGGCTCGTCTGGCCCCCGTTGGCCGGCTACACGGACAAGGTGCGGACCGCGGTGCGGGACCGCACGCCGTGGGAGGAGCTCGTCGAGACGGTGCGGCGCGGTCCGCCATTGCTCCTCCGTCCCTTCGATGGGCCGATGAACACGGTCGAGTTCTTCATCCACGGGGAGGACGTGCGTCGCGCCCAAGCGGGCTGGGAGCCTCAGCCCATCCCCCCGGAGCTGGCCGATGCCCTCTGGGCCCGCGTCGGTCCCGGCGGGATGGCGAAGAAGGTACCCGCCACCATCGTGATCACCTCGCCGGGACGGGCCGAGAAGGAGAGCGGCACCGGGCCGCGCCTGACCCTGGCCGGTGATCCGGGCGAGCTCACCATGTTCGGCTCCGGTCGCCAAGCGGCAGCCAGGGTCGAGATCAGGGGCGACGATGCGCTCGCCGCCCAGCTGCGCGCCGCGTCGCTCGGTGTCTGACCTTGGACCGACGACGATCGAAGAAGAGGGATGGAGGTATCTGGCGATGATCGAACGTCAAGAGCAGGGCGAACGTGACGAGGTCGCCGTGGACACCACTCTCGAACTGGTCCTCGGAGCGGTGGAGGACTCGGTCGAGTCGTACCTGACGCATCAGTCGGCGACTTCGCGCCAGCAGCTCCTCACCGCGCTCGCCAGTCTCGATCAGCAGATCGACCGCAGTGATGCCTATGAGGACAGCGTCATCGGCTCCGGGGCCGTCGGCTCTTCCACGAAAGGATCGATCATCGGCGAAACCAGCAGTTTCTCGGCGGCCCAAGAGATCCCCGAAGCAGAACTGCGGGCCCAGATGGGCTTGGTGAAGGCGGCCAAAGACGAAGTCACCGCGCCGACGCCCGAGACACTGAAGGAACTTCGTACCGCGCGCGAGGTATTGGCCGCATTGCGAGGTGGTGCCTCACCGACACCGTAGGGCGGATCTGTGCGGGGGGACGACGGTGCTGCTCGGCACGACCGCCGAGCCCACAGGGCCCGCCCTCCCCGACTTCTCATTCGCGTGGGCCCCGAGGCCACCCTGGTCGGCGAGGACGTGGTCCGGATCGACGACACCATGGCGAGCCGCCTGGGTGGAGGAGGCATAGAAAACAACCCGGACGGGGCGCTCGCCGACAGCCTCGGAAGTCTTCCTGGCTATCACGGTCAGGGCCCTTCAGCGCATCGAACCTCGATGCACTCCGTACATTTGAGCCGTGCCGTCGCTGTACGAATTCGTTGGGGGCGAGGCGGCGCTGCACCGCCTCGAGGACACGTTCTACAGCAGCGTCCTCCAAGATCCCGTCCTCCAGCCCCTCTTCGGGCTGGGCAAGCCGGAGCACGTCGATCACCTCACGGCCTTCACCGCCGAGTCCTTCGGCGGGCCTGACCGCTTCACCCGAGAGCTCGGCTTCGCACATCTCATCGACGTGCACCGAAACCTTCGGATCACCGGACCTTCCCACCGACGAAGAGTTCCGTGCGGCCGTCCGATCCCACGTTGAATTCGGCTCGAAGGTCGCGATGCAGAACTCCCAAGCGGAGACTGACGACCAGCTTCATCCACTGCGCGAGGTTCCTCGGTGGACCTGGTCCGGTGACGAGGAAGAAGGGTGAGGCGGGGAAAACGACCTGTCCCCGCTCGCCGGACCTGAGCCACGGAGAAGTTCAATGACGTGCTATGAGGATCGTCGCCGCGCCAGAGGCTTCCAATAGAAATGGCGGGCTGAGCCCGGTGGAAATTCCTCCAGACGCCCGAACTCTTTGTACCCGATCCGCTCGTAGAAGTTCGGCGCTTGGAATCCATACGTGTCGACCCAGGCGCCGTGGCAACCTCGTGCTGCTCCTTCAGTCTCAAACCGCTCAACGAGACGGCTGCCCCAACCCCGCCCTCGAGCTTCTTCATCCACCCAGAGCGCGCTGAGATAGAGCCAGCCGTAGTGGGTGTCTCCATAGGCGCCACCGAGCACCCGTCCGTGTCGACGTAGCCACACCGCCACGGGTACCTTGGTCCGGTCTCGTCCGAAGGGTGTCGAACGGTTGAATTGCTCGATCCCGTCGTTGAGGACCTGGATGTCGTCTTCGCCAGGATGAGCGCTCAGTTCGAGTTCGAAATCATCGCGTGGAGACTGGTGCTTTCCCACGGAGCAATGGTCTCATGCGTCGTTGCCAGCTGTCGTCCGACCGCCACCACTCGGCGCTGCCCGGGAAGTGCCCGTTCCGGCCGGGCTGGCGGTGCGACCTCTAGGGTCGATAGGCGTACGCCGGAGCCCGCGTAATCGGGGCACTGCTACATTTCGGCCGTGGAGCAGGACCGGTTCGGGGCGATCGATTTCGACCGGTTCCACCGCGAGGAGCTCCCGGCGCTCCTCCAGCGACGCGGCGACATCTTCTCCGCCTCCGACGCCGCGGTCGTCCGCCCCCTCGGGTTCAAGCTCTCCGACGGACGGGCCTACACCTATGTGCCGGAGGGCACGTCCTTCTCGGTGCAGGCTGGGACCGATGCCGCGCGACACGGTCATCGAGCTCGACCCTGACGCATGGTGCGCTTTCGCCTGGGAGCTCAAGACCTGCTTCGCGCTCCTCTACGCCGACCAGCTGACCGTCGTCGCGGGGCGGCTTCGGCCAGATGGCGCGCTGGGAGCCTTCGCTGCGGGTCGCCTTCAGCGGGCAGGAGCCCTTCGACCTCGACCATCCGGCCCGCATCGAGGACGACGGCCCGGGGCGAGGTGGATCTCACGCAGAGCTTCACCCTCGACGACCCCGTCGCCGACATCCGGGACTTCCTGCACCGGGCCGGCTTCGTACATCTGCGTGGCGTCCTCGACGCCGTGGAGATCGACGCCCTCACCTCCGACGTCGACGATGCCGTCCTGCGGGCACGCCCCGATGACCGGAGATCCTGGTGGACGACGGTCGAGGGGCGCGAGGTGTGCAACCGGGTGAACTACCTCAACGACGAGTCCCCCCGGATCGCCGCGCTCGGCGCCGATCCACCGCTTCCTCGCCATCGGCGCGCTCGGGTGGCGACGATCTGCGCGATGCCCACGATCGCCTCGACGGGAACGGTGTCGTCATCAAGGTGCCCGGCTCCTCCGGCGGACTGGCCGACCTGCCCTGGCACCGCGACTGCGGCATGGGAGGGCACCCGGTGAAGTGCCCGATGCTCAACGTCGGGATCCAGCTCGATCCCGCCACCGCGGACAACCGGGCAGCTCCAGATGATCCCGGGATCGCACCAGGGGACCTCCCGGTTGCCCAGCGCCGGCGAGGCCGAGCGCCACCCCGTCGTGTCGCTGACCACCGAGCCTGGGGACGTCACCGTGCATTTCGGCCACACCCTGCACGCGGCGCCGCCACCGAGGGACCCCGATGCGGCGGGCCGGCGGGCGCTCTACCTCTCGTTCGTGCCCCCGCTGACCTTCGAGATGGTCGGCCCCGGGCAGGGGTACAACGACGTGCTCTTCACCAGGAGCGAGGGTCGCGTGCAGCACGTCGACCAGCTCGGCTGAGCAGCCGCCTTCGGTCGTCGGACACGCCTCCGGCGGCGGGCGCCCGGGATCCTCTAGGAATCGGCAGCCTTGAAGTCCATCCGCAAGCGGGTCAGGGTCGACGACGTGATCCGCCACGCTCCGCCCTCCCGCTCGTAGGTCTCGTGATAGTGGCCGTCACCGTCCAACCGGGTGCCGTCCGGCCACACGATGACGTCGTGGAGCGCCCAGATGCCGGTGGCGGTGGTTGGAGACGTGAGCTCGATCTCGGGCATGTGGCCGTGGTGCACGGTGACGGCGTCGGCGAGCGTCTGCTGCAGGAACTCGAGGAAGGCATCCGCGCCGGTGACGACGCCACCGCCCGAGTCCGTCGTGTCCATCACGACGTCGTCGGTGAACACCTGGCGCATGCCCTCCCAGTCCTTGGTGTCCATCGTGCGGAAGTAGCGGGCCTTGAGCTGCTTGATGGCTTCGACGTCATCCACGTCGTCGCGTCCCCTGTCGCTCAGGAGTACCGCGCCGCCCGGGTCCCCGGCCCGTGGAAGACGCCAGGCACCGCATCGGGGTTCTCGACGCAGACCTCGCACTCGAGGCCATCGGGGTCCCGGAAGAAGAGGCTGAGCATGGGCCCGAAGTCGGTGACGAAGTCGTCCGCCGCCCCGCGGGCCATCAGCCGGGCGCGGATCTCCTCGAAGTCCTCGAGCGAGGCGGCCTGGAGGGCCAGGTGGTCGAGGCGGCCGCGGCCGAACATCGGGGTCTGGCGGTCGGCCTCGGTGTTGCCCGCTATCTCGAAGACGTTGAGCTCGGCCCAGTCCCCGATCTTGATGATGGAGAGCCGCGGGGCCCTGGCCGCCGGCAGGGGCTCAGGCCCGTCCCGCAGGACCTCGGCCTCGAAGACGTCCCGGTAGAAGTCGTTCAGGCGCGTGGCGTCGTGGGTCATGACGGCGACGTGGTTCAGACCCTTCAGCAGCACGGTGCCTCCTCCGGATGCTCAGGCGGACAATTTCACTGGTCTGCAGGACGGGAGCGATGGAGGTGTAGTTGGCGACGTCGGAGAGCACGTCGGCCGTGGCCTCGGCGGCCATCGCCTGCTGCAACGCGTCGAGCGAGTCGAACGTGAAATGCACCGCGGCCACGTACGGGCCGTCGACTCCCTTGTCGATCTCGGCGCTCTCGGGACCCCAGGTGCGCACGGCCAGCGGCACGTGCTTGTCGCGGTAGTAGTCGTGGTCGAACGACGCGCCCTCGGTCACCGGGTAGAACACGGACAGACGGATCATGGAACGCTCCCTTGGTCGGTCGTCGACAGTCTGCCAGGTGACGGTCGAGAAGGCTCAGCGGAAATCCCGACTGGCCGGCACCGCCGTCCCCACCACAAGTGCCTCCACCCGCTCGGCGTCGAAGCTGACCGCCCCCTGCCCCTTGCGCACCCGCCCGCGGATCAACAGCACGGGTGCGTGGCGGGCCACGTGCTTCCAGCGCGCCCAGGCGCCACGGGAGAAGACCACGTTCACGTGGCCCGTCTCGTCCTCCAGGTTGACGAAGACCGCGCCCCGGGCCGTCTCGGGATGCTGGCGGTGCGTCACCACGCCGGCCACCGAAGCCCGCTCGCCGTCGGCGCACGCCTCGAGCGCCACCGCCGTCCGCACGTCCATGGCCTCGAGCCGCTCCCGGGCGAGATGCATGGCCGTGCGCTCGGGTGCCAGCCCCAGCGCCCACAGGTCGTCGCCCACCGAGTCGTAGAGGCTGGGCTCGGGCAGCGGCGGCGCCTCGGCCCCCACCACCACCCCGGGCAGGCGGTCCGGCGTGCCCTGGGCCGCCGCCCCGGCCGCCCACACCAGCCGGCGCCGGGAGGCCGGCGTCCCGCGCGCCTCCACCTCTCCGCCCACCTCGCCGCCCCCGTCCGAGGGTCCCTCGGGGTCGAGCGCGCCGGCGGCGGCCAGCGTCTCGAGCTGGGCCCGGGTCGCCCCCGCCCGCCGCACCAGGTCCTCGCCGCCGGCACCAGGGCCGGCCGGCCACGATGCGTTCCGCCGTGGCGTCGCCCACCCCGCGCACCGAGCCCAGCCCGAGGCGCAGCACGGCCTCGTCGGACGCGCCGGCATCTCAGGGACGCCCCCACCTCGGAGCGGTTCACGTGCGGCCGGCGCACGCGCACCCCGTGCCGGCGGGCGTCGGCCACCAGCGACTGGGGCGACCAGAACCCCATGGGCTGCGAGTTCAAGAGCCCCGCCGTGAACGCCGCTGGATAGTGCAGCTTCAGCCAGGCCGACGAGTACACCAGGTGCGCGAACGAGACCGAGTGCGACTCGGGGAAGCCGAAGTTGGCGAAGGCGGCCAGCGCGTCGAAGACCTGGTCCGCCACCGCGCCGGTCACACCCCGCGCCGCCATCCCGTCGTAGAGGCGCGCCCGCATCTTCTCCATGCGCGCCGCCGAGCGCTTGGCCGCCATGGCCTGGCGCAGCTCGTCGGCGTCGGCCGCGCTGAAGCCGGCGATGGCCACGGCCATCTCCATCAGCTGCTCCTGGAAGAGCGGGACCCCGAGCGTGCGCTCGAGGATCGGCTCGAGCAGCGGGTGCAGGTAGGTGACGTCCTCCTCGCCCCGGCGCCGGCGGATGTAGGGGTTCACCGCGTGGCCCTGGATGGGGCCGGGGCGGATGAGCGCCACCTCGATGGCGATGTCGTAGAAGGTGCGTGGCCGCACCCGGGGCAGGGTCCCCATCTGGGCCCGGCTCTCGACCTGGAAGACCCCGACCGTGTCGGCCCGGCACAGCAGGTCGTAGACCGCGTCCTCCTGCGGCAGCTGCCCCAGGTCGACCTCCACGCCGTCGAAGGCGCGCACCAGGTCGACCATGCGATGCAGCGCCTCGAGCATGCCGAGGCCGAGCAGGTCGAACTTCACCAGCCCGATGGCGGCGCAGTCGTCCTTGTCCCACTGCAGCACGCTGCGCCCCGGCATGCGCCCCCACTCCACCGGGCACACCTCGACCACCGGCCGGTCGCACAGCACCATGCCGGCCGAGTGGATGCCGAGGTGGCGCGGCCGGTCCAGCACCTCGGCCGCCAGCTCGGCCACCAGCGCCGGCACCCCTCCGCCCCCGCCATCGGCCACCTCGTGCACCGCCGCCGCCGAGGACGTGCCGCGCCCGTGCCCGGCGTCGATGCCGGCGGCCCAGGCGTCCACCTGCTCGCGGGGTGAAGCCGAACGCCTTGCCGACGTCGCGCACGGCCGAGCGCGGCCGGTAGGTGATGACGTTGGCCACCTGGGCCGCGTGGCGGCGGCCGTAGCGCTCGTAGACGTACTGGATGACCTCCTCGCGCCGCTCCGACTCGATGTCCACGTCGATGTCGGGCGGGCCGTCACGCGCCGGCGAGAGGAAGCGCTCGAAGAGCAGCCCGAGGTCCACGGCATCGACGTTGGTGACGCCGAGCGCGTAGCAGACGGCCGAGTTGGCCGCCGAACCACGGCCCTGGCAGTAGATGTCGAGCCGCCGGCACACCCGCGCGATGTCCCACACCACGAGGAAGTAGCCGGCGAAGCCCAGCCGGCCGATCACGGCGAGCTCGTGCTCGATCTGCTTCCACGCGCCGGCCACCCGCTCGGCCCCGGGCGGCCCGTAGCGCGCCAGCGCCCCCTCGGTCACCAGCTGGCGCAGGTAGCCCTGCTCGTCCATGCCGGCGGGGACGGGGAAGTCGGGCAGCCGCGGCGCGACCAGGCGCAGGTCGAAGGCGCAGGCGCGCCCGAGCTCGGCCGCCCGCTCGACCACGCCGGGCCAGCGGGCGAAGCGCCGGGCCTGCTCGGCCGCCGAGCGCAGGCAGGCCGCCGGGGCCGGAGGGCAACCAGCCCTCCAGCTCGGCCAGCGGGCGGCGCGCCCGCACCGCGGCGAGCGTGGTGGCGAGCCGGAACCCGGCCGGCGTGGCGTAGTGCACGTTGTTGGTCGCCACGGCGTCGACGTCCCACTCGACGGCCAGGCGGGCCAGCGCGTCGTTGCGCGCCGTGTCGAGCGGGTCCCCGTGGTCCCACAGCTCCAGCGCGACGTTGGCGCGCCCGAACGCGTCGACGAGGCGTCCCACCTCCCGGGAGGCCGCCCGGGGCCCGGCATCCATCAGCGCGGCGGGGACCGCCCCCTTCCGGCAGCCGCTCAGCACCAGCCAGTGGTCCCCCGCGGCGCGGGCCAGCGCGTCGAGGGTGAAGATCGGCTTCCCCTTCTCCCCGCCCGCCAGGTGCGCGTCGGCCAGCACGGTCGAGAGCCAGCGCGTAGCCGTCGGGATCCCGGGCCAGCAGCACGAGGTGCGCGCCGGTCGGGTCGGGCTCGCCCGGTACGCGGGCTGGCCGGCGCCAGCGTCACCTCGGAGCCGAAGACCGTCGGCAACCCGCACACCCGCGCCGCCTCGGCGAAGCGCACCACGCCGTAGAAGCCGTGATGGTCCGTCAGCGCCAGCGCGACCAGGCCGAGCCGGTCCGCCTCGGCCACCAGCTCCTCGGGGTCGCTGCTGCCGTCGAGGAAGCTGAACCCCGAGTGGGCGTGCAGCTCGGCGTAGGCATCAGTCATAGACCGCCTCCATCCACCACTGCCCCCGCTCGGTGCAGAGCAGGCGCGCCACGCCGTCCGCGGTGACCACCTGCAGGCGGGCCCGGCGCCGGCGCACCGCCCACCAGCGCTCGGTCACCGGCCAGGGACCGGCCCAACCCAGGACCGGCAGCCAGGGACCGCCCCCGATCGACAGCCGGTCGATCCCCCCGGTGAGCAGCCCGCGCCCGCTGACCTCGACGGGCCGGCCGGCATCGTCGACCACCTCGACGCGGAGCGGGACCCGCAGCACGTCGGTCGGCGCCGGCGGGGGCACCTGCCCCGGCCACGGGGCACCGCCCGCCGCCGTCGCCGTCTCGGGGCTCCCCCAGGGCAGCAGCACCGCCTGGCCGGCCGGGTCGCGCCCGCCCCGCACCCGGCCCATCAGCACGGCCTCGACCCCCAGGCGCTCCTGCACCCGGACGAAGGCGCGGGCGGCCCGGGCGTCCGCCTCCGAGGCACCGCCGAAGAAGCCGGGCTGGGAGGGCGGCGGCGGGACGTCGGGACCCCGCTCGGGGTCCTCGCCCCGGGCCACCCGCAGCCGGCGCTCGATGGTGCGGTCGCGCAGCCCGGCCAGCTCCCCGCTCTCCCCCCGGGCCACCGCGTGGCAGGCGGCCGCGTCCGCCCCGAAACGGTCCGAGATGCTCGCCGCGGGCAGCGCGGCCAGCTGCCCCAGGGTGGTCACCCCCAGCCGCTGCAAGGTGACGGCCAGGTCGGGCCGGGCCAGCGTGGCCACCGACCAGGGGGCGAGGAAGTCCGCCGTCCCGCCGGCCGGGACGATCAGCTCCGCGCGGGCGGCCAGCATGGCGGCGAAGAGCCCGTCGGCCACCCCGACGGCGGCCTCCTCATCGACGATGCCGGCCAGCCGCGCCACCACCGCCTCCTCGCCGCCGAAGAACCGGGCGGGGCCGCGGGCGGGCAGCACGCCGACCCCGAGCCGGACCGGATGGACCCACGGGCAGAGCGCACCGGCCCGCTCCAGCACGCGGGCGAACCGCCGGGCCTCTTCCCCCTCGGCCCCTTCCTCGAGGAGCTCGGGGCACCAGATGACGACCAACCGTTCCACCACTTCTTCTCCACCGCTCCGCTCAGGCCGCCTCCGGCCCGACATCGGGGCCCGCCCCCGCCGGCCCGTGCTCCTCCACTTCGGTCGGCGCCACTTCGGCCGGCGCCACTTCGGTCGGCGCCACTTCGGTCGGCGCCACTTCGGTCGGCGCCACTTGTCCGCTCCGGTCTGGGCGTGCCCGTCCGCCGCTTCCTCGATCGCACCCGAGCCGGCGGGGAGCCAGAGCGAGCACTCGCTGACCCGGCCGGCGGCCCGGCGCCCGCTGACCCGTACCTCGGCCCGGCGGCCCCGCAGGTGCCCGTGGCCCCGGCCGACGCCCTCCCACTCGACCGCCCCGACCGAGAGCGCCAGGTCGCCACCCTCGGGCCAGGCGCCGGGGCCTTCGAGCAACACGACCAGCGCCGCCTGGCGCTCGCGGGCGCGGGCCGTCAGGTGGCGCGCCGCGGTCAGGCGGGCCCGGCCGGGCGGGCGCACCAGGACGGCGTCGACCCCCGAGAGGAGGTCGCCGGCGGCCTCGGCCCACCCGTTGCCGGGGTGGGGCACGAAGACGACCCGGCGCAGATCGAGCCCGAGCCCGGCGGCCGCCACCACCCCCGGGTCGGGCAGGCCCACGGCGGCGCACCAACTCCCGGCGGCCGACGCCGCGGCCAGGAGCGCCAGCGCCAGGGTGGTGGCGCCGTGGCCGGGTGGCCCCGCCACCGTGGTGGTCGTCCCCCGCCGCAGGGAGCCGGCCGGGAAGAGCGGGGCCAGGGGCGGGGGCACCGGCAGGGTCCGCCCGGCCACCGGTGTGGCGGGCCGGACCCGGTCGGCCAGCCCCGCAGGGAGCTCCCGGGAACGGGGGGACGACGGGTCCCCGGCAGGAAAGGCGAACATATGTTCGCACCTTAGCCAGGCCGTGTGCCGCCCGCTCGGGGCACCGAACGCCCTGGTCAGGGGCTGGACGCCTCCCGGGGTCCCTGGTGGGCCACAATGCTGCCCGCATGTGCGGACGCTTCGCTCTCTTCACTCCCCCGGCCCGGATCGCCCGCTATTTCCAGGCCTCCCTGGCCGAGGGCGCCGACGGCGAGCACGCCCCCAGCTGGAACGTGGCCCCGACCGACTCGGTGCTCGGCGTCCGGGACCGCCCGGCCCGGCCCCCAGAACACAACCCGCAGCAACAGGGCCCGGCGGAGGAACGGCGGCGAGCCGGAACGGATCCTCATGTCCTTCCGCTGGGGCCTCATCCCCTGGTGGTCCAAGGACGCCAAGTCCGGCAGCCGGCTCTTCAACGCGCGCAGTGAGACCGTGGCCACCCGGGCCTCGTTCCGCGAGGCGTTCCGGGAGCGGCGGATCATCGTCCCCGCCGACGGCTTCTACGAATGGCGCAAGACGAAGACCGGCAGCAGACAACCGCACTACTTCAGCCGCGCCGACGGCCAGCCGCTGGCCTTCGCCGGCCTGGCCGAGCGCTGGCGCGACAAGCACGCCGCTCCGGACGCGCCCGTGATACGGAGTTGCACCGTGATCACCTCACCGGCCGGCCCGGACATGAACGGCATCCACGACCGCATGCCGGTGATCCTCGACCCCGCCACCTTCGACCTCTGGCTCGATCCGGCCAACGAGGACGTCGAGGAGCTCCGCGCGCTGTTGCGTCCCCCACCGTCGGGCACCGTCGTGCACCACCCGGTCGGGCCCCGCATCGGCAACGTCCGCAACAACGACGCCGCACTGATCGAGCCGGCGTGACACCGGACGATTCCATCGGCCGGTCAGCGCTTCGATCGCCGCACCCTCCTCGCCGCCGCGCTGGCGGCACCGGTGGCGCGCGCGTGTTGGCCGCGGCCAGCCGGGGCGAGGGGCGGCGCCGGCGCCGCCATGGCGCAGTTCGCGGCGCGCACCAAGCCCGCCGGCTCGGACCTCGGCGCCATCGAGCACGTCGTGTTCCTCATGCAGGAGAACCGCTCCTTCGACCACTACTACGGCACGTATCCAGGGGTCCGGGGCTTCGACGACCATCCGCACGGCTCCCTCGGGAACTTCGCCCAGGCCTGGCCCGGCGGGCGCGACCGCACGCTGCTCCCCTTCCATCTCGACACCTCGTCGGGCATCGGCGAGTGCACCGCCGACCTCGACCACAGCTGGCACGGCGAGCACCTCAGCTGGAGCCGCGGCGACAACGGCGCCTTCGTCAGCACGCACGTGCAGTCGCAGTTCGAGGGGCCCGAGCACGGCGTCCTCACCATGGGCTACTACCGCCGCGCCGGACCTGCCCTTCTACTATGCGCTGGCCGACGCGTTCACTCTCTGCGACAACTACCACTGCTCGGTGCTCGGGCCGACGCACCCGAATCGCCTCATGGCGCTCTCGGGCACCGTCGACCCCACGGGCGCCGCCGGCGGTCCCGTGCTCATCACCAACAGCTCGCCCGACGCCGTCGGGAGCGTGCACTGGGACACCATGCCCGAGGTGCTGGAGGACGCCGGGGTGAGCTGGAAGGTCTACAACCCGGCGGGCGGCATCTACACCCCGCAGTTCCAGCGGCAACACGGCCTGGTCAGCGACGCCATCCTCCCCTACTTCAGCCAGTACCAGAACCCCGCGTCGACGCTGTACCAGAAGGCCTTCCTCCCGCAGTACCCCGACGACTTCCTGGCCGACATCAAGTCGGGGCAGCTGCCCGCGGTCAGCTGGATCATCCCGCCCATCGGCTACGACGAGCACCCGTCGTCGCCCCCCGCCCTCGGTGAGTGGTTCACCAGCCAGGTGCTCTCGGCCCTGGTGTCGAACCCGGAGGTGTGGTCCAAGACGGTGCTCTTCCACATGTACGACGAGAACGACGGCTTCTTCGACCACGTCCCGCCACCGGTGGCGCCGCACGGCACACCCGGGGAGTACGTCACGGTCTCGCCGCTGCCGAGCCCGGCGCACGGCATGGCCGGGCCGGTGGGCATGGGCTTCCGGGTGCCGATGCTGGTGCTGTCGCCCTTCAGCCGGGGCGGCCACGTGGCGTCCCAGGTGTTCGACCACACGTCGCAGCTGCGCTTCTTGGAGGAGCGCTTCGGGGTGAAGGCACCGAACATCTCGGCGTGGCGCCGCCACACCGCGGGCGACCTGACCTCCACGCTGCACCCGCGTCGCACGACGACTCCGTGCCCAAGCTGCCCAGCACGTCCAAGGACCAGACGGCCAACGTCATGGCGGAGGGGTGCACCGAGGAGACCATCCTCCAGGTGGCGCCCACTTCGGGCATGCCGGTGTACCCGGTCCCGGCCCAGCAGTCGATGCCGCGCCAGGAGACGGCCTGACCGACCGGGTCGGCCTCGGTGCCGGCCAGAACGGGCCGGCTCCGAGTTGCGGTAAGACTCTGCCGTGCCCGAGATCCTCGTCACCGAGGTCTTTCTCGCCCGTCACGGAGAGACGGGAATGGAACCGCGACGGCCGTCGGCAGGGCCAACTCGATGCGCCGCTCACGCCGACCGGGATCGACGAGGTCCATCGGGTTGCGGACCGGCTGCGAACGCTTCCCATCGACGGCGTCTTCTCGAGCCCGCTCGGGAGGGCCATGGCCTCGGCTCAGGTGTACGCCGATGCGCTCAGGTCGACGGTCGTCACGGTCGACGAGTTACGGGAGGTCCATCACGGCGCCATGGCGGGCCTTTGCGCCGAGGAGATCGAGGCGTCGTTCCCGGGCGAGATGTCCCGGCGCGCCGCGGACAAGTACCGGTGGCGGTTCCCGGGTGGAGAGAGCTATGCCGATGGGGACGTCAGGGCGAGAAGGGCCTTGGGTGTGATCGCCCGGTCGGGGGCCGCCCGGCCGTTGCTCGTCTCGCACGAGATGATCGGCCGGATGCTGCTGCGGAATCTCCTCGACCTGCCGCCGCCCGAGGCGCTCACGTACGGCCACCCGCACGAGGTGATCTACCGGGTCGACCTGGCCGCGAAGACGTTGGACCAGATCCGGGTGTGATGGCCGTGGCCGGTGGCGCCGAGCCCGGGACCATCGTGGTCCTGAACGGGACGCCGCGCTCGGGGAAATCGAGCATCGCGTCCGCGTTGGGTGAATCGTCGGATTCGCGGTGGCTCAATCTGGGGGTCGATGCCTTCGCCGCGGTGACCCCTCGGCGGCTGCGGCCCGGCATCGGGTTGCGTCCCGGTGGTGAGCGGCCCGACCTGGAGGATGCCGTGGTGGCGCTGTTCGGGGCGCTCTACGCGGCGGTCGTCGCGTGGAGCCGCTCGGGGCTCGATGTCGTGGTCGACGTCGGCCATCACGACGACTACTCCAAGTCGCTGGGCATCCTGCCCACGGTGGCGCGGGACGTATCGGGACTGCCGGCTTACCTCATCGGTGTCCGCTGCCCGGTCGAGGCGATCATGGCCCGCCGGGACGAGGGCGCCGGCGGGGAAGCGGACGGGGGAGGGAGCGGCACGCCCTACGTCACCAGCGGTCCCGACGGGACGGTCCCCGAAGTCGTGGTGCGGTGGGACCGGGCGGTGCACGACCCGGGCATCTACGACCTCGAGGTGGACACGTCGACGGCCTCACCCGAGGCCTGCGCCGCCGCCATTCTGCACCGGCTCGCCGAGGGCCCACCGGTGGCCTTTGCCGCCCTGGCGGCGCGCCCCTGACCGGCGTCAGGAAGCGGAAAACTGCACCTGATGTGCCGCCGCGAGGAGCGATGCCTTGTCCGCGTCGAGGATGTAGCCCTCGGCAATGGCCTTGTCCAAGCTCTTGGTGTAGGCGGCGATGTAACTGCTCTGGGTCCCGTAGAGGCCGGCCAGCTGGGCCGGGGTGAACGCCACGGTGGACCCGAAGAGGCCGCAGATCGTGCTGGCGCCGGCAGCCGGTGCGCCGCTGAGGGTGGAGACCGGCACGTCGACCGCCGGGGTCCGGACGCCCCCGATGACGTTGCCGTGCGCATCGAGGGCGAGGGTCGGCGGATCGGTGCTCGACAGCTTGAAGGGGGGCGGGCTCGGGGGCGGCGTTCCGTTGTCGACCCACTTGTCGAACGCGGTGAACGCGGCCTGGACCACGTTGTGCTGCGGGCCGCTGTTCACCGGCGTGGTGCAGCCGAGGATGCTCGCCGCTGCGCCCACGGTGTAGGCGTCAGCGTGCGCGGTGCCGGCGATCTCCCAGGTGCGGATCTTGGCGGTGTTGGGTTGCTGGGCGGGGGCGTAGCCCAGTTGTATGAGGTCGGTCTGGGTCTGGGACATGAAGACCGGGACCTTCAGGTCGGTGCGGATGCGCAGATCGTCCGGCCCTTTGCTCGACACGATGGACGATCCGGTGAGCGAGGCACCCGAGCCGCCGCGACTGTGGATGAAGATGCCGCCGAAGGTGTCGGTCCGCGGCTGCAGCGCGTCGGCGAACGTCGTCAGGTAGAAGGCAGACTGGGACTCGCCGATGGCCAGGATGTGCTTGGCCTTCAGGCCGCCCAGCGCCGCCGGCTGCGTGGCCCGGAGCGCCTGCCCGATCTGGGCGAACATGTCCAGCGCGTACTGATCACCGGGGTGGTGCAGCGATCCGTAGCGGGCCGGCTCCCCACCGACCAAACCACCCGACGGCGTCGCGCCCGCCGCGTTGGGCGTGCCGAGGAGGGACCGTCCCCCGTCCACGCCGAGGGCCTGGGCCGAGACCCCGACGTACGCATAGCCGTCGCGCATCAGCATCGGGTTGAGGAAGTCCCAATCGGGTGCCGACTCCCCGGCCGACACGTTCATCCACTCGACGATCACCGTTCCGTTGAAGTGGGCGGGATTCGTGGGCCGGCGCACCAGGATGCGGGTCTTGTAGGACGCCGTCGTCGTCGGCGTGATCGTCCACTTGCCATCGCTCGGCATGGAGTCGGCCTTGAACGCGTCGGCCGTCCCGGAGGCGAAGTACTCGTGCTCCTCGTACCCGTTGGCGGCCAGGTCGAGGGCATGGGCGGACTCGGGCTCGACGATGTGTCCCGTCGTGACCGGGCCGGTCAGGGTGGCCGCGGTGTGGAAGGTCACCTCGGGGGAGGTCGCGGAGGCGGCACCGGCTCCGTGCCCGGTGGCCACGGTCAGCGGAAACAGCACGACGAGTCCCGCCACCGCCACGACTGCGGTGACGGCCCTGCGCACGATCGACAAGCGTCTACTGCTCCACGACATGGACCAACCCCCTTGGCACGGTCCCCTTGGCCCGGTGCGCAGGTGACTATACCGATCCCGGGTCACGGGTCGATCGCAGGGATCACGGCGCCTCGGCTGCCCGGGCCACGGTCACGTCGGGCTCACCAGACGACGCCCCCAGCCTGATGCGCCGGCCCGACCACCCCGTGCGGGCGAGGGCGCGGTCGAAGTAGGCGCAGTCGAACCCCAGCTCGAGCCAGCCGTGCGTCCGGCTCGACCAGACCGAGAGCCCGTCGAGCCGCGGCCCCCACGGGTAGTCCAGGTTCTGGATCGGCTCGGCGGCGAAGAGGACGGCGCCACCGGGTCGCACGATGTCGTGCAGATGGCGCAGCATGGCGAGATGGTCGGCGCAATGGTGGAAGCTCTCGAAGAACACGGCCGCGTCGAACGGCTCGTCCGTCGCGAAACTGAGCATGTCGCCTTGCACCACGGCCACCCGGCCCGGGCCTTCGCAGCGGTGCTCGATCAGGCGGCAGAATTTCTCGTCCAGCTCGACGGCGGTGACGTCGAGCCCCGTCGCCACCAGGTCGCGGGTGAGATTGCCCCAACCGGGTCCGAACTCGACGACGCGCCGGGGCCCCGGGCCCGCCGGCACGGCGTCGGCCAGGCAGTCGAGCAAATGGCCGCGGGCGACCAGGTCGCGGCCGACCAGGGCCAGGGAGCCCGTCTGGTAGGGGAAGGGCCGCTCGAGCGCGGCCGCCAGGTCGAAGGGTGACGCCTCGTCCGCGGCGTCGTAGTCGGCCCGGCCCGAGATGGCGCGGTAGACGTCCCAGGTCCACTCCCGGTACGCCTCGGAGAAAGCATCGTCGGGCGGCCCTGTCGGCAGCGCCACGACGATCCCGTCCAGCAAGGCCCGGGCTTCGTCGGGGGCGGGCCCCATCAGCGCGGTCGCCTGAGCCAGCACGCTGTCGAGCTCATGGAGTGCAACCGGGCGCGGGCCCGGTCGCCCCAGCGCGTGCCGCACCGAGCGGCGGAGCCGCGGCGGGAGCGCGTCAACGGCCTGCGCGCCCAAACGTACGACGGCGCGGGTCGAATTGCTCATGTGATTGCGATGCTCCCGGTTGCGGTCAGTCGGTCGCGGGCAGGCCACGCGAGTCGGCGGGAGACGCGTCGAAGAAGGCCGCCGTCGCTCCCGTGATGCGCCGTAGGTTCCGCTCGCCGAAGGCCACCTCGTGCGGTGCAGCGAGGTGCGCGTCGAGCAGCTCCTGGGACTCCCAGCACTCGAAGAAGCGGAACGTGTTGGGCGCCTCGAGATCCTCGCCCCAGAAGTACTCGAGACAACCGGCATCACGCCTACTCGCCTCCGTCACCTCCGCCAGGCTGGCGAGCACATCATCCCTGTCCTGGGGGTCGAAGCTGAGGGAGCCGGCGATGATGAGCATGCGAGGGAGGGTAGCGGCCCTCCTCAGCCAGCGGCGAGAGCGTCGAGGTTGTCCGAGACGAGCGCGCCGCCCTTCAGGACGGCCAACACCCTGGCCTCGTCCTGCAGGACGCTGATGTCGGCCAGCGGGTCGCCGTCGACGACGAGCAGGTCGGCCAGGTAGCCCGCCTGCACCGAGCCCAGCTCGTGGGACCGGCCCATGAGCTCGGCCCCGTTGCGGGTGGCCCAGCGGATCACGTCGAGGGGCGGGATGCCTGCTTCCTTCACGTAAAACTCGAGCTCGTCGGCGTACCGGCCGTGGGGCAGGCTGATGGCGCCGTAGTCGTCGCCGCAGAGCAGCTTCACCCCGGCCGCGTTGGCCTTGGGCAGGATGGAGAGCGCCGCCTCGATGTCCGTGGCCATGGCGGCGGTGAAGCCGAGCCCGCCGCCGCCCATCATCTCGGCGAAGCGGGCCGGGAAGAGCTGGCTCGGGACGAGGAAGGTGCCGAGCTCCACCATCCGCTCGATGGCCAGCGCGTCGAGGCCATCGCCGTGGTCGATGACATCGATGCCGGCATCGAGCGCCATGTGGATGGCCTCGCGATTGGCGATGTGGCCGCGCACGAGGGCGCCGCGTTGGTGGGCGGCCTCGATGCCGGCCGTGATCTCCTCACGCGTCATCTCGGTCTGCTCGCTCGGGGCCACCGTGCCGTGCCCGCCCGTGACGAACATCTTGATGATCTCGGCCCCCTGCTTGATCTCCTCACGCACGGCGAGCCGGAAGCCGTCCGGGCCGTCGGAGCGGTTGATGGCGCCACGCGCACCGACGTCCCAATACCACGGGAAGCTCTTGTCGCCGGCATGACCAGTCGTGCTGACGTCCCGGCTGCCGGCCATCAGCCGGGGCCCGACGATGAGACCCTCCGCGATGGCGGCCTTCATGGACGCGTCGATGGCAAAGGGGGCGCCGGCGCTCACCGCGCCGGTGAAGCCGCTGCGCAGGAGCAACTCGAGATTGCGCGAGGCGCGCACGGCTTGAAGCGCCGGGGGCTCTTCCAGACCGAACGGCGCCGTCTTCGAGCCGAGCTCGTGATAGGTGGCATGGAAGTGGCTGCTCACCATCCCCGGCATGACGGTCCGCCCGCCGAGGTCGACCACCCGGTCATCGGGACCGCTCTCGACGCCCCCGCCGGTGCGGACGGTGGCGATCCGACGATCCTCGATCACGACGGTGGTCCGGGGGCGGGCGCCGTCCGCGTCGAGGACGGTGGCGTCGCGGAGAACGAGCCTAGACACCGTCGCCAGCGATCTCGTGGGCTCCGGACACGGCTCCGGTACCGTTCTCGGGCACGGAGGGAACGATAGTGACCCAAACCCGACGACGGCAGGGGCGTGCGGCGGCGAGGCACCGGGCATGGCTGTGAGCACGCCGATGGGTCTCGGAGCGGGCGACACCGTGCTCTGCTCAGGCACGCTGCGGACGGGCATCCCCTTCGCGGAGCGGCTGGCTGCCGCGCGGGCCGGCGGATTCTCCGGGATCTCGCTGTGGGGCCGCGACTACCAGGTGGCGCGCGACGAGGGGCTCAGTGACCACGACATCCGCCTGCTGTTGGCCGACCACGACCTGTCGGTGGCCGAGCTCGACCCCTCGTGGTGGTGGCTTCCCGGTGCTTCCGAAGTGCGGATCCCGCCCGAGCTCGATGCAGAGCGGATCTTCGGTTACGGCGAGCGTGAGCTGTTCGCCATCGCACGTGCCGTGGGGGCCCGCTCGCTCAACGCGGTCGACGTCTTCGGGGGCGCCTGGTCCCTCGACGAAGCGGCGACGTCCTTCGCCGGGTTGTGCGACCGGGCGGCCGACCTCGGCCTGCTCGTCCACCTGGAGTTCCTGCCGTGGTCGCGAATCCCCGATCTGGCCACGGCCTGGCAGGTCGTTCGTGCGGCCGATCGGCCCAACGGCGGCATCATGCTCGACGCCTGGCACTACTTCCGGAGCGGACCCGACGGGGCGCTCCTCCGCTCCATTCCCGGTGCGTCCATCCTCGGCGTGCAGCTGTGCGACGCGCCCGCCGCGCCCGAGCCGGAGCCCTTGCACGCCACGCTGCACGAACGGCTCTTGCCGGGCTCCGGCGAGTTGGCGCTGCGCACCCTCCGGGCCGATCTCCGGGCGACCGGCACGACGGCGCCACTGGGCGTCGAGGTGTTCTCCGACGTCCTCCATGCGCTGGACCCGGCGCAAACAGGACGGATGGCCGGCGCGTCGTTGCGCGCCCTCCTCGAACGCGATTGACGGGCACCCTCAGGTCAGGCGAGGTGGTCGGGATCGACCCGATCGAAGGGCTCGAGCCCGGCGATGCTGTCGCCCCCACCTGGGCGTGGACCGGATCACGTCGTCGACGTTGACCGACCAGGCCGTCGAGCTCCATCGCCGGGTGTACCCTCGTCGCGGTTCATTGAGAGAACCAGCGTCCCCGCTTACGGTGACAAGATCGAGAGTCCTGATGGGTCCCAAAGCCACTTGGTTGACTCGCCCGGCCTGCCAGCGCAAGCTGTTCGGTACAGAGTTATGACTGGGGCCTACGACACCGGTATGGACCTTCTGATCGAGTCTGCCAAGGAGCTCGATATGGCAGCCGGTGCGTGTGAGAGCTCGGATGATGCGGAGCGCCTGTATGCACTTGCGGACCGCATCAAGGGTTACCTGGCGACGAGCCGCCCCACCACGACGCTTGGACTGCGCCGGATCGTCTCCGACGGCGCGCGGCTCACGGATGAAGACGTGATTCATCGGACAGGAGAGTTCAACCAGTCCCACATACGAATCCTTTCGGACTGAATTTCGAACGGCACCGGTCTTGAATTCGTCAATCACCCCCACGCTGCCTCCTCGACGCCGTCAATGGCTGAGCGCTGACTGACGGCGGGCCGTCGGCCGGTGGCCTCAGGGGCAGTACCGAGCCCAGTCGTAGGCCACCAGAGTGTGGAACGGCGCAGCCAGCAACGGCTCGACCGCCTTCTCCGACCAGCGCCGCCTGAGAGCCGGCTCCAACCTCCGGGCGACGTCGGGCGGTTCGTCATCGAGGAAGAGGTAGCTGATCTGCAGCCCGCTGTTGTCCCTGGAACAGAACGGGGGGTCCAGGGGCTCTGCCCCGCCCCACCAGGCGCCGCCCACTCCGGGAACGTCGATCAGCTCTCCGGCCCGTTGCTCCCCGCGCTCCACCAGGATGTAGACGCCCCTGGCCGGCCACCAGGGCAGCACGTCGGCGCCGATCTTGATCCGCGGAGCCGCCGCCATCCCGCCGAGTCGGTAGGCGGCACGCTCCACCATCGGGAGCAGGTAAGGCGCCCGGCCCGCTTCGCGCAGGGCCACGCTCAAGGCGTTGAAGTCGTCCATCGCCTGGAGTCCGCTGAACAGGTAGGTCATGAGGTGGTCCGTGGCGTCGAAGCGCTCCTCGCTGACGGCCCGCGCGGCCCGGCAGGCGGGGGTGGAGACCAGACGGAACGACGTGCGCAACATGGTGAGGCGCTGCTGCTCGGGGCGATGGTCGAGCGAGTGCCATTCGAGATAGTCGGCGTCCCGGCCTTCGGGGTGCCGCTCCGAGAACGACGTGAAGATCGTGGTGACATCGGTGCGTCCCGTGGCCACCACCGCAGGGGATGCATCGGACGGGGTCCCGACGAGAATCGACATGGAGACGAATCTACGTGGGCCGCTCCGGCTGCGCATACGCCACCGGGCCGCTGCGGAATTCTTGACGACATGCGAGGTGTCTCCTACGGTGCCCAGCCAGACGTTCGGCCGCGCCGGCACCGTGCCGGCGTGACCAGGCCAACCCCGAAGCAGCGGAGGCCGGCCAACATGTTCCAAGGCGAGAAGGTCCTCATCACGGGTGCCAGCGGGAAGATCGCTTTCCCGATCGCCCAGCGCGTTGGCGAAGGACAACGAGGTCTGGGGCCTGGCCCGGCTACGCGATCCCGCGCAACGCCAGCGGCTCGAGAGCGTCGGTGTGCGACCCGTGCCCCTCGACATCTCCGGCGATGACTTCTCGACCCTGCCCCGCGATTTCGCCTATGTCTTCCACGCCGCCGTCGACACCGGGACGGCGGACTGGCGTCGTTGCGTCGACACCAACGCGCGGGTCCCGGGCGACCTGGTGTACCACTGCCGGACAGCCAAGGGCTTCGTGTACTGCTCGACCGGCTCGATCTACGGGTACCAGGGGCAGCGACCTCTGAGAGAAGACGACGCACCCGGTGTCCCGCAGCGGGCGAACTACAGCTTCTCGAAGGTCGCCGGGGAGCAGGTCTGTGCCTGGGTGGCGAGGCACTTCGAGGTCCCGCTCACGATCATCCGGATCTGCTCGACCTACGGGCCCGAGGGAGGCGCCCCGGCCGACCGCCTGGAGCGGATGCTGCGGAGAGAGGCGATCCGCCTCTACCCGGATCCGCCCAACAACTTCAACCCGATCTACGAGGACGACTACGTCGAGCTCGGCATCAGGGCGATGGAGGTCGCCGACCTGCCGCCGGTCACCGTCAACTGGGGAGGCAGCGAGACCGTGAGCGCCGAGGAGTACTGCGCCTATATGGGCGAGCTCGTCGGCGTCGAGCCGATCTTCGAGTACAGCGCAGAGGCCCACACCCCCCTATGGCCCGACCTCACGTCCATGCACGAGATCCTGGGTCACACCAAGGTCCCGTGGCGGGACGGGTTCCGGCGCATGATCGAGGCCCGTCACCCCGAGGCGCTCGGCTGAGGCTGCCGCGACGGTATCCCCTCCGGCGGGCTCTCAGCGGGGGCGGCGGCGCAACGACGAATCCGCGATGGCGGCGGGGACCCAACCGACGTCGGTGTCGTTGAGGTCCGTCCCGGGCGCCACGATCTCGTCGATGCGGTCGAGCACGTCCGTACTCAGGCGCAGCTCGAGCGCGGGGAGCTGTGACTCGAGGTGCTCCATCGTGCGGGGCCCGATGATGGGCGATGTCACGCCGGGGTGCTCGAGCACGAAGCCCAGTGCGAGCTGAATGAGCGAGAGTCCCGCCTCCTCGGCCAGCTCCGTCAGCGCGGTGACGGCCTCGAGCTTGGACCGGTTCCCCGGCAGCTCCATGTCGTAGTGCTGGGGGAGGAACGTGGCGCGGCGGCTGGTGTTCTCCTTGCCCGGCCCGAACGCACCGGAGAGCCAGCCCCCGGCCAGCGGGCTCCAAGAGAGCACGCCCATGCCGTACTTCTGGCACATGGGCAGCACGTCCTTCTCGATGCTGCGGACCAGAACGGAGTACGGGGGCTGCTCGGTGACGAAACGCTCGCGGGCCCGGCGCTCGGCCACCCACTGTGCCTCGACGATCTCGTGCGCGGGGAAGGTGGAGCTGCCGAAGTAGCGGATCTTGCCCGCCCGCACCAGATCGGTCAGCGCTCCCAATGTCTCATCGATGTCGGTCTCGGGCGAGGGCCGGTGGATCTGGTAGAGGTCGATGTAGTCGACGCCGAGCCGGCGCAGGCTGTTGTCGCACTCGGCCATGATCCAGCGACGCGAGTTCCCCTGCGCGTTGGGATCCTTGCCCATCTGGCCGTGGACCTTCGTGGCCAAGACCATCTTGTGGCGCTTGGTCTGGGCCAGGGCCTTGCCGACGATCTCCTCCGACTCGCCGAACGAGTAGACGTCCGCCGTGTCGACGAAGTTGATGCCGGCGTCCAGGGCGGCGTGGATGATCCGGATGGAGTCGTCGTGGTCGGGGTTGCCGAAGGACCCGAACATCATCGCCCCGAGGCAGAGGGGGCTGACCTTGAGGCCGGTTCTTCCGAGGGTGCGGTATTCCATGGGGCCGAATCTACCCATGCGACCCCACGCGCGCGCCGCGGGCAATCCGCTCAGAGGCGGTCGCAGGCGTCGGCGGCGGCCAGCAGGAGGACCGCATCGGCGCTCCGACCGAAGCTGCGCAACGCCGCCTCGGTCAGCTTGATGGCGTGCTCGTCGCCCGAGGCCACCGCACGATCCACCAGGGTCTCGGCGTCGGGGCGAGGAACCGTCGGGTCAGGTGCGATCCGGTCGACGTCGTAGGCGACGTGCAACGCCGCCGCGGCCTGCCAGACGTAGCCCAAGGCGGCGTCACGGTCTTCCTGAGCCAGCCACAGGAACAGCAACTCACAGGCCAGTGGTGACGTCACGGCGTGCAGCAGGCCGATCGCACCGCCGGCGTCAGCATTGCGCAGGTACGCCCGCGCTCCGCCCGACGCCAGCTGGTCGAGCAGGTCCACCGCCTCGCCGGTCCAACCGAGCGACGCCACCGCCTGCTCGAATTCGTCGGCGATCTCGGCCACGGCGGCGACCCGGTCGCTGATGAGCACCGGGCGCGGCGCGTCCTCGGGAAGATAGGGCAGGTCGGCCAAGGCGTCGGCCACACCTTCGTGCCCGATCAGCAGTGGCGGCCCTGGCAGTTCCTGGTAGCTCGACGCCCAGAAGGCCATGCCGTTCGCCACCTCGAGGCGCCGGGCCGGTGTGTCGGCGACGCCGAGCGCACGTAGCGCGTGGCCGGTGCGGATCAGGCCGTGGGTGGCGGCGCCGACGGATCCGGGGAGCAGTCGCGGCGCCCACTCCGCCACCACCGCCGCGGTGGGGCGATCGGCGATCTCCCGCTCGAACAGCGCGAGCCATTCGGGGTAGCGGTCGGCCTCCCCGAGCGCGGCGGGCCAGTCCTCCTCGGTCAGTGGCCGGGCCGGCGGCGGCGCGTCCTCCAGGCGTGTCCGGTATCGCGCCACCCAGCCCGCGATGGCATCGTGCCGCCCCAGGTGGGCCAGTGCCTCCGCGGCCATGGGACCGTGATTGGCCAAGCCGACCGAGCCGAAACGAGGTGCGGTGGCGGCGAAGACCGTCAAGGCATCGTCGAGGGCTTCCGTCTCCATCATCTCAGTATGGCGAGCTGGGGCTCCGAGCGCCCAGGTCGGCGGCCGCTACGATCCGGCCTCTGACGACGGGAGGTCCGATGGCGACGACGCCGCCACTGCACGGATTGAGGATCATCGAGTGCTCGGCCCTGGGGCCGGCCGCCATCACCACGGCGCTGGTCGACCTCGGCGCCGATGTGATCAAGGTCGAACCGCCCGCCGGTGACTACATCCGCGAGATGACATGGCCCATCATCGAGGGCACCTCGCTCATGCACCTGCACCTCAACCGGGGGAAGCGCTCCCTTGTGCTCGACCTGCGCACCGACGCCGGCGTCGCCATCCTGAAGGAACTGGCCACGGGTGCCGACGTCGTCGTCGAGGCCATGCGGCCGGGAGCGTTGGCGCGGCGCGGGGTCGGGTACGACGACCTGCTGGTCCTCAACCCCAAGATCGTGTTCTGCACCATCTCGGGGTACGGCATGACCGGCCCCTACCGGGACTACCCGAGCCACGGCGTCGCCTACGACACGTGGGCCGGCATCGTCAACGTGGCCACCGACGACGAGGGGTTCACCTACATCCCCGAGCACGTCTCCATCGGCATCAACGCCGGTCCGCTCTACGGCGCCCTCGGCATTTTGGCCGCGGTCATCCGCGCCCGTGAGACCGGCGAGAGCTCGTGCATCGACCTGGCGCAATCCGACGCTGCGGCGGCGATGGACTGGTACCGCTCCGAGACCTGGCGGGCCTATGAACGGCCCCAGGCCGAGGTGACCGGCAACAAGTCCGACGACTACGAGCGCCGGGCTCCGGGTACGGCCGGCATGGTCGAGGGCGTGCGCTACCAGGTCTACGAGGCCGCCGACGGGCGCTACGTCCTCTTCATGGCCTCGGAACAGGCCTTCTGGAAGAACTTCTGCGAGGCGGTCGACCGGGTCGACCTGTTCGAGCGTTGGCCGGGCTCGAAGTACGCGGACCACGCACGGGGCAATCGTGAACTCCAGCGCGAGCTGCGCGACATCTTTCGCACGAAGACGTGCCCAGGAGTGGCTGGAGTTCGGCGGGCGGGTGAACACGCCGATCGCGCCCGTCAACACGCCACACACCCTGCTGGACGACCCGCAGTTCGCCGACCGCTTTCCGCTCCTCCCCGCTTCGGACATGGGAGCGGACCAACTCTTCACGCCGCTGCACTTCGTCGGCGAGGAACTCCCGCATCCGGCGAAGGCGCCGAGGGTCGGCCAGCACACCGAGGCGGTCCTGCGCTCGGTGCTGGGATATGACGACGATCAGATCTCCACTGCCCGGGAGGGGGGTGCATTCGGAACCGACACGTAGCCAGCGGCTTCCGGGGGCGCGGTAGATCACTCCCAGGGGGGTGCGCCCACCTCGATCCGACCGAGCGAGGTGGGCACGCGACCGAAACGGCCGTCGTCGGCCGTCCATTGCCGTCTGGCCTCGGAGACCTCCTCGCGGCTGCGCCCGACGAAGTTCCACCACATGAGAACGGCCTCGGGAAACGGCACGCCTCCGAGCAGGAGGGCCCGCGCCGGCGCCTCCACCTGGAACCGGCACTCGTCCCGGGCCGAACCGAGATAGGCCAGCACGCCGGGCTCCACCACCGCACCGTCCACCCTGACGCTGCCTTCGAGGACCACCAAGGCGTGTTCGTAGGCAGGGCGGAGTGGCACCACGGCGCCGGGCCCGCGCAGCCTGAGCTCCGCTCCCATGTGCTCGGTGTCGCGCCGCGCCGGCGAGCTGACCCCTGCCACGTCGCCCACGAGCACGGTCACCTCGGAGTGGTCGAACTCGAGGCGCGGCAGCTCGGCATGATGCTCGAAGGCGCCCGGACCGTCGCGGGTGTCGGCCGGCTGGGCCACCCAGAGTTGGACCGCGTGCACCTCTTCGGCCCGTGCCGGATCCTCCTCGGCATGGGACACCCCGTGGCCCGCGGTCATGAGGTTCAGCTGGCCCGGCCGGATGAGCTGCTCGGAACCGAGGCTGTCGAGGTGCAGGAGCTCTCCGGCCACGAGCCATGTCACGGTCTGCAGGCCCATGTGGGGATGCGGTCCGATGCCGAACGCCACGCCCGGTTCGACCGGGACGGGGCCGGCATGATCGACGAAGCACCAGGACCCCACCGTGCGGCGCGGGCGTTGGGGCAGGACCCGGCGGACCGGCAACGAACCCACCTGGGTGAGGCGCCCCGGGGCGATCTCGACAACCGGGCCGTCGGCCTGGGCCGGGGCCCCGCGAACGGGCGCCGCGTCGTCAGTGGCGACTGGTCCACTCACGATGTTCCCTTCCTACACGCCTTTAAGGTGGCAGCCGCAGAACAGCATTGACCGGGAGGCAACACCCATGACGATTCCCACCGAGGCACCGGTCGTCGACGATACCGCCGCCAGCCGATTCGTCATCCGGGAGGACGGAACCGAGGCCGAGCTCGTCTATCTCGTCGAGGGCGAACGGATGCTGCTGCTCCACACCGAAGTCCCCGGGGAGTGGGGCGGGCAGGGCATCGGCGGCCACCTGGTCCGCGCCGCCCTGGCGCGTGCCGAGACCGATGGTCTGACCGTGGTGCCCTGGTGCCCCTTCGCCCGCCGCTGGCTGCACGACCACGGCGACGAGGCAGCGGCCGTCACTATCGACTGGGAGACACCACGTCCCCCGTCCTGAGGCCACCGCATCCAGGCGTGGGCGCGCAAGGGGGCTGGTCTTGCGTGGCCAATTCCCGAGGTGTAGTCCTTCATGGAGGATCTGGCACCTTCGACCGAGAGGGCGCGACGAAGTGAGTGCGACACCGCAGGACGAGCCGGACGAGGTCGCGACGGACCGTGACGACTACCTCGACGGGCAGGAGGAAGACTCCTTCCCTGCCTCCGACCCCCACTCTGACTGGTCGGGCGGCCGACCAGAACCCGAATAGCGCTCTCGTTGGCGCGCCCCGTCCCGCCGGCACACCTCTGAGGAGACCCGACAATGGCCGATGACTTCGACACGGCATTTCCGACGCTGACCGACGCCGACATGGCGGTCCTCGACAAGCTGGGGAGGCGGCGACCGATCGCCGCCGGCGAGTACCTGTTCCGCGAAGGCGACGTGTCCTACGACTTCAATGCCGTGGTGTCGGGAGCGATCGAGATCGTGACCCACGACGGGACCCAGGAACAGATCGTCGCGGAACACGGACCAGGCAAGTTCATCGGGGAGCTCAACTTGCTCACCGGCATGCGCGTTTTCGTGTCCGCCCGTGCCGTCGAGCCCAGTGAGGTGATCGTGGTCCCGCGGGACTCGTTGCGCCGGCTCATCGCCACCGACCCCGGGCTCGGTGACACGATCCTGGTTGCGCTCATGGCCCGGCGCTCGGTCCTCCTCACCGGTGCATCGGCGTCGCTGCGGATCATCGGGTCCCGCTTCTGTCCGGACTGCCAGCAGCTGCGCGAGTTCGTGTCCCGGAGCGGCATCCCCTACGAGTGGCTCGACCCCGACAGCGACCCCGACCGTGGACACCGTCCTGGAGCAGTTCGGCATCGACCCCGACGAATTGCCCGTCGTCATCACCTCGGGATCGGTCCTGCGGCGCCCCACCCCCGGCTCTTTGGCCGAGTACCTGGGCCTCACGGTGCAGAGCCTGCCCGACCGCTGCTTCGACCTGGTCGTCGTCGGCGGAGGTCCCGCCGGCCTGGCCGCCTCCGTCTACGGCGCCTCCGAGGGACTGCGCACGCTCGGCCTCGAGAAGTTCGCCGTCGGTGGCCAGGCGGGGTCGAGCTCACGGATCGAGAACTACCTCGGGTTCCCCACGGGGATCTCGGGTGGCGACCTGACTCGGCGGGCCATGATCCAGGCCGAGAAGTTCGGCGCCTCCCTCACCGCCCCGTGTGAGGCCACATCGCTGCGCGAGGAGGCGGGCCACCTGGTCCTCGGGCTTTCCGACGGCACGGAGTTGGCCGCCCGCGCCGTCATCGTCGCCAGCGGTGCGCGCTACCGACGTCTCCCGGTCGACCGGCTCGACGAGTTCGAGGGCACCAGCGTGTACTACGCGGCGACGGAAATGGAGCGTCGCCAGTGCGGCGCCGAACCAGTGATCGTCGTCGGCGGTGGGAACTCGGCCGGGCAGGCGGCGATGTTCCTCTCCGATGCGTGCTCCTCGGTGACCATCGTCATCCGCGCCGCCGATCTCGGGAAGAGCATGTCCCGCTACCTCACCGACCGCATCGACAGGCACCCACGCATCACCGTGCGGACGGAGGCGCAGATCACCCGGCTCGTCGGCGCAACAGGACCTGCACGCGGTCGAGATCACGGACACGGACGGGACGACGGAGGTCCCCTGCACCGGGCTCTTCTCCTTCATCGGAGCCGACCCGTCCTCGGACTGGATCTCCGGGTGCGCCGCCCTCGACAGCAAGGGCTTCGTCCTGACGGACCGCGCCCTGAGCCCCGAGGACCTCGACGACCGCTGGACCGCCCAGAACCGCCTTCCGCTGCCGTTCGAGACGAGCCACCCCGGGCTGTTCGCCGTGGGCGACGTGCGCTCCGGATCCACGAAGCGGGTGGCGGGTGCCGTCGGCGAGGGGTCGGCCTGCGTCGGCGCCGTGCACCAGTACTTGAGCTTCCGCCAATGACGTTCTGCCCGTCGCACTTCGGCGGCTGGTCGGCGATGCGGCGGGCTCAGGTGCGGGCGAAGAACTCGATCAGGCAGGCGGCCACCTCGTCGGCGTGGGTGAGAATGCCGATATGCCCGGCACCGGCGACCTCGCGGTAGTCGCAGCCGGGGATGGTCTCGGCGGCCAGGCGGGCGTAGCGCGGCGGCGAGTCGACGTCGTGCTCGAAGGCCAGCACCAGACAGGGGACCCGCACCTCGGGCCAGCGGGTGGTCCGGGCCGGGTCGGTCGACCAGGCGAGGGCCGCCTCGTACTGGCCCAGGCGCCCGGGGTTGGGCCACACCGGCAGGTCGCCCATCATCGACAGCCAGGTGCTGACGACCTCGTTGTCCTGAATGTCGGCGATCGGAAGGTAGCGCAACGTCTCGGTGGCGTAGAAGAGACGGGGTAGGTCGTAGTCGAGGCGGGCCAGGTCCCGCTCGACTGTCGTGATGGCGACCTCCCAGGCCGTCGGCGCATTGGCGCTGCCCATGAGCGCGGCGGACCGGACCCGTTCCGGCTGGTCGAGCACCAGCGTCTCAGCGATCCAGCCACCCATGGAGTGCCCGGCGACGCGCACCGGCTCGACCCACCCGAGGTGGTCGAGGAGCGCGACAGTGTCGGCCGCCATGCCGTCGACGCTGTAGGGCGCCGGCGGCGAGGATGACGGCTCCACCCCGCGGTTGTCGAAGGTGACGACGCGGTACCCGGCGGCCGCCAGGGACGGCACGAGCGACAGGTGCCAGGCGACGGCGGGCTGGCCGCAGCCGGCGATGAGGAGGACCGGTTCGCCCTCGCCGGTCACCTCGTAATTGAGCGTGGCGCCGTTGGCGCTGACTTCAGGAATGGAGCACCTCCGACAACAGGTTCGGCGCCACGTTGCGCCCCGTCAACAGCACGACGGTGTCTCGCCCCTCGGCGTCGGGGGTCGACCACCCCGGCCCGCAACGCGGCGACCCCGACGGCCCCCGCGCCTTCCAGGACGAGGCCCATCTTGGAGGCCGAGAAGGCCATGGCGGAGCGGATGTCGGCCTCGCTGACCGTGAGGACGTCGACACCGTGGTCGAGCGCGACGCCGACGGTGACTGCACCCGGCTCGAGATTCCCGGCCAACCCGTCCGCGACGGTCGGCTCGACCTCGATCGGCACGATGGCTCCCGCGGCCAGCGCGGTGCTCATGGAGGGTGAGGCCTCGGACTCGACCCCGACGACGCGCACGCCCGTCCCCTCGAGGCCGAGGATGACACCCGCGAGTAGCCCCCCTCCTCCGCACGGCACCACCACCGTGCCGAGCTCGGGCACCTGCTCGACCAATTCCCGGGCCAGCGTGGCCTGGCCGGCGATGACGTCGGGGTCGTTGTACGGCGAGACATAGCGGCTCCCGTCACGGCCGGCCAGCTCGAGGGCGTGCGTTTCGGCCTCGCGGTAGCCCGCGCCGTGCAAGACGAGGCGGACCTCGAATTGCTGAAGGGCCGACACCTTCGCCGCCGAAGCACCGGTCGGCACCACGACGGTGACGGTCGCGCCGACCTTGGACGCCGCGTACGCCAGCCCGAGGCCGTGATTGCCGGCCGACGACGCCACCACGGCGCGCCCGGGGTCCCGCTCGAGCGTGGCCGACACGGCGGCCAGGCCGCCGCGCACCTTGAACGACCCGGTGGGCTGAACGGTCTCCACCTTCACCGAGACCGAGGGCCCCAGCTGCGGAGCGCCCACCACCGGGGTCACGGCGAGGAAGCGGCGCACCGCCTTCCATGCCGCCTCCCGGTGGGCCGGCCCGGGGAGCTGCACGTCACGCACCGGTCCAGTCTGGCCGAGGCGCGCCTGGCATGCTGAACGTCGTGCAAACCGGGACCCGGACCGTCGGCGGGGCCACCGTGCACGTGCACGCCGACGTCGCCGCGATGGCCCGCGCTGCCGCCAACGAGGCGAGCGATGTGCTCCAGGCCGCCGTGGGCGCTCGGGGCACGGCACACGCCATGTTCGCGACGGGCAACTCCCAGCTGGCTTTCGTGCACGCACTGGTCCACGAGACCGAGGGGATCCCTTGGGCCGACATCATCGTCTTCCACATGGACGAGTACGTGGGCGTGGGACCGGACCACCCGGCCGGCTTCCAGCGCTGGATCCGCGAGCGCATCGTCGAACCGGCACGCCCCAAGGCGTCCTTCTACATCGAGGGTCTCGGTGACGCCGAGGCCGAATCCCGCCGCTACTCCGACCTCCTGCGGCAGCATCCGCTCGACCTGTGCTGCCTCGGCGTGGGCGAGAACGGGCACCTGGCCTTCAACGACCCGCCGGTCGCCGACTTGGCCGATCCCTACGACGTCAAGGTGGTGGAGTTGGAGGCTGCCTGCCGCATGCAGCAGGTGCACGAGGGCCACTTCCCCGACCTCGACGCCGTCCCGACCCACGCCATCACCGTGACGATCCCGGCCCTTCTGCGTGCGCGCCGCGTGCTTGCCATCGTCCCCGAGGCGCGCAAGGCGGAGCCGGTGGCCGCCGCCCTGACCGGACCGATCACGACCCAGTGCCCGGCCTCGGCGCTGCGGACGGTCGCCCACGTCACCATTCATCTCGAGCCCGAATCGGCGCGCCTGCTTCCAGACTGAGGGGGCCTCCTTCTGCGGGGCCTCACTCCATCCGAATCCCGGTGACGTCGTAGAGGTGATGGACCGGGTCGTGGAGCAAGTAGCGGCCGAACCCCGCGATGCTGAAGCGGGCACCGTCGCTGCGCCGACCCCGCCGTAACCACTGCTCGCCCTCGACGGCGTCGAAGGCCGCCGCCAGCCCGGTAGCGGATTCATGCAGCTGCGCCGACACGACGACCGGGTCCTGTTCGCCGTAACGCTCCTCGACCGCCGTCACGTCCTGGTCCCAGTTCGGGTAGAGCGGGTCGTCTTCGCGCAGCATCAGGTCAAGCCGTTGGCGGTACAGCGCGCAGACGTCGCGCACGTGGCAGGCGTACTCGAGCGGCGACCAGCGGTCCCCGGTCGGGCGTCGGCGCAGCGCGGCATCGGGCTGTAGCAGGACGCGCGCCCAGGCTGCCGCGTTGGCGCGCAGCAGGGGACCGATCGACGCGGGTGCCACCGCCGTGGCGTCGAACCCGCACTCCGGACACGGGCGCTCAAGCACCCAGGTCCAGTCCTTGTCGTCCGGCACGATCGGCACGTTCACGCCGTCCCATCATGGCGGAGCCAGGCCAGCAGGTCGGCCGGAGCCAGGGTCGCGACGCGGGCACGGTAGTGAGCCAACTCGTCCGCGGTCAGGAGCGCCCGCCCTTCGCCCGACGTGCCCCGGCGAAAGAAGGCGGCCGGGTCCTTCAGCACGCCGAGGGTGTCGGGAGCGCTGGCGGAGGCGCGCATGGAGTCGAAGGTGGCGGCGTGCACGAGCGCCGGCCAGCGCTCCTCGTCGACGGGTATCCCGAGCACCCCGGCGAGCCGGCGCATGGAGCCACTCAGGTCGGTCACGAGGTCGTCGTAGTGCACCAGCACGATGTTGGGCTCGCGACGCCGGGCCCAGGCGTCGGAGAGGTGCAGCATGACGCCCGGCAGCGTGTCGAGCCACTCGCGGGGATCGCCTTCCCAGCCGACGAACCCGACGAGCCACTCGTGCAAGGGCGGCCGCGGCGGCCGGACGGCCTCGGGTTGGCCGGTGAGCTCGGCCATGCGGCGGCGATCGATGTTGTTGGTGTGGTGATAGAGCGAGACGGCCGTGTCGAGCGGGTGACGGCCCACCACGATGTAGGTGGCACGCGGCTGCAGCGGCACGCCGTCGAGCGGGGTGTGGGTCTTGATGACGCGGCGCTGGGTCTGGGCGCCCAAGCGGGCGAAGACCTCTCCCTTGGGCCGCACGAGGTGGTCCAGCCAGGGCGACAGCGCACCGAGGTGGTCGGGCAGCTCGGGCGTCCCGAAGACGAGCAGGAGGCAGATCATCTGGACCCAGGTGGTGCCCGACTTGGACCGGGTGCTCACCACGATGTCGCCCGGGCGGAACGGGAAGTCCCACCAGCGCGCGCTGTCCTCGTCGGGCGAGGTGTAGTGAAACAGGGGTGCAGCAGCCGTTTCCCGGTCCGGCGGTCGGTCGCGGCCTTGTCCCACAGCACCAGCATCGCCGACGAAGGGACGGTCACGGCGAAGCCACGGCAACCACATCGAACCCGGCGGGCAACGGCTGGGCAATGAGGGGTCAATAGGTTTCGGGCACGGAGAGTTGGTGTGCCCTCGGGGGGGCGAGGCGCCAGAGGAGGAGCACGTGACGACGGCGATCGCGACGGGGGGACTGGGGCTGGTCGCCCCGGGACCGGCGCCGCGGCGGGGCCGTCGCTCCCCGCTCAAGCGTATCCTGATCGCCGCCGGTGCTGCGTTCGTCGCGTTGCTCTTGGTTTCGGGGTCGTGGATCGGCTACAGCCTCTACCGCATCGACCACGCCGTGCATCACGTCGGCGTGCCGTCCTCGCTGTTGGCCCGCGGCAAGAACGACCTGCTGGCCATCGTCAAGGGTCCCGACCGCAGCGAGCAGGTCTTCGTCTTCCACAACGTCGGCGGGCACACCAACGTCCTGCAGATCCCCCAGGCGCTCGGGCTGCCCCTCCCCGACGGCGCCACCGTCCCCCTGGCGACGCTCAGTCTCCACGAGCCGTCGAACATCATTGCCGGCCTCGACCATCTGGGTATCCCGGTGAGCCACTACGTCGGTGTCGACCTGCAGAGGGTGAACCCGGCGTCCAACCTCGGCCAGCTGGCCACGGGGAAGCTCTCGGTGAGCTCCATGATCTCGGACCCGACGGGGGCCAGCTCGTTGCTCGCGCAGGTGGCCTCGCACATCTATCTCGGCCCCGGGACCCCGGTTTCCGCTGTCCTCTCCCTGATGAACGTCCCCACGGCCCACGCCGTCTCCGTCCCGACGGACCGGAATGTCCACGGGACCGTCGTGTTGGCGGCGGCCTTCGCCAACGTCCTGCGTGCCTTCTTGTAATGGCGACGGGGCAGTGACGAGCGGACGGAAGCGGGACCGGATCCGGCGGCGGGGCTGGCTACACCGGCCCTCTCTCCACAGATCCGCGCAGGACGTCAGAACGTCCGACGGGGCCGGTCCGGATCCGGTAGAGCGTGAGGGTGGATCTGGTGGAGGCGAAGGCGGGGGACCTGGCGATGTGCGGGACGGTGGTGGCGGTGGCGGTGGCGGTGGCGCGACGAACGGCCCGGACGCCCAAGCTTCTCTCGACCAGCTCCTGCGCGATGCCGCCGAGGCCCGCGACAAGGGGGAGACAAGGACGGCTGGTTGAGCCCGTCCGGTGACATTGCGGCCACCAGCACCGACGTGTTGGTCGCCGTTTCGGGGTGCGGCCGGATTGACCTGGCGGTCTCCAAAAACTCTAAACAGTTCTGTTTATAGTTTTGGCGAGGTCCCCTCGGTGCGGCTCATGGCTCATGGCTCGTGGCTCATGGCTCTGGATCTGAAGTCCCGCCGGTGTCAAACCTGGGAAGGGCCGAGCCAGTGGTCGAGGAAGGGCATCGCCTCGGTGCCGTGCCATTGGTGGCCGCCGTCGAAGACGTCGTGGACCAACCGGTCGCCGGCACCGAGTTGCTCGTAGACCAGCCGCGTGCGGCGCACGGACTCCGCGGCCGCGGTGAAGGGGAACAAGTCGTCCTGGGTGCCGGACTCGACCAGCATCGGTCGTGGCGCCACGAGCGCGCCGAGATCCTCGTGCTCGAGGCGGCCGAGCATCGCGTACAGGATCTGGGAGCCGCACATGTTCCATGGCATCTTGTGGCTGACGGCCCACGAGGAGAAGTAGCCGCTCACCACAGAGGCCGCCACGCGGGTGTCGACGGCGGCGGTGAAGAGCGTGACGGTGCCGCCGTAGGAGATACCGACCATGCCCAAGCGCGCCGGGTCGACCAGCGGGTGCTGCTCGAGCACATCGAGCGAGCGCTGCAGATCCCAGATGTTCTGCGCCAGCGGGTTCCAGCCCGCCATGGCGGCATGGACGAGGTTGGTGTCGCAGGCGTAGTGGTCCTCGGGGTTCCAGTCGAGCCGCTCGCCGAAGCAGCGCAGGTCGGGCACCAGCACGACGTAGCCCCGGCGGACCAGCTGCAGCCCGTAGTCGGCGTTTGGCATGTCGGTGTGCTCGAGCCCCACCACCTGTGCCTTACCCGGCCCGTGGCCGTGACAGGCCAGGACGGCCGGCCCCGGAGGCTGGTCCCGCCGGCTGTCGGGGACGAGCAGGTAGGCCGGCACCGACATGGTGTCTTCGGTGTCGAAGACGACCTTGTCCCGCCGGTAGCCCTCGCAGGCCTCCGACTCGAGCGTCTCGACGTCGAGCGGGACCGCCTCGGGCTCGGGCCCGAGCAGCTCGGCCAGGCGGGTGCGGCGGCGCTCCCGCCAGGCCAGGATCTCCGACGGGGTCGTGCTCGGGCAGCGGGTCCTCGTGGGTGGTGGCAGCCAGGCGGGTCATCCATTGGTACCAGGGCGAGTAGTTGCGCGCCGGCGGGGTGAGCACCAGGCCTCCGGTGTCGTCGCTCATGCTCGGCCCCTTTCATGGCGCTACGGCGGTCGGTGCGGGCCAATGTAGGGGGGAGGGCGGAACGTGGAGCGCCGCCGTCCCGGCTCGGGCAGAATTGCCCGGTGACCCTCGCCACCTCCGTCAGCGTCCACCCGCTCTCGCCCACCATCGGGGCCGAGATCGCCGGGGTGGACATCTCGCTCCCGCTGGCGCCCGAGGTGGTGGCCGCCGTGCGCGACGCCCTCAACACCCACCACGTCATCTTCTTCCGGGACCAGTCCCTGACGGCCGAGCAGCAGACCACTTCGCCCGGCAGTTCGGCACGGTCACCGAGGCCCACCCGGTGCTGCCGTCCATCGACGAGAGCGCCGAAGTGCTCGCCATCGACGGCAAGGTCGACCGGGCCAGCTGGTGGCACACCGACGTCACCTTCCTGGAGACGCCGGCCATGGGCTCCATCCTCTACATGCTCGAGGCGCCCGAGGTCGGCGGCGACACCATGTGGGCCAGCCTGCAGGACGCCTACGACGGGCTCGCCCCGCCGGTGCGCGCCATGTGCGACCAGCTGATCGCCATCCACCACGACCCGTGGTTCGCGGCGGACGTGGCCGCGCGCGGCGGCTACGAGTGGGACGGTACCTGGCGCGACACGCTGCTGCCGTCCCTCCACCCGATCGTGCGCACGCACCCCGAGACGGGGCGCAACGGCCTCTTCGTCAACCGGCAGTTCACCCGCACCATCTTCGGGCTGTCGGACAACGAGAGCAACGCCATCCTCGAGATGCTCTACCACCACTGCGTCAAGCCCGAGTACACCTGCCGCTTCCGCTGGCGCGCCGGGTCGGTCGCCTTCTGGGACAACCGGGCCACGCTGCACTACGCGCTCGACGACTACGGGGACGCCGCGCGCTACGCACACCGGGTGACCCTGCGCGGCGACAAGCCCTACGGGCCGGCCATGCCGTTGCCCGCGGGCTGACGGACGCGTTGGCCGCCGGCCTGGGGGCCGATCTCGGCGTCGCCGCGGCGGCGTTCGTCGGGACCAACGTCGACAACTGCGTGGTGACCATGACCATGGTGGCCGGCGCGCCGCTCGAGCGGGCGCACCGCATCGCCGCGGGCCAGGTCTTCGGCTTCGCCGTCCTGGTGGTGGTGTCCGCCGCGGCGGCGGCCGTGCTGTTCGAGTTCTCCACCGCCGTCGTCGGCCTGCTCGGGCTGGTGCCCCTGGCCATCGGCGTGCGCGGCCTGGTCGGGCTCGGGCGCCACCCTGAGGCAGTCATCGACGTCGAACGAGCAGGCGGCGCGCGGCGGCGCCGCCGGCGCTGGCGCGGCGGGACCGGGGGGAGCGGCGCGCGGTGGGCCGTAGCTTCACGGCGGCCGTGCTGGTCACCGTCGCCGCCGGCGGCGACAACCTGGCCGTCTACATCCCCCTCTTCCGGGTCGGCGGGGTGACCCGTGTGGGCGCCATCCTCGCCGTCTTCGTGGTCGGTGAGATCCTGGTCACCTGGATCGTCCTGACGGGGGGCCGCCACCCGAAGGCCCGCGGGGTGATGCTGCGCCTCGGCCACCTGGCCGTCCCTGTCCTGCTGTGCTGCATCGGCGTCCTGGTCATGGTGCAGGCGGGGACGTTCTCATTGCTCTGAGGCGGCGCGACAATGAGTGACGCGATGCCCGACCCCGTCGACGCCTTGATCCTCGACCTCCTCGAGTGGGTCGGCCCGGACCCTCGCCCCTACGGAGAGGTGCAGGAGGTGTGGCGCACGTCGTGCCCGCGACTGCCCGTGTGGGAGGAAGCCAACGACCGGGGCTACCTCACCCGCTCCCACGAACCGGGGCGGGGCCGGCTCATCGCGGTGTCCTCCGCCGGCGCCGCGCACCTGCACCTGCACCGGCACCGTTCGCCCGCGCCAACCTGAGCGGCGCTGGCCGCGTCCGCACGCACCGTGGTTGACTTCGTCGGCACGGCCAGAACCACGACGGGAGGACCCATGAAAGACCTGCAGGGAAAGGTGGCGGTGATCACCGGCGGGGCGAGCGGCATCGGCCGGGCCGTGGCGGACCGGGCCGCGGGCGAGGGAATGAAGATCGTCCTGGGCGACATCGAGGAGGGCCCGCTCAAGGAGGCGGTGGACGAGCTGACCGGCCGGGGCGCCGAGGCGCTCGGCGTCGTGACCGACGTCTCCGACGCCGCGTCGGTGCGGGCGCTGCGGGACCGGGCCCTCGACCGCTTCGGCGCGGTGCATCTCGTGCACAACAACGCGGGCATCGGGCTCGGCGGTCCGATCTGGGAGGTCAGCGAGGAGGACTGGCGCTGGATCCTCGGCGTCAACCTCTGGGGCGTCATCAACGGCGTCGCCGCGTTCGTGCCCGCGCTCATTGAGCAGGGCGAGGGCCACGTGGTCAACACGGCGTCCATCGCCGGCCTCATCGTGGCACCGTTCCTCGGCCCCTACAACGCCACCAAGCAGGCCGTCGTGGCCATCTCCGAGACCCTCTACAAGGACCTCGGGGCCGTCGGCGCGCCCATCGGCGTGTCGGTGCTCTGTCCCGGCTTCGTGCGGACGCGGATCGGCGAGTCCCAGCGGAACCGCCCGCCCTGGGCGCCCGACCGCGACGTGCCGGGGGCGGACGAGCTGCGCGGGGCGGTGCAGAGCTTGGTGGACGGCGGCATCGAGGCGGCGGTGGTGGCCGAGCGCGTCATGGACGCCGTTCGCACGGACACCTTCTACATCCTCACGCACCCCGAGCTCGACGACGCGGTCGCCACGCGCTTCGAGGACATCATGGCGGGCCGGCCGCCCAGCCCGACCATGATCGCCTGAGTCCCCGGGGCCGCTTCGGGCGCCCGGGCTGGCGTCAGCCTGACGTCGTCGGCAAGGGCTTGAAGGGCTGCACCGTCACCCAGCACGTGCCCTGCGCCTTGGGGGCCTTCGGATGCTTGCACTGCGTTGTCGGGGGCACGTTGTTGTGCACCTTGACCACCTGGTACTGGGTCGGGCCGTAGAACTTGTCCGGGCCGAAGGTCCAGACGGGCGAGAGCGTGCCGGGGTAGTCGGTGATCTTCGACATGGCCTCCACGAAGGTGCGCCGGTTCAGGTTCTTGCCGGCGTTCTTGGCCGCCGTGGCGAAGAGCCGGATGGCACCGCACCAGGCCTGAATCGGCCCCTGCTCCTCGATGTAGTGGTACAGCGTGCCCGGGATCGGCTTCGGGTGATAGGCGTGCCAGGTCGTGTAGCACGAGCGCGTGCCGGGGTCGTAGCCGCCCTGGGCCTGGGGACGGTCGTCGTCGATGCCACCCAAGGTCTCGGTCGTCACGCCCTCCTGCCCGTTGAGCGCCTGCTCGTAGGGAACCGGTATGAGCCCCAACGCCACCTCGATCGTCGACTGGTAGTCGCTCAGGAGCAACTGCGGGAAGTATTTCTGAGAGTTCTCGGCCCCGATGTAAGGGAAGAACGCGTTCTCGCGGAGCAGAGGGATCACTGACTGCACGCCTGCCGCCTTGAATTTCTCCACGGCCAGCTGCGCGTCGGAGTTGGTCGTGGCGGTCTGGGCGGTGCTGCCCGCGACGGTCTGCACCATCGGCGTGATGCCGACCTTCTTCAGGTCGGGGAGGAGGAAATCGTTGAGCGCGGCCTGGTCGGGCGCCTGGTCGGACACGACGACGCCGACCTTCTTGCCGTGACCGAGGCGGCCCGAGGCCTGCCCCCACTGGACCACGGCCGACAGGACCGGCGCCATGTCAGGGCCAGTCCACCACAGGTAGGGCGAGCCGAGGTTGGTCCAGTTCGTCGTGGTGGACCAGGCGCTGAGGAGCGGGGTCTGTCCCTGCTGGGTGACGCAGAGCTGGTCGTCCTGCTGCCAGGTGCCGATGCCGTCGATCACGGCGAAGACGGCCGGGCTGCCCTGGGTCCACTGGCGGCACAGCGACTGCATGTTGGCGTCGTTGGTCGGGTCGAACTGCACGATGATCGGGTTGATCTTGCGACCGTTGATGCCGCCGTTGTTGTTGATCTGATTCACGTAGAGGTGGATCGCCGGGATCTGTTCGTTGTACTCCTTGTCGGCGGAGAAGCCCTCCTTCCCGGCCAGGCTGTTGACGGCCACGACGGGGAACACGACGTTGATGCTCGTCGCGCTGACACCGCGGTTGCTGGTGCTCGCCTGGGTCACGGGCGTCGCACTGGTGCTCGAGGCCACCTCGGCGGCGCCGGCGGTGCCCGACCCGCCCGGAGTGCCGGCGGGGGCCAGGACCAACCAGGCGACGAGCCCGACGACGATGGCGATGACGATCAGGGCCGTCCGCACCTGCGTGGCGCGGGGGCGCCGGCGCAGGCGCCGCCAGGACCGGCCCAGCGGCGCCAGGGGATGCAATGCCGCCCCCCGGTACGCAGAAGCCTGCGTGCTCGCTTCCATCCTCACCCTCCTTCGCGGCGGCCCGGGCCGCCGCTCTCCCCCATCGGACCCGAGGCCATCAGGGCCTCGTCGCTCGCACCAAGGTAGGCGGCCAGCGCCTTCGGGTCAGCGCGGATGACCTCGGGGGGTCCGGCGGCCACCACGCGGCCGAGTTCCATGACCACGACGGTCGAACACAGCTCGAAGACCAGGGGCACGTCGTGCTCGACCAGGATGATGGTGGTGTCGGCCACCTCGTGTATCCGGCGCAGGAGCGGGATGAACGCCTCAGCCTCCCGCTGCGCGATGCCGGCCGTCGGCTCGTCGAGCAGGAGGAGCCGCGGCCGGGCCAGAACGATGGAGGCGAGATCGACGACCCGGCGCGTCCCGGTGGAGAGCTCAGCCGTGCGGTGGTGGCGGAACCGCTCCAGCCCGAAGGCGGCGATCGCCTGGTCCACCGCCTCGAGCTTGCGCTTCTCGACCCGCCGGGCCCAGGGCAGGCGCAGCGTGGTCGAGAGCACCGCCACCTCCCGGCGCGCGTCTTCGCTCAGCAGGAGGACGTCGAGCACGGTGAGCTCGGGGAAGAGCCGGCAGTCCTGGAAGGAGCGGACCATCCCGACGCTGAGGCGCTCCTCGGGCAGGTACTCGGCCAGGTCGGTGTCGTCGAGGCGCACGGCGCCCGACTGCGGCGTCACCAGGCCCGAGATCACGTCGAGCGTCGTCGTCTTGCCCGATCCGTTGGCCCCGATCAACCCCACGATCGATCCCGGTTCCGCCTCGAAGGTCACTCCGTCCAGGGCGTGCACGCCGCCGAAGTGGACGTCGATGCCCTCCACCTCCAGGCGCGCCGGGTGCCCGGACACCGGGCTCTCGGCCACGGCCGTCACTGTTCGGCCCCGTCGGCCACGAGCGTGGGCGCCACCGGCGGCCCGGCGTGCCGCGAGGTCACCCGCTCCTGCGCGGCCCTGATCCCCAGCGTCACCAGGTCGCCCGAGCGGTGCAGCAGCTCGGCCAGGCCGCCGGGCAGGTAGAGGATGAACGCGATCAGGCCGAGGCCGCTGGTGATGAACTGGATCGTCTGGTTGGCCCCGAAGAGGGCGGGCAGGCCCTCGAGGTACATGGCGCCGAGGATGGCCCCGGAGATGGAGCCGAGCCCGCCGATCACGACCATGGAGATGATGACGAACGACGTGGTCGGGTCGAACGTGATGTCGGTGTTGTTGAGCTGCTGGGTCGCGAAGGCGAAGCACACCCCGGCGTACCCCGCCATGAAACCCGAGAGCCCGAAGGCCAGGAGCTTCGTGCGCAGGATGGGGATACCCATGGCCGCGGCGGTCAGCTCGTTGTCGCGCACGGCCACGAGGCGGCGCGCCACGCCCTTGTCGCGCCAGATGCGCACCATGAAGACGGAGAGGAGCAGCACCCCCAGCGAGAACCAGGCGAACGACTGCTGCGAGGCCAGGCTGATGCCGAACAGTGAGGGGCGCCCGAGGAAGGTGTAGCCGGGGTCGGGCAGGCCCGTGCAGAGAGTCTTGTCGAGGCCGGGCACGGTGAAGCAGGGCGTCGCCAGCACCGCGCTCTGCATGAAGATGGCGAAGGCCAGCGTCGTCACGGCCAGGAAGAGGCCCGGCATGCGCAGCGCCGGCAGCCCCACGATGACGGCAACCAGCGCGGTCACCGCGCCGCCGTAGAGCATCACGATGGGCAGCGGCAGCGAGGTGCCCAGATGGACCGCCACCAGCGCGCCCACGGCGACGAGACCGAATTGTCCCAGCGAGACCTGGCCCGCCCACCCCGTGAGCATGGTCAGGCTGAGGGCGATGACCGAGAAGATGCAGATCTGGCTGAACAGGACGTTGTTGCCGACGGAGAGCACGAAGGGCAACAGGACGGCGAGCCCGATGGTGAACCAGATGCCGGTGATCGAGACCCGGCGGCGCAGCTGGTCCACCCCGGCCCGCAGGGTCGTGGCGGCGCCGTGCTCCCAGGTGCTCCGCTCCCCGGTGCGCGCCCCCTTGCGCAGGGCCCCGACCCGCACCAGCAGCACGACCATGACGACAATGAAGATCACCAGCTGCTGCTTGGCCGGCGAGGGGACGTTCCACTCCAAGATCTCGAGGAAGATCCCCATCCCGATGCCGGCGATGAAGGCCACCGTCAGGTTGACCATCGCCCCGATGAGCGCCGCCGTCAGCGCGTAGAGGAGCAGGTCCGGTGAGAGTGCCTGCGTCAGGGCGCTGGTCTGGTTGGGGGCGTTGAGGATGGCGGTGAAGGCCGAGAGCGCGCCGGCCACCGTCCAGGTCAGCGTGGAGGTGCGGCGGATCCACACTCCCGACAGCCGGGCGGAGTCCGCGTTCTCCGACATGGCGCGCATGGCCAGACCCCACGAGGTGAAGCGGACCGCCAGCACAAGCACCGCGGTCACGATGGGCGCGACGATGAGGGTGAGCACCTCGGTCGGCGTGATGATGAACGGTCCGAGCGAGAACGAGAGGTCGAAGGGCACCGGCACCGGCTTGTAGAGGTTCGACGGCCTGATGAAGGGCAGCGCGGTGAGGGCGAGCAGGACGTAGCTCAACCCGATGGTGGCCACCATGACGAGAACGCGGGGCCGGCTGAACAACCGGCGCAGCACCAGCTCCGAGAGGGCACCGGTCAGCGCGGCCAGCCCGACGGAGAGCACCAGGGCGAACCAGTAGTCGAAGTGGAAGTCCCCGGTCAGCTTGGCGAGGAACACGGCGGCGATGACGCCGATCTGGCCCTGGGCGAAGTTGAGGACGCGGTTGGTGCGGTAGACGAGCACGAGGCCCAACGCCAGCAACCCGTAGCCCAGGCCGTAGAAGACGCCCTGGACGAGGATGAAGTTGGGGGCGGAGAACGCGAGCACGGACGCCTATGTCAGGCCGGCGGCCGCGGTGCCGAGGAAGACGGGGCGCAGGAGGTCGTCACGGGCCATGAGCTCGGCGGTCGGCCCGTCGAAGCGGATCTCGCCGCGCTCCATGAAGAAGCAGCGCTCGGCCAGGCTGAGGGCCCGGTTCAGGCTCTGCTCCACCAGGATCACCGTGGTGCCGGACTCGTTGATGCGCCGCACGATCGCCATGAGCCGGTCGACCACCATCGGCGCCAGGCCGAGGGCCAGCTCGTCGATCATGAGCAGGCGCGGCTTTGTCATCATGACCCGCGCCAGTGCGAGCATCTGCTGCTCGCCGCCCGAGAGCGTGCCGGCCGTCTGGTCGAGGCGCGCCGCCAGGTCCGGGAAGGCGGCCAGCGCCTCCTCGTGGGCGTCGAGCGCCCGGGTCCGGTCCCGCCGCAGCGTGTGGCCTCCGATGCGCAGGTTGTCGCGCACGCTGAGCCCGGGGAAGGTCATCTTGCCGCCCACCAGCAGGGCAACGCCCTCGTCGATGATCTGCTCGGGTTCGAGGTAGGTCGCGTTCATGCCGAAGAGCCGCACGACCCCGCGATGCGGGTGGGACAGGCCCGAGACGGCGCGCAACAGGGTCGACTTGCCGGCACCGTTCGTCCCGAGCAGTGCGACCATCTCGCCCTCTTCGATCTCGAGGTTGACGTCGAAGAGGACCTGGTTGGTGCCGTAGAAAAAATCGAGGTTGTGGATCTGGAGGGCGGGGATGTCGCCGCCGGCCTGGCGCCGCTTGCCCTCGGTGTAGCGCTCGATGACATCCTCGATCACCAGCGTGATGTCGCGGCGCACGCTGCGCGACCCGATGACGAGGAGGAGCCCGCCGACGGCGCAGACCGGGAAGATGATCGTCGAGCGCGACGACGATCCCGTGCAGGCCGCCGATGGCGTCGGACACCGCCCCGAGCACCACCGAGCCGGCGAAGCCCCCGAAGACGAGGGAATAGACCCCGAACATGGCGAAGCAGATGGTGCGCATCTCGGGCGGGGCGGTGGCGGCCAGCGTCAAGAAGATGCAGATGGCCAGCGGCGACACCGCCGCCGCGGCCAGGAACTGCAGGGTCACGACCATCCAGAGTTGGGGCACGTAGAGCGACAGGACGTAGAGCCCGCCATAGGCCGTGATGCAGATGCCCGCGATCACGAGCGGCCGCTGGGGGGCCCGGCGGAAGAAGCGGTCGCCGAAGATGTAAGCCACCGGGAGCCCGAGGAAGGCGGCCAGGCCGATGATGGCGTACACCTCGCTCCGCGACGCGGTGTCGAGGTGGAACTTGTCGATGAAGAAGAGGTTGCCGAACAGGGGTGCGCCCGTCCCGGCGAAGCCGAGGATGGCCACCGCCACCAGCTCGTAGTAGAGGGAGCGGACCCGCAACAGCCTGGTCACCGCGGAGCCGAGGAGCACGCGGGGCGCCTTCTCCTGCTGGGCCTGCAGGTCCATCCCCGACGCCTTGAGGATGTGGCTGGCCTCGTTGGCGCCCTTCTCCGGCTCCCGCAGGGTGAAGAGGGCGAAGCCCAGGGGGATGCCGGCCAGCGCGACCAGCAGCCCGTAGCGCCAGTTGTGCGACACCGTCACCACGTAGCCGAAGATCAGGATCCCGATCGTCTGCGACAGGGGGTCCGACAGGTTGTGCCAGCTGAAGATCCGCCCGCGCCCCTCCGTCGGGTAGGCGTCGGACAGGTACGAGTTGTGCACCGTGTTGTTCACCCCGGTGCCGACCGAGGCGGCGAGATACAGGAAGGCGAACCACCACACGTTGGGCGAGATGGCCATCAGGCTGCCGAAGACGGCGAAGATCAGCAGGGCCACCCCCGCCACCAGCTTGCGGCTGCCCCGGTCCGCCCAGAGCGCCAAGGGGACGGCCCAGAGGAGTTGGGAGACCTGGGCGACGAAGGCCACCGCGCCCAGCGAGGCGTTGGACATGTGGAACGAGGTCTCGAGGTTCTTGCCGATGAGGGCGATCCCGTTGGTGAACGTGCCCGGCACCAGTGCCGCCGCGGTCAGGAGCACCAGCGGCGCGTAGCCCGAGCTCTTCAGGATGCCGATGAGCGGGGGCGGCTTGCCCTCGCCCGTCCCGGGCATGACGTCGAGGTCCGCCACGACTTCGGGGTCCTTGACCTGGGAGACGGCCTCGCGCAGCAGATCCTCCGGGACGGCGAAGTCGAACAGCGGATCGTCGGTCACCGGCTGGGGACTCTATCTCTGACATCGGCGTCAGGGACGCGGGTGTGCCCTCACTCGCGGACGGTGACCGTGGCCACGGTGAGCGGGCCCTCGGGGATCACCGCGACGCGGGCGCCCGGCCCGCGGCACCCGAGTGCAGCCGCCACCGCGCCGTCGAGGTCCGGCGCCGGGATGAGCAGGGCGTCGGCGATGGCCGCCTCGTCCAGGCCGGCGCTGTGCAGGTGGACCTCGGCCCGGGCCAGGACACGGCCGAGCACCTGGGCCTGCCAGCGATCGAGGGCGGGTGCCCCCGCCGCGCCGGCCAGGTCGGCCGGGGAACGGGCGTCGGCGAGGAGACGGGCGAACCCGCCGCCGGCGGGCACCCCGTCCTCGCAGGCGGCCGCCATGACGATCACGCCGCCAGGGCGCACGATGCGTTCGGCCGCGGCCATGCCCTTCACCGCCTGGTAGAGGTTGCGGTCGAGAGGATGCCCACCGTTCGTCGACACCACCAGGTCGAAGGACGCGGGAACCTCGCGCACGGCGGTGGACCGCACGTGGGCGCAGGCGACATCGTGTGCCGCAGGCAGCGGGCCGGCGAACACGGCCGTCACCTGACGGCCTCGATTGATGGCGACGTCGAGGGACAGGTGCGGCGGCGCCAACGCCGTGGCGGCACGGACGAAGTCGTGCACCGGGTTGCCCAGGCGCGTGACGAAGGTCGCCCGGGCGTCCGCGATGCGGCGTGGGTGGTGGGCCTCCAGGATCGTCGCGGTGGCGGCCAGTCCCGGGCAGACCGCCTTCGGACCGCCGCTGAAGCCGGCGAAGAAGTGCGGCTCGACGAAGCCGGTGATGATGCGGACGTCGGCCTCCACGTACTCGCGCTGCAGCAGAACGGGCGTCCCGTCCACCGCGCCCACCGGCAGGTGCGCGTCATCGTCCGTGGCGTCGTGATCGATCACGTCGTAGCGGGCCACGACGTCGGCCCCGATGAGCTCCGCCATCTCCGCCACGGTGGCCTGGCGATGGGTCCCGGTGGCGCACAGCAGCACGATCCTGTCGTCGGGCACCCCGCAGCGGGCCAGCTCCGCGAGCAGCGGCGGGAGCACCGTGCGGTTCGGCATGGGCCGGGTCAGGTCGGGGAAGACGACCGCCACCCGTCCCGCCTGGGCCACCAGGTCGGCCAGCGGCGGTCCGGTCAGGGGCCGGCGCAGCGCGTCCGTGATCGCCTCCTCCTCGTCGCCGAGACCCGGCTCCTCGAGCGGGACCACGACATCGGCGGTGTCGGGCACGTCGACCGACGTCCCGCGGCGGCCGTAGGCCAGCTCGACGCGCACGGTCAGCGCGCGGGGCGGTCGGCCCCGGGGAGCGACGCGGTGGCGTCGAGGACGGACCGGGCCACGTGGTCGACCTGCGGTCGCAGAGCGCGGTACAGCTCGACGGCGGCGGGGTCGGGCGTGATCACCGCCTCGACGGGGTCGAGCTGGTCGAGCGTGAGCCCCATGCCGAGCGCCTTGCCGGCGAGCAGCGCGGCGCCGGCCGACGCCGCCTCGCCCGAGCGGTGGCGCAACGCCGGCACGCCGAGCACCGACGTGAGGACCTCCACCCACACCGGCAGCCCCGATCCGGCTCCCCCGAGCGTCACGCCCTCGGCGGTCGAACCGCCCAGGCGCCCCATCGTCAGCACCTCCATGACGCGGAGCACGTCCCAGGCGACGGACTCCACCACGGCGCGTGCCATGTCGGCGGCGCCGTGCGCCGCGCCCAGCCCCATGAAGCCGGCGCGCGCGTCGTCACGCCACCAGGGAGCGCGCGCACCGTCGAGCCACGGCACGGCGATCACGCCGCGTGCGCCGGGGCCGCTCTCCGCGGCCAGCCGTCCCAGCTCTTCGTTGCTGCGGTCGAGCAGGCGGCCCAGCCAGGACAGGAACGAGCCGGCGGCGGACAGGCCGCCCTCGAGCAGCCAGCCCCCGTCCGCGGCGCGGGTCACCACGGCGCCGGCCGGCGAGGGGACGGGGCGCTTGTGCACCGGCACGGACACGTTGCCGGTGGTGCCCCAGCTCACCATGGGGTGGTCCTCTGAGGCGCCCGAGCCCAACACCTCGCACTGGCGGTCGCCGGCACCGATGACCACGGGGATCCCGGGCCGCAGCCCGAGCTCGGCCCCCGGCACGGACTTGAGCTGGCCCACCACGGTGTCGGACGGCACGACGCTCGGGAGCTTGCCCAGCGCGGGCCCGGCCAGCTCGCGCACGGCGTTGCCGTCGAAGTCGTACAGCCCGCTGCGCGAGGCGAAGGTGGCGTCGGTGACCAGCTGGTCCGTCATGCGGTAGACGATGAAGTCGCGGGGCGACAGGATCACGTGCGCGGCGGCCACGCGCTCGGGCTCGTGCTCGGCCAGCCAGGCCAGCTTGGCCGCCACGGCCCCGGCATCGAGCGGGATCCCCGTCCGGGCCCGGTTGATGTCGTCGCCCCCCATGCGCTCGGCCAGCGCCCTGGCCTCGGCAGCGGCCCGGTGGTCGGACCACAGGATGCCCTTGCCGATCGGGTCGCCCTGGGCGCTCACGGGGACGAAGGTCTGCCGGGCGCCCGAGCAGGCGACGACGTCGACCTGGCCGAAGGCGCGGGGCGCCAGCGCGCGGGCCTCGGCGCAGGCGATGACGACCGTGGTCCACCAGCGCAGCGGGTCCTGCTCGGTCCAGCCCACCTGGGGGTAGGTCGTCGTCAGCTCGGAGCGGGCCAGCGCCACCATCCCCTCGTCGCTCCAGAGACCGACCTTGGTGACGGAGGTGCCGAAGTCGATGGTGAGGATCACCGGCCGTGCACCAGCTCGTGCACCAGACCCGCCACCTCGGCCGGGTCAGGATCCTGGTAGATCGTGCGGCCCATGGCCATGCCGGCGCCCCCACCCTCCATCACGTCGCGCACCTCGGCGAGGACGTGGGCGCGGCCCGCTGCCGTGACCGGGCCCCCGAGGAACAGGACGGGCGCGCCCACGCTGGCCACCACCCGGGCCACGGCCCGCTGGCGCTCTTCCCCCGGTGCGACGGCGGGCACCGGGACCTTGAGCACCGGGGCGCCCATGTCGTGGGCGATGATCGACGCCATCACGATGGCATCGGTGTCCCGGCGGATCCTCCCCTGGTCCCACACCAACGGCTCGATGAGGGCCTCCAGCCCGGCCTGGCGCGACTCCTCGAGCACCTGGCCGAGCAACTCCAGCGCGGACGCCGTCAACGGATCGCCCATGTCGATGCGCGTCATGTGCTTCACGCCCGACCACCCGTCGGCGGCCGCCCGCGGCACGCTGGCCACCAGGCGGTCGTCCAGCTCGAACACCGAGCCGGCCAGGCCGGTTCGGTTGATCGACAGGTAGGTGCGGTGCAGCGCGGTGAGATGGCCCGCCTCGGCCAGCCCGGCCAGCGGCTGCGCGGTGGCCAGGATCCCGTCGCACGAGGGCAGGGCCTTGGCGAGCGCTCCGAAGAAATCGGCCCAGTTCTCGGTCGTCTGCACGGCCCGGGCGCGGTGGTCCGCCGCCAGGATCAGGGCCGGGGTGGGCAGGGGGGCCGGGCTGGTCATCGGCCGCCGGCCAGCGCCAGGACGACCTTGGCCACCGAGGAGAAGTCCTCGCGCCCGTAGCCGGCGGCGCTGGCGGCCGTGAGCAACTGGCGGGCCGTGGCCGTCGTGGGCACCGGCACGCCGCGGCGCGCCGCGTAGGCCATGGCGAGGTCGAGGTCCTTGGCCATGAGGTCGGTCATGAAGCCGGGTGCCCACCCGTTCGACGCCGGGCTGTCAGGGATGACGCCGGGCACGGGCAGGCGGGTCCGCACCGCCACACAGTCACCGGTGGCGTGGGTGAGGACCTGCAGCAGCTTCTCCATGTCGACCCCGGACCGGACCGCCATGGCGGTCGCCTCCGCCGTCGCCGTCATCTGCGCGGCGTAGATCACCTGGTTGCACAGCTTCACGACCTGCCCCATGCCCGGGCCGCCCACGTGCACGACGAGCCCGGCAAAGGGCTCGAACGCCGGTTCCGTATCGGCCAGCGTGGCGGCGTCGCCGCCGACCATCAGCGTGAGTGTGCCGCTCAGCGCGCCGCCGGTGCCGCCCGAGAGCGGCGCGTCGAGATAGCGCGCGCCCGTCACGGCCACCCGGGCGTGCTGGGCCCGCTCCACCTCGGGGTCGATGGTGGAGCAGTCGACGACCGTCTTGCCGGCGCCGAGGGCGGGCAGCATGGCCTCGACGACCTCTTCCACCTCGGGCGAGTTGGGGACGCACAGGATGATGACGTCGGAGGCCTCGGCGACTCCGAGGGGCGAGCCCCCGTCCACCGCGCCGCGGGACACCGCGGTGTCGATCGGGCCCCGGCCGCGCGAAGCCACCGTCACGTCGTGGCCGGCAGCGACCAGATGGCCGGCCATGGGCAGGCCCATGGCGCCGAGCCCGATGAATCCGATGCGCATGCGGTATCCCTTCCGACTTCCGCTCGCGTCAGGCGAACTGGGGCAGCCACTCCGCCGTGCCGGAGAGGAGCCCGTCGACCATGGCGTCGGTGGTGCGCAGGTCCCCCCGGCCGGCGAGCGGGTCGAGCGCGAAGGCCTCCGCCGCCAGCGTGCGGTCGCCCCGCAGCGCCGCCTCGACGGTCAGCTCCTGGGTGGCCACCTGGCGGCGGACGATCTCGTCGTAGGGCGACGGCAGCGCCGTGCGGTCACGGCCGCGGATGCCGTCACCGTCGACGACGCAGATCGACTCGATCACGGCATCGGCGGGGAGGCCGACCGCCTGGCCGGTGTTGGGGATGTTCACCGGTGCCTCGAACGGCTCGCCGGTCAGCATGGCCTGGATCATGGGCGAGGGCAGTTCGCCCGACTGCCAGGTCTGCAGGTCCTTGGTCCCGGCGAGCCAGGCGTCGACGTCGGCCACGTACTCCGCCTGATGCTTCTCGCGTCGTGAGATCGGGCTCAGCTCGATGTTGTAGGCCGCACCCCAGTCGGACTCGGGCGTGAGCGCGAACGAGACGAACTCGGCGATGTGCCGATCGCCGGCCGCCGGGAAGGTGCCCCACCGGTCGAGCAGCGTCAGCTTGAAGAGGTGGCGCTCGGCGAAGTCGAGCTTGGAGAACTTCTCGGCCGCGGGGCGGCCGGGGTACGGGGCCAGCGACTCCAGGCCGCCGACCTCGTCGACCAGCCTGCGCAGCGCGTCGAAGCCGTCGGCGCCGTCGACCTCGAGCGACGTGAGCACGGGGAAGTGGTTGACGCCCGTCACCGACGCCGAGACCGCCTCGAAGGGGCGGCCCATGGCGATGGCCAGGTCCATGCAGAAGTTGCCGACCTCGTGGCAGAGCCCGACGGTCTTGATGCTGGTCTCCCGGCAGACCGAGCGGGTCAGCGCCGTCATGGGGTTGGTGATGTTGAAGAGCCAGGCCTCGGGGCAGCGCTCCTCCATCGCCTTGCCGATGCCGACGAGGACGGGGACGTTGCGCAGCGCGCGGTTGATCCCGCCCGGCCCGACGGTGTCGCCCACGGTCTGGGTGATGCCGTGGGCGGCCGGCACGTCGAGGTCGACCGCCATGGAGCGGAAGCCCCCGGTCGAGATGCAGACGATGACGAAGTCGGCGCCCTCGAGGGCGGCATGGAGGTCGGTCGTGGTGGCGACGGTGGCCTTGGCGCCCATCGCCTCGTTCAGCTTGTGGGCGAGTGCCTGCATCTTGGGCAGCGGCCGCGGGTCGATGTCCTCGAGCACGAGGTGCATGCCGGCCAGCGCCGGTGTCCCGAACAGGTCCGCCATCAACTCGGGGCCCCATTGGTAGCTGCCGCCGCCGACGATCGTCACTTGGGTGGTGGGCACGCCGCCACAGTACAGTCCCGACCGTGGTCCGCCTCCGGCGTCGCGCTCCCCTGGCGCTCGCTGCCGTCTTCGTGGGCAGCGGGATCGTGCACCTGGTCCGACCGCAGGCCTTCGCGTCGATCATGCCGCGCGCCATCCCCGAAGAACACCACACGAACCTCATCTACGCGAGCGGGGTGGCCGAACTGGTGTGCGCCGCCGGACTCGCCCGGCGTACGCGCTGGGCGGCCGCCGCCAGCATCGCCACCTTGGCTGCCGTGTTCCCGGCCAACGTGCAGATGGCGCTCGATGCCGGGACGGGGCGCAACGCCGGCCCGTCCGACAGCCGCGCCGTGGCCTGGGGACGCCTCCCGCTGCAGCTGGTCATGGCGTGGGCCGCGTTGCAGGCGCATCCCGAGCGCGGCTGAACATGGACATCCGGGTGCTCCGCCCCGGCGACGACGGGCTCGTCGCGGCGGCCTCCCACCTGTTCGACGGCCCGGCCCGGCCCGACGCGACCGCACGCTTCCTCGCCGAGGACGGCCACCACCTCCTGGTCGCCTACGAAGAGGGGCGGGCGGTGGGGTTCGTCAGCGGGGTGGAGGTGACCCACCCCGACAAGGGCACCGAGATGTTCCTCTACGAGCTCGCGGTCGACGAGCCCTTCCGGCGCCGCGGCTTCGGGCGCGCGCTGGTGGAACGCCTGGCTGCCGTCGCCCGGCAGGCCGGTTGCTACGGCATGTGGGTGATCACCGACGAGGACAACGAGGCCGCCCGCGCCACCTACGAGGGAACCGGCGGCGTGGCGGCGACACAGCAGGTGGCGGAAGTCTGGACCTTCTAGTCAGGAGGGCCCGGGAGGACGATGGACGCTACCGGCTCAGGACAGCCGCTTCTCGCCCCAGAAACAGGCGAACGGGTTGTCGTTGTACGGCGGCACCTCGACGTAACCCGCCCGGCGGTACAGGCGCAGTGCGTGCACCTGCTTGGGACCGGTGTCGAGGCGGACCGCCTCGTAGCCGAGTGACCGCGCCGATTCCTCGAGCGCGTCGCAGGAGCGCCGCGGCCACGCCGCGTGAGCGGGCGGCCGGGCGGACGTACATCCGCTTGATCTCCGCCACCCCGTCACCGAGCCGACGCACCCCTCCCCCGGCCACGGCCGTCGATCCCTCGTACCCGACCACGTACTCCCCCTCCGGCGGCCGGAGCTCCTCGGGTACGAGCGGCGGGTTGTCCAGCCGGCTGAACGTCTCGTAGACGTCGTTGAGCTCGGTCCGCATGGCGGCCAGCAGTTCGGAGGCGGGCGGCTCCTCGGGGTCGCACGGTTCGAAGCGGACCGCGCCGGGCCGCCGGACGCGGTCACCGCACGAGGTCGGGGTGCAGCGCCTTGGCCATGCGGTGCATCCCCTCGCGCCAAGGGACGTTCGTCTGTCCGGCCAGCTCGTGCATGCGCGTGGTGTCGATCTGCACGCTGTCGATCGTGTTGGCCGTGGGCTCGAAGCGCGCCTCGGTGCCGGCCAGTCCGGCCAGGTAGGTGCACCACTCCTCGATGCTGACCGGCTCGCTCCCGCCCCAGTTGACCGTCACCGCCGGCACCGCGGCAGCCTCGAGGAGGCGCGGCACCATGGCCAGGATGTCGTCGGCGTGCAGCGGGTGGTAGACGCTCGGCGCGTCGACGTGGACGGGGATGGCGTGGCCCGACAGCATCATGTGCAGGTGGATGGCGGGCCAGCCGCCGTTGTCGCCGTAGGGCACGGACAGCCGGGCGATGGTGGTCGGGAGCCCGAACCGCTCTGCGCCCCAGCGCGCCGTGCCTTCGGCGGCGATCTTGCAGATGCTGTAGGTGCGCAGGAACGGCCACACGCCATGGTTGTCCCCCAGCGGGCCTTCCTCGTCAAAGACGCGGTGTCCCTCGGGCTTGTAGACGGCCGTCGACGAGCAGTGCAGGAAGGCGCGGGCGTCCCGATGGTGCTCCATGAGGTAGGCCAAGCCGCCGCTGTTGGCCGCCAGGTCCTTCTCCCAGTCGTTGGTCTTGGCCACCGCGAAGTGCAGCACGTAGTCGGCGTCGGCCGGCAGCCGGCCCATGTCCCCCGACACCAGGTCGACCGGCACGCACTCGACGCCGGCCGCCTCGAGCTCGGCCCGGGCGGCGGCATCGGTGAAGCGGGCCGCCCCGATGACGCGGTTGTCGCGGGCCAGGGCCGTCGCCAGCGGGCGCGCCACCTGCCCGGTGACGCCGGTGACGACGATCGTGCTTCCCTGCAATTTGTCTGGACTCATGAGCCCTTTCGTACTCGCTACGCTGCCCGCGTGCACCTCTTCGCAGCCTTCCTCGGTGGCGAGCTCGGGTCCGGGCGCATGGGCGAGGACCATGAGGTCGTCTTCGTGGTGGCCGAGGACATGGAGTCCGCCCGCCGGGCGGCCAGGGCCAAGTGGGGCGGGGACGGCCGGGCGCACGTCGACGCCCTGACCCGCCTGGACATGATCGACGGCTTCGCCGTCGGGCTCGAGGCCGCCGGGTCGGGTGACACGACCGAGACCGAGGGCTACAACTGACCCTCAGACGACGGGCGACAACCCTCCGTCGAGATTGATCGCCGTCCCCGTCAGGTACGAGGCGCGCGACGACAGGAGGAAGCAGCCGAGGTCGGCGAACTCGGCGGCGCGGCCGAAGCGGCCCGAGCGGGATGCCCGCGTCCTCGCGCGAAGCGGTCGTAGAAGGCGCGGAGTCCCCTCCCGCGAACCGGCGGCCACGCGCTCCCATTGCCCGCTCTCGATGAGCCCGATGAGGACGGCGTTGACCCGGATGCCGTCAGCGGCCAGCTCCTTGGAGAGCGCCTTCATGAGTGCCATGCCGGCCGCCCTGGTCACCGAGCTCGGTTCGCTGCCGCCCCCAGGGCGCCTTGGCCGCCATGGCCAGGGTGAACAGGACGGAGCCGTGGCTGGCCCGGAGTTGCGGGAGGGCCAGCCGGGTGAGCCGCACGGCGGCCATCAGCTTGAGCTGGAGATCGGACTCCCAGGTGGCGTCGTCGATCGCCTCGATGGAGCCGGCCGAGGCACGCCCGGCGTTGTGGACGACTCCGTCGATGCGTCCCCAGCGGGCCACCGCGGCCTCGACGAACGCGTCGAGGTCCCCGCCTCGTGACACGTCGGCCCGTTGCGCCAGCACGTCACTGCCCACGGCCTGAATGGCGCCCGCCGCGGCGCGCAGGCGCTCCTCGTCGCGGCCGCACACGGCAACGGCTGCACCCTCGGAAGCCAGCTGGGTGGCCAAGGCCAGCCCGAGCCCGTCCGTGCCCCCGGTGATGAGGACGACCTTGCCGGCCAGTTCGAGATTCATCTGTCACTCCTTCAGCGCGCTGGACGTCACCCGGGCGAGGAAGGTGTCCGCCTCCCGTTGCGAGCGCAGACGGACGAACTGCAGCCCCGCCCAACGCGGGTCGTGCTCGGCTGCGCCATAGCGCTCCCGGTAGACCCCGTGCCGGGTGGCCGCCCAGGCGATGATCGACTTCTCGGGGTCGAACGAGCACAGGTTGGACCAGGGCTCCTTGTTCCCGTTCCAGAGCTCCTGACGGGTGACGGTGCGACGCACCGTGCGCCTGATGGTGCGCGCCATGACCGTGACGAAGGGTAGGTCGAACCACACGACCGTGTCGGCCCGGTCCCACACGATGTCCCGCACGGTCGAGTAATTGCCGTCCACGACCCAGCGGGCCGGCTGTGTCACCTCCATGACCCGGGCCTTGAAGGTGTCGTCGTCGAGTGGAGTCCACCCGGGCTGATGGAAGATGGCGTCGAGCTCGATGTTCGGCGCCCGCAGTGCATGGGCCAGCGCACGGGCCAGGGTCGTCTTCCCCGATCCCGAGCACCCGACCACGGCGACCCGTTCGATGTCAGCGCTCCTGCTCGGTGGGCCTGATCAGGATCTCGTTGACCACCACCCGGCGTGGCTGGCACACGGCGTAGCGAATGCTCTCCGCGATGTCCTCCGCCCGCATGATCTCGATGCTCCCGAAGGTCTGGGCCATGCCCTCGAGGATCTCCGGACGATTGTGGGATGCGAGCTCCGTCGCCGTCGCGCCGGGCTCAATGAGCGTGACCCGCACGTGGCGGGCGGTGACCTCCTGCCGGAGCGACTCGCTGAAGGCACCGACGCCGTGCTTGGTGGCGTTGTAGACACCGCTGTTCAGCCGGGCCACCCGCCCCGCCACCGAGCTGACGTTGACGATGTCGGCCACCGAGCGGGGCTCGCTCTCGGCACCGGCCAGCAGGTGCGGCAAGGCGGCGTGCGTGCAGTAGAGGAGGGCGAGCACGTTGAGGCCGACCATCCGCTGCCACTCCTCGAGCGGCGCGTCGACGATCGGGCCCAGGAGCATGACGCCGGCGTTGTTGACCAGCGTGTCCAGGCGGCCCAGCTCCGCCACCGTCGTGGCGACGGCGCGCTGTGCCTCCGCCGGATCCGTGATGTCCGCCTCGACCACCAGTGCCGCGTCGGCGCCACCGAGCCGCTCGGCCAGGGCCTCGAGGCGATCGCGCCGCCGGGCCACCAGAGCCACTCTCGCTCCCTCCTCGGCCAACGCGATGGACGTCGCCTCGCCGATGCCACTACTGGCGCCCGTCACCAGGGCGACGGTCCCTTCCAGTCGCTTGCTCATGCAGTCTCCACCTCGATTCTGCTCACCGCCGCGGCGCGGGCGTCCGCCGGTCTCGATCCCACGGTCTCGGGCCCACGGTCTCGGTCCCACGGTTCGGGCCCACGGGTCGAAGAGTCGCCGCCGTACCACCCCGGCGCCGGTGTCGGGCGCGTCCCGACACCGGGTGCGGCCCACAGCGTACTGGCGGGCGGGTCCGGTCGCCCCGGAGGGATACCGGCTACTCGACCCCCGTGGGCTCCTTCGTCGCCGTATCTCCCTCGCCGCCCTCGTAGGGCTCGATCCCGAACAAGCCGACAGGGACTCCGATCTCGTCGGGGACGCGGGTCGGAGTGTCCCGGTTGAGCACCTCGCCGCGGAAGTAGGCCGGTAGATAGATCCTGCAGAGCACGAACAACACGATGCCCAGAATGATGGCGCCCACATCGATGACGAAGACCCCGCCGATGACGCGGTCTGTTCCGGGAAACTTCCACGTCGTGTAGCTGTTGTCCGGGGTGGTCCAGTTGTACCAGAGGAACCAGAACATGGTGAACCAGAGAATGAGGCCGCCGAGGAGGGGAAGGATACCGCGGAGCCACAGACTCCTTGTGCTCTCGGTCAGGCTCTTTCGGTAGTACCACACGCAGGCGAACCCCGTCAGGCCGTAGTAGAACGCGATCATCATGCCGAGGGCGGAGACCGAGTCACCGATCACGCTGCTGCCGCTCGACAGGTAGTTCATGGCCACGTAGAGCACGATGGAAACGGCGCCCATGACGACGGTCGAGACGGTCGGGGTAAGGAAACGCTTGTGTACCCGTCCGAACGCGTCGGGGATCGCCTTGTATGTCGCCATCGACAAGGTGGTCCGGGCCGTGGGCAGGATGGTCGTCTGCGTCGACGCCGCCGCCGAGCTGAGCACCATCAGCAGGAGGAGGTGAGTCATGACCGATCCGAACCCTGACGTGCCAAAGACTGACCTCCCGAGCACGTTGATCACGTCTCCCGAGTTGTTGGGGTTGCCCAAGCCGATGCCGTGGGTGCCGACTCCGGCGTAGGACTGCGAGGCCAGGACCACCAGGGCGTACGTCACGAGCAGGATCATGGTGGAGAGGACGGCGGCGCGTCCCGGTATCCGGTGCGAGTCCTTGGTCTCCTCGTTGACCGAGACGGAGGTGTCCCAGCCCCAGTAGATGAAGAGCATCAGGGTGAACCCCACCATGAAGCTGGTGAAGGACAGATGGTGGAAGGGGTTGAACCACTCAGCGCTGGGCGTCAGGTGCCCGGGGGGTGCGTGGCCCGAGCCGACCTTTGCGAGTGCGACGACCGCGAACGCGATCAGGATCGTCAGCTCGATCCCGAGCAGGACCTTCTGCATGTTGGCCGAGATCTCGATCCCGATATAGCAGATCGCCGTCATCAAGACGATCCACAGGATCCCGACCAAGAGCACCCAGCCGCTGGACGGGTTGGTTCCGATGCCGTTGGCGCCGAACAGCAGGAAGACGTACTGACCGGCGATCTGGGCCAGGCTGGCCATCACGAGGATGTCGGCCGCCACGATGCCCCACCCGCCGAACCACCCCGTCTTCGGGCCGAACGCGCGAGCGCCCCAAGTGAACGTGGTGCCGCAGTCGGGGTCCGGCGTAATTGAGCTCCTTGTAGGCGTAGGAGATGAACAGCATCGGGATGAAGGCGAGAATCGTGATGATGGGCGCCCCCAGCCCGTTGATGGCGATGACGACAAAGCCGAGCGTGGCGGCCAGGCTGTAGGCCGGGGCGGTCGAGGCGACGCCGACGACCACCGAGGAGATGAGCCCGAGGGCCCCTCCCTTGAGTCCCTTCTCACCGATGTCCTCGTGAGCCCGTGTCGCATCAAGGTGCACCATGGCCGACCCCCCAACTCTCTTCTGAGGATTTGGCCCGCACGATACTCAAATGCCGCGAGGATTTCCTTACTCTTTCGCTGATCCCGTCTGTCGCCGGGTTTTTGATCCCCTTTTCAGGGGCTGATCTACGCGAAAGGTGCCCGAAATCGTCGCCGCTCAGCGCCGGCCGGCTTCGGTCTGCCCGATGCCCTCGCGCAGCTTCTGCAGGCTCGAGGTCAGGAGGCGGGACACATGCATCTGGCTCACCCCGACCGCCACCGCGATCTCCGACTGGGTGAGCCCCTCGACGAAGCGCATGCGGAGGATCGCCTGCTCGCGCGCCGGCAGGTTGGCCAGGGCCGGCCCGAGCAGGGCCCGGTCGTCCACCGAGTCGAAGTTGCCGTCGTGCTCGCCGAGCCGAGCGGAGAGCGGGTCGTCCTCGCTCTCCGAGGCGTCGATGGACGCGGCGCGATAGCCCTGCCCGGCTTCGATCGCCTCGATGACCGCTTCCTCGCTCGCCCCGGTGGCCTCGGCCAGCTCGGCCACGGTCGGGTTGCGGCCCAGCTGCTGGACGAGAGAGCCGGTGGCATGCCCGAGCTCGAGGTAGAGCTCTTGCACCCGGCGGCTGGCCCGTACCGCCCAGCCCTTGTCGCGGAAGTGCCGCTTCAGCTCTCCGATGATGGTCCTCGTCGCGAACGCGGCGAAGTCGACACCGCGGGACGGGTCGAAGCGGTCGACCGACTTGACCAGCGCCACCGACGCCACCTGGACCAGGTCGTCCAACGGCTCACCGCGATGGAGGAAACGGCGAGCCAGTTGATGGGCCAACCCGAGATTGGAGGTGATCAGCTCCTCGCGCGTGCCGGACTGAGGGCTCCATGGTCAGATCCGGCGGTATGGTCAGATCCGACGGTGTCCGACAGCGGCCCGGGATCGTGTTCCCGGCCCTCCGTCACTCCGCATGCCCCCCCCGGCGCTTCCGCAGCCAGGCACGCACCGAGCCGTCCTGGCTCTCTCGTCCGTGCTCGTCCACCAGCGCGTCAAGAATCTGCTCACTCAGCCGGGCCACCTCGTCGCCTTCGGGCTCGGGCGCGGCAGCCGTCCCGGCCCGCTCGATCGTGCACACCACGCCGATGGCGTCGCCGAGCACGGTGAGCTCCAAGCGGAGGTCCCCGTGACGAGCATCGCTTCCCTGCAGGGCCAGGAGGCAGAGCTCGCCCACGGCGAGCCGGAGATCCTCGAGCTCCTCGATGTCGAATCCGGCGCGAGCGGAGATCGCACTCGTGACCAACCGGGCGAGCACGATGAGATCGCCCCGTGCCGGAAACCTGAGCTCGACCCGATCGCCGCTCGCCAGCCGGTCGGTCGTGTCCGTCACGCCACTCCTGCCGATTCCAGCGAGTCGGCGATAGTGAAGACGCTGGTCAGGCCCGTGATCTCGAAGATCTTGACGATACGCGGGTCCGCCACGACCACGTGGAGCTCACCGCCCAGATCCCGGCAGCGCTTGAGCGCACCCACGAGCACGCCGAGCGCCGTGGAGTCCAAGAATGTGACTCCGAGCAGGTCGAGCACCACCGTCGCCTCGCCCTGGGCAATGACGTCGTGCAGGCACTCGCGCAGCTGCGGAGCCGTGGCGACGTCGATCTCCCCGCTGACCGCGATCACCGGGGGGTCGGTACCCGCCCGCTGCTCGATGTGAAATTCCTGATCCACTCTCGCCCTCCTCCGGCCTCATCCTGGGCCACCCCGAGGACCTTGCAATGCCGATTGGCAGTCGATCTATAGCCGCCGCCGCACGAACCTAAACCTCCTGGAGCCAATGGGGTTTCCCCTCAGTCACGCTCGGGTAGGAAGTTCGCGGTACAACCCCGGTGAGGGGCGGGTGTTGGTGCGTCGCCGCCTGGCGGGGAGAATAGCGTTTTACGACCGAGCCCACGGTGGCGACCGGGGGGAGAATACGTGCCCGCACCAGGAGACGAGCAGCTCGAGACGACTCCTCGAAGCGATCGCGCCGATCGGTCCGAGGCCGTGGCGACGCTGATCGCCCTCGTGTGGGCCTCGACGGTGGCGATCATCTTCGCCGTCTACGGCGGCAGCGTGTCCCTCGTCGGGCTCCTGGCCATCTCCCCCTTCATCGCCGCTCCCTTCGCCCGCCCTTCGCGCGTCGCGCTCGTCGGCATCCTGACTGCCTTCTTCGCGCTCGTCATCAGCACGCCGCCACACAGCTACGGCGAGCTGAACCACACGTTGCGCGTCGTGACGATGCTGGCCGCCACGGCAGTGGCGATGTGGATCTCGTACTTGCGCGGCAAGCGCAACGTGCTGCTCTGGACCGCCCGGTCCGAAACGCGGACCGAGAGGCGGCGGCGCGTCGCCGCCGAGACAGCACAACGGATGCAGGCCATGGCGCGGGCACTCACGACCGCGGCCGACCCGGCCCAGGTGGCCGACGCCGTCTTCGCCGCGCTGCGCGACGAGCTGCACGTCGACGCGTCCACCTTCGCCCTCCTCGACGATTGGGGTGCTCTCCGGACGCTCCGCCGCTTCGGCTATCACCCCGACGACCCGACAGATCCGGTGCTCACCTCGCTGCAAACCGACGGCCCCGTACTGGGACACAACACCGCCTTCTTCTCCGAGACCCTCGACGACCTGCAGCGCCAGCGCCCCGACATCTACAGCACCGTCGGTCCGAACCGGTTCCGGGCGCTCGCCATCGTACCCCTGGTCGTGATCGACCACACCATCGGGGCCGTCGTCGTGCACTGGGAAGACGACCGCGAGATCTCCGAGCCCGACCGCACCTTCCTCTTCACCATCACGGGCGCCGCCGCCCAGGCGGTCGAGCGGGCCCGGCTGACCCTCACCGAATTCGTGAACCTGGAACGCAGCCAACATCTGCACCAGCTCAGCTCGGCCCTGGCCGCCGCCACGACTCCGGGCGACGTCGCCCATGCGGCCATCGCCGGCGGTCGACGGGCGCTGGGGGCACAGTCCGCGGTGGTGCGCGTCGCCGCCATCGGGGAGCGCGGCCTGGCCTGCCTGGCCAGCAGCGGCCATCCCGCACTCCTCTCGCGCACCCTGGTGCCGCTGGAAAGGAGCCACGCGGGCACCTGTTTCTCGCGCAGCCGGACCGACATCGCCACCCTCGCGGCGAACGAGGAGATCGGTGACGACCTGGTCGCTGAGGTCGTGCCCCGGGTCCTGCACGAGCTCCCCAAGCCGGTGACGATCGTCAGCGAGCCGCTCGTTGGCAGCTCCGGCCCACTGGGCGTGCTCTCCCTCGCCTTCGTCTCCCTCTCCGAACCCGGCGAGCCCGATCTGCGGTTCCTCTCCACGCTGGCGGGCCTCACCGCACAGGCGCTCGAGCGAGCGCAGGTCTTCGAGCACGAGCGGGAGGCGCTGCGCGACGCTGAAGCGGGACGCGAGCGCCTGTCGCTCCTCTCCGAGGTGACCCGGCTCCTCAGCTCCAGCCTCGAGCCGACCACGGTGATCCGGCGCACGATGAGTCTCGTCGAGGGCAGGCTGGCCGACTCGTGCTCGGTCCAGGTGCCCGGAGAGAACGGGCTCGTCCGGCTCGACGTGCGCGAGCCCCGGGCACCGGCGCCCGGGCGGGCCCGCGCCGCCACGCGCGTCGAGGATGTCCTCCCCTTCGGCTCCGATGCTCCGGCCGCCGTCGCGTTCCGCAGCGGCCGCACGCAACTGGCCCCGCTCGACGCCGGTGAGGACGGAGAGGACCCGCAGGGCACCGCCACGGCCCTCGCCGTCCCGCTGACCGCCAACGGAGAGGTCATCGGCGTGATGACCTTCGTCGACGGCCCCGGTCGTCTCTTCGAAGCAGACGACGTCTCGCTGGCCACCGAAGTGGCGAGCCGGGCCGGAGTCGCCCTGTCCAATGCGACACGGTTCCAACGGGAGCATGTCGTCGCCGACGTGTTGCAGCGAGCCGTCCTCCCGGACTCGTTGCCCGATGTCACCGGCCTCCTGCTCGACGCCGAGTACCGCGCCGGAGTAGCCGGCACCTACGCCGGCGGCGACTGGTACGACGTCTTCGAGCTCAGCGACGACTGCGTCTTCTTCAGCGTGGGCGATGTCATGGGCAAGGGTGCACCGGCCGCAGCCTTGATGGGGCAGGTACGCAGCGCGATCCGCGCCTACGCGGTATCGGGCCTGTCGCCGACCGAGGTGCTCTCGTCGCTCGACCGCCTCTTCAACGCGCTCATCGAGGACCGGGTGGTGACCGCCGTCGTCGGAACGATCTCACCGTCGACCGGCCGGGTCGTCCTGAGCAACGCAGGTCACCCGCCGCCGCTCGTGGTGCGCGCCGACGGCAGTGCGACCTTCTGCCCGATGCAACGCTCCCTGCTCATTGCGGCCGGGCTCAGTGGTGCGCCCCGGCCGCGGGACGAGCTGGTGCTCGAAGCTGGGGACTCTCTCGATCATGTACTCGGACGGCCTGATCGAGCGCCGGGGCGAGGTGATCACGCACGGGATGGAGAGGCTGGCCAGCACGGCAACAGTCATTGCGGAAGCAGGGTGGCCCGACCATCCTGCGGCGACGTTCGCGTCCATGCTGAGCGTGGAGGAGCGGACCGACGACGTCGTCGTGCTCTGTCTCAACTACACCGGGCTGAAGGAAGAGCGCATAACCGCCCAGCCTGTGGGTACGTCACGGGATGGCATGTCGACCCTGCACCTCGAGCCCGTGGTGGAGAGCACGCCCGTGGCTCGCCACTGGGTGGCCGCGCATCTGCGCGATCTGCCGGCGGAAGTCTCCGGCTGCGCCGCCCTCCTGACCTCGGAGCTGGTCACCAACGCGGTGCTGCACGCGGCAACGCCCATGGCCGTCACCCTGCACATCCTGCCGGACCGCATCCGGGTCGACGTCGCCGACGGCAACCCCGCCTTCCCGTCCATCAAGGAGTACGGAACGGATGCGGCCACCGGCCGCGGGCTGACGCTGTTCAACTCGCTGGCATCGAATTGGGGCATCCAGGCCGTCGACGGCGGCAAGATCGTCTGGTTCGAGCTCCCCGTCGACTTTCCGGTCGCCCCGACCAGCGTGTCGGACGGCAGCTTCCGCTTCGACCTCGCCGGCATTGCGCAACCGAGTCTCAATGGCGACGCCGGCGACTCCCCGGAGGTGTCCGTGCGCCTGCTCGGGATCCCCGTCGCCCTCCTGCAGAAGTCGAGCGAGCAGTACGAGGCGTTGTTCCGCGAGCTCCGGCTGATGAAGGAGCGGGCGGACGGCTCCCCCGACGCGCCGGCTCTGCCCGAGCGGCTCTCCGTGCTGGTGTCCCAGATCGGCGCCCGCTTCAACGGGCTCGGTCCCGGCATGGACGACGTGTGGCAGATGGCGGTCGACGACAACGTCGAGTTCTTCGACTGGACACTCGAGCTGCCGGAATCCGCCGTGGTGGCATGCGAGTTCTACGACGCCATGCTCGACGAAGCCGATGAGTTCGGCTTGGCCGAGCGACTCCTGACCCTCCCGGCATCGCCCGCCAGCGTCGCGGTGCGGCGGTGGTTCCTCTCGGAGCTCGCGGGGCAACTGCACGGCAAGGCGCCGGTGGCCTGGGTCGACAGCCGCTTCCACGCCGAGCTCCAGACGGTGCCCGCTCGCTGAGCGGCAGCGGGTCAGCGGCTCTTGCCGACAGCCTTCTTCAACACTTTGCCGTAGTGCTCCAGGCCCTCGCTCGAGAGGGCCGCCGAGGGACCGCTGGCTATGGAGACCCGTTCGGGGATGATGCCCCAGACCGGCACCTTGAGCTCGGCCCACCACTCGACCGTTGCCGCCAGGTCGTTGGTGCCCAGCCGGGCTGAGCAGATGACGACACCGGCCGGGATGTTCCTGGGCGTCAACTCGAGCGTCGTGACGACGCGGTTGGGCTCGATCCCGCCGGCCCGGGTCGGGATGACCACGGCGTCGGCCCGCCCCAGTGCCGCCTGGACGACGTTGCCCTCGCCCGGTGGGGTGTCGACCACGATAATGCCGTCCACCCCGTTCATGGCCTTGGTGACGGTGCGCACCGAGGGACCCTCGATGAGCTCGACCCCCTCCATCGGGTCGGCGTCGTACCACTCGGCCGTCGAACCCTGGGGGTCGGCGTCGACCAGCAGCACGGGACCTCGCCCGCGCCGGGCCGACACCGCGGCCAGGTACACGGCGGTGGTCGTCTTGCCGACCCCGCCCTTCACGTTGCTCACCACGATGTTCATTGCGTCCGGTCCTCTGCTGCTCGGGAAAATCGGCCCTTACGGTACCGGCCGCCCGGGGTCGCCGGTTACGGCAGGAGGAGGGCGCCGAGACGGCGCCTGGTGATCACGACGCCGACGACGGCCATCGCCACCAGATAGGCGACGTGGAGCACGAGGGTCCAGGCGAAGATCCCCAGGTCGGCGGCACGCACAAGGACCACCCCCTGGTACAGGGGGGTGACGCGGACGACGGCCTGGAGCCACCCCGGGTACACGGTCAGCGGGTAGAAGGTGGCCGAGAACAGGAACAGGGGGATGAAGGCGAGCGAGACCATGTCGAAGTCCTGCCAGGTCCGCATGTAGGTGGTGCCGGCCATGCCGGCCGACGCGAAGGCCAGGCTGATCAGCACCGCGGCCGGCCAGCACAGCACCGCCCACGGGGAGACGATGTAGCCCAGGAGGGCCATGATGCCCAGGAAGGCGCCCGTGTAGAGAGTGCCGCGCAGGACGCACCAGCTGAGCTCGCCCAGGGCGACGTCGCTCACCCCCAGCGGCGTCGACAGCATGGCTTCGTAGGTCTTGGCGATCTTGAGTTTGAAGAACACCAGGAACGTCGAGTCGAGCATGGCGCCGTTCATCGCCGAGGACGCCAGGAGGCCGGGCGCCACGAACGCCGTGTAGGGGATCTCGCGGCCGTCCACGTTGATCGGGCCGACGAGGTGCGACAGCCCGACTCCGATGGAGAGCAGGTAGAAGAGCGGCTCGAAGAAGCCCGAGACGATGAAGACCCACGAGCGCCGGTAGACGAGGATGTTGCGCTCGAGCACCCGCGAGGCGTGGCGCCCACCGAGCAGGGCGAGTGGCGTGATGCGCACCGCCACGCCGGGAGAGCGCTGCTCGAGCTTCGAGCCGGTCGTGGTCGTCGTCATCGCGTCACACCACTAACCGCTTGGCGAAAGTCCGCCGACCGGCGGCGTAGCCGACGGCGACCAGCGCGCACAGGTAGGCCACATGTCCCAGGTCCGCCCAGCTCACCTGGCCGAGCGTCAGGTCACGGCACAGCGCCACCCCGTGGTAGAGCGGTGTCACGTAGGCCACCGCCTGGAGCCACGTCGGCAGCTGCGAGATCGGGAAGAACGTCCCCGAGAAAAGGAACATCGGGATGATGGCGAATCGGTACAGCGTCGAGAAGGACGAGTCCTTGTCCTGGGTGGCTGCGAACGCGCTGACGGGCGCCGCGAACGCCATGCCGGTCAGGATCGCGGCCGGGAGGGCCAAGATCGCCCAGGGCGAGTAGACGACCCCGAAGGCAGCCATCACCGCCAGGTAAATGGACGTCACGATGGCCAGGCGGGCCGCGATCCACGCCAGATGCCCGAGCAGCACGTCGTAGACGCTCAGCGGGCCGGCCAGCTGGGCCATGTAGGTACGCACCCACTTGATCGCTCCCATCACCGGGTACGTGGCGTCGTTGGTGCCGATTTGCATGCAGGTGCCCGCCAACAGGCCGGGCGCCAGGAAGGCCACGTAGCTCACGCCGTCCACCCCGTGTGAGTGCTTGTCGATGAGCGATCCCAGCGCAACACCCATGGCGGCCAGGTAGAGAACCGGGATGAGGAAGCTGGTGACGACCGAACTGCGCCAGGTGCGCTTGTACTGATAGCCCCAGTAGCGGGCAGCCCGCAGCCACATCGGTGTGACGAAACGCCGGGTCGGCAATTCGTCGCCGTGCCCGAAGATCGCGGGACTCCCCGACGCGCCCGTGCCGCTCACTGCCGTCATCGGCTCAGTCGACCAGGGAGCGGCCAGTGAGGCGCAGGAACACGTCCTCGAGCGTCGAACGCCGCACGAGCGTGGTCCGGGCCACGTGACCCATGCGGGCAACCTCCGCCAACGCGGCGTCACCGTCGTCGGTGTACAGGAGAATGCGGTCGGGCAGCACCTCCTGGCGCTCCGCCAGCTCCGCGAGCGACGGGGCCAGCTCCTCGTGCTGACCGGGCGCGAAGCGCAGCTCGACCACCTCTTTGGTCGAGTACTCCTCGATCAGCTGGCGCGGCGATCCCTCGGCGGCAAAACGGCCCTTGTCCATGACGACCAGGCGGTCGCAGAGCTGCTCGGCCTCGTCCATGTAGTGCGTGGTGATCACCAGTGTCACCCCGTCCTGCTTCAGGCGGTAGAGGCGGTCCCAGAGCAGGTGGCGAGCCTGGGGATCGAGCCCGGTGGTCGGCTCGTCGAGGATGAGCAGGTCGGGGTCGGAGATGAGGGCCCGGGCGATGGTCAGGCGCCGCTTCATGCCTCCCGACAACGGATCGACCCGGTCGTTCGCTCGCTCGGTCAATTGCGCGAACTCGAGCAGTTGTTCGGCCCGCTCGCGGATGACCTTCTTGGGCATGTCGAAGTAACGCCCGTAGATCATCAGGTTGTCGAGCACGGTGAGCTCGAGGTCCAGCGAGTCCTCCTGGGGCACGAGGCCGATGCGGGACCGGATGCGAGGACCGTCCGTGGTCCGGGTCCATCCCCAGCACGCGGAGCGTGCCGCCGCTGAGCGGGCTGATGCACGAGATCATCCGCATGGTCGGACGTCTTGCCGGCGCCGTTCGGCCCGAGGAAGCCGAACGACTCGCCCTTGGCGATGCTGAAATCGACCCCGTCGACGGCGACGAAGTCGCCGAAGCGCTTGACGAGCCCGTGGGCCTCCACCATGGGAGGGGACGCTGCACCAGGCTGGGACGCGCCGGCCCCCGACCGCTCCGCATCGGGGGCGTCAGTCATCGGCGAGGAATGTGACGTCATTGTCAGGGAACGATACCTTGCCGCTCGGGAGCCCAACGCAAGCGGGAAGGGACGCGCCCATGGCTGGGGAAGGACTGGGGCGGGCCTTCCCGGCGGGGCCCACGTGGGGCACGACTACGGCGACCGCCAGATCGAGGGTGGCAACACCGACAACGACAGGTGGGCCTTCGAGCACACGCCAGGCTCGGGCCGCGCCGAGCCGTCCGGCGACCCGGACGAACCGTTCGTCCCTGCCTTGGCTTGCTCCACCAGTTCACGCTGCGAGCTCAGAGCGCGGCCACAACGGCCGCGAGATCTCACGACAGCTCTTCCATACCGATCAGTCGACTGGTTCGAAATCGTATTCACCGATCCCATGCAGTACGAAGAACGTCGCCGATGTCTTGCCCGCGTTTGTGATGCGATGCGACCGGCCCGGTGGAACCGGGCCCCACGGCTCCCCTGGGCCTAACTCGACCCGCTCGTCCGGTTCCCGCAAAGTCAAGCGAATCTTCCCTTCGAGGACGTAGAACGTGTCAGCGACATTCGTATGTCTGTGCCATGGAACCTCTTGTGTCGGGGCGATCTCGCCGTGCGCTTCGGCTCGATCGACGGCGTGCTCATGCACGAGCTGGGGCACATCCTCGACGCGCGCTACGGCCTGTGGGACAAGCTCACCGAAGTGGGCAGCGATGCCCAGCGCCGGGCAATTCGGAGCGAGCTGCGCGAACTGGCCGATCAGCGCATCGGCGATGCCGAGGTCACCGACTCCTACCGCCGCTACCTGCGCAAGGCCGAGGAGAAGGTCGCCAACGCCGTGCACGCGCTGCTCTATGCGCCCGAACTCATGGAAGAGATCGCGCCGACGGTGAAGGCGCGGCTCACGGCGCTCCTGAAGTCGGCGCCTGAACTGGCGCCACTCACCGAGCTCAAGCCGTCCCTCGTACTCGACGAGAACACGGGATCCGTGCCCGTCGGCGGGTTGGTGCTCAAGGGCCAGTACTGGGCGCCCGAAGCTGCGGCGCGCGTGCTCAACAACTACCTGTCGCCCGGACTGCGCGGCCGCTCGCCGATCTACGACGCCTACATGGGGCTCGGGAACGTGCTCAACGCCGCGCAGCTCGGGCTCTCGGCCTTTCACCTCGGCTTCACGTCGTTCGATGCCGCTACCTCGCAGGTGGCGCTCGCGATGAAGCAGCTGGAGACGGCGGCGCGCGGCGACCTGGCCGACGTGACGCCCGGTGCGCGCGGTCGGCTCGCGGGGCAGGCGCTCCAGAATCTGGCACTCTCACCCCTCGCGCCCTTCACGACGGCCATTCGCGGCGATGCCGTCCTCAAGGCCTACATGCAGAAGGGGGCGACCGGCGAGCTGGGCCGCGTGGCCGATGCGGTGGCCCGAAGCGGCGGGCAGGTCCGCCTGGACGACATGTACAAGATCGGGGCCGTCGATCGCTTCGTGAAGGCATGGCGTAGCCCCGACCTCGCGAAGAAGGTGGGGGGCACGGCCTTCAACGCTCTACCGGCCGCGCTGGAGCTTTCGGTCAAGCCGGTGCTCGAATACGTGGTCCCGCGCCAGAAGCTCGGCGTGTTCGCACGGATGGCCGAGTACGAGATGCAGAAGCTCGGGCCCGAGGCCGACGAGGCAACGGTCACGGCGGCGCTGCAGAAGGCCTGGGATTCGGTGGACAACCGGCTGGGGCAGCTCGTCTACGACAACCTGTTCTGGAACAAGCTGGTGAAGGATTGGGCGATGGCCAGCGTGCGGGCCGTCGGCTGGAACCTGGGCACCATCCGCGAGGTGGCCGGCGGTGCGCGGGATCTGGGGAAGGCGGCCGTCGGCAAGGGCGAATTCACCCATGCCGCGTCCTACGTGCCGGCGCTCGTTCTGACGACGATGGTGTCGGGCGCGGTCGCCACCTACCTCCTCACCGGCGAGGGGCCGAAGGAACTCAAGGACTACTTCTACCCGCGCACCGGGCGGAAGGATCTGGACGGCAACGACGAGCGCGTGCAGCTGCCGACGTATATGAAGGACGTGCTCGCCTATCAGCGACATCCGCTGCGCACGATCGAAGACAAGACGCATCCGCTGCTCAATGCGGTTGCCGACATGCTGCGGAACCGCGACTTCTTCGGCGATCAGATCCGGAACGTCGACGACCCGCTTGTGCAGCAGATGGCGCAGGTGGGATCGTACCTGGGCGAGCAGTTCGAGCCCTTCGCGCTCCGCAACGTCATGGAGGAGCGGCGGCGCGAGCAGGGGACGCGCGAGGACGTGCTGGGGTTTGTTGGCGTCACCGCGGCACCGCGCGAAGTCGTGCGGACTCCGGCGCAAAACAAGCTGCGCGAGTATCTGGCGCAGTCGAGCCCGTCGTCGCGGACGCCCGAGCAATCGGCACTCAGCGCTGATCGCGCAGAGCTGATCCGGCGGGCGAAGCGCGGGGACGACATCGAGCCCGACCTCCGCGCGGCGATCAACTCCCACAGCATGACGCCCGCCCAGGTGCAGTCCATCCGCCGCGCGACGCACCAGAGCGCGCTCGTCGCGCAATTCAAGCAGCTCACCGCCGAGCAGGCGCTCAAGGTGTTCGAGCTCGCGAACGAGAAGGAGCGCGCGCTGTGGCGAACGATCCTCCTGGGCAAGCTGCGGCGCGCCCACCTGCCGTTCCCGGCCGGCGCGGCGCGGACGCCGGGGAAGGGCATTGGGATGACGCTGCTCGATTCGGCGGCCCATTCGCTCCACGGCGTGCTGCAATCACCGGACTACCAGAATGCGGCTCGTGACCTCGCGGCCGCCCAGGAGGCGAGCCCGAAGTTCCGGTCGGGCGATCCTGTAGCGATGGCGCGGCAGGTCCGACACGGGATGCTGGCGCGAGCCCTCACTACCATTCGGGGAACAGGCTGATGACTGCGACGCAACAGAAAACGCTGCGCCTCGTGCTCTCCATTGTGGGTCCCGCGTTGCTGGCCGTCGCGGGCTGGGGGCTGGGCCGCTATGACGCCAGCAAGCTCGATGTCACGCGCTTCGTCGCGGACTCGACGCGGCGCGACGTGCAATCGGCCACCGACCACGAGCTGCTGCTTCGAATCGACCGGCGCCTCACCGATCTCTACTGCGGCAACGTGCCGCCCGCCCAGCGGCCCGGGTGCCAGTGAAGCGCCGTAACCCGCTCCTATTCGAGCAGGACGGGGATTTCAACCCCGGCTGGCTGCTCTTCATCGCCTTCGCCGTCCTGGGCGCGCTGCTGTCACTCGGCTCGCTCGTGGTGGCGCTGCACGATGCGAAGGCCTGGCCGGCGGTTGTGGCGGCGCTCTCGTTCATCGCTTTTGGGATGCTGTGCACGGCGATCATCGTGGTGCCGATCGCGCGGGCGAAGCTGCTGGCGCCGGCGGTGAAGGAAGCGGGGACCGGGATCTCGCGCGCGGCCACGGGGCTCCCCTTTGAGCCCCATCGGTGGGCCGACGGTGATCCCGACGAGGGGCTGCTGTAGTGAGCGCGGGCCAAGGCGATCACGTGCTCGCGGTCTGCCACGACCTCTCGGTCCTGGCGCCCAAGTTCCGCGCGGCCGTGAAGGCGGGTCTGGCCGATTGCCAGGCCGATGGCCTCGACGCCGTGGTCTACGAGACGGGTCGCTCGCGCCTGCTGGCGGTGGCGTACTACGCTCGCGGCCGCACCGTGAAGCCGCCCGAGCGGCCCGTCACCAACGCACCGGACGAGACCTACACGTGGCACGGCTACGATCTCGCGGTCGATGTGATCTCGGCCTCGCGAGGCTGGAATCAGCCCGACGCGTGGTTCGCGCGGATGGCCGCGCACTTCAAGCGCCATGGCTGCCGGTGGGGCGGCGATTGGCGATCCCCTGACCTGCCGCACATCCAATGGGGCTGCTGCAAGCCGAGCCCGAGCGATCGGGCCCGCGAACTCTTACGCGCCGGCGGCGTTCGGGCCGTCTGGGCGGAGGTGTTGGCCGCATGAACGCATTCTGGAAACAGCTCGCGGCGAAGGTCGCGCCGTACCTTGGGGTGGCGCTAGTAGCCGGCGGCTGGTTCGCGACCTACACGCGTGAGCAGCGCGAGATCGGGCGACGGGATCTGTTGCTCGCGAACGCTCGTGCCGACGTGGCCACGGCGAGCCAGCGGGCGGACTCGCTGGCGAGGGCCTATCGTGTCGATACGGTGCGGCTCACAAGACTAGTGCAACGGTGGGACACACTCTATGCGCAGCTCACGGACACGCTGACTCTTGCGCGTACGGACACGGTGCGGGTCCCGGTCCAGATGCTCGTGACCGCGGACTCGACGATTCGGGCGTGCCGGGCCGTTGTGTTCACGTGCGAGCAGAGGGTCGCTGCCGAGGGAGCACGCGCCGACGCGTTCGCTACCCAGGTGCAGCTGCTGAGAAAATCCCGTCCGTCGGGCGTTCGGACGTGGGCCGAGCGATCCGTCTGGGTGGCCGTTGGCGTGGAGATCGGGTGCTTACTCGCGCAGCGTCGGCTGTGCGTGCCTCGGACGCCTCGATAGAGGTCGCCGTGACCACTGCGACGCCTTGACGCCTCTTGCGGCGGGCTGGCTTAAGTGGTTGCTTCTGCGGCCATGACCGCACCAGTTTCCGTCGACTCTCAGGTTGAGTTCACGGCTGCCTTCGAGGGGCCGGCCGTTGACGCCGGCCGAATGAGCGCCAAGCAGTTTGCGGGTTCGGTTTTCGCTCTTGCTGAGTTGATCGAACAAGCCGCCGTAGTCGAGTTCGACCGCGAGAACGCTGTAGCCATCGAAATCCGCGCCGATTTCCGCCGCGGTTCCTTCGAGTTCGCACTCGTCACCGGGCCAATCATCCCACTGGCGCAGCATGTTTTCCAGTCGATAACGCCTGCCGGTCTACTTGGGTTTCTTCGCCACATCGGCGTTGTCTCCGGCATCAGTAACAACGTCCTGTCGCTGGTCAAGCGCATTGGTTCTCGGCCGATTGAGATTCGCCAAGACGGCGATCACAACGTAGCTCTCATCTACTACGCCGATGGCGCCGCGCAGATCATCACCGGCGTAGACCCCAAGGTCGCCAAGATGCTACGAAGTGACGCTGTTCGGATGTCACTACCGGACGTGGTCAAGCCATTGCAGCGGAACGGAATCGATCGCCTGCGGCTTGGGCCGCGTAGCGATCCGACGTTCACGGCTGGCCATGATGAGATCGACCTGTTCGAGCCGCCGACGGCGCTGGAAAGTCAGCTAACCGACAGTACAGGTGAGACGGCGCTTGAACTACTCGCGCCCAACTTCGTTGATGGGCATGTCTGGCGTGTTGCACAGGGAGGGCAGCCATTTACCGTTCGTATCGTGGATCCAGACTTTGTCGCTGAGGTCGAAGGGGGTCGTCCGTTTGCGAAGGGCGACTACCTAATTGTTCAGCTGCGAACGAGGACCTTTGCCACCCAGACCGGAATGAGGGCTGAGCGGGAGGTCGTGAAGGTGGTGCGGCATGAGAAGCGACCGCAGCAGGGCGGGTTGTTCGACGGTCCGTAGGTCTCGCCGTCGACCCAGCGGAAGGGCCCTGGCGCCTGCGTCCGCCTTCTTTTTCGCGTTCGGCGCCCGCTTGATGGTCCGGTCGCACTCGGAGTAAACCCTGTGTGACCGGCGGCGTGGGATCTTCAAAGCCGCCGCAGCTCCGCAAGGTGACTGCGCACCTCTTGGTCATAGTGCAATGCCCTGTAATTCGGGCTCGGCCTCGGCGTGTTTGTCCGCCCTCAAGAGCGAGATCATCTCTGTGTCAGGCCTGCGCCATCAGATCGTCAATGTTCCTGGCCTGGATGAACCGGGCAGGGTTGTCAGCGACAGCCAGGGCTTTGAAGTGAGCTTTGCCGCATTCGATCTTCGCGCTTTCCTTGTCGCGCAGGTCGTCGGCGAAGAGGCTGCTCTTGGTTTCGACGACGAAGTAGAGACGCTCTGTTCCGTCCTTCTCGACGAGCACGGCCCAGTCCGGGTTGTAGGTGCCAAGCGGCGTCGGCACTTTGAACCAGCCGGGGAGTTTGGCGTAGACCTTGACGGCTTCGTTCTTCTCCAGCTGTTCCGCGAACGTGCGCTCGATGCCCGACGAATCGTAAACGACGCTCTCGTAGACGGACTTGGTCGCGGCCAGCATGTTCTTGAGATAGCCCGTCAGCTCTTCCTGCTCGAAGAGTTCTTGCGCGTAGTAGTCGTCATCGCCGATGCGTTGATATCGAATGCCGTCCACGATGGCGAGGCGCTTGGTGCGGTTGATTGACTCGGTCGCCAGCTCAATGAATTGCTGCGGATTGCGCTTGAAGTCATCGAGGCGGCCACTGTCGGTCAACATCTGCGCGAGACTGCGCCGGGTGAGCTGCGTCTTGTCTTGAAGATCGGTCAGCAAGTCGGGCAGTTCGATGTCGGTCTCTTCAATGGTGATCGGCGCGGCCACGGTGGTTTCCTCCGACGAGACACCGCCCCGTCCGATGGCGAGGTCGGCTTTCCGAATCTGCACGCGGGTCTTGGTCACGGGCGGGCAGTCCCGGATGGCCTTGCCGCACGCTGTCACCAGCTTCCCATTATCAAACTGCACGCGGTAAGTGGTCTTGTGCTTGATGCGGTTCCAGAGCGCCTGAAATTCCTCGCTGTGCAGCACCGCCTGCCGCGTCTTGATCGACTTGCGTTCGTCGGCGTTCTTGATATCCAGTTTTCCGGCAAGCTTGCGGAGAACTTCTTTCACCTGTGGGAGCTGAGCCTTGAACTGCTCCGGGAGCTGCAGCGTGCCGTCCTTGAGCGCCTTCTTCAACGCCTCCTGGACTTTGCCCTTCGCGTCCACATAACCCGCGTCCTTGAGATGCGCCCAGATCGCCTCTGACTGGGCCACGCCCAGGGGCGTGGCCCGTCCTGCATCGTCGGTCACGGGAATGGCTGCGAACTGGTGCTTCTCGACGATTCCGAAACGGATGCCGGTGTCCTTCTCGATCTCCTTCTGAAGGTTCTCGGCAAACTGCTCGTAGCCTTCGTTGGCGATCACGGTAAGCGTGTTGGTGTCGAAACCTCGCTGGCGGTCGCCCTGTTGGTTGACGCAAAGACGCAGGCCGCGGCCGATTGTCTGTCGACGCTCGCGCTCGGTGCCCATCTCGCGCATAGCGCAAATCTGGAACACGTTCGGGTTGTCCCATCCCTCGCGCAGAGCGGAGTGGGAGAAGATGAATTGCAGCTTGTCTCAAAGCTGAGCAGTCTCTCCTTGTCCTTCATGATCAGGTTGTAGGCGCGCTCCGCGTTGTCGCGGTTGCCCTGATTGTTCTCGGCCGTGTCCGTCCACGTTCCCTTCTTGTCGATGGAGAAATAGCCGCCGTGGACTTCCGTAGCGTCGGACTCCACATCGACATCTTTGAAGAGCGTGTGGTACTTCGGTTTGGTGGCTGCCTTGCGGTACTCCTCCTCGAACATCACTGCATACTTTCCCTTCACAGGGGCCCCATCGGTGGTATAGCTGCGGTAGTGTTCGACCACATCGATGAAGAAGAGGCTCAGCACCTTGATGCCTTGCGGTCGGAGACGCAGTTCCTTGTCGAGGTGCTCCTCGATGGTGCGGCGGATCATGAGGCGCTTGACGGCATCGCCATCCACGTCGCCGATGGCTTCACCCGGACGCAGTGGGGATTCCAGATTGCTGAGCTCGAGGAATTCCTCGCCAACCTTACAGCCGATGTTTGCACGAGGTAGTCGGCATAGACGGTTCGCCCGGTGACCTGCTGAAGGTCGTCGCCGGGCTGCACGGTGACGGATTCACGGCTCACGGTCGTCGCGCGCTGCACATCGAGCTCGACCCTGGCGCTGAAGGAGCCCCTCTTGTTGCTAGTGGAGAGCAACTTGACGTAGGCCTTATTGTGGCCGCCTTCGACTTCGAGGGAAGCCACTTCAATCTGCTTGACCAGCTTGCGCTCGTAGGCGTCCACCGCGTCGAGGCGGTAGACCATGTGGTGCTTGTCAGCATGAGTGGCGGAGAAGCGCAAGGTGCAAAGCGGGTTCATCGCTCCCAGCGCCTCTTTGCCGCGACCTTCGAGTCCGCCATCCACGCTTTGCGGCTCATCCACGATGAGGATCGGGCGGGTGGCCTTGATGAGGTCGATAGGCTTCTCGCCGCCGGTCTTCTCGCTGTCCTTGTAGAGGTTATTGACATCCTTCTTGTTGATGGCACCCACCGTCACCACCATGATCTGAATGTTGGGACTGGTGGCGAAGTTGCGTACCTGTCCGAGCTTGCTCGAATCGTAGAGGAAGAACTCGAAGGGCGTATTCGCATAGAGCGCGCGGAAGTGCTCTTCAGTGATCTGAAGCGTTTTGTAAACACCTTCCTTAATCGCCACGGACGGCACGACGATGACGAACTTCGTGAAGCCGTAGCGGCGATTCAACTCGAAAATTGTGCGCAGGTAGACGTAGGTCTTGCCCGTGCCGGTCTCCATCTCCACAGTAAAGTCGCCCGAGGCAAGTGAGTGTGAAGGCCGCAGACCGTTGCGAATCTGGATGGCGCTCAGGTTGGCCAGGAGTTCGTCGTCCAGCAGCTGTAGGCGGTTGCCGATGCCCAAGTCGCTCTGCGCGAAGGCGAGGGTTTGCTGGGCGGCCAGTGCATCGCGAGTGACGGTGAATTCGGTGCGGCAGGTCTCCTGTCCGCGGAACAGGTCGCACACCGACTCGATAGCGGTGTGCTGGTAGTCCAGATTGGCGTCAAAGTGCAGTTTCATCGCCATTCGTCCTACAGACTTCGCACATTGTCCAGCCCGTGCTGCTGGAGGATGGCGGTGAGGTTGGTCTTGGCCACGTCGTCAGCAAAGGCGCTATCGCGGAACACAACGGTTGTCTCGCCCGCAGGGGCCAGTTGCTTGTGCCAAGCGACAAGGCCCAGTGCTAGCGGTTCGACCTCGGTGGTGGCAATCTTTGGTGCGAGGCAGACGAGCAACGTACCCGCGCCGATGCTGTGTGCGGTCTTGCCAGCGATCGTCTTCTCTTCGACCGGCGCCGTCAGGTCGAGGCCGAGCTTCAGCAGCAGCTCGAAGAGGATGTCCGCTTCGGTGCGATCCGACTTCAGATGCTCAACAGAGTCTTCGAGCGTCTTGGGCAGGTTCTCCCGGTCCGGCTCCCACGCCCTGATGTTGCTGGAGGCGAGCTTGAAGACGCGGAAACCGAGGTCGCCAGCGAACAATGGGTTCTCGTCCTTGACTTTCTTCGCGGCGCGCCGAAGGCGTTCTTTGGTCAGCTCGGCAATGTTTCGGGGCTTGTGGAGCCTGTCGCAGAACGAGGCGGCGCTCTTCTGGTCCTTGTTCTCCGGGTCGAGCGGCTCGGGAAGCTGGACCAGGATATAATGCCGGTTTGCGCTGTCCGCGGCGTTCTGGGCCATGACGGCGTGGCCGGTCGTCCCGGAACCTGCGAAGAAGTCGACAACTATATCTGTAGCACCGGAGGCAATCTTTAGCAGGTGGGTAATGAGCTTTGTTGGTTTTGGGTTGTCAAATACATCGTCACCCATCAAGGTCGCACATTCCGTTTTCCCCGTGCGAGTTCTCCCAAACCTCTCGTCCACCAATAGGCTCCGCGGCACCGCGCCCGCGGTCTTATAGTTCTTGGTATAGACATACCCATTCTCAAACACCAAGTCATCATAGTGTGTCGACACTCTGGTCTTGGACCAGCGCCAGGATGCGTTGGGATTGGCCTTGTCCTTATGCGCCGGTCGGTACTTGTGGCCATCCGGTCCCGTGATCTCATAGTCCAATGAGGCCGAGTAGCGGATGCTCTGCTTGTCCAGTCTATCCAGCGCATACTCCCCTTTGTCGTCGCGGCGGTTGTATGATGTCGTTACTTCGGCATCCGGGTCTTGCAGCAGCTCGAAGTTGGCCGCGAACTTGGCGTAAAACACCAAATATTCGTGGTCAATGGCGAAGTGCTCACTGTCGTTAGCCCCACCGCTCTTGCTCTTCCAGATCAGCTCAGCAAGAAAATTCTCCTCGCCAAACACATCGTCGCAGAGCCGGCGGAGATTAACCACTTCATTGTCGTCGATGCTTACGCAAATGGCGCCGGAGTCTTGCAGTAGGTTCCTAGCCAGCTTCAACCGCGGGTACATCATGTTCAGCCAGTCGGTATGAAACCGCCCGCTCGCCTCAGTATTGCTACTGATCTTCTGTCCGCCTGAAACCTGACCGGTCAACTCCTGATAATTCTTAATGCTGTCCCTGAAAATTGTCAGGATAGACGAAGTCATTGCCGGTGTTGTAGGGCGGGTCGATATAGATGAGCTTGACTTTCCCAGCATAGGATTTCTGAAGCAGCTTCAAGACTTCGAGGTTGTCGCCTTCGATCATCAGGTTCTGCGTCGTGTCCCAATCCACGCTGTCTTCCGTGCACGGGCGCAGCGTGCCACCGGAGGGCGTGAGAGCAAGCTGGCGGGCACGCCGCTTGCCATGCCAGTTGAGGCCGTACTTCTCATCCCGCTCATCTACGGCTCCGCCGAGGAGCTGCCGGAGTACGTCGAAGTCCACCTTCCCCTCGGTGAACGCCTCGGGGAACAAGCCTTTAAGGTGCTCGATATTGTCCGAGGCCAAGTCCGGGGATTTCGTTTCCACATCTTCGGCAGCGAATTTCTTCATCCTTTTATCGTTCAGAGTGAGTTTTCTGTTGCAGCTAAAGGTTCAGAACCTGGACAGCGCTGAAAGCGGTCTGTGGCGCCCGTCGGCGCTGAAAGTGAACCTGGTCGGCGGCGGCCATGTGCCGGCCCCAAAATGCCATTGTCGGGATAATGTTGCCATCCTGAGCGCCGGGGCGGGAGCATGGTGTACCGCTTTCTCGTGGCGTTAGAGGAAGGAAACTGGTGGTGCGAGTGGAGGGAGTCGAACCGTCATGAGCCAATGAGTACTCGTGCAGCAGGACTTGAACCGGATCCCTTGCCGAGAAGTGGCCTTTCGGGCTTTCACTCCTTTAGTCCCTCCGTGACGGATTTCTGCGCTGGCGGCCTACCAGCCTTGCATCAGCCCGAGCGCCACGTGCTCCGCCTCGTCTTCGCGGCGGTCGCCTCGGTTATAGCGCCGATTTTGCCCGGCATCATTCATGGCGCCTCCGTTGCGTCTCTGACCGTCCGACCGCGGGCGCGAAGCCACGCTCGCGTGCCGGCCTCGATCCGGGCGAGGTCACGCAGTTGCGCGGGGGTCGGTTGCCCATCGTCGAGCGAGTTGCCAACCGCTGGATCAAGCATCCATCCGTTCACGGTCGCGACCTCATCGGCGGTTGCACCGGCTTCCTCGGCCTCAAGTTGCAGCCTGAGGGCCCGAGCCCGCCAGCCCTTGGGCCATCGTGAATCCTCAATAGCAGCCGGGTTGGATCGAGAAACGCTCAAGTGGGCCTCCATGACCACGTCTCCTAGCGAGCTCAAATTGAAGCAGTGGCGTCACTTCCGTTCGCGGGGGCCATCGCATAGCTTGCGCGGGCAATTTCGGCTGACCTGAACGGTCGGCGATCTATTGGCGAGTAACCTGTCCCCCCATGTTGCCGTCGCTCCCTTCCCACCTTGCTGCTGGGGTCTGGTGGGCCCCTTACCTCCTGAACGGAATGCGCGTCCTGGTTGCGATCGACGAACGCGGAAACCGCGTCGCCGAAGCGATCGTACCGCACCCTACGGAGCAAGCCAGCATCGTTCGAGCCCTTCGTCGCCAATTGCGCGCGCTGGGCTCTTCTGACCGTTCGCACCTCAGGCTGGTTTCCGGCGTGTCGGATGGCGTGACGGGGTAGGCTCCTCGGTCACCTCCGCGAAATCTGTCGCCCTTATCTGCGGGATGTGGCCAGCGTCCTCGGGACTTGGCGCCGCGCTGTAGTCGCCAAACCACAGCCACCCAGGGTCGACGCCCAGCGCCTGCGCAAGCGCGATCATATCCGCCCGGTCCCTCGGGAACTGCGCGGACTTATCCAGCGGGTCACGATCGAGCTGGACCGAGGCTCCGTATCAACCCCACGAAGCGAGTTGAGCCGTTCGGTGATCTCAGTGACCGGCAAGTGGCGACGCTCACGCGCGTCGAGCGCTAGGTGAGCCCGAAACATCCGGGACCTTAGGCCCTCGCGGCCTGAATCACCGTCGTTCGAGCTCTGGGGGCGGCTTCCACCCTTTTTCCCCTTCCGCACCGGCATCGGCGCGCCTCCTCGCGGCAAGCATCCGTCCGCCGTTGACAAGCTATGACCGATACGGTAAGCTACTGACCGTATCGGTAGCGGTCACAGTTTGACGTTCCACGTGAATCAATTGCGCAGCGGGTCAGGTCAACTTATGCCGAAACCTCAAGCTCCGGTAGTACTGTCCCGGCACGAGCGCAAGGATCGCTTGGGTTATGGTGCGCAAAAGTCGATCGCCGTCGAGGTCGGAGTCGACCAGTCCCTCGTCTCCCGAGTGGTGAACGAGCGGCGCCGCCACGACGCCATTGAGGCGGCGATTGCTCGTCGCCTGAACCTCGGACCCGGCGAGCTTGCGTTTCCGCCGCGGCCCCCGAGTCGCCGTCGGAGGCCTCACCTCGCGTTGCACGCTGCTGAGGCGGCCTGACCGATGCTCTCGGTTCTGCTCGCCGTGTTCTCGGCCGGCTGCATCGTAGGCGCCTGCGCTGGCGTGTTCGCGAAGGCGCTGGTGAGGATCGCCAGGCGTGCTGCGGAGCGGTCCCGGTTCGACGACGTTGACCAATACGCCCGGCGCGTGGCCCGCCGGTCGGGATCCCATTAGGCCACGACAAACGACCGGCCCGGAACGCTTTCGAGGCGAGTCCCGGACCGGTCAAACCAACGAGGTGAAAACTATGAATGCGGACCGAGTTGTGCCAGTCCCCGCCGTGGTCGAGGGCGATCCGTCACCCACCTACGCCGCGTGCCCCTTGTGTCATGCGGCGCTGCCCTATGTCGACGTGCTCCGGGTGCAGTACTGCGAGCACTGCGAGCAGCAGGTCGACCCGGTCGAGTTGCCGGACCAACCCGAAACCGATCCGGAGCGCGAGGGGATCGCACCGGCCGTTTGCGCGGTCTGTTCGGCGGTGATCGACGGACGCCCCGTGCGGTACGGCACGGTCGCCCCGCTCATCACCTGCGCGCTCGCGCTCAAGACGCGCCGCGTGTCGCGCCAGCTCCAGAGGGTTACCGCATGAGTGACGCCCTCAAACTCTACGAACTCGCCGATGAGCGCCGGGTTCTCGACGAATTCCTCGTCGAAACCGAAGGCGAAGTGACGCCCGAAATCGAACAGCTGCTCTCCGAGATCGAGGGCAAGATCGAGGAGAAGGCCGAGCGCGTGGCCCTGTACATCCGGGAGCAGGAAACCCAGGCCGCGGCCGTAAAGGTCGAAGCCGACCGCCTCGTGGCGCGCGCCAAATCCTTCCAGCGCGGCGCCGATGGGCTCAAGCGCTATCTCGAAGGGCAGCTCCGTGCCC
>CAVTUE010000012.1:0-179016 GCA_963737805.1 uncultured Acidimicrobiaceae bacterium
CCGACGATGTCGTGGGTTGGTCGCCATATGCGTCGGTGTCTGGGCTCGGAGCACTCGCCGAACTCGCCGCCCTCCGTGAAATCGCATTCTCCAACGTCGTGATTCTCCTCCGGGGACTGGATGAAGGGGGCAATAGGGCGTATGCCGAGTGGGTGATCGAAGCCGATCACACTGGGCCACTGATCCTCGCCGAGGATGCCGAGGTGTAGGCAACGGGGACGTCACGTCAAGTTGCCTGGCGTCACAGTGGCCGACTTCCGAGAAGGGAAGATCAGGTCATATCGGACGTACTTCGATGACATCTCGCTGATTGAGCAGATGGTCGACGTCTGATACTCCAGTCGCCTGGCGCTTCCACGTCGAGGATCAACCAGATCCACTCGACATTGAGTTCCTCGAAGTGCAGATCCGTCGTGAGGCGTCCGCCGCCATGGGGCTCGGTGACGAAGTAGAGCTGGCGATCTTCGTTTCTGACGCTGGCACGGTCGTAGCCGGCATCAGCGGATGGACCTGGGGCGACTGTTGCGAGCTGCAGAGCCTCTGGGTGGACCCAAGCCTCCGAGGTGGTGGCCTTGCGACCCGGCTCCTCGCCGCTGCTGAAGCCGAGGCCGTGGCCCGCGGATGCAGTCAGACAGTCCACTTCACTTACGACTTTCAGGCTCGAGCTCTCTATGAACGGAACGGCTACGAATTGGTGGGCCGAGTCGAGGATTTTCCGTCAGGAACCGCCGCCCTCTGGTTCCGAAAATGCCTGCAACCCGTGGACTAAATGCCCGACCGTCGTAGGGTCAACGAAGCTGGACGATGGCGCTGCCCTTCCTTTACCTGGCCTTCGTCCGAGTGCTTCAACTGGTCTCCGAGCAGAATCAACAAGGGCGCGGGTTGCAAGGCGGGCTACTCGAGCCGGGCCTCGTCGCCCTCGGCCTTCGGCTCGGACCCTGACTCCAGGACCTCCCGGGTTGCTCGCCCGAAAGCCCGCAGGGCGGCCCGAACCAGGCCAACAAGGGTAGGGCTCTCGGGTGCCGGGATCTCTATGGCCACCCGTGCGACTCCTGGCTCCTCTGGTTCGATGCGGGCACCGGCCGCGGCCAGCGTCTCGAGAATCTCCCGGTTATCCCAGAGGATGTGGCTGACGAAGGTCGTGATCCCGTGGCGGCGGGCGTGATCGGCCAGCATCTCGAGAAGGAGGGTGCCGAGACCCCGATGCTGGTAATCGTCGAGCACCGTCACCGCCACCTCGGCGTGGTTGGGACGGGTGGGGTCTCGGATGTAGCGGGCGACGCCGATGCCTGGCTGGCCGGGTTTGTCGATCGCGAACGCCGCCCACGCGAAATGATCCTGATAATCGAGATTGGTGAGGTACTCTAAATCGGCGTCCGAGAGTCGTGAAGGTGCGGTGAAAAACCGGAGGCGGCGGGCTTCCGCTGACAGGTGCTCATAGCCGATCGCCAGCTCATGCCGGTCGCTGAGTTGAAGCGGCCGCACGAGCACCCGGCTATGGTCGGCCAGCTCGTGGACAGAACTCATCGACCGAGGCGTGGAGTTCGGGAGTGACTCGGACATCACGCCCTCTGCACGGCTGAGGCGGACACCCGTGTCTGCTCAGCTCCCGTAGAGGTCATCGATCACAGGACCGTAGGCTTTCTCCACGACGGCGCGCCGCACCTTGAGCGTCGGGGTCAGTTCGCCGTTTACGATCGTCAGGTCGTGGGGCAGGACGACGAACTTGCGGATCGACTCCGCTCTTGACACCGACTGGTTGGCATTGTCGATCGCTGCCTGGACCTCCGCCAACAACGCCGGATGATCCGTCGCTTGGGAGGCTGCGGTCCCATCCAGGGCGCCGTGGGCGGCCCAGGTCGCAAACGCTTCCCCGTCGATGGTGATGAGCGCCGCAACGAACGGACGGGCGTCGCCGACCACCACCGCCTGACTGATCAATGGGTGGCGCGAATCCGATCCTCGAGCGGTGCCGGCGCCACGTTCTTCCCAGCAGCGGTCACGATCAACTCCTTCTTCCGTCCGGTGATGCGCAGGTAGCCGTCGTCGTCGAGGTCACCGATGTCGCCAGTCCTGAACCATCCATCCGTATCGAAGCTCTCCGACGTGGCTTGCTCGTTGCGCCAGTATCCCTGGAAGACCTGCGGTCCCTTGGCAAGGATCTCGCCGTCAGGGGCGATTCGGATGCTCGTGCCCATCAGCGCCTGCCCCACGGTGCCCGGTTTCCATGCGCCGAGACGGTTGACCGTCAGGGTCGGGCTGGTCTCGGTGAGCCCATAACCCTCGAACACCTTGATGCCCACACCGTTGAAGAAGTGCGTGAGCCGCTCGCCTAGCGGGCCTCCACCACTGAAGGCGAACCGAAGCCGACCACCGAATGCTGCCTCCACCTTCCTGTAGACCATCCGATCGAACAGCGCATGCTCCGCCGAGGTGAGCAGATGCGGAACATGGTCTCCGTGGTGCCGCGACCAATGCACAGCGACATCGGCGGCCCTGTCGAAGGTCGCCCCGTGGCCCTCGGCGTGTGCTCCCTGCTGGGCACCGTTGAACACCTTCTCGAAGATTCGGGGCACGGCGGCGATCATCGTGGGCTGCACCATGGCGAACTCTTCGAGGAGCGCACCCATGTCTGTGGCGAAAACGCCCTTGGTCCCCCATTCCACGCCGACAAGGGCGATGATCTTGGTGAGCACGTGGGCGAGCGGCAGGAAGAGGAGGCCGACCTCGTCGGGTTGGAGCATCGGCCCGATCGCGTCGAGGGTCTGCCGTACGTTGACGCAGAGGTTCCCGTGGGTGAGGACGCAGCCCTTGGGCCGGCCGGTCGTACCGGATGTGTAGATGATCGTGGCAATGTTGGCGGCCCCGAGGGAGTGGATGCGCTCGTCGAGGGTGGCGTCGGCCACGGCTACGCCGCGGCGGGCAAGTTCGTCCAAAGCCCCGTCGTCAATCACGAGGATCTCGGGACGTCCTTCCACCGGGCTCCCCGCCCCCTCGTACGACTCTCGCATCGCCGCCGTCTCGACGACGAGCATCTGGACGTCGCCATCATGGACGATCCACTGCATCTGGTCAGCCGACGATGTCTCGTAGATCGGAACTGTCACACCGCCACTGGCCAGGATGGCGTAGTCGAGCAGCAGCCACTCAAGCCTCGTCCGCGACATGAGGGCAACTCGACCGCCGGCCTCGAGCCCACTGGCGACGATGCCCTTGGCTATGGCCCGGCAGTGTTCGTAGAACTCACCAGCGGTAACGTCGACGAAGTGGTCGCCGTCCCGGTAGGCGGCCATGACCCGGCCCGGTTCCTTCTCGGCACGCTGGATCACCGGTTCGAGCAGATTGGTACTTGGCGGAAGCGGATCCATAGGGGGGCCCGACGTCTCGTGCATCACCATTACCTCTCCTGCCGGGTCATCCGATCCCGGCTCATCGCATCGTCGATAGTCTTTCACCAAGGTTTCCGACGTGCGGTGGCCCGGGGCAAGAGGCGAAGGTCGCTTTGGAGCAAACCCTGAGGGACGGCGAGCAGAGCTGGCCCAGGAACGGTGGCTGGCCTTGCGACCCTCGCGAAGTCCTCTCGCAAGACCCCGAGCCAAGGGGCCGAAGCATCGGACAGCACCGTTGGGCGCCAACAATGCCTCCCAATTCTGCCGCGTCGAGACTGCCTCCGTTCGCCGGCTAAGGGGCGCCCAAGATCCAGATTGGTGACAGGATGAAGCGAGATGCCTGAACCTGAAGCGCACTTCCCGTACGCAAGACGTCTTCGGCTGGATTGGACGCAGGCCCAAGATGGCAGCTGGCACCACGCTAACAAAGATGACCCCCACCGCTGGGAGGTCGTCTGTGCCCAATGTGGCGACATCGACGGTCCGGCTGACCGCCAGCCTGAGCCAGCGAGATCCCTTCGAGGCCCGTACGACGGCAAACATTCCGCCCACCGAGCCGTGAAGCATCACGAACAGCAGCACCCGGCTCAGGCGCTTGACCTAGGGCCGATGAGCGACTGGCCCGTGATCTGAACGGCACCCGACACCTGGTTTTGTCCTTGCTGGGACCCGCCCCCGTACATTGATACTTCTCTTGAGGATCCACCGCTTGATTGCTGGTCCCCATTTGTTTCGGGAGTGCTGGCAGGTTCGGCCTGACTCGGAGTCCCGTGACGTTGCAAGACGTCGTCGACCGATACCGTCCAGCCGCACATTGAAAGACGGCACGTCCCGTCTCCGAGTTGGGGTGATTGGTCCGGGTTGCTAGAACAACCCAGACCACCCGTCGCTCCGATCCGGAACGGCCGTGCCATCCCTCACACCATTGAGAGAAGGGATGACCAATGACCATCGTAGAAGCTGCGCCTGGTATCACCGGTGGCGTCGACACCCACCTCGACGTCCATGTGGCTGCTGCCCTGGACCCGCTCGGCGGGCTGCTCGGCACGGAGCGCTTCGAGACCAACGCCGCCGGCTACAGGGCCCTGCTCTCCTGGCTCGAGACCTTTGGGGAGGTGATCAAGATCGGCGTAGAAGGCACGGGCTCGTATGGTTCAGGACTCTCGCGTTACCTGCGCAGGGTGGGAGTGACCGTCATCGAAGTCGACCGGCCCAATCGCGAGGAGCGCCGGCGCAGCGGCAAGTCCGATCCCCTCGACGCTGTCGAAGCGGCCAGGGCTGCGCTCAGCGGGCGGGCGAGCGGGCACCCCAAGTCGAGGGATGGTGCAGTCGAGGCGATCCAGGTCCTCGTGGTCGCCAAGCGCTCAGCCCGACAGGCCAGAGTGAAAGCCCTCACCCAGATGCGCCACCTCGGCTACAGCGCCTGAGCAGCTCCGTTGCCGATTGAAGGGCCTCTCGGTGCCTGCACTGGTGGCGGAAGGAAAGAGGCTTCGTCCCACGCGTCCACCTGACCCGGTGACGGCGGCCACCAAGGCTTCGCTGTCCTCGTTGGCGCACCGGATCAGCTCGCTCGACGAAGAGCTCGCCCAGCTCGACGACCGCATCGAAGCCCTCCTGGTTGCCACCGTCCCCGATTTGTTGGACCTTTTCGGTGTCGGCCCCGACACCGCGGCAGCACTGTGAGCTTCCCCCGCCTTGGCGGACACCGAACATGAGGCGCCGAGAGGCGTCGCTTGGAAGGATGTCCCTATGCCAGTGCGCTATCCAGACGAGTTCCGCCAGCGGGCGATCGAACTGGCCCGAACCGGTGACCAGCCCGTGGCAAGGTGGCTGCCGATCTCGGCATCGCCACCTCGTGCCTGCGGCGGTGGATGAAACAAGACGACATCGACGGCGGCCGCCGGTCCGGGCTCGACACCGACGAGCGGGCCGAGCTGGTGCGCCTGCGTCGTGAGCTGCGCACGGCCCAGATGGAGAACGAGATCCTCCGGCGAGCGGCCGCATACTTCGCCAAGGAGACTTTGCCGGGCCCAAATGATCTACACCTTCATCGCCCGGGCCTGCACGGACCTGCCCGTGTCGGCCTGCTGTCGGGTGATGAGGGTGTCGACCTCGGGTTTCTATGCCTGGCGGGCCAACCCGGTGCGCAACAAAGATCTCGAGGACGCCTACTTGAGCGACACCATCGTTGACATCTGGACGATGAGCCGGCGCTCCTATGGTGCGCCCCGGGTCCACGCCGAGCTCAAACGCGGCCTCGACGTGCGCTCCTCGCGTAAACGCGTCGAGCGCCTGATGCGCCAGGCCGGAGTTGCCGGCATCCACCGGCGCCGTCGGGGAGGGTGCACGAAGCGGGATCCATCCTCGAGCCCTCCGACGACCTGGTCAAGCGGGCCTTCGATCCCGCTGAGCCGGACCGCCTCTGGGTGATGGACGTCACCGAGCATCCGACCGAGAACGGCAAGGCCTCCCTGGCCGTCGTCCTCGATGCCTTCAGCCGGAGAGTAGTGGGCTGGTCGATCGCTGATCACATGCGTTCCGAGCTCGTGGTCGACGCCCTCCAGATGGCCATCTGGCGTCGTCGGCCACCCGCTGGTCAGACCATTGCGCATAGCGATCACGGGTCTACCTACACGTCATGGGCTTTCCGCCGACGCCGGCGCGGGAACGGTCTGCTCGGCTCCATGGGATCGGTCGGTGACTGCCTATTTACCGGCTATCGCGACGAAGCGGGAGAGAAGCAGAGGCAACAAGTAGCGGCATAAATGCTTGCCTTCAGTGACGCGTTCGGTTACAGATGTTGTGGTGATCGATGCTGAGCTTCGGCTTGAGCGGGGAGCGGATGGTTGGGTCCTGGCGGTCGGTGACGACAAGCGGTTCGCGTTGGTGAACGAATACCTGAGCTACCTGTCGGATCGGAACTACTCGCCGCAGACGGTCCGCGTCTACGGGTTCTCGCTGCTGGCATTCTGCCGTTGGTTGACGAAGGAGGAGATCGATCTCGACGCAGTGAACACCGACGTGCTGCTGCGCTATCTCGCTGCATGCCGACAGGTAACGGTTCCTGGTCGACCGGGCCCGAATGTGGTGCGCATGGATGGGCGGCGTGCCGACGGATACGCGCCGGCGACGGTGAACAATCGTCTGGCCGCGATCTCGGGTCTGTTCGAGTTCCGAGCGATGCGTGACCCAGATGCCAAGAACCCGGTCCCGAGAGGCAGGGAAGCGAGAAGGCTCAGTGCTGGTGAGCGCAACGGCTTGCTCGCTCACGTGGCACGTCGTCCGAGACAGCGATCGGCGCTGCGACTTCGAGAACCCCAGCGGCTTCCTCGTGCGTTGGACACCGGCGACGTCGTGGCACTGGTGGGGAGCCTGCGGACCTGGCGAGACCGGGCGATGGCGGGATTGATGGTGTTTTGTGGCCTGCGGGCCGGCGAAGTGTTGGCTCTCGATGTTCGCGATGTCGACATCGGTGGGCGGTGGCTGCGGGTCAGCGGGAAAGGGTCTAAAGAGCGCCGTGTTCCACTTGACGTGGACGTAGCTGGGGTCATTCAGACCTACCTCCTCGCCGAACGCCCAGAGACCCAGACCTCCCGCCTGTTCGTGGTGGCCAAAGGACCCAACCGCGGTCAACCGCTGACTCCGGCGGGCTTGCGCACGGTCTTTCGCTATCACCGGGCGGCGGCTGGTGTCCCAGGCGGTCATCCTCACGCACTTCGCCACACGTTCGGCACCGCACTCGCCGAAGCGGGCGTTGATCTCGCCGTCATGCAGGCCCTGCTCGGCCATGCCCACATCGACACGACCGCCCGTTACATCCACCTCGCTCCTGCTCACGTAAAGGCCGAGTTCGATGCTGCCCGAGACCGCCAGCGTTCGCGCAGCTGACTCCTCAGCGAGGGACTACCTCGCCGAGTACGCGCGCCATCAGTTGCTCACCGGTCGGGGCAACCACAGCACCACCCAAGGAGCCAAGACCTTCATGCGGCGCTGGCCACACCCACAGGACTGGGCCTCGCAACCACTCGCCTCCAGACTGACCGAGGGTTCACAGACAACTTCGTTCCTGATCTTTTTGATGGTCCACGGCTGGCTCCAGCCCGGCTACGACTACCTGGTCTCCCGCAAGCTCTCGAGCTTTTGGCGAGAGGTTGTCGCCAGTCCGCTGGCCGCCGACATGGAGCGCTTCTGCCAAGGTGCCGAAGCGATCGGGTTCACCTCCATCCAGAGCCTGCGCATGGCCTCGCAGTCCGTCGGTCGTCTGCTCATCGAGACCAACGTGAGCCTCGAGCAGTTGACCCTCGACGACTTCGATCAGTTGGCCCGAGCGTGTCGACGCCGTGGCCTCGAGACTGGCAAGGGGTGGCGTCACTACCAGGGCGCCCTCAGTGGCGCCCACCGGGTGTTGTTCCATCTGGGCATCCTTGACGCTCCGCCTCCTCACTGGCAGCAGCCCAAGGCGTTCGACGCTCGCGTCGTGGATGTCCACCCCGCTCTCCAACCGGCCTTCGTGGCTTATCTGGAGCGCAAGACCGGGACGTGTAAACCCAAGACCGTGACCGGCATGGCGACGCGCTTGGTTCACTTCGGCCGTTTCCTCGCTGACCACGACCCCGATCTCACCTCGCTCGCTGACCTCGACCGACAGCGACACATCGAGCCCTACCTGAACTCGGTGGCCAGTGCGATCAACTCCAAGAACGGCGAGCCGATTACGACCGCCGATCAGGCCCGGCGGATATTGACGGTCTCGGTCTTCCTCAACGACGTCACCGAATGGGGATGGAAAGACGCACCGAAGCGGCGCCTCATATTCCGCACGGACACCCCGCGTCTGCCAAGGCCTCTTCCTCGCTACCTGCCCGTCGACGCCGACCGGCGTCTCGGCGAGGCCCTTGCTCGCTCCGATTTCCGGCTGGCGGCCGACGCTTTGCTCTTGGCTCGAGCCTGCGGGTTGCGCATCGGCGAGCTTCTCGACCTCGAGCTCGACTGTGTGCACGAGATTTCCGGCAACGGGGCGTGGCTGAAGGTGCCACTCGGCAAACTCGACACCGAGCGGATGGTGCCCCTCGATGACGAGACCGTCACCTTGATCGACAGGATCTGCGCCACCCGGTCGGAGGGTCGCCGCTTCCGCACCCCCGGACAGGACGACCCGCTCAGTTTCTTTTCACCCACCATGGCCGACGGCTGGCCCAACAGGCTCTGCGCCTCGAACTCAATCGGGCCGGCGAAGCGGCCGGCATCGGCCACGTGAAGCCTCATCAGCTCAGACATACCTTCGCCACTGCCATGGTGAATGCCGGGGTGTCGCTGCAGGCTCTCATGGCCCTCCTCGGTCACGTCTCGGCGGAGATGAGCCTTCGTTATGGCCGACTCTTCGACACCACGGTGCGCGCCGAGTACGAACGGGCCCTCGAGCTTGCCAAGTCCCAGCTCGGACAGCTGCCCAATGGACGCACTCGCATCCCGGTGACGGGCGACGGCGACTGGCGCGACGCACCCGCCATCAAGGCCCGCCTCGCCGGTGGCTACTGCCTGCGTGCTCCGGTCCAGGGTTCGTGTCCCTATGCCAATATCTGCGAGCACTGCCCCAACTTCCGCACCGACGCCGCCAGCGTCTCTGTGCTGTCGGCGCAGCGGAGAGACGCTGAAGCGCTTGTTGCCGACGCGGAGTCCCGCGGTTGGATCGACGAGGCCGAGCGCCACCGGCGCCTCATCACCCGCCTCGACGCCCTCTTGGCTGAAGGTGAGAATCTGGCGGGATGACCAGCCCCGAGACTCTGGCCAAAGTCGAGCAGACGTGCGCTGATCTCGTGCAAGAGGGTGAACCCGTGACCTTCACGACGGTCGCCGCCGCCGCCGGCATCAGTCGCACCACGCTCTACCGGGATCCGACCCTGCGGATGGTGGTCGAGGAGCAGCGGACCCACAGCCACGACCCCCGGACCATGTCTGGCCTGGTCTCTGAGATTGGCCATCTGCGGATTGCTGTCGAAGCCCTGGCCGAACGGGTTCGACGCCACGAGGAACAACTTCGCCGTCTCGAGCTTCCGCCCCGTCACAAAGCCAGCAGTCGATGAGCCCTCGCCGCAACAGTGAACTGGACTCGCTCATCGCCGACATCACCGTCGACTGTTACAACGACGACGAACAACTCACCGCCTTCGAGGCCGCCTTCGACAACGACGCCACCCTTCCATGCCCCGGCCGCGCCATCGGAGAGGAAGTCAGCGTCATTTCCATCGGCATGGCCAACGGGCGGCGAGAACTCATGGCCACGTGCGAGCACAAGGGCCGTCGCTACCAAATGGCTCTCCTCGACATCGAACTCAACGGGGACCCGACAACCGAGAAACTCGTCGCCGCCTACCGGCGCTGGAATAGCAGCTGACCGCCCGTTTAGAACCCCAACTCGTTTACTCGGCCGGGTCCCGATTAGCCGGTTAATGGCGACGACAACGCCCCCATCGAGTCGTTCTGGGGTTCGATGCAGATCGAACTGCTCAACCGCAAGAAGTGGCGGACCAAGATCGAGCTGTCGATTGCCATGGCCGAGTGGATCGAGCACTTCTACAATCCAGAGAGGCTCCACAGCTCGCTCGGCTATGTCCCACCGATCGAGTTCGAGGCCTCATATGCAGCATCCATCCAGGCCTGACTCTTACAAGCCTGGTCCGAAGAACGGGGTCCAGGTCAAATTGGCCGCGATCTTTCGGCTGTCAGCGGCGCTGTTCACTGTCTCGACGCTCACGGTCGAATCGATAGAGGGTCGGCAGGACCTGGAGATCCTTGGGCCGTCCCGCCGCTTCCTTGGATCGGATGACGTCACTGAGATCGGCGATCATGACGTCGACAGAGTCGACCCTCATTGGGTGAGCCTTCCTAGCGAGCTCTGCGTATCCGCCTGCAATGCCACTTGGTAAGAACGAGATATCGAATTCACCGTAGGGGCAGATCAGGTTCCAAACCGACGATGCTGCGAGCGAACGGCCATCGTGATCAAAGGGAAGCCCTCCATCGACAGCGTCGGTGCGGATCCTTGCCCCGAGCTCTTTCAATGCCCTAGAGAGTCTGCCCAGATTTTCCGCCGACGAGTCAGGCGTCAGGTCGATGTCTCTGGTTGCCGGGATTGGTGCTCGCTGAGCGATCGCGGCGAACGCGCCGATCACGACATACCTCACACCGTGCTGGTTCAGGACGTCCACGATGGCCGCCGCATTCAGTATCTCCGTCATCGGGAAGAGGCACTGCCGACTTCGACGGACTCTGCATTTCGCCATGCCTCGATTTGCCGATCCCTTCGACGGCGCTCCCTTGGTCCGCGCCGAGCATCAAGTTGCGCCAGCACGTCGTCATGAGGATCGCTCGGGACGAGATGCATCGTCAGGTCGAATCCGGCTGCCTTCAACAGGCGCATCAGAGTGGGAACGGTCGGCTGTCGACGGTCACGCTCGTATGCCGAGATCATGGTCGCCGGCACTCCAGCCCGTTCGCCAAGCTGCCCCTGGCTGAGGCCACTCTTGATCCGGGCCAGCCGCAACAGCGCTGCCGCGGGTGATGGGATGATCTCAGACGATTGTGTCATATCACAATTGTATCATTCCCTGCGCCTGCGGAGGGGCCAGACGCCGGGGGGCGGCTGGTACGATATTTACGTGCTGAAAGCAACTATCGAGACCGCCGCCGGGCCGGGCTCAGGGGCGCTTCCCGTCGACCGGTTCGACGAGGCGTTACAGACCGTCGCCCGGTCGATCACCCAGGTCCGCCTGCATGAACGGCTCCTGCGCTTGGCGGGGGTCCGGCTCGACCGGGCCGGCGCCACCCTGCTTTTCAAGCTTTCTGCGACAGGGCGAGTCGCTTCGGGTCACCGACCTCGCCGAGATACTGGGAGTCGACACCCCGACGGTGACCCGGAAGGTCCAGCAGCTCGAACGTGACGGGATGGTCGTTCGCCAGACCGACCCCGACGACCGCAGAGCCTCGAGGATCCGACTCACTCCGGCCGGTCGCCGGACCATCGAACGGGTGCGCCGGGCCCGCCGGGCCTGGCTCGGGCAGCTCTTGCAAGAGTGGGACGACGACGGCCTGTCCGACTTGGCCGACCTGCTCAGTCGTTTCGCGGCGGACCTCGAGCGAGACCTCGACGACGCCCGTGACTGAACTGACGACGGCCCCCGTCGATGCAGAGGCCGCCGGCGCCGAGCACCGCCGGATCCTGGTGATCCTCGGCGCTCTCATGATGGGAATGGGCCTGGCCGCTCTCGATCAGACCATCGTCGCCACGGCCCTCCCCACCATCGCCGGCGACCTGCACGGGCTCAACCACCTGTCGTGGGTGGTGACGGCCTACCTTCTGACCACCTGCATCTCCACGCCGCTGTGGGGGAAGCTGGGCGACCTCTACGGCCGCAAAGCCCTCTATCAGCTGGCCATCGTGATCTTCCTGGTCGGCTCCGTGCTGTCGGGGCTGTCCCAGTCCATGGCCGAACTCATCGCTTTCCGGGCGATCCAGGGGATCGGGGCGGGCGGGCTCATGGTCGGGTCCCAGGCCATCATGGGCGATGTCGTGTCGGCCCGGCAGCGGGGCAAGTACATGGGTTATTTCGGCGTCGTCTTCGGCGTCACCAATGTGGCGGGTCCGCTTCTCGGCGGCTTCTTCACCGAGCACCTGTCATGGCGCTGGATCTTCTACATCAACGTGCCGCTCGGCATCGTCGCCCTGTTCGTCGTGGCCGCCGTGCTCCACCTCCCGGTCAAGCGGGTACCGCACAAGATCGACTGGGCCGGAACCGCCTTCCTGTCCGTTGGCGTCACCTGCATCATCTTGCTCACGACCTGGGCCGGCTCCGAATATGCCTGGGGCTCGCCCGTGATCATCGGCACCGGGCTCGTCGCCTTGGCCTCGCTGGTCATCTTCTGCTTCATCGAGACCAAGGCATCTGAGCCCATCATCCCACTGTGGCTCTTCAAGAACCGGACCTTCACCGCCACCTCGGCGGTCGGGTTCATCATCGGCTTCGCCATGTTCGGAGCCATCATCTACCTCCCCCTGTATCTCCAGATCGTCCACGGAGCCTCGCCGACCCTTTCGGGCCTCGAGCTCCTGCCCATGATCGGCGGGATGCTGCTCACCTTCATCTTGAGCGGGCGCCTCGTGACCCGCACCGGGCGCTACAAGGTGTTCCCGATCGTGGGCACGGCCGTCCTCTCCCTCGGCCTGCTCTCGCTCACTCAGCTTGGACCGCATACCGCCTACGGGGAAGTTGCGGTCTTCATGTTCATCACCGGGCTCGGCTTGGGACTGGTCATGCAGGTGCTGGTCGTCGCCGTGCAGAACGCGGTGCCGTACTCCGCTCTGGGAGTGGCCACGGCAACTTCGACGTTCTTCCGGACCATCGGGGGCGCCTTCGGGGTGGCCGTCCTCGGTGCCGTCTTCGCCAACCGCCTGATCTCAGAGCTCAAACTGCACGCCACGTCGGCCGAGCTGAAGTTGATCAGCGGCTCGAACGTGACAGCCAACCCGGCCCAGATCGCCCACCTTCCCGCCGGCCAGCGCACCTTCGTCGTCGGTGCCTTCAGTCACTCGATCGAGACGACCTTCTTGGTCGCTGTGCCCTTTGTCGTCCTCGGCTTCGTCCTGAGCTGGCTCATCAAGGAGATCCCTCTGCGCACGACTACATTCGTCGCCACTGATCGGCCTGACGGTCAACAACCGCAAGGGAGCGATGTGAACGGGAACTGCGGCTGACGACTCGCCCGTGCCAACGTCGGGTGGCCAGCCCCGGCTGGGAGAGCCTGTAGCGAAGAGACTCGCCATGCCGGAATTCCTTTCGGTGACGAAGCGGACCAATGGCCCAAGGGTCCGTTCGGGTTGGATCACGCACATTCCTGCTATTAAACGGGTAGGCCAGCCACTGGGAGGTTCAGAGTGATCCACGAGGTCACGCCGTTTCGCATCGAGGTCAGTGAGACCGAGCTCCTCGACTTGGCCACTCGCTTGGCCCGGACGCGTTGGCCGGAACCTCAGACCGTCACCGATTGGTCCCAAGGCGTACCGCTCGAGTACTTGCGGGACCTCTGCCGCTACTGGGCCACTACGTACGACTGGCGACCGAGGGAGGCGCGGCTCAATCGCTTCCCGCAATTCCGCACCGACCTCGACGGACTCGGGATCCACTTCCTCCACGTCCGCTCGCCGGTGGAGAGCGCTTTCCCCTTGGTGATGACACACGGCTGGCCCGGGTCGGTCGTCGAGTTCCTGGAGGTCATCGGCCCACTGACAGATCCGGTCGCTCACGGTGGGGTGGCAAGCGACGCCTTTCACGTGGTGTGCCCGTCTCTGCCCGGCTATGCCTTCAGCGACAAGCCCACCTCCACCGGCTGGGGCGTGGAGCGCACCGCGACGGCCTGGACCCAACTCATGGCCCGTCTTGGCTACGACCGCTACGGCGCCCAGGGCGGTGATTGGGGATCGGCGGTCACCTCGTGCATCGCGGTCATCGATCCCTCCCATGTCGTTGGGATCCACCTCAATATGCTCGCCGCTGGACCCGGCCGCGGATCCAGGTGAGCTGACCGAGGCCGAGGCGGCGGCGCTGGAGTCGCTGCGCCTGCACGAGGAATGGGGCACCGGTTACTCGAAGGAACAGTCGACCCGCCCTCAGACGATCGGCTACTCGCTGGTCGATTCGCCGGTCGGGCAGTGCGCCTGGATCCTCGAGAAGTTCTGGAGCTGGACCGACACCGGTGGCGACCCGGTCGGGGTCCTCGGGGCCGACCGCCTCTTGGACAACGTCATGCTCTATTGGTTGACGGGCAGCGGCGCGTCCGCCGCCCGCCTCTACTGGGAGAGCTTTCGAGGGTGGCGACCAGCCAAGGTCGAAGTTCCGACCGGAGTATCCATCTTCCCCAAGGAGATCTTCCGCCCCTCGAGGCGCTGGGCTGAGCGCCGCTACACCAACATCGTGCACTGGGACGAGCTCGAACGCGGGGGGCACTTCGCGGCGTTCGAGCAGCCGGAGAGCTTCGTCGAGCAGCTCCGGACCTTCTTCCGCCTCGTCCGATCGTAGGAGCATGGTCAGCATCAAGGGGAGGTCCAGCAGGCAGCTCAACCGGCATTTTCGATCGGTTCCTCGAAATCAGCGGATCTGCGTGGACAGGCTGAACAACGCCAACCTCGTCAGGGGGAAGGCGCTTTGCACTATCACCACTGTCCTATCCGAGCCTCCAAATCCGGCGCTCAGCCCGATTGCCGTAGACTCGCCCCTACCGAGGTGGCCGAGTACCTGGGGCTGCCCGCGCCGACTCAACTCCACGCAATTGCCGGGCCCGCTCGCGGAGGTGGTCAAAGACCCCGCTGAGTAGGTGTGAGGACATTCTTGTGGACGTCCACACGAAGGTTTCCATCAAACCCCGTGGATCCGTGTGTCTTTTGCTGGGCCGCCCTTCAGCGCCGTCGCGTCAAGGGGTCAGCTCTTGGGAGCGGGCGCGAGGATGGAGGTATGTCCACAGGCCTGCTGGAGGAGCTTGGCGGGGCCGTCGGTCCTGCACACGTGGTCGTCGAATCCGAGGTGATGGCGTCGTATGCCGTCGACTGGACCGGGCGCTTTGAAGGCCATCCAAGGGCCGTCGTACGCCCCGGGGACGGCGCCGAGGTGGCGGCGGTCGTCGCCGTATGCAAGGAGGCCGGAGTCGCCCTCGTCCCGCAAGGGGGCAACACAGGACTCGTCGGCGGAGGAGTCCCCCTTGCTGGCGAGGTCGTGCTCAGCCTACGCCGGCTGGCCGGCATCACCGACGTCGACAAGTTGGGTGGCCAGCTCTCTGTGGGTGCCGGGACCACGGTGGCCGATGTGCACGCGGCCGCAACCGCTGCCGGCTGGGCGTACGGAGTTGATCTCGGCAGTCGTGACAGTGCGACGATGGGCGGCACGATTGCCACCAACGCCGGTGGTCTTCAGGTCCTGCGCCACGGCTCCACGAGGGCACAACTGGTGGGGTTCGAGGCCGTACTCGGGACGGGCGAGACCGTCTCCCACATGGGCGGTCTGATCAAGGACAACACGGGATACGACCTCGGCGCTTTGCTCTGCGGCAGCGAGGGAACTCTGGGCGTGGTGACGGCCGCCCGGGTGCGCTTGGTACCTCAGAGTCCGGAGCGTGTGACCTCGATCCTGGCCCTCTCCTCCACTGCGGCCGCGGTGGATGCAGCCTCGCTCCTCCGCCGGTCCCTGCCCGAACTCCAATCACTTGAGCTCTTCCTCCAGCCAGGCCTGGACCTCGTGTGTCGCTCGACCGGAGTGGCAGGACCATTTCTAGGAGAGCACCGGGCCTACCTCTTGGCCGAGGCGGCGGCTCAGAACGACCCCATGCCCGCTCTGGCCGCGGTGCTCGATTCGGTGGCCGGCGTCGAAGATGTCACAGTGGCCACCGATACCGCGAGAAGGGCACAGCTATGGCACTACCGCGAGGGACACACCGAAGCGATCAATACGCTCGGTGCGCCCCACAAGCTTGATGTCACGCTACCGGCGGCAGCCTTGGCGGCCTTCATCGACCATGTGGCGGAAGCTGTCAGGGATGCCGACCCCACGGCGACGACATGGTTGTTCGGGCACGTGGGTGATGGCAACGTCCACGTCAACGTGACCGGCGTTGAACCGAATGACCTGAGCGTGGACGACCGTGTCATGCACTATGTCGCTGAGCTCGGTGGCAGCATCAGCTCTGAACACGGCATCGGAACGGCGAAGCGAAATTGGCTCCATTTGAACCGGAGCGATGCCGAGCTCGCGGCGTTTCGACGCATAAAGACGGCCCTCGATCCTGCGGGCATCCTTAACCCCAATGTCCTCTTGCCGCCGGGGCCATGAGGTTCCGATCCGGCTGTCATTCATGACTACGTCAAGGCCGACTTTGTGCATCCAGACCCCATGGACAGACGGTATCGGAGGCCTCCGGTATCCGGCCTAACGAGTCGCTTGCTCCGATCTCCAGGCCCCCTTCGTCCGCCCAGAGGATGGAAACGTGGCAATCCCAGCTGGTACGTCCTGCACCGTTGAGTCGATGGGATCCTGTTCCGGGACAGTCGTCCCCGGCGTGTGCGAACCTGGGGAGGTGGACCTGGCGGAGCTCCTGACGATTCCGGGGGTCAGGGAGGAGTGCATCCTGCGTTCCAACGTCGGGTTCATGGCTCTCCACGGCGGATCGCAGGACCGGGGCACCGCGGAAATGACGGGGCGGGCCGCGGAGCAGGCGGGCGCGTCCTACTACGCCATCGTCCAGCCACCCGGGCTGCGGGTCCATCTCACCTCACGGTTGCACGACCCGGACAACTCGGCGAGCTTGCGGGCCTTCTTGGAGCACGTGGACATCGGCATCTCGGTGCACGGGTTCGGGCGCGAAGGCTTTGCGCTCTGGTTCGATGCCGACCGCGGCCTTATCATCGAGCCATACGGACCCGCGGTGCAGGGGAAGCAGACCGGACCATTGCGGGGGATCATCCTTGGAGGGTTGAACGCGGAACTGCTCGACTCGGCGCGCCGGCTCTTTCATGGGCGCTTCGCCGGCTACCACGTCGCCGACGAGCGCATACGGCTCGGGTACCACCCAGAAAACCCGGTCAATCTTCCATCGGCCCACGGTGTCCAGGTCGAGTTGCCTCCGGGGCTGCGCGGAATCGGTGACTTCGGCGAGGTCTTGGTTCCCCGCCAGGATGCGGTCGTCACAGAGGTCGTGGCAGTGCTCGTCGACCTGGCGTTCCGGGCGACCGAGTTGGTGCGGGCGAGGGGGACGCCGCGAGGCGTCCCGACGTGAGACGGGGACCCCGTAGTTCGGCACAATATCGGGCCAACATCCGTGCCTGATGCGTGTCCTCACGGTCGACGAAAGCCCGAGAATCGAATGCGAGACGAAGCAACTCGAAACGGCTGTGGCCGACCATGATGCCTTTCTGCGTGAAGCAGATGTGATGCACAGCCTTCTGGGTGGGTAGGCGCGGAGTCCTCGTTTCCGGCTCACGAGGGCGATGCGGGCGACCTCACTGCGAACGGAACTTGATCGAACCCGATCCTTGCCCGATGGGAGAACCTTTGGACGAGGGAGACTGACCCGGCGGCTGTGGACAACCCGTACGCGAGCCGGACACCACACGGCCTGCGCTGCCAGAGCATTCAGTCCGTGAACACCGTCCCGGCGACTGGGTCAAGGGTGCCCTGGGACCGCAGCAGAAGGTCGGTTTGCTCGATGTTCAGCGGTCGGCCGAGGTGATATCCCTGTGCAAACCGGCAACCCAGCGTGAGGAGCCCTTGCTCCTGGGCGGGATTTTCCACGCCCTCGCCGATCGTCTCGTAGCCGAGCGCCCTGGCCAGCTGCAGCAAGGCGGCCGCCAGACTGCGGGAATCATTGCCGGAGCCCAAGGCCTGCACGAAGGATTTGTCGATCTTCACGATGTCGACCTGCAGCCGATCGAGATGCGACAGCGAGGAGTACCCCGTCCCGAAGTCGTCGAGCGCGATGCGCACGCCAAGAGACCGCAGCTCGATCAGGTTGCGGACGGTGGTCTCGTTGTCGGTCAGCATCGCGCTCTCGGTGATCTCGAGGATGAGCGATCCCGGATCGAACTGGCATGCCTCGATCTGCGCGGCGATCCTCTGGGCAAGGTCGGGATCGGCAAGTTGGCCGGGTGAAAGGTTGACGCTCATGAACAGGTCCGGACCCGAGAGGCCCTGGGCGTACCACTGGCGCGCCTGGTGGCACGCCGATCGGAGGACGAAGGCGTCGATCTCGCCGATCAGCCCCAGCTCCTCGGCCAACGGGACGAACAGCGGCGGGTCGACCAGATCGCCGATCGGGTGGGCCCACCGCACGAGCGCCTCGAAGCCGATGATGCTCCCCGTGTCGAGGTCGTAGATCGGCTGGTAGTGCGTGACCAGGTCGCCGTCGTGGATCGCCGCGCGCAGTTCGCTCTCGTGTTCGATGCGGGCCAGCACTGCGGCATGCATCTCCTCGCGGTAGACCTCGAATCGGTCCTTGCCGCTCTCCTTGGCCTTGTACATGGCAATGTCCGCGTTGCGCAGCAGCTGCTCACTCGTGATGCCCGGCTCGTCGAACGCGATCCCGATGCTGCCTGCGGAGGTGGCGGATCGGTTCTCGCTCGGGACCGTCAGGCGTAGCGCTTCGAGGATGCGCCCAGCCAGGGTGGTGATGTCCTCGCGGGACCACACGTCCTCGATGAGCACCGCGAACTCGTCTCCTCCGAGACGCGCCGCTGTGTCGAGTGGTCGGAGGCACTCGGAGAGGATCGTGGCCACCCCCTTGAGCAGCTGGTCTCCCCGACCGTGCCCCAGGCTGTCGTTCACGGTCTTGAAGTCGTCGAGGTCGATGAACAGGACGGCCAGGTGAGAGCCGGTCCGGTCGATGCGGGCCAGTGCGTGCTCGAGGCAATCCTGGAACAGCTCCTTGTTGGCCAGTCCGGTGAGAGGGTCGTGAAAGGCTCGGTACTCGAGCTCGTCCTCCAGTCGGATGCGGTCGGTCACGTCGCGGAAGCTCCAGACCCGACCGACGATGCTGCCGGCAACGGTCTGCGGTCTGGACGTCAGTTCGACGGCGCGGCCGTCCTTGAATTCGAGAGTGTCGAAGCTTTCGTTCTCGGGTTTGTCTACCAGCTCGTTCCGCCGGGCGAGGAAGCTTTGCGGGTTGACGAGCTGGTCGAGCACGAACGCGAGCTTGCTGGAGTCGTCGCCGATGTTCACGAAGGTCGAGGCGATGCGCCAGATCTCGAAGAACCGCCGGTTGAGACCCGTAATGGACTTGTCATTGTCGACGACGAGGATCCCGTCGGCTGTGGAGTCCAAGGTGGCGGTGAGGAGGGAAAGGGCCTCGCTCAGCTCGTGCTCGGCGGCAACCCGCGGCGAAGCGTCGTGGGCGGAAATCACGAAGCCCTCCACCGTGGGATCGTCGATCAGGTCGACGATGCTGAGCTCGAAGGGGACGATGGTCGTCCTGTCATGGCGAAGCAGGCCGGCTCTGACGGTCACCGGGTGGGCCGCCGTCGCCCCGAGTGCCGCATCGCGTAGGGCGTTCACCACCCGCTGGCGGTCGGGTTCGGCCACGATGTCGGTGAGCGGACGCATCTCGATGAGCTCAGGATCGTGGCCCAGGAAACGAGTGATCGCGCCCGAGGCGGACTCGAGGAGTCCAGTCGGCGGACACCAGCATGATCACCGAGCCGGCGTTGTGCACCAGGGACCGGAAGCGAGCCTCACGGCCTCTCGCCAGCTCGAACCGTCGGCGTTTCGTCAGGTCACGCAGGCAGAGGAGCACGAGGCTCTTGCCGGAGAGTTTGACCGGGGTGCCGATGACCTCGACCAGGCGCCATCCGGTGACGGACTCGACGCGGATTTCGATGGGGTCTCCGACGTCTTTGCCCTGAATGGTGGTGAGCGACCGCAGCACCAGCTCTTGGTCGTAGGGGTGCACGAGGCTCAAGCTCGAGATGCCGATCCCGTCGTCCAGCGACCGGCCGAACATGCGCTGCGCGGACGAGTTGCCCCACGCGACCTTGCCCTCCTCGTCGACGATGATGACGCTGTCGGGCAGTTTCAAGAGGGCGGCGGCGAACGAGGTCACGTCCGCCATGGAGGGGACGGGCGGCACAGACGGAGCGTCCGGACCGGGGACAGGTGGGAACTCGCCCTCCGGACCGCTGCCCCCGCGCCGACGCCGTCGCAGTGGTCCCACCCCCTTTCTCCCCTGGCCATATCCCTAGTGTCGGACAAATAATGCCCCGTCCGCACAAATGATGCCGTGCCGAGGGTTGCCATTCGGTTGACCAGGCACGAAGCGTCCGGAGGGCCGTCTGTCAACATCGTCACGCGGGCATCGGCCCGGCGAGCGACCGAACGGCCTCATGTCGGCCTCCCACGCACCCGTTGGCCCCGGACGGCTGCCGGACAAGCGGCTCCACCTGGGTCTCGTTTCAGCCCCTCTTCCCCGGTCACGCAGGCGCGAGCCACACCTCTCGGCGGGTTCAGGGGTGGCCGCGTGTCAACGCTTCCTCGGAGATTGCCCCGGGACATGGCGTCCCATGGCATGGTTGCTCCCGACTCGGAGGGGGTGGTCTCAACTGGCTTGCGGAGGGCCGCCCCCCACACCGGGACAGAACGGGAGGGAGAGCCATGCAGATCCTGGACGAAGTGTGTGAGAAGGGCGTCATTGAGCGGCGCTTCAATCTGACGGCCAACGGCGAGATCGTGCCCGGGATCCATTGGTTGCCGGAGGCGGTCACGGCACCTCACCCACGGTGCTCATCGGTCACGGGGGAACCCAGCACAAGCGAGTTCCCAATGTCCTTGGTCTGGCTCGAAAGCTCGTGCGGCACGGAGGGTATGGGGTGGTCGCGCTCGATGCTCCCGGACACGGCGATCGGATGACGGAGGAGCAGAAACAGGAGCGGCGAACTCCTCGCTCGGCGAAGCGGCGATCGTCTTGCCCCGCTATCAGAACGAAGGATGCGAGCGATGAGCGCGGCCTCCTCGCAAGCGGTCGCTGAATGGAAGGCCCTCCTCGACGATCTGGCCACCAACCCGCAATGGGCATCGGGTCCTTTCGGCTATTGGGGCGTGTCGATGGGGACGGCGTTCGGAGTCCCGTTGCTGGCCGGTGAACCTCGAATCGCTGCAGCCGTGCTCGGTCTTGGCGCGCTGAGGGAGGGCAACGAGGAATTGCGTGACCGAGCCGCTCGCATCGCTATCCCTCTGCTGTTCCTCTTCCAGTGGGACGACGAGCTCATGACGCGGGAGGGTGGTCTGGGGCTCTGGGACGCCTTCGGTGCCGAAGAAAAGACCATGCACATCAATCCCGGTCCGCATGTGGGGATCCCGCTGTTCGAACGAGATGCCGCCCTTGCGTTCTACAGGCGTCATCTCGATCGTTGAGACGGGTCGACACTCGTCGAATCGCGAAAGAGGCGAATGGAGACCCGATGGTCGACGAACAGAGCGCGACAGCGGACGGGACCGCGGTGCGGGTCGCCCTCTGGCGGGCACTGCACGTCCAGATCGACCCTCCGCCTCACGTGCTCGAGGACGAGATCGGTCTGCAGCTCGCAGCCCCCGACGAGGGCTGGCGCCTCCGCCCGGACATGGACCCGGCCGGCACCCGCTGGTTCCGGGCCGGGATCGTGGCCCGCGCCCGATTCGTCGAGGATCTGATCGTCGAACAGGCCGACCACGGCGTCGTCCAGTACGTGATCCTGGGCGCCGGTCTGGACACCTTCGCCCAGCGCAGGCCGGAGATGGCCTCCCGCCTCCGGGTGTTCGAGGTGGACCAGCCCGGCCCCCAGGCGTGGAAGCGCCGGCGTCTGGCCGAGCTGGGCTTCGGCGTCCCCGAGTGGCTGCGGCTGGTGCCCGTCGACTTCGAAGCAGGTGAGTCCTGGTGGGCAGCATCTGGTCGCCGCCGGCTTCGATCCCGGTCGGCCGGCGGTCGTCGTCTCCACCGGTGTCGCCATGTACCTCACCAAGGACGCCACCGCGGCCACCCTGCGCCAGATCGCCGGGCTCGCTGCCGGCTCGACCTTCGCCATGACATTCCTGTTGCCCAACGAGCTCCTCGACGACGACCTCCGTCCCGGATTCGAGGCGGCCGAGCGGGGCGCGCGAGCAGCCGGAACGCCGTTCATCAGCTTCTACACGCCGGACGAGATCCTGGGGCTGGCGCGCGGTGCCGGATTCCGGGACGCACGGCACGTGTCCGCCGCACTGCTCAACGAGCGCTACTTCACCGACAGGACGGATGGGCTGCGGACGCTGCGGGGGAGGAGCTCCTGACCGCGACCACGTGATCCGCCTCACTAGAGGTGGAGGCGATCGACGGCCCGCGGCCGCCTAGAGCACGAGGTGCTCGTAGGTCTCGGGGTTCTGCATGTTCTCGGCGATGCGCGCCTTCTCCTCCTCCGCCGACTCCTTGGTCCGGAGGAGGACCGGCGCCAGGGCCAGGCCGAGCAGCACACATGCCGCGGCGATGAGCAGCGCCAGCTGGTAGCCCTGTGTCAACGCCGAGAGCACCTGGTGTCCTTCGGCCACCAGCGACTTGGTGCGGTTGGTCGCGACCGTGCTCAGCACGGCCAGGCCCACCGCGGCCGCCATCTGCTGGGACACGTTCACGATGCCCGAACCGAGGCCGGCATCGGCGTTCGGGATCTCGGACATCCCGATCTGCAGGAGCGGCATGAAGGAGGCGCCGGCGCCCACGCCCAGCAGGAGGAAAGCAAAGAAGATCTTCGGGAAGTAGCCCGCCCCTGGCCCGCGGAGCGCCAGCAGGACCAGGCCGCCTGCTGCGAGCAGCATGGCCGGGTACATCACCTTGTTGCCGAACCGGTTGACGAGGCGCGCCGTGAGGCCGGCGGACATGGTCGCCATGCCAACTGTCGCCGGCATGAAGGCCAGCCCGGTCTTGATGGGGCTGTAACCGAGCACGTGCTCGAGGTAGAGCGCGCCGATGAAGAAGGTCGAGAACATGCCCGTGGCCAGGAGGCCCCGGATGGCGCTCGATCCTGTCAGGGTGCGCAGCTTCAGGATCCGCAACGGCATGATCGGGTTGGCCAGTCTCGACTCGAGGACCACGAAGGAGACGAACAGGAGGACGGCGGCGCCCAGGATGCCGAGCGTGTGGGCCGAGACCCAGCCGTCGCTCGACGCCGTCACGATGCCGTAGATCCCGACCATCAGGGACAGCGTCACCAGCACGGACCCCACCACGTCGACGCCCTGCTTGATGCCGAGGCCGACGTTCTCCACCACCAAGATGCGTCCCAGGATCAGCGTGGCGATGCCGATAGGCACATTCACGAAGAAGATCCAGTGCCAGCTCAGCGCCTGGGTCAGCACACCGCCGACGAGGAGCCCGATGGAGCCACCGCCGACGGCGACGAACACGTAGGCGCTCATCGCCTTCGCCCGCTCGGCCGGGCTCGGGAACTCCGTCACGATGATGGCGACGATCACCGAGGCGGACAGCGCGCCGCCGATGCCCTGCACGAAGCGCGCCACGACCAACATGGCCTGGCTGTCGGCCGAGCCACAGGCGATGGAGGCGAGGGTGAACAGCGCCACCCCGACGAGGAAGACCTTCTTGCGGCCGATGAGGTCCCCCAGCCGCCCCGCCATGAGCAGGAAGCTGCCGAAGCTGATGAGGTAGGCGTCGACGACCCACGTCAGGCCGGACTGGGTGAAGGACAGGCTGTGCTGGATGTCCGGGAGCGCAACGTTCACGATGGAGCCGTCGAGCGCGTTCATGAACATGGCCAGGCAGACCACGACCAGGGCGATCCAGCGCCGGCGGTCGCCGGCCTCCTCGTCGGCGCCGACCGAGGGGACGGCTATCGTTCCAGAGGCGGGGATAGTCATGATTTCAGGACTATCCTAGAGGGGTGATGGATATGACGGTGCAGCCGGGTCCGGCGCGGACCCCGAGGGGAAGGACCCGGTGATGGCCCGGGCGGCCGCCACGCCGACGACGGGGACCATCGTCCTCCTCACGCGGCTGTCCCGTGCGGTCTTCCTCCGGAGCTCCGTCGAGCTGGTGGGGATGAACCTGAAGAACATGGTCGTGTTGGCCTACCTGCGCGACCACCCGAGCGTGTCCCAGCAGGTGATGACCGAGGATCTGTCGATGGACTCCAACACGGGCGTCCTGGTGCTCAACGACCTGGAGGATCTGGAATTCGTGGAGCGACGGCGGGACCCGTCCGACCGGCGGCGCCATATGGTCGACATCACCGACCTGGGCCTCGAGGCGCTGGAGCGGGCCGAGGTGGCGCAGGGGAGCATCGAGGACGAGATCCTGGGAGGGTTGAGCGACGCGGAGCGGGTGACCCTGCGGCGCCTGCTGGTGAAGGCGCTGGAGGACCACCTCCCTTCGGAGCGGTAGGCGCCCCGGGGCGGGTGCCGGCCTCTCGCTCCCGGGGGCTGCCAACCTGGGGCGATGGCGAGGCGAGGCTGGACCACGTCGGGGACCGTCCGAGGACCCATCCGAAGACTCCTGAGAGCGGCGGGCGTCGCCACCATCCTCGGGGGCGCGGTGGCCTTCGGTGTCGCCACGCCTTCGGCGGCGACGAGTGGCCCGACTCCCGTCACCGAGGCCAGCACGAGTGCGCGGGGCGTCTCGGCGAACGCCATCAACATCGTCCTTCCGATCATCTCCTTCAGCAGCATCGAGGGGGAGTTCGAGATCAAGTCGGACGCCGAATTCGGGGAACAGACGAAGGCCATCCACCTCTTCGTGGACCAGATCAACGATGCGGGGGGCATCAACGGCCGGAAGATCAATCCGATGATCGAGAGCTTCGACCCGACGAACGTGGCCGAGCAGCGAGCGCTGTGCAAGCAGTGGACCCAGGGCACCCCGCCCGTGTTCGCCGTCCTCGACGGGCTCGGAACATGGCAAGGGGTCAACGAGCTCTGCGTCACCCGGGAAGGCCACACCCCGATGCTCTCGCAGTGGACGACGACCACCAACTGGACGGACATGGGATCGCCGTACCTGTGGTGGACGGGCGCCGATGACGCCCCCATCCTGGCGGCCACCGTGCAATGGGGCCTCAGCTCGGGTCGCCTCGGGCACGGCCAGAAGGTGGGCGTCGTCGTGTCGGACCAGGCCAGCGACCAGAGCGCACTGAACTCCTTCCTGTTGCCCGACTTGAAGAAGATCGGCATCGTTCCCCAGGTCGTGACGATCACGGCGGCCCTCGGGGAGACCGCCGGCACCGACTCGGACGCCACGCTGGCAGTGGAACGGCTCAAGGCGGCCGGGGTCCAGTCGGTGATCCCTCTCCTGCCCGAGAACGCGTTCAACCCCTATATCGGGGCAGAGACCGCGCAGAGCTACTTCCCCAAGCTCCTGCTGAGCGACTACCAGTCCGAGATCGAGATCGCCCTCGGGCTCATCCCCGTCCCCTACGAGAAGGCGCTCAACGGCCAGGAGGGCGTCACCGCCGAGACGCTCGGTGGCATCGACCTTCCGGTCCCGGAGTCACAGGGGGGCTACGACCCGGGGGTGCGCAGCTGCTGGACGGTGTGGCACAAGGCCTACCCGCAGACACCCAAGGGCAACATCAACGACGACATCGAGGAGCAGGGGCCGATCCAGGGCTGGTGCCAGGAGGTCCGCCTCTTCGCCAAGGCGGCCACCATGGCGGGCAAGGACCTCAATCGGCGGACGTTCGTAGAAGCGATGTCACGCATCACCGACTTCCCCGGTGGTTACTCGCCCGTCCTCAGTTACGGGCCGAGGACATTCTCCGGTCCGACGCAGTACCGGGTGGTCGAGGTCCATGACAACCACCCACCGACGAGCCAGTGCAAACGAGGCAAGGCGCCGGCGCCACCGGCCGGCGTGTGCTGGGTCGTCGTGCGGAACTGGGCGCCCCTGCCCGCGGGGTGAAGGGGGGTGCATGATGACCACCATGGCCATGATGACCACCATGGCTGACGGAGAGAGCAACGTCTCCGGCTGTTCCCACGTTCCGCTGGACCGGCTTTCTTGACGACGATCTCCCACAGGGCGAGAAGGGGCTGCGCCCTCTTCGCCACCGGTGCACTGATCGTCTGCGCCATCGCCGTGCTGGGCGCGGGGAGCGCCGGCGCGGCGGGGAATGCGCCGAGCCAGGGAGTCACGGCGACGAGCATCCGGGTCGGCATTCCCTACGTCGACCTCGCGTCCGTCCGGAAGTTCGGCATCACCCTGGACCAGGGGAGCTTCCCCGACGCCTACAACGCGATCGTCTCGAATCTGAACGCCAACGGTGGCGTCGACGGCCGCCATCTGGTTCCCTATCTGGTGGCGGTGAACCCGGTGGGCACGGGGCCGGCGATCACCGCCTGTACCCAGCTCTCCGAGGACGACAGCGTTTTCGTCGCCATCAATCCAGAGCAGCCCGATTGCTTCAACCAGCAGCACCACGTGCCGACGATCTCGGGCGCCTTCCAGAACGTGGAGTCCTCCGGTGGCGCGCCGAACTTCACCCTGACGCCGCCGCTGGCGGCCTACGACCCGGTGCAACTGTCGGTCCTGGCGCACCGAGGGGTCTTCAAGGGCAAGCAGGTGGGCCTCTTCGCCGGGACGGAGACCGACGGAAGCGAGCTGAAAGTCGTCCAGACGACGCTCAAGAGCCTCGGCGTACGCGTGGTCCAGAGCGCCGTCGACGGCGCGCCCCAGGATGACGAGGTCGCGACCAACCAGCAGGCCGCGCTCATCGCGCAGCGCTTCCAGATGGCCGGCGTGAACGAGGTGGTCGCGGTCGGCACCGGCGCCACCATCTGGCCCGAGTCCCTGCAGGCCAATCAGAGCTCCTACATCCCACACTGGGTCGCCACGAGCGAGCCCAGCCTCGAGACCGCCGTGTTGGGGGCGTCCATCTCGTCCAAGTACCTCAAGAACGTCCTCACCACGAGCCCGGTGCCTTCGAACTATCAGATCTGGCACACACCCGCCGTCCAGAAGTGCGATCACGTGGTGCAAAAGGCGTACCCAGGGCTCAAGGTCACTCCACCGACGAACCCGCTCACGGGGTCGGACCAGAGCTTCTATGCCATTGAGGCGGCGTGCATCAACGTCGCCCTGTTCACGACGATCGCCAAGGCGGCCGGCAAGAACCTCACCTCGTCCACCTTCGCCCACGCCGGCTACGGGCTCCGGGACGCCGCCATCCCCGGATCGGGCGCACCGGTGTCGTTCGGACCGGGTCGGGCCTATGCCCTCGGCCCGGTGTACCTCGTCACCTTCGACACCGCGAAGAGCGTGCTGCAGTTCGCCGACGCCCCCGCGGCGAAGTGACGAGAGGCCTCACGTCGACGGGACGGTCATGTCCAGGGCCAGGGCGGGCCAACTGAAGCCGGACTCAGCCCCCGCTCCACCCGGTTGGCCGGTCCAGGCGTCATAGAACTCCCGAAAGCCGTGGGCGTCGACCAGGCTCCTGAGCTGATCGCGCAGCCGGCGGGCCTCGACCCAGAGGCCGAGCCGGGCAGCCACGAGGAAGGCCCAGTAGGCCGTCGCACCCCACACGGCGTTGCCGTCCCACTGGACGGTCGAGCCGACGCCGCCTCCGGGAGCGATGCGGCCGGCGGCAAAGCCGTAGGGCCCCCACATCGGCGCAGCGGCACCGAGGTGGCGGTCGGCGACCAGTCGGGAGTGGCCCGACGCGGCGAGGGCGCGGCTGGCGGCGGGGATCAGGCCCATCGCCCCGATCCCCGGCAGCTGGACCGACCGCGACACGTCATGCGCGACGAAGATGCGCTCCTCTTCCCACCAGAGCAGCGCCGCGACGTCCCGGGCCACGACACGCGCCGTGGCCTCGGCCCACTCCGCCTCTGCCGCCCGGCCTCGGGCCCCGCAGGCGGCGGCCACCTCTTCGAGGGCCAGCAGGTACCACCCGCAGACCGTCGGGTCGTACACCACGAACCCGTGCGCCCGAGGCGAGGGCGGACTCGGGTGCCATGCCCGCGGCGCGACAGGAGATGGTGAGCTCCTTGCAGCGGAGAAGAGCGGCGCCGAGGTCGGCCGGTAGCAGGCTGCGCATGAGCGCGCTGCCCTCGGTCCCGGTCTCGAAGGGATGGAGCACCGCCGGCAGGGAATGGCCTGCCACCGTCCGGTGCCGGGCCAGCGCGCGCAGGTGAGCGACGGCCTCGTCAAGCAACTCGTCCGCGGGCTCTCCCAGGGCCAACGAGAGGCGGGCGGCGGCGTAGGCCGGGGTGGGCGGGTCCACGAACGGCGTGCGGTCCCCGTCGAACATCGGTCCGAAGAGCTCTTCGATGAACTGCTGGTGCTCCTCCGCTCCGGGGACGTAGCGCTGGTGGGACAACAACCCGTCGGGTAGCCGGTTAGCCCGGTACAGGGTCGCCAGCTCCTCCACGGCGACGTCGGGTTCCAGGTGCAGGAGCGACAACGCGTGATACCCGCTGTCCCAGGCGAAGAGGGCGGGATAGCGCTCACGATTGGGCACGTGGAAGGTCCCGCCGAACGCCTCCACCCGGTGTTCCCCGAAAAGCGTGGCGCAGCGGTCCTCCAGGCTCCGTGGCACGCGCGCCAGTCTCGCCCGTGACCGAGGGATGCCTGTCAAAACTATAAACAAGGCTGCTTAGAGTGCGACGTAACCCGCCAGATCACCCGGTGCCGCCCGACTGGGTCAGCCCTTCAGCGAGCCCAGGTCGTCCGCCACCGTGGTCTTACGCCGGCGGAGGTGGTCCGACCCGAACTATGCGTAGTTCATTGGGTCAGTGACCGTCGATGCCCACCTGCGAGAGTCTCGATCTCGCTGCTGCAGCCAGTGCCTCTCTTTCTGCAACGTCGAAGGAGTCAAGGTACCCGAACCATCCCCGTGGCGAATCATTTGATCGAGGTTGGAGCCGGATCCACCAGAGGGCAAAGGCCGGTTCGAAGGAAGGGAGCTCTGCCCGTTCCGGCCTGTGCGGAGGGCTATGCGCTCGTCCCATGGAGTCGCCAGAGCTGCGACGAGATCGTATGGTCACGGTATGAATGCGCAAGAGCTTGCCGGAAAGGTGGCGATCGTGACCGGGGGAGCGGGTGGTATCGGCCAGGCGACCGCCGAGCTGCTCGTGGCCGAGGGCGCGAGCGTCGTGATCGGGGACGTCGACGCGGAGGGAGGCCAGAGCCTCGCCGAGCGGATCGGCGCCGCGGCCGCCTTCAAGCAAACCGACGTGAGCGACGCGGACCAGGTGCAGGCCCTGGTGGACTTCGCCGTCGATCGTTTCGGTGGCCTCGACGTCATGTTCAACAACGCCGGCATCGGCAGCCCGCTGAAGCGGCTCCTGCCGGACGACCTCGAGGACTTCTCGAGGATCATGAGCGTGAACCTCTTCGGCGTGATCGCCGGGACCCAACGGGCGGCGCGGTACATGAAGGACCATGGCGGTGGCTCCATCATCAACAACGCCTCTATCGCCGCCATCAACGCGGGCACGGGCATGATCTCCTATCGGGCTTCGAAGGCGGCCGTGGCCCACGCCACCAAATGCATGGCCATCGACCTGGCGCCGTACGCCATCCGGGTCAACTGCCTGACGCCAGCCCACATCCGCACCGGCATCACGACCTACGAGATGGGACCGGTGTTGAAGTACATGCAACCTCTCGAACGAGAGGCCCAGCCCGAGGACGTCGCCAACGCCGTGGTGTTCCTGGCCAGCGACCGCGCCGCACAGGTGACGGGGGTCGTGCTCCCGATCGACGGTGGGACGACGGCCGGGCCGCCCTTTGCGCAGACCAAGCTGATCATGTCGACGGCGATGCCGCCAGAAGGATCCCCTCGGACCACGTCGTGAGCCCGGGCGGCTCCGACCGGGCGTCAGCCCACGGGGGCCAGTTCGAGGTGGAGACGCTCGAGGCCGCGGAGGAAGAAGGTGGGGAGGTACTCGTACCGCCGTGCCTCGGGGGGGCCGTGATGCGCCTCGGAGATCGTGATGTCAGCCGTGCGGTCGAGGAACCGGTTGAGAGTGACCCGGCCCTCGGCGCGGGCGAGCGGTGCCCCCGCGCAGGTGTGGATGCCGTGCCCGAAGGCGATGTGCTGGCGTGCGTTGCCACGGTCGATGTCGAACTCGTAGGGCTTCTCGAACAGACGGGGATCACGGTTGCACGCGCCGGGTACGAGCATGATCGTCCCGCCGGCGGGGATGTCGACACCACCCAGATCGGTGCCGACGCGGGCCATGCGGAATTGCGTGCGGAGCGGGCTCTCGAGCCGCAGCATCTCCTCAATGAAATTCGGGATCCGGTCCCGGTCGTCACGGACCAGTTGCTGCAGGTCGGGGCGCTCGCCGAGGAGGCGCAGCGCGAAGGACAGGAGCCGGACCGTCGTCTCCTGACCGCCGGCGAAGAGATTGGCGGCAATCAGCGCGGCATCCTTCACCTCGGGCGTCGAGCCGTCCGGGAACGTCGCGGTGGCCAGTCCGGTCAGGACGTCGCGGCGAGGCTCCCGGCGGCGGTCCTCGATGTAGTCCGTGAACCGTTCGTAGAGGAATTCGAGCGGCTTGTGGGCGATCTCCTGGTGCACGGTGGAGAGTCGCTCCCGGAAGAGGGAGTGATCGGTCTCCGGCACGCCCTCGAGGTCGGCGATGACGGTCAGGGTGAAGGGTTCCGCGTAGTCACCGACCATCTCGCACGACCCCTCACCGATGAACGAATCGATGAGGCTGTCGGCGAACTGCCACATGAAGTCCTCGTTCTCCTTCAGTCGTTTCGGCGTGATCAACCGCATCAGGAGGTGACGGTGCGCGGTGTGATTCGGCGGGTCGAACGAGGGGAGCTGGTCGCTGAACGGCAGCTCGTTCCGGCATTGCTCGATGATGGCGCTGACGTCGCCGTCTTCCATCGGTACGGAGAATTTCACGAAAGAGCCGCACACCACGTTGCACGACGAGAACGTCCCCGATGGCGGGTCGTTCGGTGGGAACGTCGCCGGGTCGCCGTAGACCGCCATCGCCTCCGGGTGGCCGGTGACCATGAACATCCCATATCGGGGCTCCTGCCACACCGGCGCCTGGCTCCGCACCCAGTCGAAGTACGGGTAGGGCTCGTCCTGGGTCGACCGGTCGGTGAAGAAGTTGACCTCTTCGAATTCGCTCATGTGCACCCTCTCCGGATCTGGGAGCCTACGATCGGCCCATGGGCCTCGAAGTCGAGATCGACCGCGATGTGTGCATGGGTTCGGGAAACTGCGTGTACGAGGCACCGGGCGTGTTCGACCTGGACGACGACTCCATCTCCTTCGTCGTCGACGTCACGGGCGTGCCCGAGCAAAGCATCGTTGCCGCAGCGCGGAAGTGCCCGACCCACGCGATCACCGTCCGACGGGATGGTGTGAGCCTTCTCTGAAGGACATCACGAAGCAGGGGCAGGCTGACGCGCTGCGTGCCGCGCCGCGACGTAGCCGAAGACCATGGTGTTGGCGATGCTGGCACCCGGCCCGAGGTAGTGGCGACCCATGACGGTGGCCGTGCCGTTGCCGGTGGCATAGAGGCCCGCAATCGGCTGATCGTGCTGGTCGACGACCTGCGCGTGCTCGTTGGTGAGGAGTCCGCCGCAGGTGCCGATGTCGCCCGGCACCACCTGGACCGCGTAGTACGGGGCCTCGTCGATGGGGCCGAGGCAGGGATGCACCTTGCGATTGGGGTCGCCCAAGGCCCGGTTGTAGGCGGATTCGCCCCGCCCGTAGTCGGGATCGATGCCCTGTGCCGCGTTCTCGTTGAACCGCTCGACGGTCTCGGCCAAGCCGGCGGGATCGATGTCGCACATATGGGCGAGATCCTCGAGCGTCCAGGCCTGCTTGAGCATCCCGCTCTCGAGCAGCTTCCGGGGGAAGCGACCGGGGCTCGAGCGCTGGTGGGCGTAGCGCTTGCGGTAGCGGTCATCGAAGATCAGCCAGCAGGGAACGGCGCGGCTCGTCTTGTCGCGGGCGTACATCGCCTTGCCCACTTCCATGTAGGAGTTCGACTCGTTGACGAACCGTCGCCCGGCGGCATCCACATAGATGGTGCGGGGCCGCTGGCGGGCCTGGTCCAGGGTCGATTGTCCGAAACGCCCGGTCCGGGGCGACGGGAGCCACCATGCTTCGTCCATGAAGTCCGTCTTGGCGCCGAGCCGCATGGCCGCCCGCATCGCCTCGCCGGTATCGCCCGGGTTGGAGATCGACCACCTCCCGGCGTTCGGCTGATCGCCTCCGTACTGCGCCCGCATCTCGGGGTTGTGGGCGAAGCCACCCGACGCCAGAAGAACCCCCTTGACGGGCACGGACGTCAGGGGGATCCTGCCCGCACGGTACGCACACCGACAACACGTCCGTCCTCGAGGATCAGTTCCTCGAGCGGGGCCTCCGTCCAGACCGGAATCTCGCTCGCCAAGGCGATCTGCAGCATCTGGGCGATCAGGGAGGCACCGTTCGTGAGCAAGGCCTGCTGCCGCAGCCGGGCGGCGTAGGTTCGGATCACGACGCGACCAGAGATGGCGAAAGCCCGGACGCTCCGGTTGTAGTGGGAGAGCGAACGCGCTTCGTTGGTCATCACGGCAAGCCCGAGGCTCTGCGCCAGTCCGGGCTGCAGCTTGTCGAGCCACTCGTCGAGCACGCGACCATCGAAGGGAACGGGCTCTATCCCTCTCCCGTTGTCGTGTCCACCCTTGGCGCTCGAGTAGTAGTCGCTGTAGCCGGGGCAGTACGCGAAGCGGACGCCGCCCTGCTGCAGGAACGTGACCATCTCCGGCCCCGCGGTCAAGAAGGCATGACGCCGTTCGAACGACGAGGCCGGTCCGACGTCGCCCACGACGGCCTCGAAGTGGGCCATGGCGTCCTCATAGGAGTCCGACACCCCGGCTGCCCGCATCACCGGGTTGTTCGGGACCCAGACGATCCCCCCCGACATGGCGGTGGAGCCGCCGATCCTCTCCTGCTTCTCGAGCACCAGCGCGCTCGCCCCGGCGTCGGCCGCAGCCAGCGCAGCGACCATGCCACCACCGCCGGATCCGACGATCACGACGTCGACCGTCGAGTCCCACGTCGTCATGTCACGACCTCCCTGACCTCCCCAGGAACCCCTTCGACTTCAAAGTTAGCAGGGTCCATTGACGATTACTACGGTGTCGAAGTAATCTGCAGTCATCCGTGGAAGACTGGAGCGGGGGCGTATGACCGGAACCGCAAGGACACTGACGTATCCACCTGAGGGCCTGGGCGCACCGAAGAATCGCCACCCGGGTCCGTTCGTCGATCCCGGCCTGCCGGCGGGAACCGAGGTGTTCTCGGCCGACGATCACATCTCGCTGGCGGTGGACATCTTCTACGAGCGCTTTCCCGACAGCATGAAGGACCGGGCACCCCGCGTCATGAACGTGGGTGGCGGATGGGTCATCGGCATGGACGGGAAGTCCATCCTCGTGCAGGAATTCATCGACGTGCTCACGCAGTACGACCCGGTCTCCGGGTCCCACACCGGAGACGTCGACGCCCGACTGGCTGCGCTGGAGTCGGAGGGCATCTCCAAGGAGCTCGCCTTCCCGAATTCCGTTCTCGCCTTGTTCGGATGGCCGGACCGGGAGGTCCGTGAGCTCTGCTTCCGGATCTACAACGAGCACATCGCAGAGATCCAGGAGAAGTCCAACAACCGCATCTACGGCGTCGGTCTCATCAACTGGTGGGACGCGGAGGGTGCTCGCAGGACGATCAACGAGTTGAAGGCCCTGGGATTGAAGACATTCCTGATGCCGCTCACCCCGGGCAAGGACCTGGAGAAACGTCCGATCGACTACGCCAGCACCGCCATGGACGGCGTCTGGGACGCCATCGAGGAGGCGCAGATCCCGGTCTCGCACCACATCGGCGAGAACCCGCCCTCGACGCCGAACGAATTCAATGCAGTCAGCATCGGGATGCTCCAGTCGGTGGCACCGTTTCGCGATGTTTTCGGCAAGTACATCTTCGGCGGAATCCTCGACCGCCACCCCGGTCTCCGGATCGGATTCTTCGAGGGCGGGATCAACTGGGTGCCGTCGGCTCTCCAGGACGCCGAGCACATTGCCGCGTCGTTCCAGCACCTCGCCAACCTGAAGGTGCAGCACGAGCCGACGTACTACTGGGACAACCACATGTGCGCGTCGTTCATGGTCGATCCGCTCGGGCTCGCGCTCATGTCCCACATCGGTGTCGACCGGGTGATGTGGTCCACGGACTTCCCTCATAACGAGAGCACGTACGGGTACAGCAACGAGTCGCTCGCCGCCGTCGTGGACGCGGTGGGTCCGGAGGCGGCGGCCGCCGTCGTCGGCGGCAACATCAAGCACTACCTCGGGCTGGAGGACTGATGCCGGCGGGGCTGATGGCGTCCGCACCGCCGGCCCAGATCCCGTCGCAGGCGGATATCACGCGGATGCAGCGGGAGCGGGTGGAACGGATTCGTGCGCTGATGCGCGCGCAGGGTCTTGACGCGCTCATCCTGTTGGGGAACACGAACGTCGTCTACGCGACTGGTGCCATCTGGCCCCTGGCCGACTCCGGCCGAGCGAACTTCGAGCAGCCCGTCGCGGTGGTCACCGCCGATGACGAGTGGCCGCACCTCTTCTCTCCGATGCGAGAGGAGGATCGGCCTCACGTCGCGTTGCCGCCCGACCACCTGCACGGTCCGGTCTATCTGGACTTTGACGAGGGTGTGGAGCTCTTCGCCTCGCAGCTCGCCGGTTTCGTGCCCGACAAGGCCGTGATCGCGATCGACGAATGGACCAATGCGCTGCGCCGGGAGCGGTCGATCCTGTTCGCCCCCGACGCTCCGGTCGATGGCGGGCGCATCATCAGCGGCGCCAAGGCGGTCAAGACGCCGGACGAGCTCTCGTGCATGCGCGAGGGATTGCGGATCACCGAGCGCGGCATCGCCGCCGTCCAGGCTCGTGTGGCGCCGGGGGTCCGTCAGACCGATCTCACGGCCACTTTCCTGCGCACCATCTTCGAAGAGGGCGCGGATGCCAACATCCTCGACCCGATTTGGCAGGTCATGCCCTCCCGCATGGCGGACGGGCCCTGGACGACGACCGGCGACCTGGCCTGCCCGCTCCTCTCGACCGAACGTGAGCTGTCCGGGGGCGACGTCCTGTGGGTCGACCTCGGGATCAGCTACGCCGGGTTCCATTCCGACTTCGGCCGGACCTGGATCGTCGGACAGGAGCCCGATGCTCGCCAGCGTGCGCAGTTCGAACGATGGATTGCCATCAGGGACGCCGTCCTCGAGGTCACTCGTGCCGGAGCGACAGCGGCGGACCTCACGGCGGCGGCCATCGATGCTGCGGGCGGGATCAAGCCGTGGATGCCGCACTTCTACCTGGGTCATGGCCTCGGCATCGACAGTGCCGAGTCGCCCTACGTCGGCAGCGACATCGGGGAGGCTTTCGACGCCTCCCTCGTCCTGGCTGCGGGGATGGTGCTGGTGATCGAGCCGATCGTCTGGGATGACGGGGCGGCGGGCTACCGATCCGAAGAAGTCCTTCACATCACCGAGGACGGCTGGGACGCCATGACCGACTATCCCTACGACCCGTTCTGAGCCGGTGACGGTCACCGAGGTTCTGCCCGACGATGCGGCGTTGCGACTGGCCCGCCGGTCGCGTGTGCTGGCTGAGATGGAGGCGGCGGACATCGACCTGCTCGTGGTCGGGCGCGAGGGCAATGCCCGCTACGTCTCCGGTGCCCCACGACTCTGGACCGCCGGTTCGCGAGCGTTCGGTCCCGGGTGCGTCCTCGTGCGCGCCTCGGGGTCGGTGCACCTGTTGAGCACCTGGGACGAAGGGATCCCCGATGACATCCCCCACGAGAACCTGTACGGGATCTCGTTCAACGCCGGGAACTTCTTGAAGGTGCTGCAGGGGATCGAGGGCGCCGCCACGGTCCGGACGGTTGCCACGGATGCCATGACACCATCCGCGGCGCGGCTCCTCCCGAAGGCCTTCCCGTCGGCCCAGCTGATCGACGGTGAGCCACTGCTGCGGCGGGCGCGGCGGGTCAAGACGCCCGAGGAGGTCGACGCCATCCGCGCTTCGGTTCGCATCGCCGAGCGTGCCCTGGACGAGGCGGCGGCGGCCCTCGCCCCCGGATGTCACGGAGCGGCAGCTCACGGGCGTGTTCATGCAGGCCATGGCGTCGGCCGGCGTCACCACTCCGGCGAACCAGGACGTCGCGTGGATCACGTCGAGCCGGCACCCATGGCGGCGCGCGAGCCGGGACACGCCGGCTCAGCCGGGAGATCTGGTGGCGTTCGAGGCCGGAGTGATGCTCGGCGGGTACGTCGGCGAGCTCGGCCGGACGCACTCGGTCGATGGCGACGCGGCCATCGATCGCCAACTGGCCCGGCGCTGCGACGAGCTCTGGGATCGTCTTCTCGGCGCGTGCCGGGTGGGGGCTCCGCTGAGCGATCTCCTCGCCGCCTACGAAGCGCTCAGGGATCCCACTTCCCCCCATGCCGGTGGCGCGAGGACTGGGGCTCGGGTACGACCTCCCTCTCGTGACCGCTGCGCTTCCCAAGACCGCCGCTGAGCAGGCCATGGAGGCGGGCATGGTGCTGGCGCTGAGTGCCTTCGTCTGGCAGCAGGGCATCGGCGCCGTCTTTGCCCAGGAGCCGGTCGTCGTGACGGCGACCGGGCCGGAGCCGCTCTCGAGCAAACCATTCCGCGACGCAAGGAGCCCCAGCACGTGACTGAAGCCGATATCCCTCCGCCGGAGGAGATCATCCTCTACGAGAAGGATCCGAGACGCGTATCGCGACGATCACGCTGAACCGTCCCGACCAGCTCAACATCCCGACCATCGCGGCGCGCCGGCGCTACGCCGACCTCTTGTTCAAGGCGAGCATCGACGACGATGTCAAGGTCCTCGTCGTCCGTGGCGTCGGCGATCATCTCGGGACTGGGGCCGATCTCGACGAGCTGATGGCGAAGCAGGCCGAGGGTGTCGCGCTGCAGGAGGAGTTCGGGCTCGACGACGACGACGACGTCACCATGCCCCCTCCGCGCTCGTACCGCGCCGGTGCCTCCCTGCTGCATTGGTACGGCAACTCCCGGTCCGGCTGCCGGAGCCTCCAGGACTTCAAGAAGATCAGCATCCTCGAGGTCAAGGGCTACTGCTACGGCTGGCACTTCTACCAGGCGGCCGACGCCGATCTCGTGATCTCCTCGGACGACGCGCTCTTCGGTCACCCCGCCTTCCGTTACGTGGGCTACGCACCGCGCATGTGGCAGTGGGCGATGATGATGGGCCTGCGCAAGTTTCAGGAGATGGTGTTCACCGGTCGCCCCTTCACGGCCGAGCAGATGTACGACTGCAACTTCGTGAACAGCGTCGTGCCCCGCGATCGAGCTCGAGGGAGAGGTGGAGAAGTACGCCCTGGCGTGTGCCCGCACGCGCCCGACCGACACCGTGTTCATGCAGAAGGTGTTCTTCGAGATCATGAAGCAACACCAGGGCGAGTACATGGGCAGCCTTCTCAGCGCGTGGCTCGAGTCGATGGGCGGCATGCTCCGGGACGACGTCGACGGGAGGAAGGCGACCCTGAGCAAGGAGACCATGGACGCGGGCCTCAACCTCGCGGTCAAGGACAACGACAGCAGGTTCCCGGCGGACTGGCGGCTCAGCGGCTCCGGTCGCCGCCGCCCCGATATCGACTGACGGTGACGCAATCGCAGGAGGGCGCAACGGTGCACACGCCCGGGACCGCACCGCTGAACGGGCTCCGCGTGGTCGATCTCTCGACCTGGATCGCGGGGGCCTACTGCACGAAGCTCCTGGCCGACGGCGGCGCGGACGTCACCAAGGTTGAGTCACCGGAGGGCGATCCGCTTCGCCGGTGGTCGGCTTCCGGAGCGGTTGTCGCGCCCGACACCGACGGCGCGCTCTTCAATTTCCTCAACGCCTCGAAGCAGAGCGTGGTCGTCGAGGACACGAATGCCGAAAGCCTCGCGTCGTTGGAGAGTCTGCTCGCCACGGCCGACGCCGTCGTGTGGTCACGCGGCTCCTCGGTGGCCGAGCACGCGACGCTGGCGCCCGGCGAGATCCTCGGCCGGCACCCGCACCTGACGGTCACGGCGATCACGCCGTTCGGACTCGACGGTCCCTGGAGTGACAAGCCCGCCACCGAATTCACACTGCAGGCGTGGTCCGGAGCGGTCGTGGGGTTGGCCCGGGGCAGACCCGACCGTCCTCCGGTCTTCGTGGGTGGCCAGATCGGGGAGTGGGTCGCCGGCGTGTTCGGCGCGATCGGGACCCTGGCGGCGGGGCGGCGGGCGGAACCGGGTGGCGAGCTGATCGACGTGTCGATGCTCGAAGCCCTGGCGATGACCCTCACGTACTACCCGGTGACGTTTCACGACCAACTCGGCCGACCGATGCGCAAGAAGCGCTTTGTGCCGACGCCGGGTGTCGGGGCAGCGAGCGACGGACTGGTCGGCCTCGGATGCGGCACCGGGCAGCAGTGGCTCGATTTCTGCGCCATGGTCGAACATCCGGAGTGGATGGAGGATCCGAAGCTCTTTCTCGATCGCACGGCGCTGACGCCGACCATCGACGGCTGGATCGGCGCGCACACCGTCGCCGAAGTGCTCGATCTTGCGTCGGCCTTCCGGATCCCGAACGCACCGATCGCCAATGGCTCGAATGTCACCACGATCGACCACTTCCGGGAGCGGGAGACCTTCGTGCGGAACCCACGGGATGGTGCGGTGAATCCGCGCCCGCCCTTCCGGCTCGGCGCTGGGCACCTGCGGGCCCCCGAAGCGGCCCCCCGGCTCGGAGAGCACTCCATCGACGCGATCACCCAACGAGCGACCGCGGCTCGGACCCCTCGGACCCCTCGGTCCGCCGGGTCAACGGCGCTTCCGTTTGCCGGGCTGCGGGTCCTGGACATGACGGCCTTCTGGGCGGGCCCCCTCACGGGTCATCTGCTGGCGCTCCTGGGGGCAGAAGTCATCCACCTCGAATCGGCCTCCCGGCCCGATGGAGCCCGGCTCGTCGGTGGTGTGCCGCAGACGGAGGAGCGATTCTGGGAACGCGGGCCCATCTTCGCCGCGCTCAACACCAACAAGAAGAGCGTGACGATCGACTTCCGCGATCCAGCGCGGCCTCGATCTGGTGCGCCGGCTGATCGCGACGTGCGACGTGGTCGTCGAGAACTACACACCGCGGGTGCTGGACCAGCTCGGGCTCGACTACGAAACGCTCAAGGCCGATCGGCCCGATCTCGTGATGGTGCGGATGCCGGGCTTCGGCCTCGACGGGCCCTGGCGTGATCTCTCGGCGTTCGCCTTCGTGATCGAGGATGCGTCCGGACTGACCTGGCTCACGGGACACCCGGACCTCCTCCCGTTCGAGCCGTACACCATCGGTGACCCCAACGCCGGGCTCCATGCGTTGTTCGGGCTGCTGGTCGCGCTCGAGCACCGTGCCAAGACGGGCGAAGGTGGACTCGTCGAGGCGGCGATGGTCGATGCCGGACTGAACGTCGCGGCGGAGCAGGTCATCGAAGCCTCCGCCTACGGAGCGCTCCTCGCCCGTGACGGCAACCGCGGGCCCACTGCGGCGCCGCAGAACCTCTATCAGGCCGCAGGTCCCGACGAGAACGGCCGGGATGACTCCTGGGTCGCCGTCGCGGTGGCCACGGACGGGCAATGGGAATCGCTCCGGGCCGCCCTGGGCGAGCCGGCGTGGGCGGCCGATCCCGGCTTGGCGACCGCGGCGGGAAGGGCGCGCTCCCACGACCAGATCGACGGGTACCTGCAGGAGTGGTGCCGGTCCCGGTCCGCCGACGAGGTCGTCGAACGGCTGTGGGATGCCGGTGTCCCGGTCGGCAAGGTTGTGCTGCCCCACCGTCAGCCGGAGTTGGCACAGCTCGCGTTCCGCGACTTCTTCGAGGAGGTGGACCATCCGGTGATCGGGCGCTCTCGCTACAGCACACTGCCGATGAGGTTCTCGCGCCACGAAGGACGGCTCCACGAACGGCACGCTCCGCTCCTCGGTGAGCACAACGAGGAACTTCTCGGTGACATCGGACTGACTCGGTCGGAGATCGACGTGCTCATAGCAGATGGGATCATCGGTGGCTCGCTCCTCCAAGACACCTGACGAACGTCCCCGACCGCCCTATCCTTCCGGAATGGGATTTCAGGCGGCTCCGTTCGACGTCGTCGAAGCGTCCCGTCGGGTGTGGCTCGAGCGCTGGGACCCCGAAGCCGCCTCCGGGATGGCTGTGTTCACCACCATCCTCCGCTCCTATCAGCTGCTCAACGACCAGGTCGCGACGGTCATGAGGAGCCATGACCTCACGTTCGCGCGCTACGAGGTGCTCACCTGGCTGGCGACGGACCCCGAGTCGTCCCTCACGCTCAGCTGGATCAGCAAGACGCTTCGCATCCCTCCCGCCACGGTGACGAACATCATCGACCGACTGGAGGGCGACAAGCTCGTTCGACGTGTCCCGCACCCGTCGGATGCCCGCACCACGCTGGCCGTGATCACTCCACGCGGACAGAAGGCAGCGACGGACGCAACCCGAGACCTGAACTCCATCGTGTACGAACAGATCGGGTTGTCCGAGCGCCAGCGAAGCCAGCTCGTCGATCTCCTGGCTGAACTGCGAGCGAACGGCAACGAATTCGATGTCGCTCGCTCGAGCGACGTCATCGAAGAGGTCGGATCTCGTCAAGCGCGCAAGAGCGGGGGCAACGGACGGAAGGGTCGAGTCGAGACGCCGTATGAGAGGAAGGGCTGAATGGCCGTCGTGGACCGGAAATGGTCGGCGCTCCCGGTGCCGTACGCGATGGAGTACCCCGACCGCGCCCCCAAGGAACGCTACTTCGACGCGGACTTCTACGCGATGGAGGCCGAGCACCTCTGGGGTCGGGTCTGGCAGATGGCGTGCCGGCTCGAAGAGATCCCCGAGCCCTTCGACTTCGTCGAATACGAGATCCTCGATCAGTCGGTCGTGGTCGTGCGCACACCCGACCTGGGGGTGCAGGCCTTTCAGAACGCCTGTCGCCACCGCGGCGTCAAGGTGGCGCAGGGTCGAGGCACCTGCGAGAGCGGGTTCATCTGCCCGTTCCACGGGTGGTGCTACGGACCCGATGGAACCAACAGCTTCGTGACCCGGTCCAAGACCTTCGCCCAGCACAACCTCGAGCCGGCGGACCTCGACCTCACCCCGGTGCGCGCCGAGATGTGGGGTGGGTGCGCCTGGATCAACCTCGACGACGACGCCCCGCCGCTACGCGACTGCATCGAGCCCTTCGCCAGCGTCGGAGACGCGTGGATGGCCGAGTCGTGGCGGAGCGAGTGGTGGCACGCCTGTCGGCTCCCGGTGAACTGGAAGCTGGCCGAAGAGGCCTTCATGGAGCAGTACCACGTGATGGAGACCCACCCTGAGCTCGTCATCCCCGGGCGCTTCGTCTCGCCCAAGGCCACGACGATCGATTCGCGCGACCTTTGTCGAGGCCGAGCTGCACTACCTGCGGGTCATGAGCGAGGGCATGGACGGGATGGTCCATGCCAACGATGTCGCGGTCGCCGAAGGGCTGCGGGACCTGGATCTGCCCGGCGACCCCGCCGGGGCCGTCTCGACCTGGCACCGGACGCTCAACGAGGCCGTGGTGCGCTGGCACCGCGACCGGGGCGCAAAGATGCCCGACCTCAACGACCTCGAAGCAACGGGCCGCAACGAGCCGATGGGCTACTGCTTCCCGCACTACTTCGTGCTGCCCATGTACTCGAGTGCCACCGCGTATCGCTTCCGCCCCCTCGGGCCCGAAGAGACGCTGATGGAGATCTGGTCGCTCACTCGCTATCCCGAAGGACACGAGCCGCCCGTGCCGACGCCGCCCGAGGTCTGGGAGTGCGACGACGCCCGCTGGCCGCCCATTCCCACCCAGGACTTCTCCAACCTGCCACGCCAGCAAAAGGGCCTCCACGCCAAGGGCTTCGAATACATGCGCCTCTCGGAGCAACTCGAAGGCGGGCTCTCCAACTTCGAGCGGACGGTCGACGGTTTCCTCGCCGGCCTCCCCTACGAAACGCTCCTGCGGGCCCTCCGGGCTGTCAACGTGAACCCGCTCGAGAGTCCCGTCGCCGACCTCGGTTTCTGAGGGGCAGATTCGGTCACCACTGAGTGCGTCGCATCATGGACCGTCCTTTCGGGGGGCGTCTGCGAGCAACCTCAGGGTGTGGACGATCGACGAGCGGATACTGGGATCCGCGAGCAACCCATCCTGAACAGCCTGACGTGCGACCGGGATGGCCGTGCAGGCATTTTCGATCAACGAAACATGGGCATAGTCGAGGATCTTCCGGAGGGACGCGTAGGCGTCGGCGGCACCCGTGGGAGCGGCGGAGGTATTGACCCAGGCGACCGGTTTCATATAGATCGACCCGGGGTGGTCGTCCCCGATCGTCCAGTCGAGGAGGTTCTTGAACGATCCTGGAAGTCCGCCCGCGTACTCGGGCGTCGAGAAGAGGATCGCGTCCGCCGAGTGGATCATCGTGCGGAGATGAGCGACGGCGGGGTCGAGTGGCGGTTGGTCGAGGTCTGGGTTGAAGTGCGGGAGTTCTCCCATACCGCCATAGAGTTCTGCCGTTATCCCGGGAGGCGAGACGAGCTCCGCGGTGCGCAGCAGCGCTGTGTTCGTCGAATCCCGGCGCAGGCTCCCCGAGACGAGCAGCACCTTGGCGCGGTGCACCACGCGCTCACCCACCAATGAGCCGGCGCGACCGGTCGATATCGTCCGAGACGATGAAATGCCTCAGGACGAGCTCGTCGACGCGGAGTGGTGCTTCATCCATGTGGAACCTCGGTGAACCTATGTGGCTCTTCGATCGATACGGCGAAAACCTCGGACCAAGGTTACGATGATCGGCGTGGAGGGGGCCCGATTCACAATCGACAGTCGGTGACAATGGGCACTCCTCTCCCCGAACCCCGGTTGACCAAGGTCTATCGTTTGGAGGCGACTCTCGGTGACCCGCTGGATCTCGGCGAGACCCCCAGCGGTCACCGGCGAATCGTTCCACTCACCGGCGGCACGTTCCGTGGACCTGAGCTCCACGGGAAGCTGCTGCCCGGTGCCAGCGCCGATTGGCAGATCATCCTCCCGGACGGGACTGCGCTGGGCGACGTTCGCTATACCCTGCAAACGGAGCGCGGTGACCTTCTTTACGTGCGATCACGAGGAGTGCGCCACGGGAACGCCGAGGTCCTGGCCCGTCTCGGGCGCGGGGAGGACGTCGATGCGAGTGAGTACACCTTCCGCACGTCGACCAGCATCGAATCTGGCGCGGTCGATCTCGGCTGGTTGAACAAGGGCGTGTTCGTCAGCGTCGCCGGCAGACAGCCTGGAGGCGTGATCTACGAGGTCTACCTGGTCGGATGAGCGACCCACCGCGCAGCGTCGTGATCGTCACCGGCGCCTCGAGGGGCATCGGCGCCGGGGTCGCGGAGGCGTTCTCTCGTGCGGGATATGCCGTCGTCGCGACATCCCGGACGATCGGCACCTCCGACAGATGGGATTTCCTCACCGTGAGCGGTGACATTACGGCAGCCGAGACCGCGGAGAAGGTCGTGGAGCAGGCGATCGAGCGTTTCGGGCGGATAGACACCCTGATCAACAATGCGGGCATCTTCGTCGGAAAGCCCTTCACGGACTACACGATCGAAGACTATGTCGCGGCCACTGCAGTGAACCTCACCGGGTTCTTCCACATCACCCAGCGCGTGGTTCGGCAGATGCTGACCCAAGGAACCGGCCATGTCGTCAACGTCACAACGAGCCTGGTTGAACACGCGCAGAGCAAGACCCCCGCCGCGCTGGCCTCCCTCACGAAAGGGGGCCTGAACGCGGTCACACGGTCGTTGGCGATCGAGTTCGCCTCACGCGGCGTCAGGGTCAACGCGGTTTCCCTCGGGGTCATCAAGAATCCCAGCTTCGATCCGGAATCCTATGAGGGATTGGGGGAGCTTCACCCACTCGGAAGAGTCGGTGAGATCGACGACGTCGTTCAGGGGATCCTCTATCTCGAGCGAGCCCCATTCGTCACCGGGGAGATCCTGCACATCGACGGCGGACAGAGCGCAGGACACTGACGCGTCAGCGAGTCATCGATGTCCATGCCCGATTTGTCTCTGCTCCAAGAAGGACAGGACGGAGAGCACAAAGGCAGCGAAATCCTCGGGATGGGTGCGAGGAGCGAAGTGCCCCGTGCCCCGGATTGCGTGAATCTGGGCGTTCGGGAGGGCCTCGGCGAGCCACCGGGCACCATAGGCATGTTCGGGAGAGGTTTCCGATCCGTATCCAACCAGGGCAGGAACGACAACGTCTTGGAAGTCGAACGGGGCGTCGATCTCTGAGGCCATGTCCGCTTGAAAGGCGCATCCCTCGGCGCGGCGCTGGTCTCGCACGTCGACCGGCAGACGGCTCCACTCGTCGTCACCCAGCAACCTGCGGTACATCTGCTCGATGTCGTCGGCCGGGGCGTCCGACGAAGCGACGTTGGCGTTGTAGTCCTTTGTCCGTTCCGGCCACCAGGCAACCCAGGGGAGAGGCGGCTCCCAGAGCCCGAGCGCGGCGAAGGCCTCGGGGCGGAGCGTGGCGGCGTGCATGGTCGGATTCGAACCGAAGCTGTGGGCGACGACGACGGGAGGGCTCGTGCAGGTGTCCGCGATGGCGAGAAGGTCGTTCGCATGGTCGACCATCGCCCGGGCCGGTGTCGCACGGAGCGATCGGCCGTAGCCGCGCCGGTCGTAGACGGTGACGTCGTAACCGCCGAGGTGCTCCAGGACGCGACCGAACGCGGCCGACCGGTCCGGCGCTCCGTGGACCAGGATGATCGGTGGGTCAGCTCGGGGCCGTGGTGGGCAACGAAGAGGCCCACGTTTTGCGAGGTCCCATCGTCGTGACGGCTTGACGACACCGTCTCGCGGGGCATCGGTCAACCATAGCGTGACGTCGGATTCAGCCTCGTCGGAGCCGTGCACTCGGCTCATCCGAATGCCTGCGGGACGCACGGCGTGGAGCCGCCCGCCCGAAAGGCTCACAGCGGAAGCGTGGTCACCGCCTCGGCGAGAAGGGGATCCACGTCACGGGGGAGGATGACCGCTGCCGTCTCGGCCGCCCGGGTCGCTTCGGCGTAACGGTGCGAGATAGGTGTCGCGGTCTCCGTAGAGCTCGCGCACCTTCTCGACCGGGAAGGCCTCGTGGAAGCCGACCAGGCGGGAGAAGACGTCAGGCGACTGCTGTATGGCGCTGTTGTGCGCCAGTGGCACCTCGACCTGGGGCAGCCTGATGCCACCTCGCGCGATGCCGTTGTCGTCGCGGACGACCTGGGGCGGATCACCCTCGAAGTCGATGCACGGTTGCACTGGTGGTGGCGTGCCGTCGACCAGCCAGGCCTGCAGGTGGTGGAGGGCGGCATCGACCACCGGTGCGACCGAGACCCGGTTGATGCTCTGCATGGACTCGTCGTCGAGGGGAATGGCGAAACCGAAGTCCCGCTCCATCCGCGGTGAGGACGACGCCATCGCCGGCAGAGCGACGTGCGAGGCGCCGGCCACCTCCCAGTACCGAAAGCGGTCGGAGTCCGGCTGGCGGACCCCGTAACAGGACGTCGCCTCGCACTCGGTGTTGACCACCATCACGGGGATCCCGAGGTCGTCGCGCAGGAGGTGCACCCCTTCGGGGATCCGGGGCTCGCTCGCGGCGGCGGCCGGACCACGGGGGACGGTCATCACCGCGTCGCCCACCTCGAGCGGCGTGCCCCCGCCGAAGTACATCACGAGGAAGAAGGCGTCGAAGCGCCTGGTGATCGGTTGGACACCGTTGAGGTACGAAGCCAGCCGGGCCGCCGACTGGGACGCGCCCTGGGCGATCAGTCGGCGGACGTCGAGACCGCCCATCAGGTCGAGCGTCCCGCGTGGCCGGTCGGGCGCCACCAGGTTGGCCGCCTGGGTGAAGATGTCGAACGAGTAGTCATCGCTGGGGATCGACAGCGATCCGTAGCGCTCCGGATCCCAGGCCCGCAGGCCCTGCGGGTTGTCGGGCTGTCCGTGGATGCCGACCCGCTGGGCGGAGACGGCGACGTAGGCGTAGCCGTTCTCGAAGACCTCCGGGCTGTCGCCGCCCCCGAAGTTCTCGTACCCGGCGGAGACGTTGTTCCACAGGACGATGACCGTCCCGTTGAAGTCGGCGGGGTCGTCCGGGCCGAACCACCACGAGGCGACGTCGTGAACGGCGCGGTCTCCACGGGCTCGACCTGCCAGCGCCCGTCCCGCCCGAGGTCCGTGCCCGGTACCGGTCCATAGCGAGCCGCCTCCCCCTCGAGGAAGTACTCCTCCTGCGCGGTACCCCAGCGCGGCGAGATCGGCCACCGGCCCGCCGAACGCCCAGCCCTTGCTCCCACCGGTCACCGGTCCGCTGACGCGCATCGTGCCTCCTCCAGTCGGGCGGATCCGCGGGGGGCACGCATCGGCCTGCTCATGTTCCACTCCTTTCGCTCCGGAGTTCACGCTTGAGAACCTTGCCGGAGGGATTGCGGGGGAGCGCGTCAATGACGGTGATCTCCTTGGGGACCTTGAAGCGTGCGAGTTGGCCTCGGCAGTGCTCGATCAGCCGCGTCCGGCGTCGTGTCGGCGCCCTGGCGCAAGGCGACGAACGCCACGGGCACCTCGCCCCACCGATCGTCCGGACGGCCGACGACGGCGGCTTCGAGCACGGCTTCGTGCTCGTAGAGCACGCGCTCGATCTCCGAGCTGGCGATGTTCTCGCCGCCCGAGACGATCATGTCCTTGAGCCGGTCGACGATGAACAGGTAGCCGTCCTCGTCGCGGACACCGATGTCGCCCGTGTGGAACCAGCCCCCGGCGAAGGCGGCACCCGTCGCGTCGGGGTCCCGCCAGTAACCCTTGAAGACCTTGGGCCCACGCATGACGATCTCCCCCTGCTCACCGCGGGCCACCGGAGTCCCCTCTTCGTCCCAGACGTCGAGCTCGAGGTAGAGGCACGGACGGCCCACGGAGCCGAGCTTGCTGACGATGCTCTCCCGGTCGAGAAAGGTGTCGCCCGAGACGGTCTCGGTCAGGCCGTACGCGTCGGCGAACCACGCCGACGGGAAAGACGCGCTGAATCCGCTCGATGAGCGGGACCGGCATCTTCTCGCCCCCGTTGATGACGACCCGCACCGACGAGAGATCACGCCGCCTCGATGTCGGGCAGGGCCATGATCGCGTTGACCATGGCCGGCGCCAGCCACACGGTGCTGACCCGGGATCGCTCGATCTCGTCGACGACGTCGGATGCGTCGAAGGACCGCTGGATGATGGTCGTCGCGCCCGCCGCGATCAGCGAGGTCGTGGTGAGATCGAGCGCACCCACGTGGTAGAGCGGACCGCAGGCCAACCCGAGGTCGGCGCTCGTGAAGCCGAACTCGATCGATGTGGGCCATGGTTCTTCCACGCAAGGTTGCCGTGGGTGATCATCACGCCCTTGGGCCGTCCGGTCGTGCCCGACGTGTACATCAACCGGTGCACGTCGTCGCTGCCGCCGGCACCCGGGGCGACCTCGCCCGGGTGTGACCGGAGGTCGGCCAGGGTCGTCCATCCGGCCGTCCCGGCTCGACGACACGCAGGCGCGGACGAGCCCTGCTTCGAGGCCCCGCGTTGCTTCGCTCGCCAGCTCCACCAGTGCCTCGTCGCACACGAGCGCGCGAGCGCCGGAGTGCTCCAGGATGTAGCGCACCTCGGGGGCCGCCAGCCGCCAGTTGATCGGCATGGCGATCGCGCCCAGGTAGTTGGCGGCGAACATGCGCCTCCAAGAACTCGGGGCAGTTGTACGAGAGGAGGGCCACGACGTCCCCGGCAGCGACACCGTGTCGTGCGAGGCCGCCGGCCAACGCGGCCGCGCGGCCGGCCATCTCGCCGTAGGTCGTCGTCCTCGCCCTCGAAGACCGTGATCACCTTGTCCGGCGTTCGGCTCGGCGTGGTGAGCGAGCACCGAGAACCAGTTCAGGTCCGCCGGGGCATCCCAGCCGGCGTCACGTGGTCGTCCTCACGCCTCGAACCTTGCCGGAAGGCCGTTCGCACCATCGGCATCGATTCCTTCCGCACAGGCGAGGGCCCTGTCTCGACGAGCAGCCTAGGCAGATCAACCGAAGGCTGACGGCCGCGGCGAGCACGAGCCGACGACGCGTGACCGTTGCCGATCGCGCTGGTCGCGATCGGTCGACACGCGGCGCATCGACCCCACTCCGTCACCGAGAAGCGACCCCCCGGTTGGCGGCCCGCTAGTCTCGCTACCAATGCCACGGGCGGAAGCGACCGGTGATTCTCGTCGAAAGGCGAACTGGGAAGCGCGCTATCAGGCCATCATCGACACATCCGCGACGGTGTTTCGCTCGGCGCGGCTATCACGCGACGGGCATCACCGAGCTGTGTGTCGCCAACGACCTCGGCAAGGGCGCGCTCTATCACTACATCGGCTCCAAGGAGGGCTGCTCGCGGCGATCCACGACCGGGTGATGGACGAGGTGATGGCTCGGCGCGGATCGCGTGGCCGAGGCCGGGGGCTCGCCGTCGCGGCAGCTCGCCATGCTCGGTGACGAGCTGCTCGACGTGATCCACCGCTACCCGGACCACGTCTGGGTCTTCCTGCACGAGTTCCCGGCGCTCACCGGCGAACGGGCCGAGCAATTCCGCCAGCGCCGCCGCATCTACGAGCGACGGGTCGAGGCGGTCCTCCAGGCGGGCGTCGACTCGGGCGAGTTCCGTGACATCGAGCCGAGATTGACGGCGATGGCGTGGCTCGGCATGCACAACTACACGTACCTCTGGCTGAAGGCGGGCGGCCGGCTCTCGGCGAGGGACGTGGCGAAGCCGTTTGCCGACATCTTCATGCGTGGCATCACGAATCCGTCGGACGGTCCGCCCGCGTAGCTGTTCTCACGGCGCCGAGTAGCCGCCGTCGACGACGATCGCCGATCCCGTCGTCCAGCGCGAGGCATCGCTCGCAAGATAGGAGTAGGCACCGACCAGGTCGGCGGCCGTTCCGAGCCCGAGGGGATGCCGGTCGGCGATGGCGTCGAGCGCCTCCGGCGGGAGTCCGTCGTGGATGGCCGACCGGAACGTCCCGGGGCACACGCAGTTGACGCGGATGCCGTCGCGGGCGTATTCGACGGCGGCGACCTTGGCGAGCTGGATCACCGCGGCCTTCGTCGCGCAATAGGGCGCGGCATGTGACCACGCCGTCAGACCCGAGACCGACGCGGTCAGGACGATCGAGCCCGACTGCTGCGGGCGCATGACGCTCACCGCGGCCCGGATGCCGTTGACGGCGCCGAGCAGGTTGACCCGGAAGGCACGTTCCCAATCCTCGGTCTTGAGGTTGTGGATCCGGCCGTTCGGCGAGAGCACGCCGGCATTGCTGACGAGGACGTCGAGGCGGCCGAAACGCTCGACCGCCGCGGCTGATCGACGGACTCGACCTGGTCGTAGTCGCTCACGTCGGCGAGCAGGGTCTCCACCGATCCGTCCGTTGCGGGGAGGCCGGCGACGGTCGCGTCGAGCGAAGGTGCGCTGACGTCGCTGAGCACGAGATCGGTGGCGGGCTCGCTGGCGAACTGCTGCGACAGCGCGGCGCCGAGAGCCCCGCCCGCGCCGGTGATCGCCACCACCCGCCGCGGCGCCGTCATACCAGCAGGTAGCCGCCGTCGACGTTGAGCACGGTGCCGGTGATGAACGCCGAGGCGTCGGAGGCCAGGAACTGGTAGGCGCCGGCCAGGTCGGTCGACGTCGCCCCAGCGCTCGTTGCGCGGTGTGTCCGGTGATGGCGGCCGAGAGATCAGGGTTGTGCACCCACCCGTCGGCCATGGGGGATTCGAACCATCCGGGAGCGACGACGTTCACCGTGATGCCGGCCGGGGCCAGATCGAGCGCGAGTCCCTTGGCCACGCCGACCAGCCCGGCCTTCGAGGCGCTGTAGGCGGCGAGACCCTTGCGCGGCCGTTCCCCGAGCACCGAGCCCGTGAAGATCAGTCGGCCGCCCTCGCCCATGACCCGGGCCGCGGCACGCGCCCCGAGGAAGGCGCCCGTGAGGTTCACCTCGAGGACCTGGCGCCAGACCGCGGCGTCGGTCTGGCGAGGGCCGGCCACGATCGGCGAGATCCCGGCATTGCAGATCCAGGCGTCGACGCCGCCCCATTCGGCCACCGTGGCGTCGGCGACCGCTTCGTTGAAGTCCTCGTCGGTCACGTCGCCGCTGAGCACCAGGGACGTGCCCGGGAAGGGCCTCGGCGACCGCCTTCAGATCCCGCTCCGTGCGGGCGACCAGCGCCACCGAGGCGCCGGCCTGCGAGAACGCATGGGACAGCAGTGCGCCGAGGCCGCGGCTGGCGCCGGTGATCACCACCCGCTTGCCCGAGACCGCGCCGGGGCCGGGGAACGACTCGGGGATGTCGATCTGGTCGATCATCGCTTTCCTCATGTTGTACCGACCAGTACAGTACACGTTCGATGACCGTCGACCTCTCCGCCTCCGCCTTCTCGATGGTCGACCTGGTCGAGATGCAGCGGCGGATGCTGTTGATCCGCGGCTTCGAGGAGCGGGTGGCGGCGCTCTACCGCGACGGCGAGGTCCCCGGCTTCGTCCACCTCTCGACCGGGCAGGAGGCGACGGCCGTCGGCGCGTGCTGGCCGCTGCGTCCTGCCGACGTCATCACCTCGACCCACCGCGGCCACGGCCACTGCCTGGCCAAGGGCCTGGACCCGGCGGGGATGTTCGCCGAGCTGATGGGCAAGGACCAGGGCACCAACCGCGGCCGCGGCGGCTCCATGCACATCGCCGACCCGAAGCTCGGGATCTTCGGTGCCAACGGCATCGTGGCCGCCGGCGTGCCGATCGCCGTGGGGGCGGCGACGGCGGCGCAGCTCCGGGGCGACGGCAGCGTCACGGTGGCGTTCTTCGGTGACGGCGCCGTGGCGCAGGGGGCCTTCCACGAGGCCGCTGAACCTCGCCGCCGTCTGGAAGCTGCCGGTGGTCTTCTTCTGCGAGAACAATGGGTATGCCGAGTTCTCCCCGGCTTCCACCCAACATGCGGCGTCACTCGAGCAACGGGCGGCAGGTTACGGGATCCCGTATGTGGCGGTGGACGGCAACGACGTCGTGGCGACGGCGTCCGTCATGGAGGACGTCGTCGCTGCCGCGCCGCGACCGGCGCGGCCCCTCCGTCGTCGAGGCCGCCACCTACCGCTGGCACGGCCACTACGAGGGCGATCCCGAGCGCTACCGGTCCCCGGACGAGGTGGAGGAGTGGCGGTCCGTGACCCGCTGCTCGTGCACGAGTCCCTGCTGCGGGACGCCGGCGTCCCCGACGACCAGATCAAGGCGCTCGAGGCGTCGACGGCCGCGGCGCTCGACAGCGCCGTCGAGGCCGCCCGCCGGCTGGCCCGACCGGCCGCGGCCACGTTGACGGACTTCGTCGTGCGCCCGCGGGCGGCGCGACCGGAGCCCGCCGCACCGGCCGACGACGCACCGGTGTTCCGCACCATGGACGCCATCCGGTCGGCGCTCGAGATCGAGCTCGCCGAGGACGAGCGGGTGTTCCTCGCCGGCGTCGACGTCGGCGCGGGCGGGCAACGTCTTCGGGCTGACGCGTGGGCTCGCCGAGCGAGTTCGGCGACCGCGTGCGCGGACACGCCGATCTCCGAGACGGCGATCGTCGGCCTCGGGGTCGGCGCGGCCATGGCCGGGATGCGCCCCGTGGTCGAGTTGATGTACCTCGACTTCATCGGCGTCTGCTTCGACCAGCTGCTGAACCAGGCGGCCAAGCTGCCGTTCATGACCGGGGGCGCGGCGGAGATGGCGCTGACGGTGCGGACCCAGTTCGGCGCCGGCCGTTCGTCGGGGAGCCAGCACTCGCAGAGCCTCGAGGCGCTGCTGGCGCACATCCCGGGGCTGAGCGTGGTCATGCCCTCGACGCCGGCCGACACCTACGGGCTGCTGCGGCCGTCGATCCAGGACCCCAACCCGGTGGTGTTCATTGAGAACCGCCTGCTCTACGGCATGAAGGGACCGCAACCGCCGTCCGACTACATCCTGCCCATCGGCAAGTCCGCCGTGGTGCGGGCCGGCACGGACCTGACCGTCGTGTCGGTCTCCCGGATGGTGCACGAGGCGGTGGCGGCCGCCGAGCGGGTGGCGGAGGAGGGCATCTCCGTCGAGGTGATCGACCTCAGGACGGTGGCCCCCCTCGACATGGAGCCGATCCTCGCCTCCGTGCACAAGACGAGCCGGCTGCTCATCGCGCACGAAGCGGTCGTGCCCTTCGGCATCGGCGCCGAGATCGCGGCCACGGTCGCCCGCGAGGGCTTCTGGGATCTCGATGCGCCGATCGAGCGCATCGGGGCGGCGCCGACCCCGTCGCCCTACTCGCCCGATCTCGAGAAGGCGTGGCTGCCCGACCGCGACGACATCACCGAGGCCATCCGCCGGCTCGCCGCGGTGTAGTCAGCAGCCCAGCTGGCGGGCGATCACCAGGTGCTGGATCTCGTTGGTGCCCTCGCCGATCTCGAGCACCTTGGAGTCGCAGTAGAACCGGGCGACCGGCGTCTCGAGCATGTAGCCGAGGCCGCCGTGGATCTGCACCGCCTCTGAGGCCGCCCACGCGGCCACCCGGCTGGCCTTCATCTTGGCCATCGCCGCCTCCTTCTGGAAGGGCCGGCCCGTGTCGCGCAGGTAGGCGGCGCGGTAGGTGAGCCAGCGCGCCGCCTCCAGCTCGGTGGCGATGTCGGCCAGCTTGAACTGCACCGCCTGGAACTTCGAGATCGGCTGCCCGAACTGCTGGCGCTCCTTCGGCGTACGTCGGTGGCCAGGTCGAGGACCGCCTGGGTCAGGCTGAGCGACAGGGCGGCGATCGAGATGCGCCCGACCTCCAACGTGCGCAGGAACTGGCCGAGCCCGAGGTTCGGGTCGCCGAGGAGGTGCTCGTCGGGGACCCAGACGTCGTCGAGGTAGAGCTCGCGGGTGTCGAGGCCGCGCCAGCCGATGCCGCGCATCTTCGGGCCCATGGTGAAGCCGGGCGTGTCCTTCTCCACGACCAGGCTCGGCAAAGCCGGCCTCCTGGCCGGCCGACGGGCTCCGTGCGCGCCAGCAACGTCACCCCGAACGACAGGTCCGTCCCCGCGTTGGAGATGAACGTCTTGCGGCCGTTGATCAGCCAGCCGCCGTCACGCCGTTCGGCCCGGGTGCGGATCCCGCGTGCGTCGGAACCGGCATCGGGTTCGGTGAGCCCGAACGCGCCGAGCGCCCGTCCCTCGGCCAGGGGCCGCAGCCAGCGCTCCCGTTGCTCGTCGTTCCCGAAGAGGTAGAGCGGCAGCGAGCCGATGGTGGCGTGGGCCTGCCAGGCGGCGGCCACGGACTGGTCGGCGTGGCCGATCTGCTCCATGGCGGCGACGAAGCCGATCGTCGACATGCCGATCCCGCCCCACTCCTCGGGGACGAGGATGCCGAGGAGCCCGAGCTCACCCATCTCGCGGAGGAGATCGGTCGGGCAGCGTGCCTCCTCCCAGGCCAGCGGCGCGCGGGGAGCGATCTCCCGCGTGCGCGAAGTCACGGCAGAGGTCGACGAGGTCCTGCTCGGATTCGCTGAGCGAGAGGTCCATCGTCAGCTCACGGCTCGGGCTGCAGGTGGGCCAGGAAGGAGGTGGACCAGTCGGGGAGGTCGGTCGGCACGGCGTACCCCGCCTCGTCGTTGATGGCGTCCCAGTGCTCGGGCGACGTCCTCGATGGTCGGGTCCGCCGTGACGTAGCCGGGCGTGGAGGCGATGAAGATGCGGGAGAACCGCCCGGCGCCGGCCTCGTACATCTCGCCGTTGACGGGGCAGTCCTCGTGGGCGAGGAACGCCGCCATGGGGGCGACCAGGTCCGGCGCCATCGGTGCCCCCGGACCGCCGGCCTCGTCCGTGTCGGCGGCCTGCCCGGCCATGCGGGTGAACGCGGCCGGTGCGATCAGGTTGACCTTGATCCCGTGCGCCGTGCTGGTGGTGGCGATGCTCCGCGTCAGCCCGATGACGGCGGCCTTGGCGGTGGCGTAGGAGAGGTTCTGGGGCAGCCCGAAGATCCCCGAGGACGTCGTCATGACGATGCGGCCGTAGCCCTGCTCGACCATGTGGGGCCACGCCGCCCGGGTGGTGTTGAACGACCCCAGGACGTGGACGGCGATGTGCCGCTCCAGGTTGTCGAGGTCGACGTCCGGCAGGCCCGCCCACTTGATGATGCCCGCGTTGTTGACCAGGACGTCGAGACGCCCGAAGTGCTCGACCGCCGCATCGATGAGCGCCTGCGCGCCCGCCGGCCGAGGCCACGTCGTGCTCGTCGGCGACGGCCGTGCCGCCGGCCGCGTCGATCTCGGCCGCCACGGTCGACGCCACCGCGGCGTCGACGCCCACCCCCTGCATGGAAGCCCCGAGGTCGTTGACGACGACGCGGGCGCCCCGCTCGGCCAGGAGCAGTGCGTAGGCCCGGCCGATGCCGCGTCCCGCACCCGTGACGACCGCGACGCGCCCTTCGAAGCTGTACGTGTCCACTCGGCTCCCGTGCTCGGTGCTGCCGACCGGAGCCCGTGGCCTAGTTCCGGGAGGCGAGTGGCCAGTGGGGCGTGGAAGCCCAGGAGGTCGCCGAGCGTGCCCCCGACCATGGCGGCCTTCTCTTCCGGCGGCACGCCGGTGAACAGCTGGTCCATCAGCTGCCGGCTGCCGCGGAACGTCCCCTCGGCGTGCGGGTAGTCGTTGCCCCAGACGATGCTGGACAGACCGGTGATGTGCCGGCAGGCGACCGCGACGGGGTCGTCCTGGAACGAGACGTGGAACTGGCGCTTCACGTACTCGCTCGGCATGAGGGGGTAGGGCCACTTCTCGTTCAGCCGGAACAGCCGGGCGATGCCGGCCTGCTCGGTGGGCGGGCGGCTGTCGTCCCACACGCCGAGCCACCAGTCGGGGTCCTGCCCGATGCCAGTGATCCAGCACTTGTCCATGCTGCCGACCAGCGAGGCCAGCCAGTGGGCGTTGAACTCGATCAGGGCGAAGTGCAGGTCGGGGTAGCGCTCGGGGACCCCGCCGCCGATGAGCTCGCAGATGAGCTGCTGGGGGACGATGGTGCTGTAGATGGCCTGGGTCACCATGCGCTTGGCGGCCGACTTCTCGGTCACCGGCTGGTTGACCTGGGCCGCGTTCTCCATGACGACCTTGAGCGTGGTGGAGGACGGGTCGTTGACCTTGATCCCGCCGGTCTGCGTGTGGAAGAACACGTGCACGCCGTTGGCCTGGGCCGCCGCCCACACGGGGTCGAAGTCCCGCGAGTAGTAGGGCTTGGGCGGCGTGGCCGGCAGGAGGATGGCGCGGAAGCCGTCGGCGGCGACCCGCTCGATCTCGACCACGGCGTCGTCGACGTCGGTCAGCGGAATGGGGGCCGTCGGTGCCAGGCGGGAGAAGTACGGCCCGAAGCGCTCGACGACGTAGTCGTTGTACACGCGGGCATGGGCGATGGAGAGCTCATGGTCGTCGGAGTAGAGGCCGAAGAGCGACAGGTTCGGGTGCATGACGCCGACGTCGACGCCGTCGAAGTTGAGGTCCTCGATGATCAATCTCGGGGTCGCCCTCGGGCATCCGCCCGCCGGTCTGGCGGTAGCGGGAGATCGTCCACCCCTCGAAGCCCGGCGTGTGCAGCCGCCGGAAGATGCGGGCCCCGCCCTCCACGAGCGGCTCGATCTCGAAGTCGTCCTCCCAGACCCCGCGGTCCCGCAGGTTCTTCGGCAGGCGGGTGACGAAGAGATCCGTGGGCTCCAGGATGTGCCCGTCGGCGGAGATGACGAGTTGCTTCTCTGTCATGGTTGGTTGTGCCCTTCCTGCGCGGGGACGCAAGATCTCGATGAACGAGCGCGCGCGTACGCGGTACTCTGCGCCCAGATTCTAGACCAACCGGTCGGTACAGACAACGTGCGACCAGGCCGGCCGCGGTCGTCGTGGCCAGAAGGAGAAGAGACGATGAGCAAGCGGTGGAAGCAGCGCCCACCTGGCTCGACGTGGGGCGACTGGGGCGACGACGACGAGCTCGGCCGGATCAACCTGCTCACGCCGGAGAAGGTCCTCCAGGGCGTGCGCGAGGTCGAGGCCGGCATCAGCTTCTGCCTCAGCCTCCCGCTCGACTATCCCGGCGGCACGGCCTTGAACCAGCGGCGCTACCCGCCGCGTGATCTCGCCGACCGAGGACATGGACGGCAACCCCGACACCTTCTACAACGTCCCGATGAGCACCATGGACAAGTTCGGCGACCCCAAGTACGTGGACGTGTGGGCCGACGACGTGGTGACGCTCTCCCTGCAGTACTCCACGCAGTGGGACTCGCTCGCGCACGTCGGCGCCGAGTTCGACGCCGACGGCGACGGGGTCGACGAGGCCGTCTACTACAACGGCTACCGCGCCGGCGAGGACCTGGTCGGGCCGAAGGAGGACGCCGCGGGCGACGGCGGCAGCCACCGCTGCTTCGCCCGCCACCTCGGGCTCGAGCACATGGCCGCCAGCGGCGTGCAGGGGCGCGGCGTGCTGGTCGACCTGGCCCACCATCTCGGCCACGAGTGGCGCGGGGTCGATCGCAAGACCTCGGAGGAGATCATGGCGGCCGACAACGTCGTGGTCGAGCCCGGCGACATGCTGCTGCTGCACACCGGGTTCGCCACCGAAGTCCTGCGAGTGGAACCGCAATCCCGACCCGGTGAAGATCCACACGCTGTGCACCTACCTCGACGCGCGCGACGAGTCGCTGCTCGAGTGGATCGCCGACTCGCAGATCTCTGCGCTCGTGGCGGACAACTACGCGGTGGAGGGCATGGTCGGCAAGGACCACGACGCAGAGCCGGCACTCGTTCCTGCCCATCCACAACCTCTGCCTCTTCAAGCTGGGCGTTCCGCTCGGCGAGATGTGGTACCTGCACGAGCTCGCCTCGTGGCTGCGCGAGCACGAGCGGAGCCGGTTCCTGCTCACCGCGCCGCCGCTGCGACTGCCCGGCGTCGTGGGCTCCCCGTTGACCCCGGTCGCGACCGTCTGAGCAGCGGCCGTCACCCGGGACCAGGCGCCCCCGACCGTGTGAGCTCCTCAGAGCGCGACAGGTTGAACGCGGCCCAGTCGGTGTCGATGACCTTGGCGATCTCGGCCAGGAGCTTCGGCCGGCCCGCCGAATTCAGCAGGTACTTGCGGGGCTTCCCGGGGATGTTGGTGCCGAAGTAGTAGCTGCTCTCGCCGAACGAGGGGGCCTTGGTCGCCCAGCGATCGACCATGTTGGTCCACTTCTCCTCGGCGGCCGGGTCGACCTCGATGACGTCGCAGCCGACCGCGCGCAGGTGCAGGAGGATCTCGGTGACGAAGTCCACCTGGTCGCCGTTGTAGCGCGGGTTGTTTCCGGCGGCGGCGTGCGGCCCACCGGGAAAGAAGAAGTTCGGGAACCCCGTGGTCTGCACCCCGAGGAACGTCTTCGGACCATCGGCCCAGTGGTCGACGAGGGCGAGGCCGTCCCGGCCCGAGATGCCCATGCGGTTCAAGCGCACCCGTGCCGAAGTCGAATCCCGTGGCCCACACGATGATGTCGAATTCCCGGAGACCGTCGGCGGTCTCGATCCCGCTCCCGGTGACCCGCTCGATCGGCGTCTCCCGGAGGTCGACGAGGTCCACGTGCGGCTCGTTGTAGACCTCGAAGTAGGCGGTGACGAACGGCGGCCGCTTCTCGCCGAACCGGTGGTCCTTGGGGATCAGCTTCTCCGCCGTTGCCGGGTCCTTGACGATGGCGCGGATCTTGCCGGCCAGGAAGTCGCACCAGGCCGCGTTCGCGACCTGGTCGAACAAGAGGTCGCTGTAGTTGCTGGTGAGCTTCGAGAAGCCCGGGCTGCGCCACATCTCCTCGAAGAACGCCCAGCGCTCCTCCTCCGAGTCGTCGAAGGTGGCCCGCTCGTTGGCCAGGTGGAGGAACCCGCTCGGTGACGTGTCCAGCGTCCTCGCGGATCTGCCTCGAAGTCCGTCCGGAGCTGCGCCTGCTGTTCGGGCGTGATCGGCGCGTTGTTGAGCGGCGTGCACCAGTTGGCGGAGCGTTGGTAGACCGTCAGGGCGGCGGCCTTCTCGGCGATGACGGGGATGATCTGCACCCCGCTCGACCCGGTGCCGATCACGGCGACCCGCTTGCCGGTGAAGTCGACCGGCGCCGCCGGCCACAGCCCGGTGTGGTACGACTCGCCCCCGAAGTCCTCCCGCCCCGGCACGTCGGGGAAGTACGGCACCGAGAGGACGCCGGTGGCGGCGACGAAGTAGCGCGCCCGGACCTCGGTGCCGTGGCTGTCCACGACCGTCCAGCGGCCCGCCGGCTCGTCGTAGACGGCCGAGGTGACCCTGGCGCCGAAGCGGATGTGCCGCCGGAGGTCGAACCGGTCCACCACGTGGTTGAGGTAGCGCTCGATCTCCGGCTGTTCCGCGAAGTGCTCCCGCCATTCCCACTCCTCGAACAGCTCCTGCGAGAACAGGTAGGCGTAGGTGTAGCTCTCCGAGTCGAAGCGCGCCCCCGGGTAGCGGTTCCAGTACCAGGTGCCGCCGACGCCGTCGCCCGCCTCGAGCAGCTGCGCGGAGAAGCCGGCTTCACGCGCGCGGTACAGCTGGTAGATCCCGGTGATGCCCGCGCCGACGACGAGCACGTCGACCTCCGCGGCCGGCGGGCTCGAGCTCTGGTCAGATGCGGGTTCGGTGGATGTCATGGGCCTCCGCGGCGATGAGCCCGAGCGGGCGCGTCCTGCCCACGGGCGTGCACACCGTGCGGCTCAGCACCCACGATGCGGATTGTACCGACCGGTTAGTCTATCTTGACGAAGTGTGCCTGTCGCCGAGGCACGAGGAGGCTCGACGGATGGCAGTCCTGATGACGCGCACGCACGACGCCATCGACTCTGCGCGGGCCGTCGGCGCCGGCCGTGGAGACGGCGATCCATGAGCGACACCTCCCGGTCTGCCGGGCCGCGTGTGGCGATCGTCACCGGCGGCGGATCCGGCATCGGCCTCGCGGTCTGTGAGCGGCTGGCGGCCGACGGCATGCGCCGTGGCGGTGTTCGATCGTGACGGCGAGGCGGCCGAGGCAGTGGCGGGCAAGATCTCGGCCGGCGGGGCGACCGCGCTCGGGGGTCACGGTCGACGTGACCGACCGGGCGCAGATCGACGCCGGCGTGGCGCAGGTGCAGGGGCAATTCGGCCCCCCGACGGTCCTGGTGAACAACGCGGGCGTCCATGCCGTGGACCCCTTCCTCTCGATCACGCCCGAGAAGTGGCATCGTCTCCTCGAAGTGAACCTCACCGGGACGTTCAACTGCTGCCAGGCGGCCGTGCCCGGCATGATCGAGGAGGGCTGGGGACGGATCGTGAACATCTCGTCGTCGAGCGCCCACAGCGGGCAGCAGTACATGACGCACTACGTGGCGGCCAAGTCCGGGGTCATCGGGTTCACGAAGTCGCTCGCCCTGGAGCTGGGGCCCAAGGGGATCACCGTCAACACCATCCCGCCCGGGTTCATCGACACGCCGATGCTGCGCCGCCAGGAGAGCAAGGGCCTCCTGGGCGAGGGGGTCGAGTTCCACGAGAAGCTGACGCCGGTGCGGCGCATCGGTCGTCCGGAGGACATCGCAGCGATGTGCTCGTTCCTCGTCCGCGACGAGGCGAGCTACATCACCGGCCAGGTCCTGGGGGTCAACGGTGGCCGCAACACCTGAGTCGCCGCGGCTGACGCCACTCCGGCCGAGCGAATGGTCCGCCGCAGCCGGTGAAGCGTTGGCTCCGCTGCTGCCCCCGACCGGGCGCCCCAAGGGGGAAGGCCGCCCGAAGGGGCTCAACGCGTTGGGCGTGCTGGCCCGGTACCCGGAGCTGTCGCGTGCCTACAACACCTTCAGCGGTCAGGTCATGTACGGGTCGACGCTCTCGGCACGACACCGTGAGCTGCTGGTGCTGCGGGTCGCCGCCGTCCGGGACGCGGAGTACCAGTGGCGCCAGCATGTCGCCAGTGCGAGCGACAACGAGGTCGACGCGGACGAGGTCGCGCGCGTCGCCGTCGGGCCGGACGCACCCGGGTGGTCGGACGTCGAGCGGGCGCTGCTCCGGGCCGTCGACGAGCTCCTGGGCGACGCCCTGATCGCCGACGAGACGTGGTCGGTGCTCGCCGGCGCGCTCGAGGAGCAGCAGCTGATGGATGTCGTCTTCACGGTCGGTGCCTACGACGTCCTGGCCATGGCGCTGCGCTCCTTCGGCGTGCCGTTGGACGACGACCTCAGGCAGCCATGAAGGCGCGGCACGGACTCGGAAAGAGAGGCGGCTGAATGGCGATCGCGAACCGGCCCTGGTCGAAGCTCCCGGTGCCCTACGCCGCTGGAGTACCCGGATCGCGTGGCCAAGGAGCGCTACTTCGACCCGGACTTCTACCAGATGGAGGCCGATCTCCTGTGGTCACGGGTGTGGCAGATGGCCTGCCGGCTCGAGGAGATCCCCGAGCCCGGCGACTTCGTCGAGTACGAGATCCTCGACCAGTCGATCATCGTGGTGCGGGCCGACGGACATGGGCGTCCGGGCCCTGCAGAACGCCTGTCGCCACCGCGGCGTCAAGGTCGCCGAAGGTCGGGGGTCGTGCACGTCCGGGTTCATCTGCCCGTTCCACGGGTGGTGCTACGGCCCGGACGGCGTGAACACCTTCGTCACCCGCTCGAAGACCTTCTCCGAGCACAATCTGCAGGCGCCGGACCTCAATCTCACGCCGGTGCGCTGCGAGGAATGGGGCGGTTGCGCCTTCATCAACCTCAGCGACGACGCCCCGCCCCTCCGGGACTGCATCGAGCCCTTCGCCACCGTGCACGACGCCTGGAAGGTCGAGTCGCTGCGGGTCGAGTGGTGGCAGGCGGCCCGTCTCCCCGTGAACTGGAAGCTCGCCGAAGAGGCGTTCATGGAGCAGTATCACGTGATCGAGACGCATCCCGAGCTCGTCATCACCGGAAGAGACCCGTCTCGCAATGGCGGAGCGGTCGATCCCCGGGCGCTCATCGATGCCGAACTGCACTACCTGCGCATCATGAGCGAGGGCATGGGCGGGATGGTGCACGCGAACGATGTCCGGGTTGCCGAGGGCATCCGCGACATGGAGCTGCCGGCCGACCCGAAGTTGGCCTTCTCGACCTGGCTGCGCACCCTCAACGACGAGGTGGTGCGTTGGCACCGCGCCAACGGAAGCGACATGCCCGACCTCAACGATCTCGAGGCGCGTGGCCTCAACCAGCCGATGGGCTACTGCTTCCCGCACTACTTCATTTTGCCGATGTACAGCAGCGCCACGACCTACCGCTTCCGCCCGTTGGGGCCGGAGGAGACGCTGATGGAGATCTGGTCTCTCACCCGGTTCCCGGAGGGCGAAGACCCCCCGAAGCCCGTGCCGCCCGAAGTCTGGGAGTGCGACGATGCGCGCTGGCCGCCGATCCCCACGCAGGACTTCTCGAACCTGCCGCGGCAGCAGAAGGGCCTCCATGCGAGGGGCTTCGAGTACATGCGCCTGTCCGAACGGCTGGAGGGGGGACTCTCGAACTTCGAGCGGACGCTCGACGGGTTCCTCGCCGGCCTTCCCTACGAGAAGCTGCTCCCGGCGCTGGAGGCGGTCAACGTGAACCCGCTGGAGAGCCCCATTGCGGACATCGACTTCTGAGCATGGAACGTGTTCCCGAACGTTCTCGTGGACGAAAAGACGGACGCAGAGTGAGGATGGCGCCATGACCGAGCGGTCCTACGCGGAGGTCGCCGAGGGTGTCCGCGCCGCGCTCGCCACGTACACGCAGGCCCTGGACGACGGCCGGACGAACGACGTCGTCGCCACCTTCTGTCCCGACGGTGTCTGTGAGATCCCGGGGATGGGCACCCACACGGGTCACGACGCCCTCCGCCAGGCGTACACGAAATGGGCGCCGCGGCGACCGCAGCGCCATCTCGTCGTGAACACCGTCATTCAGACGTGGAGCGACGACGAGGCCACGGCGGTGAGCGACGTGGTCTTCATCCTCCTGGGCGACTCCGGATGGGAGATCAAGCTCGTGGGCCGATACAACGATGTGTTGCACCGCAGCGATGCCGCGTGGCGGTTCCACCGTCGGGCCGCCACCTTCGTCACGGAGCAGCCGCCACGCAAGGAGACCGCATGACCGACGCCCGCACCGACTACGACGCCCTGGACTTCTTCCGCGGCACCGAGACCGTCGACTGATCCGTACCCCTACTTCGACTGGTTGCGGGCCCAGTGCCCGGTGCTCAGGGAGCCCCAACACGGCGTGTACATGGTCACCGGCTACGACGAGGCCTTCACCGTCTACACCGACACCGACACGTTTTCCTCCTGCAACTCGGTCACCGGCCCGTTCCCGGGGTTCCCGGTCCCGCTGGAGGGCCAGGAGGACGTGAGCGCGCTGATTGAGCAACACCGCGCCGAGCTGCCGTTCAGCGACCAGATCATCACCATGGACCCACCGCTGCACCGCGACCACCGGCACCTGCTCATGCGCCAGCTCACCCCCAAGCGCCTGAAGGAGAACGAGGACTTCGTGTGGCGGCTGGCCGACCGCCAGATCGACGGGTTCGTCGGACGGGGCGAGTGTGAGCTGATCGGGGATTACGCCAACCCGTTCGCGCTGTTCGTCATCGCCGACCTCCTCGGTGTTCCCGAGGAGGATCACCAGGAATTCCGTGATGCCCTGACCCGGCAGCCCGGGAGCGGCGGCGTCGGCAGCACGAAGACCGAGATGTCGCACAGCCCGCTGGAGTGGCTCTACGACCGCTTCAGCCGCTACATCGAAGACCGCAGGCACGAGCCGCGCGACGACGTGTTGACGGCCCTGGCGACCACGACGTTCCCCGACGGCGGACTGCCCGAGGTCATCGATGTCGTCCGCGTGGCCACCAACGTCTTCGCCGCCGGGCAGGAGACCACGGTGCGCCTTCTCGGCACCGCCCTGCAGCTCATCGGTGAGCGTCCGGACCTGCAGCAGCTCCTCCGGGAGCGGCGCGACCTCATTCCCGATTTCGTCGAGGAGACGCTCAGGATGGAGGCCCCGGTCAAGGGCGACTTCCGGCTGGCCCGGTGCCCGGCGACGGTCGGTGGGGTCGACATCCCGGCCGGGGTGACGTTGATGGTGCTCAACGGCGCCGCCAACCGCGACCCCCGGCGCTTCGACGATCCGAATGCGTTCCGCGTCGAGCGCGGCAACGCGCGTGAGCATCTCGCCTTCGGCCGGGGCGTGCACAGCTGCCCGGGTGGGCCGCTGGCCCGCCTGGAGACCCGGGTGAGCATCGAGCGCCTGCTCGATCGCACCACGGACATCAGGATCTCCGAGGAGCACCATGGACCCCCGGACGCCCGCCGCTACCACTACATGCCGACCTACATCCTCCGGGGCCTGACCCGGTTGCACCTGGAAATCGATCCGGCCGGTGACGTGGCGTGATGCCGACGAGGATGCGGGACGTGGGACAGAGGAGGAGCGGATGATCTTCAACGTGGTCAGGCAGCCGGTGCGGGCCAAGTACGCCGACGAATTCCCGTCGCTGATCGTGGACTACATCGCAGCGTCACGCGCCGAGCCGGGCAACCTGTTCTTCGATTGGTGCCGGAGCGCCGATGACCCGAACCTCTGGTTCCTCATCGAGGGCTTCCGCGACGCCGAGGCCGGAGAGGCGCACGTGGCTTCGGACCACTTCAAGGCGGCCATGGCGGAGATGCCCCGGTTCCTGGCCGCCGCCCCCGAGATCATCCACGTCGAGGCGCCGGGCGACGGTTGGGGCCAGGTGAGCGAGGGGTCCTGATCCGGAGCCCTCGTGTAAGGGAAGCGGTGTGAAGGGATCAGTCCTCGAGCAGCTCGGGTTGAATGGACACGATCCAGTCGTAGAGCGGTTGGAAGGCCCGCCAGCCGGCCATGGTCGGACCCACCTGTGTCGCCGTCTTCCGCGCGTGGTCAGGATCGATGAGCACGGGGATGCCGGCGGCCTCGGCCAGCAGCTGCGCCTGGCATGTGCGTTCCATGGTGATGAACCACCAGGCGGCCTCGTCCACTGACGTCTGACCGACCGTCAGCAGCCCGTGGTTCGACAAGATGACGGCCTTGTTGTCGCCGAGCGCGTGGGCGAGACGCTTGCCCTCCTCGATGTCGAGCACGGCGCCGGTGTAGTCGTCGAACAACGCGTGGTCACCGTAGAACGCGCAGGCGTCCTGGGTCAGGGGATCGAGCAGCCGGCGCAACGAGGACCACGCCTTGCCGTGGACGGAATGCGCGTGCGCCGCCGCGACGACGTCCGGCCGCGCCGCATGGATCTGGGAGTGGATGACGAAGGCGGCGGCGTTCACCGGCCAATTGCCGTCCACGACCTCACCACGCTCGTTGACCAGGATGAGATCCCGCACGCGGATGAGCTTGAAGTTCATGCCGAGCGGGTTGACCCAGAAGTGGCCCGGGAGCTCGGGGTCGCGCGCGGTGATGTGACCGGCGATGCCTTCGTCGAAGCCAAAATGCCCGAACAACCGGAAGGCGGCAGCGAGACGCTGCTTGCGGTGCCGGCGCTCGTCCTCGACGTTGTCGAACGAGGGAAACCTCGTCGGAAGGCGGTCGGACGTCACCCTCTCATCCTAAGACCCGCTTCGGGGGGATGACAACGGCGCGTCGGCCCCCGAGTCGTGGCTCACCCCGGCGCGAAGTACGTCAGGCGATCGCATCGGATGCGGCCTGGAACTCCCCGCTCAGGCGAATGCCCTCGTCCAACTCCTCGGGCTCGCACCCGATGACCGCGCTCATCATCCAGACTCCTTCGTCCAGGAGGACGACCGCCGCTGCGTACGGCACCCGGAACGACGGATCGGGAGGCCGCCAGACCACCGTCCAGCTGTAGAGGGACCCGTGTCCCGCGCTCTCCTTCCAGACCGGGGTTGTGGCGTGGCAGAGCGCGGACACCGAGACGGAACCGAGCCCGCGGTAGGAGCAGGCCGCGCACTCCTGGAAGAGCAGCCGATGTTGCCGGCATCCTTCCCAGTAGGCCGCACTGCGCCTGCCCGGGCGCGGCACGGAGGTGCCCGCGGGTTGGGTGAGCAGGAGCGTCACGGCCGGCTCCGTACCGGGACGTGACGCGTGCGGTCAGTCTTCGGACTCGCTCAGAGCTTCATGGACCCGGCCGGCGCGAGGACATAACGCGATTGCGTGGCCGCGAGCGCGGCCGCTCGGAGACCCCGGATCGTCTGGCGGTAGGAGCCGGTCAGGCTGTCCTCCCTGTAACTGAGGTCGTTGTCGAGGCAGAAGGCCCTGACGATGCTCTGGGCCCGCGACAAATTGGGTCGGGGCATATTCGGGAACAGGTGGTGCTCGATTTGGAAATTGAGGCCACCCAGCGCCACGTTGGTGAACCAACCTCCGGCGACGTTCCTGGAGGTGATGACTTGGCGCCGGGCGAAGCTCAGCCCGAGCTTGGGATCGACGAGCGGCATCCCCTTGTGGTTGGGGGCAAAGCTGCACCCGAGGTACACGGAGAAGACCGCTTGGTGAATGAGTATGAACGCCACGGCCTTCAGCGGCGAGAGGATCCAGAAGACGCACGTCAGATAGAGCGCGGCGTGCAGCGCGAGGAGCGCACCCTCCATGGCGGCGGCCCTGTTGCGTTGACGGATCAGCCGCTGCACGCCCAACACGTAGATGCCCGTGCTGCGCAGGACCATGAGTGGGAAGAACAGAGGTGCCTGCCACTTCGTCATGAAGCGGGCCGGCCAACTCCCGATCTCCGGTAGTGCGTCCGTGAGGGGCGCTGACGCGCCGCCATCGCCGATGTCGGGGTCACGTCCCACTTCGTTCGGATGCGCGTGATGGGCGCTGTGCTTCGGGACCCACCAGCCGAAGCTCATCCCGATGAGCGCGTTGCCCACGGCGAGCCCGAGGAGCCGGTTCGCCCGTCTCGAGCGAAAGACCTCATGATGGCCGGCATCGTGTCCGACGAAACCCAGTTGGGTGAACGCGAGCCCCAGGAAGGCGGCGATGCCGAGCGCCCACCAGGAATTCCCGAGGAGGAACAGTCCCACGAACCCACCCCGAACGCGGCGATCGTCAAAGGGGATCATCACGCCGTAGTAACCGAACCGGCGATCGAGAAGACCGGCTTCGCGTATTTGGCGGGCCAAGACACCGAAGTCCTCTGATGTTGCTGATGTCGCTGATGTTGCTTCGATGGTGGCTGTCACAGTTCCGCTTCCCCGCCTCTTTCGTCGAGCGCTTGTGGGGAAAGCGGCAACACATCGTGTGTCGACGCTCTCGGTGCGTGTTCGAACACTAGACCTCTGACAGCGCGGAATGTCCGCGCGTTCGCGCGCGCGCGTCACCCCCCGCTATGACGGACCCGATGAGGTGGCCCCTTTCATTGGGGACATCACTAATGGGGGGTCTGCGCGTCGCCCCGCGTCACCGCGGCGCGACGCTCCCGGCCGTTCAGTGCATGACGGCGGTGTGCGGAAACTGTGAGCTCGGGCCAACTTTCGAGTGTCGAGCGCCTCGGCCATGACGGCAGGCTCTCGGAGATCGAGGCTCTGGTCGTGCCGAGCGGCGGAGAGCGCGTGGTGCACGGCGAGGAACTGCTCGGGCATGCGGTCGCGGACCACGAGCCCGGCGAGGTCGGCCACGACTCCCGGGCGGCGGTCCGGCTGCTCCAGACGGGGGTCGCTTTCGGCGTTGTGCGCCTGCCCGAGCGAGAAGCCGGGCCCCGCCCCGACCTGTTGTCCGGCGCTTTGCGGGCGAGCATACTCACGGTGCATGACCATCGGAGTTCTGGCGCCATGACGGGCAACATCGGCCACGAGCGTGGCGCGACGTTGGAGGATCTCCGCCGGGCCCGTGGCGAGGGCTGGGAGTGGCCTCGCATCCAGACCGATCCGTGCCCGCAATGTGGCGACCATCCGGGCACCCTCGCGCCAGGTTCGCTGGGGGACCGCGCCGTGGAGCTCGCCGCGGCATGGAGGACCTTTCTCGCGGAAGCCGACGAGGTCTATCTGCGCACGAGCCCTGGACCGGGGATCTTCTCGCCCATGCAATACGGCGCCCACGTGCGTGACATCCTGCGGGTCTACGGCGACCGGATGGTGCTCGGCTTGGCGCAGGACAATCCGAGCTTCGCGTCCTTCAACCCGGGCGACGACGTGTGGGCGAGTTACAACGAGCTGCCCCGGGACGAATTGGCCCGGGACCTCGACGCGCAGGCGCAGCGGCTGGCGGGAATCATCGCCACCACCGACGAGTCCGGGTGGTCCCGGACGGTGGTGAGCAATCGGGGCCAGGACGGGGTCTACACCTTCACGGTCGCGGGCCTCGCATGTTGCGCGGTCCACGAGGCGCACCATCACCTCCTGGACGCCAACGGCACGCTGGCGTCCGGATCCGACGCATAGCGATGGGGGAGGCCGGGTCCGAGGGGCAGCACGGCCGCCCTGGAGGAGCGGGTCAGGTTCGCTCGAGGACCAGTTCGCCATCCATCGCCTGGTGAACAGTTGGGGGCCGGCGGTGGACACCGGGGACAGCGCTGCGGCGGCGGCGTTGTGGGCAGAGGACGGGGTGCTCGAATCGGACCTGGCGCGCCTGGTCGGTCCGGACGCGGTGGCCGCCATGGTCGAGAGCGATGGGCAGCAGTCCCTGATCCGTGACGGATGTGCCCATGTGCAGGCCTTCCCGCTCGTGACGGTCGACGGCGACAGCGCGGTGGCGACCGGCTATTCGCGGGTTTATCGGTTCAAGGACGGCGCGCACGAGGATCTGGCGGATCTCGGCGAACCGTTGGGAGTTCCGGCGGACCTCCGAGGGTTGGCGGATCACCAGACGGCGTGAACCACGTCATCGACGGCGGTCCCGAGGCGCGGGACCTCCTCAACCGCGGCCTGGGCTAGTCGACCGTGCGGGACCGGCCGAGCTGCCCGATGACGGCGTCGCCGAAGGCCGAGAGCGTCTCGGGTTGGGCGAAGTCGCAGAACCAGGCGTAGACCCGCTCGATGCCGCGAGCCTGGAGTGCTCCGAAATAGTCGACGAGCTCAGCTGCGGTACCGACGACCGGAGTGCGGCCGAAGCGCCGCCGCGCCGTCTGCTCGATCTCGTCGCGCGACGCCGAGGCGGAACGTAGGCGACCTGGACCTGGAGCGAACAGCGTGCGTCCCCGGAGAACGGGCGCATCTCGTCCAGCTTGTCGACGATGTGCGTGTGGACGTTCCACCAGTCCGCATGGGCGGCGACCAACCGCATGGTTCCCCTCCCGGCGCCCCCGATGACGATCGGGATCCGACCGAGAGGTCCGGGCTGTTGTTGCGCGCCCCGCAGATGGAAGTGCTCGCCCTCGTAGTCGACCGTCTCGCCGGCCCAGAGCGCCGTGATGATCTCGAGCGACTCGCGGAGCCGGCTCAGCCGGATCTTCGGGTCGGGGGATCCGATGCCGAACGTACGCAGCTCGTCGGCGACCGAGCCCCAGCCGAGGCCGAGCTCGAAGCGCCCTCCGGAGGCATGGTCGAGTGAGACCGCTTCCCGGGCCAGGACCGCCGGATGCCGGAACGAGTCGCAGAGGACGAGCGACCCCACCTGCAACTGCTCCGTCCGGCCGGCGAGCCACGTGCTGGTGATCATCGCCTCGAACATGGGCGAGCCTTCCGCGCCCGGAGGCGTCAGGTGATCCATGGAGGCGACGCCGGCGAAGCCGGCCGCCTCGGCGGCTCGGGCGCGGTCCACCAGCTGGTCCATGGTCATCCGCATCTGCGGCAGGAAGACCCAGAATTCGAGCGGGCTGTTCACGGGCAACTCCTCGTCGGCCCGCCGCGGGATGCGCTGCGACGTCGTCGCGGCCGCCTCCCGGGCAGGCAGGCCAGAGGATATCTAGTGGCGGTGGCCACAGTGGTAGGCAAGAGGCAGACGAGGAGGGATCATGAAGGCCGTTCGCAGCATCGAGAGTGGAGTGGCCGTGGTCGATCTGGACGAACCACCAGGCACCACCGGCGAGCTCCTCGACATGAGGGCGACCAGCATTTGCGGCTCCGACCTGAGCTACATCCGGCTTGGGGAGCCGGTCCATCCTCGGCCACGAGCTCGCGGGCGTGCGGGAGGACGGCACCGCGGTGGTCGTCGAGGCCATCTACGGCTGCATGGAGTGCGACCAGTGTGCCCGGGGCGCGTACAACCTGTGCCCCACCCACGGCCAGCGGGCCCTCGGCATCACCGCCGACGGCGGCATGGCCGAGCACTTCCGCGTCCCCTCGGCCCGGCTGGTCCCGCTGCCTTCCGGCCTCGACGTGCGTGACGCCTCCATCGTCGAGCCCGCCGCCGTCTCGTGGCACACGCTCCGGCTCGCCGACACCGCGCCGGGCAAACGCGTCGCGGTCGTCGGCGCCGGCGCGCTCGGGTTGCTCGCCGTCGTCGGGGCGCGCCGCCTCGGCGCGCGAGGACGTCGCCCTCCAGGCCCGGCACCCGTACCAGAAGGAAGCCGGCGAGCGCCTCGGGGCGCGGATCGATCCCGAGGGCCTCTACGACGTGGTGGTCGAGGCGGCCGGGACCCAGGCCAGCCTGGCTCGTTGCGGCGAGCTCGTCGCCCCCGGTGGGACGATCGTCGTCCTCGGGGTCCATTTCGGGCCGGTCGAGCTCGACTGGATGCCGCTCTTCCACCGTGAGGCCCGGCTCATCCCGTCGCTCGGCTACTGCGCCCACGAAGGCGGGCGGGAGATGGAGGACGCCGCGGCCATGCTGGCGGACCAACCCGAGATTGCCCGAACCCTCATCACGCACCGTTTTCCGATCGAAGACGCCGCCGAGGCGTTCCGGGTGGCCTCGGAGCGGGCCGGGGGCGCCGTCCGCGTGGTGATCGAGCCGTCATGAGGGCCGCCGACCACTTCCACGTGGGCGTCGTCGTCGAGGACCTCGACGCCGCCCTGGACGATCTCGCCCTCCTGTTCGGCCACGAGTGGTGCCCGACCCTCTCCGTGAGCACGCCCGTCCTGCTTCCCGACGGGGAGACGACGCTCGACCTCCGCTTCACCTATTCGACGACCATTCCCAGGGTGGAGGTGATCCAGAGCATCCCCGGGACGCTCTGGGCGCCGGCCGTGGGTTCAGGCATCCACCATCTCGGTTACTGGTCCGACGACGTCGCAGCCGATGCGGCGCTGCTCGCGGCACGCGGGTACGCCGCCGAGGCGACCGGCGTCCGTCCTGACGGGTCGCCTGTCTGGGCGTACCACCGCAGTGCGAGCGGACCTCGGATCGAGCTCGTCAGCCGGGATCTGGCGCCCGGTCTCGAGCAGTACTGGCAGTCGGGCGGACAGTAGGAGGGTCGCGAGTCGCCCCTGTTACCATCACCCGGACCACGCTGCGGAGAGAGGGTCACCTGGCATGCGTCCGGTTGCACTGCGTGAGCTGATGTCGATATTCGTCGACGTGTCACCGCTCGTCGACCTCGGCGGGGGCCGCCGGTTCGTCGCGTTCGACGGTGGCACCTTCGAGGGACGCGACGGCCTGGTCGGCACCATCCTGAAGGGTGGTGTCGACTGGCAGACGGTGCGATCCGACGGGACCCTCGAGATCGATGCGCACTACACCCTCCAGACCGATCGGGAGGAGCCATCGAGGTCGTGTCGCAGGGTATTCGCCGGGCGAGCGAGTCCGTCACCGCCCGCCTGGCCCGAGGAGATCAGGTGGACCCGGACGAGTACTACTTCAGGACACTGGTGCGCCTCCGCGCACCGGCTCCGAGGTTGGACTGGCTCAACCACCTCATCGCCGTCTCCACCGGCCGGCGGGACCAGTCGCTCGTGCGCATCGATGTGCACGAGGTCCTGTGAGGGGGGTCGACCCGGATCTCGGCTGTGCCGTCATCGGGGCCGGCATCGGTGGTCTGGCCGACCGCGCTGAGCCTCCACGAGATCGGGGCGAGGGTGGAGGTCTTCGAATCGGTGCGGGAGCTCCGCTCCCTGGGTGTCGGGATCAACCTGCTGCCGCATGCCGTACGCGAGCTCGACGCGCTGGGGCTGCTCGAGGAGCTCGGTGCCCGGTCGGTCGCCCCCTCGCAGCTGGTGTACTGCACCCGACGAGGTCAGGAGATCTGGCGGGAGCAGCGGGGTCTCGCCGCCGGGTACCCGTGGCCCCAGCTCTCCATCCACCGGGGCGTCCTGCAGGAGATCCTGCTGCAGGCCATGATCGACCGGGTCGGGCGGGGCGCCGTGCACCTCGGGCCGTTCGCTCGTCCGGATCGAGCAAGGTCGGCGACCGTCCGGAGGCCGTGTTCGAAGACGGTCGGGTGGAGGCGGACCTCGTCATCGCGGCCGACGGGATCCACAGTGTGGCGCGCGCCCAGCGCTACCCCGAGGAGGGCCCACCCCTGTGGAACGGATCCCTGCTCTGGCGCGGCGTGGCGGAGATCGACCCGGTTCTCGACGGCCGCTCCATGATCTGGGCCGGGCATCCCGAGCAGAAGTTCGTCGGCTATCCCATTGCCGACCTGCCGGGTGGCAGGCAGCTCTTCAACTTCATCGCCGAGCTCCGCCGACCGGCGTCGGATCTGGCGACACGGGAGGACTGGAACCGAAAGGGCTCGCTCGAGGACTTCCTCCCGTGGTTCGAGGACTGGGACTTCGACTGGCTCGATGTGCCCGCCATCGTCGGGTCGGCGTCGGAGACCTTCGTGTTCCCGATGGTCGATCGAGACCCGTTGCCTCGCTGGACCTTCGGCGGGACGACGTTGCTCGGGGATGCGGCCCACCCGATGTACCCGATCGGCTCCAACGGAGCGTCCCAGGCGATCCTCGACGCCCGGGTGCTCGCCGGGTGCCTTCGGCGGGACCCGGACCGCCCGCGGGACGCACTGGACCGCTACGAGTCGGTCCGTCGACCGGCGACCGCGGCGATCGTGCAGGCCAACCGCGGCTTCGGGCCCGAGCTGCCCATGTTGCTGGTCGAGCAACGCGCCCCGGACGGGTTTGTCGACGTCGCCGACGTGATCACGGCCGAGGAGATCGCACGGGTGACGGAGGACTATCGCAGGACCGCCGGGTTCTCCCTCGCCAGTCTCCAGCGCGGCACCTCCTTGTTGGACGAGCCGTTTCCGGCCTGATCAGTCGGAGCCCGACGACGAAGGGGCGACTCCTCCGCCGGCGCCGGCGGATTCGTCGCGGGGCGGCGACGGCATCGGGGACTGGAGGCCGATGCTGTTCAACACCGTGGCCAGGCAGAGGTAGCCCCCGACCAGGAAGAGCAGCTCGAAGATCTCGCCGGGCCCGAAGTGGGCGACCAGACCCTCCCAGGTCGCGTCGCTGACGCCGTGCGCGTCGATCATCTCGTCCACCGCGGTCAGCAGGGTCCGTTCCAGCGGGGTCCACACCGCCGCGGCGGGACCTTCGGCGACGGCGTCGATCTGCCGTTGCTCCAGACCGGCGTCCGCGCCCATGCGGCTGTGTTGGGCCCATTCGTACCCCGAGCGCGTCCGCCAGGAGACGCGGAGGATGACGCAGCTCGCGGTGTTCGGCCTGCAGCTTGGCGTCAGGGCCGGCGAGCATCTCGGTGAAGGGGAGCCACGATGCGCTCAGGGGGAGGTGGTGCGCGAACATCTCGAGCACGATCGGCATGGGTGGCGCATCGGGATCGCCCGACAGGTAGATCTCGGGTCGACGCAGGAACTGCAGCAGCGTCGTGCGGGTGGCCTCGTCCCATTCGGCGAAGGGCAGCGGTGCGAGTCGGGGTTCCGGCATGCTCGCGTGTTCTAGCGCAGGCGGAGGGAACCGGGCGACCGCGCCCGCCGTCCGTGCCGGTCAGCCGAGACCACGGCCGGTCCCCACGGCGCGCCGCAACTGCGGCTCCCGCCTCGCGCCGCCAGGTCGCAATGACCTCGTCCGCGCTGGGCCAGCTCGCTCTCGGTGATGTAGAGGCCCCGGGTGGGCAGCGTCCCTCCCAGCTCCACGAGCAGTGGCCGCAGGTGGACCTCGACGGCGAGCGCGTGGTGTGCCCCGGCGCCGGTCATGACCGGGATCACGGTGACGCCCAGGAGATCGGTGGTGCTGAACCAGTCCAGGAACGACTTCAACAGGCCCGTGTAGCTGGCCTTGTAGGTGGGCGAGGCCACGACGACCAGCGCGCACGAACGGATCTCCTCCACCGCCTCTTTCACCCGGGCCGAGGACCAGTCGAAGAGCTGCGGCCCGAGGTCGGCGAGGTCCACCGTCAGCCGGTCGCCCCCGTCGAGCCCCGCTTCGTCGGCCGCGGCCGTGACGACCGCCTCCGCGAACCGGAGCGTCCGCGACTGCGCCTTCGGGTTCCCGACGACGACGCCGATGGTGCTCACGGCGACGCGGCGCCGAGCCCGCCACTCGCGATGCCTGCAGCTGCAGCCATCACCCGAACGACGGAATGATCTGCGGCAGGTCGACGATGGTCCGGATCCCGGACTCGGCCCGGCAGACGTAGGGAATGGCGTTCACGGGGCGGTGGGCGGTCAAGCCGGGTGACGTCGCCGCCCACTGGTCGGGTGGCACAGGGAAACGGACGTCGATGTCGAGCGGCGTGTCACCCTCCAGCAGCAGGTGCCAGCCCGTCTCGCGCAGGTCCCACGCCGGCTCGACGTCGGGGGTCAGGTACCAGTTGGCGCTGAAGGTGAGGAGCGGCCGGCCGTTGCGGAGACCGCTCACCTGCATCCGTTGTGCGGCGATGGTGCCGGCTCGGACGTGGCCCGCGGCGATGTCCACGTCGCTGCGGGCCGTTGCCACCTCGCCGGTTGCCGTCACCGAGTCGAGTGGCAACGACAGCGCCTCGGCGACGACTTCCAGCGAGCCGGCGAACGCGGCACCGCCGTGCGCCTCGACTCCCCTCGGGTCGAAGCTCGCGGGGTCGCGGCCGAAACCCATGAGATCGAAGATGAGCTCCGGCGAGTTGCGGGACGACATGTCGGCGAACTCCTCAATGAGGAGGTGGTCCAGGCGACGCTGCAACGACATCAGGACGAGGGGCATCGCCTCGGTGATGAACCCCGGGCTCGATCCGGTGCTGTGCAGCGACGCACCTCCTTGCGCGCAGGCCGCCTCGATCCGTTGGCGGATCTCGGGATCGAGTCGGGCCGGGTTGTGGAATTCGCTCCGCGTCGACACCACGTTGATGCCGGCCTCGAGGAGCTGGCACAGCACGTCGACGTCGACCCGATCCGCCATGTAGAGGACACAGTCGGGTTGCAGCGCCAGGATCTCCGCGACTGTCCCGTGTCGCTCGGACGCCGGTCGGCGCGGTGCCGCAGAGGTCCCCGGCGTCGCGTCCCTCCTTGTCCTCCGAGTACACGTACACGCCCACGAGGTCGAGGTCGGGATGCTCAATGACGGCCCGCAGGGAGTGCGATCCGATGTTCCCCGTCGCCCACTGGACCACCCGGTAGCGATCACTGCTCATGCTGGACTCTTCCCTCCTCGTTCCGGCGACACGGTGGTGCGACCTCCGGACTGCTCATCGCCCCGTCCACCGTGGCGGGCGCTTCTCCGCGAAGGCGCGTGCGCCCTCCTCCGCGTCGTCGGAACCGAAGACCGCTTCGACCAGCTCGCGTTGGCGGGGCCAGAGCTCCTCCTCGGAGCGGCCGGGGGCCAGGCGCAGCAGCTGCTTGACCGCCTCGACGCCGAGCGGCGCATTGCGGGCGATGGCGGCCGCCAGCTCCAGCGCCGTGTCGAGCGCGTGTCCCGGCTCGCACATGCGCACGATGAGCCCGTGGTCGAGCGCCGCTCGGGCGGAGAGCGGCTCGCCGGTCAGGGCGAGCTCGGTCACGATCGACTGCGGCAGGTGCCGCGGCAGGCGCAGGAGCGCGCCTCCGCCCGGGAAGAGCCCGAACCTGACCTCGGGCGAACCGAACCTGGCCTCGCTGGAAGCGACGAGAAGATCGGCCACCGAGCGCGAGCTCCAGCCCACCCCCGACGGCCACGCCTTCGATGGCCGCGATCAGGGGCTTCCGGCATCCGTGGCGAAAGATGTCGTCGACGCCCTCGGGCAGCCCGGACCGGGCGAAAGCCTTGAGGTCCATGCCGGCGCAAAAGGCACCGCCCGCGCCGGTGAGCACCCCGACGCGGAGCTCGGTGTCGGCGTCCAACGTGGCCAGCGCCGCGAGGACGCCCAGCGACAGGTCCGAGTCGATGGCGTTCTTGACCTCGGGTCGGTTCAGGGTGATGACGAGGACCGGGCCGTTCTTCGCCGTCAGGACCGCCTCAGCCATGGTCGCGGTCGCGGGACGGCCCGTGGGCCAGGATCACGGGGTGCGCACCGGGAGCTTCTCCCAGCCCCGCACGGTCGACGTCCGGGCCTGCACCGCGCCGTCCGTGTCCACGTCCCACTCCGGGAAGCGCTTGAGCACCTCTTCCGAGCGCGACGCGGCCCTCGAGCCGCGCCAGGTGCGCGCCCAGGCAGAAGTGCAGGCCGTAGCCGAAGCTCAGGTGGCGCTGCGCCTTGCGGTGGATGTCGAACCGGTCCGGATCGGCGAAGACCCGCTCGTCGCGGTTGGCCGAGGCGTTGAGGAGCACCATGACGCTCCCGGCCGGGACGGTCTGGCCGTGGAGCTCGACGTCGCGTGGTCACCGAGCGGGCCTGGACGGGCGAGGGTGGCTCGTAGCGGAGGCATTCCTCGATGGCGGCCGGGATCAGACCCGGGTTCTGCACGAGGTCCCTGCGTTGCTCGGGGTGCTCGGCCAGGAGCTTGCCGGCCCAGCCGATGAGGCGCGTGGTGGTCTCGTTGCCGGCCCCCGAGAGCAGGCCGATGTAGCCGAGGATCTCGTCCCGGGTCAGCGTGCGCAGCGTCCCGGTCTCGTCGGTGAACTCCGCCGTGAGCAATTCGGTCATGAGGTCGTCGGAGGGATGTTGGGCGCGCCAGTCGATGTAGGCGCCATAGTCCGAGGCGGTTCTGTCATCGGTCGACAGATCGATATCGGGCATGACACCCGCCTCGAGGCGCAGGCCCTCGTCGATGTGCGCACGGATGGCCTGCTGGTCCTCTTCGGGTATCCCGAGGAGCATGCCGATGGTGCGCATCGGGATCTCGGCGCCCAGGTCGGCGATGAAGTCGAAGCCGCCTGCCCCGACGAGCGGGTCCAGGGTCCGTGCCGCGTAGTCCCGGACCTGCGGCTCAATGGCCGCCATGCGCCGGGGCGTGAAGACGCGGCTCATGATGCCGCGGTGGAGGTCGTGGTCGGGCGGGTCCTCGAAGATGAACATTCCGGGCGGCATCTCGATCCCCGCCTTGATCATCTCGAGGACCGAGCCCTTGGCCGAGCTGTAGGTCTGCCACTCGACCAGGGCGCGCTCCACGTCGTCATACCGGCTGATCGCGTAGAACTCGTACTTCTCGTTGAAGTACAGCGGGGCCTCGTCGCGCAGCCGCTTCCAGACCGGGTAGGGATCGGCGTCGATGTCGAAGTCGTAGGGGTCGTAGTACGGCGCGGGCGCAGTTGTGGCCATCTCGTCTCCCTTGTGCGGCTCCGGCGAGCGGACGTGACCCCGCCCTTTTGTGGGGTCCGCCGTCGAAAGTAACATTATTGTATGGAAAGAGGACCATTCTCAACGGCGGACGCCGGCCCGCGTCCCTGCGCCGGTGAGCCGACCGTCGCCGGCAGCACTACCGTGGCCGTCCATCCCGGCCATGCTCGACGACACGGCGGAGCGGTTTTCCGACCTGGTGGCCGTCCGCGACGGGGAGGCCAGCCTCTCGTACGCCGAGCTCGCCCGTGACGCCGCGGGCCTTCGGCGCCGCGCTGGTCGAATCCGGGATCGAGCCCGGTGATCGCGTGGCGATCTGGTGCGGGAACTGCGCCGAGTGGATCGTGGCCGCGTTGGGCCTCTTCGCCGCAGGTGCGGTCCTCGTTCCCGTGAACACCCGGTTCAAGGGGGCAGAGGCGGCGGACATCCTCTCCCGGAGCGGGGCCCGCCTGCTCGTGACGGTCACCGACTTCCTCGGCACGGACTACGTGGCGATGCTCGCGGGCACCGGCGTCGCCTTGCCGGCCCTCGAGACCGTTGTCGTGGCGCGCGGGAAGGCCGTCGCTGGGGCCGTCGAGCTGCGCGACTTCATGGCGGGCGCGACGGCGGAGTCCCTGGCCGACGTCCGGCGCCGCAGCGCCGCGCTGGGACCGGAAGATCCGTCCGACATCCTCTTCACGTCGGGCACGACCGGCGTCCCCAAGGGCGTCGTCATGACGCACGGCCGCACGCTGACCGTCGCGACCGACTGGGTGGCCATGACGGGCCTCCGCGCCGGCGACGTCTACCTCCAGGTGAACCCCTACTTCCACATGTTCGGCCTGAAGGCCGGCATCCTCGCCAGTGTCGCCAGCGGCGCCACCATGCTTCCCGAGCCCGTCTTCGACGTGGCGCGCGCGCTGGCCCGCGTCGCGTCGGAGGGCGTCACCGTCCTCCCCGGGCCGCCGACGCTGTACCAGTCGATCCTCGACCACCCCGACACGGCGCGGCACGACCTCTCGACCTTGCGCGTGGCCGTGACCGGCGCGGCCGACATCCCCGTCGAGCTGATCCGCCGGGTCCACGACGAGCTCCCCTTCTCGCAGGTCGTCACCGGGTACGGGCTGACGGAGGGCGGCACCGCCTGCGCGACGTCGGCCGAGGACGACGCCGAGGCGATCGCCACCACCGTGGGCCGGCCGCGCCCGGGCTTCGAGGTGCGCATCGTCGGCGAGGGTGGGCGCGACGTCGAGACCGGGCAGGCGGGTGAGGTGCTGCTCCGCGGCGGCAGCATCATGGCCGGCTACCTGGACGACCCCGACGAGACGGCGAAGGTCCTCGGTCCCGACGGCTGGCTCCGCACCGGCGACCTCGGTGTCGTGGACGACGCAGGTCGCCTGTGCATCGTCGGGCGGGTCAAGGACATGTTCATCGTCGGGGGGTTCAACGCCTACCCCGCCGAGATCGAGAACGCCCTGTTGCGGCACCCCGCCGTGCAGCAGGCCGCCGTGATCGGCATCCCCGACCAGCGGCTGGGCGAGGTGGGCATGGCCTTCGTCGTGGTCTCCGGGGCGGTCTCCGGCGACGACATCATCGGGTGGAGCCGCAACGAGATGGCCAACTACAAGGTGCCCCGGGTCGTGGAGATCGTGGACGCGCTGCCGCTGAACGCGACGGGGAAGGTGATGAAGGAGACGCTGCGGGAGCAGGCCTCCGGTCGCACCGCAGCGCGGGAGCCCGATGACGCCGGCCGGGAGACCGACTGACCGGCCGGACCGAGCAGACCGAACGGGCCGGGCTCGCCGCCCTGACCGGCCTGCGCGTGGTCGAGATGGGCGTGTGGGTGGCGGCACCCGTCGGCGGGCGCGCTCCTGGCCGACTGGGGCGCCGACGTCATCAAGGTGGAGCCGCCGCACGGGGACCCGATGCGCAGTGCCTTCGGCTCGCTCGGCATCGGCCAGGACTTCCCGAACCCGGCCTTCGCCCAGGACAACCGCGGCAAGCGCAGCGTCGTCCTCGACCTGCGCGAGCCGGACGCCCGGGAGCGGCTGGAGGAGTTGCTGGCGACGGCCGACGTCTTCCTCACCAACCTGCGCCCCGACGCGCTCGACGGCCTCGGGCTCGAGCCGGCGGCCACGGTCGCCCGCCATCCGCGCCTCGTCTACTGCAGCGTCAGCGGGTACGGCCTGCGGGGTGGGGACCGCAACCGCCCCGCCTACGACATCGGGGCCTTCTGGGCCCGCTCCGGCCTGTCCGTCCAGCTGGCCAACAGCGAGGGCACGCCCCTCAACGCCCGCGGCGGCATCGGTGACCACATCAGCGGGCTGGCCGCCCTGGCCGGCCTGCTGGCCGCGGTGCTCGAGCAACGGCAGACCGGGCGCGGGCGCGTCGTCGAGGTGTCACTGCTCCGGACCGGGACCTACGTGCTCGGGTGGGACCTCAGCCTCCAGGAGACCGTCGGCAAGGTGGCCAAGGCCGAGGCGCGGCATTCCAACCAGACGCCACTCATGAACTCGTACCGGACGAAGGACGGTCGCTGGTTCTTCTTCACGGGCCTCGAGGCGGACCGCCACATCGACACCGTGTACCGCGCGCTCGGCCGGCCGGACCTGCTGGCCGACCCCCGCTTCGCCGACGCCCGGGCGCTGCGGAAGAACCGCACGGAGGTCATCGCCATCCTCGACGACATCGTCGCCGAGCGGACACTCGAGGAGTGGGCCGCGCGCTTCGACGCCGCCGGAGTCTGGTGGGCCCCCGCCCAGGGCCCGGCGGACGTGTTGGAAGACCCGCAGCTCGCCGCCAACGACGGGTTCCTCGAGCTGCGCAACGAGGCCGACGGGACGACGCGGCGGTCGATCAACGGCCCGGTGAGCTTCTCGGACCTCCCCGTGCGGCCCGCCGCGCCGGCACCGCGGCTGGGCGAGCACACCGACGAGGTGCTGGCCGAACTGGCCCCACCCGAGGCCAGCGGACGACGACGGGGCGGCGTCAGGCCTGAGCGCGCGCCCGGGCCAGCAGGCCCCGGGCGATGACGATGCGCTGGATCTCGTTGGTCCCCTCGCCGATGATCATCAGCGGTGCGTCGCGGTAGTAGCGCTCGACCGGGAACTCGGTGGTGTAGCCGACGCCGCCGTGGATCCGCATCGCCTCGGTGGCGAGCTCGAGCGCCGTCTCGCTGGCGAAGAGCTTGGCCATGCCGGCCTCGACGTCGCAGCGCAGGCCTTGGGCCCGGCGCTCGGCCGCGTTGCGGGTGAGGAGGCGGGCGGCCTCCAGGCGGGTCGCCATGTCGGCCAGCTTCAGCTGGATCGCCTGGTGCTCGCCGATGATCTTGCCCATCGTCTCGCGCTGCATGCTGTAGCTGAGCGCGGCGTCGAAGGCCGCCCGGGCCACGCCGACCGCCCGCGCCGCGATGTTGATGCGGCCCACCTCGAGCACGCCGAGGATCTGGGGCAGGCCACGCCCGAGCTCGCCGATGACGTTGGCCGCCGGGATGCGGTGGTCGGCGTAGGCCATCTCGACCGTCTCGACGCCGCGGTAGCCCGAGCTTGCCGACGTGCTTGCTGACCGAGATCCCCTCGAAGCGCGGACCGGGCTCCTTCTCGACGATGAAGGCGGTGATGCCCTCCTCGGCCCGGGCGGCCAGCGCCACGATGGAGGACCGCTCCCCGTTGGTGACCCAGGCCTTGCTCCCGTTGAGGACGTACTCGTCCCCGTCGCGGCGGGCCCGACAGGAGATGTTGCGGGTGTCGCTGCCGGCGTCGGGCTCGGAGAGCGAGAGGGCGCCCCGCCGTTCCCCCGACGCCATGGAGGGCAGCCAGCGCTGCTTCTGCTCCTCGGTGCCGTGGGTCAGGATCAGCGTGGCGGCCATGGTGTGGGTGTTGACGATGCCGGTCAGGCTCATCCAGCCGTAGGCCAGCTCCTCGATCACGCCGATGTAGGTCAGCAGGTCGAGGCCGAGCCCGCCGTACTCCTCGGGGATGGTGACGCCGAAGAGGCCGAGGTCGCGCATCTGCGCCACGATCTCCTCCGGGTAGGTGTCCGACCGCTCGAGATCGGACGCGACGGGGATGACCTCTCGCTGCACGAAGCGGCGGACGGTCTCGATGATCTCGGACCGGACGTCTTCGTCGACCGCGCCCGGGGTCGGGCTGGTCACGCGCTTCCTCACGGCGATAACCATACACTTCGTACGTGTTGACGCTGAATCTCAATTCGGAGAAGAATGTTTCCCCATGGCAACGAGCCTCATGCATCGCGGGCTCGAGTCGGCGGCGAAGCGGTTCCCCGATCATGCGGCGGTGCTGGCGGGTGACGACCGCTGGACGTACGGGGAGCTCGACCGCGCCGCCAACGCGCTGGCGCGTCACCTCGTCGACCGCGGCATCGGCCGGGGCGACCGCGTGGCGGTCGATGACGTCGAACCGGCCCGAGTTCGTGGCGACGGTCCATGCGGTGAGCAAGGTCGGCGCCGCTCCCGTCCTGCTCAACTCGTCCTGGAAGGCGCTCGAGGTCGGCACCGCCGTCGGCCTGACCGGGCCCCGCTACGGCGTGGCCGACGGTCCCGGGGCCGGCCTGCTGGCCGAGCGCCTCGGCGACGACGCCGTCCTCGAGTCTCGACGACGCCCGTGCCGCGGCGGTGCTCGACCGCACCGCCAGCGTGGCGCCTCCCGCGGTCGCCGTGCGGGACACCGACGACGCCGCCCTCGTCTTCAGCTCCGGGACGACCGACCGCCCCAAGGCGGTGCGGCACACGCACCGGTCGATCGACCTCGGCACGGCCCACTGGGTCACCGCGCTGGGTCTCGGCCACGACGACCGCTTCCAGGTGGCGACGCCGCCGTCGCACATCCTCGGGCTGTTGAACCTGCTCGCCGCGGCCGCGGCGGGCGCCACGGTCCGGCTGCACCGCCGCTTCGACCTCGACGAGGAGCTGCGCTGGATCCAAGAGGAACGGATGACGCTCGAGATGGCGGTCGCCCCGATCGCGCTGGCCCTGGCCAACCACCCGGACCTGGAGGCCTACGACCTCTCGTCGCTGCGCTACATCATGTGGGGCGCCACCCCGATCACGCCCAGCGTCGCCGAGCGGGTGACGGCGCGCACCGGGGTCCGTTGGCTCCCCGCCTACGGGACCAGTGAGGTGCCCGTGATCGCCGCCAACCCGGTCGCCGATCCGGAGCAGGTGGCGCCTCGATTCCGCCGGACTCCCCGTGGGCGACGTCACGCTGCGCGTCGTCGACCTCGACACCGGAGCGGTCCTGCCATCCGGTGGCGTCGGCGAGGTTCAGGTCAAGAGCGCGTCGGCCATGGCCGGCTACCTCCCCGACGAGGCCACGGCCGGGGCCTTCGACGACGGCTGGTACCGGACCGGTGACGTCGGCTGGCTCGAGCCCGAGGGCTGGGTCCACCTCACCGACCGCTGCAAGGAGATGATCAAGGTCAGCGGCTTCCAGGTCGCTCCGGCCGAGATCGAGGCCGTGCTGCACGGCCACCCCGCCGTGATCGACTGCGCGGTGTTCGGCGTGCACCGACGAGCGAGCCGGCGAGGTCCCGGTGGCCGCGGTCCACCTCGAGCCGGGCTCCGACGTCACCGCGGACGAGCTCGAGCGCCTCGTGGCCGACACGCTCGCCACCTACAAGCGCGTGCACCATGTCGTCGCTCGTCGACGCCATCCCCCGGACGCCGTCGGGCAAGGTGCTGCGCCGGACGCTCCGGGACGAGTGGGCCCCGACCTTCATAGCGGCCGAGGCCGACTGAATGGACGTCCGCCTCTCACCAGAACAGGTCGCCCTGCGCGACAGCGCGGCGCAGGTGGTCGACCGCCTGGGCGTCCACCGCGTCGCCGACCTCGACGACACGGAGCGGACGGCCAAGCTCGACGCCGCGGTCAGCGCGTCCGGCTGGCGCGAACTGCGGACGGCGACGGACGACGGGACGCCGTGGGCGTCTCGGCGGTCGAGGTCGCCATCGTCGCCGAGGAGCTCGGTCGGGGTCTGGCCGATGTCGCCTTTCTCGGCGCGACCTTGGCCGCGGAGCTCCGTCGCCTGACCGGGGCGCCTGCGGCCGCCGGGCCCGAGACGGTCGCCCTGACCGCCGACCTCGTGCAGGCCGCCACGGCCGAGAGCGGGAGGGTGCCGCCAGGGGCGGTCGCTGTCGACGCTCACGGGGCGGCCGCCGCGCTGGTGCTCGAGGGGGCGGCGGACGGGTACACCGTCGGCGCGGCCGCGCTCGAGGGTGAAACCGTCGGGATCGACCTGACCCGGCCCACCGCGAGCTGGCCGGCGCCGGCGCCGGTCAACGCGGTCAGCGGAGCAGTCGCGCTCGCTCCATCCCGACGACGTGGCGAGCGTGGCGCAGCCTCGGCCTCGCCGTGACCAGCGCGGACCTCGTCGGCGTGATGCGCGGCGCGCTGACGCTGACGTCCGACTACGCCCGCGACCGCCGCCAGTACGGCTCGGCCATCGGATCGTTCCAGGCGGTCCAGCACCTGCTCGCCGACGCCTTCGTCGCCATGGAGGGTTCCCGGAGCATCGCGCTCCATGCCGCCTGGGCGGTCGACGCGCTGCCGGGCCCCGCCGCGTTGAGTGCGGCGTCGGCCGCCAAGGCCTACTGCGCCCGGGCTGCCCGCTCGGTGTGCGAGACGGCCATTCAGGTGCACGGTGGCATCGGCAACACCTGGGACTGCCTCGCCCACGTCTTCCTGCGCCGGGCCCTGCTCTCGAGCGACGTGCTCGGTGGGGTCGGTCCCAGCCTGGCCCGGGTGCTGGCCTCCCGCGGCATCGGAGGCGACGATGGACTTCGCTGACTCCCCCGAGGAGCTGGAGTTCCGGCTGCGGCTGCGCGACTGGCTGGCGCGCAACAACCCCGGCCTTCCGCCGTCCTCGACGGCCGACGAGTACTGGGCCGGGCAGGCGGCCTGGCACCAGACGCTCTACGACGCCGGGTTCTTCGGCCTGTCCTGGCCGACCGAGGTCGGCGGCCACGGGCTGCCCAGCGTCTACGAGGTGATCCTCGACGAGGAGCTCATCGCGGCCGGGACACCACCGCGGCCGAGCGTCGGGTACCTGGTCCAGGGAATCCTGCGGCACGGGAACGAGGACATCCAACGCCGCTTCCTGCCGGGGCTCGTGAGCGGGCGGGAGCGCTGGTGCCAGGGCTTCAGCGAACCCGACGCGGGGTCCGACCTGGCTTCGCTGCGGACGCGGGCCGTCCGAGACGGTACGGAGTACGTGATCACCGGTCACAAGGTGTGGACGAGCTACTCGGACGCCGCCGACTGGTGCCTGGTCCTGGCCCGGACCGACCCCGACGTCGCCAAGCACCGCGGGCTCTCGGCCTTCATCGTGCCGATGAGCCAGCCCGCGATCGAGCAGCGGCCGCTGCGGATGATCAACGGGGTCACCCGCGAGTTCGGCGAGGTGCTCTTCGAGGGCGCGCGCGTCGACGCGGCGAACATGGTCGGTGAGCCCGGCGAGGGCTGGCGCCTGGCCATGACGGTGGTCAGCCACGAGCGCGAGCCCGGTGAGCTCGGCTACGTGGCGCGCTACGGCAAGCTCGTCAACGAACTGGTCCACGTCGTCGAGGAAGACCCGTACGAGTTCGGTCCCGAACAGCTGCGGGACCTGGCGTGGGCGCTGGTGGAGACCGAGATGCTGCGCTGCCACGTGAGCCGCCGGCTCTCGGACCGCCTCGACGGCTTGTCCCACGGGCCCGAGGGCTCGGTCGACAAGCTCCTGATGACGGAGGCCGAGCAGGCGGTGGGCCACGCCGCGCTCTCCGTCGGTGGTGCCGTGCACGCCGACGCGGACGACACCTGGCTCAAGGTGTACCTCTACAGTCGCGCCCAGAGCGTCATGGGGGGCACGTCGCAGATACAGCGCAATCTCATCGCCAGCCGGATCCTGGAGCTACCGACATCATGAGCACCTACGACCTTCCCGACGAGCTGCAGGTGCGTGCGGACGGCCCGGTCCGGATCATCACGCTGAACCGGCCCGACGACCTCAACGCCACCAACCACGTGCTGCACGCAGGGCTGGCCTCACTGTTCCCTCAGCTCGACGCCGACGACGAGGCGCGGGTGGCCGTGATCACGGGCGCCGGGCGGGCCTTCTCGGCCGGCGGTGACTTCAGCTACCTCGACGAGCTCTCGAAGGATCGCCGAGCTGCGACACCTGACCCTCACGCACGGCCGGCAGATCGTCACCGGGATGGTGTCGTGCCGGCTGCCGATCGTCGCCGCCGTGAACGGCCCGGCGGTGGGGCTCGGCTGCAGCCTGGTCGCGCTCTCCGACATCGTGTTCATGGCCGAGAGCGCGCATCTGGCCGACCCGCACGTGGCCCTCGGCCTGGTGGCGGCCGACGGCGGCCCCGTGGTGTGGCCACTGCTCACCAGCCTGCAGCTGGCCAAGGAGTACGCGCTGACCGGTGACCGGATCCCGGCCGAGCGGGCAGCCGACATCGGCCTGGTGAACCACGTGTGCCCCGACGGCGAGGTGCTGGAGCCAGGCGATGGCCTGTGCCCGTCGCATCGCCGAGTTGCCCAAGGGGGCGGTCGAGGACACCAAGCGGATCATCAACATCCAGCTGGAGCGGGCGGTGCTCGCCGCGCTCGACTTCGCGCTGAGCGCGGAGGACCGGTCGTTCACGACGCCCGAGCTGCGGGCCAACGTGGACCGCATGCTCAAGCGCGAGAGTTAGAGCCGGCGACCGCTCAGGTGTCCGCCGGCACCTCGACTCATCGTCTGTCGCGCCGCCGAGGCCACCGCCGGTGTGCGGCGACGGCGCACGGTGACGACTGCCCCTCGTTGTGGTGTGAGGGTCACGTGGCGAACCCGCGGCCGCTCCGCCCGCCGTGCGCTGGGCTCGAGGTCGATGTGCCGCAGCACCTCCGAGAGCACCACGCGCATCTCGGTCAGGGCGAACGCCGCACCGAGGCAGCGTCGGCTGCCTCCTCCGAAGGGGATCCACACGTTGGGGTCGGGGCGGTGCCCGACGAAGCGGTCGGGACGGAAGACCAGTGGGTCCGGGTAGTGCTCGGGCGAGCGCAGCACCAGATAGATGGCCGGGTCGACGAAGATGCCCGCCGGCAGCCGCAGCTGCCGATCACCCTGACCGATCGTCACGTCGGTCATCAGCTTGCGGGTGATGTCGGGGACCACCGGGCGGATGCGTAGGCTTTCGGTCACCACCGCGTCGAGATACGCGTCGTCCCCGTCATCGGCCGCCGTGACGGTGCGGGCGAGAACGGCCGGGTGGCGGACCAAGCGTTCGAAGGTCCACGACAGCCCGGTCGCCGTCGTTTCGTGCCCGGCCAGCAAGAGGGTCACGAGCTGGTCGCGGATCTCGCCCGCCGTCATGGCGGTCCCATCGTCCTCGCGGTGGCGCACCAGCATGGCGAGCACGTCGGTGCGGTGCCCGACTGTCGGGTCGTCGGCACAGCGGTCGATTTCGGCCCGGAGCAGATCGTCCGCCGTCTCCTGCACAGCCTTGTAGCGCGTCCAGGGCCAGATGTCGGCCAGTTTCGGGAACATGAAAGGGGCCAGCTTCACCAGGTCGAGGTCGACCAGCGCGGCCAGCGTCGAGCGCAGCCGGTCCAGGCGCGCCGCGTCTTCTTCGCGCACACCGATCACGGCACGCAGGACCACGTCCATGGTGATGCGCCGCATGTGCGGCAGCAGCCGGAACGGATGGCCGACCGGCCAGGTGCCGATGTCCTTCTGCGCCACGTCCGACATCACGGAGGCGAGCCGGGCGATGGAGTCGCCGTGGAAGGGCCCGCTGAGGCGCCGGCGCTGCCGCCGGTGCATCTCGTCGTCGGTGACGAGCACGGACGACGAGCCGAGCACGCGCCCGAGGAAGGGGGCATTGGCTTCGCCGGCATGGAACACGCCATCGTCACCGTGGAAGACCGACCGGATGTCGTCGGGGTCGACCAGGTAGACGAACGTGCCGAAACGGCCGAGCCGGACGGTGAACCGGTCGCCGTAGCGGCGGTGGCACGAGTCGAGGAACCGGGGCAGTTGGGCCATGCCCAGAGACTGGAGGGCCGGTGGCCAGCGCGGACCAGGAGGAAGCGTGTCTTCCATCGCCTTGCAATATACGCTTGTGTAAGACATCTGTATAGAGGAGAGGGATTGGGACACAAAGAAGAGCTCCTGGCGGCGGCCCGGCGCTGCCTCGTCAGCCGCGGCTACGCCCGGACCACCGCCCGCGACCTGGTCGCCGAGTCGGGGACGAACCTCGGTTCCATCGGGTACCACTTCGGCTCCAAGGACGCCCTCCTGGCCCAGGCGCTCGACGACGTCTTCCTGGAGTACACCGAGAAGGTGCTGGCCGTGGCCCGAGAGGTCGGCTCGGTCGGCGACGACCCCCGCCAGGCCGTGGATCGCGCCTGGGCGGCCATGACCGAACTGTCCCTGGAGTTCCGCCCGCTGCTGGTGGCCTTCGTGGAGGCGCTGGCCCAAGCCGAGCGCAGCGACCCGCTGCGGACGCGTCTGGCCGAGGGTTATGCCGAGATGCGGAGTCGGATCGTCGAGGGGATCCTCGCGATGGTGCCGGACGTGCCCGAGGACACGGCGCGCGCGGTGGCTTCGTTCTTCATGGCCGTGGCGGACGGGTACACCGTGCAGTGGCTGCTCGACCCTGACGCCACGCCCGGTGGCGCGGACCTCTTGGCGGCGGCCCGCCTGGCCCTCTCAATCTGACGGGCGGGTCCTTCAGCTGGTGTGCGTCGGCACCTCCGCCAACCAGCCGCCCAGCGCCTCACCGGCCGTCAGCACATGGGCCTCCATGAGGGAGCGAGCTGCCGGTGCATCGCCGCGCTCCATGGCGTCGAGGAGCGCCGCGTGCTCGTGCCGGCTCCGCTCCGCCTGCTCGGGGAAGAGCTCGAAGTAGTTGCCCGGCACGACCCGGACGGCCTGGCGGAGGTAGGTCAGCAGGCGGGGTGAGCGGGCCGCTGAGGTTGATGGCCCGGTGGAAGCGACGGTTGGCGGCGACGACGTCGTCGGCGCCGTCGATGGCGTCGGCCAGCTCGTGCAGCTCGGCCAGTTCCGCCGGGGTGATGCGGGCCGTCGCCAGCTCGGCCGCCTTGCCCGCCAGGGCGGCGAGGACGGCGAAGTTGTCGACGGCGTCCTGCGGCGTGATGCCCGACGACCGCCATGCCGCTGCGCGGGGTGATCGCCACCAGGCCCTCGTAGGACAGCTCGAGCAGGGCCTCGCGGATCGGGGTCCGGCTGATGCCGAACTCGGCCGTGAGCTGGTCGAGGTCCAGGCGGTCACCGGGCTGGAGCCGCCCGGTGAGGATCCGGTCGCGCAGCTCGCTGGCCGCCTGGGCCCGGACGGTGGTGCTGATCAGTTTGATATCTGAAATATTACATATTAAGTTCGAGCGCTTGCCCGAAAGGGGGAGCACGATGGCCGACGGCCAGCGACGGCAGATGGCGTTGGTGGGGTTCATGCAGGCCGGGAACGCCACGGTCTACGCCGGCTCGTGGCGCCACCCCGCCACCGAGCACGGGTTCCTGACCGCCGGCTACTACGAGAAGCTCGGGCGGACGCTCGAGGACGGGCTGCTTCGACCTGATGTTCTTCGACGACCGCCTGGCCATGCCCGGCATCTACGGCGGGTCGGTCGCCGAGGCGGTGCGCACCGGGGCGCGGCCGGTGAAGCTCGACCTGAGCATCGTGCTCGGGATCGTCGCCGCGGCCACCGGAACATCGGGCTCGGGGCCACCTACTCGACGACCTACTACTCGCCGTTCCACGTGGCCCGGACCTTCGCCACGCTCGACCACCTCTCGGGCGGCCGGGCCGCCTGGAACGTGGTCACGTCGGTGAACGACAGCGAGGCGCAGAACTACGGCCTCAAGGAAGCATCTCGGCCACGACGCGCGCTACGACCGCGCCGACGAGTTCCTCGAGGCGACGACCGGGTTGTGGGACAGCTGGGACGACGACGCGCTGGTGCTCGACCGCGAGACGCCGCTCTTCGCCGATCCCGACAAGGTCCACGAGCTCGACTACGACGGGCGAGTGGTTCAACGTGCGGGGTCCGCTGACCGTGCCCCGGCCGCCCGCAGGGTCGGCCCGTCCTGCTGCAGGCGGGATCGTCGGGCCGGGGGCGGGAGTTCGCCGCCAAGCTGGGCGGAGCTGATCTTCACCGGGCGATCCCGGCATCGACATCGCCCGCGCCCACTACAAGGACCAGAAGGAGAAGATCGGCGAGCGCGGCCGCGACCCCGACATCGGTCAAGATGCTGCCGATGGCCTACACCGTGGTCGGGGAGTCCAAGGCCCACGCCGAGGAGCGCGAGCAGATCTTCCTCAACGACCTGGTCGACCCCATGGCCTCGCTCACGCTGCTGTCCGAGCTGATGAACTACGACTTCTCCGGGCTGGCGCTCGACGCCCCGATCACCGACGAGCTCATCGAGTCGGTGTCGGGCATCCGCGGCCTCGTGCAGAACATCCGGACGCACATCGGCGGCGACACGGTGACGCTGGCCGACCTGGCCGGTCACCGCGCCACGCTCCTGCAGGGGCCGCGCTTCGTCGGCACCGGCCCGGACATCGCCGACCAGATGGAGGCGTGGTTCGACGGCGGCGCCTGCGACGGCTTCGTCATCGCCGCCACGCACTCGCCGGGCGCCTACGAGGACGTCGTCCGCCTCGTGGTGCCCGAGCTCCAGCGCCGCGGCGTCTTCCGCGATCGCTACACCGGCTCGACGCTGCGTGACACATCTCGGGCTCGAGCGGCCCGAGTCGCCGCGACGTGGCTGAGACGCGGTCCGACCGCTGCGGGGCTCCGGGTCATCGACGCGGCGACGCTGGCGGCCGGGCCCATGGTGGCGACGGCGCTGGGGGAGTTCGGCGCCGAGGTGATCAAGGTGGAGCAGCCGGGTGCGGGCGACCCGCTGCGGACCTGGGGCGACCAGAAGGACGGCATCGGCCTGTTCTGGAAGAGCGTCGGTCGCAACAAGCGCTGCGTCACGCTCGACCTGCGCCAGGCCGAGGGCCAGGAGCTGTTCCACCGACTGCTCGACGTCAGCGACGTCCTCGTGGTCGAACAACCGCCCGAGCGCGCTGGCCCGCTGGGGCCTCGACTACGAGTCGGTGCACGCGCGCGCATCCCGCGCCTCGTGATGCTCCACGTCAGCGGGTACGGCGGCGGCGGCCCGGCGAGCGACCGGCCCGGCTTCGGCACGCTGGCCGAGGCCATGAGCGGGTTCGCCCACGTCACGGGCCAGCCCGACGGGCCGCCGACACTGCCGCCGTTCTTCCTGGCCGACGGCATCGCCGCCCAGTCCGCCACCTTCGCCGTCATGATGGCGCTCTACCACCGCGACGTGCACGGCGGCGCGGGCCAGCTGGTCGACGTCAATCTGGTCGAGCCGCTGGCCCGCCTGATCGAGACGTCCACGCTGGCCTACAGCCAGCTCGGGATCGTCCCCGGCCGGGTGGGGAACCGGCTCGACGCCAGCGCGCCGCGCAACGCCTACCGGACGGCCGACGGCCGGTGGGTCGCCCTCTCGAGCGCGTCGCCGAACATCGTCGTGCGCCTGTACCGGGCGGTCGACCGTCCCGACCTGGCGGAGGACGACGACTACGTCGACCCGATCCGCCGCCAGGCCCACGGCGACGAGATCGACGGCATCGTGGCGCGACTGGATCCGCGAGCGGCCGCTCGACGAGGTCATGGAGGTCTTCGAGCAGGCCGAGGTGGCGGCCGCTCCCGTGTACGACGCCGCAGCAGTTGCTGGCCGACGAGCACCTGCAGGCCCGGGGCTCGTTCGTCGAGGTGGACGACCCCGACCTCGGGACCATGACGGTCCAGGCCCCGGTGGCGCTGCCTGAGCGAGACGCCCGGGCGGGGTCGACCACCTCGGCCGGTCGCTGGGGGCGGACAACGACGCCGTCTACGGTGGCCTGCTCGGCCTCGACGACCGACCGCCTCGACGCCCTGCGCGAGGCCGGGACCATCTGAGCCCGGAGCAAGGAGGCAGCGTGCGCGCGCACCACGAGCCCGACGTTCCGAACTGGCCACGCCGGCCAGCAGCGAGCGCATGTGCGAGAAGGCGGCCGTCGTCGGGCGCCGACCTCGTGTTCCTCGACCTCGAGGACGCCTGCGCCCCGGCGGTCGAAGGAATCGGCGCGGTCGATCGCGGTCGCGGCGCGCTGACCGGGCAGGACTGGGGCACGACGGTCCGGGCGGTACGGGTCAACGGCATCGACACGCCCTGGTGCCACGGCGACATCATCGAGATCGTCACCGGGGCGCGCGACTGCGCTGGACGTGCTGATCGTGCCCAAGGTGCGGCGCGCCCGCGACGTCTGGTGGGTCGACGTGTTGCTCACCCAGTTGGAGACCAAGCTCCGCCTGCCGCGGCCGATCGGGCTGGAGGTGCTCATCGAGGAAGCCGAGGGGCTGGCCAACGCGCTCGAGATCGCCCAGGCGAGCGCGCGGCTGGAGGCGCTCATCTTCGGGGCCGGCGACCTCTCGGCCTCGCTGCGGGCACGGGTGGACGGGAACTTCGACCCCGTCGTGCCCTACCCGGGTGACTTCTGGCACTTCGCCCGCGTGCAGGTGCTGACCGCGGCGCGGGCGGGCCTGGTCGACGCCATCGACGCGCCGTATCCGGCCTACCAGGACCCCGCGGGGTACCGGGAGTCCGCGCTCCAGGCGAGCGCGCTCGGCTACGACGGCAAGTGGGCCATCCACCCGAGCCAGGTGCCCATCGCCAACGAGGTCTTCTCCCCGACGCCCGCCGAGGTGGCGGAGGCCCGTGCGGCCATGGCGACCTACCGGGAGTCCGAAGCCGGCGGGGTGGGCGCCATCGGACGCGACGGGAAGCTGGTCGACGCCGCCCACATGCGGCTGGCCGCCAACACGCTGCACAAAGCGACGCTGGCGGGGGGGCCGGGTGGATCTCCTCCGTAGTCGTCAGCGGGTCGGGAGCTCGTTGCCGCCGGCGGCGACGGCGTCTCGCACCAGACCGATCACCCACGCGATGCCACGCGTCGCCTCGGCGCGATCGATCTGCCAGTCGACCACCAATCGCTCGTAGGAGGCGACGCTCCACAGGACGTCGAGCACCGCCGCCGCCACCCTTCTGTCCGCCTCGGGCCACGTCGGGGCCCGGCCGGCGACGGCCGCGAGGAGCGCCTCCTGCTGGCGCCGCTTCGCCTCCTGCAGCGTCGGGTCGAGCGGCGGGCGCGCGTCGGGTGGGAACGAGGACACGTGCTCGAAGATGCGGGCCGCCACGTCGGCTACCTCGTCGAGCGGCATGCCCTGCAGCTCGATCCCGGCCTCCTCCTCCAACCGGTGCATGACGGCGTCGTGCAGCCCCTGCTCGTTGGTGAAGTGACGGTAGACGGTGCGCTCGTTGACGCCGGCCCGCTCGGCCACGGCCCTGATCGTCAGCCCGTGCCAGTCCCGCACGGACGAGCCGCGGAGCAACTCGGATCCCGCCGTGATGATCCGCGCCCGCGTCTCGGCGGCGCGCCGGCGCCGCAGAGCGCTGTCGTACGGGCGACGCGCCGGCGCTTGCGCCGGCTCGGCACCCGCGTCGTCCTCCGACGTTGGTAGGACGGTCACGGTGTCGGACAACTTTGGACGCTCCGCCTAGGGGATCCGCAGTGGCAGCGTCTCCCAGCCCCGTACGGTCGAGGTGGGGGAGAGCCGGGCGTTGTCCAGGTCGACGTCCCATTCGGGGAACCGGGCCAGCAGCTCCTCGAGGGCGACGCGGCCCTCCAGGCGGGCCAACGCCGCGCCCAGGCAGAAGTGGATCCCGTAGCTGAAGGTCAGGTGCCCCCCGTCCTGGCGATGGATGTCGAACCGGTCGCCGTCGGGGAAGCGCCGGTCGTCCCGGTTGGCCGCCCCGATGAGGAAGAGCATGGCGCTGCCGGCGGGGACCGTCACCCCGTAATGCTCCTTGTCCTGGGTCATGTAGCGCCCGACATGAGGTGCGGGCGACTCGTAGCGCAGGAGCTCCTCGATGGCCCCCGGGATAGGGCGCGGTCGGCGACCAGCTCACGCCGCTGGTCCGGATGTGCGGCGAGCACCGTCCCCGCCCAACCGATGAGGCGGGTGGTGGTCTCGTTGCCGGCGCCGGCGACCACGTTGACGTAGGTGAGGACCTCGTTGCGGGTGAGCCGGCGCACCGTCCCGGTCTCGTCCTCGAACTCGGCCTGGAGCAGTTCCGTCATGATGTCGTCGGAGGGGTGCTCGGCCCGCCAGTCGATGTACTCCTCGAACATCTCGCCGGTGACGAAGTCCGAGGTGACCTGCATCGGCTCGCCGGCCTTGGTGCGCAGCGTCGAGTCGACGTGGTCACGGATGGCCTCCTGGTCGCCCTCGGGGATCCCGAGCAGCAGGCCGATGGTGCGCATCGGCATCTGCGCGCCGAGCTCGGCAATGAGGTCGAAGTCGCCCGAACCGACGAGTGGGTCGAGGCTGCGGGCGCAGAACTCGCGGATCTTGCCCTCCAGCTCGTTCACCCGCCGCGCCGTGAAGGCGCGCGACAGCAGACGGCGGTGGATCGTGTGGGTCGGGGGGTCCTCGAAGATGAGGATCCCCGGCGGCATCTCGATCCCCGCCTTGATCAGCTCGAGGATCGCCCCCCGTCCCGAGATGTAGGTCGCGGCGTCGAGCAGGCCGTGCTCCACGTCCTCGAAGCGGCTGAGAGCGTAGAAGTCGTGCGCCTCGTTGTAATAGAGGGGCGATTCCTCGCGCAGCCGGCGGAACACCGGGTACGGGTCCGTATTGATGCCGACGTCGTACGGGTCGAAGTAGACGTCGTTGGTACTGGTCGTCGTCATGGCCCTCCCAGACCTATTGGTGTCAGCAATATGACACGAATATCCCAGGCGAGTCAACGGGAGGCGGAGGGGCGCTGGTCCGGGCACGGTGGGACGGCGCGGACCCATGTGGAAACGCTCTTCTCATCAGCAGAGAGGAGTGCTACCATCACTTCGTCAACGAACGCCACGCAGGGAGGACTCAAACTCATGCCACGTTGGCCCAAGCCACCCGAAGGCAGTTGGACGGAGCACTTCGACCTCGGGACCGAGCCGATGAACTACGAGGACTCCATTTCGCAGGAGTTCTTCGAGCTCGAGCGCGAGGCGGTCTTCAAGCGGGCCTGGCTGAACGTGGGCCGGGTCGAGCAGCTGCCGCGCACCGGGAGCTACTTCACCAAGGAGCTCGCCGTCGCCAAGACCTCCGTCGTCTTGGTGCGCGGCAAGGACGGCGAGATCCGCGCCTTCTACAACATGTGCCGGCACCGGGGGAACAAGCTCGTCTGGAACGACTACCCGAAAGAGGAGACGAGCGGCACCACGCGCCAATTCGTCTGCAAGTACCACGCCTGGCGCTACGACCTCGACGGCGCGTGCTCGTTCGTCCAGCAGGAGCAGGAGTTCTTCGATCTGGACAAGGCCGACTACGGCCTCGTCCCCGTGCACTGCGAAGTCTGGGCGGGGTTCATCTTCGTCAACCTGGCCAAGGAGCCGGAGCAATCACTGCGCGACTTCCTCGGGCCGATGGTGACCAAGCTGGAGAACTACCCGTTCGAGGCCATGAGCGAGCGCTACTTCTATCGCGCCAACGTCAAGAGCAACTGGAAGCTCTACATGGATGCCTTCCAGGAGTTTTACCACGCACCGAATTCTGGCACGCGAAGCAATCACCACCGGACTGGTCGATCGCCGCCGCGCAGGCGGGGTTCGAGGCCCCCGCCTACAAGATCGACGGCCCGCACCGCCTGGTGAGCACGGCCGGCATCCACCCGTGGAACCTCGCCGAGAACATGGTCAAGCCGATGGACCTCGTGACGCGCAGCGGGCTCTTCGGGCCCTGGGACGGCCCCGATCTCGACTTCGACCAGGAGAAGGCCGGCATCAACCCGGCCGGCTGCGACCCGTGGGGGCTCGACTCGTTCCAGCTGTGGCCGAATTTCGTCATCCTCGTCTGGGGGCAGGGCTGGTACCTCACGTACCACTATTGGCCCGTGGCCCCCAACGAGCACGTCTTTGAGGGAACGCTGTACTTCGTTCCCGCCAAGACGGCCCGGGAGCGCGTGGCACACGAGAACGCAGCCGTCACGTTCAAGGAGTTCGGGCTCCAGGACGCCAATACGCTCGAGGCGACGCAGACGATGCTCGAGTCACGGGTGATCGAGCGGTTCCCCCTGATGGACCAGGAGGTCCTCTGCCGCCACATGCACAAGGTGGCCAACGAGTGGGTGGACGACTACAAGAAGAAGCAGCACGCGGAGGTATGACGCCGATGGACACGAACCTGTTGCCGCGCGAGTTCTCCGACCTGGAGCCGTTCGCCGACAAGTGGTGCCTGGCGACCGAGCGCGAGCGCTTTGCGGCGCGGCTGGCCAGCACCATGGACGAGATGCAGGCGCTCTACGACGCCGCCATGCCCAGGGCCGACGCCGCCATGACCTACTTGGACCAGTACCCCCTCGAGGACATGCCCGAGGACGGCGTGAACCTGCTCCACCTGCTGTACTCCATGATCATGGTGTCGTTCCCCGTCGAGTGCTGGGGGCAGCCCCGAGTCCCCGACGCCGGCGCCGCCTACCTGGACCTGATGGTCGAGCCCGGGCCCTGAAGGCGGATCAAATCGCCTCGTACTCGACGGTCACCGCCTGACCTGACGGCAGGCTCTGGCAGGTGAGCACCCATCCCTCCTCGACCTCCTCGGGTGTCAACGCGTTGTTCACCCGCATGGTGACCGACCCGTCTTTGAGGAAGGCCATGCAGGTGGCGCAGTTGCCGGCCTCGCAGGAGAACGGGGGGCGCAGGCCGCCCCGCCGCGCCGTCTCGAGCAGGGTGTCGCCCGGCTGGTAGCGGACGACGACCGTCTTGCCCCCCAGGTGCACGGTGACCTCATCGGGCACTGTCGCGGCGGCGTCCCGGATCGACTCGTCGACGATGAGGGCATCCGTCTTCTCCTGCTGCTCCACCAGGAAGCGCTCAATGAAGATGCGGTCCTGGCCGACGCCGAGGGCCTGCAACGTCGACTCCACCAAGTCCATGAAGGCACCAGGGCCGCAGATGTAGAGGTCGGCGTCGAGGTCGGTCGCCACGAACTCGGTGATCGCCTCGGGCGTCAAGAACCCCGCCTCGGCATCGAAGTGGCGCCGGACCTCCAGCCGGTCGGGGTGGTCGGCGCACAGGGCGGTGAACGCGGCATCGAAGATAACCGAGTCGCGGTCGCGGTTGGCGTAGAGCAGGCGGACGGGGCGCTGTGTCGTCGCGAGCACGTGCTTGGCGATGGACATGACCGGCGTGATGCCGCTCCCGCCGCAGAAACCGAGCACGGGTCGTTCCGACTCCCGCGGGCAGAAGACTCCGGCCGGCTTGGTGACCTCAATGAGGTCCCCCTCGGTCACGTTGTCGAGGAACCAATTCGACACCAGCCCGCCTGCCACGCGCTTGACGGTGACGGTCAGGTCGCGGTCTGTCGCGGGCGCGCTGGACATGGAGTACGAGCGCAGCTGCTCGTCGCCGTCGATCCGCACCCGGAAGGTGCAGAACTGCCCGGGTATGTAGCGGAAGGTCTCCGCGAGCTCGTCGGGCACGTCGAGGACGAACGAGCTGGCGTCGTGCGTCTCGGCGACGACACGGGCGATCCGGAGCGAGTGGTAGCCGTGCTGGCGCAGGACGGGGTCGTGGTCGCTCACGGCACGGCCGGATGTCCTAGTGGGGCGTCGGCCACGCCACGGACTTGGTCTCGAGGTACTGGTCGAACCCGGCGAGCCCGTTCTGGCGACCGATCCCGCTGTGCTTGTAGCCCCCGAAGGGCATGTCCGCTTGTCCGATCGGCATGCCACCGTTGACGGCGAACGTCCCGGTGCGGACGCGCTCGGCCACGCGCAGTGAGCGTTGGAGCGACCCGGAGAACACCCCGCCCGAGAGCCCGTAGACGCTGTCGTTGGCGATCCGCACGGCGTCATCGTCGTCGTCGAAGGGGATGACCACGAGGACCGGCCCGAAGATCTCCTCCTGGGCGATCGTCATGGAGTTGTCGACGTCGGTGAAGAGGGTCGGCTCGACGTACCAGCCCTTCGTGAGCTCGGCCGGACGGCCGCCGCCCAGGGCCAGGGTCGCCCCCTCGCTGACGCCCTTCTCGATGTAGCCGAGGACCCGGTCGCGTTGCTTGGCCGAGATGAGGGGTCCCATCAGGACGTCCGGCCGTTGCGGGTCCCCGTAGGCCACCGAGGACAGCGTCGCCCGGAGGATGTCGACGCCTTCTTCGTAGCGCGAGCGGGGGAGCAGCATGCGGGTCTGAATTGCGCAGCCCTGGCCGCCGTGGAAGCAGACCGCGATACCGGACGGCACCGACGTGGCGAAGTCGGCGTCGTCGAGCACGATCGTCGCCGACTTGCCGCCGAGCTCGAGGAACGTCCGCTTGAGGGTGGCGCCGCCCTTCGCCATGATCCGCTTGCCGACCGCGGTCGAACCCGTGAACGAAATCAGGTCGACCTTCGGGGACAACGTCAGCTCCTCGCCGACCAGGTGGTCCGAGGAGGTCACGACGTTGACGACACCGGCCGGGAAGTCGGTCTGCTCGGCCACGAGGCGGCCGAGGCGGGTGGCGTTCCACGGCGTGTCCGGCGCGGGCTTGAGGATCACCGTGTTGCCGGTGGCCAGGGCCTGCCCGAGTTTGTTCAAGGTCACCTCGAGCGGGAAGTTCCAGGGCACAATGGCACCGACGACGCCGACGGGCTCCTTCCAGATCTGTCGCGTGTTGGCCGTGCCCCGCCGGTCGACGATCTCGCTCAGATCGGTCCGCCAGGGAAACTCGTCGATGAGCTTGATCGGGTATCGCAGTGCGGCGTCCAGTGGGATGTCGAGCTGGTTGGCGTGCGTGGTCATGCGCGGGCAGCCCACCTCGAGGATCAGCTCCTCGCGCAACTCCTCCCGCTCTTTCTCGAGGGCGTCCTGCAACTGGGAGAGGCAGCGCGTGCGCAGCTCACGATCGGTCGACCAGTCGGTCGCGTCGAAGGCGCGCCGGGCACCATCGATGGCCCGGTGCATGTCCGCGCTCGAGCCGTCGGCCACCGGCCCGAGGACCTCTTCGGTGGCGGGATTGATGTTGTCGAACGTCTTGCCCGTGGCGGACTCCACCAGCTCGCCGTCGACGAGCATCCGTTGTTCGTGGTTCGCCGCTGCCGTCATCGCCGACCCCTGTCTCTCAATGGTTTCTCACAGAGTGGAAACCTGGTTATCAAAAAGTGTCATCAGCATAATCGAGCACTCCTGAGGGCGCCCCGCCGACCCGGTCAGAGGTTCTCAGGGGGGCCAGAGGGCCAAAGGGTCAGAGGGCCAGGTCAGAGCGGAAAGGTGGGCGGCAACGTGCCGCGGCGCAGAATGTCGGTGCCCAGCCGGTTCGTGGAGCGCGCTCCCGGCGCCGAGCAACTGGTCGAGCACGATCGTCCGCCGGATGAAGAGGTGCAACGGATGCTCGGTGGTGAAGCCGATGCCGGCCAACACCTGCTGGCCGTGGCGGGCCGCACTGCGGGCGGACCGGCCGGCGAACGCCTTGGCCATGGCGGCCGTCACGGGGGAGGGGTCGTCCCAGGCGGCGTCGAGGAAGGCGGCGGAGGCCTCCAGGGCCACGAGGGCTTCGGCCAGCCGGTGGCGCACCGCCTGGAAGGTTGCGATAGGACGCCCGAACTGGATCCGCTCGAGTGCGTGCACGCGTGCGAGCTCGAGCATCGCCCGGGCCGCTCCGACGAGCTCGGAGCCGAGGGCGAGCTGCCCCTGGGCCACGGCGCCGGCCCAGTCGACCGACTCATGGTCCACGGTCGCAGCACCGAACTCGCCCGTGACCTCGAACAGGCCGAGCGCAGGATCGAGGCCGAGCACCGGCTGACGCTCGAGCTCCTCCGTCGCGACAGCGAACGCCGAGACCCCGGCAGCGGTCCCGGCCACCACGAGTGCCGTTTCGGAACGCCCCAGCGCCTCGGTGCCCAAGCCCTGCACCTGGCAGCGGTTGCCGCCGACCCGCCCCGGCGGATCGCACCGCCGCAGTGGGGGCAGGACCACCGCAGTGCTCCCGTCTCCGGCACCCAACGCGGCGGACAGCAGCCAGTCGAGCGCGCCCGAGGTCGTATGCGCCGCCCCGAGACATTCGAAGAGGACGGAGACGGCGCCGGCGCGGTCGGCGCTCGAGCGCGTCGCGCCAACCCAGGTCCTCGAGTGCGGCATCGAGTGCCGCACCGCTGCCTGTATTCGTCGCGTGCCGGATGCCGTTCTCGAAGAGCGCGCGCTCGGCCGCCTCCATCAGCGGTCAGCCCCGAGGTCGAGGAGCCGGCGGGCGATGATGTTGCGCTGGATCTCGGCACTGCCCCCGTAGATCGTGGCGGCACGCGAGTAGAGGAACTCGGCGCGCCACCGCTGGCTGACGGGGTCGTCCCCCAGCGCCACGTCGGTGCCGAGCCCTTCGGCGACGAGGTCGAAGACCGCCTGCTCCGCCGTCGCCACGAGCACCTTGTCGATCGACGTCTCGGATCCGAGCGTCGCACCGGCGGCGAGCCGGCGCTGCGTGGCGCGGGAACGGGCCCGGAACGCCCAGAGGAGCTCGGTCGCCGCGCCGACGGCGGAGGGGTCGAGGGTCCCCGCCGGGGCCTGGGAGACCAGCTGCTCCAGTCGCCGCTGCAGATAGGCCGCCCGGTGCCAGAGTGCCGTGCTGCGCTCGTAGGGAAGGAGGTCCATGGCGATGGCCCAGCCGTGATCGACCTCACCGAGGACCCTGTCGAGTGGCACGACGACGTCGTCGAAGAAGACTTCGCAGAACTCCCGGGCGCCGTGCATCGTCTCGATCGGTCGCACGGTGATGCCGGCACTGTCCATGTCGACGAACAGCGCCGTGATCCCCTTGTGAGCGGACTCGGGGGTCCCGGTGCGGGTCAGGAGCACGCACCGTTGGGCGTACTGGGCCAGGCTCGTCCACACCTTCTGGCCGTCGATGCGCCAGCCGCCGTCCGTCCGCGTCGCCTTACAGGCCAGGGAGCCCAGATTGCTCCCCGTTCCCGGTTCGGAGAACCCCTGGCACCAGATCTCCTCGCCCCGCAAGAGGCGCGGGACCATGGCGGCCGCCAGGTCGGCCGGTGCGTAGTCGATCATCGTCGGGGCGAGGACCTCGGGCATGGAGTAGATGCCCGGCTCGACGAGGTCGCGCGCCGTGAGCACCTCGCCGAGGTACGCCCGGAGCAGATTCGATCCTCCCAACCCACCGACGCGCTCGGGCCAACCCATGCGCATGAAGCCGGCGTCGTAGGTCAATCGCATCACCTTGCGCAGCTGGGCCATCTGCTCGTCGAGCGTCCCGATCCCCTCGTACGCGGATGCGAGCTCGCCCGCGTGCGCGTCCAACCAGTCGTCGACGGCCGACTTGAAGTCGTGGAGCTCCACCGTGCCCGGCCTAGCTGGTTGCGTCCGCCGAGGGTGCGGGCCGGGTCGGGTCGTGCGCCTTGCCGGCGTCGCGGGCGCCGCTCCGCCGGAGGAAGGTCATGGAGCGGGTGTGGAGCCGCCACCCCCGTGCGGTCCGCCGGTACGAGTCCGTGTAGTAGCCGATGCGCATGTCATGGGTGGTCTGATCGACGAAGCAGAGCGTCTGCATTCCCCTACCAGCGTCGCCGTCGAGCTCGACCATCGGGGTGCCGGTGAGGAAGAGTCCCTTCGGTGCGGCCCGGACCAAGGCGGGGAAGTCACCCAGCGTGTAGGTCTCGCCGAAGGCGCTGTACGTCCCGTCCGCAGTGAAGACCTCGATCACCGAATCGATGTCGTCCCGCGTCATGCCGATGGCATAGCGGGCGAGCAGCTGCTCGATCTCCGTGATGTCCGCAATCGTGGACTGGTCCATGGGCCCGCGTCTCCTCGGTCCTCTCGTGTGTGATCAGGCGTCCCGCCAGGAACTTTGCCGTTACGATAACAGCATTCTCCAAAACTGCAATTGGCTGTATACCTTGGATATACCTTCGATCATGTGACGGCAGCGCCGCCGGCACGTGCGGCACGGCGGCGGAAGTCGGATTGCAGAATTCCTTCCCAACTGGCCCCGGCCTGGGGAGAGTGATGCTCTCAAATTGGTATAACAGCCGTTAAGCTGAGCGGATGTCAGTTGAGGATCCCGCGGTAGCCCAGACCACCGTCACCGAGCCGGTCAGACGACGCGACCTCGCCGTGGCGCGGTCCCTGGACTCGGCCCGGCTCCGGAGCGAGGGACGGGTCCAGCGGTTCCTCGACGCCGGATTCGAGCTGTTGGCCCGGGCCGAGTCCGGCAAGGAGTTCACCGTCCAGGAGGTGGTGGACCGCTCGGGGCAGTCGCTGCGGAGCTTCTACCAGTACTTCGCGGGCAAGCACGAGCTGCTCCTCGCCCTCTTCGACGAGGCGATCCTCTCGACGGCGGACCGCTTGGAGGAGCAGCTCGCCCGCCAGAGCACGCCGCTGGATCGGCTCCACTGCTTCGTCGTCGAGTACTACTGCATGTGCCTGCCGGCGCCCAAGGGTCGCCCGTCGAAGAACAACCCGACCCCGGTCATGGCCGAGTTCTGCCACCAGCTGCTCACGGCTCACCAGACCGAGGCGTCGCGGGCCTTCGTTCCCCTCGTCTCCTTGCTCGAGACCGTCCTCGACGACGCGGCGAAGTCCGGGGACGTGTCCGCGGGCATGGACCACGCCGAGGTGGCGGGGGTGATCCTGTCCACGATCATGTTCAACGCGGCGTACGCGCAGACCATCAGCGGCAGCGAGGAACCGCGGGACGGCGAGCACGCCGCCGCCCAGCTCTGGACTTTCCTCTCGCGCGGCCTCGTGACCAGCCGGCCGGACTGAGCGGTAGGCGCAAGGAGCTCAGGCCCGGAGCGACGGCGCGACGGCCGCGAGGAACTCGCGGGTCCGCTCGGCCGACGCCTTGATCTCGTCGCGGCCGTCACCCAGCGGCACGATGCGCGCGTTGAGGTCGGTGACCCCGGCGTCGGCGAAGCTCCGCAACCGCTTCTCCATCGCCGCTTCGCTGCCGCCGACGAGGACGTCGCCGATGGTCTGCGCGTCGCCGTGCTCCATGAGCCGCACGTAGTTCGGCGAGGCGACGACCTCGCTCAGGGTGCGGTTCGTCTTCTCGGTCGCGGCGTCGATCTCGTCGTCGCGGCAGAGGCAGACCGGCACGCCGGCCATGATGCGCGGGGCGGGCCGGCCCGCCGCCTCGGCCGCCTTCGTGATGGTCGGGACGACATGCGAGGCGATGGTCCGCTCATCGGCGAGCCACAAGGAGGTGCCGGCGGCGCGCTCGCCCGCCAGCTTCAACATGACCGGGCCCAGGGCGGCGACCATGACGGGTGTCGGGGTGATGTCGGTGACGTCGAGGGGATTGCGGATGGTGAACAGCTCGTTCTCCACCTCGACGAGCCCCGGGCCGCGCAGCGCCTGGTCCAGCACGTCGAGGTAGCAGCGCATCGTCGTGACGTGGCGCTCGTAGGGCAGGCCGAGCATGTCCTGAATGATCCAGTGGTGCGAGACGCCAAGGCCGAGCGTGAAGCGGCCCGTCGCAGACGGCCTGGTTGGACAGCGCCTGCTGGGCCAGCACGATCGGGTGCCGCGGTTGGAGGGGGACGATGGCCGTCCCGACCTCGATCCGCGACGTGGCCGCACCGATGAGCGTGGCCGCCGTCATGACGTCGAACTCGTCGGGGATCTGCGGTGTCCAGACAGAGTCCAAGCCCGGCCTCGTCGGCCCAGCGGGCGTCCGCCTGCAGCTTCTCCACCTTGGTGGCGTACCGACCCCGGTCGGCGCTCACCTGAAGACCGATCCGCATTCGGGGCTCCTCTCCGTCTCGGAAATGACGTTCTCGTCAACAGTACATGTTGCTATCGCCAGCTGCTAGGGCCGCTTGACAGGATTTTGCACTGTCAATAACATCCGACCACTCTACCGGCACCAGTTCGCGCCGGCGGGCGGCTGCCCGGCGCGGCCGACCCGCCCACGACGGTCGGGTGGACAACCGAAGACTGCGGGACGAGAGGTCGTGGCCTGATCGGAGGGGTTGACCAATGAGGTGCGCCGGCAGGGAGAGCGGGAGTCGCAGGTGAGCCGGGTCGCGGTGGTCACCGGGGGCGGCTCGGGCATGGGCCGGGCCATCTGCCACCACCTGGCGCGGCAGGGACGCAAGGTGGCCGTGCTCGACATCGACGGCGACGCGGCCGACGAGGTGGCCAAGGAGGTGCTGGCCGAAGGCGGCACTGCGCTCGGTGCCCGCGTCGACGTCAGCGACCGGGCGGCCATCGACGCCGCGCTCGACGAGGTCCGCGCCGCGCTCGGGCCCATCGGGATCATGGTGACCAGCGCCGGGCATCGAGGGGTTCGAGGACTTCCTCGAGATCGAGGCCGAGACGTGGGACCGCATGATGGCGGTCAACCTCACGGGCACCTTCCACTGCCTCCAGGCCGCGGTCCCCGACATGATCGAGGACGAAGTGGGGGACGGATCGTGACCATCTCCTCGTCCTCGGCCCAGTCGGGCACCCGCCGCATGTCGCACTACGTGGCCTCCAAGGGCGGCGTCATCGCGCTGACCAAGGCACTGGCGCTCGACCTGGCCCCGCACGGCATCACCGTGAACACCATCCCGCCCGGCGTCATCGACACCCCCATGATGCGGCGGCCGATCGAGTCCGGGGCGATGGCCAGCATGGAGCAGGTGCTGGCGCGGGCGCCGCTCGGGCGCGCCGGCACGCCCGACGACATCGCGGTGGCCTGTGCCTTCCTGTGCTCCGAGGAGGCCGGGTACATCACCGGCCAGCAGATCAACGTGAACGGCGGCTGGTACCTGTGAGAGGAGCAACATCATGGGCACGCTGACGACCAAGAAGCTCGGGGCGACGGTCGGGGCCGAGGTGCTCGGCTCGACCCGGACCGCCTGCTGGACGACGACGACCTGCCGAAGGCGTGCATGGAGGCGCTCGAGGAGAACGGCGTCCTGGTGTTCCGCGAGCTCCACATCGACGACGAGACCCAGGTCGCCTTCTCCAAGCGGCTCGACGACGTCGGCAAGGCCGAGCCGGCGGCTCCGCCCAGCGATCTTCACCGTCACACTCGACCCGACGAAGAGCGGCCACTGGCCGAGTACCTGCGCGGGACCGTCCACTGGCACATCGACGGCGCGCAGGACGACGTCCCGACGAAGGCGACGATGCTCAGCGCGCCACGTGATCTCCGCCACGGGCGGCGAGACGGAGTTCGCCAGCACCTACGCCGCCTACGACGACCTCGACCGATGCCGAGAAGAAGCGCTTCGAGGACCTGCGCGTCCTCCACTCCTTCGAGGCCTCGCAGCGCCTGGTCCACCCCGACCCCACGCCCGAACAGCTGGCGGGCTGGCGCTCGAGGCCGGACAAGGAGCATCCGCTGGTCTGGCAGCACCGCTCGGGCCGCCGCTCCCTGGTCATCGGCGCCATCGGCGACGCACGTGGTCGGCATGGACCGTCGACGAGGGCAAGGCCCTGCTCGACGAGCTGCTCGAGCGGTCGACCGCGCCGGCGCGTGTCTACCGGCACGAGTGGACGGTGGGTGACCTGATCATCTGGGACAACACCGGCGTCATGCACCGGGTCACGCCCCTACGACCCGGCCTCCGCCCGCGAGATGCACCGCACGACCATGAGCGGCGACGAGCCGATCCGTCGATCCGACAGGAGACTCCGATGCATGAGTGACGTGACGATTCTGCGGGCCGACCGGTGGGTCGACGTCGAGGCCGGCGAGGTGCGTTCACCGGCCGTGATCGTCGTCGACGGCAACCAGATCGTGGCGGTGAACCCCGTCCGAGCTCCCCAGCCCGGCCGCCGAGGTCGACCTCGGTGACGTGACGCTGCTGCCCGGGCTGATGGACATGGAGCTCAACATGCTCATCGGCGGCCCGGGCGGCCCCGACGGGCTGCCCGACCCGATGCACGGGGTGAAGGACTCGCCGGTGTACCGGACGCTGCGCGGCGCGGTGAACTGCCGCACGACGCTCGAGGCCGGCTTCACCACGGTTCGCAATCTGGGCCTGATGGTCTACACGGCGGGGTTCCTGCTCGACGTCGACCTGGCCAAGGCGCGTCGACCAGGGGTGGTTCCCCGGCCCGCGGATCTTCCCTGCCGGCCACGCCATCACCCCGACCGGCGGCCACCTCGACCCGACGATGTTCCAGGGGCTGGCGCCGGGCATCATGCCCCAGAGCGTGGAGTCAGGGCATCGCCAACGGCGTGCTCCGAGGTGCGCAAGGCCGTGCGCTACCAGATGAAGTACGGGGCCAAGCTCATCAAGATCTCGGCCTCGGGCGGCGTCATGTCGTTCAGCTCGCGCGGCCGGGTGCCAGCAGTACTCCGACGAGGAGCTGGCGGCCATCGTCGACGAGGCCCACCGCAACGGGCTGCGGGTCGCCGCCCACGCCCACGGCGACTCCGGCATCCGGGCCTGCATCCGGGCCGGGGTCGACTGCATCGAGCACGGGTCGCTCGCCAGCGACGACACCGTCAAGCTGATGGCGGAGTCCGGGACGTTCCTGGTCGGCACCACCGCCCTGGCCGACCACATGGCCATCGACCGCATCCACCCGATCCTGCAGAAGAAGGCGGCCGAGATCTTCCCGCAGGCCCGGCAGATGTTCGGCAAAGCCCTCGCCGCCGGCGTCAAGATCGCCTGCGGCTCGGATGCGCCGGCCATCCCGCACGGCACGCAGGCCGACGAGCTCATCGCCATGGTCGACCGGGGCATGACGCCGATGCAGGCCCTTCAGGCGGCCACGCTGACCAGCGCCGACCTCATCGAGCGCGCGCACGACCTGGGTCGGCTGGCGCCGGGCTACCTGGCCGACGTCATCGCCGTCCCGGGCGATCCCGTCCGAGGACATCAAGGTGACCAAGGACGTCCGCTTCGTCATGAAGGACGGCCGGGTCTACAAGGGCGCCTGAGCCGGTCGCGAGCACGCCGCGTACGTGCCCGGAGTCGCTAGGGTTCGGCGCCGACGGTGCCACACTGTCGGGTGGGAGCACACGTGACGCTCCCGTCGGCTGAGAGAAGGAGGGTTCGAGCGTGCCGCATGTGATCCTGGGTGACCTCACCGTCTCCTCCGTGAACATGGCGTTGCTCATCGCCCGGGTGGTGATCGGCGCCGTCTTCCTGGCCCACGGCATCAACCACATCTATGGGGGCGGCAAGATCGAGGGCACGGGCCGCTGGTTCCATTCGCTGGGGATGCGCCCGGGGATCCTTCACGCCTGGATGGCCAGCCTGGTCGAGATCGCCTCCGGCGCGCTGCTGGTGCTCGGGTTGCTCACGCCCGTGGCCGCCGCCGGCGTCGTGGGCGTGATGCTCGTGGCGTGGATCACCAACCATCGCGGCAACGGCTTCTTCATCTTCCGTCCCGGTGAGGGTTGGGAGTACGTCATGGTGCTCACGGCCATGGGCGTGGTCATCGGGACCCTGGGGCCCGGCCAGTGGAGCATCGACGGGCACGTGGGCGCGCTGCAGGACCTCTGGGGTTGGCCCGGCTTCGGCATCGCGCTCGGCGCCGGCGCGCTCGGTGCGGCCGGACTGCTGGGTGTCTACTGGCGCCCGGAGAAGCCGGCCGCGGCGGACACCGCCTGAGTCTGCGCCGTTAGTCCCAGCTGCGAGCGAGCAGGAAGCCGGCCGCCGGCGTGGCCGGCGGGAAGGCGCCGGTGATGCCGGAGCTGACGTAGCCGACGTCGCTGATCAGCGTGATGCCCGAGATGGCCGCCGCCGCGTCGCTGCACAGGAACACCAGCGGGTAGGCCTGCTCGAGCGGGGTCGAGGCCTCGATGCCCACCTCCTCGCGGAAGTCGGCGCCGAAGCCGAGCCACATCTCCGCGTTGGCCTGCGCCAGCGGCGTGTCGGTCGGGCCGGGGCAGATGGCGTTGATGCGGATGCCCTGCTTGAGCAGCGGGAAGGCCTCGCGGGCCACGTAGGCGCAGACCGCCTGCTTGGAGTGGAAGTAGTCGGCGTAGCCGTGCTCGACGGCCCAGGCCGATCCCGAGTCGAAGTCGGGCGTGTCCAGGTACTCCCTGAGCTCGGCGAGGCTGGACTCCCAGCCGAGGCCGGCGGCCGAGGAGATGAACCCGATGGCCGAGCCACGCGGCAGCATGTCGCCGGCCAGCATCCGGTTGATCAGGTGGCGGTGCCCGACGAAGTTGATCTTCTCGATCCCGGGCGTGCCGTCGGCGACACCGGCGCAGGAGAAGAGCGCGTGGATCGGGCCACCGCACTCGTCGACCGCGGCGTCGATGGAGTCCTTCTCAGCCAGGTTGACGTGGATGGCCTTGGCGCCGGGCAGCTTCACCTCGGCGAAGTCCATCACCACGACCTCGGCGCCGGCGTCCTGCACCAGCTCGGCCGTCGGCGGCGCCCATGCCCGTGGCGCCCCCGACAACCAGGACCCGCTTCCCGTCGTAGCGGAATGCATCGAACAGTGTCATGTCTCTCCTCCTGACAAACGGACCAACACGAGCGGCGCGACCTAGCCCACGACAGAGCGGACCTTGAGGTCCACGATGGTATCCCAGTCGATGCCGACTTCTTCGAGGATGGCATCGCCGTGCTCGTTGAATTCGGGGGCCCTTCGCACGGGTGCCGGCTCCCCGCCGAACTGCACGGGCGCCGCCACGAGCTTGAACGGCGTGCCCCCTGCCGTCTCGCACTCCTGCATGTAGCCGTTGGCGATGCTCTGCGGGTCGACCGCGCACTCGAGCGTGTCCTGCACCACGCACCACTGGCCGGTGAAGTCGGCCAGCCGTTCGCGCCACTCGGCCACGGTGCGCTCGGCGAAGGCGACCTCCAGGAGCGCCTGCGCCTCCAGGCTGTTCTCGGTCAGCCCGGCGTGGTCGGCGAAGCGCGGGTCGGTCCCGAGCTCGGGCCGGCCGACGGCCTGGCAGAGCTCGGCCCAGTACCGGCTGGCCTGCAGGCAGCAGAACGACAGGGAGCGCTCGTCCTTGGTCTGGTAGTTCCGCACCAGCGGGTTGAGCCGCGGGGCGTTGGCCGGCGGGCCGCCCCACGGCGTGTTGCTGAGCAGCGAGAGCGCGAAGGCCTGGCCCATGGCCCACATCCCCGTGCCGAGCAGCGAGACGTCGACCGTCGTGGCCTCGCCCGTGCGCTCCCGGTGGAAGAGCGCGCCCATGATGCCGCCGGCGATGGTCATGGCCCCGATGGAGTCGCCGAAGCCGGGTGCGGGCGGGCCGACGAGCCGGTCGGAGTCCGCCGGCTTGGCTCCGAGGGAGACGCCCGGCCGGTACCAGAAGGACAGCGAGTCGTAGGACCCCTTGTCCGCATCCGGACCGCGCTCGCCCTGCCCCGTGCCGGCGACGTAGATGATGTTCGGGTTGTGGGCCCGGATGTCCTCGGGCTCGATACTGAGCTTCTTGCGCACCCGCGGCAGCTTGTTGGTCAGGAACACGTCCGCCGTTCCGGCGAGCTTGTACAGGATCTCGAGGCCTTCGGGGGAGGTCAGGTCGAGCGCCAGGCTGCGCTTGCCCCGGTTGGAGTGCTCCAGCAGCGCGTGGACGTCGCCGCTGATCGACACGACGCCGGTGGCGGCGAGGCCGCGCATGGCGTCGCCCCGCTCGATGGGCTCGATCTTGATCACGTCGGCGCCCCAGTCGGCCAGGAGCGCCGAGGCCGCCGGCACGAACGTGTGCTCGGCCACTTCGAGGACGCGGACGCCCTCCATCACTGCGGTCACCGGAAGCCTCCCTCTGCCCGCCGGGTCACCCGGGAGATGCCGGGGTCACTTGCGAATTCCAATTCTGACATCGACGTCGACAATAGTCCCGCGCCCCAGCCGCCCGCCCCTTGGGATCGCACGGCCCTCAGGTCCCCGGTGCGACCTGCAGGAGCACCTTGCCCACGGCCCGGCCGTCGGCGACGTGGCGCAGGGCGCTCACCACGTCCGCCAGGTCGAACTCGGCCCCGATGAGGGGGGCGGCCCGGCCCTCGGCCAGGAGCGCGAGGAGCTCGCGGTCGTTGCGGGCCATGTCGGCCGGCTGGTGCGTGGCGAAATCCCGGAACTGGAACCCGAGGATGCGGATGCCCTTCAACAGCACCAGGTTGAGCGGTATGCGGGGGATGGCACCGGAGGCGTAGCCCACGGTGACGAAGCGGCCGCCGTAGTGCAGGGAGCGCAGGGCCGGTTCGGCCAGGTCGCCGCCGACGGGGTCGATGACCACGTCGGCCCCGTCGGGCAGGGCGTCGCGCAGGGCCTGGCGCAGGTCGCCGGCCCGGTGGTCGATCAGCCGCTGGGCGCCGCAGGCCCGGGCCGCCTCGAGCTTCTCCGGCGTCGAGGCGACGCCGTCACCGTCGCGCCCAGGGCGGCGCCGAGCTGCACCGCGGCGGAGCCGACGCCGCCGCCGGCGCCGAGCACGACGAGCTCCTCGCCGGGCGCCAGCGCGGCCACCGAGCGCAGCACGTGGTACGCCGTCTTGTAGGCGACGCCGAAGGCGGCGGCCACGCGGTCGTCCACCTCGGGGGGGATGGTCGTCACCGCACCGGCCCCGACCACCACTTCCTCGGCGAAGGCCCCCACGAAGCACGAACCGAAGACGCGGTCGCCGACGTGGAGGCGCTGCACCTCCGCGCCGACCTCGGTGACCACGCCGGCGAACTCGCTGCCCGTGATGAAGGGGAGGGGAGCGGACATCTGGTACGTGTCGGCGATCACCAAGAGGTCGGGGAAGTTGATGGCCCCGACGTGGACCCGGACCCTGACCTGCCCGGCACCGCACGCCGGCGGCGGGACGTCGACGACCTCGACGACCTCGGGACCCCCATAGGCGGAGCACAGCGCGGCGCGCACGTCAGCTCGAGTCCCGACCGGATCAGTGGGCTCAGTCGGAGCCGGTCGTCGCGAGCACCGAGTAGTCCGTCGTCTCGGCCAGCTCGGCCGCCGCCTGCATCAGGTCGAGTCACGACGGGCCCGAAAGCGTGGAGCTTCTCGTCGTCGCCGGCCCGCTGGTAGCCCTGCTCCAGGACGACGGCGAGCTTCCACTTGGCCAGCACGCAGTAGTAGTCGATGTCGTCGACCTGCCGGCCCGACGTCGCGGCGTAGTGGGCCAGGACCTCGCTCCCGGGACGGCATGCCGGTCATGTCGACGTAGCCGCCGGCCCGGTCCTCGTCGGCGGTCGTGTCGTCGGGCCAGGACTGCACCACCCAGCCCAGGTCGAGCTTGGGGTCGCCGACGGTGCCCATCTCCCAGTCCACGATGGCGGCGAGCCGGGCCGGCGCGCCGTGCTTGAACATGACGTTGGCGAACTGGTAGTCGCCGTGCATGAGGCCGGGGATGTAGTCGATGGGCCGATGGGCCCGCAGCCAGGCGGCCGCCTCGTCGAAACCCGGGAGGTCGCGGCCCTTGATGCGCTCCAAGAACGCGGTCCACCGGTCGACCTGGCGCTCGTGGAAGCCGTCGGGTCGTCCGAGGTCCTCCAGACCCTTGGCCCGCCAGTCGACGTTGCCGAGCAGCGCGATGCCCTCGACCAGCTGGAAGGCGAGCCCGCGCCGCGCCTCGAGGTCGGTGTCGAAGGGTGCCGGCCAGAGGCGCCGCGTGGACATCGGCGACCAGCCGTCGACGAAGCCCATCAGGTAGAAGGTCCGGCCGAGCACCGACTGGTCGGTGCACACCGCGATGGCCTTCGTGTGCGGCACGTCGGTGCCGCCGAGCGCCTCGATGATCCGCCACTCGCGCACGATGCCCTCGTCCCGCGACGCCGGCGCGCTCGCCGGCGGGATGCGCATGGCGCAGTGCAGGTCGCCCCGGCGCAGCTCGTAGATCTCGTTCTGGCTGCCCCCGGAGATGTAGCCGTGCTCGAGCGGTGCCCCCACCCCGAGGCCCTGGGTGTCGAGCCACGCGGTCAGCTTCTCGACGTCGGTGATCGTCGGCGTCTCCGCCTCCAACGCGGTCTCCTCGGTGGCGCTCACAGGTTCCCCACCTCCAGCTCGAGGTACTCGGCGTACTTCGCCTTGGCGGCCTCCTGCCGCTTGGGCAGCCACTGGGTGGGCCAGATGTCGTCGCTCGCCTTGTAGTCGCGCAGCACCTGGCGGGCCACCGTGACCTTGTGCACCTCGGTGGGGCCGTCGGCCAGGCCCATCACGCCGGCGCCGTGGATCATGCCGAAGAAGGGCATCTCGTTGGTCGTCCCGAGCGCGCCGTGCACCTGCATGGCGCGCCACGCGATGTCGTGCAGCACGGTGGGCATGACCACCTTGGCCGTGGCGATGTCCTTGCGCACCCGCTTGTAGTCGTTGTACTTGTCGATCTCCCACGCGGTGTAGAGCACGAAGAGCCGGAACTGGATCAGCTGGGCGTAGGAGTCGGCGATGTAGCCCTGCACGAACTGCTTGTCGGCCAGCTTGCTGCCGGCGGTCTCCCGGCTCAGCGCCCGCTCGCACATCATGTCGATGGCCTTCTGGGCCAGGCCGATGGTCCGCATGGCGTGGTGGATCCGCCCGCCCCCGAGGCGGGTCTGCGCGATGACGAAGGCCTGGCCCTCACCGCCCAGGAGCGCTTCCGCGGGCACCCGCACGTCCTCGTAGTGGATCAGCGCGTGGGAGCCCTCGTTCACCGGCTCGCCGTAGAGGCCCACGTTGCGCACGATGTTGACGCCGGGCGTGTCGGTCGGCACCAGGAACATCGACATGCCCTTGTAGGGGCTGACGTCGGGGTTGGTCACCGCCATGACGATGAGGAACGACGCCGTCTTGGCGTTGGACGAGAAGTACTTCCACCCGTTGATGACCCACTCGTCGCCGTCCTTGACCGCCCGGGTCGTGAACAGCGTCGGGTCGGCGCCGGCGTGGGGCTCGGTCATGGAGTAGCTCGAGAAGCACTCGCCCGTCGAGCAGCGGCTGCAGGTAGCGCTCCTTCTGCGCGTCGGTGCCGTAGTGGGCGATGATCTCGGCGTTGCCGGTGTCGGGCGCCTGGCACCCGAACACGATGGGCGCCCACGACGAGCGGCCGAGGATCTCGTTGAGCAGCGCCAGCTTCAGCTGCCCGTAGCCCTGGCCGCCGAGCTCGGGCCCCAGGTGGGTCGCCCACAAGCCCTGGCGCCGCACCTCTTCCTTCAGCGGGTCGATCGCCTCGCGCCGCTTGCCCTCCAGCGGCGTGAATTGCAGGTGCGGGAACACCAGGTCGAGTGGCTCGACCTCCTCACGGACGAACTACGTCGGCCCAGTCCAACTTCTTCTGGTACTCAGGATCGGTCTCGAAGTCCCACGCCATGTGCAACCCTCCCTCGGTCGTGATTCAGAATATGATTCTGAGTATCAAGAACGCAATACCAACCGCCTGGGAACCTGAGGACGTGGCCGGCCGGATCGTCCGCCGCACCCTGGCCAAGCGAGAGGACCAGTACGCCAGCGAGGTCCGGCGCCTGCTCGATGCCGGGCTCGAGGTCATCCGCCGCTGCGGCACGTCCTCGCGCCCCCGGGTCGCCGACATCGTCGGCGAGGCCGGGCTGTCCAACGAGGCCTTCTACCGGCACTTCCGCTCCAAGGATGCCCTGGTCACGGCCATCCTCGAGGACGGGGGCGAGCGCCTGCGCAGCTACCTCGACCATCAGCTGGCCAAGGAGCCGACGCCGGAGGGCCAGGTGCGGCGCTGGGTCCGGGGTGTCCTGGCGCAGGCCGACGAGGACATCGCCGCCACCACGCTGGCCGTGCTCTGGAACGCCAGCGCCCTGGGGGGCGGACCGGCGGCGGGGCGCCATTTCGCCAGCGCGCCGCTCTCCTCCCTGCTGCGCGAGCCCTTCGCGATCCTGGGCAGCGTCGCCCCGGAGCTCGATGCGGCGCTCGCCGCGCACGCCACCCTCGGCATGCTCTCGGACTGCCTCTGGCGACAGGTCCAGCCGACGCGGGCCGAAGTCGAGCGCGTCACCACCTTCTGTCTTCGGGCCGTCACCTCCTGACGCCGGCCCTCCGGGCAGGCCACCGCTCCGGTGCGCCGGACCGGTGCCGGCGGGGCATCGACTTCTGCCTACGCGAACTCCTCGGGGACCCAGCTCGGCGCCCGCTTCTCCATGAACGCCAACATCCCTTCGCGTGGCTCGGGCGACTCCGCCAGGGCCCAGAACATCGTCTGGTAGTCGATCAGGCCGTAGCGCTCGTTGAGCATCCGCTTCACGTGCATGCGCGCCATCGGCGGCGTCTGCAGGATCTCGCGCGCCGCGTGCAGCGCGGCGTCGCGCAGCTCGTCGTGCGGAACCAACCGCGAGATCACGCCCAGGCGCTGTGCCTCGGCCGCGTCGAAGCGCCGGCCCGACAGCAGGAGGTCGCGCGCCACGGCCAACCCCACATGAGCGGGCAGCACTGCGGCGTAGGTGGCGTCGGGGATGCCGCGCAGGAGCTCGGGCACGCGGAACGTGGCGCGGTCGCTGGCCACGGCGATGTCGGCCAGCATGGCGATCAGGAGCCCACCGGCCTGGCAGATGCCGTTGACGGCGGCCACCACCGGTGCCCGGCTGTCCCGGATCGTCAGGAAGGGGAGGATGTCGTGACCGATGTCGGGTGTCGGCTCGTCACCCGGATCCGATCGCCCGCCGAGATCGCCACCGGGGGCGAAGACGTCCCCCGTGCCGGTGATGATGAGCGCGGCCAGGTCCGGATCCTGGTTGACGATGCCCACGGCGCGCTTGATACCGAAGTACATCGCCGGCGTGAAGGCGTTTCGGGCCTCGGGCCGGTCGATGACGCACCAGGCGACCGCGCCCTCACGCTCGAAGCGCAGCCCTGCGGCGCCGAGTTCCTCAGACATACGCGACCTCCTTCATGCGTCCTTCATGCGTCGTGGGAGGCGACACTATCGGCCGCCGTCTTGCTGCGGTCGGGCGGCGCATCACCGACGGTCGGAGGCGCCGGAGCGAGCCGCACGATGAGTTGGTCGATGTACGTCTCCATCGCCCGTCCGAAGTCGACCCGCGCCGGGTCGGTCACCCACTGGTACTCGAGTCCCATGATCATCGCGATGACCTCGAGCGCGACCTGGTCCACGTCCACGTCCGGTCGCACGCGACCTTGCGCCTTCTCGTCGTGGAGCAGTGCGCGGACGAACTCTCGCGCCACGTCGTAGCGCTCGACGAAGAAGTCATGTAACGGGTCGTCCGGGTCGAGGCTCTCCGCTCCGAGGACGAGGTACAGCCGGGTCAGGGTGGCGGTTTCGACGTTGTGCCGACCGAGGTCGCGCAAGCTCGAGAGCGTCAACGCCAGCGGGAACTCTCTGTCCGGGTCGATCGTCTCCATCCGATCGCGCTCGGCCACCACTTCCCGCAGCAGACGCTCCTTCGTGCCGAAGTAGTAGAGGAGTCCCGTCGCGGTCATGCCCACACGATCGGCGAGCGCGGCCACTCCGGTGCCGCGGTACCCCTTCGCCGCGAAGAGCTCCACGGCGGCGTCGATGATCTGTTGCCGCCGGAGGTCGCCCCGCGGCTGACGGGTGCGCTCGTCGGCGCCGGCGGGCTCTCCGTAGCGGGCACCCCGGGCGGGCGGCGCGGCCCGACCTGCCCACCGAACCTCGCCTGCTCCGGTCACGGGATCATTGGACCCGGAGTCAGCTCTCGGCGTCAAAAGATCTCCGGGCCGGACTCCGTGTGGACCTCCAGCCCCAGGTCACGGGGGCAACAGAGGGCTGGCGTCCGCAGCGGGCGGCGACACCCCGGTCCGTCCGGCCCCAAAATCGACTGGAACGGTCGGTACCCCTTGCGGGATGCCCGAAAATTTCTTATAGTCATCAAAAATCACATTCTCGTCATACCAGAGTGAGAGTACGGGGGCAGCGAATTGCAGAATATCAAAACGCTGGTCGATGCCTTGACGCTTGAGGAGAAGGCAGCTCTCACCGCGGGAGAGGACATGTTGTCCACCGTGGCGGTCGAGCGCCTCGGCATTCCCAAGGTGCACGTCACCGACGGCCCCAACGGTGCGCGGGGCAACTCGTTCCCCGGCGTGGGCGGCCCACCCTCGACGTGCATCCCCTGCGGGTCCGCCATCGGCGCGACCTGGAACCCCTCGACCGCAGAGGCCTTGGGGGCGCTCGTCGGACGGGAAGCCCTCGACCGCGGGTGCCGAGGGCTCCTGGCCCCCACGGTGAACCTGCACCGCTCACCCTTGGCCGGACGCAACTTCGAGTGCTTCTCCGAGGATCCGCTCCTCTCCGGCGCCCTTGCTGCGGGTTATGTCCGCGGCGTGCAGTCGAACGGCGTCTTCGCCACGGTCAAGCACTTCGTCGGCAACGACGCGGAGTTCGAGCGGTCTTCCATCAACTCGGTCATCGACGAGCGCTCCCTGCGCGAGCTGTACCTGGTGCCCTTTGAGGTCGCGGTCCGCCAGGGCGGGGCGCTGGGCATCATGACGGCGTACAACCGGCTCAACGGGCGCTGGCTGACCCAACAGCGCGAGTACCTCCTCGACATCCTGCGTGACGAATGGGGTTTCGAGGGTCTGGTGATGACCGACTGGTTCGCCGTGACCGAGACGACCACCTCCCTCGGTTCAGGGCTCGACCTCGAGATGCCGGGCCCAGCCCGCGGCCTTGGATCAGCGGTGGTCACCGCCGTCAACGGAAGGTGGCGTCGACGAAGCGGACCTCGACGCTGCCGTGAGCCGCCTGCTCGGCGGGTTCGAGCGCATCGGCGCGCTCAACGCACCGGAACCTGCGGTTGATCCCAAGGCGCCGTCTCCCGTCGACGTGGCGCTGCTCCGTCGGGCGGCGGCGGAGTCGATCGTGCTCCTGAGCAACGACGGGATCCTGCCCCTGACCACACTCTCGCCCACCCGGGTGGCCGTGATCGGCCCCCACGCGGTGGCGCCGACCATCATGGGCGGTGGGTCCGCCCAGGTGACGCCGCACAGCGCCGCCAGCCTCCTCGAGTCGCTGGCCGCCACGTGCGGACCCGACACCGCCATCGCCTACGAGCGGGGCTGCGAGGTGACGCTCTCCGCGGCCGTCGTCGGTGGTCCCGTCCTGCGGGCGCCCGACGGCTTCCGGGCCGACCGCTATGCCGGGGCCGACTTCGAAGGGCCGATCGAGGAGAGCAGCCAGTTGGCGCAGCTCCGCATGGTGGAGGCCAGAGGTCTGGGGTCCGGCGAACCCGTCGACGAGTGGTCCATGCGGGTGGCGGGCACGGTGGTCCCAGAGGAGAGCGGCCTCTTCCAGCTCGCCTTGGCGCAGGCCGGCCTGGCGCGCGTCCTCGTCAATGGTGAGCTCGTCCTCGACGGGTTCACCAATCGTCCCCCTCCGGGCGGCAGCGACTTCTGGGGCCAGGCCAGTCAGGATCTGGTGGCCGACATCGGGTTCGAGAAGGGCGTGCCCGCCGAACTCGTGGTGGAGTACACGGCCCGGGACACGACACTCGCCGGGTTCCGGGTGGGCTTTCGTACCCCCGACACCGACGCACTGCTGGAGAGGGCGGTCTCCGCCGCAGCCGAGGCTGACGTGGCGATCGTCTGCGTGGGCACGACGGAAGAAACCGAGAGCGAGGGTCACGACCGCGCGGCCTTCGCGTTGCCGGGGCGACAGGACGAGCTCATCCGACGGGTCGCCGCCGTCAACGATCACACCGTCGTCGTGGTCAATGCCGGGTCCCCGGTCGACATGCCGTGGGCGGACGACGTGGCTGCCGTCCTGCAGTCCTGGTTCGGCGGACAGGAGATGGGCGCCGCGCTGGCCGACGTGCTCGCCGGCGACGCCGAGCCGGGGGGACGGCTGCCGACCACCATCCCCATGCGCCTGGAGCACAGCCCTTCGCACGCCAACTTCCCCGGTGAGAACGGCGAGCTCCGCTACGGCGAGGGCCTGTTCATGGGATACCGCGGCTTCGAGCACAGCGCGATCGCGCCGCGGTTCGCGTTCGGGCACGGCCTGAGCTACACGACGTTCGAGATCGGCGAGCCGACGCTGTCGAAGGACATCTACCGGCCTGGTGAGCCGCTCACCGTCTCGGTGCCGGTCACGAACTCCGGCGCCCGCGCTGGATCCGAGGTCGTCCAGTGCTACGTTTCTCCCGCTTCAGCGCGCCTGGCGCGGCCCGTCAAGGAGCTCAAGGCCTTCGCCAAGGTGTGGCTCGAGGCTGGTGAGACGACGACCGTCGACCTCGTCCTCGAGGGCCGCTCGTTCGCGTACTGGGACCCGGGTCAGGACGACTGGGACGACGTGCAGGCGTTGTTGCCTGAGATGTTCAACCTTCTTTCGCCCCCGGCCGAACGCCGGGAGCGGGGATGGCAGGTCGAAGCCGGTCGCTACGACATTTTGATCGGCCGGTCCTCACAAGACATCGCTGTGAGTTCCACGATCCACGTACCCCACGACACAAGTTGGAGATAGGGAGCAATCATGTCGCACAACATCCATTCGGTGAGGGGAAAATCCGGGACGGAGCCCCGTCGGGGGCGGCTCTCCCGAGAAGGAGGGGCCATGGGCACCCGTACGTCAATCTGGGCCGCCGCGGCGGCGCTCGTCACAGTGCTGGGGTCGATGCTGGCCGTCGGCCCAACCGCGGCCGGGGCTTCGAGCCCGGCCGATGAGGGCGTCACGGCGAAGACCATCAGCGTCGGCCTCCCGTACGTGAACTTCGCGGCCCTGAAGAGCCTCGGCGTGACCATCAACGACGGCAGCTTTCCCGACGCCTACAACGCGGTGATCGCCGGCATCAATGCACACGGAGGGGTCAACGGCCGCAAGCTCGTCCTCCACGATGTCGAGATGAATCCCGCTGTGCCCGCCGACGCGACCTCGTCGTGCACCCAGCTCACCCAGGACGACAAGGTCTTCATCTCCATCTCGCCGGTCTTCCCGGACTGCTACCAGCAGACCCACGACACGCCGGTCATCGCCGGATCGTTGCCCGGCGCGTTGCCGGCCGGCTCGGCGCCCGACTTCGCCCTCATTCCGCCCGACGCGAACTTCGACCCGCTGCAGCTCGCCGCCTTCAAGAAGGCGGGCGACTTCAAGGGCAAGAAAGTCGCGATCTTCTACGGCGCCGACTCGGACGCCCCCGAGGTGAAGGTCGTGCAGGACGACCTCAAGAAGTTGGGTGTGCCCGTCGTCCTGACCGCCGAGGACAGCGTGCAGGCGACCGACGCCGTTGCCTCCGACCAGGAAGTCCAGTCCATCTCCCAGCGCTTCCAGAACGCCGGGGTGAACGTGGTCATCGGTGTCGGCGGCTCGGGTTCGACGACCTGGCCCCGTGCGCAGCTGGACAACCAGAGCACGTACAAGCCGACGTACATCGCCACCAGCGAGTCGTCCCTCATCTCCTACGTGGAGTCCACCAAGGGGTCCAACCCGTACCTGAAGTACGTGCTGGCGGCTTCCTCGGCGCCCACCCTGTATCAGCAGTGGAAGGACCCGGCGATCCAGAAGTGCGCCGCCGAGGTCCGCAAGGCCTACCCGTCGGACACCGTCTCGAATCCGGTCAATCCCACCAGCCCCGGGGCGGGTAACAGCACCGACACGACGTACACCTCGGTCATCGAGGCCTGCCAGTACCTGGCCCTCTTCGACGACATCGCTGCCGCGGCCGGCAAGAACCTGACGGTGGCGAGCTTCACCAAGGCCGGCTACGCGCTGAAGAACGCCAACATCCCCGGCATCGGAGTCGTCTCGTTCGGGCCCGGCAAGGCATACGCCACCGGCCCGGTCACCATCTTCAAGTACGACCCCACGAGCAAGACGCTCGTTCCTGCGTCAAACTCTGGGAAGTGATCCCGGCCGGCACCACCCCAGCGTGTAGCCGCACAGGAGGCGGTTGCGCGCGGAGGTGGGGCCGGCCACCGACATCGGTGTTGCGTTGAGCGAGCTGACGGCTGGAGGCCCGGCCAGCACCGAGCCCCCCGCCGCCCCGAGCGCGGCCGAACTGGCGCACCTGGTCGTCGATTCAGCCGCCGAGCGGCAGCTCGCAGCCGAATCGACGCCGGAGGTCCTGTTCCCCGAGGACATGCTGCCCGGGTCGGGGGAGGAGCAGACGACGTTGCGCGACGGTCTACGGACGGCAGGCTCGCGGGCGTTCATCATCCTTGCCATCATCGTCACGCTCGACAACCTCCAGACCTCAGGGCTCGCTGTCCTGTCCCCGGACATCCAGTCGTCGTTCCACGTCTCGACCGGCGCCATCACGTTCGTCGCCGGCATCTCGGGCGGCTTCCTCGTACTGGGCATCGTGCCCATGGGGTGGCTGGCCGACCGCTTCCGGCGCGCGCCCATCATCGGATGGGCCACCTTCGCGTTCGGCCTCATGGTGTTCGCCACGGGACTGGCGATCAACATCTTCGTGTTCTTCCTGGCCCGCTTCGGAGCGGGGATCTCCCAGGCCAGCACGCAAAGTGTCCACGGTTCGCTGCTGGCGGACACGTACCCGATCGGTTTGCGTGGCCGCCTCTACGCCGCCATGGGGATGGGGAGCGGCGCGGCCATGGCCCTCAGCCCGGTTCTGGTCGGCCTCATCGCGACGCAGGTCGGGGGTCCGAACGGCTGGCGCTGGGCCTTCTACATCCTGGCCATCCCGATCCTGTTGGTGGCGATCTTCGCTTTCCGGATCCCGGAGCCTCCCCGTGGGCAATTCGAGAAGAAGGACGTGCTGGGCGAGGTCATCACCGATGCTCGGCCTGCCGCGCCGTCGCTCGAGGCGGCGTTCGAGCGCATCCTGCGCATCCGCACGATCAAGACGGTCCTCATCGCCTTCTCGGCGATCGGCTTCGGCCTGTTCACCGTCCCGGTGCTGGGCAACCTGTACCTCAAGCAACGCTTCGGGCTCGACGCCTTCCAGCGCGGGCTGATCGGCACCATCGGCAGCGTCGGCGTGCTGGTGGCGCTGCCCCTGGTCGGGCGGTACTACGACCGCCTCTACCGCAAGGACCCGGCGAAGGCACTGTCGTTGATCGGCAAGGTCGTCCTTCCGTGCGCCATCCTCGTCCCGATCCAGTACGCCATGCCGAACGCGGTCCTCTGGGCGATCTTCAGCGTCCCCGTGGCGGTGCTCCTCCTCACCGGGTTCTCCATGATCGGCCCGGTCCTCACGTCCGTGGCCCCCTACCGCCTGCGCGGGATGGTCGGCGCGGTGGGGGGCATCTACGTGTTCTTCGTCGGGGCGACCGGGGGCGCGATTCTGGCTGCCCTGCTCGACAGCGTGGTCGGCGTGCGGGCCACGGTGCTGATCATCATGATCCCCTCGACCATCTTCGGCGCCTTCATGATCATCCGCAGCGCGCACTTCATCCGCAACGATCTCTCCCTGGTGGTGGTCGAGCTCCAAGAGGAACAGGAGGAGCACAGGCGCCAAGAGGCCGATCCGGAGCAGATCCCGGTCCTGCAGCTGAGCAGCGTCGACTTCAGCTATGGGCACGTCCAGATCCTCTTCGGCGTCAACTTCGAAGTGAAGCGGGGGGAGGTACTCGCACTGCTCGGGACGAACGGTGCCGGAAAGTCGACGGCGCTGAACGTCGCCGCCGGGCTGGAGGTCGCGTCCCGTGGCGTGGTCAGGCTGAACGGACGCGACATCACCTACACCACGCCGGAGCAGCGCTCCCGGCTCGGCATCCATCTCCTGCCGGGAGGCAAGGGCGTGTTCGGCCCGATGACCGTGGGGGAGAACCTCGAGATGGGCGGGTTCGTGTACCGCTCTGACCGCGACGAGCTCCGCCGGCGGACGGACCGGGTCTACGAGCTCTTCCCAGCCCTCAGCGATCGCCGAGGCGAGCGGGCCGACGCCCTCTCGGGTGGACAGCAGCAGATGCTCGCGTTGGCGATCGCCATGCTGCACGATCCCGCGGTCCTCATGATCGACGAGCTGTCGCTCGGCCTGGCCCCGATCATCGTCCAGGAGCTCATCGAGGTCGTCGACGGGCTCAAGGCGGCGGGCGTGACGCTGATCATCGTCGAGCAGTCCCTGAACGTGGCCGCCGCCATCGCCGACAGAGCCGTGTTCCTCGAGAAGGGCCGCGTGCGCTTCGAAGGCCAGATCCGCGACCTGATGGAGCGGGACGACCTGGCGCGGGCGGTGTTCCTCGGGGGCCCGGAAGACGCGTGATGCTCGCCGTCTCGTGGATCAACAGCCAGATCGTTTTCGACGGTGTCGTGCAGGGCCTCGGCATCTCGGTCATCGCCGTCGGGGTGGTGCTCGTCTACCGCGCCACCCGGATCATCAACTTCGCCGTCGGCAACATGGGCGTGGTCGGTGCCGCCCTGCTCTCGCTCCTGGTCGTGCAGTACCACATGCCGTTCTGGGTGGGACTGGTTGTCGCGCTCCTCGTGGGACTGGCCTTCGGAGCCATCGTCGACCTGGCGATCATCCGCCGGTTGCGGAAGTCACCCCGGGTCGTCGTGCTGGTCGCCACCATCGGTGTGTCGCAGCTGGCGGCGGCCATCGCCATCAAGATCCCGGTCCCGACCACACTCAGTGTCCATTACCCCAGCGCGGTGAGCGGGATCTGGACGGTGGCCGGCGTCACCGTCAGGGGATCGGATATCTCGATCCTCATCATCGTCCCCATCACGCTCATCGCCCTCACGTGGTTCCTCGACCGGACGACGCTCGGTCGGACCGTGAAGGCCTGCGCCAGCAACCCACGGCTGGCTCGCCTGTCGAGCATCAGCCCCAAGATGGTCTCCACCATGGTGTGGGCATTGGCGGCAGGGCTGTCCACGCTTTCTGTCGTCCTGATCGCCGGTCAGAGCGGCGCGGCGGGGGACCTGACGACGCTGGGGCCCCAGACGCTGTCGCTCGCCTTGGTCGCCGCGGTCATCGGCGGCATGACGTCGTTTCCCCGGACGATCATCGCCAGCGTCGTCATCGGGCTCGCGCAGAGCGTCGTGAACTTCAACTACATCGAACAGCCGGGGCTCATCAACCTGTTGCTCTTGATCACCGTCGTGGTGGCGGTCCTCTTCAACCGGGAGCGCACCGACGAGAGCGAGGTCTTCGCCTTCACTCCGAGAGCGCGCCCCATACCCGTGCGCCTGCGGTCCTTCCGCTGGGCGCGCAATCTGAACAAGAGCGGGGTGTTCCTGTTGGCGGCGATCGCCGTCGTCCTCCCCCTCATCTTCACGCAACCATCCACCCAGCAGACCTTCACCGAGGTGCTGGCCTTTGCCATCTGCGCCACCTCGCTGACGGTGTTGACCGGATGGTTGGGCCAGCTGTCCCTCGGCCAGATGGCGTTCGCCGGCCTGGGCGCCCTGTTCGCCGCCCGCCTGGTGGAGGGGGGCGTGCCGTTCTGGCTGGCCATCGTCGCCACCACCGCGGGCTCCGCCGTCCTCGCCACGATCCTCGGGCTCAGCTCGTTGCGGGTCAAGGGCCTCTACCTGGCCGTGGTCACCTTCGTCTTCGCCCTGGCCGCCCAGCAGTACTTCTTCAGCCTGCACATCCTGAGCGGTGCCTCCTCGGACGGTTCCGACCTGCCTTTCGTCCCCGGCAAGCTCTTCTCGCTGTCCTTTCCCGGCCAGCGCACCTACTACTACGTGGTCCTCGTCATTCTGGGGCTCGTCCTGCTGGTGGCCAGCCGGTTCCGGGACAGCGGAGTCGGCCGCTCGATCATGGCGGTGCGCGACAACGAGAACGCCGCCGCCGCCTACCAGGTGCGCCCGGCCTGGGAGAAGATCCGGGCCTTCGCCATCGCCGGGGCACTCGCGGGGATGGGCGGCGCGCTCCTCAGTGGCGCCTATGCCAACGTCGCCTTCGCCGGGCCGGGGAGCTTCTTCGTGGTGGACGCGTCCCTGAGCCTCGTTGCCATGGTGGTCATCGGCGGGATGGGCTCGGTGACGGCGGCGGTGATCGGCGCGGTCTGGGTCATCGGGATCCCCGCGTTGGCCCCCAACAACGCGGTCCTCGGGCTGCTCACGTCGAGCATCGGGTTGCTGGCGGTGCTGCTCTACTTCCCCCGGGGGCTGATGCAGATCGCCTACGACGCGCGGGACGCGTTCTTGGGGTGGGCGGACAAGCGTTTCGGCAAAGAGATCCCCCCCGCCGCCGCCGGCACACCGGCCACGACGGCCCTCCCGGAGCCCGAGCATCGCGAGGCCGGCATCCCGACGCTCGCCGTCGCCGATCTCGCGGTCACCTTCGGCGGCAACGCCGCCGTCGACGGCGTGACGCTCAGTGTGGGCGCACGTGAGATCGTCGGGCTGATCGGGAGCAACGGGGCCGGCAAGTCGACACTCATGAATGCGATCGGTGGCTTCGTCCCGGCCACCGGATCGGTGCGACTGGGTGACCAGGAAATAGGGGACAAGCCTCCGGCCTACCGAGCGGGACTGGGCCTGGGTCGCACGTTCCAATCAGCCACGCTGTTCCCGGAGTTGACGGTGACCGAGACCCTGCTGGTGGCGCTGGAGGGCAAGAGCGAGACCGGCGTGCTCTCGACTGCGCTCGCCCTGCCGCGGGCGACCCGCCGCAGCCGGCACGACCGGGCTGCGGTCGGCGACCTCGTCGAGCTCCTGGGTCTCGGCGGCTACCGGGACCACTACATCGCCGACCTGTCGACCGGCACCCGGCGGGTGGTCGAGCTCGCCGGCCTCCTGGCGCTCGACGCCAAGGTGCTGTGCCTCGACGAGCCCACGGCGGGCCTGGCGCAACGCGAGACGGAGGCCTTCGGCCCGCTCATCGTCACCGTGCAGCGCCAGCTCGACGCGTCGGTCCTCCTCATCGAGCACGACATGCCCCTGATCATGGGGATCAGCGACCGGGTGTACTGCCTGGAAGCCGGACAGGTCATCGCCGAGGGTGCCCCCGGCGACGTGCGCAACAATGCCCGGGTGATCGCCAGCTACCTCGGCACCGACGAGCGTGCCATCAACCGCAGCGGCGCCACGCCCACGCCTGTGGACGCGTATGCCGGGTTGGCGCTCTCGCCGCCGGCGGCTCTGGGCACCGACGCGCATCCGACATGACGGCCGTGGCCGGAAGCCGACACCCCGGCTTCACCGTTTCGGCGAGACGGAGCACCGCATGACGGTGGGCATCGTGACCGGAGCGGCCCGGGGCATGGGCGCCGCGTGTGCGGCGCGGGTGGCCGACATGGTCGACATGCTGTTGCTCGTCGATCGGAACGAGTCGTCACTCGCTGCGCAGGCAGACATCCTGGCGGCGGCGAAAACACGGGCCGAGGTGGAGCCCTTCGTCCTCGACGTCAAGGACGGCGATGGCATCGGCCGACTGGTGGCCCGGTCCGCCGAGCTCGGCCCGCTGCGCGCCGTCGCCCATGCCGCCGGCGTGTCGCCGACCATGGCGGACTGGCGGGAGATCATGGCCGTCAACCTCGTCGGCACCGCGCGGCTCGTCGACACGTGCCGCGCCCATGCGGTACCAGGGACGGCGGTGGTCTGCTTCGCCTCGGTCGCCCCGCTTCTCGCGCTGGGGCCGGACGACCTGCCGGCCGACGCCGTGCTCGACGACCCGTTGGCCGCCGATTTCCTCGAGAAGATCCGCGACGCGGTCGGGCCCGAGATCGAGGATCCCGGCATGGCCTACACGTGGTCGAAACGCGGCGTGCACCGGCTGGTGCGCCGGGAGGCGGTGCCGTTCGGCCAGGTGGGCGCGCGCATCTGCTCGGTCACGCCGGGCATCATCGACACGCCCATGGGGCGGCAGGAGGCGGCGGCCCACGACACCAACGACATGCTCGTCGGGCTGTCAGCCATCAGGCGTGAGGGCCGTCCTGAAGAGGTGGCGGCCGGGGCGGCCTTCCTGCTCTCCGACGAGGCGAGCTTCGTCACGGGGATCGATCTCCCGGTCGACGGCGGTGTGGTGGCGGCCATCCGCGGCGGCGGCGTGGCGCTGGCATGATCTCCGCCGTGAACGTCAAGGACCTCCTCGATCCCGAATTGCGGCCCGTCCTCGAGGGATTCGAGCTCCCGGCGATGGACGCCGAAGGCGTGGCGGCCATGCGGACGGCGTCGTTCAAGTCGCCGGACCTCTCCGATGCGGTCGTCCGCACCGAGCACCAGGCCCCCGGAGACCCACCGGTCCCCGTGCGGGTGCACCGGGCGGACGGCGCCGACGGGCTCCTGCCCGCCGTCGTCACCATCCACGGCGGCGGGTACGTCATCGGCTCGTACGACATGGACGACCCGCTGCTCGACCGCTGGTGTCCCGGGCTCGGGGTGGTCGGGGTGTCCGTCGAGTACCGCCTCGCTTCCGATGCGCCGTACCCGGGACCGCTCGAGGATTGCTACGCCGCCCTGCGCTGGACCTACGACAACGCCGACGAGCTCGGCATCGACAAGGCACGGATCGGCATCTACGGGCTCAGCGCCGGGGGCGGGCTGGCCGCCGCGCTGGCCCTGCTCGCCCGTGACCGCGGTGAGGTCCCGGTCGGCGTTCGTGCTGCTCGACTGCCCCATGCTCGACGACCGGCAGCGCACCGCCTCCATCCGGGCCGACGGGCTCTACGTGTGGGGGTCGGGGTCGAACGAATTCGGGTGGCGGACGTACCTCGGCGATCTCTACGGGTCCGACGCGGTTCCCGCCTACGCGGCAGCGGCCCGGGCCGACGACCTGACCGGACTGCCGCCGACCTGTGTGGTCGTCGGCTCCATCGACGGCTTCCGCGACGAGGACATCGACTACGCCCAGCGCCTCAACCAGGCCGGGGTGCCCTGCGAGCTCCACGTGATCGCCGGTTTGCCGCACGCGTACCTGCTCGTGCCCGGCGCCGCCGCGGTGCAGCTGGCCATGCACAACATGGACGACTGGTTGGCCCGCCAGCTGACCCGGTTGCGCGACAGCTGATCAGAGCGCCCCGGCGCCGCCCGAGCGGGCACGGATCATGGCGTCCTGGACGAAGGAGGCGGCGAGCTGCCCGTCGCCCCGGAAGATGTCCCCCTGCCCGTAGCTGCGCCCGTGCCCGGCGAAGGAGCTCCGCTGCTGCAGGAGATGCCACTCTGCGGCGGGGCAGGGCTCATGGAAGGTCAGCGTGTGGCTGAGCACCCCGGTCGAGAGCGTGCGGTGCGCCTGGGCCTGGCCGACGCCGGCGTGGGGGCGCATGGCCGTCCCGATGAGGAAGCCGTCGGTCGAGTAGGCGACGAGGGCTTGATCGGTGGCGGGGTCGTCGGGCGCATCGACGAAGCGGACCCACGCATCGAGCTCGCGGGGGCCGACCAGCTCGGGGTCGTTGAGGTCGACATCGCCGACGATGAGGATCTCCCAGGCGCCCTCGCCGCGCACGGTGCCGGCGCCCGCGTCCGGGCGCGTGTCCGAGCGCGGCGTGTCGGCATGCCGGATCACGTCGGGCTCCTCGGCGCTGAGAAGGACGAGCGAGCGGGTGACCAGCGTGTCGCCCTGGCTGATGGTCACGGTGGAGCTGGCGACGGAGCGCCCGCTGTGCATGCGCTCGACCGTGATGTCGAGCGGCGTCTCGGGGGTGGCGCCCCGGGCGAACACGGTGTGGATCGTCTTGACCGACTTGCCCTCCTGGCCCGCCAGTCCCGCCATCACGGACTGGGCCAGCAGCTGCCCGCCGAAGACCACGTTGTGGGTGGAGTGGAGGCTGGTCGCCCGGTAGCGGTCGGCGCCGACCTCCTCGAGCGACAATGCGTCGACGAACGCAGCAATGGTGGACATCGGGGTCTCGATTCTCCTCGAGGGCCGGGCATCACCGGCCCGGCGGGCGGCGGTCCGGCCTCGGGACCCGCCGGGGGCGGGCTCGGCGAGGCCGAAACCTGGGATAGTACAGCCATTTTTGACGGCGACGTCAAAGTCAGATACTCTCCCGAGGAGAGGCTTCCCAGGCACGAGTCCTCGTGCCCTTGCCGGGCACTGCCCGCCGTCGTGACCTGGGTGGATCCGGACGACGAGAGGAAGCGCACCGTGACTGAGACAGTGAAGGTCAACCCCGAGCCGCGGATGTTGATCGACGGCAAGCTCGTCGACGCCGACTCGGGCAAGACCTTCGACAACGTGAATCCGGCCACCGAGGAGATCATCGGCCAGGTGGCCGACGGCTCGACGGCCGAGATGCAGCGGGCGATCGACGGGGCCCGCCGGGCCTTCGACGAGACCGACTGGTCGACGAACCACGCCTTCCGCAAGCAGTGCCTCCAGCAGCTGCACACGCGCTGCAGGCCGAGCAGGAGGAGCTGCGCGAGCAGCTGATCCTCGAGGTCGGCTGCCCGCGCATGACGACGAACGGCCCGCAGCTCGACGCGCCGCTGTCCGACGCGCTGGCCTACCCGGCCCAGCTGATCGACGAGTTCGAGTGGGAGACGGTGCTGCCCGACGCCGTCAGCCTCCAGGGCTCGCTCGACTCGCGCCGGATCTGGCGGGAGCCGGTCGGCGTGGTCGGCGCCATCGTCCCGTGGAACTTCCCGTTCGAGGTGACCTCGCACAAGCTGGGCCAGGCGCTGGCCACCGGCAACACGGTGGTGCTGAAGCCCGCCCCGGACACGCCGTGGAACGCCACCTTCCTGGGCCGCCTCATCGCCGAGCAGACCGACATCCCGCCGGGCGTGGTCAGCGTCGTCACGTCGTCGGACCACCTCATCGGCGAGGAGCTCACGCTGTCGCCCAAGGTCGACATGATCTCGTTCACCGGCTCGACCGCGGTGGGGCAGCGCATCATGGAGAAGGGCGCCGCCACCATGAAGCGCACCTTCCTCGAGCTGGGCGGCAAGTCGGCGACGATCGTCCTCGACGACGCCGACCTCGGTTTTGCCACCCTCATGGGCATGGGCGCCTGCTTCCACGCCGGGCAGGGCTGCGCCATTCAGACCCGGATGCTCCTGCCCCGCTCCCGCTACGAGGAGGGCGTCGAGATGCTCAAGGGCCTCTTCGCCGCCGTGCCCTACGGCGACCCGCAACGCCCCGACGTGATCATGGGCCCGGTCATCTCGTCGAAGCAGCGCGAGCGCGTGTTGGGGCTCATCGAGAAGGGGAAGGCGGAGGGCGCCACGCTCGCCGTGGGCGGCGGCCGGCCTTCCGGTGCCGAGTTCGCCAAGGGCTGGTGGGTCGAGCCGACGCTCTTCACCGACGTCGACAACGCCATGACCATCGCCCAGCAGGAGATCTTCGGCCCGGTCCTCGTCGTCATCCCCTTCGAGGACGAGGACGACGCGGTGCGCATCGCCAACGACTCCAAGTACGGGCTGTCCGGCGGGGTCTTCTCGGGGTCGGTGGACCACTCGCTCGCGGTGGCCCGACGCGTCCGCACCGGCGGCCTCAGCATCAACGGGGGCGCCCCCTACGGGCCGGACCTGCCCTTCGGCGGGTACAAGCACAGCGGCATCGGGCGCCAGAACGGCGTGGCGGGATTCGAGCAGTATCTCGAGGTCAAGTCGTTGGCCTGGCCGGCGGCGTAGGCCGGCGCGTAGGCAAGGGAGGTCGCGACGTGACCGTCACCAGCGAGTCCGGGGTCTACTACGACCCCTACGACTTCGAGATCGACGCGGACCCGTACCCGGTGTGGAAGCGGCTGCGCGACGAGGCGCCGCTCTACTGGAACGAGAAGTACGAGTTCTTCGCGCTGAGCCGCTGGGAGGACGTCGATGCGGCCATGCTCGACTGGAGGACCTACATCTCGGGCCGCGGCTCGGTCCTCGAGATCATCAAGGCCGGCGTCGAGATCCCGCCCGGGTCCATCCTCTTCGAGGACCCGCCGACCCACGACCTGCACCGTGGTCTGCTCTCCCGGGTCTTCACGCCGAAGAAGATGCAGGCGCTCGAGCCCCAGGTGCGGGCCTTCTGCGCACAGGTGCTCGACCCCCTCGTCGGCTCGGGCAGCTTCGACTTCATCGCGAACCTGGGCAAGTTCATGCCGATGCGGGTCATCGGGATGCTCCTCGGCATCCCCGAGGCAGGACCAGGAGGCGATCCGAGACCATCTCGACGAGGGCCTGCGACTCGAGGAAGGCGTTCCGAACGAGGCCCAGTACAACGGCGCGGCACAGTCCGAGGTGTTCTCGGACTACATCACCTGGCGCGCCCAGCACCCCTCCGACGACCTGATGACCGAGTTGCTCAACGCCGAGTTCGAGGACGACACGGGCACGACGCGCACGCTCACCCACGAGGAGGTCCTCGGCTACGTCGGCCTGCTGGCGGGGGCCGGGAACGAGACCACGACCCGCCTGATCGGATTCACCGGCGAGGTCCTCGGGCGCCATCCCGACCAGCGCGCCGAACTGGTGGCGGACCGGTCGCTGATCCCGAACGCGATCGAGGAGCTGTTGCGCTACGAGTCGCCGTCCCCGGTGCAGTCCCGCTACGTGACCCGGGACGTCGAACTCCACGGCCGGACGGTGCCCGAGGGCAGCATCATGGTGCTGCTGAACGGTTCGGCCAACCGGGACGAGCGTCACTTCCCCGACGGGGACAGCTTCGACATCCGTCGCGAGATCGGTCGGCACCAAGCCTTCGGCTACGGCATCCACCTTTGCCTCGGCATGGCGCTGGCCCGTCTGGAAGGGCGCGTGGCTCTGGACGAGGTGCTGAACCGCTTCCCCGAGTGGGAAGTCGACTACGACAAAGCACAGCGTGCCCGCACCTCGACCGTGCGGGGCTGGGAGACGCTCCCGGTGCGCACGTCGTGATCATCCACCGGGACAGGAGCACACCATGAACCTCGACGACATGATTCTGGTCAGCATCGACGACCACATGATCGAGCCCCCGCACATGTTCGAGCACCACGTGCCGAAGAAGTGGCTCGACGACGCCCCGAAGGTCGTCCACGAGGACGGCATCGACCAGTGGGTGTTCCAGGGCGAGAAGACCAGCACGTCTTTCGGCATGGCCGCCACCGTCGGTTGGCCGTCCGAGGAGTGGGGCTTCAATCCCGGCACCTACACCGAATTGCGACCAGGGTGCTTCGACGTCCACGAACGGGTGCGCGACATGAACGCCAACGGCGTCCTCGGCTCCATGTGCTTCCCCACCATGGCCGGGTGGAACGCCCGGACGTTCGCCGAGTCGCGTGACAAGGAGATCGCCCTCGTCATGCTCCAGGCCTACAACGACTGGGCCATCGACGAGTGGTGCGGGGAGTACCCGGGGCGCTTCATCCCCCTCGGCATCGTCCCGATGTGGGACGTCGACGCCGCCGTGGCCGAGGTCCGCCGCATCGCCAAGAAAGGCTGCCGGTCGATCAGCTTCCTCGAGACGCCGCACGTGCAGGGGTTCCCGAGCTTCCTCTCGGGCTACTGGGACCCGATGCTCGCCGCGCTGAGCGAGGAGAACATGGTGCTCTCCCTCCACATCGGCGCCGGCTTCGCCGTGATCCAGCGGGCCGAGGAGGCGCCGGTCGACCACCTCATGGTGCTGGCCTGCCAGATCAGCGCCATCACCGCGCAGGACCTCCTGTTCGGCCCGACGCTGCGCCGCTTCCCCGACCTCAAGGTCGCCCTGTCCGAGGGCGGCATCGGCTGGATCCCCTTCTACTTCGACCGCATCGACCGCCACTTCGGGAACCAGGAGTGGCTGCACAGCGACTTCGGCGGGAAGCTGCCCTCGGAGGTCTTCCGCGACCACATCCTGGCCTGCTACATCACCGATCCGTCCGGACTCCTGCTGCGGGACCGCATCGGCCTCGACATCATCGCCTGGGAGTGCGACTACCCCCACACCGACACCACGTGGCCCGAGTCGCCCGAGTTCGCCTGGAAGGAGTTCAAGGAAGCCGGGTGTCGCGACGACGAGATCCACAAGATCACGTGGGAGAACGCGCTGCCGGTTCTACGGCTGGGACCCGTTCGCACACACGACCAAGGAGCAGGCGACGGTGGGCGCCCTACGCGGCGTGGCCCGCGACGTCGACGTGACCCGGATGTCCCGCGAAGAATGGCGCAAGCGCAACGAGGCCGCCGGCGTCGGGGTCGTGGGCGCCGTCTAACCTCGCCAGACGAGGTCACCCGACACCCTCATATGACGACACGAGGCAGCGGACCGGGCGACGGTGGGCCCGAAAGGATCGAAGAGAGTCACGTGAACGAACAGCTGGGAGCCCAATGCTCCTGAACCTGAGCGAAGACCAGGAGTTCTTCCGGGAGACGACGGGCCGTTTCCTGGCCGAACAGGTGCCACCGGACGCGGTCCGCGCCCTGCGCGACGACGAGGCAGGGTTCGATCCCGACCTACTGGCGCCGCGGCGCCGAGCTGGGGTGGACCTCGTTGCTGGTCGGCGAGGAGCACGGGGGCGGCACCATCAGCGGCGGCGGCCTGGTCGACCTCAGTCTCGTTGCCTACGAGTTCGGCCGCCATGCCGCGCCTGGACCGCTCGCCGCGACCAATGTGGTCGCCGCGGCGCTCAGTGCGCACGGCGCCGCACCCGACGTGCTGGCGGCCCTGCTTTCGGGCGAGGGGGTCGCCACCTGGTGCGCCCCTGTGGCCGGCCCCGACGGATGGCGAGCGACCGTCGAGGCGACGCACGACGGCACCGATCTCGTGCTGTCCGGCGAGGCGCGCCCGGTGGAGTCCGCCGGCACGGCGGATCACCTCCTCGTCACCTGTCGCGACGACGGCGCGGGTACCGGCAGTGGTGTCGTCAACTCAGGTGCTGGTGCCGGCGTCGGCGACCGGCCTCACGGTGTCGCCGATGCAGACGATCGACCTGTCCCGTCGGTTCTCCGTCGTGACCTTCGACGACGTGCGCGTCCCCGTCGACGCGGTGGTCGGCACGGTCGGGGAGGCTGCAATAGACGTCGACCGCCAGTTCCAGGTGCTCCTGGTCATCCTCAACGCCGAATCGGTAGGGGCCATGCAGACCGGATTCGAGATGACGGTCGAGTGGGCTTTCGACCGCTACTCCTTCGGGCGCCCGCTCGCCTCCTACCAGGCCCTGAAGCACAGGTTCGCCGACATGATGAGCTGGCTCGAGGCGATCCACGCCATCAGCGCGACGGCCTGCGCCGCCGCCCAGGAGCGACGCGACGATGCGGCCGAGCTGGTCAGCGCGGCCAAGGCCTACATCGGCCAGTACGGCGCCGAGCTGCTGCAGGACTGCGTGCAGCTGCACGGGGGCATCGGGGTCACGTTCGAGCACGACCTGCACCTGTACCTGCGCCGCCTCACCGTCGACCGGGCACTGGCCGGGACGCCGGCGGACCACCGCCAGCGCATCGCCGCGCTCGTGGCCGAGCGGGAAGGGGTGGCGGCGTGAGCGCGCTGCGCGGCGGAGCAGGCGGAGGGCGCGGACGAGATGGAGGACCTCGAGAGCTTCCGGCACCGGGCCCGGGCCTTCATCCGGTCCAACCTCCGCCGGGTCACGCCCGAGGAGCTGCGCCTCGGGTGGAACGGATTGAGCGAGGAGATGGAGCTCGCCGCCGTGGCCCGTGACCGGGAGCTCCAGCGCATGCTCTTCGACGCCGGGTTGGCCGGCATCTGCTTTCCGCGCGCCTACGGCGGGCAGGGCCTGACGCCGGAGCACCAGAAGGTCCTCAACGAGGAGCTCGTCGGCTACGAATTCCCCCTCCGGATGCAGGTGCCGAATCTCTCGCCCTGCGCGACCGTCATCCTCGAGTACGGCACGGAGGAGCAGAAGCTGCGCCACCTCCCGGCCATCTTGAAGGGCGAGGCGCTCTGGATGCAGTTCCTCTCGGAGCCCAGCGGCGGCTCCGACGTCGCCGGGGCCCTCACCACCGCCGTGCGCGACGGCGAGCAGTGGGTGCTGAACGGCTCCAAGGTCTGGACCACGGGCGCCTGGTGGTCCGACTGGGGCCTGTGCCTGGCCCGCGACCAACTGGGACGTCCCCAAGCACCGGGGACTGTCGGTGTTCATGCTGCCGATCCACCAGCCCAACATCGAGGTGCACCGGATCGAGATGCTGAACGGCTCGCGTGAGTTCTGCCAGGAGTTCATGACCGACGTGATCGTTCCCGACTCGGACCGCATCGGTGACGTCGACGACGGGTGGACCGTCGTCACGCGCTGGATGTTCCACGAGCGAATGCTCTACAACTCGCCGTACGTCACGGAGCCCATCGGCCTGACCCACGGGCATATGGATGCCGGCGTCGTCTTCTCCATCGCCCAGGAGAACGGTCGGCTGCAGGACCACTCCGTGCGCGATCTCGTGGGCGAGGCGCGGATGCTCGAGCTGGTCGTCCAAGGAGATGTCGACGTACGTGAGCGACAGCATCCGGGCCGGCCGACTGAACGACCAGGCGGCGGCCCTGGTGCGCCTGTTCAAGGGCACTGGCCCAAAACCGGATCGTGACGCTGGCCTTCGAGGTGGCGGGCTCGGAGGGAGCGGCCTGGACCGAGGGCACGGCAGCGTCGCAGAGCGCGACGAACTTCCTGATGCGCCAGGGGGGGACCATCGGCGGCGGGACGACCGAGATGGCCCGCAACGTCATCAGCGAGCGGGTGCTCTCCATGCCGCGGGAGCGCAGGCTGGACAAGGACGTGCCCTTCCGCGACGTGCCCCGTGGCCGCGCCGACGGGACCTCGTCCTAGACCCAGTCACCGCCAAAGCTGGGAGCGTCCGCAACCGGCGTCGAGTTCGAAGGAGTCCATTCGTGGCCGTTGCAAGGGTAAACGGACTGTCGCTCGCCTACGAGACGATCGGCGAGGGTCGCCCCTGGGCCATCACCCCCGGGGGGCGCTTCACCAAGGAGTCGCCCGGCGTACGCGAGCTCGCCCGGGTTCTGGCCGAACACGGCAACCGGGTCCTCATATGGGACCGCCCCAACTGCGGCGAGTCCGACGTGTGCTTCGAGGGCCCGTCGGAGTCCGCCATGCAGGCCGATGCGCTGGCCGGGCTGCTGGCTCATCTCGATATGAACTCGGCCGTCATCGCCGGCGGGTCGGGCGGTGCCAGGGTTTCATTGCTGACAGCTGCCCGCCATCCCGAGTCGGCGGCCGGTCTGGCCATCTGGTGGATCAGCGGTGGCGTCTACGGCCTCCTGTCACTGGCAACCCACTACTGCGGCGGGTCCGTCGGCGCGGCCTGGAATCACGGGATGGAGGCGGTGGCCGATCTGCCCGAGTGGGCGGAGGTCCAGGAGCTGAACCCCTCCAACCGGGAGCGCTTCCTGAGCCAGGACCGTGCGACGTTCATCTCCACCATGGAGAACTGGATGCTGGCCTACTGCCCTCGCGACGGGGAGCATGTGCCGGGCCTTCCCGACGCCGACGCCCGCGCCCTCGAGATTCCCGCGCTCGTCTTCCGGAGCGGGGAGAGCGACGCCCACCACACGCGTGCCACATCGGAAGCGCTGGCCGATCTGCTGCCCCAGAGCCGGCTCGTCGAACCGCCGTGGGGTGACCGGGAGTGGATCGAGCGCCAGGGCGCACGGGAAGAGGGGTTGTTCGCCCGCTGGCCCCTGCTGGCCCCCCAGCTCTTGGAGTGGCAGGCCGAGACGCTCGGCTGAGGGCGGCTTCCCTCAGCGCACCTCGTTGATGCGGACCAGGTTGCCGGCGGGATCGCGGACGGCGCAGTCGCGCACCCCGTACGGCTGCTCGGTGGGCTCCTGGACGACCTCGGTGCCGGCCTGCAGCCGTGCGAAGGTGCCGTCGAGGTCGGCGGTGGCCAAGATACGCGGGCGAAGTGCCCTTGGCCATCATCTCGACGACGGTGCGGCGTTCGTCGTCGGTGACACCGGGGTCGGCGTACGGCGGCTCCAGGACGATGGAGGCGCCGGGTTGGTCGGCGGGGCCGGCCGTGATCCAGCGCATCGTGCCGTCGCACGTGCGTCGCGGACCTCGAAGCCGAGGGCGCCGCGGTAGACAGGCGACGCGAGCGCGTCCGGAGTCGTCGTGCGGGAGGAAGCTGGAGTAGATGCTGATGTCCATACCGCATGCTAAGCGCCGCCGCGTCGCCCTCGGTGCTTCGGATTCCTGACGGTCGTTACCTGCGCTTCAACCGAGGCGTGTCGCACGCATGAGCGTGCAGCTGCCCGCAGAGTCCTTCGCCGAGACCCGGGCCTGCCTCGAGGCCCGGGCCCGCTCGGTGCCCTCGACGGCGAGACGCCCTGGGACCAGCGTCTCTGTGACGCCTTCAGCGAGATCATCGCTTCGACCGCACCCGGCGCGGCCCACCGCCGCCACCGCCTCTGCATCGGCCAGCCCCTACGTCGTCGTCGTCCACGTCCCGTTGGCCACTCAGGTCGATGAGTCCGGCGAGGGCAGCGCCCTGGCCGGTGAGCTCGAGCGTGACGGGCTGATCAGCACCGAGACGCTGCGCCAGATCGCCTGTGACGCCACGTCGCCATCGGGGTCGACGACGACGTAGGGCACACGATGTAGGAGGGCCGGGCCCGGCGGACTCCTTGAGGCCCAGCGCCCGAGGTCATGCGGCGGGCCGCCATGGTCGTCCCGGGCTGTCGAACGTCACCTTCACCAACGTGCACCATGTGGTGGCTGGAAGCCCGGTGGCGGACCGACCTCGACAACCACGCCACGGTTGTCTGCACCACGATCACGTGGTGCGCTCGTCGGGCTGGGAGATGATGCCGCTCACCGTGGAGCTACCCTCAGAAGAGCGGGGTCATGACCTCGCGCCCTGCCGCTTGGCCCGTCACAGGCCGGGCTCCAGATCGGGCTAGGTCGGAAGCTGTGAGCCGTCGTTGCGGATGCCTCCGGCAAGCCAACGCGTTCGACGAACAAGCCGCGTCAGCTGTTCAACACCTGCGTCGAAGTCGCAGTCGAGAAGGCCCTGGACGAACCACATCTCGGGGAAGCGGTAGGTCATCGCGCCGAGCCCGGCGGCGGCGATGTCGGGGTCCAGTTGCTTGTCGGCGAGGCCATGGCGTTGCAGCCGCCGGATGGAATCGGCGATCTGTGCCGACGAGACGCGGTGTCGCTCGTTGCGCGAGTCACGGAGTTCGTCGTCGAAGCGCGACACCTGCTCGATCACGCCCATGATGCGAGCCTCGTCCCGGTAAGCCTCGAGGTTGCGACGTATGCCCTCGTGGATCCGCTCGAAGGGCGGCGCAGTCGACGACGAGTCGAGGATGACGCTGTACAGCGGCTCCCGGAGGCGCTCCTCCACCGCGGCGGCCACCTCACGGAAGACCTCTTCCTTCGATTCGAAGTAGTGGTAGAAGGATCCGTGCGAGAGGCCGGCGTGCTCGGCGATGTCCGAGATCCGGGCGTCGAGGAAGCCGTCGCGCTCGAACACCTCCTTGGCCGCTGCGACCAGCCGGGCCCGGGTCTCGATCCCCTTGCGCGATCGGGGCCCGCTGGGTTTCTCACCGGTGAGCGGTGGGGTCGTCGACACGGCCTTCTCCTTCCGTGCGGGCTCCGGGAGCGGAGTCATCAATGTACCGTCGCATCCAGTGGCAACTGGCGGACATCCGATCCGGACCTCACGAGGTCAGGCGTCCATTCGCTGGAGGAGCAGCACACCGGAAGGCGTGCCGCCACCCGACGTGACGACGGCGGTCTTGGCGTCCTTCACCTGGCGCTCGCCGGCGTCATGGCGTAGTTGGAGGACCGCCTCGTAGAGAAATCCGAAGCCGTGCGTCCGCCCCTCGGAGAGTTGCCCACCGTGCGGGTTGACCGGGAGCTCGCCGTCGAGCGCGATGCGGCGCCCGCCGTCGAGCCAGTCGTAGGCCTCGCCGAACCCGCAGAACCCGAGTCCCTCGAGCCACGAGATGGCGTTGAAGGTGAAGCCGTCGTAGACGAGAGCCAGGTCGACGTCGGACGGCCGCACGCCGGTCCGGGTCCACAGGTGCGCCGCCTGGCCTATGACCTGCGGTTCGTGGGTGAGGGTGTCCTGGTCCCACGACACGCGCTCGAGGATCTGCGTGCCCACCGCCTCGATGCGCACGGCCGGGTGGGGGAGGTCCTCGGCCACCGACGCCGCGGAGACGATGACCGCGATGGACCCGTCGCACGGCACGTCACAGTCGTAGAGCCCGAAGGGCGAGGTGATCGGCCGCGCCGAGAGGTAGTCGTCCATCGTCATCGGGTCGCGGTAGATGGCGGCCGGATTCAGCGCGGCGTTCCGCCGGGCGTTGACCGCGATCAAGCCGAGCATCTCGCGGGGGGCGCCGTAGCGGTGCAGGTACTGGTTGGCGTTCATGCCGATCCAGTTGGCTGCGGACATGGCACCGAAGGGGGCGCGCCATTCGCGGAACGGGCCGGACACGCGCTCGGCCCGCTGGTCGCGCCGCTCCATGGTGTCTTTGGGCGGCGAGGACGGCGAACGTGGACTCCCAGACGGTGCGGAAGCAGAGCACGTGGCGGCAGAGTCCCGAGGCCACCGCCATGGCGGCGGCGATGACCGAGCCGCCGGGTCCGGGAAGGTCGCCGCCACCGTTGATCCAGGTCGGGTGGATGCGCAGGGCTTCCTCGATGGCGCTGGCGCCGCCCTCGCTCATCCCCGCGCCGCCGGCCCCGGGATACGTCGACAGGCCGTCGATGTCGTCGAGCGTCAGGCCGGCATCGGCGATCGCCTCCAGGCTGGCATCGACCGCCAGCGAGAGCGGGTCGACCATGAGGCGACGGCCGAACGTGGAGCGGCCGATGCCGCTGAGGACCGCCCGGTGCTCGAAGCGCTCCTCGCCGACGGGGGCGCGGGGGAGTGGCCGCACCGGAGCCTCGACGCGGTCGACCGGGTCGACGGAGCCCGTCAGCTCGAAGAGAGGCAGCCACACGTCCTCTTGCTGCTCGAAACGGACGGCGACCTCCTGGCCGATCTGCACGTCGGACGGCTCGCAGCCGACGATGTTGGTCGTCAGGTGCACGCGGGGGTCCTCGGCCAGCGCGACATTGGCGATGACGTAGGGCGGGTCGAAGTCGGGGAGCCAGCGATGGGAGTTCACCGTGAACCCGACGATGGTGCCGCGGCCCGACACCGCGGTCGGCTTGGAGGACCGGCTCCGGCAGTACGGGCAGATGGGCACAGGTGGGTGCACCAGCTCGACCGCAGTCGCTGCAACCCTGGATCCGCAGGGTGCCGTCGGCGCCGGAAGTCCAGAACCACTCGTTGGCCGGGGTCAGCTCGGGGAGCGGCCGCATCACCCTCCCCGGCTCCGGGGCACCGCCCAGTATTGACATCGACGTCGTAATCGAACACCGCCGACATGTTACGTCCCCGGGGCCGCCTGCCCCGACTGGCCGGTCGAGCCGGCCCGCCCGACCCTACCGGCATCGACAGGCCGGCTCCTGGGCCGGCGATTCGCTCGATTGTGCATCGTACCCGCCTGACTCTAATATCGACGTCAATGTTGAAGGACATGCTCGTCATCGACGCCGACTCGCACTGGTGCGAGGCCGCCCGACCTCTTCACCAAGCGCGCCCCGGCCGCGGTGCGCGACCGGGTCCCGCGGGTCGAGGAGGTAGACGGCCAGCTGACGTGGGTCTTCGACGGCCACCCCGTCGGCCGCTTCAGCGCCGGCGGCGTCATCGCACGCGACGGCACCAAGGAGAGCTCGTACCGGGCTCTCATGGAGTGGTCGCACGACGAGGTGCACCTCGGCGCGCACGACCCTGTCGTCCGCCTCGGGCGTGCTGGACGAGTGCGGGATCGACGCGCAGATCATCTTCCCGAGCACCATCGGACTTGGCGGCCAGGACCTCGGGATGGTCGACGACCTCGCCCTCTGCCGGCTGGCCATCGAGATCTACAACGACGCCATGGCGGAGATCCAGGCCGACTCGGGCAACCGCCTCCTCCCACTGCCGCTCATGCCCGCGTGGGACGTCGACACCTGCGTCAGCGAGGCCCGGCGCGTCGCCGACCTCGGGGCGCGCGGCGTGAACATGACTTCGGATCCGCAGGATCTCGGTGCGCCGGACCTGGCCAGCCGGGCCTGGGACCCCTTCTGGGAGGCATGCTCGGAGCTGCGTCTCCCGGTGCACTTCCACATCGGTGCAAGCCAGACCGCCATGACCTTCTTCGGGCAGTACCCGTGGGACTCCCACGCCGAGAACACCAAGCTGGCCATCGGCGGCACGCTGCTCTTCATCGGGAACGCGCGCGTCGTCACGAACGTGATCCTCTCGGGCGTGTTCGACCGGCACCCCGACCTCAACGTCGTCTCGGTCGAGAGCGGTGTCGGGTGGATTCCCTTCATCCTCGAGGCGCTCGACTACGAGATGTCGGAGAACGCCCCCCGGGAGCTCGCCGAGCTCGGCAAGTTACCCTCGGAGTACTTCCGGACCAACATGTACGCGACGTTCTGGTTCGAGAACAACCGCAACAAGCTTCCGGACCTCATCGACGCTGTCGGCGAGGACAACATCCTCTTCGAGACGGACTTCCCCCATCCGACCTGCCTCTACCCGAATCCGCTCCAGAGCGTGGAGAAGAAGATGGAGACGCTCTCGCCCGAAACGCGCCGTAAGATCTTCGGTGAGAATGCCCGCAAGCTCTACCGACTCTGAGACCGCCGGCTCCGGGATGACGCAAATCGGGCACTTCATCGTGGGCAGCGCCGTGCCAGGCGCGTCCGGGCGGACGGCACCGGTGTACGACCCGGCCCTCGGGGCCGCAGACCGCGGAAGTCGCGCTGGCCTCGGCGGCGGAGGTCGACGCCGTGGTCAAGGCGGCGGTCGATGCGTCGCCCGAGTGGCGTTCCTCCTCGTTGACCCGCCGGGCCAGCCTTCTGTTCCGGCTGCGCGAGCTGCTCGACGCCAACCGCGACGAGCTCGCCGCCGCCATCACCCGGGAACACGGCAAGGTGCTCGAGGACGCCAGGGGCGAAGTGGCGCGCGGGATCGAGAACGTCGAGTTCGCCTGCGGCATCCCGAACCTCCTCAAGGGATCCATCCAACTCGGAGGTCTCGACGGGGATCGACATCCGCACCGTGCTCGAGCCGCTCGGCGTCGTCGCCGGCATCACCCCGTTCAATTTCCCGGTCATGGTGCCGCTGTGGATGATGGCCAACGCCGTCGCCTGCGGGAACTGCTTCGTGCTCGAAGCCGTCCGAGAAGGATCCCTCGGCGTCGCTGATCCTGGCCGAGCTCGTACAACGCGCGGGGTTCCCCGACGGCGTGTGCAACGTCGTGCAGGGCGACCGGGAGGCGGTCGAGGCCCTGCTGGCGCACCCCGACGTGGCTGCGGTCTCCTTCGTCGGCAGCACCCCGGTGGCGCGTCACATCTACGAGACGGGGACCCGCAACGGCAAGCGGGTCCAGGCACTGGGCGGCGCGAAGAACCACATGGTCGTGCTTCCCGATGCCGACCTCGATGCCGCGGCCGATGCCGCCGTATCGGCCGCCTACGGGTCGGCCGGGGAGCGGTGCATGGCCATTTCGGTCGTCGTCGCGGTCGGACCGGTGGCCGACCCGCTGGTCGACGCCATCGCGAGCCGAATTCCCGACGTGGTGGTCGGTGCCGGCGACGACCCGGAGTCGATGATGGGCCCGCTGATCACCTCGGAGCACCGTGACCGCGTGCAGTCCTACGTGGAGCACGCGGCCGACGAGGGGGCCAAGGTCGTCGTGGACGGGTCGGGCACGCTGCCGAGGCGCGGGGTTCTTCGTCGGCTGCTCCCTGCTCGACGATGTGAAACCCGGCATGCGGGTCTACGACGACGAGATCTTCGGCCCCGTGCTGAGCGTCGTGCGGGTCCCGACGTTCGACGAGGCGCTGGCTCTCGTGAACGGCGAACCCGTACGGCAACGGCACGGCGCTGTTCACCCGGGATGGCGGTGATGGCCCGCCGGTTCGAACGAGAGGTCCAGGTGGGGATGGTCGGCATCAATGTCCCGGTCCCCGTTCCTGTGGCGTCGCACTCCTTCGGCGGCTGGAAGGCCTCCATCTTCGGTGACTCGTCCATCTACGGGCCCGACGGGGTCCGCTTCTACACGCGGCCCAAGGTCGTGACGTCGCGGTGGCCCGACGCCGGCCCGAGCAGCATCGAGCTCCACTTCCCGACGAATCGCTGACCGGCTGCCCGGGGGTCGGTTCCCACTGGTGGAGGCGTGAAGGCTCCAGGCCGGGATCCGAACCTCCTGGTACTCCTCGGGTGAAGACCAGGTAGGAACCTTTCTTCCTCGGGGGAAGACCCGCAGCGAACGTGGAGCCTGATCCCATTCTCTGATATTGACGTCGTAGTCAAAAATCTCTAGAGTGGCTGGTATGACGAGAACCTGCGATTTCCCCCTCTTCGACGCCGACAACCACTTCTACGAGACGAGGGAGTCGTTCACCCGCCACCTGCCGGACCGCTACAAGGGTGCCATCGACTACGTGGAGCTGAACGGGCGGACCAAGATCATGATCCGCGGCACGGTCAGCGAGTACATCCCGAACCCCACCTTCGAGGTCGTGGCGAGGCCCGGCGCCCAGGAGGAGTACTTCCGGAACGGCAACCCCGAAGGGAAGACGTATCGGGAGATCGTCGGGAAGCCGATACGGAGCCTTCCGGGCTTCCAGCACCCGGAACCCCGCATCGAGCTGATGAACGAGCTCGGCGTCGACCGCACGCTGATGTTCCCGACGCTCGCCAGCCTGCTCGAGGAGCGCATGCGCGACGATCCCGAACTGACGCACGCGGCGATCCACTCGCTGAACGAGTGGATGTACGAGGAATGGAGCTTCAACTACGAGGATCGGATCTTCGCGACGCCGGTCATCACACTGCCGATCGTCGAGAAGGCGATCGAGGAGCTCGAATGGGTCCTGGAGCGGGGGGCGAAGACCGTCCTCATCCGACCGGCGCCCGTCCCGGGATTCCGCGGTTCCCGCTCGTTCGGGTATCCCGAGTTCGACCCCTTCTGGCAGGCCGTGGTCGATGCGGACATCCTCGTCTCGATGCACTCCTCCGACAGCGGCTACACCCGGTACACGAACGACTGGACCGGCCCGAGCGAGATGCTGCCGTTCCGGCTCGATTCGTTCCGCTACATGACCGGCGGTCACCGGCCGATCCAGGACACCATGGCCGCCTTCGTCTGCCACGGCGTGTTCGCACGCTTTCCCGAGCTCCGGGTCGCCTCCATCGAGGCCGGCGGGGAGTGGATTCCCGCCTTCGTCCAGCACCTCGGGGACACCCACAAGAAGATGCCGCAACGCCTTCGACGGGGACCCGGTCGAGCAGTTCAGGCGGAACGTCTGGGTGAGCCCGTTCCACGAGGACGACCTCGGCGCCATCATCGACGTGATCGGTGCCGACCACGTGCTCTTCGGCTCGGACTACCCCCACCCGGAGGGATTGGCCGAGCCTTGCAGCTATGTCGACCACCTGCCGGCGGGCCTGGCCGAGCAGGACGTGAGGAACATCATGGGCGGCAACCTGGCCCGCATCATGCGCGTCGAGGTCCCCGTCGGGGCAGTGGCGTAGCGCGCCACCCCGCCACGACCCGCCGAAGGGCCGGTCGGACCGCTCGGAGCTTGGCCAAGTACAACCGGGAGCGGCCGAACGATAGTGTCACGCCGCGCCGACAAAGCGCCCCAGCAGAGGGAGCCGGAGATGCCTGATTACCAGTACGTCACGTACGAGACACTCGATTCGGGCAGGATCGCCCGCATCATGCTGAACCGGCCCGAGGCCCGGAACGCCCAGAACCGCGGCCTGCTGGTCGAGCTGAACGACGCGTTCATGGAGGCCGAGGCGGACGACGAGGTCCGCGTCGTGATCCTGGGCGGTACGGGCCCGATGTTCTCCTCGGGGCACGACCTGGGCTCCAAGGCCGCGCGCGAGGAGGGGATGCCGGGACCGGGCCAGCACCCGACCTGGACGATCAACGGCGCCACGCGCAAGGGCGCCGAGAGCCTGATGCTCCAGGAGTGGCACTACTTCTTCGAGAACACTCGACGCTGGCGGAATCTGCGCAAGATCACCATCGGGCAGGCGCACGGCGACGTCTACGCCGCCGGGCTGATGCTCCTGTGGGCCTGCGACCTCATCGTGGCCGCCGACGACACCCGGTTCGCCGACGTCGTCGGAACCCGCCTGGGCATGTGCGGCGTCGAGTACTTCGCCCATCCCGTGGGAGTTCGGGCCCCGCCGGGCGAAGGAACTGCTGCTGACCGGGGACTCGGTCGACGCCGACGAGGCGCACCGGCTCGGCATGGTGAGCAAGGTGTTCCCGCTCGACGATCTCACGCGAGAGGACGGTGGAGTTCGCCCGAGCGGATCGCACAGCTGCCCACGATGACGTCTTTGCTCATCAAGGAGTCGGTGAACCAGAGCGTGGACAACATGGGCTTCTACAACGCGCTGAACGCGTGCTTCACCCTGCACGAGCTGAACCACTCGCACTGGGCCTGGGTCAACGAGAACCGCTATCCCGTCGCCCTGGAGGACTCCGGCATCCCCAATTGGAAGGACGCCCCGCCGATCGTGCCGGCAGTCAAGGACAAGGTGCGCGCCGGATCAGTGACGGCGGCGCAGAACGCCCCGATTCACCCCGCCGTACCGAACCCTCGACGCGGGTGATCACGAGGTGAATCCGCGCTCGCCAACGCGCGCTCGGGCGGCGGAACGTTCCTGTTCACGGGCCTAATTCGTCGTCGTGCATCACGCGCCCTGCCTCGTTAGTATCTGAATCGACGTCGATGTCAGAAATGTCCGGCGCAGGCGGCCGGCAAGAAGGGGTGGGTCCCACTCGATGCTGCAATTCGTGATCGCCGGACTGGTGCTCGGAGGCATCTATGCGATCGCCTCCGCCGGGTTGGTGATCACCTACACCTCGTCGGGGATCTTGAACTTCGCCTTCGGCGCGATCGCCTTCTTCATTGCGCGGTTCTATTACTACCTGCACACGCAGCACGGGTGGAGCATCGCCCTGTCGGCCATCGTCAGCGTCGTCATCGCAGCGCCCGCGCTCGGTGTGCTCCTCTATGCGGTTCTCTTCCGTTTCCTGCGCCTGTCGTCCCCCCTGATCAAGGTCGTGGCCACCATCGGCCTTCTCGTCGCCTTCCCGGCATTGGCCACATGGTTCTTCGGCAACCAAGCCATCCAGGAGGCTCCGGGGCTGGCGCCCCAACCAGTGCACGTGTATCAGTTCCTCGGCGTCCCCGTGACTCTCGACCAGGTCATCGTCTACATCTGTGTCGTCCTGACCGTGGTGATCGGTGCCGTGGTGCTCCGCTACACCGAGGTCGGGCTGAAGGTGCGGGCCATGGTCGACTCGCCGGCCATGACGGACCTCTCCGGGACCAACCCGACGGCGATCTCGGTCGGAGTCTGGGCGGTCAGCACCTTCTTCGCGGGGCTGTGCGGGGTCCTCGCTGCGCCGATCATCGGACTCGATGCGGGCAACTTCACCCTCTTGATCGCGGCCTCGTTCGCCGCCGTGGTTGCCGCACAGCTGCGCAACCTGCCCGTGGCGGTGGTGGTCGGGCTCCTGATGGGTGTGGCGACGTCCCTGTTCCAGCGCTACCTCCCTCCGGCCAGCCAATGGACGACGGAGATCATCGATGCCGTGCCGTTCATCGTCATCGCGCTCTTCTTGATCTACAGCCTGGTGCGCCGGGGCAGGGTGGGGGACGCCGACGGGTGGGGGGCGCGTTGGACCGGGCGATCACGCCGCAGGGGGAGAGCCGGCTGGCCGGCTCGACCAGCAGCGTGCTGGAGACCGCGTCACTGGGCTTCTTCGGCAAGTACGCCGGGCCTCTTCTGCTGATCGCGGTCGTGAGCGTGTTGCCGCTCATCGTCGGCGGGTTGTGGGTGGGGCTGTTCGCCTCGGCTTTCGCCTATGCCGTCATCTTCTTGTCCTGGACCATCGTGACCGGCGAGGGTGGGATGCTCTGGCTCTGCCAGATCACCTTTGCCGGCGTGGGGGCGATCACCACGGCGCAGCTCGCCAACAACCACGGCTGGCCGGTCCTCGCCGCTGCGCTGGTGGGCGGGCTGATCGCCATGGCCATCGGTGTTCTCGTCGGGTTCCTCAGCATCCGACTCGGTGACCTCTACGTCGCCCTCGTCACCCTCACCTTCGGGCTGCTCATGGAGAACCTGGTCTTCACCCTGCCCAGCTTCGTGAACCAGGGCATCGGGCTGACCATCAACCGACCGGGTTTTGCCGCCTCGGATCTCGCCTACGCGTACCTCTGTCTGGTCGTCTTCGTGATCATCGCTCTCTTCATCGTCAATTTCCGGACGATCGACTACCGGCCTCGCCCTCAACGCGGCGCGCTGGAGCGAGGCGGGAGCCAAGACGTCCGGGATCAGCGTCGTGCAGATGAAGGTGATCGCCGGCGCGCTCGCCGCCTTCATTGCGGGGCTCGGGGGGGCGTTGCTCGCCATGGCGCAGACCACATTCCAGCCCTCCGAATTCGCCACCTTCGCCGGCGTCGTCTGGCTGGCCGTGCTCGTGACGATCGGTGTCCGGTCAAATGCCGCGGCTCTGATCGCCGGGCTGACGTTCGTCTTCCCGAGTGCGCTGTTGCAGTACTACTTCTCGACGGTGACAGTGTTGCCCACCATTCTCCAGGTCCTCTTCGGTCTCGGGGCCATCGGCGCCGCCAAGTTCCCCGACGGCACCCTGGCCGAGCAGAGCCGTCATCTCCGTCGGCTCATCCTGCACGTCAGGCCGGGACCGCCCGGTGACCAGCAGTTCATCGACGGGACGAGCCCGTCGGCGGGGGACTTGGGCCCGGTGGACGGCGCACCCAGAGTCGCAGAGGGCGTCTCGTGACGACGGTGCCTTCCGTGGCCGACGCGGGACCCGACGAGGCATCTGGTGGTCGGACACCTGTTCTGGAGGCCGCGGGCATCACCGTGCGCTTCGGGGGACTGACCGCACTCGCCGACGTTGCCATCGAGGTCGAGCCGGGCCGCATCGCCGGCCTGGTCGGGCCCAACGGCGCCGGCAAGTCAACTCTGCTCGGCGTGTTGTCCGGTTTGCTCCGCCCGAACTCGGGTCGCGTGCGCCTGCGTGGAGAGGACATCACGAATTGCTCGCCCCGCAGCCGGGCGAGCAAGGGCCTGGCCCGGACATTCCAGCAGCCAGAGCTGTTCCTGGGTCTGACCGTGCGCGAGCACCTGGTGCTCGCCGACCGCGCCCGCGTCGGCGCGCGTCCGTCTCTGGCGCGACATGTTCGATCCCCGCTCCTTGCTTCCGCCTTCCACGGCGGAGAACGAGCGCGTCAACCGGATCCTCGAGTTGCTGCGCCTGACGCGGGTGGAGAGCGCCCCGGTGGCCGCCCTGCCACTCGGCGTCGCCCGCCTGGTCGAGGTCGGACGCGCCCTGGCGAGCGATCCGCAGGTCCTGCTCCTCGACGAACCGTTGTCCGGGCTCGACATGAAGGCCTCGGAGAACCTCCTGGGTGTCTTCGCGCAGATCGTCGAAGAGGCCGACCATCCGCTCTCGCTGATCATCGTCGAGCACGACGTCGCAGCGGTGCTCGCGCTCTCGCACTCGGTGTTCGTGCTCGACTTCGGGGAGCGCATCGCGGCCGGCACGCCGGAGGAGATCCGCAACGACCCTGTCGTCCGGGCCGCCTATCTCGGCGACAGCGATCCCCAGCGGACCGAACGGCCGGCAGCGTGCAGCCGGCGAAACTCGAGCCGTCGTGACCGAGCCCATTCTCGAGGTGCACGACCTCGACGTGAGCTACGGGTCGTCCAGGGCGCTCTTCGGCGTTTCGCTCGAGGTCCAGCCCGGCACGGTGGTCGCGGTGCTCGGTGCGAACGGCGCCGGCAAGAGCACGCTGGCCCGGACCATCTCCGGATTGGTGCGCACCGACGGTGGGCAAGGTGTTCTTCGAAGGTCAAGACGTGACCGGCATGCCCGCGCACCGCATCCGTCGGCTCGGCCTGACGTACATCCCCGAGGGACGGGGCATCTTTCCGGGGCTCTCGGTCGTTGACAACCTGCGGATGGCTGTGGCGCAGGAACGACGACAGGACCGGGCCGGCGCCATCGAGCGGGCGATTGATCGGTTCCCGGTGCTGGGACAGCGAGGCTCCCAGCGGGCCGGCAGCCTCTCCGGTGGAGAGCAGCAGATGCTGGCGCTTGCCCGCGCCCTGGCCGTGTCCCCCAAGCTCGTGATCGCCGACGAGATGTCGCTCGGCCTCGCCCCGCTCGTCGCCGAATCGGTCTTCGAGGGGCTCGAGGAGGCCCGTCGCTCGGGGATCACGATCGTGCTCAGCGAGCAGTTCGTCCACCGCGCCCTGGCGATGGCTGACACCTGCGTCATCTTGATGCGAGGGCGAGTGGGCTGGTCAGGCCCGGCGTCCGAGGCGGGCCAGGAAGTCATCGACCGGTACCTGGGTGAGGCCGAGGAGGCGACCCCCGTGGGCGTTACGAATGGGTTACAGTAACTCGCCTCGCTCTGAGCGATAAGCGCATTTACAAAAGGAAGAGGCGGGTTTTGCACCCGCCTCCAGCGTCCACGAGGGCCCCGAGGCGGGGGTCCGGGGGAGGAAGTTGCAAATGCACCGACTCATTCGTCCGCATCGCACGGCCTCTGCCGTCCTGGCTGCCGCAGTGGTCGGCTTGCCGCTGTCCCTGATGGCGACGACCACGGCGCCCGCCGCCGCATCGCCGGCGCCGATCACCATTGCCTACGTCACCGACTTGACCGGTGAGGGCGGGTCCGAGAACTCGACGTCGCCCGCCGGGTTCAACGCGCGGATCGCCATGCAGAACGCGGAGGGTGGCGTGAACGGCCACAAGCTCGTGGGCCTCGTGATCGACGACCAGACCAGTCCCGCGCAGATCGCGACCGCGGTGCAGGAGGCCGACTCCAAGGCCTTCGGGATCGTCTCGCAGAGCCCGCTGATGTTCCTCGCCGCCAAGTACCCCAACCAGGCGGGCGTCCCGGTGACCGGGACCTACGACGACGGACCCGAGTGGGGCACGCAGCCCTACACGAACATGTTCGCCTCGGACGAGGGGAGTGTGGACCCGAAGTACCCGGTCAACACGCAGATCGGCAACTTCCTCAAGGCTCACGGGGGCACGGTGCTCGGCTCGTACGGGTACGGGGTCTCACCTTCCTCGAGCCGGGCGGCCATCGCCACCGCCGATTCGTTTCAGCACGCCGGGCGGCAAGGTCGGCGTGCTCGAACACCACCGTGCCGTTCGGCAGCGTTGCGTTCACCCCTGACGCACTCGTCGCCAAGCAGAAGGGCGTCAACGCGATGGTGCCGGCGATGGACGCCAACTCGAACTACGCGCTGGCGCAGGCGCTCAAGCAAGCCGGGGTGAAGTTGAAGGCGACGCTCTTCGCGACCGGCTACGAGCCCGACGTCATCAACTCCCCGGCCTGGTCGACCTTGCAAGGCGACTACTTCCTGTCCCTCTTCCGCCCGTGGTCGCTGCCCAACGCGGGCACCCAGCAGATGCAGGCCGCCATGGAGAAGTACGCGCACTTCACCAAGAGCCAGTTCCCGAACCTCGGGCAGTACGAGGCGTGGGCGGGGGCCGACCTCATGATCAAGGGACTCCAGATGGCGGGGCCGAACCCGACGCGGGCGGCCGTCATCAAGGACCTGCGGGGGCTGAAGTCCTACAACGTCAACGGCCTCCTGCCCCAGTCCATCAACTACTCGACGATCTTCGGGCACGACCTGCCGAAGCAGTGCACCTGGGTCATGCAGGCCGGCAAGACCGGGTTCACGGCGGTGTCGTCGCAGCCCATCTGCGGTACGGACATCCCCGGGACGTCGACGGCGAGCAGTTCGTAGGCGCTCGGTCAGAGTGTGCTGACGATCCGCCGGCGCGGCGTGCCGGCGGATCGTCGCGTCCGGGCCCGTGATCCTCGCCTTGTCGGCGGAAGCAGTCCGGCCGGCGGAGTCAGCGCAGGCGCCACTCGGGGCGGGGGGCCTGAAACGTCTCCTGGCCTTCTGCGATGTTCTCGAACTGGGTTCCGAGCGAGACGAAGGACGACACCTGGGCGCGAGCGTCCCGCCGGGAAAGGTCATGGGCCATCCACACCGCCCGCACGGTGCCCTGAATCGGCGTACACCGGTGCGGAGGCGATCGCCCGCGCCACCCACATGGCCCGCTCCATGAGCTCGGACAGGGGCGTGATCTCCGAGACGAGGCCCATCTGGTGGGCCCGCTCGGCGGACATGCGCTCGTGCGCCCCGAGCAGCACCAGACGCATGCGTCTCGCCAAACGGCAGCTTCTGCAGGAGGTGCATGGACTCGAAGCCGGCCACCATCCCGTAGGTCACATGGGGGTCGAAGAACGTCGCGTTCTCCGCCGCGATGATGATGTCGGACTCACCGAGCAGGTACAGGGCCCCAGCGCAGGCCATGCCGTTGACCGCGGCGATCACCGGCTTCCAGAGGTCGTTCTCCTTCGGGTTGATGTTGATCCCGGGGTCGTTGTACTGGAACGGCGTCGACACGGGCCCGGTCTGGTTGGCCATCTTCAGCCGGCGCTCCTCGTCGCCCAGGTAGCCCTGCTCAATCGTTTCGCCACGATCGATGCCCGTGCAGAAGGCCTTCTCGCCGGCGCCGGTCAGGATGATGGCGCGGACGTCGTCGTTCCGACGCAGTGACCGCCACATGGCGCGCATCTCCGCCTGCATCTGCTGCGTCGAACGCGTTGTGCACCTCTGGACGGTTGAGAGTGACGGTTGCCACACCGTCATCCTCTTCGTACAGCAGTGTCTCGTACGTCTCCAACTCGAGGCCCCCAATGCCAGCCGGACAGAACTCAAGCGTCACATTAGCGGGACGCGTTTTCAGAGCGCCCGAGGGCGGTCAGCCCGCCGCCGGGAGGTCGTGCACGACGGTGACCCTGCCGTCGTCGAAGCTCAGGAAGTGCCCCAGCGGCACTGACTCGGGAAGGGGATCCTCGTAGCTCCAGGCGATGTCGGCGATGACGACGTCCCCGAGGTGCGCCGTCCAGTACGTGGCCGTGCCCTTGTACGGGCAGTAGGTCTGGGTCGCGCTCGTCCGCAGCAGGTCCATGCGCACGAAGCGAGGGTCGACGTAGAGCCGGGGCTCCAGCGCGGTCTCGTAGACGACGAGGGTGTCGCCGGTGTCGACCAGCGTGGTGCCGGCCGCCTCGACCCGGAGCCGCCGCCCGGAGTGCAAGGAGTCGACACGGTGGTAGGGGTTGCGCGGGATGCCCGAAGACCTCCTCGTCCTCCTCGAACCAGGCGTCCACGGCGTCCCAGGCCACCGTGACGTAGCCCGGGGCATCGCCGTCGGGCTGCGCCGGCACGCCCTCGACGTCGCCGGCCGGGAAGGCGTAGGTCGGAGGGCACCCCGGTCGGTGCACCAGCAGGGTGCGCTCGCTGTCGACCACGGTCGCGCCGTCCCTCGTCGCCCGGACGCGCCGGCGGTACGGCTCCATGTAGGTGACGGGCTCCGGGCATCGGCGCCGTGAAACGTCCGGCGGGCCGGGCGCTCAGGGGCCCGCGTCCGGTCGTGAGGCTCACAGCGCCGTCCGTGTCGTCGACGCTCCCGGTACCGGCCGGGAAGGGGCGGACCATCGCCTCGACGGTGAAGGAGGCCAGCAGGTCGCCCGCCACGTCGTGCACCCGGCACTCCGAGTGCGTCATGCCGTCGCCGGCGAAGGTCGAGAGATGGTGGTAGAGCATCCACTCGTCGGCGCGCACCTCGCGGTGCAACGACAGGTTGATCGCGTTGATGCCCATGGAGAGCGTCCGGTGCGCCTGGTCCTGGCTGATGCCGGCGTGGGGCCGCAGGGCGGCGGCGATCGACATGTGACCCGAGAACTGTGCCAGCAGGCCCGCGTGCACAGCGGGCTCGCCGGGCACGTCGCGGAAGCGCACCCAGGCGTCGACGACCGGCGGCCCGACCGGCGCGTCCGGATCGTTGCGTGTAGGCGCCGTCGACCACCCTGATGTCACGGCCGGTCACCCCCATATCGTACGGCTCGCACTCGTACGGTCCGGCCACGTCCGGGGGGTCCGCGGCGTGCCGGATGAGGTCCTCGGACGGCACGTCGAGGAGCAGGGTGCCCGCGGCACAGCACCGTTCGCCTTGGAGGACCCGGACGGCCAGGCCGGTGAAGATCCGGCCGGAGCTCAGCTCCTCCAGCTCGAAGCGGAGCGGTCGCCGCGGCATCGGCGGATCGCAGGAAGATCATGCTCGCGGAGACGACCCGTTCGCTCCGCCGCATGGCGACCGGCCGCGACGATCGCCTGCCCGAGCATCTGACTGCCTTCGACGACCGGCCGCCGCCCGTCGCTCCGGGCGACGCCGACGAAGGAGAGGCCGCCATCGGGGCGGACGTCCAACTGGTCGATCAGGTGCGCGGCATCGCCCCAGGTGGGGAACCGCTTGATGGTCACATCCCGTGGGGCGTCACCTTCGCGGCCATCGGAGACCTCGATCCGCACCCGGTCCTGGTCGAAGGCTCCGAATCCGGCCAGCGTGCCCTCGGCGTCCGGGGGAGGTTCGACCACGGCGTGTCGACGCCCCTCGCCCTCGAGCCGCTCGAGATCGATGTCGGCGAGCGGGAAGTAGAGGACGGCCGGTCGACCGGGCTCCTCCCGGCACAGGCACGAATCGGATTGGGCGACAAGATCTCCATCCGACCAGGCGCTCGCCCGGTACGGGTATCGCTCGACGAGGCTCATCGGCCGGTGAGCGACGAGGCTCAGCCGTCCCCGGTGGCCCGGGAGGCGACCGTGACCGAAGGGATGGCGACGCTGCCGCCTTGGCGTAGGAGCGAGTCGACGATGGCGATGAGGTCCTCGATCCCCACGAAGGCACCGCTCATGTAATTGCGGGCCAACCACACCGGCATGACCTCGGCCGCCAGCTCCTGATCCCACCCGTTGGCGAACTCGGGCATGGAGTCGCCCTCGCCGCCCATGCACTCGCCCACGACGACCCTCGTGAACCCCACGGTCGGGTGCTCACCCCGCCAGGCCTCGACCAGCTTGTCGAGCGCCGCCTTGCTGACTGCGTAGGCGCCCAGGCCCGGCCACGGGGGGGTCATCGACGCGCTGACCGACGAGAGGTAGACCGCGGTGCCGGAGGACTCCGTGAGATGGGGGACGGCCGCCGCCGTCACCAGCGCCGCACCGATGACGTTGGTGTCGAGGACCCGCCGCCACGTCTCGGCGTCGGTGTCGACCAGGCGGGCCAGGGGCCCGATCCCGGGCGCGTAGACGAGGGCGTCGATGCCGCCGAGGCCCTCGGCGGCCTGGTCGATGGCGGACTGGCAGGACTCCGTGCTCGTCACGTCGCAGGTGAGGGCGAGCGTCCCGGGACCGGCCTCCTCGGCGGCGCTCTCGAGCCGCTGTTGCCGTCGGGCCAGCAGCGCAGTCAGCCCCGCGCTCGCGCGCGCCGAGACAGGGGGCGGAAGAGGCTGGGCGCAGGGTCTACAAGGTCGATCCGAAGAACACGAGCCGCACCTGCATCTGCTGGGGAACCTCGATGCCGCCAATCGCCCCGGACCCGCTTTTCGTGCACGAAGTGCGGGCATGAGGAGCACGCCGATGTGAACGCCGCGGAGGTGATCGCCGCCCGTGGCGAATCGGCGGATGCAACCTGGCAGGAACTCGGCCGTCCACCTCTGGCCAGACCGGTCCCTCGGAATCGGCGGCGAAAGACAGTTCCACCCGAGTTACAAGGGGCCGGGTCGGCTCCTGACGCACAAGTAGCCTGATCCACCGATTGCGCGACTTGTCTTGCGGCAGACCCTTAGACAGGGTTCCAGGGTCGACGCCAAATGCCCGAAGTCGTACGCTGGCACGAGAGAGATCATGACCTCGTCCACGTGAACGCACCGTCGCACCTCGGGGTCGAGCATCTCGGCGCCTCCGTCCTCGGTCTCGGCGAGCGCCGCCCGCGCCTTTCGTGGCGGCTCCCCGCCGGCTCCACGCGCCAAGAGGCCCACGCCATCGAGATCGACGGCCGTGATCTGGGTCGGTTCGAGTCCGAAGACTGTGTGCTCGTCCCATGGCCCGGGGACACGCTGGCCTCCCGGCAACGGGTCGTCTGGCGGGTCAAGGTCTGGACGGACGGCGGCGAGAGCGAATGGTCGAGGCCGGCCTGGTTCGAGACGGGACTGCTCGAACAATCCGACTGGGTCGCCCGCTGGATCGAGCCGTACGAAGCCGAACGGTCCGCCCACATGCTGCGCCACTCCTTCCAGCTGGCGGCACCGGCGGCACACGCCAGGATCTACGCCACGGCGCACGGGATCTACGAGACGTTCCTCAACGGCCAGCGTGTCGGAGACGTCGAGCTGGCGCCGGGCTTCACCAGTTACCCGACCACGTTGCACGTCCAGGTCTACGACGTGGGGGACCTTCTCGTCAGTGGAGAGAACGAGTGGGAGGTCGTGCTCTCCGACGGCTGGTGGCGCGGGCACACGGGCTTCTTCCAGCTGGCCGACGGCTACGGCAGCGCGCTTGCCTTCCTCGGGCAGCTCCATGCCGACGATGTCGTCATCACCACTGGCCCGCAATGGAGGTCGGCCACCGGGCCGCTGCTGACCGCCGACCTCATGGCGGGGCAGAGCGAGGACCACCGGGCCCGGCCCACCGCATGGCAACCCGTCTCCGTCGCCGACCACGGCCTGGAGCGTCTGGCCTACTCCCCGGCCCCGCCGACACGCCGGGTGCAGGAGCTCCGTCCGGTCGCCGTCACCCGTCCCCAGCCCGATCGCCAGGTTGTCGACCTCGGGCAGAACATCAACGGCTGGCTGCGCCTGAGCGACCTCGGGCCGGCCGGCACCGAATTGACCATCGTGCACGGCGAGTTCCTGAATGAGGCCGGCGACGTCACCCAGGACCATCTTTCGCCCGACTTCCTCGGCGAGCAGAAGCACGTCGGCATGATCGACCGCGTCATTGCTGCGGGGAGCCCGGGGGAGGTGTTCGAACCGCGCCACACGACGCACGGCTTCCAGTTCGCCGCGCATCGAGGGGCATCCCGGCCGGCTCACCCCCGACGACGTCACCGGAGTCGTCGTGCACACCGACCTCCGCCGCACGGGATGGTTCCGCTGCAGCGACGAGCGGCTGAACCGGCTCCACGACATCACCGAGTGGTCGTTCCGCGACAACGCCTGCGAGATCCCGACCGACTGCCCGCAGCGCGAGCGGGCGGGCTGGACCGGTGACTGGCAGCTGTTCATTCCCACTGGCGCCTTCCTCTACGACGTCGCGGGCTTCTCGCTCAAGTGGTTGCGGGACCTGATGGCCGAGCAGCTGGACGACGGCCGGATCACCAACTACGTGCCGGACGCGCTGCGCCAGCGGATGCCGACCTCGGAGCACTGGTTGTTCCGGCAGGGGTCATCGGGGTGGGGCGACGCGGTCGTGATGGTCCCGTGGGAGATGTGGCGCGCCTATGGGGACCGGGATGTGCTGGCCGAGGTCTGGCCCTCGATGGTGACGTGGGTCGACTTCGCCGCCACGGCGGCGCGCACGCTGCGGTACCCCGGCCGGGCGGAGGCCCGCCCGCAGCCCGCACCCCACGAGGAGTTCCTGTGGGACGGTGGGTACCACTGGGGCGAATGGCTCGAGCCCGGCGCGCAGTCCGACGATCACATGCAGATCGATCAGGGCTCCGTCGCGACCGCGTTCCTCCACCACTCGGCCGCACTGGTCGCCCGCATCGGCCGGCTGCTCGGTCACGATACCGAGGCCGCCCGCTTCGAGGACCTGGCCGCGAACGTGCTCGAGGCCTGGCGTACCGAGTTCATCGGCCCCGACGGCGCACTCACGCCGGACACCCAGGCCAACCACGTGCGGGCCCTCGCTTTCGGCCTGGTTCCCGACGAGCTCCGGGCCCGCACGGCGGAGCGGCTGGTGGCACTGATACGGGAGGCCGGGACGCACCTCGGCACCGGCTTCCTGGCCACGCCGTACCTGCTGCCCGTCCTGGCCGACACCGGCCATCTCGACGTGGCCTACGAGCTGCTCCTGCAGGACACGCCGCCCTCGTGGCTCGCCATGGTTGCACGCGGGGCGACGACGGTGTGGGAGCTGTGGGAGGGCATCGACACGGACGGCGTGCCGCACGAGTCGCTGAACCACTACAGCAAGGGCGCCGTCATCTCGTTCCTGCACAATTACGTCGCCGGCATCACCTTCCTCGACGGGTACCCCGCCTACCGGCGCTTCCGGGTCGAGCCCCGACCCGGTGGAGGGCTGACGTGGGCCGAGGCGGTGCACGATTCGCCGTACGGCCGGATCGAGTCGGCCTGGCACCTCGATGGGTCCTCCCTCCGCCTGACGGTCACCGTGCCGCCGGGACCGTGGCCGAGGTCGTTCTGCCCGACGGCACCCGGCATGACCAGGGGCCGGGCACCGCGACCTACGAGTGCGCGGCCGGCTGAGGCCGGCGGCCACACCCGCCCCGCCGGGGTGCGTCACCCTGGTTCTCCCCTGTTGCAATCGTTAGCATGAGCACGAGCACGAGCAGACGTGCTGAAAGGGGGGACGATGTCGAAGACCGCGATCATCTCGGTGGACGGACACGTCCGGGCCTCACGGAGTGACTACCGGAACTACGTCGAGAAGCAGTACCTCGACGTCTTCGACGAGTGGGTCAGAGCCGAGGAGGCGGCCGGGGCGCCCGAGAGTGGGAATCTGAGCCCGAGCCTCGACCCGACGTCACAGTGGGACTCGGACCTCCGTCTCAAGGACATGGAGAGCCAGGGCGTCGTGGCCGAGGTGCTGTTCCCGAACGGGCTGCCGTTCCAGAGCAGGCCGGCGGACGACGTCGGCACGTTCTCGGCCCCTGGGCTCGACCGGCAGGCGCGGCTGGCCTACAACCGCTGGCTCGCCGACTTCTGCGCGCAGACCCCGGGCCGTCGAGCCGGCCAGGCCCTCGTCTCATTCGACGATGTCGAACTGGCGGTCAGGGACATCCGCTGGGCCAAGGAGCACGGCCTGGGTGGGGTCATGATGCCCGCACTGCTTCCCGGCGGGACGTTCTTCTTCGATCCCGCGCTCGACCCGGTGTGGGCAACCTGCGTCGAGGTCGACCTCCCGATCAGCCAGCACGGCGGTTCAGGGGCGCCCACCTACGGGCCTCCGGGGTTCGCCGCCATCATGACGCTCGCGCTCGAGCACTCCTTCTACTCCGGGCGCTCGCTCGCGCAGATGATCCTCGGGGGGGTGTTCGAGCGCTTCCCGGACCTCCGGGTCGCCTTCGTGGAGACGGAGGCGGATTGGATCGCCCCCACCATCCGCAAGTTGGACCGTCGGCTGTCCTGGGGCGACGACTGGACCGGATGGGCCCAGACGCTGCAGCGCATGCGTCAATTCACGGGCTCGGCCCGCGAGTACTGGGCGTCCAACTGCTTCGCCGGCATCTCACCATTCACCGAGGACCAGGTTCCGCTCGCCGAGCTGGCGCGTCCGAGCGCCGAGTACGAGCCGTTCGCCATCGGGTGCGACAACGCCATGTTCGGCGTCGACTATCCCCACTTCGAATCGATATTCCCCGGGACGGAAGTCCATACTCAGGCGTTGTTGCAAAGTCCGAGTATCAGCGCCGCAGTAGCCCGCAAGATCCTCTGCGAGAACGCGGCAGGCGTGTACGGCTTCGATCTGGGGCGACTGGCACCCGACATCGAACGGGTCGGTTTCGAGGTCGACGGGCGGCACGCGTCCGATGGCCGCTGACGCAGGGTCCTCCCTGCTTCAGCCCAGGCCGTTGCGCCGGGCCACCTGGCCCAGCCAGTGGGCCGACGCCTTGACCGAACGGGCAAAGGTCTCGCGCTCGACGCCGATGAGGCCGAACGTCTTGGTGTAGCCGGCGTTCCATTCGAAGTTGTCGAGCAGCGTCCAGTGGATGTAGCCGCGCACGTCGATCCCGTCATCGATGCACCGGGCCAGACCTTCGAGCGCGCCACGGGTGTAGGCGATCCTCGCCTCGTCGTCGTCGGTCGCCATGCCGTTTTCCGTCACGAGGATGGGGACCCCGGCGTGCTCGGCGGCCAACCGGACCGTGTGGTCGAGCGCCTCGGGGTACACCTCCCAGCCGGTCTGCATGGTGGCCGCCCCTTCCGGCACAGGGAGTTGGCCGTCTGGTCCGATGCGCGTCCGGGAATAGGTCTGCACCCCGACGAAGTCGTCGTCGGCCGAGACCGAGAGCCAATCGGTCTGACCCAGGCGGCGCGCCTCGAGCCACCGCTCCTCTCCTCCCTCCGCCGCCTGGAGGTCGACGAGGGCCAGGGTCCACCCCGTCCTGATGGTCCCCTTGGCCGCCTCGATCGCCTGCACCGCCAGGCGATGAGCGGCCGCCATCTGCTCGACATCGGCCGCCACGATTCCCATCCGATAGCGCACCGGGTCGAAGCCTCCGACGCCTGCCTGCGCCCCCACGGGATCCGGTGCCGGCCCGCGATCTCCCGCACCCATGGCCAGGACGCCCGTGCTCCGCATCATCGCCATCAGGTTCGGCTCGTTCAGCGTGCAGACCCACGACAGCAGGTCGCCGAGGTGCCCGGTGACTCGGGACGCATAGTCCGCGAAACGGGTGGGGGCATCCGCCGCCCTCCAGCCGCCTCGCCCGGCCATCCAGCGTGGGACGGTGAAATGGTTGTACGTCACGACGGGCGTGATGCCCAGGTCCAGGCAGCTCTCGATCATGCGTCCGTAGTGGTCGAGGGCGGCGCGCGAGTAGAAGCCGGCCTCGGGTTCGATCCGCGACCACTCGAGCGAGAAGCGGTAGGCGTTGAGCCCGAGTTCGGCCAGCGTCGAGATGTCCTCGGGGTAGCGGTGGTAGTGGTCGCAGGCGTCACCGGAAGGTTCGTTGAACGTCGAGTTCTCGACCCACTCCATCGGCCAGAGGTCGGCGTTGACATTGCCCCCTTCGACCTGGTGGCCGGCTGTCGCCGCGCCCCAGAGGAAGCCCTGCGGGAAGCGTGTCATTGAACGTCCTGTCCGTGCGTTACAGCGCTGGTGTTCCGTCGCAAACGGCAGCCTTGCGACGCCCCGGCCGTCCTCTTGATGGCGCCGACCGAAGACCGATGCTTTCGCAGTGTGGCACGTTGCGTTCGCCTGATACAGAGCTTTGCATCCCAAAAGCGAGCGAGAAACGGCTCGGTGAGACCGTTCGGAGCAACGAGATCGAGGACCACGGATGGCGGTTTCCCGAGGCAGGAACCCTCGTGGCCCCGACGATCGCATGAACGTCTAGCGTGCGCCTGTGGCCGAACCGCGACGGCTGAGCTTCGACCCGATCGCCGAGGCGGAGCGCCAATGGGGCCTGCACGGATGGGCGGACCAGGCGCCCGGAATGGCGCTCGTGACCTCGATCATGCGGCTGCAGCAGATCTTTCTCTCCCGCGCTGACGCCGTCCTGCGCCCGCTGGGACTCACGTTTGCCCGCTACGAGGTGCTCATGCTGCTGTCCTTCTCCCGCAAGGGCACCCTGCCCCTGGGCAAGATCGGCGAACGTCTCCAGGTCAACGCGGCCAGCGTGACCAATGCGGTGGACCGTCTGGAGAGAGATGGTCTTGTCACCCGCCGGTCGAATCCGGACGACGGGCGGGGCACGCTGGCCTTCCTGACGGCGGCGGGACGGCGGAGCGCCTCGGAGGCCACGGATGCCATGAACGAGCAGGTCTTCACGGACCTCGGTGTGTCGGCGCCGACCGTCGGGCAGCTGTTCGACCTGCTGGCGGACCTCCGTCGTGCCGCCGGTGACTTCGAGATGCGGCCGGCTGGAAACTAGTTTGACGTTGAAGTAATCTGTAGGCATGGCGGACCGGAAGACCTGGCAGGAGCAATTCGAGAGCTCGCCTCGGCGAGCGGCGCGCTTCGAGACGATGTCGGGCGTACCCGTGGAACCGGTGTACGGGCCCGAGGGCGCGGAGCTGCCCGGCCAGTACCCCTACACCCGAGGGCCCTACGCTTCCATGTACCGCTCCCGCCTGTGGACGATGCGCCAGTTCGCCGGGTTCGGATCGGCGGCCGACACGAACGGACGCTTCAAGGAGCTGCTCCGTGCCGGCGGCGACGGGCTGTCGACGGCCTTCGACATGCCGACGCTGCTCGGGCGCGATTCGGACGATCCGTGGGCGCGCGGCGAGGTGGGACGGGCCGGCGTCGCCATCGACACCCAGGACGACATGGAGACCCTCTTCGCGGGGATCGATCTCGGGAAGGTGTCGACGTCCATGACGATCAATTCGCCGGCCGCTCCGGTGCTCGCCATGTACGTGGGGGTGGCCGACCGGACCGGCGTCGACCGGGCCGCCCTCTCGGGCACCCTCCAGAACGACATCTTGAAGGAGTACCAGGCCCAGAAGGAGTACGTCTTCCCGCCGCGCCCGTCGGTGCGACTGGTCACCGACGTCATGCGGTTCTGCTCGGCCGAACTGCCGCGCTGGCATCCCGTCTCGGTCTCGGGCTACCACATCCGCGAGGCGGGCTCGACGGCCGCCCAGGAGCTCGCGTTCACTCTGGCCAACGGGTTCGCCTACGTCGAGGCGGCCATGGCGACGGGATTGGCGGTGGACGACTTCGCGCCACGACTCAGTTTCTTCTTCAACGCGCACAGCGACTTCTTCGAGGAGATCGCCAAGTACCGGGCCGCTCGTCGCATCTGGGCCCGCTGGATGCGTGAGCACTACGGGGCGGCCGACGGGCGCTCGTGCCAATTGCGCTTCCACACCCAGACCGCCGGCGTGTCCCTCACCGCCCAACAGCCCGAGGTGAACCTCGTCCGGGTGGCGATCGAGGCCCTGGCCGGCGTGTTGGGAGGGACCCAGAGCCTGCATACCGACGCCTTCGACGAGGCGCTGGCGCTTCCCACCGAGCACGCCGCACGCCTGGCCCTGCGCACCCAGCAGGTCATCGCCGAGGAGACCGGCGTCGTGCACGTGGCCGATCCGCTCGGTGGCTCGTGGTACGTCGAGGAGCTCACCGACGAGCTCGAGCGCCAGGCCGAGGAGGTGTTCGCACACCTCACCGAGGCCGGCTCGGGGTCGGTGCTCCAGGGTGTGTTCGCCTGCATCGACGACGGTTGGTTCGTCGCGGAGATCGCGGACGCCGCATACGCCTTCCAGTCCAAGATCGCGAAGGGTGAGTGGACGATGGTCGGTGTCAACGGATACGTGGAGGACGACGGCGTGGCGCCCTCGACCCTCTCCATCGGTGCCGACGTCGAGACCGAGCAGTTGGAGCGCCTCGCCGCCATCAAGCAGGCGAGAGACGACGACGCCGTACGGCGCTCCCTCGCCCGCATTGCCAAGGACGCGGCCGACCCGGCCGTCAACCTGATGCCTGCCCTCATCGAGGCGGCGCGCCACCACGTGAGCGTGGGCGAGTCGATGCGGGCACTCGAAGCCGTCTTCGGGGTCTACGTCGAGCGTCACGTCGCCTGAGGGTCCCCACGTGGTGAGTACCCGGCGCAGTGGCTTCGCTGCCCGTCCCGGTCGCCTGCACGGACGGTCTCAGTCCAGTACATTGAAGTTCTCAGCCATGAGCAGGACAAATGCGCGGTCGTCCGCTGGCCGCGTCGGCGTGGTGACGGTGCGTCCCGGGGCCAGAGCCAGATGCGGGGAGCGAACAGGAGAGCACAATGGCCGAAGACGAGAAGCTCGAGGCGTCACGTGCGATGCGCCGGGCGATGCTCGGTGACGCGTACGTCGATGCCCAGACGAGCGACCCCAACCCGGCCCTGCGGGAGTTCTCGGACTACCTCACGTCGATGGCATGGGGGGTGTGGACCCGCGGAGGCGCACTCAGCACCGCGACCGGAGCCTCGTGGTGCTGGCGATGACCGCGGCACTCGGTCGCATGGACGAGTTCCGGCTGCACGTCAGCGCGCGGTCACGGACCGGGGTCACCGACGAGGAGCTCGACGAGCTCCTGTTCCAAATCGCCGCCTACTGCGGCGCGCCGGCGGGGGTCTCGGCCAGGAAAGCGCTCCTGGCCGAGCGGGCTGAAGACCAGAAGGAGGGGTGACCGTGCCGACCGTTGGTTTCGTCGGCCTCGGCAACATGGGCAGCGTCCTGGCGGCCAACCTCGTGGGAGCGGGCCACGATGTCGTCAGCCACGACGTCTCCGGACCCGGGCGGAACCCGGCGGGTGCCCGGTTCGTCGCCGATGTCGTCGAATTGGCGGATCGTGTCGACGTTGTCGTGCTGAGCCTGCCGGACGGGAGCGTGTCCGAGCAGGTCGCACGGGGCATCGCGGGTGCTCCCCAACGGCGCGCCGCCTACGTCGTCGACACCTCGACGATCGGCGTGGCCGCCGCGCGCGTGCGATCGACGATCTCCTGCGTGCGGCGGGAGTCGCCTACGTGGACACGCCGGTGTCCGGTGGCGTCGCCGGGGCGCGGGCGCGCACGCTGTCCGTCATGTATGCCGGACCGGAGGCGGCGTGCAATGCCGTGGAACCCGTGCTGGCGGGGTTGAGCGACCGTCGTCGCCGAGTCGGCGACCGACCCGGCATGGCCCAGGCGTTGAAGCTGGCCAACAATTTCCTCTCAGCCACCGCGCTCGCGGCCACCAGCGAGGCCGTCGCCTTCGGCCTGTCCGCCGGCCTCGACATGGGGACCATGCTGGAGGTCATCGACGCCTCGAGCGGGCAGAGCGCCGCCACCAGCGACAAATTCCCGAACCACGTGCTCACCGGCCGCTACGCCGCCGGCTTCGCCAACTCTCTGATGTCCAAGGACTTGAAGCTGTATCTCGGAGCAGTGGAGGCACTCGGGGCGCCTTCGGTCCTCGGGAGGGTCACCGAGTCGGTCTGGGGGCGTTTCGCCACGGCCGAACCCGGAGCCGACTTCACCCGTATCTACCCCTTCATCGGGGATGTGGCGGCGGAGGGCGGTCCACCCGCCGGCAAGGCGGATCCCGGGAAGAGGCGGTCGGCTGACCAGCGGTCCCGACTGCGGTGAGGTGCTCGAAAGGCGGCACGGGCCGACTCTCGCGTAGCCTCAACCCGTGGTCGACGGGATCTGGAGGTAGGACCGATCCGCGTCATCGTTGATTTCGACCTGTGCGAGAGCAACGCGCTCTGCATGGGCCTGGCCCCCGAGGTCTTCGAGGTCCGGGACGACGACCTCCTCTACGTGCTGGACGAGAACCCTCCGGAGGAACTGCGCGAGAAGGTCCTCGCGGCCGTCCGGACGTGCCCCAAGAACGCCATCTCCATCGAGGATTGAGCCGACTACCCCTGCACGGTCGTGGTGCCGGGCAGGTCCGTGCCGCAGAAGGGCTGGCTGGAGGACGGGGTGAAGCCGTTCTTCTGGGCGAGCATGTACCACCCGCACGACTTGGGCAGGTCGTGCCCGAAGTTGGTCGAGTAGTTGATGGTCTCGGGCAGGAGCCCGTTGCCGTTGTAGCTCTTCAGGTTGCGCAGGGCGTGGATCACGCTGGCGTGGGTCGGGTTGGGACCGGCCAGCTGGAGGCCCTTGATCATGAGATCGGCGCCGAGCCATGACTCGTACTGGCTGAACGACGGGAACTGGCTGCTCGTGAAGTGCCCGTACTTCTCGAGCGCCGACTGCATCTGCTTCGTGCCGGCGTTCGGCAGCTGGAACGGGCGGAACGTTGTATCGAAGTAGCCGCCCTGGACCGAGCTCCAGGCGGGGGAGCCGATGGCACTCGGCTCGTAGCCCGTCGGGAAGACCATCACCTTGGGCTTGACGCCCTCCTGATGCAGCGCGGTGGCCAGGGCGTCGTTCGAGTTGTCGTCGAGGCCCGCGTAGTAGGCGTTACAACCCTTCTGCTTGGCCACCAGGGCCGGCGTCGTCATGGCCACGGAGCCGAACGGGATCGACGTGTCCAACACCCCTTCCTTGCCTCCCGCATGCTTGAAGGAGTCGACCGTGCCGATGGCCGATCGGGACGACGACGGCGAGATCCCATACCCGTACGAGCACAGGACGGTGCCCCCATGGGCCTTCATGAAAGCCCCGATGGACGTGTTGACCGGGTATTTGGGGTCCAGACTGCCGACGTCGGACGCGAACATGTTGGTGAAGGGCTGCGTGCCCCACTCCGGGCCGTCGAAGAAACCGCCGGTGACCGGCACGCCCTGTTGGTTCGGCGCCTTGTCAGCGAGGAAGAAGAGGGGGCTCACCGACACGATGCCCACGGCGCCCTTGGAAAGGGCGTTCTGGACCGCGGTGGCCACCTCCGTGGGACTCGTCTGGTCGTCGAGGACGACCCCCGTGATCTTGTGGCCGTTGACCCCGCCCGCGGCATTCTGCATCGCGATCCGCGAATTGAAGCCGACCGCCGACTGGCTGAACTCCGAGGACCCCTCGCCGGTCAGCGAGCTGATCATGACGATGGTCAACGGTGCGCCGGACGTCGCCGCGCCGGCGGTCCCACCGGCCAGACTCGTGATGCCGGCGGCGGCCGTGATCGCCAATGCCGCCAGTCCCGATCTCACCAGTCGCGTGCTCGAAGTGCCTCTCATCGCGCGTACTTCCTCCCCACAAAGAACCGCCTGACCCCCGTCAGAGCCCCATAGGCTTACACGCCACGGACCGGCCGTGGGGTTCAGGCCTCCGCGACCTGGGCTAATGCGTCCGCGGTCCGCTCCGGCTCGGTGATCATCAGGTCGTGGCCGGTGTCGATGTCCCACAGTCGGCCGGCCTCACGGGCGGCCGCCATCTGGGCGGCGTCCCTGGTCGCCAGGGTCGAGGTACAGACGATGTGGTACTGCGGGATGGCCCACAGCGCCTCCTCGTTGGTGAGCTTCAGCGGCTGCTCGAAGCACGTCCAGGGGTGGCCCGTGAGCCGCTCGGCCATCCAGGCCAGGTCGTCGGGGTCGGTCACCCCGTAGAGCAGGCCGGCATCGGGCGCGGGCAGCAGCACCAGCTCGATCCCGTCGACGACCTGGCCGAAGGGCCGGACGGCGCCGATGACGGGCCCGGCCACGTCGAAGAGCGACTGGCCGTTGACCGGGGTGGCCGCATCGAGGAAGACCAGCTTGCCGACGCGGTCGGCGGCCCGGTCTGCGGCGCCGGTGATCACCATGCCCCCGTAGCTGTGGCCGACCAGGATCACGTCGCGCAGGTCCTCGAAGTGCAGCACCGCGGCGACGTCCTCGACGTGACGCTGGAGGTCCACCTCGGCGTTCAGCAGGTGGGCCCGCTCGCCCAGGCCGGTCAGGGTCGGCGCGTAGACCTCGTGCCCCTGGGCGCGCAGGATGCGGGCGACCCGCTGGTAGCACCATCCTCCGTGGCCGCCGCCGTGCACGAGCACGTACGTCGCCATTTGCCCCTCCTCGCCCACGCCAGTGCGGAATCGTCTGTCGCGGGTCAACGTAACACCGTGTGTCCGGCCGCAACGGCCTGCCGGCGGCCGGGGCCGGATCCGGTCATGGTAGCGATAACATCCCTGGTGGCGTAGGATCCCCGCCCATGCGCCGTACCCCCTTCAACGACGGCTGGACGGTCGGCTCCAAGGTCAACTCGTTCGCGGAACTGATCGCGGGCACGGGTTCGGAGCCGACGCCGGTGACGTTGCCCCACGACGCCATGATCAGCGCGGCGCGTTCGCCCTCGGGTCACGGGGCGACGGCGTACTTCCCGAGCGGGACCTGGGAGTACCGCAAGTCGTTCGAGCTGGCGCCCGAGGACGCGGGAAGCGCGATCGTCCTGGAGTTCGACGGCGTCTACCGCGACGCGCGGGTGCGGGTGAACGACACGCTGGTCGCGCATCGTCCCGGCGGCTATTCGGACTTCACCGTCCAGATCGACCACCTGCTGCGCGTCGAGGGGTCCAATGAGGTCAAGGTCGACGCGCGCGCCCACGACGACAGTCGGTGGTACTCGGGCGGCGGCATCTACCGCAACGTCTGGTGGCTCCAGGGGGGGCGTGTCCACCTGGCGCCCGGTGGCCTGCAGGTGGTCACGCCCGAGATCGACGACGACGTGGCGGTGGTGGCGGTCAGCGCGGTGGTGCGGAACCAGTCGATGGCGGCGTCGAACGCGGTGCTCCGCGTCGAGGTGCTCCGCCCGGACGGCGCCGTGGTCGCCGGCGCCGAAGCGCCCGTGACGACGGTGCCCGGGGATGCCCTCACGGCCAGGCAACGGCTCTGCGTCCCGCAGCCACGCCGCTGGGGTCCGGACCATCCGTCCCTCTACACGTGCCGGGCGAGCCTGCGCGACGGCGAGGAGGTCCTGGACGAGGAGTCGACGACCTTCGGGATCCGGTCGCTCTCCGTCGATTCGGCGCGGGGACTGCGGATCAACGGGGAGCCGGTCCTGCTCCGCGGTGCCTGTGTGCACCACGACAATGGCCCGCTCGGGGCGGCCACCATCGACCGCGCCGAGGAACGCCGGGTCGAGCTCCTCAAAGAGGCGGGGTTCAACGCCATCAGAAGTGCCCACAACCCCCTGAGCAAGCCGATGCTCGACGCCTGCGATCGTCTCGGGGTGCTCGTCATGGACGAGACCTTCGACATGTGGACCCAATCGAAGAGCGAGCACGACTACGCCCTGCGGTTCCCCGACTGGTGGGAGGCCGACGTGGAGGCGATGGTCCGGAAGGACTTCAACCACCCGAGCGTGATCATGTACAGCATCGGCAACGAGATCCCGGAGGCGGGGACGCCCATGGGCGCCCGCGTCGGGCGTGCGGTGGCGGAGAAGATCCGGTCGCTCGACGCCACGAGGTTCGTCACCGAGGCCATCAGCGGTCTCCTGGTGGGCGGATCCGAGCTCCTGGCCCAGCTGGCCGAGGGCCGCCGGGGCGCCACCGAAGGACAGGGCGAGGAGGCAGGCGTGAACACTGCCATGACGCAGATCGCCGATCGGCTCAACGAGCTGATGAACGCGCCGGTGGTCGCCGAGAACTCGGCCCAGACTGCCTCCTACTCTGGACGTGGCGGGCTACAACTACATGGAGACGCGGTTCGCCACGGACGGCGCGCTGTACCCCAACCGGGTGATCGTCGGTAGCGAGACCCATCCCGCCGCCATCGGCACGGCGTGGGCGGCGGTCCGCGAGCATGCGCACGTGATCGGTGACTTCACGTGGACGGGCTGGGACTACCTCGGCGAGGCCGGGATCGGCCGCACCGAGTACGGCGAACCTGGGTCCGCCGTGGCGCCCCAGTCCTTCCTGGGCGAGTACCCGTGGCTCACGGCCTGGTGCGGCGATATCGACATCACCGGCCACCGCCGGCCCCAGTCGTACTACCGGGAGATCGTCTTCGGACTGCGTGCGGATCCCTACCTGGCCGTCGAGCGGCCGGAGCACCACGGCAAGGTCGCCGCCGGCACCCCGTGGTCCTGGGGCGACGTGGTGTCGAGCTGGAGCTGGGCCGGGCACGAGGGCGCGCCGGTCACCGTCGAGGTCTACGCCGATGCCGACGAGGTCGAGCTCGTGGTGAACGGCCGCTCGGTGGGCCGGCTTCCGAGCGGCGCCGCGCAGCGGTTCAGGTCGAAGTTCGAGACGGTGTACGAACCGGGGCTGCTCGAGGCCGTCGCCTGGCACGACGGAGTCGAACGCGGCCGCACGGCGCTCCGTACGGCCACTGGGTCGGTGCGGCTCGCCGCCGGCGTCGACCGCCCGGTCATCGCCGCCGACCCCGGCGACCTCTCCTTCGTGACCCTCACTCTGCTCGACGCGAGGGAACGCTCCATCTGGGACGCGACCGGCGCATCGACGTCGTGGTCGACGGGCCCGGCGTGCTCCAGGCCCTGGGCAGTGCGAATCCCTGTACCGAGGAGGGCTTCGGCGGAGCGAGCTGCACCACGTTCGACGGTCGGGCGCTGGCCGTCATCCGGCCGACGGGCGGGGGGCGGATCACCGTCCGCGTCGCGGCGGAGGGGTGCGAGGCGCAGCAGGTCGTGATCGATGCCGCGCGCCTGAGGGCGAAGAGCGGCGGCCATGACCTGGGAGCTGCGCTGGCATCCGTTCCGTGGCCAGTGGGTCCTCTTCACCTCGCATCGGGACGCACGACCGTGGATCGGCGAGGTCGTGGCTCCGGGAGAGGCGCCCGTACCCGACGACAACGCCTTGGCGCCGCGCGGTCGTCGGCTGCGCGGCACGAACCCGGACTACCGGGGCGTGTACGTCTTCACCAACGACCTCCCGGTGTTCTCGCCCGACGCACCGGCGGCCGGACCCGACGACGACGTGTACCGCACGCGGCGGGCGCTCGGCACGGCGGAGGTCGTCTGCTATCACCACGATCCCGCCCGCTCCATGGCCGACCTCGCCGACGACGAGATGGTGGCCATCGTGACCACGTGGCGCGCCCGCACGGAGGTGCTCCAGGCCCAGGACGGCGTGGCGCACGTCCTGATCTTCGAGAACCGGGGTGCCGTCGTCGGCACCTCCAACCCTCACCCGCACTGTCAGATCTACGCCGGCTCGATGGTCTACGCCACCATGGGTCGCGAGGCGGAGGTGGCAGCTGCGCACCACCGCCGCACGGGGCGCTCGCTGCTGGCGGACGTGATCGACCGGGAGGTGGACGGGCCGCGCGTCATCAGCGCGAACGACCAATTCTTCGCCTGCGTCCCTGGTTCGCGCAGTACGCGTACGAGGTGCACGTCCTGCCGCGGCGGCCGGCCACGTCACTCGTCGATCTCGACGACGATCAGTGCCGATCGCTCGCCCTCGTCCTCCGCGACGTGGTGCGGCGTTACGACGCACTGTGGGGATTTCGCCTGCCCTACGTGCTGGCGGTCCACCAGGCGCCGGTGGCCACCACCCGCACTATCCGTTCCACCTCGAACTGCACCCGCCCCTCCGGGCTCCCGGCCTTCTCAAGTACCTGGCGGGCCCCGAGGTCGGCGGCGGGTCCATGACCAACGAGTCGGACCCCGACCAGAAGGCGGGGGAGCTCCGTGCCGCCCTCGGCTGAGGAGGCGCGCCGGCTGCTGTGCGCGCTCGGCGAGCACGTACGCGAGCTCCTGGTCGCCTCCCGCGGCATGGACATGTCGGCCGTGGCGGGCGAGACCGTGGCCGACACCATCTACGCCGTCGACCGGGTCGCCGACGACGCGCTGGTGCAGTGGTTCGAGGAGCACTGGCCCGACGTCCTGGTCGTCTCCGAAGGGCTCGACGAGCCGGTGCTCGTGGGGGAAACCGCGGCCTGGACCGTCATCGTCGACACGATCGACGGGACACGCGGGCTCATGTACGACAAGCGGTCGGCCTGGTGCCTCGCCGCCGCGGCACCGCCGGGCGGAGGTCTGGCGGACATCGTCGCGGCGGCCATGACCGAGTTGCCGACGGCCAAGCAGGGCTGGCCGACCAGTTGAGCGCCATCCGCGGCGGAGGTCTGCGGGCCGAGCGCGTCGACCTCGCGGCGGGGAACGGGCGGCCTTGGCAGTGCGGCCGTCAGCGGCCACGGACCTCGAGCACAGCTTCAGCGGGCTGGCGAAGTTCTTCCTCCCCGGGAAGGCGGCGCTCGCCGCGCTCGAGGCCGAGCTGTTCGCCCGGCTCGGCGCCCGGCAGGTCTTCGACGACGAGTACCTCTCGACGGGTGGGCAGCTCCACGAGCTGATCACGGGCCGCGACCGCTTCGTCGCCGACCTGCGCCCGCTGTTGCAAAGCGAGGGGCTCGCCTGCCATCCCTACGACGTGTGCACGGCCATGCTGCTCGAGGAGGTGGGCGGCGTGGTCACCGACCCCTGGGGGGACCCGCTGGCGGTGCCGTTGGACAACGTGACCCCCGTGGCCTGGGTCGGCTACGCCAACGAGGCGCTGGCGGCGCGGATCGGGCCGGTCCTGGTCGAACTGGTGGACGGCCTGCGTGCGGGGTAGCGCGCCGGGGCGCCTCGATCTCCTCGGTGGCGTGGCGGACTACTCGGGGGCCCTCGTGCTCGAGCTGCCGACCCGCCAGCGCACGGTTGTCGTGGCGACCCGGACGATGCGTTCGTCGTCGGCCCGGCCGCGTTCTCGACGGGCGAGCTCGCGCGCCTGGCCGCGACCTCTCCTACGAGGAGGTCCGCCGGGATCTGGCCGCGTTGCCCCGCTGGACGCACTACGTCGTCGGTGTCGCCATCGTGCTGGTGCGCCACGGGGTGATCGAGCCGCCCCGAGCCCGGCTCGAGATCACCTCGGACCTCCCGCCTCGGTGGGCGTGGCCTCCAGTGCGGCGCTCGAGGTGGCGACGGCGCGGGCCCTCGGTGCCGGGGACGTCGATCCCCTCCGCCTGGCCGCGCTGTGTCAGGAAGCGGAGAACCACGTGGTGGGTGCGCCGTGCGGGATCATGGACCAGGTCGCCGTGGCGTTGGGGACACCCGGGACCGTGCTGCCGATCTTGTGCCGGCCGGCGTCCGTGGCGGACCCGGTCGCCGTGCCGGAAGGGCTCGAGATCGTCGGCTGGCCGACCGGCACCCCGCACGACGTGGGCGGCCTGCCCTATGGGCGGGCCCGGGCCGCCGCCTTCATGGGGAAGCGCATGGTGGAGCACGCAGCGGCGCGTCGCTGGTCGTGGGTGAGCCAGCTCCCACGTGCGGCCGTGGACGAGCTCCCGGCCGAGGTCGGCGGGGCGACCTTCCTCGACGCTGGGGTGCCAGCGGGGACGACGTCACGGCCGTCCGGCCCGACGAGTCGTATCCGGTCCGGGCCGCCACGACGTTCGGCGTCGAGGAGCACCGGCGTGCCGCGGCGGCGGTGGCGGCGCTTCGCCGACGGCAGCCGGCGCGCCTGGGGCCGCTGATGGAGGCCAGCCAGGCCGGCTACGACGCCATGGGTCTCGGTCATCCGGCCGCGACCGCGATCGTCAGGAGGCACTGGCCAGACCCGGCGTGCACGGCGCCGCTCGAGCGGCGGCGGATGCGGCGGCACGGTCGTCGTCCTGTGCGAGCAGGGCGCGTTGGACGACGTGAAGGCCTCATCCGCTGAACGGCTGATCCGCTGACGCTGATCCGCCGGGCCAGACGCGCGGTCCGCCGGTCGGGGGTGGCGCGGTGCTCGCCCGCACCACGAGCTCCGCGGGCACCACGACGTGACGCTCCCGGCGTCGCCATCGATCAGCGAAAGCAGGAGCTCGACGCTGCGGCGCCCGACCTCGCCGAAGTCCTGACGAATGGTGGTGAGCGGCGGCAGGAAGTATCCCGATTCCGGCGTGTCGTCGAAGCCGACCACGCTCACGTCCTCGGGCACCCCGCGACCGGCGTCGTGGAGGGCCCGGATGACACCGAGCGCCGTCTGGTCGTTGGCCGCGAAGACCGCCGTCACGTCCGGGTCCGCGGCGAGCCGAAGCCCGCGGCGTAACCCCGCGCGCCCCAGTCGCCCACCAGCGGATCGCCGCGCGGGCGCCGGAGTACCGCGAAGGGCATCGGCCCAGCCCCGCATGCGGGCGGCGGCGTCGATCCAACTCTTCGGGCCCGGCCACGTGGTGCGACGGTGCGGTGCCCGAGGTCGAGCAGATGCCGGGTGGCGTCCGGGCGCCCTCGAGTTGGTCGATCGTGACGGTGGGCACGCCCACCCCGGGGGGCCCCCGACGACGACGAGGGGCAGGTCGCGCGTCGAGCCGGGTACCGCGTCGACAACGCGGACGGGCGCCACGACGATGACGCCCTCGACGTGGGACGCCCGCAGCCGCTCGAGCGTGGCGCGCCATGTCGTTGCCGCTCCGGCCGAGGGTGACAAAGGTGAGCAGATGGCCCGCCTCCCGAGCCGCCGCATCGATCCCGAAGAGCATGTGCGACGGACCGAACTGCTCGGTCTCGACCGCCACGACGCCGAGCGTCCTGCGACCGTCCTCCGGCCAGCACACGCGCCGCCGTGTTGGCTTGGTACCGAGCGCAGTGACGGCCTTCTCGACCCGGCGCCGCGTCTGGTCGGCGACACCGGGGAACCCGTTGAGGACCCGGGACACGGTCATGACCGAGACGCCGGCCCGAGAGCGACGTCGGCCATGACGACCCGCCGGGGCTGTCACCGTCAGACCCCCTCGTAGTCGAACCAGTCGAAGCAGCCTCGCCGCCGACGGCGTACATGCCCGATCGTGCGACCGAGGAACCCGCCGGTCACCTCGGTGGCGAGGATACCGCCCGTCGAGCTGGGCCAGCTGTCCGGTGTCCGCCGTCTCGTCGTGGAAGCCGAGCGCGACCGTGTCGGGACCGTGGATGTGCGGCCCGTCGTGACGGTGAGCACGACGGGCCGGGCGGACGTACAGTCCGCCGAGGACCAGCCCGAGTCGGCCGATTCGGGCTCGGCGACCACACGGTCGCCCCGGACCGCGACGTCGTAGTGGGCGGTCTCGTCCATCACGACGGTAGCCCGGCCTCCGCCGCGGAGCCGGGGTCGACCGAGTCCCGGACCCGGCAGTGGTGGTGTTGTTGGCGCCGTCCCACGAACGTCGGGATCCGATAGTCGAGGGTCGCCTCCTCGCCGTGCAGGACGAGCCAGCCCGGGCCGCGCGGTGAGCGAGCTGACCGCGCCGGGGGTCGGCGGAGGCCGACCCAGTGCGGCGCTAGTGCGGGCGGCTCGAAGTCGTCGCGCCCGAGCTGCCGGCGGTGCCTCGGTCGGGCCGGGTGCCAGCGGCATCTCCAGCGCCAGCTCGGCGGGAACGGGCCAGCCGTCCACCCAAAGCAGCGGGGTGAGGAAGGTCTCGCGGCCCAGCACGTGGAAGCCGGCGGCGATCCCCTTGGGCCGCACGCCGAGCAGCACCATCCACCAGGTCCCGTCCGCGGCCTCGACGAGGTCGGCGTGCCCGGTGTTCTGAATAGACCGGTCCGTGCTCCGGTGGCTCAGGATCGGGTTGGCCGGTGCCCCCTCCCAGGGCCCGACCGCCGACGGGGCGCGGGCGACCGAGACGCAGTGACCACTGTGCGTCCCACCTTCGGCGATGAGGAGGTACCAGGTGCCGTCCCGCTCGAAGAGGTGCGGTGACTCGGGATACTGCAGGCCTGTCCCCGACCACGTGAGGTCGGGACCGCTGAGCAGACGCCCGGACTCGTCGTCGATGCGGCAGCGGGCGATGCCGCCCAGGCCCGAGAAGTGCACCCAACAGTTCCCGTCCCCGTCCCAGGCCAGGTCGGGATCGATGCCGGAGATCGGCACCGGGACGGGATCCGACCACGGACCCGCCGGGTCCTCTCCGGTGACCAGAAACGACTTCGTCCCGGTGGTGCCGACGTTGGTCGTGATCATCCAGAATCGCCCGTCGTGATGGCGGATGGTCGGGGCGAAGATGCCGAGCGACGACCAGTCCCGGGTGGCCGTGAGGTCGAGCTGCGACGGGCGGTCGAGGACGTTACCGATCTGCGTCCAGTCCACCAGGTTCGACGACCGGAAGATGGGGACGCCGGGGCAGTAGGTGAAGGACGAGGTCACCAGGAAGTAGTCATGGCCGACCCGGCACACGCTGGGGTCAGGGTGGAAGCCCGGGATGACCGGGTTTCGGTAGCTCATTGGGTGGTCGCTGCTGCGGCTGATGCGCCGCCGCGTAGGCGCCTCGGATGGCCGCCCGGTCGACGGTGTCGTCGGGCTCGACGGTGTCACCCCGACCGAGCCCCCACGCGTCGGCCACCTGGGCGAAGTCGCAGCCGCGGTGGATCGCGGCGGCCTGGACGGCGGCACCGCCGGCGACGAGCTCGTCGTCGGCCGGGACCCGGACGGCGCGGCCGGTGAGGTCGGCGACGACCCGCCGGTAGGCCGCGCTGCGCGCCGCACCCCCGATGAGGAACACCGTGCCCGGCTGCGGTCTCGGTGCCGAGGGAATCTGCTCCCGCCAGGAGGTTGCACACCACACCCTCCACCGCGGCCCGGGCGAGTTGGGCCGGTGTCACGTCGGTGCGCAATGCCGGTGAGCATGCCGGTCGCGTCCGGACGGTTCGGCGTCCGCTCGCCGTCGAGATGGGGGACGAGCACGAGCCCACCTGCGCCGGCGGGCGCCTCGAGCGCGAGCGCGTCGAAGCGCGCGTGGTCGACGCCGAGCAGCCGCGCCACCGCGTCGGTGACCTTGGTGGCGTTCATGGTGCAGACCAGCGGCAGGAAGCGGCCGGTCGCGTCGGCGAACCCGGCCACGGTGCCCGTGGGGTCGGCGCGCCGGCTCGTCGCTGACCGTGCACGCGGTCCCGCTGGTGCCCAGGCTCAGAGCGAGGTCGCCCGGGCCGGAGGCCCGAGGCCGAGCGCGGCCGCCATGTTGTCGCCCGTGCCGGGGCCACCGATGGCACCCGTCGCCGGTCCACTCCCCGGCGACGGCGTCCGGGCGCGAGCACCTCGGGCAGCAGCGCCGGCCCAGTCGACCGTCGTCGTCGACCAGCTCGCAGCAGGTCGTCGCGGTAGCGCTCCTCGCGCGGGCGACCAGTAGCCGGTCCCCGAGGCGTCGCCCCGGTCGGTGGTGCGCCGGCCCGTGAGCCGGAAGGTCAGCCAGTCGTGCGGCAGCAGCACGGCGCGCCAGTGCGCGCGACGTCTCGGGCTCGCAGCGGCGCAGCCACTGCAGCTTGGTGATCGTGAAGCTCGGCGACCGGGACGCTCCCGCACGGCTGCGCCCAGCCTGCCCGGCCGCCCGGCAGGGCGGCCACGAGCATCCCGGCGTCGGGCGCCGACTCGGTGTCGTTCCACAGCTTGGCGGGCCGCAGGACCTCGCCGTCGGCGCCGAGCACGACCATCCCGTGCTGCTGGCCGCAACCGCAATGGCCGCCGGCGCGTTGCGGCCGGGACGCCGGCCTCGGCGCACGCCGGCGTCGAACGCCGCCTCCCAATGCCGCGGGTGCTGCTCGCTGCGCGGCGGGGACGTCGGCGGGTGCGCGGCACGGCCGGACGCCACGAGCGTCGCCGGTGTCGGCGTCGCGCACCTGGACCTTGCAGGCTGTCGTGGACGAGTCGACCCCGACCACCAGGGGCACTCAGCGGACGCCGAGCAGCAGTTCGGTCACGAGCTGGTCGAGCCGCTCGTGGCCGTAGCCCTGCGCGGCGAGCCATCCTCGTCGTACGTGCGGCGCAGGATCGCGTCGAGTCCGCCGTCGGGAGCGGTCGGCTCGGCCAGCTCGGCCGACCATGGCGACCCGCAGCGCCTCCTGGATCTCGGCGTCGTCGTGGAACCGCCGCGCCTTGTCGCCCAGGATCAGGTAGGTGCGCATGCAGCCCGCGGGCGAAGTCCCAGACGCCGTCGGCGTCCTCGGTGCGGTAGGCGTGCGCGTCGAAGTGCCGCATGCCGTCCCAACCGGCGTCCTCGAGCAGCTTCACCACGTAGAAGGCGTCGCGGATGCCCTCGGAGCCGAAGCGGAAGTCCTGGTCGAACTTGCCGATCCGCTGGGCGTTGAGGTCGATGTGGAAGAGCTTGCCGTGCCACAGGGTCTGCGCGACCGCCTGGGAGAACGACAGCCCGCTCATCGTCTCGTGGGCGAACTCCGGGTTGAGCCCGACCATGTCGGGCCACTCGAGCGCGCCGATGAAGGCGAGCGCGTGCCCGACGGTCGGGCAGGAGGATGTCGCCGCGGGGCTCGTTGGGCTTGGGCTCGAGCGCGAAGCGCAGGTCGTAGCCGCGGTCGCGGATGTACTCGCAGCACGAGGTCGACGGCCTCCTTGTAGCGGTCGAGCGCCAGGCGGACGTCCTTGGCCGCGTCGGCCTCGACGCCCTCGCGCCCGCCCCACATCACGAACACCTCGGCGCCGAGCTCGACGCCGAGGTCGATCGCGTCGAGCGTCTTCGTGACGGCGAAGCCGCCGCACCGCCGGATCGTTGGCGGTGAACGCGCCCTCCTTGAACACGGGGCGCCAGAAGAGGTTGGTCGTCGCCATCGGCACCTTCATGCCCGTGTCGTCGAGCGCCTGCCGGAACCGCTTCAGGATCGCCTCGCGCTCGGCCGCCGACGAACCGGAGGGCACGAGATCGTCGTCGTGGAAGCTCACGCCGTAGGCGCCGAGCTCGGCGAGGCGGTGCACCGAGTCGACCGGATCGAGCGGCGCCGCGGACCTCGTTGCCGAAGGGGTCGCGGCCCCGGTTGCCGACCGTCCAGAGCCCGAAGGTGAAGTGGTGCTCCGGTCGTGGGGTGAAGGGATCGGTCATGGTCCTCCTGTCGTGGCCGGCCCGGACGTGCGCCCGGCATGACCGATCGACGCGTTGTCCCAGGCAGCGGCCGATGATAGCGTTATCAGGCAAATCGCTCTCGGCAGGGGAAAGGGAGCCATGCTCCGTCGTGCACAGGGTGCCAGAGGCCGACGGCCCACGGCGGGACGATGCGGTGATCCGCTGGGGCGTCATCGGCCCGGGAGCATCGCCACCGGGTTCGCCGAGGCGATGCAGCTGGCTCGACGGGGGCACCATCGTCGCCGTGGCCTCACGGTCGGCCGAGCGGGCCGAGGCCTTCGGCGACCGCTTCGACATTCGGACCCGGTACGGCGACGACGACGCACTCGCCGCCGATCCCGACGTCGACGTCGGTCTACGTCGCCACCCCGCACTCGCGTCACGAGGCCGACACCCTCGAACTCCTCCGGGCGGGAAGCACGTCCTGTGCGAGAAGCCGCTCGCACTCAACGCCCGGCAGGCGACGCAGATGGCGCGAGGAGGCTCGGAGCCGGGGGTTGTTCCTGATGGAGGCGATCTGGAGCCGGTTCCTTCCGGCCTACCGATCGCTGGTCGACGTCATCGGCGAGGGTCGTATCGGCGAGCCCCTGCTGGTGGAGGCCGACTTCGGGTTCCGGCGTCCGGTAGAGCCCGACCACCGGCACTTCGCCCGCGAGCTCGGCGGCGGTGCGCTGCTCGACCTGGGGATCTACCCCGTGCAGCTGTGCTCGCTCGTCCTGGGCCCGATCGAGCGCGTCGTGGCCGACGGAGTGGTCGGCGAGACCGGCGTCGACGAGGTGGTTACCGCGGTGTTGCACCACCCAGCAGGAGGGCTCGGCGTGGCCAAGGCGGCTCTGCGGGTGACCATGACCTGCACGGCCCGGATCGCGGGCACAGAAGGCGTGATCGACCTTCCGGCGATGATGCACTGCCCGAATCGCTGACGGTGTCGAGCTCCGCCGGCGTGGAGCACATCGACGCCTCCTACGAGGGGAACGGGCTCCGCTTCGAAATCGAAGAGGTGCACCGGTGCCTTGCCGAGGGGCAGACCGAGAGCAGTGTCGTTCCCCTGGACGAATCCATCGCGCTGGCGACGACGCTCGACACCATCCGGGGCCAGCTCGGCGTGACGTACCCGGGCGAATGAGCGGCCGGGCGCCGGCTACCGGAGGCGGTAGAGCACCTCGCCGGCGTCGGCCACGACCAAGGTGCCGGGATCCGAGGGGTCAGAGGCCCACTCCTCGGGCTGCACCGTGCCGGGTGCGAGGTACCCGAGATTCGCCTTTCGGACGACGTCCTCTGGGATGCCCGTCGCGAGGATCACCCGCACGGCTCGTGCTCGCCCGACACCGGATCGTAGGTGCCGGCTCCGAAGAGATGGGTCGAGTGGGCGAGCTCGCCCCGCGGTACGTCCGTACCGGTCCCAGTGCGCCAGGAAGAAGTCGCGGCAGTGGTAGCCGATCTCCATGACTCGTGGGTGCATGGCCGCGATCTCCGTGATGTGGGGCGCGTGGAGGACGACCTCGCCGCCGTCGGCGACGACCGGCTCGACCTTGTAGAAGCCCTTGGCCCCCGTCCAGAGGTCGGGGTACCGCTCGGGATGAGGGAGAGCACCCGCTGGACGGGGTTGTCGAGATATCGATGTGGGTCACGGCCGCGACGTCCGCCGCCGCCGCCCACGCCTCGCAGAGGTCACCGAAGGAGAGGGACCGCACCCCGCCGTGTCGTGGTCCACGACCACGCACAGCGCGTGCGTTCGCCAGGTACGAGGTCGGCCGCCGCGTCCACCAACGCCCGCACGGGGTGTCACGCCACGGGTGCCGATGATCTCGTGGCTGGTGATCAGCGCACCGAGCCAGTGTGTGACGTCGATCATCTCCTCGCCCGACAGGCCGGAAACAGGTACTTGTTGCCCCCCGAGAAGCCGATGACCTCGTGCGGGAGCACGGGCCCCACAATCAGCGTCACATCGCTCTCGACGACCAGCCGGTTGATGCGCACGTCGATCGGGTCACTCGACCTCCCGGCGGACCGTTCGTGAACGAGCGCCGCGGGCAGCCGGCCCAGGTGGATGAAAGTGTCGTCCTCCCACCAGGCGTGGTTGCGCACCGGAAGGGACACCGGACCGACAAGGGTGCCGATGGCGTCGTCCGACATCGGCGCATGGGTGCCGAGCGCGACCACACCGGTACAGCTGCTGGCGCGATTGCCGACCCCTTCTTCGACGGCCCGCAGGAGCAGCGGCAGCGGGCAGCTCCGGGTGCCGTCCGGAATGACCACGCACAGCGAGCGCCCGGCCAGGTCCAATCCGGCGACCTGCTCGCGGACGAAGGTGCCGACGTCCCGGGGCGCGAGGATCTGTCCCGGGCCCCCCAGCGTCGTCGTCACTGGCCCGCCTCCAGCAGCGCCGGCCCTTCGGTGGACAATCGCTCCAGGGCCTGCGTCACCTCCGCGAGGAAGGGCGGATCCGCCCGCCCACCAAGCGCGACGTGGCTGAGTTGCTGCAGGTCGTTGTGGCGCGAGGCGGCGCGGAGGGCGGAGGCAGCCGGGTCCTCCAAGAGGGGGAGACGCGCGCCGGTCACCTCCACGCCGGCGGTCGCCGCGATCCAGATGGCCGCGACCACGGCGAACCGATTGGTCTCGAGTGCCCGTGCCCGTCGTGCGGCCACGACCGGGAGCAGCCGCTGTGGCAGCTTGCTCGACCCGTCGCTGCCTACCTGGGCGCAGGTGTGACCCAGCGTCGGGTTGGCGAATCGCCGCAAGGCATCGTCGGCGAAGGCCGCAGGCTTCAGGGCAGCGGAGAGCTCGGCCACCGCAAGCGTGTCGTCGACGAGGCGCCGCACGAAGCGAGCGACGGCGGGATCCGCCACTGCACCGGCGATGGTGTCGTGCCCGAGGAGGAGGCCGCCGTAAGCGACCGCAGAGTGCGGGCCGTTGAGGAGCCACAGCTTGCGTCGCTCGAAAGGCGCAGCGTCAGCCACGAGCTCCACGCCGACCTCGGCCAGCGGTGCCAGCGCATCGACGGATCGGATCACCCAGGAGCGGTGGCGTTCGGCGCTGACGGCGCCCTGGTCGTTGCAGGCCGAGGTGGGAGGCGATGTCCTCCCGGTCGAGTTCGGTCGCAGCCGGCACCATGCCGGTCCACGACCGAGTTGGGAAAGGACACCTCGTCGGCGATCCACTCCGCCAGCGACGGATCGACCGCGCCGGCGCTGACCAGGACCCACGCCCGCAGGACGTTCCCGTTGTCCAGCAGGTTGTCCAACGAGGCGAAGACCGGTGGCGCCAATCCAGCCCGCCGACGACGGGCCAGGGCCAGGGCGATGAGCGCCGGCGCGGAGGTGGAGCGCTCCGATGGCGCCGGGTCGTCCGCGTCGACCTCGTAGCCCTTTTCCGTGATGGTCAACGTCACGAGCGACGTCGTCGGTGCCGCCATGCCTCGAGCGCGGCGGCCGGCCCGGTCTTCATGGAGGACAGCGCGCCGACCACTCGGAGCGACACGGCCTCGCCCGGCTCTCGCACGGCGACGGTGAAGAGGCCGTCCTGGGGCCCGAGTTGGTCCTGCGCCTGTCGGCTCCTCAAGGAGACGCCTCGGATGAGCGCGGGGCAGTCTCGTCGCAGCAGCTCGTCCGCGTACACGGCGGCGTGCGCCCGGGCGAACGCCCCGAATCCGAGGTGGGCAATGACGGGCGCGGCGGAGCGGTCGTAGTCCGGGAGGGCGTCGGCCCGTGCGCAGGCGAGCGTGCCCGCGCGCAAACGTTGCTGTCCGAAGGCGTCATCCCTCACCTCGGAGCGTGCAGGTCGCCGAGTAGGGTCGGGCCTGGTGCAGCGCAAGGAGCGGGCGACGATCCTCGACGTTGCCGAGCGCGCCGGCGTGCATGCGGCAACTGTGTCGCGCACCATCAACGCTCCGGAGAAGGTCGCCCCGGAAACCAGGCGCCGAGTCGAAGCAGCAGTGCAGGATCTCGGGTTCAGGCCGACCGCGCCGCCCGTGGGCTGATCACCGGACGCACGGGCAATGTCGCGGTGATCGTGCCCGACATCACGAACCCCCACTTCGCGGCCCTGGTGCGCTCGGTCGAGCGGTCGGCCCGCACGGCCGACCTCCAGGTGCTCCTCGTGGACACGGCGAGCACCCCGATGACGAGGTGCGAGCCGTCACGACCCTGGCGCAGGACGTTGACGGCTTCATCGTGGTCCTCGCCGCGCCGGCTGCACCGGGCACTGGGTGCCCTCGGTGGTCCCCGGCCGTCTTCGTCAGACCGCCCCGTCCCCGCGAGCACGCGTCCATCCTGCTCCGGACCGCACCGGCCGTGGCCGACGCCCTGCATCACCTGGCGTCGCTCCTCGGACACGGCAGGCTCGCATACCTCGGCGGTCCGGGCGGATCGTGGGCGGCGGGGGAACGCCGGACCGCGGTCCGGCGCACGAGCCGGGCCACCGGGATGGACGTGGTCGAGGTCACGGTGGCCGAACCGACGTTCGAGGCCGCGGCAGCCGTCGTGGACCGGGTCGTGGGCAGCGGTGTGACCGCCACGCTGGCCTTCAACGACCAGATGGCGCTGGGGGTCATCGCCGGACTCACCGAGCGCGGTCTCTCCGTCCCCGACGACATCAGCGTCGTGGGGTTCGACGATGTGCCGATGGCCGCCATGGTGGCGCCCGCGCTGACGACCGTCGGCTTGCCCACGAGCGACGTCGGTGCCGTGGCCGTGGCCCTGCTCCGTGAGGGACCTCGACGCGGGGACTCTTCGGGGAGCTCTGTCGTCAGGCATTCGACGGCACCCGCTAGGTAGCGTCCCGCCAGCGCTGGCGTAGCGCATGCACGGCCGTCTTCGAACAATCAT
>CAVTUE010000013.1:0-522490 GCA_963737805.1 uncultured Acidimicrobiaceae bacterium
CTTCCACCGAGCGGGGTTCAGGGGGCAGACGTCGTCGCCGGTGACCGGGACAGAGAGGAGCGTCCATGAGCGGAGCACGAGAGCCCGTCATCGTCGACACGTGTCGGACCGTCGTTCGGCAAGCGGGGCGGGGCGCTGGCCAACTGGCACCCCGTCGACCTCCTCGGCTTCGCCCTCACCCATCGCTGTGGACCGCACCGGGGTCGACCCCGAGCGCGATCGACGACGTCATCGGCGGGTGCGTGAGCCAGGTGGGCGAGCAGTCCACCAACGTGGCCCGCAACGCCTGGGTGGCGGCGGGCCTCCCCCAGATCGGTGCCGGCCACGACGGTCGACCGCCAGTGCGGGTCGTCCCAGCAGGCCGTCCACTTCGCCGCGGCCGGCGTGGCGGCCGGGCACTACGACCTCGCCATCGCCTGCGGCGTGGAGTTCATGAGCCGCGTGCCCCTGGCCTCCAACGCCCGGGGCGGGACCGGGCCCGTTCCCGAAGTCGTTCCTCGACGCCATCGAGGGCCGGCTGTGGATGCAGTTCCGGGTGGGCCAGCTGCTGGCGGACCAGTGGAAGATCTCGCGCCAGGACATGGACGAGTACGCGCTCGAGAGCCACCGGCGCGCCGCCGCGAGCAGGGACTACGGGCACTTCGCCAGGGAGGCCATCGCCGTGCCCATCCGTGACGACGAGGGCACCATCACCGACCAGTTCCTCCGCACCGACGAGGGCATCCGCAGGGACACGACCTTGGAACGCTCGCCTCGCTGCCCCCCGCCCAGTACTTCGAGCCCGACACCGCGCCCGACATCACCGCCGGGAACTCGTCGCAGATGACCGACGGCGCCGCGGCCATGCTCATCGCCGAGCGTTCCGTGGCCGAGCGACTGGGGCTTCCGGTCCGGGCCCGCTTCCACGCCTTCGCGGTGGCGGCCGAGGACGCGGCGATCGTGCTGTCCGCGCCGGTGCCGGCCACCCACAAGCTGCTCGACCGCACCGGGATGAAGGTCGACGACTTCGACGCCGTGGAGTGCAACGAGGCGTTCGCGGCCATCGCGCTGATGTGGGAGCGGGCGTTCTCGCCCCGACCCCGACGCGGCTCAACCCCCGGGGCGGGGCCATCGCCATCGGTCACCCGCTGGGCGCCAGCGGCGTGCGGCTCATGACCACGCTGCTCAACCAGCTGCGAGGCGACCGGCGGCCGCTACGGGTTCCAGACGATGTGCGAGGGCGGCGGCCAGGCCAACGCCACTGTCATCGAGCGGTTGGGCTGACTCCCGGGGTCTCCGTCTCGACCGCCGCTTCCTGCGCAGCAAGGAGCGGTTGGATCTTGCGCGTCACGACGATCCACTCGACGAGGAACGTCAGGCCCGGAACGAGTCCAGCGGCGAACATCAAGATGATCCAAGGGATGTGCAGCCGCGCCTTGAGCGCCAGGAAGCCGGCGGCGATCAGGTAGACGATGTAGAGGTAGCCGTGACCGACGCCGAAGATGGCCAGCTCGACCTTGAACCCTCCGATTGCATAGTGCAGGCCGGTGAAGAGGAACAGAGGGATGATCAGCACGCCGACGATGTTGGCCATGAGCTGGTAGCGGAACAGAGCCCCTTTGAGGCCGCGCTGGGTAAGCCGTGTCATTGCTCCCGCCGGACCACGACCGCCTCGCGTTTGCGCCAGGTCTTCGGTCCCTGTGCGGCCAGCTCGGCGAGCCGCGCGTTGTAGGCCGCGAGCTCGGGGTCCTCGTCGGCGGACACCGATATCGGCGCCTCCGGACTCGTCGTACTCGAAGACAGCGAGGAGCATGGAGACGCCTCCGGCTCGACCAAGGCCGCCTCGGCCTGCTGTCGCCGCATGCCCTTTAGACCCACCTTCTCGTAGTCGGTGTGGATGAGCATCCACCAGAAGTACAGACTCAAGATCCCGAAAGCGGGCCACATGACCGAGTACAGGTAACTGAGCTGGTTCCCGTCAGCCGCCCGGTTGATCTGCCACCACGCAGCCAGGGCACAACCAGGGACGAACACCAAGATGGCCAGGTGAAGCGACACGGCCCTTCGGGAAAGCCACCGTTCACGCACGGCGACAATGTTACCGGCCCTCTGTCGGCCGCTGAATTTCGCCATGGCACCCCGTTAGCCTGGGCCGGTGCTGTCCGCGCTGACCCGACCGGTCCCCTCATGATCGGCAACGGGCACACGAAGCGCACCGTCGGGGTGGATGACCATCCGACGAGGCTGCCTTGGAACTGCGAGCAGATCGACGGGTCCGTTGTCGAGTGAGCGCCGGCAATGCCGGGTTCGGCCCGACAAGCGAGCATCCGGGCAGCATCACGACGGTGCACCGCTACGACCTGCCCCTGCCGCGGGAGGACGTCTGGCGGCTGTTCAGCGAGGTGTCGCACTACCGCCGCTGGTGGCCATGGTTGCGGGCATTCGAGGCTGCGGCGCTGACGGAGGGCGACGAGTGGCGCCGTGAGCTGCAGCCGCCGGTGCCCTACGCGGTTCGGTTCCGCGTCGTGATCGGGCACATCGAGGCGCCGCTGCTGGTGGGTGCAACATCAGCGGGGACGTAGTGGGCCATGCCACCCTCCAGCCCTACGAAGGGTTTTTGGGGTGCACGGCCACGCTGCAGAGCTCGCTCGCCCCGGGGAACACGACCCTGCAGGTGGCCTCCCGGTTTGCCGCCCCCATCGCCCGTTTCGGTCATGACTGGGTCCTCGACTCGGGGGCCCGCCTGTTCATCGCCCGCGCCGCCGAGTCGCTCGTGGGCGACTAGACAACGCTGGCGTGAAGTTCTCGTTCCGCCAGATCCTGGCCTCCGCCGCCGGTGCGGTGATCGCCGCCGTGATCGCCTCGACCTTCGGGGTCAAGGGGACCATCATCGGCGTGGCCATCGGTTCGGCCGCCGCGACCACGGCGACGGCTTTGGTGGCGCAGTCGATCGAGCGCGGCCACGAGGCCGTCAAACAGGTTGTCGTGCGGGCGCCCGAGACCTCGACGTTGTTGCGCAAGCTCGGGGGCACCGGGGCGAGTGGGGGACGGCCGCGTCGGCCTCGACGGCTCCGATGCAGGAGGTGGACCGGCCGGCTCCAGACGATGGCGGGAGCGCCGAGACGGTCCAGATGGAATCCGTGGCGGCGCCGGTGGGGGAGACGGAACGCCTGGAGATCTCGGCGGTGGCCGACGCTCCGGCGACCGAGCGCCTGCGCGCCACCACCGCGCCCATGCGGCCGGCGACCGGCCGGCCCGGCGTGCGCCGGTTCTCCTGGAGGACCATCGCCGCCACGGCGGCCATCGTGTTCGTGCTGGCCCTCATGTTCATCACGGCCATCGAGCTGATCTCGGGCAAACCGCTGTCGGCGATCTACGGCGGATCGGACACCGGGACCACTCTGAGCAACCTCGACAGGAATCCGGCGACGCCCACCACGACCACCTCGTCGACGACGTCAACGACGTCTGCCACGACGACGACGAGCACCACCGCGCCGACCTCGACCACGACCACGACCACCTCGCCCGCACCTTCGACGACCACGACGACGGGCGAGAGCGCCACCACGACGACGTCGACGTCCTCGCCAACGCCGTGAGCGCCGGGGTCACCAGCCCTTGAACTCGGCGGCCCGCCGCTCCACGAAGCTGGCGACGCCCTCCTTGGAGTCGAGTGTGTTCGTGAGCAACTCCTGCCCCATGGCCTCGTCGTAGAGCGAGGTGGCACGGTCGACATCGAGGGCCCGGTTGGTCAACCACTTGGCGATCCAGATGGCCTTGGTCGGACCGCTGGCCAGTCGGCCCGCCATCTCTTCGAGCGTGGACTGGAGTTCCGTCCGCGGCACGAGCCGGTTGACCAAACCGATCCGGTAGGCCTCGGCCGCCGGGACGTCGTCGCCGAAGAAGAACAGTTCCTTGGCTTTCTGGATCCCCACCAGGCGGGTCAAGATCCAGGCCCCGCCCGCGTCAGGCGCGATGCCGCGCCGGACGAAGACCTCGACGAACTTGGCCTCCTCGGCCATCACGACGAGGTCGCAGGCCAACGCCAGGTGCATCCCCCCGCCGGCCGCCGTGCCGTTGACGCCGGCGATCACGGGCTTCTCGCAGTCCAGGATGGAGGTGACGAGGCGCTGCCAGCCGTCCCGGATCATGCGCGACCCCTGGCCCACGACGTTCTCGGGCGCAGCGCCGGGCTTCGGCCGTGGCGGCAGTCGGCCGCCACGCAGGTCGGCACCCGTGCAGAACGCCCTCTCGCCGGCGGCCGTGATCACGACCACTCGGACGAACAGGTCGGACGAGGCGTCGTGCACCCAATCGGCGATCTGATCCCGCATGAATTGGGTCATTGCGTTCCCTGCGTCGGGTCGGTTGAGGATGATCCAGCAGATGCCGTCCTCGATCCGGCGCACGACATCGTCGCCCGCCGGGTTGTCCGTCGTGTCGCTCATCAGTCTCCTTGGGTGTGTCGTCCGTCGTTACGGCCCTGATCAGGCCAGCACGACAAGGGCGTCGGCCGCAACCGCGCCATCGGGTCCGGCAAGCAGCGGATTGATGTCAACCTCCGCGACGTCATAGGAGAGGTCGACGGCGAGTCGCTGCATCTTCATGAGGACGTCGACGAGCGCGGCGCGATCGGCGGCCCGTTGTCCCCGCACGCCGCGCAGGAGGGCGCCCCCCTGTAGCTCGTCGAGCATGGCGGACGCGTCGAGGGCCGTGAAGGGGGGACGCGGAACGTCACGTCGTGCAGCACTTCGACCAACACTCCACCGAGGCCGAACATGACGACCGGCCCGAAGAGGTCGTCCCGTGCGATCCCTACCACGGTCTCAACACCCCGCACCATCTGGGCCACGAGCACCCCGTCGACCTTCGCCTTGGGCACCGCCTTCTTGGCCGTGGCCGTCAGCCGCTTGTAGGTACGCCTCGCGTCGTCCTCGTTCCGGACGCCGACGGAAACGAGCCCGAGGTCGGACTTGTGCTGGATATCGGCCGACACGATCTTCATCACCACCGGGTATCCGATCTTCTTCGCCGCCTTGGCCGCCTCGGTGGGCGATGTGGCGATGCGCTCCTTGGGCACCGCGATGCCGTAGGTCTCGAGCAATGCCTTGGAGTCCTGCTCCGAGAGAGTCTGGCCCGCGGTCCCGGGGCTCCTTCCGGGTGCGAGCAGCGCGATCGCCTTGTCCTTGGCCGGGCTCGGGCGCAGGGCCGGGCGGGCGAAGGCGGACTGGTAGGACTCGACGAAGCGGTGATGGTCGAAATAGGCCTTCGCCGCCATGACCGCATTGGTGAACGTACGGAAGGTCGGCACGGTGCTCTCGAGCAGTGTCTTCGTGTAGGCCTCCTCGGTGCCGACGGGGGAGCCCCACACCACGAAGAGGGGCTTGTCCGTCGTGGCTGCCGCGCCCACGAGGTCCTCGCAGAGCTTGTTGGCCATTGACGGGAGCGCGCCGGTGATGGGGCACAGCAACAGGTCGACATTGGGGTCGGCCAACATCGTCTGAATGATCTTGGGACCCCGCCAGTCACGGACGGGTGCGCCCCCGTTGTCCACGGGGTTCGACACGCGGAGATACGGCGGGATCCATTCGTGGAGCTGCGTCTGGGAGTGGTTGGTCAACGAGGGCAGCTCGAGGCCGGCGGCCGAGAGCATGTCGGCCATGTGGGCGCCGGTGCCTCCCGAGATCGAATAGACGCAGACGCGCCCACCGGCACCACGGGTCAGGCGCCGCGTGGTTTCGGGCGACGGCGCCTTGCTGCGGGCCAGGGCGGCCGAGACCTCGAGCAACTGATCGAGGCCGTCGACGCGCTGGACCCCGTATTGGCGAAAGGCGGCGGAGACGACGTCGTCCGACCCCGTCAGGTGTCCGGTATGTGCCTTGGCCATGGACTTGCCTTCGTCGGTCCGGCCCACCTTGACCGCAACGATGGGCACCTTGCGCGTCGCGGCCGCGTCGGCGGCCAGTTGGAGGGTGCGCCCGTTCTTGAAGCCCTCGATGTAGCAGGCGACCGCGCCCGTGGTCTCGAGGCTCGAGAAGTAGTTGATGAAGTCCGCCGACTCCATGTCCGCTTCGTTCCCGGCGGGTGCCCAGTGGGACAGCTTGATGCCGATCTCCTGGCCCTGGAAGATCGGGCGGCCCTGGTGGCCACTCTGCGTGATGAGCGCGATGGCCTTGCCGGGCAGATCCTCCCGGAAGACCTCGAATGCGTTCAGGTTGGTGTTCGGCCCGAGCACATGCAATTCGCCGCCGGCGATGATGTGTTCCATCTCGTCCTGGAGTCGCTCTCCCTCGCCCCCGACCTCGGCGAACCCCGCCGCGAAGACGATGGCGAACTTCGCCCGGGCCGCCACGGCGTCGCGCAGGATGGGCAGCGGTTCGCCGACCAGGATCGCCACAAGGTCGAGTTGCTCCTCGACATCGGTCAGAGCCTTGGCGCAGGGCCGTCCCGCCACGACAGGCCGGTTCGGGTTGACGAAGTACACGGTGGCGCCGCGCTCCTCGGCCCAGACGGTGATCTTTTGGGTGAGGGCGGTGTTGGGCCGTGCATTGGAGTCCGATGCACCCACCACGGCGACCCGCCTCGGACGGAAGAAGGTATCGAGGTCGATGGAGCGGAGGGCGGTCGGTCGGCCCGTGATGTCCGTTCCATCGCCCGTCGCCGGGGTCCCAGCGGCCATGTCCCTCCCTCGCGCGCGCCGCCCTGCTCAGGCGCTCTGTCGTCAGTATCGGCCGGGGCCCGTCGGGCGCCGGCGCCGTTCGGCAGGCCCGCAGTGGGCCCGCGGGGGCACTCACCGTATATGACGTCCGTGTCAGTGTCGATCCGAACCGACTCCCGATCGTCCCCGGTGGGAGCCGAATTCTCGACGAATTGTCGACCGTCTCCCGCCGCCGTACGGTGTTTGACAGACGTGTCAGTCTTCTCTCCGGATCGGTGGCCTCATGGGCATTTTGGACTGGAAGATCGCCATCGTGACCGGGTCGGGCCACGGCATCGGTCGCGGCGAGGCGCTCGAGCTGGCTGCACAAGGGGCGAAGCTGGTGATCAACGACCTGGGCGGATCGGCCAGCGGCGAAGGAGCCGACAAGCGTCCGGCTGACGAGGTGGTCGAAGTGATCATCGCCCGCGGCGGTGAGGCCGTGGCCAACTATGACGACGTCGCCGATTTTGGCGGAGCGGAGAACCTGATCGCCACGGCCTACGACGCCTTCGGTGGCCTCGACATCCTCGTCAACAACGCCGGCATCATCAGGGACAAGATGATCGTCTCCATGTCCGAGGACGACTTCGATTCCGTCCTCCGCGTCCACCTCAAGGGCACCTTCGCCGCCACGAAGTTCGCCTGCATCCGTTGGCGCGAGCGCTCCAAGGCTGGTGAGGACGTTCGCGCGGCCATCGTCAACACGGTGTCGTCGGCGGGGCTGCAGGGCAATGCCGGCCAGGCCAACTACGGATCGGCCAAGGCGGGCATCGCCGCACTCACGATCATCACCTCCCTCGAGGGGTCCCGCTACGGGGTGCGCGCCAATGCCGTTGCACCCGGGGGCGTGACCCGCCTCACCGGCGGTGTGCTCAAGGACGTCGAGCTGAAGGAGCCCGACGAGTACGGCGAAGACGAATTCGACCGGCTGAACCCCCAGAACTCCGCACCGATGGTGGCCTGGCTGGCTTCCGACCAGGCCCTCCATGTCTCGGGGCAGGTGTTTCGGGCCGTGGGGGCGAACATCGCCCATTACGAGCCATGGCACCTCGGCGGGGCGGTGGACAACCCCCAGGGTGAGGCGAAATGGGACCCCTCCGCCATCGCGGCCGAGGTCAACGCGCAGATCTTCCACTCGCGCCACCCGGGCCTGAAGATGGGCGGCCGGTGACCGGCGAGACGGCCTCGCGGTCCTAGCCCGGACCGGACCACGGACGGAACAAGGAGAGCGGGAGAACCATGGCCAACCGCCGCGTGGCGATCGTGGGCGCGTCGACGTCCGACTGCGGCCGCGTCGACGACAAGACGGCCTTCGAGCTGAACTTCCAGGGCACGACGCGTGCACTGGCTGACGCAGGAATCGAGAAGTCTGAGGTCGACGGGTTCATGTCGCTGACAGGGGCGCTACCGCCGGTCGAGCTGGCCGAGTACCTGGGCCTCCGGCCGAACTGGGTCGACTCCACCGGCCATGGCGGCAGCATCTGGGAGTTCATGGTCGAACATGCGGCGGCAGCCATCGCGCAGGGCCTGGTCGAGGTCGTGGTGCTCACCTACGGGTCGACGCAGCGCGCGGACCTCAAGAAGAAGCTGCGCATGGCGAACCTTTCCTTCGGGACGCGTGGACCCATCCAGTTCGCAGCACCGTTCGGCCACCCCGTCGGCTCGCACTACGCCATGGTGGCGCGGCGCCACATGCACGAATTCGGCACGACCATCGAGCAGCTGGCCGAGGTGGCCGTGTCCACTCGCTACAACGCGGGGTTCAATCCCGAGGCCTTCTACCAGGACCCCATCACGATCGACGACGTCGTCGACGCGCCGATGGTGTGGGACCCGTTGACCAAGCTCCACTGCTGTATCCGCACCGACGGCGGCGGGGCCATCGTGCTCACGTCAGAGGAGCGGGCGCGGGACTGCGCCAAGGCGCCCGTCTGGGTCCTCGGGACGGGCGAGGCCGTCTCCCACACGACGATGAGCGAGTGGGAGGACTTCACCGAGTCGCCCTGCGTCCGCTCGGGGGAGCTCGCCTTCGAGCGTGCGGGCGTGACGCCGGCGCAGATCGACACCCTGCAGGCCTACGACGCCTTCACGCCCATGGTGATCCTGACGCTGGAGGGGCTCGGTTTCTGTGAGAAGGGCGAAGGCGGCTCCTTCGTGGAGGACGGCAAGCTCCGCGTCGGTGGTGCGCTGCCGACCAATACCGACGGTGGTGGCCTGTCCGCCTGTCAGCCCGGCATGCGGGGGATGTTCCTGCTCATTGAGGCGGTCAAGCAGCTCCGGGGTGAGTGCGGCGCCCGCCAGGTCCCCGACGCCAGTCTGGCGTGCGTGAACGGGACCAGTGGCTGGTTCACCGCGGCGGGCACGGTCATCCTCGGAAACGACCAGCCCGATCGTCCGCCGGGGTCGGGGGCCCCATAGCCTGGGTCGATGCCCTCGCCCTACGACCTGACGCGGGAGGAGCTGGCTGTCATCCTCGACGGCGAGCCGGCCTATCGAACGCGCCAGGTCTGGGATGGTCTCCACTCCCGGGTGCAACGGCCCGATGAGATGACCGAACTCCCGAGCGCCCTCCGGACCGCGCTCGCGGCTGCCTTGCCCCCGGCGTTGCACGAAGTGTCCCGGCAGTCGGCCGACGACGGTGAGACCACCAAATGGCTCTGGGCTCTCGGCGACGGCGCCAAGGTGGAAACCGTACTGATGCACTATCCGGACCGGGTGACCGTCTGTGTCTCCACTCAGGCCGGCTGCGCCATGGCCTGTCAGTTCTGCGCCACCGGCCAGTCCGGCTTCCAACGGCAGCTGACCCAGGGCGAGATCGTGGAGCAGGTGGCGGCCGCAATGCGCGAGGCCGGGTCACGGCGGGTCTCCAACGTCGTCTTCATGGGGATGGGAGAGCCGTTGGCCAACTACGACCGGGTGTGGGGATCCGTCGTTCGGCTGCACAGTGATATGGGCCTCTCGGCGCGGCATCTGACCCTGTCCACCGTGGGCATCGTGCCGGGCATCCGCCGCCTGGCTGGGGAGACGTTGCCGGTGAACCTGGCCGTCTCGTTGCACGCCGCCAATGATCTCCTGCGGGACGAGCTCGTGCCCATCAACCGGCGCTACCCACTCAGGATGCTCGCTGACGCATGCGCCGAATACGTGACGGCCAGCCGGCGTCGCCTCTCAATCGAGTGGGCCATGATCGACGGCGTCAACGACGGAAGCCGCGACGCGGCGGAGCTGGGCGGGTTCGCGCGCCCGCTGGGCGCACACGTGAACCTCATCCCGCTCAACCCCACGCCGGGCTATCCGGTGGTGGGATCGCGCCGGGACCAGGTGCGCCGGTTCCGTGACCAGCTGGTGGCGCTCGGCGTCAACGCCACAATCAGGGTCACCCGGGGCGCGGAGATCGACGCGGCCTGCGGGCAACTGGCCGCGGCACCCCCTTCCGCGCCGGACTCCGTCCGGTTGCTCCCTGGCACCCGGTCCCCTTAGGAGGTGCCCATGGCACGCGAAGAGCGGTCGGGCGCGGTCCGCCCGTCATGGTTCTGGTTCCTCCTCCTCGACGGCGGCATCGTCGTGCTGACCAAGCTGGCGGTCAGCAAGAACGCCTACGACAGAGTGAACGAGATGAGCGGCGACGGTCTGCCACCGCGCGAGACCCTGCAGGCGTTGTTGATCGGGACCGTCGTCGTGCATGCCGCCGAAGCACTCGCCGCCGGGCGGATGGCCAAGCGGCGTGGGCTCTCGCACCGGGGGCTGGAGGCTGCAGACCTTCATCGTCGGCTTTCCCTCGCTCCTCTCGCTGCGGCGGACCACCCGCACTGTCTGAAGGAGGGGACGCCATCGCGGGTTCCGACCCGTCCGCAAGTCGTCGGCCTGCGGGTTGAGGGCTCCCGCCCACTAAGGGTCTCAGCATCGAGCAATCCGCCCAATGTTTCCGCGCACTATCAACGAGTTCGTTGATAGTGCCAGAACACATACGGCGGATTCAACCTCTACGGGTGCCCGCAAGCGGCTGGCGCCGTCGATCCTTCCTGATCACGGAGCTCGTGGTCCCTGTGCGCCGTCGCAGTCGCAGCGAGCTCAGGCGCGGGTCAGCGGTTCTGCCATTGGGCGCCCGCTTCTCGGCGAAGGCGAGCGGTCCTTCCGTGGCGTCCTCACTGCTGAAGACCTCGCCGGAGATCTCCGACTCGATCCGGTAGGCCTCCTTCATGTCCGTCGCCAGGCCCCGCAACACGGACTCTTTCGTCTTGCGGATCGCAAAGGGCCCGTTGGCGGTGATGCGGCGCGCGTAGTCGAGCGCCCGCTCCATCAGGTCGGCGGGCCGGCAGACCTCGTTGAGCAGTCCCATCTCGTAGGCACGCTGGGCCGGCACCTGGTCCGCGCACAACAGGAGCTCCATGGCGGCGGGGTAGGGGATCTGCCGGGGCAGCCGGACCGTCGTGCCGCCGCCGGCGAAGAGGCCGCGCTTGGGCTCCATGACCCCGAACGTCGCCGTGTCGCCGGCCACCCGCAGGTCGGTGCCACCGAGCATCTCCATGCCACCGGCCACGCACGTGCCGTTGACGGCGGCGATGATCGGCTTGTAGAGCTTGGTGCCGCGCAGCACCGCCTTGACGCCGTCGTCGAGCCTGTAGCCGCCGATCTCCTCGGGGCGGGCGCCCCCCTTCAGCTTCTTCTGCAGCTCGGTGATCTGGGGGATGTAGGTCTTGAGGTCAGCGCCGACGCAGAAGTCCTTTCCCACGCCCGTGACGATCGCCACGTAGGCGTCATCGTCCTCACCGAAGCGGTCCCACGCCGAACGGAGTTGGAAGAAATGCTCCATGTCCATGGAGTTGCGCGCTTCGGGGCGGTTGATGGTGATGGTGACGACGTGGTCGCCCCCGGTGACGTAGGCGATCGGCATGTGGCTCCAGTGCTTTCTTCGACGGGTGGTCGTCGGTCCAGGGCGAGGGCGAGGGCGACGGGCGAGCCCCGCCGGTGGAGCCCGGTCAGGTCTGGCGTCGGGCCCGGCCGGGCTCAGTCGCGGCTTAGACGAGACGTGAAGTTGGTCACGCTCACGATGCCGTTCTCGTCCTTCGCCGTTTGGCCCCGGGCCCGGGAGACCAGCGCCGTGTCGACGTCGGCCGCCTCTTCCCGCAGCGCCTGCACGGTGCACGTGTCGCGCGGCCGCACGCTGAACGGGTCGAACTGGAAGTGCTTCATGGCGTTGAGGTGCGTGATCTTGTCGATGTCCTCGTCCGACACCCCGTCGAGGTACTTCATGAGCGCCTCGGGAGCGGTGGGCCACGTCGAGTCGGAATGCGGGTAGTCGCACTCCCACGTGATGTTGTCGATGTTCAAGTGGCCCCGGTTCTCCACGCCGAATGCGTCATCGATGAAGCACGTGATGATGCGGTCCTTGAAGACCTGGCTCGGGAGCTGGTCGCCGAAGTCCTGTCCGGTCCACTTGTGGTGGTGCTCGTAGACGTAGTCGATGCGCTCGAGGGCGTAGGGGATCCAGCCGATACCACCCTCGGAGAGGGCGAAGTGAAGGTCCTTGTATTTGCGCAGAATGGGCGACCAGACCAGGTCGGCGGCCGCCTGCACCATGTTGATGGGCTGCAGGCTGATCATGACGTCGATCGGGGCCTCCACCGAGGTCATCAGGATCTGGGAGGACGAGCCCAGGTGCATGCAGACGACCGTGCCCTCGTCGGCGCAGGCGGTCCAGAACGGGTCCCAGTGCTCGTTGTGCAGGGAAGGCCAGCCCAGCTTCTCGGGGTTCTCGGAGAAGGTCACGGCGTGGCAGCCCTTCTTGGCCACCCGACGCACCTCTTCGGCGCCGAGCTCGGGGTCCCAGATCACCGGGATCGACAGCGGGATGAAGCGACCGGGCTCGGCGCCGCACCACTTGTCGATGTGCCAGTCGTTGTAGGCGCGCACCATGGCGAGCGCCTCGTCCTTGTCCTCGCGTCGGGCGAAGAGCTGGCCGCAGAACTGGGGGAAGGAGGGGAAGCACATGGAGCCGAGCACACCGTTGACCGACATGTCGCGGACCCGCTCGTGCACGTCGTAGCAGCCCACCCGCATGTCGTCGAGCGACATCGGCTCGACCCCGTACTCCTCGGGCGGCCGGCCGACCACTGCGTTGAGGCCGACGTTCGGGATCTGGTTGCCGTCGTAGAACCAGTAGTCGGTCCCGTCCTCCCGGCGGATCATCTTGGGCGCCTTGTCCTGGTACTTGGCAGGCAGGAGCCCGTCGAACATGCCCCGGGGTTCAATGACGTGGTCGTCCACGCTCACCAGGATCAAGTCTTCAGTTCGCATGTGTCCTCTCCCCTTGTCGACAGGGCGCCAGTAGTCCCCTGACACTCGTGTCACACACCTTACGCCCCGCCACACGGCCCTGGGGCGGTCGGGTCGCCTGGTCACGGGCCCACCGGTCGTTGAGGGAACGCCCGCCGCGGGCCGGAATGGCTCTCTCCGGACGCCGGTTCAGGCGTCGTTCACAGGCTCGCGACCTGCAGGTCGTGCTCGTGTGCATGCCCTTCCGCGCCGGGAGCGCACAGGCCGCGGCGGGGCAGGATGATGTCGTCGATGATCCCGTAGTCGCGGGCCTCGGCCGACGTCATGTAGTGGTCGCGGTCGATGTCCCGCGCGACCTGTTCGAGGGGTCGCCCGCTGTGGTGGGCGATGATCTCGGACATCCGACGGGTCAGGGACAGGACCTCACGGAGCTGGATCTCCATGTCGGAGGGCGCCCCGCGGGTGCCGGCGGAGCCCTGGTGGATCATGATGCGGGCGTTGGGCAGGGCGAAGCGCTTGCCGGCGGCGCCGCCCGAGAGGATCATGGCGGCGGCGGACATGCCCATGCCGACGCAGATGGTCGACACGTCGGGCTCCACGTGCTGCATGACGTCGTAGATCGCCATGCCGGCGTACGCCACGCCGCCGGGGGAGTTGATGTAGAGGAAGATGTCCCGCTCGCTGTTCTGTGCCTCGAGGAACAGCATCTGGGAGATGATCAGGTTGGCCACCTGGTCGTCCACCTCCTGGCCGAGGAAGACGATCCGCTCGCGCAGCAGCTGGCTGTAGATGTCGAAGGCCCGGTCGCCCCGATTGCCCTCTTCGATCACGGTGGGGACGAGCACCTGGCGGAGGCCGGTCGCGGGCGGTCGGTCGTGGTCGGGCTCATGGCGTTTCCTCCGTGTCAGTGTTAGTGCGCGTTCGCCGGGTCGCTTTCCACGTTATATCAAATGTGAGATAATCGGTCACGTGAGCGAGCGCCGTCATCCCACCGTCTTCCCGGGCTTTCGCGAGATGGCCGAACGCCGTCACTCGGTTTCGGGGCAGCTGTGTCACTGCGCCGCGAGCTCGGGCTGTCCCAGGCCGAGGTGGCCTCCCGCATGGGGACCTCGCAGTCGGCCGTGGCCCGCTTCGAGGCGGGTGACCTCGATGTCCGGCTCTCGACCGTGCAGCGGTACACGACGGCGCTGGGAGCCCGGCTGGAATGGAGGATCGAGCATGCGTGAGCGCGACGACGGGTGGCCCCGGCTGCCGCCGCGTGCCGGGGGCCGAGGGGGTCGGCAGCCGTCCCGAGCCGCTGTCCGAGGTGCTGGCCCGCCGCCTGCTGGCCGAGCGGGTCGTCCTCCTGCACGGCCCGCTCGACGAGCTGTCCGTCACCCGCGTCTCGGCGGAGCTGATGACCCTCGATGCCGACGGTGACGATCCCGTGACGCTGCGGGTCGACTGCGGCGAGGCTGGCCTGCTCCCGCGCTGACGCTGATGGACGTGATCGAGCTGATGGGCGTGCCCGTCCGGGCGCTCTGCCTCGGGCAGGTGGGGGCGGGCGCCATCGGTGTGGTCGCAGTGTGCGCCCACCGGGCCGCCATGCCCAGCACCCGCTTCTCGCTGTGCGAGCCCGCCACCGAGCTCCAGGCCCACGTGCGCAACGTGGCCCAGTGGGCCGAGCTGCGCGCCGCCGAGCGGCAGCGCTTCTGTGCGCGCGTGGGCGCCGCAGCGGGCCGGCCGGCCGACCGCTGTCGAGCAGGACCTGGGGCACGGGCGGTTCCTGGGTGCGGCGGAGGCCGTGGAGTACGGCATCCTCGACGAGGTGTGCCGGCCCGACACCCCGGTGGGCCGCCTGCCCGGATCGGGGCCGCCCCCCATGGGATTCCGGCCGTTGCGCTGACGGCGCCAGGGGCCGGGCGACCGGACGCGGTCACTGCGTGTCTACGATGCGGCGGTGACCACGACCGGGCCCCGCCTGCCGCCCGCTCGCCGCCGGCGAGTGGGACGAACGGCTGACCCGGGTCCTGGAGCACTCGCCCGGTGGGACCGACGAGCCGATGCACATCTTCACGACGCTGGGCCGGGCCGACCCCGAGCTGTTCCGGCGCTGGCTGGGGTTCGGCGGCGCCCTGCTGGCGGGAGCCTTCCCGGCCGCCTGCGCGAGCTGGTGATCCTGCGCACGGCGGCCCGCTTCGGCGGAAGGTACGAATGGGCCCAGCACATCGAGCTGGCGGAGGCGCAGGGCGATGGCTCCCGCCGAGATCGCGGCGCTCGGGGACGCGACGGCGGGCTCGACGCGGTGGCGTGGGTCCCGCTGGAGCGGGCCGCGCTTGCGGGCGGTCGACGAGACGGCGGACGAGGGCGCCGTCTCCGATGCCACCTGGGAGGCGTTGGCGGAGCTTCTCCGCGAGAGCGAGCTCATCGAGCTCCTCATGCTGATCGGCCACTACCTGATGCTCACCACCGTCTTGGGGTCGCTCCGGATACAGCTCGAGCCCCGGGCAGAGGCGCTGGCGCGGCGCGGTGCCGGGCGGTCCGGCGGCGTAGGGGTCCGACGATGGCGCTGCTTGACGGGCCGGAGCATCACGGTGATCGGGGCCGGCACCCAGCCGTCGCGTGACCCGGACGCACCGGTCGGCAACGGCCGCGCCATCGCGGTGCGGGCGGCACGGGAGGACGCGTCGGTGGTCTGCGTCGACCGTGACGAGGCCGCGGTCGAGGAGACCTGGCGGCTGATCACCGAAGAGGGTGGGAAGGCGGCGATCGTGGTGGCGGACGTCACCACCGAGGACGGCTGCCGCCTGGCCGTGTCCGACGAGCCGGGCCTGGCGCCCGACGGGCTCGTGCTCAACGTAGGCACCGGCTTCGGCATGGGCGTCGTGGGCACATCCATCGACGACTGGGACAAGACGTTCGCCCTCAACCTGCGGGCGCACTTCATGCTGGTGCGCCGCGCGCTCGTGACGCTGTCCGACGACGCGTCGATCGTGTTCGTCGGCTCGGTGGCCGGGATCCGCCCTGGGAGCCGCATCCCCGCCTACGACGCCTCCAAGGCGGGGCTCATCGGTCTGAGCCGCCATGTGGCGGTCGAGGGCGCCCGGCGCGGCATCCGGGCCAACGTGCTCGCCCCCGGCCTGATCGACACGCCGCTCGGGCGGGCGGCGTCGGCCGGACGACCGTCACGCACCCGCACACCCGTCCCGTTGGGTCGCCAGGGTACGGCCTGGGAGGTGGCGGCAGTGGCGGTGTTCCTGCTCTCGGAGGAGGCCAGCTACGTCACCGGACAGGTCCTGGCGGTCGACGGGGGGCTGACGCTCGTATGAGCGCGCACTCGGGGCAGCCGCGGTCGGGACACCACGTCGCGCCGCGCCCGCCGCTGCCTGGGCCGGCGCGTGGCGAGGTTCAACCGGGCGTTCACGAACAAGATCGTCGTCCACCTCGCCGGCTGGCTGCCCGGCCTGGGGATCGTGATCCACGTGGGCCGGCGGACCCGCACCGTGTACCGCACGCCGGTCAACGTGTTCCGGACGAAGGACGGCTTCCGTTTCGCCCTGACCTACGGCGCAGACGCCGAGTGGGTGCGCAACGCGCTGGCCCACGGTGCCGTGCGCCTCATCACCCGGGGGAAGGAGTACGAGCTCACCGACCCCGAGGTGGTGACGGACCCGCACCGCCAGCACGTGCCGGCGATCGGCCGCGGGATCATGCGCTTCATGCGCGTGTCCCAGTTCCTGGATCTCCGATCGACCGGTACGAGCCGCTGATCCCCTGGGCATCTTCTTGACGTGCTTTGCAACGTCGCAGAGTTCCGGGATTTACTGCGGACAGCCGGAGCCAGCTGGCAATCCTCCGGATGTTGCGTCTCTCCTTAGACCAAACGCTCGAACGTCGTTGGGCCGACATTAAATGGCGCAGCACCATGTATCGAGAGCTGGCGTCATGGGCGGACGACGGATCAGTGGCGTCGAGCGTTCGCAAAGAGGCTAACGACTCGTCACTGTCAGGTCACGCCGAATTCATTTCCAACAATAGTGTCCTGCGACGGTATCTGAGCCGGTCCCTCAGGTACTCCACGAGAGCCCCAAGACACAAGGAGGACGTATCGTGAGACGTAGCGGATGCCAGGCACGCCCGACGCCGTGCCGACGTGATCGCGGGGGTCGCCATCATGGCTGCACTCCCCGCTCTTTTGGCTCCGTCGAGCGCATTCGCGGACGCCGGTGGGGTAACGGCAACGCAGCACGGCCTCTCCAGCCCAACAAGCTTCTCGTGTCTCTCAGCACCTGGCAACAGGACGCGGCCATCACCTCTGGCACGACACAGCTCCCGCCCGGCTGCAGTACGGCACCAAAAGCGCCCAACCCTTGCGCGACCGCAGTCGCCGGCGGCGACTATCCCTTCACCTTCAACAACGACCAGGTGGATGGCAGCTTCGGGATCACGCAGCCCATCGACTTGGAGCAGATTAACCCCTCCTCGGGCAAAACCATGGCCGACCTTGTGGTGCCCAACTCCACCACGACGAGCGGAGATCAGCTCGTCACGAGCTTCTCTTCGAAGTCCGAATTGGCCCTCAAGCAGTCGACAGACGGCAGCGACGTGACGTTCATGGGTTACGTGGCGCCGGTCGCAGCCATCGACGTATCGAACTCTGACACTCCCGGCGCCTGGATCCGACCAACAGCGGCGGGAGGACGCCCTATCTACCGGGCGGTGGCCGACGTCAACCGGGCCGGGCAGTTCTAGTTCACGCAGACAAACGCCTACAGCGGCAACAACGGACGGGCCGCCATCCTGAACAGCTCCAACGACAGCTTCTACACCGCCGGCAACGCTGGCAACGGCGCCAACCCGGAGCCGCAGGGCGTGGTCGAGGGGGCAGGATCTCAGATCATGGCTCGCTCCATGCTGCCCGAGTCGCAGCAGACCACGGGTGCTCCCACACCCTTGGGCAACTTCAATGTGACTCAGCTGGGCCTGGCCGCGGACAAGTCCGCCAAGGACAACAACTTCCGTGGACTGACGCTCAACAACGGCGTGATCTTCATGACGAAAGGAAGTGGCAGCAACGGCGTTGACACGGTCTACTTCGTGGACACGACAGGTACGGCGTGCCCCGGAGGAATCGGGATCCCGTCCAGCGGCGCCACCCTGCCGTCGGCGTCCACGTGGGTCTCCCCGACTTTCACCACGAGGACTCCGCTCTCGGCCTGAAGCCGGAAGTAACCCAGGTCTGAGTCCGACCAACACGTGCATACTGGACGGTTTCCCCACGGCAGGCCAAACGGGCCAATAACACCAGTTCCCCTTCGGCATATGGTTCGCCAACCCCGACACGCTCTACGTAGCCGACGAGGGGGCAGGCGACGCGACCTTCTCGAACGGTTTGTACACGACCGCGGCCGGTTCGACCACCGCCGGCCTTCAGAAATGGGTATTCAACGGAACGAAGTGGAACCTGGCGTACACCATCCAATCGGGCCTGAATCTCGGCGTCCCTTACAAGGTGGCGAACGGTCCGCAGGGTCAGGTCTACCCGACGGGGGAGAACACCTTCGTGAACTCGTCAGGCCAAACCGTCGACCTGGGCAACTGGGCCACCGCCAACGATGGTCTGCGCAACCTCACCGGTCAGGTGAGCGCCAACGGCACCGTGACCCTGTGGGCTACCACGTCGACAGTGAGCGGAAGCGGCGATCAGGGTGCCGACCCCAACTCACTGGTCACCGTCACCGACAAACTCGGGGCCACGTCGCTTCCTGCGAGCGACAGGTTTTCGCCCGTCGTCGCCCCGACCTGGGGACAGGTCGTTCGAGGGGTGTCGTTCACTCCAGGCACCAAATGACCAGAGTGCTTGATCCGCCGGATTCCGCTCCCCGTGGAATCCGCGGTACCGCCGGAACCAGCGGAAGGTGGTCAGGCGATCATCTCCATGCGCAGGCCCGTCTCATCCGGTTCACCCCCGAGCTGGACGTGGGCCTGCGTCGCGTAACGGCGCGCCGTCCATACTCCGATGAGCGCATCGACCACGTCGTCGGGCGCCGCACCCCGCGGAGGCCTCCGCACGAGGGGTTCGACGTCGTCGAAGTGGGCTTCGAGCGCAGTCGTGCGTTCGGCCCGGCCCGCAGCAGTCCTCTTGTTGGCGAGCATGGGCATACCGGTGAGTAGGGCGAAGCTCAGCTCGGGACACATCTCGAAGAGCTGGCGCTGGCGCCGGGGCGACGCAGCGCGTCGACTTGGCGGATCTTGTCAAGGATGTTGTACAGCTGCCTCGAGATCCTCTTGCCGCAGGCGAGTGCTGAGCGCGCGCAGGCCTCCTCGTAGGGCGGCGCCGAGTACGCCGCGTGCCGGCGCCGGGAAGACCGAGCTGCGGCGGGCCCGAGCAGGCGGCGGGCGGCTCAGGTCGCAGCGCCGCGGCGTCCCGTCGGCGCGAGGCCGATCGGGATGTCGATGGCGGCACAGACCATCCGGCCCGACCTGAGCGCCGCCACGACCGGCTCGAGCGAGGTGAGGACGGTGACGTCGAATCCCTCGCCGCCGCGGTCGCGTCGAGCGGGACGGTGGCGAGGACCCAACCGACCGGGACAGCCGTCGAGCCCGGCGACGAGGGTGTCGGACTCGCCACCGCCGTCGGCCTGTCGGGCTCAGGCCAGCCGTGCCAGGTTGAGCTGCGCCTGCCGGGGTCAGCTCGACCTTCCGCCCGATGAGCTCGTCGACCTCGGCCCCCGACAGCGCCGCCTCGCCGCCGTCGAGCAGCGCGTAGCAGCGGCCGCCCCCGGGCAGGTCGCAGATGAGCGAGGGCCCGCTCCGGGCGCGCCGTCGCGGCCGTGCAGGACCGAGTAGGTGGCGACGGTGGCCGCCGCCCTCGGGCGACCCGACGATCGCGACCGGCTCGGCGGCGCGGGACGTACGGCGGCGGGTCGGCCAGGCCGGCGCGGCGCCGGGCTCGGTCGACCACACCCCGTAGGCGTGCTTCTGCATGTGCATGCCGACGCCGCTCGTCACGCCGAAGGTGCCCGGCTCGCTCCGGAGCGTCCCGGCCATGGCGGCCAGCGCGTGCGTCATGTAGTTCGAGCCGGGACCGCCGTGGTAGGGCAACCCGCCCGTCTGGGTCACGGCGCGGGCCCGGGGGTCGTCCTCGCTGATCCCCAGCGCGTCGAGCGCGAAGCACACCGAGCTGGCGAAGCACGAGTACAGGTCGAAGTGGGCGACGTCGTCGACACCGATGCCGGCGCCGGCGCCAGCGCGGCGCGCGCCGCCGCGGCGGCCATGGCGGGGGAGCGCCAGAGGTCGGGGTGCCCGGCCACGTGGGACGGGTCCTCGGCGTAGCCCGAGCCGCGCAGGTACACCCGCCGCTCGCGGGGCACGCCGAGCGCGTCGGCCTTGGCCGTGCTGGCCAGGATCACGGCGGCCGCCATGTCGACGTCCATGATCGACGTCATCAGCTTGGTGTAGGGGTAGGCGACCATGCGGTTGTCGGGCGTCGCGGTCACGATCTCGCTCGCCTCCCGCGCCACCGGGAACCAGGCGTGCGGGCTGGCGGCGGCGACCGCCGTCATCGGTGCCAGCACACGGCCCAGCGCGGCGCGGTGCTCGTCGAGGCCGCGGCCCAGGTGGGCCCGCCGGGCGTTGTCGAAGAGCGCGAAGGTCAGGTAGGCCTCGAAGACCGCGTGGCTGATCTCCGAGGGGTCGAAGTCCATGTCCATCGGGAAGGGGCGCTTCTCGGCCGGCCGGAACGACCACGGCGGCTTCTCGCCCGCCTTCTTCAGGCGGCGGACGGTGGCCAGCGCCTCCGCGCCGGTGAGCAACGCCAGGTCGAGGCGGCCCGCCCGGATCTCGGCGGCGGCCTCGCCGGCCAGCACCTGGGGGACGGACCCGCCGATGCCCGAATAGCGGCGCCGGGCCGGCGACGCGCCGATGCGCTCGGCCAGGCGGGCCACGGCGTCGTCGTACTGCCAGGACTGCGAGTAGACGACATCGATGCTCTCGAGCCCGCCGAGGAGGGCCGCCGCGTCGGCCGCGCCCGTGTCGGCCGCCGCGTCGCGGGCCATCTGCTCCCACATGGCCAACGGCTCGGGCGCGCCCTCGGGCCGCGTCGGCGGGGTGCCAGGTGCGGCGCGCGACGCCGATGATGCAGGTGGCGCGGGGGTCGCGGCGGGCAACGGCGGACCGGCGCCGGGGTCAGGCGCGCGACGTGCCGGGCATGGCGATGGCCCGGTCGGCGATGATGTTCTTCTGGATCTCGGTGGAGCCGCCGCCGATGGTCGAGTAGCGCTGGAAGGCGTACAGGCGGGTCCATTTGCCCCGGTCGACCGCGTCGGGACCGCCGCTGGGCGAGGGCGCCGGCCGGGCCGAGCAGGTCGACGGCGAGCTCGGCCAGCGTCTGCGCCATGGAGGACCACGAGAGCTTGGCGAAGGGCACCTCGGGCCAGTTCTTCTCGCCCTTCATGATCTTCGACAGCGCCCGCAGCGAGAGGAGGCGCGCCAGCTCGATCTCGGTCCACAGCTCGGCGATGCGGTCCCGCAGCGACGGATCCTCGAGCGCGCCCGGGTTCACGCTGCGGGCGGCCGCCACCATGGCGCGCAGGTCGGCGGCCAGGATGGCGATCTGCGAGGCGATGCCGACGCGCTCGTAGCCGAGGGTGCCCATGGCCACCATCCAGCCGGCGCCCTCGTCGCCCAGGCGCCACCGGGCCGGGATGCGCACGTCGGTGAAGAAGATCTCGTTGAAGAGCTCCTCGCCCGCCATGTCCCGGATCGGCCGCACCTCGATGCCCGGCGTCTTGAGGTTGAGGATGAAGGCCGTGATCCCCTCGTGCTTCTTGCCGCGCTCGATGGCGGTCGGGTCGGTCCGCAGCAGGAAGAGCCCCCAGGTGGCCAGGTGCGCGGACGAGATCCAGATCTTCGAGCCGTTGATGACGTACTCGTCGGTGTCGGGGTCGTAGATGGCGGTGGTGCGCAGGTTGGCCAGGTCGTTGCCCGCCATGGGCTCGCTGAAGCCCTGGCACCAGTGCTCCTCGGCCTCGAGGATGGAGGGCAGCCACTGCGCCTTCTGCTCCTCGGTGCCCCAGGCGATGATCATCGGCCCGATCTGCCAGATCCCGTTCGTGTTGAACATGCCCGGGGTGCGGTACTCGGCCATCACCTCGGAGTAGAGGAGGCGCTGCATGGCGTTGATGGTGCGGCCCTGGGCGTACTCGGGGCCCCAGTGGATGGCGGCCCATCCGCCCTCGTGCAGCATGCGCTGCCACTTCTGGCGCCGCTGTTGGCTGGCCTCGCCCGAGAGGCTGGCGTCGTCGCCGAGCGACTCGGCCTCCAGGAACGGCGGCAGGTGCTCGTCGAGCCAGGCCCGCAGCTCGTCGCGGAACTTCTCGTCCTCGGGCGCAAGGGCAAAATCCACGGGGGAAGGGTACCCGACCACCGTGTACTGTGACGCCGGTGTCAGGGAATCGGCGCGGCTGTGAGCAAGGGCGTAGTGAGCAAGGCGTAAGGGGAGGCCGTGGACTTCACGTACGACGACGAGCAGCTCGCGCTGCAGGACGTGGCGCGCACGCGCGCTCGAGCGCGAGTGCGGGCCCGACGTGCGTGCGCCTGCTGGCCGACGACCCGGACGGCATCACGTCCGGCGCTGTGGTCGACGCTGGTCGAGCTGGGATGGACGGGCCTGCTCGTGCCCGAGGACCACGGCGGCAGCGGGACCGGCCTGCTCGAGACCTGCATCGTCCTCGAGCAGATGGGCCGCATTCCGCTGCCCGGGCCGTTCTTCTCGTCGGCGGTCGCGGCGACGCTGGCCGCCCGCGCCCTCGGCGCGACGGAGCTGCTGGCCGACCTGGCCTCCGGGGCCCGCCGTGGCACCGTGGCGCTGGGCGAGCAGGGCCACGGGGAGCCCGTCCGCACGGTGCGGACGCGGGCGCGGCGCAAGGGGGCCCAGTGGGTCGTCTCGCGGCGAGAAGCCGGTCGTGGTCGACGGGCACACGGCGGACTGGGCCATCGTGGTGGCCCGCAGCGAGGAAGGGCTGCGCTCCTACCTGCTCGAGTCCCCCGCCGGCGCGTCGAGCTCGTCCCGTCGCTCGACCCCACCCGCAAGCTGGCCCGGCTCGTCCTCGACGACACGCCGGTCGTGCCCCTCGGGCCGCCGGGCAACCAGGCGGGGCTGTGGCGGCGGGTGCAGGACGACATCGCCGTCGCGCTGGCGGCCGAGACCGTCGGGGCCGCCGACCGGGCCCTGGCCGAGGCGATCGCCTACACGTCCGAGCGGATCGTCTTCGACAAGCCGGTCGCCACGTACCAGACGGTGCGCCACCGGCTGGTGGAGATGTTCCAGCAGGTCGAGATGGCCCGTGCCGGCTTCCAGTTCGCCGCCTGGGCGTCGGACACGGAGGCGCCCGAGCGGGCGCAGGCGGCGGCCATGGCCGCCAGCTACGCCGCCGAGGCCGGGGTGCGGGTGACCGGTGACGACATCCAGCTGCACGGCGGCGTCGGGTTCACCTGGGCCAACGACGCCCACTTCCTCTTCAAGCGGGTGAAGCAGAACGAGTTGCTCCCGGCGGCGCCGGCGCGCAGCGCCACCGGCTGGCCACGCTGCTTCATCGAGTCGGCATGACCACGTTCGAACTGCGCCCCGATGCCGGCCGCACCTGGCCGAGCGCTACCTGGCCGAGGGCGCCTGGGACGACCGCACGCTCGGGCGAGTTCCTGCGCGACGCCCTCCTCGAGGACCCGACGCGCCGCTTCCGCATCTGGTCGCCGACCCACCCGTACCTCGGGACCGTCGGCGAGGTCTACGAGGAGTCGCTGCGCGTGGCGGGCGGGCTGCGCGCCCTCGGGCTCGGGCCGGGCGACGTCGTGGCCTTCCAGTTGCCCAACTGGGTCGAGGCGGCCATCACCTTCTACGCCTGCGCCATGCTCGGCGTGACGCTGGTGCCGATCGTGCACTTCTACGGGCCCAAGGAGGTCGGCTTCATCCTCCGCCAGAGCGGGGCCCGCGCCCTGGTGATCGTGGCGCGCGATCGGCCAGCGCGACTACCTGGCCGAGCTGGCGACCATGCGCGCCGGGCTGACGAACCTGGAGCACGTCGTGGTGGTGGGCGACACCGGCGGACGCGCCGGGCGACGTCCGCTTCGACGAGCTGCGCGGCGCGGAGCCCGATCGAGCGGGCCGGCGCACGTGGACCCGGACGGCGCGGCGGTCATCGGCTACACGTCGGGCACCACGGCGGACCCCAAGGGGGTCGTGCACACGCACCGCACCCTGGGCTGCGAGGTCCGGCAGCTGTCCGGCCACCAGGCCGGGCGCGACCGGCCCGGCCTGGTGGGCGCGCCGGTCGGCCACGCCATCGGGATGCTGGGCGGACTGCTCTGCCCGCTCGTCGGCGGGCGGCCCATCTACATGATCGACGGCTGGGACCCGCCCACGGTGCTCGACGCGATGGTGGAGGAGCAGATCGCCGCCGGGAGCGGCTCCACCTACTTCTTCACCAGCCTGCTGGACTGCCCCGGATTCGGCCCCGAGCACGTGGAGCTGATGCGCTTCGTCGGGCTGGGCGGGTCGCCCATCCCGAACGCGGTGGCCGAGCGGGCGGACGAGCTCGGGATCTCGCTGGTGCGCTCCTACGGGTCGCACGGAGCACCCGTCGGTGACGGGGTCCGAGCACGAGGTCGCCAAGGAGAAGCGCATCCACACCGACGGCCGGCCGCTCGAGTGGGTCGAGATCCGGACGGTGGACGAGGAGGGGCACGACGTCGAGGTCGGCCAGCCCGGCGAGATCCTCAGCCGGGGGCCCGACCGCTTCGCCGGCTACACGGACCCGGCGCTGTCGGCCGAGGCGATCGACGAGGAGGGCTGGTTCCGCACCGGCGACGTCGGCGTGCATCGACGCCGACGGCTACCTGACCATCACCGACCGCGTCAAGGACATCATCATCCGGGGCGGCGAGAACGTGAGCGCGGCCGAGGTCGAGCAGCTCCTGGCGCACATGAAGGGCGTGGCCGAGGTGGCGGTGGTGGCGGCGCCCGACGAGCGGCTGGGCGAGCACGGCTGTGCCTTCTTCCGCATGCAGCCGGGGAGCGAGCCGCCCGACCTCGAGGCCGTGCGGGCGCACCTGGCAGGCGGCGGGCCTGACCCGCCAGAAGTGGCCCGAGGAGCTCCGGGTCGTCGACGAGCTGCCGCGCACGCCGTCGGGGAAGGTCCAGAAGTTCGTGCTGCGGCAGCGCCTGCGCGACGGCGGGCTGACCCCCGTCCCTCCGCTTGCGCGAGCCGGCGGGGCGGCGGGGCGGTACGCTCCCCCAACACCCATTGCCGGAAGAGCTGGGTGGGAAGGGGCAGTCCACATGCGCAGTCGGATCCCCAAGCAGCAGATCGAGCTCTCCAGCAGGTGCCGCTGTTCTCCAGCTGCACGCAGCACGAGCTGCGCGCCATCGCCCAGCTCGGGCACGCCGGTCGGGGCCGAGGAGGGCGCCTACCTCACGGAGAAGGGACAACCGGGGCGTGAGTTCTTCCTGGTCCTCGAAGGGACGGCTTCGTGCCGGGTGGGCAAGAAGGAGGTTCGGCGCTTCACTGCCGGGGGCTACTTCGGGGAGCTGGCGCTCCTCCACGGTGGCATGCGCACGGCCGACGTCGTGGCGATGACGCCGATGGAGCTGCTGGTGCTTGATGCCCGGGAGTTCCGCTCCATGCTCATGACGACGCCGAGCATCGGCATCAAGATGCTGGCGCGGCCTGGCCGAGCGGCTGACGGACGCCGACGCGCAGTACACCGACTGAGCACCCCCGTCGGGCCGGCGCGCCCGCTGTCAGCCGGCGCCGCCCTCGAGCACCTCGTGCATCAGGCGCAGCTCCTTGCTGATCTGCTCCAGGCTGCCGGCATTGGCGGCGGCGCGCACGTCATCGGTGAGGCCGTCGGGCAGCGTGACCCAGAGGGTGAGCGTGGCCTCGCACCCGCCGGTGGGGAGCGGGCGCACCACGAACTCCTCGTAGGCCTCGCTGCCGCCCGCCATGCCGGCGGCCACCAGGGTCGGCGCGACGGCGTCGACCGTCCACAACTCGACGGGCTGGTGCGCGCCGGGTCGCCGTGGGTCGGCCAACGCGAACGTGTACCGGGCGCCGGGGCCGTGCACGCCCCCGACCCCGTCGGCCTCCCCGTCGGCGACGCGCCGCACGCCGCTGACGTCGGGGTTGTAGCCCGGCAGGTTGGCGAAGTCGAGGCGGTAGGCCCAGACGGTCTCGGCGGGAACCGTGAAGACGCCGGAGGCGACAGCGGTCGGCGCGGTAGTGGGAGTGGGTGGCGGGCACTACTCCGGCGGTCGGAGGATGGAGGCCGCCTCGCGGGCCCGGCCGAGGGACAGGGCGGCGAGGTCATCCCCCTCCTCGCCGAGCACATCGGCGGCGTGCTGGATGAAGATGCCCACCACCATGGCGCTGAGGAGGCGGGCCACCGCGGCGGCGCCGGGCCCCTCGGCATCGAGGTCGGGACGGTTCTGCTTGACCCAGTCCTCGATGCTGGTCTCGAACGAGGCGAACAGGTCGCGGCCGACGGCACGGGCGGTCGCCTCGCCGCGCATGGCCTCGCCGACCATGAGGCGGACGAAGTCCTCCACCTCGAACATCGAGGTCATGATCTCGGCCAGGAGCTGGGCCAGGGTCGGCGCTTCAGACTCGGGGTCGGCGCCGTCCACGTCCGTGCGCACCGGTCGGATCGGCAGGAACCCCTGTTCGATCAGCACCGACTCCAGCAGATCGCGCTTGGAGGGGAAGTAGTGGTACAGCGAGGCCACGTTGAGGCCGGCCGCGGAGGCCAGGTCGCGCATGCTCGTCCCGTCGACCCCCCGCTGGGACATCAGCGTCAGGGCGATCTGCAGGATCCGCCGCCGGGTCGCCGAGCCCTCCCCGGGGGGCGGCCCGCCCCGGTCCGCTGACCCGCCACCCTTGGCGTCGGCATCGACGGTCATCTTCGGTCCCGTTCTGTGGTCCCCGACCCCGGGTCTTCGAATCGTTGCCCAGGGCCCCTGCTGGCTGTGGCGTCTGCCGCTCCTCACTCGTCCCTGGCCGAGCCGGCGTGGCGCCGTCCTGGCCTGCGTTCCGTCGGGAGCCCCTGTACTCGCCTCCCCAACGTTCGTTTGCTATACATGACACCGGTGTCAGTCACTACCCGGTGTGACACCCGAATCTAGGGGGTGGACCAGCGACATGCCAGGCATTCGTTCGACGGCCGACTCGGCCGCGGTGCCGTTCGACCCCTACGAGCTGAAGGACGTGGTCGGGGGGACCATCCGCAACCCCTATCCCGCGCTCGCACGCGTTGCGACGCGAGAGCCCGGTGCACGTCGGGCCGATCGACCTCGGCGAGGGGGCCGACATCGCCGATCCGAGCATGCCGGCACCGGTCACCGTCCTCGGTTTCGACGAGGTCGTCCAGGTGCTGCGCGACGGCGAGACCTACTCCTCGGCCATCTACGGGGAGATCGTGGGGATGGTGATGGGGCGCACCATCCTGCAGATGGACGAGCCCGAGCACCGGGCTGTCCGGACCCTCGTCGCATCGAGCTTCCGCTCCAAGATGCTCGCGCGCTGGGAGGAGGACCTCGTCGCCCGCGTGGTCAACGAGCTGATCGACACCTTCATCGACGAAGGGCGCACGGATCTCGTGCGCTCGGTGACGTTCAACTTCCCGGTGCAGGTGATCGCCCGCATCCTCGGGTTGCCGCGCGAGGACTACCCGACGTTCCAGCGCTGGGCGATCGAGCTCACGAGCGTGGCCACCAACTGGGAGCGCGGCGTCGCCGCCTCGGCGGCGTTGCGCGACTACTTCGCCGGCGTCATGGCCGAGCGCCGGGTCGACGCCGGGCGACGACCTCATCAGCGACCTGGTGCGGGCCGAGGTCGACGGGGACGCACCTGAGCGACGAGGAGATCTTCTCCTTCCTGCGCCTGCTCCTCCCCGCCGGGGTGGAGACCACCTACCGCGCCTCGGGCAGCCTGCTGTTCGCGCTGCTGCAGGACCGGGCCCAGTTCGACGCGCTCACCGCCGACCGCTCGCTGTTCCCCCAGGCCTTCGAGGAGGCCCTGCGCTGGGAGCCGCCGGTGACGGTGATCCTGCGCCGGGCCACCCGTGCCACGGAGCTGGCCGGCGTCCCCATCGAGGCGGGCGCCGACCTCGCCCTCCTGATCGGCGCGGCCAATCGCGACGAGCGCAAGTACCCTGACCCCGACCGCTACGACATGTTCCGCGAGCAGCGCCCCCACGTGGGCTTCGGCTTCGGCGTCCACGTCTGCCTGGGCATGCATCTCGCCCGCATGGAGTCCCGCATCGCCATCAACACGCTGCTCGACCGCCTCGGGCCCTTCACGTTGGACCCGGAGGCCGAGCCGCCGCACATCGAGGGGATGGCCTTCCGCTCGCCCCTCTCGCTGCCGGTGGTGTTCCCCGCCGGGGGGTAGTTTCAGGCGCATGGGCGGCAGAGCCAACCCGCTGCGGGACGCGGCGGCCATCGTGGGCATCGGCCAGACCGAGTTCGCCAAGCAGATCGACCGGCCCGAGGCCCAGCTGGCCGCGGAGGCCGTCGTGGCCGCCCTGGGCGACGCCGGCATCGACCCTTCCGAGGTCGACGGCCTGTCCTCCTACACCATGGAGACGACCGACGAGGTCACCCTGGCCAGGAAGATCGGTGCGGGCGACATCACCTACTTCTCCCAGGTGGGTTACGGGGGCGGCGCCGGCTGCGCCACCGTCGGCCACGCCGCCATGGCCGTCGCCACCGGCCAGGCCGAGGTCGTGGTGGCCTGGCGCGCCCGCAAGCGGGGCGCCCGCTCCGCCCGGCCCTGGGCCGCCGCCCCGTCTCGACTCCCGATCCAGGCCCAATGGACCCGGCCCTTCGGCCTGCTGCGCCCCGTCGACGAGGTGGCCATGCTGGCCCGCCGCTACATGCACGAGTACGGCGGCGGGCGCGAGGACCTGGCCGAGGTCGCCCTGGCGGTGCGGGCCCACGCCAACCGCAACCCGGCCGCGCTCATGTACGACAAGCCGATGACGCGTGACGACTACATGGCGGCGCGCTTCGTGAGCGAGCCGCTGTGCCTCTTCGACAACTGCCTCGAGACGGACGGCGCGCTGGCGGTCGTGCTCGTCTCGGCCGAGCGGGCCCGCGACTGCCCGCACCCGCCCGCGCTCGTCCACGCGTTCGGGCAGGGGCTGCACCGCCAGCACGAGTCGATGGTCAACTACTACTGCGACGACCCGCTGACGGGGCCGGCCTGGGCCGCCGCGGCGAAGCTGTGGTCGCAGTCGGACATCGGGCCCGCCGAGATCGACGTGGCGCAGATCTACGACGCCTTCACGCCGCTCGTCCTGCTGTCGCTCGAGGGCTACGGCTTCTGCGGGCGGGGCGAGGCAGCCGCGTTCGTGGCCGACGGCAACCTGCGCTGGGACACGGGGTCGCTGCCGGTGAACACCTCGGGCGGCGGTCTCTCCGAGGCCTACGTGCACGGGTTCAACCTCATCACCGAAGGCGTGCGCCAAATCCGCGGGACCTCGACCAGCCAGGTCGAGGGGGCGCGGCACTGCCTGGTGACCTCCGGCGAGGGCGTGCCGACCAGCGCAATCGTCCTGCGGGCGGCCTGATGACGGGCGAACCCCTGGAGGTGCGGGTCGACTGGGACCGCTGCATGGGGTCGGGGAACTGCGTCTTCTGGGCACCCGAGACCTTCGACCTGAGCGACGACGGCCATGCCGTCGTCATCGATGCCGCGGCCACCGGGGAGGACCTGCTGCACGTGGCCGGCCAGGGCTGCCCGGTCGGTGCCATCTCCCTGTGGCGCGCCGGCGCCGAGGTCCCGCTCGAGGAGAGGACGTAATGCCGATCGCGGTCACCGAGGACCACGAGTCGCTCCGCACCGCCGCGCTGCGCTGGGCCCGGACGCACTGTCCGGCCACCGTGCCCAGGGGCGTGGCCGAGGCGCCGGCCGGGTCCGGGGAGACAGCGGCGGCATGGGAGAAGATGGCCGCCCAGGGGTGGCTCGGCCTCCACCTGGCCGAGGAGCAGGGCGGCCAAGGCTTCACGCTGGCGGAGACGGCGGTCGTGCTCGAGGAGCTGGGGCATGCGCTCTTCCCGGGCCCTGTCCTGCCCACCGTGCTCGTCTCCGCCGCCCTGGCCCGCCTGCCCCGCGGGCCGGCCTCCGTGCCCCCGGACTGGCTGCGCGGCCTGGCGGACGGGTCCATCACGGCCGCCGTGGCGCTCGGCGCCGCGCCCCACCCGTGGCAGCTGGTCGACGACGGGGCGCTCTCCGTGGCCGGTGTGGTGCGCCCGGTGCTGGGGTTGCCCACGGCCCGCCTGGTCCTGGTCCCGCTCGACTACGGCACGGAGACCGGATGGCTGTTGGTGGATCGGGCGGCGCACGGCGACGCGGTGTCCGTCGAGGCACTGCCGGCGCTGGACGGCACCCGCGCCCTGGGGCAGCTCACCATCGCCGGACCGGGCAAGGTCACGGTCCCGTTCCGCGAGCAGGTCATGGTGTCCGACGACGACGTGCGCGGCCTGGCCCTGACGCTGGCCGCGGCAGAGAGCGCGGGGATCGCCCGCTGGTGCCTGGAGACTGCGTCGGAGTATGCCAAGGTGCGCGTCCAGTTCGGCCGGCCGATCGGACAGTTCCAGGCGGTCAAGCACGCGCTGGCCGACATGCTGGTGGCGGTCGAGCAATGCGCCGCGGTGGCCTGGGACGCCGCGGCGGCCTGGAGCGAGGGCGAGGACAGGCCGGCCGACGAGACGCATGATCGCCACCTGAGCGCGCGTATCGCCGGCGCCGTGGCGCTCGCGGCGGCGGCGCACTGCGCCAAGCAGTGCATCCAGATCCTCGGCGGTATCGGCTTCACCTGGGAGCACGACGCGCACTTCTACCTGAAGCGGGCCATGGCCAACCTGCAGCTGGTCGCCGGCGGCGACATCGGCGCGCTCGAGCACGAGGTGGCGGCGCGGGCCATCACGGGCGCCCGCCGCAACCTGACGGCCGACCTGCCGCCGGAGGCCGAGTCGCTGCGCGAGGAGATCCGCGCCGTCGTGGCCGAAGTGGCCGCGGCCGGTGAGGCTGACCAGCGCGCCGCCGTGGCCGAGGCCGGGCTGATCATGCCGCACTGGCCCGCCCCCTGGGGCCGGGGCGCCTCGCCGCTCGAGCAGCTCGTGATCGACGAGGAGCTGGCGGCCGCCGGCGTGCTGCGGCCCCACCTCGCCGTCGGGGCCTGGGCGCTGCCGACGCTCATCGCGCACGGCACGGAGGAGCAGCAGGAGCGCTGGGTCCGCCCGACGCTGCACGGGCGGCTCAACTGGTGCCAGCTCTTCAGCGAGCCCGGAGCGGGATCCGACCTGGCCGCCCTCAGCACGAAGGCCGAACGGGTCGAGGGCGGATGGATGCTCAACGGGCAGAAGGTGTGGACCTCACTGGCCCGGACGGCCGACTTCGGCATCTGCCTGGCCCGCTCGGACCCCGACGCGCCCAAGCACGCCGGCATCACCTACTTCGTCGTCGACATGCACGCCGAAGGCCTCGACATCCGGCCGCTGCGCGAGCTCACCGGCGCCGCCATGTTCAACGAGGTCTTCTTGAACGACGTCTTCGTCCCCGACGATGCCGTCGTCGGCGCGCCGGGGGAGGGCTGGCGCATCGGGCGCACGACGCTGGCCAACGAGCGGGTCTCCATGTCCTCGGGCGCCTCCTTCGGCAACGGGGTGGAGTCGCTCATCCGGACGCTGGCGCGGCGCACCGAGCACGGCGAGCCCAGCCCGGCCAGCCTGGAGGACCGGCTCGGGCACCTGATCGCCGAGGCGCAGTCGGTGGCGCTGCTCGGCCACCGCTCGACGCTGCGCACCCTGTCGGGTGTCGATCCCGGCAGCGGCTCGAGCGTGCGCAAGCTGCTCGCGGTGGAGCACGAACAGCGCGTGCAGGAGATGGGGATGGCGCTCTACGGCGCGGACGGCGCGGTGCTCGACGGCAAGGCACAGCGCTGGGAGGAGGGTTTCCTCTCCACCCGTTGCCTGACCATTGCCGGCGGGACCAGCGAGGTGCAGCGCAACGTGATCGCGGAGCGCATCCTCGGCCAGCCCCGGGACCCCGAGCCCGGCTCCTGAGCCGACGCCGCGCCGGTACGATGGCCACGCCGTGAGCCCTGGCCCCGAACCCGACGAGTCCCTCGACATCAACGTCGAGGAGGACGTCTGGCCCTTCCCCTCGGAGCTCTTCCTCAACCAGTGGGCACCGGGCGTCCTGCAGGCGCAGAACGCGTGGATGGCCTCCATCGACTCGCTGCGCGCCCCGGACCGCAAGACCCACGAGCTGATCCGCATGGTGTGCACGGTCATTGCGCGGCAGCCCGGTGGCGTGCAGCGCCATGCCCGGCTGGCCACCGAGGTCGGCGCCAGCTGGGACGAGATCGCGGGGTCGATCCTCCTGACCGAGCCCGCCTTCGGGATCGTGCTCGCCATTCAGGCCCTGCCCGCCGCCCGGCGCGGCTACAAGCAGGGAGCGGCGGGCTCCCTCGAGGTGGACGACGACGACTCGCTCGCCGAATGACGCCCGTGTCATAGTTGGCCGTGCGCCTCGCCCCGGACGAAACGCTGTCCGAGTTCCGACGCGAATTCGAGGCGTGGCTGGACGCGCACCTGCCGTCGCCCGAGGCCATGGGCGAGGAGTCCCGCCGCTCCTCGGCGCACCTGCCGGCCTGGGCGCGCACCTTCCAGCGCGCCCTGTTCGACTCGGGCTACCTGGTGCCGGGGTGGCCGCCGGAGCTCGGTGGCCGCAACGCCACGCCCGAGGAGCAGATGGTCTACTTCGAGGTCATCACCGAGCGCAGGGCGCCGCGCTCGCTCAACCCGCAGGGCCTCTCCATCTGCGCCGCCTCCATCGTCGAGTACGGGACCGAGGACCAGAAGGAGCGCTTCGTCCTGCCGACGCTGCGGGGTGAGATCACGTGGTGCGTCGGGATGAGCGAGCCCAACGCGGGGAGCGACCTGGCGTCGCTGCGCACGAAGGCCGAGCAGCGCGACGGCCACTTCGCGGTGAACGGGCAGAAGGTGTGGACGTCGGGGGCACACGACGCCGACTACTGCTTGTGCTACGTGCGCACCGACCCTGAGGCGCCCAAGCACCGCGGCATCAGCGTGCTGATCATCGACATGCGGACGCCAGGCATCACGTGCCGGCCCCTGCCCGAGCTGACCGACCCCCACCACGCCGACTTCAACGAGGTCTTCTTCACCGACGTGGAGGTGCCCGGGGAGAACCTGCTGGGCGAGCTGCACCACGGATGGGCGGTCAGCCGGGGATCGCTCCGCCAAGAGCGGGGGATGCTCTGGATCATGAACGTGGCGAAGATGGAGCGCACGCTGCGGGGACTCCTGCGCCTGGCCCGCCGTCCCGACGGCCACGGCGGCAGCCTGGGCGACGACCCGCGCCTGGCCGAGGCCATCGGCCGGCTGGCCACCGACACGACCGCCATGCGCTGCCTCGGCTACCGGGGCTTCGCCAAGGCGAGCCGGGGCGAGATGCCACCCGAGCACATGGTGCTCAAGCTCTTCACCAGTGAGGCCGAGCAGCGGGCCTGCCTCCTGGCCGCCGAGGCCCTCGGGCTCGACGGGCTCGACCTCGACGGCCCGGGGCCCAACCGCTTCACCGAGTGGGACCTCGCGCACTTCGACCCGGACCGAGTCGAGGAGAGCGCCAACGGCTCCTTCTACGACGGCGCCTGGGCGCTGCAGTACCTGCGCTCGTTCTCCGGCACCATCGCCGGCGGCACGTCGGAGATCCAGCGCAACATCGTGGCCGAACAGGTGCTCGGCCTCCCCCGGGGGTGAGGGGCCGGCTCGCATGCTCGCAGAGACCGCGGCCGAGGCGGCTCGACGCTTCGGACAGTCCCCCGCGTTCGTCACCGACGAGGGGCTGACGCTCAGCTACGCACAGTTCGACACCATCGCGGACGAGGCCGCGGCCGGGCTGGCCGAGCTGGGGGTCGGGGAGGGCGACGTCGTGGGGCTCCTGCTCCCGGCGACGCCCGAGCACTTCGTGACCTACGTGGCGGCGGCCAAGCTGGGTGCGGTCACCGCCGCGGTCAACCCAAGGCTCGTGCAGGCCGAGCGCGCCGCCGTCCTGCGGGCGGCCAACCCTCGCGTCGTCGTGACGACGGAGGAGCTGGCGCCGGCCCGGACGGCCGAGGGCCCCCGCCACGTCCTCGTCGAGCCGGCCACCCGGGCGCCGGCTGTGCTCGCCGGGCTGCGCCGCCCCGGCGGCCGGCCGGACCCGCTGGTCAGCGACGAGGATCGGCCCATCGCCATCGTGTTCACGTCGGGCACGACCGGGACGCCCAGGGGGGCGGTGTTCGGCGGGCGCCAGATCGGCTTCATCACCGAGTGCGACGTCGGCGAGGCGTGGGGCGGCGGCGGCCATGCCATGGCGGGCTCGGCCCTGGCCCACCTCGGCCCGACCACCAAGCTGGCGGGCAACCTCAAGAAGGGCGGGACCCAGCACCTGTCGCGCCGGCCGTGGAACTCGTCCGACGCGCTGCGCATGGTGGCCCAGTTCAAGATCGCGGCACTGGGCGGCGTCCCGACACAGATCGCGTTGATGCTGCGCGATCCCGCGTTCGACACCACCGACCTCTCGTCGGTGCGCGCCGTCGTCATGGGCGGCGGGCCGGCCACCCCCGCGCTCGTCCGCGAGGCGCGGGCCCGCATCGGCGCGCCGCTGGCCGTGCGCTACTCGTGCACCGAGGCCGGCATCGGGTGCGGCACCGCGTTCACCGACCCCGACGAGGACGCCGAGGAGAGCGTCGGCCGGCCCCAGCCCGGCGTACGCCTGGCCGTCCTGGACGTGGACGGTGCACCGGTGGCGCCGGGCGCCATCGGAGAGGTGTGTCTCGGGTCTCCGGCGGTGATGGAGGGCTACTGGCGCAACAGCAGCGCCAACGCAGAGGTGTTCACCGAAGACGGCAGCGTCCGGACGGGCGACCTCGGTTGGGTCGACGAGCGCGGGCGACTGCATCTGGCCGGCCGGAGCCGTGAGCGCTACGTCCGCGGGGGCTACAACGTCTACCCCATGGAGGTGGAGGGCGTGCTGGCCGACCACCCCGACGTGGCGGCCGTCGCCGTGGTGAGCCGCCACGACCCGGTCATGGGCGAGGTGGGCGTGGCCGTCGTGGTTCCCCGGGGCGACGGGCCGACACCGCCGCTGGCCGGGCTGCGCGCGTTCGCCGGCGAACGCCTGGCCCGCTACAAGCTGCCCGAGGACATGGTGGTGCTCAGCACGCTGCCCCTCACCGCCGCGGAGAAGGTCGACCGGCGGGCGCTCGAACGGCTCATCGCGTTGGGCTGACCCGCGCCGCCCCCCGGCTCGCGGCCGATCGCGAACGGCAGCACAGGGCCGCCGGGGGAGGGCGCCATCACACGACGCCGCGGGCGCCCAAGTCGGCCAGCTCGTCCTCGCTCAGGCCCACCAGGTCGCACCACACCTCGCGGTTGTGCTCGCCCAGCCGCGGTGCGCCGCGGGGCACGGGAGCGGGGTTCTTGGCCAGGCGGGGGAACGGCGCCTGTTGGCGGACCGGACCGATGACCGGGTCGTCCACGGCCACCAGGTCGCCGCGGGCCGCCATGTGCGGATCGGCGAAGATGTCGGCGGCACTGTAGGCCGTGCCGATCGGGACGTCGTGCTCGACGCAGCGCGCCGTGATCTCCTCGGCCGGGAGCCCGGCGGTCCACTCGGCCACCATGCCGTTGATCTCGTCGCCCCGGGCCGCTCGCTCGGCGAGCGTGGCGAAGCGGGTGTCTTCGGCCAGGTCGGGCCGGCCCATGGCCTGACAGAGCCGGCGGAAGTTGGCGTCGGAGCCGGCGACGATGCAGACGTAGAACCCGTCGGCGGTCGGGTAGTTGTCGAGCGGGGCGGAGTGCGAGAGCCGGTTCCCCTCACGCTGGCGCACCACGCCCAACCGGTCGTAGCCGGCCAGTGTCCACTCGAGGATGCGCAGAACAGAGCCGTACAGCGGCGCGTCGATCACGTCGCCTCCGTGGCCGGCCTGGTCGCGCCCGTAGAGCGCGGCCACCGCGGCGAAGGCGGCGAACGCACCGGTGAGATAGTCCGAGACGGTGACGCCGGGACGCACGGGTGGTCGGTCGGGGTCGCCGGTGAGGTGCAGGAGGCCACCGAAGGCGATGCCGAGCCGGTCGAGGCCGGGTCGTGGCGCGTACGGGCCGGTCTGCCCGAAGACGCTGATGCGCACGTAGACGAGCTCGGGCGGCAGGTCGGCCGGCCCCAGGCCCCAGCGCTCCATGGTGCCGGGCCGGAAGTTCTCGCACAGGACGTCGGCCGTCGCCACCAGCTTCTTGAAGAGCTCCTTGCCCCCGGGTCTGCGCAGGTCGCAGGTGACGCCGCGGCGGCCCCTGCCCTCGACGGCCCACGACAGCGAGTAGTCGGGGCCGTCGTCGACCGGCACGAACGGGCCCATGGTGCGCATGAAGTCGCCCTCGCCCGGCAGCTCGACCTTGATCACGTCGGCGCCGAGCTCGCCCAGCAACCCGGCGCAGAACGGCGCGGAGATGCGGGTGCCGACGTCGACGACGCGGATGCCGGCGAGCGGCCCGGTAGCTTCGCTCATCCGGGGTGGCCCTGCTCGCGCTCGGCCATCACGTCGCGCATGGAGCCCTTGGCCTTGCGGGCCGCCAGCGCGTTGAGCGCGGTGGACGAGTTGTGCACCCAATGGTGAGCCATGAAGTGGTACTTGAGCGCATCGCGTTTGCCCATGAGGGTGCCCGTCTGGTTGATGGTGTCCTTGACCGTCTGGGCCGTGACCGGGGGGACGAGGGCGACCCGGTCGGCCAGTTCGCGCGTCCGGGTCTCGAGCTCGGCCCGGGGCACGACCCGGTTGACCAGGCCCAGGCGCCAGGCCTCGTGGGCGTCGATGGTGTCCCCCGTGAACAGGAACTCCTTGGCCTTGCGGATCCCGAGCTCCCACGGCTCGACGAGCAACTCGACGCCGGCCCCCGTGAGCCGCAGCACCGGGTTGGAGAACTCCGCGTCGTCGGCGGCGACGATCAGGTCGCACATGGCGGCCAGCATCAGCCCCGCCGCGATGCAGCTGCCCTGTACGGCGGCGATCGTCGGTTTGCGGAAGTCGTGGATCCGCAGGCAGCGCTCGAAGTACATCGTCTTCTCGTGCTGGAACTTGCCCTCGGGTGTCTCGCGCATGGCCACCCAGGGGTCGTCCCCCTCGCCGCTCACCAGGGCCTTGAGGTCATGCCCGGAGGAGAAATGCTTGCCCGCGCCGGCCAGGATCACCACCCGCACGGCGTCGTCGGCGTCGGCCAGGTCGAAAGCCGCATCGAGCTCGTCGATGAGCGCGGAGTCCTGCCGCGTTGGCCATGTCGGGCCGGTTCATGGTGATGGTGGCCACGGCGCCGTCGGCCTCGTAGCGGATCGTCTCGAAGTTCTCTGCCATGTCTCCCATCCTCGCCGAGTTGGCCGTGCTGCCGCGCACACCGAGGGGCCGGGCTCTTCTCCAAACTGTAAACAGGATTGCTTAGAGTTTTTGGAGGTCAGTCCGGCGGCCGCGGTCGAGCGGACGCTCACCCCCGAGGCAGTCCCAGCACTCGCTCGCCCACCAGGGTCCGTTGGATCTCGTTGGTCCCGGCGAAGATGGACGACGCCAGGTAATACAGCCACGAACGCTGCCAGGCTCCGTCGGCGGGATTCCCCTCCGCCCCTTCCCAGAGCGGGGAGGCCGGCCCGAGGACGTCCATCGCCGTCTGGTGCAGTCGCTTGGACATCTCGCTCCAGTACAGCTTGAGGGCGCTGCCCTCGGGGCCGGGCGCCTCGCCCTTGGACAGGCGAGTGAGCGAGCGCCAGTTGTGAAGTTGGAACAGTCGCACCTCGGTGGCGGCCTGGGCCAGGGACTGCCGAAGGCGCCAGTCGTCGAAGCTCCCGTTGGCTTGGGCCAGCCGCAGCAGCTCCTCGATGAGCTGGGAGTGGATGACCAGCTGGCGGGGGTTGATGCCGCGCTCGTGGGCCAGCGTGGAGCCGGCGACCCCCACCCCGCGCCCTCGGCGCCGATGCGCCGCTCGGACGGGACGAAGACGTCCTCGAGCTCGACCTCGTTGAACTCGGCCTCTCCGGTCGACTGGACGAGCGGGTGTACCACGACACCGTCGGCGTGCATGTCGACGACGAGCGCGGTGATCCCCTGCTGGCGCTTTTGAGCCGTGGGGTCGCTCCGGGTCAGGCACAGTCCCCAGTCGGCGAACTGGGCGTAGGAGGTCCACACCTTGCGCCCTGTCACCCGGTAACCACCCTCGACCGGCACCGCCCGGGTGCGCAGCGAGGCCAGGTCGCTCCCGGCGTCGGGCTCGCTGAAGAGCTGGCACCACAGTTCGGCCGCCGAGAGGATCCGGGGCAGGAAGCGCTCCTTCTGCTCCGGCGTCCCGTGTGCGAGCAGAGTGGGCCCGACGAGGTTGATGCCGATGCGGCCCACCAGCTCGGGCGCCCGGGCCCGGGCCAGCTCCTCGATGACCACGTAGTTCTCGAGTGCCCCCAGGCCTCGGCCGCCGTAGGCCTCCGGCCAGGTGAGCCCGACCCAGCCGTCGGCGGCCAGCTCGGATTGCCAACGCCGCCCGAAGGCCACGGTCTCGGCCAGGTCGTCGAAGCGCGGCGGGAGCCCCACGCCGTAGGGCCACGGCAGGTGCTCCATCAACCAGGAACGGAAGGACGCCCGGAGCGACTCTTGCTCGGCCGTGGCGTGCAGATCCATCCGCCGCAGCATGGCACAGCCGCTGACGGAGGTGACTCCCGTGTCAGTGACCGTAGACTGCGCCGCCGTGGACTTCGACCTCTCGGGAGACCAGCAGGCCTTGCGCGACGCGGCGTCGTCGCTCCTCGAAGGGATGGCCGGTCCTGACGCCCTCCGGGCGCGGGTCGGCGCCGGTGCGATCGTGGGGACACTCCCCGGCGCGGGTGAGGTCCCACGAGGCGTCGCGGCGGACGCACCACAGGGTTACGACGAGGCCGTGTGGTCGGCCATGGCCGAGCAGGGATGGCTGGCGATCGAGCTGCCCGAGGACGAGGGCGGACTGGGGCTGGGCATGGTCGAGCTCGCCGTGCTCTGTGAGGAGATCGGGCGTCGGCTGGTGGCCGCGCCTTTCCTCCCCACCATCATCGCCCTCGCCGCCCTGTGCACGGACGAAGCGCGGGCCGAGGCCGGGACGAAGGACTGGCGGGAGGCGCTGGGCCAGGGTGCTGCGGTGGGCTGTGTGGCCGCCGCGCCCGGCCGCAACGGCCTCACCGTCTCGGGATCGGGCGGCCGGGCCCGCCTGAGCGGTCGGACGCCCCCCCTCGCCTACGCGCCCTCGGCCGATGTGGCCGTGGTCGTGGCCGGCGACGGCGATGGCGGTGTCTACGGGGTCGACCTGCGCCAGGTGGGGCGGCCGCCGGCACTGCCCGCCATGGACCGGACCCGCGAGCTCGGTGCCCTGGCCTTCGACGGCACGCCGGCTCTGTTCCTCGGAGGCGAGGAGGCGGCTGCGCTGCTCGTCGATCGGGCGGCCACCCTGGCCAGCGCGGAGATGCTCGGTGCGGCCGACCGGGTGCTCGCCCTCAGCGTCCAGTACGCCAAAGACCGCGTCCAGTTCGGGAAGCCCATCGGATCGTTCCAGGCCGTCAAGCACATGCTGGCCGACGCCCTCGTTGACGTGGAGGGGATGCGCTCCACGGCCTACTACGCCGCCTGGTGCGCCGCCGCCGGCGACCCGGAGCGCACGCTCGCGGCCAGCATGGCGAAGGCCTGGTGCTCGGACGCATCACGCCGCGTCATGGCCACCGGGCTGCAGGTGCACGGCGGCATAGGCTTCACCTGGGAGCACGACATGCACCTCTACCTCAAGCGGGCCCAGCTCGACCAGGTCAGTTACGGCGATGCCGCCGCACACCGCGACCGCATCGCCTTCCTGCTGCGGGCCCGCCTCGACGCGGGCCAGGCCCTCTCCTGACCAGGACCGGCCCCTCGGTCATGAGCCCAGGGCGCGCGTCGGTGTGCCGTTGATCTCGAGCATGACCAGGGCCTGGTTCTCCACCCCGTTGGCTGCCCGCTGCCCGTTGGGCAGCGTCTGGGGTGGCACGACGAGGCTGAGCCGCACGCCGATCAGGTAGCCCCCCCGCAGAGTCGCCCGCTCCCGGACCTGGCCCCCGACTGCGGTCGCCCGGGGCACACACGAGGTCGCGGTCGCGTGCGGCACCCGGGCGTCGTAGGCGGCGAGGGTCTCGGTCCGCACGTAGGCCGTCCCGCTGGCCGTCCAGGGTGTGGAGCCACCGACGATGGCCGTGTACGTGTTGAGGCTGCAGGCAATGGCTTCCGGGTCGAGGACAGCGATGAGCTTCGAGCCGGAGCCGGACACCTGTGAGACGGTCATGTGGCTCGGCGGCACATAGGCGACGCGGCGTACCTGGCTGACTGCCCCGCTCGATCCTCCGGCCGTGATCGTGGTGACGAGATCCATGGCGAATGATGTCGCGCCGGTGGGGGAGCCGAACGTCCGGGTCGACCCGTTCTGTACCGCGAGCGTCGCGCCGCTTGGCGCCGACGACGCGCCCAGCAGCGCGAACGCGAGCGTGCCCAGTGCCAAGACGGCGAGCAACGCCAGGGGGATCAGGTTCCGCCGGGGCACGCGCCAAAGCTACTAGTGCCGCTTCAGCCAACGTTGGCCGTGTCCGCGACCGGCTGCCTCAGGGATACCCGTCGAGAACGGAAAATCCGGCGATCGTCTTCGTCGGGGTCGAGACCGAGGCACTCCTTGGTGCACGCCTGCGTGTGAATGAATTGGTCTAGCCGGGGCTCCGGCCCTGGGTGTCCCGTAGGCCGGGCCAGAGGAATGATGTGGCATGAAGATTCGGAGAGCCCTTCCGACCGAGGCGGATTCACTCGCTTCGCTGTGGCTCCGATCTCGTTCAGCTTCGGTTCCATCGATTCCTCCAACCGTCCACACCGATGAGGAAGTTCGCGGGTGGTTCGCGGAGGTAGTTCTCCCGACCTGTGAGGTCTGGGTCGCTGACAACCGAGGCGAAGCCATAGCGCTGATGGTGCTGGACCACGAATGGATCGATCAGCTCTATGTCGACCCGGCTTCGACGCGAGGCGGCATTGGAGGGGAGTTGCTCCACCATGCCATGGGGGAGCGTCCGACCGGACTCAAGCTCTGGACCTTTCAGAGCAACCTCGGCGCACGACGTTTCTACGAGGAACGCGGGTTCATCGCCATTGCCATGACGAACGGCGACAACGAGGAACAAGCTCCCGACGTGTGTTACGAGTGGCGGCCGGCCTTCACCGACCCGCCCGGCCCCAGCTAGGCAGGCTGCCCCGTTCGCCGCCGGCTCGGGGCGGTCTGCGACACAGCGGTGACGTAGGGACGGGACGATACTTGGCACCCATGTCGGACCTCTGGCGAGAAGCCCCCGAGGCATCTTGGAGATTTGGTGCGCAGGCTCTCGATTACGACCGTTATCGGCCGCGGTACCCGGAGAGCGTGTTTGACGACATCCTCGAGATCTCCGACGTCTCGGCGGGGACCGAGATGATCGAAGTCGGAGCGGGGACCGGCATCGCGACGGAGCCACTGGTGCGACGCGGGCTCTGTGTGACAGCCATCGAACCGTCACCCGGGATGGCTGCGTTGGCTCGAGCCAAGCTCGGCGATCGGGCTTCGGTCTTCGTCGGTCGTTTTGAGGACTATGCGGGACCCGGCCCCGTCCGATTGGTTGCAGCGTTCAATGCCTGGCACTGGGTGACTCCACACGTCGCAGTGGATCGTGTGGCGGAGCTCCTCGCACCGGGTGGCTGCCTGGCCCTGATATGGACAGAGGTCGTCTCCTGGGGGGCGGAGCCCTTCGGGGAGCGGCTGGCCCAGGTGAGCGGGTCTCCGTGGGTGAAGCGACTGGACCACGTTGATGGCTCCATGCAGCCGATTCGTGACGACGCCCGATTCGAGCAACCTCTGGTCCTCCACCACGTCTTTGAACGCACCCTTGACGCCGCAGCTTTCGTCGCGGTGACAAAGACCTATGGCGGTCAACGGACCGACGAGCAGTACGACGCCATTGCGAGGATCGTCAACGACGAGTTCGGAGGCTCGATCACCAAAGTCGAGGACGCGGCGCTCTACATCTCGAGGCGCCGCTAGCGGAACGACCACCTGTCGCAGTGCGGTGGCCGAACCATACGCCATCGGTTTGTCGGGACGCGCCCGGTCGAACGCCGCCGGCGCGTGTCAGCCCGGCGCGGCGCGGCGTTGCAACGCGGCCCGGTCGGGCTTGCCCGAACCGAGTAGCGGCAGGTGGTCCAGCCGCTCGACCTTCTCGGGCGTCTTGAAGACGGCCATGCCCCGCCCGGCGAACCAGCGGCGGCATTCCTCGAGGTCGAATGGGGCGGTCGACTCGACGAAGGCGGCGACACGTTCGCCCATCAGCGGGTCGGGGTAGCCGACCGCCACCGCGTGGTGGACGGCAGGGTGGGCCTCCAGGGCCGCCTCGACCTCGGAGGCCGAGATGTTCTCGCCGCCGCGGATGATGACGTCCTTGAGCCGTCCGACGATGCGCACCCATCCCTCGCCGTCGACCGTGGCCAGGTCCCCGGTGCGGAACCAGCCGCCCCGAGCGATCACCGTGGCGGTCTGCGCCGCGTCGGCGTAGCCGGCGAACATCTCGGGCCCGCGCACCCAGAGCTCGCCCGGCGCCCCGGTGCCGCGGCGCGCGCCGGTCTCGGGGTCCGAGATCCGGAGCTCGACCGCGCCCACGGCACGCCCATCGGTGTCGCGGGCCTTGTCGGACGGGTCGTCGTCGGTGCTGGTGGTCACCGTGGGCGCTTCGGTGGAGCCGTAGGTCCGTTTGACGCGGCAGTCGAAGGTACGCGCCGTGTCCTCGACGAACGCCGGCGTCACGGAGGCACCTCCACTGGAGACCAGCCGCACCGAGGAGACATCCACGGCGGGGCCTTCGGCGAGGGCGCGGGCCATGGCGATGAAGAAGGTCGGGGGGCCGGCCAGGAACGAGATGCGCTCGCGGGCCACCAGCGCCAGCGCCTGCTCGGGATCGAAGCGGCGGACGAAGACCGCCCGGAGCCCGGCGGCGCCCGGCACCAGGATCCCGTTGAGCAGTCCCGAGATGTGGGCCATCGGCGCCGGCATCAGCACCGCGTCGGCCGGGCCGAGGCCGTGCACGCATGCCATCAACGTCGCCTTCCAGCTCAGACCTCGTTGCGTGTGGAGCACCGCCTTGGGGATCCCGGTGGAGCCGGAGGTGAACAGGACCAGCGCCACGTCGGCGGGGTGGCTGGGCGACGTGCCGCCGGGCACCGGGTCGCCCCCGAGGGCCTCGGCGAGGCCCGTGGGGTCGGAGATCGCCTCGGGCCCGAGCTCGACGACGAGCGCCGGGTCGATCTGGCCGAGGGCCGCCTCCACGTCCGCCGGCCCGAAGCTGTGCAGGACGGGCGCCGCCACCGCACCGATGCGCCAACAGGCCCGGGTCAGGATGGCGGCGGCCAGGCTGTTGGGCACCTGCCAGGCCACGGCGTCGCCCTTTCCGACGCCGCGTGCCCGCAGCCCGCCCGCCACGCTGGCCACCAGCGCGTCCGCCTGCGCCGCAGTGAGCCGGGTGTCGCCGTCGACCACCTCGCCGCCGTGCGCCGAGAGCAGGGCGTCGAGCACCGGGACGTCCCACGGGCCTCCCGGCCGGCGGTAGCGCCGGGCCAGGCGCGGCACCCAGGTCGGTCGGAGGCGGGCCGTCACGGCAGGGCACCATACCCGGGCCCCGGTAACGTGACGCCGATGTCAGGGCGCGTGAGCGAGCGGGCGTGGATCTCGCGCTGAACAACGAGGACGAGGAGTTCGCCGCCTCGTTCCGGGCGTGGCTGGCCGATCACCTGGCGCGCCCACCCGCCTTCGTCGACCTGGCCGACGAGGTGGCCTGGGGCCGGGAGTGGCAGGCCACCTTGGCGGCCGACCGTTGGGTGGGTGTCCACTGGCCCAGCGCCTATGGCGGGCGCAGCGCCACGCCGGTGCAGGTCGCTCTCTACCAGAGCGAGTACGCGCGGGCCCAGGCCCCGCAGCCCGTCAACCGGGTCGGCATCAACTTGGTGGGCCCGACACTCCTGGCCCACGGCACCGAGGACCAGCGCCTGCGCTACCTGCCGGCCATCCTCTCGGCGCGGGAGATCTGGTGCCAGCTCTTCAGCGAGCCCGACGCCGGCAGCGACCTGGCCTCCCTCTCCACGAGGGCCACGCCGGTCGAGGGGGGCTTCGAGGTGACGGGCCGCAAGGTCTGGACGTCCTACGCCCAGTTCGCCTCGTGGGGTTTGTGCCTGGCCCGAACCGAGGCCGATGTGCCCCGCCCCCAGCAGGGGATCACCGCGCTGATCGTCGACATGTCGGACCCGGGCGTCGACGTGCGCCCGCTCGTGCAGATGACGGGCGACGCCGAATTCAACGAGGTCTTCCTGACCGACGTGTTCGTGCCGGCGGAGCACGTCGTGGGGATCGAGGGGCAGGGCTGGACCGTGGCCGGCTCGACACTGGCCCACGAACGCGGCACCAACTTCCCGTTCAAGGAGCAGGTCGTACACGAGGCCTACCTGGCCCGGTTGTACGAAGAGGCCCGGGGGAACGGCGCGCTGGACGATCCCCTGGTGGCCGACGCGCTGGCGCGGGCCTCCATCGACCTGCACGTGCTCCGCCTGCACAACCTGCGCACCCTGACCCGGCTCGGGCGCGGCGAGGAGCCCGGGCCTGAGTCGAGCTGGATCAAACTGACCTGGACGGCCATGACACAGGGTCTCTCCGACGCCGCGCTGCTCGTCACCGGGCGCGACCCGGCTTCGGCCGAGGCGGGACCCTGGGCGCGTCAGTGGCTGTGGAGCAAGGCGGCCGGCATCGCCGGGGGGACGTCACAGGTGCAGCGCGACATCATCGCCGGGCGGATCCTGGGCTTGCCGCGCTGAGCGCTTCAGCGTGCCGCGGCGCGGCGGTGATGGCGGCGGATGTGGAGCGCCGTGACCAGGGCGCCGACAGCGAGTCCCACGACCAGGGTCACGACATCGCGCGGAGAGTCGTGGCCCGTGAAGATGCGCCCGAGCCCGTAGGCGCTGGCCGCCACCGACACCGCGAAGCCGAGCGATGCCAGCAGATTCCAGAACACGAACTCACCGTGCTCCATTTTGGCCGTGCCAGAGACGATGGCGGGCGTGAAGAAGACGGCAAGGCGACCCCAGCGGGCATAGGCCCGTTCGCCCCGCTCGACCATGCGCCGGCGCCCGGCCTGGTGCTTGCCCGGCCGCTCGAGCAACGTGCGGCCCCATCGGTTTCCGACGGCGTAGCCGATGAGGCCGCCCACTTCGCCTCCGAGTGTTGCGACGGCCACGACGAGCCACAGTTCGAGGTTCCCCTGGCTTGCTGCCACGCCGGCCGCTCCGAGCGCGGTGGCGCCGATGAAGGGCACACCGGCCCACGACGCCGCCACTGCGACGAACAGACCCAGGTACACCCACCAGGAGCCCGCGACTTCGACCGCGGCGAGGGTGTGCACGGTCGCGGCCTACAGCCGGGCCGGGCAACGCCTGGTGGACGCCATCCGCCGGCCAGGCAAGGGCGTCATGTCGCCGGCGACTGGCTGGCGGTGCCCGGCACCGCCGTCGGTTCCTCGGATCCCGCGAGGAACGCGATGCCGACCACGGCGACGACCAGCCCGATGACGGTGGACCCCGAATGGCCGGTGCCGGTCTTCGCCAGCGTCTCGCCATAGACGGTGATCCCGAGGAGCACGCTCGAGAACAGGGTCACCGAGTTGCTCGACGCCATAGCGGGCGCCAGCACGCCGGTCTTGAGGGCGGACTGCTGCAGAGCGAATCCGGTCACGGCGGAGATGATCAGCACGTACGTCGACCAGCTGGCGAGGAGCCCGAGCACACCGCCACCGAGCTCGGTGACGAAGGTCTTGGTCACGGCCGCCTGTAATCCGTAGCCGAGGCCGGCGGCGGCGCCGAAGGTGAGCGCCTTGGCGGCCCCCGTGAAGCGTTGGCCGACAATGAACAGGGCGAGCACCAGTGCGGCGGTGATCAGACAGGCCGCCCACCACGTGGCGGCGGCGGGGTGGGTCGTGCCCCCCTGGGGTTGCCCCGCCGAGATGAAGAAGACGATGCCGACCAGGGTGAGGGTGGCCCCGATCAGCTCACGGCGCCCGATGTGCTGGTTGGTCAGCAGCGCGCCAAGGGGGAGCGCGAGGACCAGGCTGAGCGCCGTGAGGGACTGCACCACCACGAGCGACCCACGGTCCAGTGCCATCGCCTGCACGACCCAGCCCGTGGACTGGAGCACCATGCCGGCGAGCCAGACGGGGCGGTGCAGGATCTGGAGCAAGAAGCGGGGGTCGTCGCCGGCCGCCTCGGTGGAGAGCGTTCCCTTCTGCTGGAGGACGGTGCCGAACGCGAACAGCACGGCCGCCAGGATGGCCAGCGCCTCACCCATGGTGGCCAGATTAGTGAGGTACCCGTGGGAATTGTGGGTGCGACGTAACCTGGTCCATGCGCGGAAAGCGTCTGGTCTCCCGTCGGGCGGCCGGCAACCTTGCTGCGGCGAAAAGGGATCTCGTCGGCGCGACCGACGAAGGTGACGAGGATCGGGTCAGGTTGCTTCGGACCCTCGTGTCCTCGGGGGGCGACATCCTCGTGTACCGGCCCCAGCTGCAGCACTTCGCTCTGCTCCTGGGCGATCTCGGGACGGCGGCGCACGTCGCGGTGGTCGTCCCCGGCGTCGGCGACGGGACCAACCTGTGCGAGGACTGGATCCCCGACGCGCGCAATCTCTACGAGGCCAGCACCTCGACAGCCGTGGTCCTGTGGAAGGGCTACGACAACCCGGCCGACATCCTGGCCGCTGCGGCGGGGTCGATCGAGTGCAACGAGGACCTCACGACCGCGGCCAACGACCTGACCGAGTTCGTCGCCAGCCTCTGGCTGGAGCCCGAGCAGTCATTGACCGTGGTCGCCCACAGTTTCGGGTCGATCGTCACGGGGGCCGCCCTGGCCGACGCCGGACTGGAGGTGACGGACGTCGTCGTAGCGGGGAGCCCGGGCATGACGGTCGACGGCCTGCGTGACCTCCATCTGCAGCAGTCGCACTTCTTCTCGGAGCAGGCGCCGGGGGACGCCGTCGCCGAGCTGGGGGTCTTCGGTGCCGCACCGGCCTCGCCGGGGTTCGGCGGCACAAGGATGCGCACCAACGCGCCGGACCATCCGCCGGTCTCGGAGCACTCGCGTTACTTCGAGCCGGGCTCCGCCGCGCTGGAGAACATGGTCGACGTCGTCACGGGCCGGTACGGCGACGTCCTACGGCAGCCGGCCGCCTTCCCCGAGATCGCCGGTGGCCTGGTGGCCTGGGCTCTGCGCATGCCCGCGGTGCCGCTCCTCGCGACCGGGCGGCATTACCGCGGCCCCGGCTTCCGGCTGCTGGTGAACTGGTGCTACCTGGTCGACCTCGGCGCGAGCGAGACCGGGAACCTCGTGTGCGCGTTCCTCGACGAGGGCGAGCGCGCCGGACTCTGGTTCGCCCACCGCGTCGGCGCCGTGCCGCGCCGGGCGCACCCGGGCCCGAACTCTGATCCGGGCGCGGACATCCACGAGAAGCCTGGCGGCTCCAACCGGACCTGACGCCCGCCACGTCTTCGGCCGGCGGCGAACCCTACGATGGCCCGGATGGAAGTGGTCGTCTCGGACGAGGCCCGATCCTTCGCCGCCGGACGCGGTGGCGTCGTCTACGTCCGTTCCCACGCGCACCGCTGCTGCGCCGGCCCGCTCACCCTTCTCGACACCTCGACGGACGTGCCCACCGACGCAGACGATTTCGTCGACTTGCCCACCCGCGACCTCATGGTGCGTTACCGTGGGAATCCCGAATTCGGCCCCCACGTCCTCACCGTCGAGCTCAGGGGAACCTTCCGCCGTCGCCTTGTCTCGTTCTGGGACGGCTGCGCCTTCCAGCCCTAGCGCGCCGACGTGGGCCGGCATCACGAACCCACTCGACTGCATCAGCGCAGTTTCTCCACCAGCCGGTCGACGTAAGCGCTGGTCCTCGGCGCCACGTAGGCGTTGACGAGCGCCGTCGAGGTCCGCTCGAACTCGGGTGCGCGAGGGAGGACCTCGTGGGACAGCGAGATGTGGCCGACGGAGCTGGTGAGGCACGGTCTAACCTGACAGCAGCGTCAGCAATTGGGTCGGGACCACGCTACGTTTGCCCGGTGCCCGTCTGGCTGAGCGATCGGGAGTACGCCACGCTGCGGGCGGCCTGCGCCCAGATGCTGCCCTCCGGCGAGGGTGCGCCGGGGGCCGAGGAGGCCGGTGTGGCCGAGTACATCGACGGTTTCCTCGGAGCCTTCTCGTTCGACCCGCCCCGTATCTGGGCCGGCGGACCGACCTCCGGGCGCCAGGGCGGGGTGGCCGGATTCGCTGCCTTCCATCGACTGGCGCCGCTGGACGAGCTGGCCTGGCGCATGCGGATCGAGGGCTCCCGGGGGCTGCCCGAGCGCGAGTTCAACGGACCGGTCGTGGGTCTCCAGGAGCGCTACCGCGCGGGGCTCGCAGCATTGGGCGCCGACTTCACGGAGGTGGACGGCCGCGAGCAACGGCGCCGGCTGCGCGAGGCCGGGGACTTCTGCGATCTCCTCTGGGAGCACTGCTGCGAGGGCATGTACGGCGCGCCCGAGTACGGCGGGAACCGCGACACCGTCGGCTGGCGGTACATCGACTACGAGGGCGACGTGCAGCCGCGGGGCTACAGCGACGCCGAGGTGTCGCAGCCGTGACGCCCGACGCCGTCATCATCGGCTCCGGCCCCGGCGGCGCCACGGCGGCCGAGGTGCTCACCCGGGCCGGGCGGTCCGTCGTCATCATGGAGAAGGGCCGCAACCATCTCCTCGATCCCGACGACATGACCAAGCCGGCGGGCGACTACTCCAACGACGAGATCAAGTTCGTCTCCCGCTACTTCCTCGGCCCCGACCCGCTGGTCGAGCCGCGGGCGTTCCGCCGCTCGGCGGACGAGGGGGAGCACACGCACGTGGGCGAGGTGAACTCCATCCCGACCACCGTCGGCGGTGGCGGCACCCACGCCGACGGCAAGGTGCCGCGCTTCCGGGAGGAGGACTTCCGGCTCTGCTCCTCCTATGGTCCCCAGGATGGAGCGGCCGTCGACGACTGGCCGCTCGACTACGACGAGCTCGAGCCCTATTACGCCGAGGTGGAGCGGGCCATCGGGGTCTCCGGGCGCGAGGGTGCCAACCCGTTCGCCGCCTGGCGCTCCGGTCCGTATCCGATGCCGCCCGGGGCACCGATGTACGGGGCGCTGCTGTCGTCGGCCGCGGCCGAGAAGGTCGGCCTGCATCCCTACGAGGCGCCGACGGCGGCCAACAGCATCGCCTACGACGGCCGTCCGGCTTGCAACAACTGCGGCTACTGCGCGTTCTTCGGCTGCCCCATCCACGCCAAGGGTGACCCGGTGGCGTTGCTGACCAAGGCCATGGCGACGGGGCGGGCCGAGCTGATGCCCGAGACCTACGTCAGCCGCATCGTCACGCAGGGCCGGCGAGCCACCGGCGTCGAGTTCGTCGGGCCGGACGGCGTCACGCGCACCAGGAATGCCGAGCTGGTCATCGTGGCGGGTGGCGCCATCGAGACGCCGCGCCTGCTGCTGCTGTCCGGGGTGGACCACCCGGCGCTCGGCAGGCACCTGATGGTGCACTTCCAGACCATCGTCGTCGGACACTTCCCGACCATGCGTCTGCACCCGCACAAGGGGCGCTCCGTCACTCACGTCCACGACGACGCCATGGTGCAGGACGACCGCGCGGGAAGCGGCGGCCGATGCCGGCCTCCCGTGGTTCCGCGGGGGGCTGGTCGAGCACAGCGGGGGCGGCTTGCCCATCATGGAGGCGCGCCACTCGCCCTGGGGTCGCCACCACGCCCGGGCCATGCGGGAGTCGAACCTGCGCGAGCGTATGTGGGCCTTCATCATGCAGGGCGAGGACCTGCCCTACGCCACCAACACCGTCGACCTGAGCCCGTCCATCCGCGACGCCCGCGGCTTCCCGGTCGCCCGTGTCACCTACCAGCCGGGGCACCACGAGCTGGCGGCGTCGAAGTACCACGGCAAGATCCTCCAGTCCGTGCTCGAGGAGATGGGCGCCGAATGGGTGCTGCACACCTCCTCCCCTGGCGTCTCGTACCACGGGACCGGCGCGACGCCCATTCCCGAGAGCCGCCACGTCATGGGCACGGTGCGCATGGGGGACAACCCGGACACCTCGGTGGTGGACCGGTGGGGGAGGGTGCACGCGTTCGACAATGTCGTCGTTGCCGACTCCTCGGTGTTCGTCACCTCGAGTGGCTACGGGCCGACCCTGACCCTGGTCGCCCTGGCGGCGCGGGCTGCGCACCACCTGGCGGGGACCACGCCGGGGGGGCGGTAACGCCCGCCGCGTCTCGTGCCACGTCAGCCAACGTTTGCGGTATCCCCGAACGAATGGAGCACCCTTCTCACTGGCGGGAGCCGGTGATCAAATGCTCAGGACCTCAAGGTCGTTGATCACAACGAACGAGTCGCCCAGAAGCTGGTCAGCGACATCAGCGAGGAAGGAATGGATCCGCGCGGGGGTCTCAACAACCACCACGACAAGCGGAGGATCTTGCACCAGTAGGTGTGTCTGATGGATTCGCCCCGAAGCGCCAAATCCTTCCAATCCCTGAAAGATCGTTATCCCTGACAACCTTGCCTTTTGAGCGCGCTTGAGCAGTTCGAGCGAAATTGAGTGACGCCTCGTCTGATCGAGGACGCTAAGGAAAATGCTCAACCGTTGGGCTGGCGTACCGGAAAAACGAGACGATATTGAGTTCGTCACTAGAGGGCCCAATTTCACGGCACCGAGATGGTGGCTGAATCACTTTGCCTTGCCGTCGATTTCGACAATAGCGCTAATGTGTGAACGTAAACGGAGCTACGGCTACTCATCGGAGGCGCACCGTGGGCGAAGGAAGTCCAGCGACGAGGATCATGATTTTCCTCAGCGAGGACGATCGAGTTGGTCGACGAGGGCTTCCTGATCTCCTGCTTGAGCGTGCTCGCGATGATGGACTTGCGGGGGCCACGCTTTGGCGTGGGACGGAGGGCTTTGGAAGATCAGGCCACGTCCGAACGGATTGGTTCCCAGATGCAGGTATCGGCCTTCCTCTGGCGCTCGAAATCATCGACGAGGCCGAGAGGATAGAAGCGTTTCTCCCTACCATTCAAAGGCTCGCTCCGCATTCCTTCGTGACTCGGGAGGTGGTCGAAACCCAGCGCTTCTCTAGCGTCTCACGTGGTCCGCTGGATGACCCGGGGCCGAAGTCCACTTGACGTTCCTAGAGATCAATCCGACCCGAGATTGCTCCAACGACCAGAGAATCTGGACCGAGGTGCGCTCCGACAGTCGGATCGATGGGGGTCACAAATGCTGGCGGCGACCCCATTTGTCTTGAGAGCCGGTCCAACAGCACGGCAGCGTTCGCGATGTCGCCATGTCCGAGAGCCCAGGCACCGACGGAAGTGGGCTCCGCGCTCGCTTTCAGGTGCCGCACGAGATTTCTCAGGGCAGTGTCTCGATTCTTAAATTGTCCGAGCGGCATCACTCTTCCGCGTACCGCGAGCAGGAGCGGATGGTTCTTTACCAAATGGCCCGGGGGAAGAAGACCCGAGCGATCACTTCTCCGAAGCGTCTCGATCTCCTGGATGAGTGCGAACGTATGGAGGCGGTCCGGAAGCGACTGTGCGTAGTCGATGATTGACTGGTGTTCCAGCGGACGTTCGACGGCTCGACCAACGGCGGCAACGATCAGTCCCGTTCCGACGCTGAATGACCGGGTGTCGATCACGATGGCTCCGGGTCCGGCTCGGGTGGCGGCTTCGCGGGCGTGCGACATCGTCGCACTCAATCTGCTCGAAACATGTAGACCGAGGACGAGGTCCTGATGTCGGTAGGCTTCCGTCAAGTCGCTGACGCTAGGCGGAGTCGTCGAAGGGTATTGGTGATCCCGGACGAGCGACCAGAATTCCTCTGTCCCGCCCTCCAAGGGATCGTTGCCGAGCCACAGCTGACCGGACACCTTACGAATCGAAGGCGACTCCCTGAGCCACTCTGGAAGATCGACGGCGCCGTCCGTGACGATGATCATTTCGACCTCTGTTGGTGTTGTTGTGCCCTTTGCACTTCGTGACTGGTCGAACTCATGAGGAGCCTCGTCGGTGAACGATGGACATGTCCTCCTCGGCGAGCGCCTCCTCTTCTTCGCGGGAGACGACAACCGTCGGTTGGAAGAGCTTTTGCGCGATGAGCGTCGGCACGAAGGCAGAGAGGATGACAACGCTGACCAGTTCTGTGTACTGGGTCCGGTCAATGAGATGGTGTGTCAGACCGTAGAGCGCCGCGATAGAACCGAAGGTCAGACCGGTAGCCATGAGAAGGGTCGTATACGTCCGCTCTCGGGTTGGGACCTGAAAGCCCGCAGCGGTTGGCCATACGCCTAGGGCCTTGGTCGTCATCTTGACGGCGAACAGCGCCCCGATCACTCCAGCACCGGCAACCAGGGCCGACGCTGAGATGAGGGTCCCAGCCCGCAGGAAGAAGAACGGGGTCAGAAGAGCAAACGCGATCGTCCGGATGCGGTCAAGGATCACCCGGTCACCCATGAAGATGCCAGCCACGACGAGGCCCGCCACGTAGGCCGGGAGGACGGCCTCGCTGCCAGCTGCGGTCGCCAGTCCACCGAGCGCCAGCAGCACCACGAACAGGAACTTCACCTCGGGTTCGCTGATCCGGTGGCCGTAGTTGGCAATGACCCATCGCAGTGCTCGTGGCAAGAGGTAGAGGGCTACCGCCGTAACGACCACAAAGACCAAGAGGAGCCACCCGTAGGTCGCAAAGAATCCGCCCAACGCGAGGACCGTTCCGAGATCCGTGACGAAGCAGGCCGCCAGAATGAGCTTTCCTATGTCGTGGCGGTTGAGCCCAGTCTCCACCATGACGGCGTAGACCACCGCCACCGATGTGGTACTGAGCGCAATGCCGCCGATCTCCGCAGCGTGGAGATGCCAGTTCAGGACAAGCCGGCAGAAGAGGAAAGCGCCAGCGAACGGGAGCGCGAACGAGACTATGCCTATGGTGATGCTCGGCTTCCAATGTCGGCGCAGAGACACCGGGTCGATCTCGGCTCCTGCCAGAAACGTCAACAAGATGGAACCGAAGCCGGCAAGGAATGTCGTGAAACCTGTTTGAACGATGTGCTCTTTGAGTCCTGGAATGTTGCCGCAGACGGCTCCTACGAGAATCTCGACGAGAGCGACCGACACGCCGATCCGGATGCTGATGAATGACGCCAGAAGCGCCATTCCAAACCAGATCGCTGCGATGTAGTAGATGTTCAGCTCGCACCTCCTGTCCAGGCTGGCAGGAGTGCGGAACGGCCATCTCCTACAAGCAGCTGACTGCAAGGAGAAGCCATCATCCGAGCTACGCCCGGCGATTCGAGGAGCGGGCCTCATCGCGCCTTTCGATTGCAAGAATATCAATGGGACCGCCGTAGTCAACTGCCAAAAGCGAACAGGTACGACGACGGCACCACCCCTCCCTCCAGTACACCGACGGTTGGTGGGTGGTCATGGGCGTAACGTGAACTGGCATGCGCAGTTCGGTCGGCGTTGTGCGCAATTGGCAGCTCCTTCGGGTCGATGGCGATCCGGCGGTGATGAACGCGGCGTCACTCGTGGAGCAGGTCGCGCGAGACCGGGTCTTCGGACCCCTCGGCATGGATCAAAGCTGTCTGGCCGATCCTGAACCTGGCTTTCACGGCTATCGGCCGCTCTTGACGACCGCAGCCGATTACGGGCGCTTCTTAGCCCACCTTCTCCGCCTCGACGATGCGCGCTGGCAGGCGCTCTGGCGCATTGATGACGAGCTCGCCTGGGGCGCAGGCTGGGGCATCGAGCTCGGTCCACCTGCTTGGGGGTGGCAATGGGGGCTGAACGAAGACGCGAGCAGCTTCGTCATCGGTTGCCCGTCGACCGGCGACGGGGTCGTGGTTCTGACAGACGATGCAGAGGGCCGCACCTACTATCGAGCCGTGATTCAGCGCGAACTTCCCGGTGATCACGCGTCCCTCCGCGTCGAGCAAAACCATACGTGGCTCGAACTGACGTCCTGAGCGGAGTCGTGCCCTCGTACGCCATCGGTTCTATCGCGACGTGCCCCGAAGAAGGTCGCAAACGTTGGTTTGACACGGCACTCTAGGACACGCCGCGGGTGAGCAGCATGGTGCCGGCGATCGGCCCACCGCCGTTGGCCACCGCGGCCACCTCGGGGTTCCGGCCCCCCCGGCGCACGACCTGGCGTTCCCCACCTTGGCCGCGCAGCTGGACGCAGGCCTCGTGGATGAGGGAGAACCCGTGCAGGCGCCCGCCCGAGAGCTGGCCGCCGGCCGTGTTGAGCGGGAGCAGGCCGTCGCGGGCGATGTTGGCGCCCCCCTCAATGAAGGGTCCGCTCTCGCCGCGGCCGCAGAAGCCGAGGGCCTCGAGCCACACGATGGTGAGCACGCTGAACCCGTCGTAGAGCTGCGCGGTGTCGACGTCGGTCGGGCGGAGATCGGTGCGCTCCCACATGGAGGCGGCCGCGTCGCGGGCGGCCATCGTCGTCATGTCGTCGAACTGGTCCCAACTCGGGCGGCCCCGCAGCGCGGTTCCGACCGCGTTGATCTGCACGGCGGGGTGGTCCAGGTCTCCGGCCGCGTCGCGGTGCGACACGATGACCGCCGTCGAGCCGTCACAGGGCGCGTCGCAGTCGAAGAGGCACAGCGGTGAGGTGATCATGCGCGCCGCCAGGTAGTCCGCCATCGACATGGGGTCCGTGTAGACGGCCTTGGGGTTGAGGGCGGCGTTGCGCCGACCGTTGAGGGCGATCTGGCCCAGCTGCTCACGGGTCAGGCCGAACTCGTGCATCCGGCGCTGTGCCCACCATGGCGATCCAGTTTGCGGCCGAGACGGCGCCGTAGGGGAGTGTCCACTGCATGAAGCTGCCGAAGCGCGGCACCGAGCCCCCTCCCCCCGATCCGCCAATACCACCGCGCCCGCCCGTGCCCTGGGCGCTCCCCTCGCTGACGGTGCGGTAGACGAGGACGTGCCGCGCCAGGCCCGCCGCCACGGCCAGCGAGGCGGCGATGACGGCGCGCATCTGCGCCGCGCCCTCACCCCCGCCGTCGTGCCAATTCACCGACAGCCCCAACGCGTCCTGGACCTCCGGTGTGGTGGGGCCGGCGAACCCCGGCGTCCCCGTCCCCATGCCGGGGTAGGTCGAGATCCCGTCGATGTCGTCGCGGGTCAGCCCGGCGTCGGCGATGGCGGCCAGGGACGCCTGCACGGTCAGGTCGAGGTCGGAGCGGCCCAGCCGGCGCCCCACGTCCGACTGTCCGATGCCCGAGATGATGGCCCGCCGCTCCAGCGGCTCCTCGGCCGGTCGCGGGCTCACGACGCGTCCTCCGCCGGGGTGAAGAGGGGGATCCACACGTCCTCGATGTGCTCGAACAGCACGCGCACCGCCATGCCGATGCGGACGTCCTCGGGCTCCACATCGACCAGGTTCGTGGTCAGGCGGAGGTCGGGCTGCTCGTCGATCGAGACCCAGGCGATGATGTAGGGGCCGCTCCCGGGGATCCACTGTTGCGAGTTGACGGTGAACGTCTCGACGTGGCCCCGCCCGCTGACCTCCTCGGGGCCCAGGTCGCGCGACAGGCAACGCGGGCAGATCGGGCCCGGCGGATGGATGAAGAACCCGCACGCGTGGCAGCGCAGCAGGCGCAGCACGCCGTCCGCGCCGGAGGTCCAGAAGAAGGCGACGTCGTCACTGAGGCGCGGCAGGAGACGCAGCATCGGGCCGTTGGCAACCATGGCCGCATGTTGGCACAGGCGCGGGAAGCGGCGCCTCACCGGTACGGCGGCCGGCCTCAGCCTCCGAGCACGCCCGCGGAGACGAGCGCGTCCCGGGTCGCCCCGATCCCGCGTACGTGCCGGGCGGTGAACCCCGCGCCCGCGGCCGCCGCCACATTGCGCACGTTGTCGTCCAGGAACAGCACCCGGCGGCGGGGGACGGGCAGGCGCGCCGCCACGACGTCGAAGATGGCGGCGTCCGGCTTGACCATCCCGAGCTCGAAGGAGAGGAAGCGGTAGGCGAAGGCCTCGGTCAGCGGGATCCCTTCGTAGTTGGCCGTCCAATGCAAGGCGTTGGCGTTCGAGAGGAACCCCGCCGGGACCGCCGCCTGCACGGCGGCCACGAGCTCCAGGGCACCGTCGTAGGGAGGCTCGGGCCAACCGCCGAACGCGCGGAGGAAATCGGCCGGCCCCAGCTCGAGCTCCCATTCGTCCACCATCCCGGCGGCGAACTCCTCGGGCGTGCAGCCGCCGGCCTCGAAACGGCGCACCCAGCGGCAGCTCAGCCAGCGGGTCCACAGCGCCTCGTCGCTGTCGAGGCCGCTCAACTCCCGCATCGGCGCCACCCCGCCGGGCGCGATGAGCACCCCGCCCAGGTCGAAGAGGACCAACTCCGTCCGGTCTCCCGCCACGGCTGCGATGCTACGGCGGTCCGCCCGGGAATTGAGCACACGCCCTCACCCGGACCAGGATGGGCGCGACCGGGACGGGCGCCGGCGCTGACCCGCCCCGTCCAGGACCGAGGAAAGGGAGGACCGCGTGAAGCTGTCCATGACGTTGAGCTACGCCGGCGGGTTCGCCGAATCGGCCCGACAGGCCGCGGAGCTGGAGAAGGTCGGGCTGGACGTCGTCTGGGTGGCCGAGGCCTACAGCTTCGACGCGCCCAGCTACATGGGGTACCTGGCCGCCAAGACCGAGCGGGTGGAGATCGGCTCGGCCATCCTGCCCATCTACAGCCGTACGCCGACGTTGATCGCCATGACGGCGGCCGGCGTCGATGCCGTCTCGGGTGGGCGCTGCCACCTCGGTCTCGGGGCCTCGGGCCCCCAGGTGATCGAGGGCTTCCACGGCGTGCCCTACGACCGCCCGCTCGCCCGCACCCGCGAGATCATCGAGATCTGCCGCGATGTCTGGGCCCGCGAGGCCCCGCTCACCCACGACGGCGCGGCGTACCACATCCCCCTGGCGCCCGGCGAGGGGACGGGGCTCGGCAAGCCCCTCAAGCTGATCAACCACCCGGTGCGCTCGCGCATCCCGATCTGGGTCGCCGCGCTGGGTGAGAAGAACGTCGCCATGACGGCCGAGGTGGCCGATGGCTGGCTGCCCATCTTCTTCGTCCCCGAGAAGGTCAAGGAGGTCTTCGGGCCGTCGCTCGATGCCGGCACGGCCAAGCGGGACCCCTCGCTCGACACCCTGCAGATCGCGGCCGGCGGCATCTTCGCCATCGGCGAGCAGGCGGAGGTCGCGTCCATCCGCGACATGGGGCGAGGTGGCGCCGCGCTGTACATCGGCGGCATGGGCGCCAAGGGACGGAACTTCTACAACGCGCTGGCCTGCCGCTACGGCTACGAGAAGGAGGCCGCCGAGATCCAGGACCTCTACCTGTCGGGCCAGAAGAAGGAGGCGGCGGCGCTGGTGCCGGCCGAGCTCCTCGAGGCGACCTCGCTCTGCGGGCCCGAGTCCTACATCAAGGAGCGTGTCGCCGCCCTGGCCGAGGTGGGGGTGACCCACCTCAACGTGACGCCGGTCGGCCCCGATCCTGTCGCCATGATCGAAAAGCTGCGAAGCTGGGTGTAGCCGGCCGCCGCCTCGCCCCGTTGCACCGGCCGCGGCGGCGGCACATCGGAGCGCCCTCAGAGGAGCACGCATGCATGACCTGATCATCCGGGGCGGCACGATCGCCGACGGAACGGGGCGACCGACCCGGACCGGTGACGTCGCGGTCGACGGCAGCATCGTGACCGCGGTCGGCGAGGTCGAGGGACCGGCCCGGCGGGTGATCGACGCCGAGGGACTCCTCGTCACGCCAGGCTGGGTCGACATCCACACCCATTACGACGGCCAGGCCACCTGGGACCCGGAGGTCTCGCCGTCGGGCTGGCACGGGGTCACCACGGTCGTCATGGGCAACTGCGGCGTCGGGTTCGCGCCCGCCCGCGAGTCCGACCGCGCCTGGCTGATCCAGCTGATGGAGGGCGTGGAGGACATCCCCGGCTCGGCGCTGGCCGAAGGCATGAACTGGAACTGGGAGACCTTCGGCGAGTACCTCGACGAGGTGGAGCGGACGGACCGCGTGCTCGACGTGGCCTCGCTCGTCCCCCACGGTGCCCTCCGGGCCTACGTGCTCGGAGAGGGCCGGGCCAACGACACGGCCAACGGCGAGGAGATCGCGGAGATGGCGGCGCTCGTGCGCGAGGCCGTCCAGGCGGGGGCCATCGGCGCGTCGACGACGCGGACGATCCTGCACCGGGCCAAGGACGGTGAGCTGGCGGCGGGGACGAACGCGGCGGCCGACGAGCTCATCGCCATCGGGGAGGCGCTCGGCAAGGCGGGGCACCGGGTGTTCTCGGTGGCCAGCGACATGTGGGATCTCGACCGCGAGTTCGCCTGGATGTCGGAGATCTCCACGCGCGCCGGAGTGCCCGTGACCTACCAGGTGCTCCAGGCCGACTTCTCGCCGGAGCTGTGGCGCGAGTGGATCGACCGCGGCGTGGCCGCCAATCGACGCGGAGCCTGGCTCGTGCCCCAGGTCGCGGGAAAGCCGACGTCGCTGATGGTCGGCTTCCAGTCCGTGATCCACCCGTTCGCCCACCACCGGGCCTACGAGGAGATCGCGCGACCTGCCGCTGCCCGAGAGGGTGGCCCGACTGCGTACCCCTGAGGTGCGCGCCGCGATGCTCTCCGAGGAGCCGCAGCCGGGCGGCTTCGTCCAACTGCTGCGGGGCAACCTGCACAAGCTGTTCCCGCTCGGCGACCCGCCCGACTACGAGCCGCCGCCCGAGCGCAGCGTCACCGCCCTGGCCGCTTCGCAGGGGCGGACGACCGACGAGGTCCTCTACGACCTGATGCTCCAGCGCGATGGCAAGGAGCTCCTCTACCTGCCGCTGCTGGACTACTCGGCGTGCAACCTCGATGCCGTGCGCGAGATGCTCGTGCACCCCGCCACGGTCCTCGGCCTCGGTGACGGCGGCGCCCACTGCGGTGTGTTGTGCGACGCCAGCCTGCCGACGTTCATGCTCGCCCACTGGGCCCGCGACCGCAGCCGGGGCGAGGGGCTCCCGGTCGAGACCGTGGTGCATCTCCAGACCCGCCGCACGGCCGAGCTCTACGGGTTCCGCGACCGGGGACTCCTGGCCCCGGGCCACCTGGCGGACGTCAACATCATCGACCACGGGGCGCTCGCCCTCGAGTCCCCCGAGATGGTCTACGACCTCCCGGCGTCGGGCAAGCGGCTCGTGCAGCGCGCCCGGGGCTACGTGGCGACGGTCAAGTCGGGCACGGTGGTGCGTGAGCACGACGAGGCCACCGGGGAACGGCCCGGCCGGCTCCTGCGCGGCCCCCAGCCCCGACCCGCCTGAGCCTGGCCGCCCGAGCGGCCCATCAGCGCGGGGTGGCGGCTCGCAGCACGTCGGCGAACCCGCGCACCCGCAGCGCGGTGATGTGCTCCCCGTCGGTCTCGAAGACGTCGCGTACGGACCGGTTGGCCCCGCCCAGGTGGACGTCGATGTCCACGGTCACGGTCGTCCCGTCCACCCGCAACGGGCCGGGATCGGGGCGGAAGTCCTCGAAGACGAAGGTGTTCTCGGCGTAGTACCGGAGGATGTCCTCGTGTCCGCGGCGCTCGTCGCCGTCGACGTCGAAGGTGGCGCCGGGCGCAAAGACCTGGCGCACCAGCTCGGGATCCTGCGCGGTGACGGCGGTGAAGTAGTCGCCGACGAGGGCCGCCGGGCCGGTGTGGCGCGCCGGGAGGCGGTAGATGCCCCGGGCGTTCACCCCCAGCACCTTGGCCTGGGTCGCGGTGGCGCAGGGGGAGACCGTGGCCCTGATGGCGTCGACCGCGCCGGGAAAGGTGGCGTCGTGGTGGGGGTAGTCGCTGCCCCAGACGATGCGATCGGTGCCGACGAACGGCGCCAGCGCGGACAACGTGCGCTCGCCCACCTCGAAGCTGATGGCGCACTGGCGGGCGAAGTACTCCGAGGGCCGCAGCGCCATGTCGGGGCAGAAGCCGCCGAAGGAGGCCACCTGCTCATCGAGGCGCTCGAGCCAGAACGGGGCCCAGCCGCCCGAGGACTCCAAGAAGAGCAGGCGCAGACCTGGGTGTCGTTCCAGCGTCCCCAAGGCGATCAGCTGGGCGCAGGCCAGCATCTCTTCGAACGGGTGCGATGCGGCATGGAGGATGAGCGGGTTGAACGGGCGGTCCGACCCGAGCGTCGGCACGATCACCGAGCTGCCCTCGTGGATGCCGATCGGCACGTCGAGCTCCTCGGCCGCCTCCCACAGCACGTCGTAGGCGCGGTCGGACAGCGCGCGCCCGAGGCAGGGGTTGGGACGGACGAAGCCGGCGACGAAGCCGAGCTCGGTGACGGCGCGGCGGAGCTCGCGGGCCGCCGCCGCCGGGTCCTGCAGTGGGCAGCAGGGCCGCCCCGAAGAGCCGGCGCGGGTCGGCGGCGCAGTAGCCGGCCAGCCAGTCGTTGTAGGCGGCGGCCAGCGCCACCGCGGCGGCGGGCTCCTCCACCGATGGAGAAGTAGAGCCCGATGGTCGGGTACAGGACGGCCTGGTCGATGCCCTCGCCCTCCATGTCACGCAGGCGGGCGACGGGGTCCGATCCGCCGGGGAGCGCGTCGGCCAGGGGGCGGAACGCCGCGGGGTCGTCGAAGGTGGAGCCGGGACGGGCGAGGTTCCCGAGGGGCACGGCCAGGATCTCGGTGTCACCGACGACGACATGCTCGTAGCCGGCGCCGTCGGCGCTGATGCGGGGACGGTACGGCGTCGGGCAATTCGGCCCAGGCGCGACGCGGGCTCCATGACGTGGCCGTCGGCGTCGACGACAGGGCCGGCGCGCGGGGGGAGCGGATCCCGCCCGGGCGCCGTCACTGCGCGCGGGACGCGCCAGTCGTCCGCGGGCGGGAGCGAATGGCGGAACAGGCGGCTGGCGTTGCCACCGGCCACGGCCCGCAGCTCGTCGTCGGGGAGCGCACCCCAGGTCTCGGCCAGCACGCGCTGGGTGTCGGGCCACGACGAGTCGGCGTGCGGGTAATCACTCTCCACCATGATGTGGTCGAGCCCGATCACGTGGCGCTGCGCGACGGCGGACGGATCGTCGATGGAGCAGAACCAGAAGTTGCGCCGGAGCACCTCGCTCGGCAGCAGCTCCGACGGCCAGGCGGTGCTCTCGGTTCCCGAGGCCGAATGCCCCAGCACGTAGTCGGCCCGGTCCATCAGCATGGGCACCCAGCCGATGCCGCCCTCGGACATGGCGACCGCCAGGGCGGGGAAGCGCAACGGCACGCCCGACCACAGCCACTCACCGGCTGCCAGCAGCGCGTTGACCGGGAAGACGGTGGGCAGCAGCTCGAAGGGCGGGTCGGGCGAGGGCAGCGGGGCCCAGCCCGACGCGCCGGTGTGCAGGCAGACGACCGTGCCGGTCTCCTCGCAGGCCGCGAAGAAGGGGTCCCAGTCCCCGCTGAAGATGGAGGGCAACTGCAGCTGGGCCGGGAACTCGGGGAAGCTCACCGCCTTGAAGCCGCGGGCCGCGTTGGCCCGCACCTCGGCGGCGGCGACCGCCACGTCGGCCAGCCAGGGGAGCTGGAGCGGGATGATGCGCTCGGGGTAGGTCCCGGCCCAGACCTCCAGGTGCCAGTCGTTGAAGGCGCGCAGGCAGGCCAGCCCGAGGTCCTGGTCCTGCGCCCGCGAGTAGACGGCGCCGCAGAAGCCCGAGACGAGCGACGGGAAGCACAGGGAGGCCCAGATGCCGGCCCGGTCCATGTCGGGAATGCGGGCCTCGATGTCGAAGCAGCCCGGGCGCATCTCGTCGAAGCGCGCCGGCTCCATGCTCCACTCGCGCGCGCGGCCGGCCCACCACCGCGTTGAGACCGACGTTGGGGTAGTGGTTCCCCTCGAAGACCCAGCTCTGCGTCCCGTCGACCTGCTCGACGACCCGCGGCGCCCCGGCGGCCAGCCCGGCCGGCAGGCGATCCTCGAAGAGGTCGGGCGGCTCAATGAGGTGGTCGTCGACCGAGATCACCGGCACCCGGACCGCCCGCGGCTCGGGGTCGGGCAGCAGGGTGGCCCGGCCGTGGCGGGCCCTGTCTCGACGGCTCCCACGAGAAGATGACACTATCGTCAGCAAAGTCGTCCGGCCCCGGGGGGTGCGCATGACCACACACGTGGAGGACGTCATCACCCGCGTCGGCCTGCTCATCGACGGCGACGTCGTGGCCGGGGGCGATGGCACCTACCCGGTCACGAACCCCGCCCGGCCGGCCGAAGTCGTGTTCGACGCCCCTTCCACCTCGCCGGCGCAGCTCGACCTGGCCGTGGCCGCCGCCCGCCGGTCGCAGACGGCCTGGGCGGCGCTGGCCTCCGACGAGCGGGCCGCCCGGGTCGTCGCCGCAGCCGAGGCGGGCGTGGCGGCGGTGGCGGCTCAGGACCTGGCCCGGCTCCTCACCCGCGAGCACGGGAAGACCCATGTGGAGGCGATCTTCGACACCGCCACCATGGGCGGCATGGCCGCCGGCGTTCGCGCCGCTGGTCGCCGAAGCCCTCGCGGCCCGGGACCTCAGCGGCGGGGCGACCCGCATCGAGTGGGTGCCGCACGGCGTCGTGGCCGCCGTCCTGCCCTTCAACTGGCCGGTCTCGGTCATGGGCAACAAGGTGCTCCCCGCCCTTCTGGCCGGCGACACCGTCGTGGTCAAGGCGCCGCCGACCTGCCCCGGGCGCCGTGCTCCTCGTGGCCGCGGCGATGGCCGAGGTCGCTGCCGGCCGGCGTCCTGAACGTGGTGAACGGGCCCGATGCCGCCCTCGGCGCCGCGCTGGTGGGCCACCCGGACGTCGACATGGTCTCGTTCACCGGCGGCGTGGGCACCGGCCAGGCCGTCATGGCGGCCGCTGCGGCCTCGACCCGGCCCGTCGTGCTCGAGCTCGGGGGGAACGACGCCGCCATCCTCGCTCCGGACGTGGCCGGCCGACGCCGCCCTGGCGGATCGGATCGTCGAGGCGGCCTTCGTCACGAGCGGGCAGGTGTGCATGGCGATCAAGCGCCTCTACGTGCACCGGGACCGCATGGACGAGACGGTGGACGCGCTGGCCGGCCGGCTGGCGACCGAGATGGTCGGCGACGGGCTGGCCGACGGGGTGACCATGGGCCCGGTGCACACGGCAGCCGCACGTGACCGGGTCGAGGCGCTGCTGTCCGAGGCCGCCGCGGCGGGAGCCGTGCTCGTGCGGCCGGGCCGGACGCGCGAGCGAGGACGAGGGCTCGGGGGCTACTTCGTCTCCCCGCGCTCGTGGTGGCCCCGCCGGCCGACGCCGGCATCGTGCGCCAGGAGCAGTTCGCCCCGGCCCTGCCGGTGATCCCCTACGACGACATCGACGAGGCGGTCGACGCCGCCAATGACACCGCGTTCGGGCTTTGCGCGTCGGTCTGGAGCAACGACGACGCGCTGGCTGCCGACGTGGCGTCGCGGCTGTCGGCCGGGACGGTCTTCGTCAACGCGCACGGCCTCTCGGCCATCGACATGTACGCGCCGATGGGCGGGTGGAAGCAGTCCGGGCTTCGGTGTCGAGCTGGGGACCGAGGGCATGCAGGCCTTCGCCCGCCAGCGGGTGCGGCGTGCGCCGGCCGGGCCCGGCGGAACAGGGGGACACGGCATGACGGTGGCGATTCGCGGCGGGACGGTCGTCGACGGAACCGGAGCGCCGCCGGTCCGAGCCGACGTCGTCATCGAGGGGGAACGGATCGTCGGGCGATCGGGCCCGAGCGTCGACACGGCCGGGGCGGACACGGTGATCGACGCCACCGGCATGCTCGTCACCCCTGGCTTCGTCGACCTCCACACCCACTACGACGCGCAGCTCTTCTGGGACCCCAACGCCAGCCCGTCCCCGCTCCACGGCGTGACCACGGTGCTCGGCGGCAATTGCGGCTTCTCGCTGGCGCCCATGGCGCCGGAGCACGTCGACTACATCGCGCGGATGATGGCGCGGGTCGAGGGCATGCCGCTCGCCGCGCTGCGCGCCGGACTGCCCTGGGACTGGGGCTCCTTCGGCGAGTGGATCGGCCGCCTGGACGGTCGTATCGCCGTGAACGCCGGGTTCCTCGTCGGCCATTCGACGCTGCGCCGGCTCGTCATGGGCGAGCGCGCCGTCGGTGGCACGGCCGACGAACTGGACATGGAGGCCATGGAGGTGGCGCTGCACGCGGCGTTGGTGGAGGGGGCGCTCGGCTTCTCGACCTCGCAGGTCCACACCCACAACGACGGGGACGGCCAGCCTGTCCCGTCGCGGGCGGCGACCCGGGAGGAGATGGAACGCCTGGCCGCCGCCGTGCGCCAACACCAGGGCACCACGGTCGAGCTCATCGTGGCGGGCTGCCTCAACGGCTTCACCGAGGAGGACGTCGACTTCCTCTCGACCATGTCGCTCCTGGCCGATCGCCCGGTCAACTGGAACGTGCTCGGGGTCTCGGCGATGAATCCCGACAATGCCTGGAGCCAGCTGGCCGCCGGCACGGCGGCCGCCGCCCGTGGGGCCACCGTCGTGGCCCTGACCCTGCCCCACACCATGCAGCTGCGGCTGAGCTTCGAGCACGGCGCCATCCTCGACGGCCTGCCCGGGCTGGCGCGAGGTCTTCGCGCTCCCCGCACGCCGAGCGCATGGCGGCGCTGTCGGACCCCGCGACGCGCCGCCGGCTGGACGCCGGCGCGCAGTCCGACGAGGCCGGGATCTTGCGGCACCTGGCGGTGTGGGACCGCCTGATCTTCGACGAGACCTTCGCCCCGGAGAACGCCGACGCCGAAGGTCGCAGCGTGGGAGAGGTGGCGCGCGGAGCGCGGCCAGGAGCCGTTCGACGCCCTGCTCGACGTCGTGGTGGCGGACGGGCTGCGCACGGGGCTGCGGCCACCCATCGGCGAGTCCGAGGCGGACTGGGTGCTGCGGGCGCAGGCCTGGCAGGACCCGCGCGCCATCGTCGGGGGCTCCGACGCCGGCGCGCACCTCGACACCATGTGCGGTGCCATCTACTCGACCTCCATGCTGGGCGACGGGGTGCGGGCACGCGGGCCTGCTCAGCTGGGAGCAGGCGGTGCGCCTGCTGACCGACGTCCCGGCCCGCCTCTACGGGCTGCGCGACCGCGGCCGCCTGGTCCCCGGCGGCTTCGCCGACGTGGTCGTCTTCGACCCGACCGCCATCGGCCACGGCGCCGTGCGGACCCGCGACGACCTGCCGGGCGGCGCCAGCCGCCTCTACGCCGACGCGGTGGGCGTCGGGCACGTCCTGGTGAACGGGACCGAGATCGTCCGCGACGGCGACTTCACCGGCGCGGTGCCGGGACGCGTCCTGCGCTCGGGCCGCGACACCGACACGGTGCACGCCGGGTCGGACTGGGCGGGCGCCGTCGCCTGAGCGAGGGCACGCCGGCGGCCTGCACCGCCGTGCTCGGGCGCCGCACGGCCGGCGTGCTCAGAGCAGGCGGGTCTCCAGGGCGACCTCGCGGGTCGCGTCGCCCTCCCGGGTGAGCGAGTAGGCCAACTTGCCCTCGACCTCGGTGAAGGCGCTGTCCAACTCGGTGCCGAAGAAGACGAGCCCGGTGCCGTTCTCGGTGGCGTAGCCGTCGGGCAGCGTGCCCTCGGCGATGAGACGGTGGATGAGCGGCCGTCGCTGCTCCTCCGCGTCGTGGTGCGGGCTGTTGGACCAGGGCAGGAAGGCGAGGCCGTTGGTCACCGGCCGCAGCGTCGGTCCGAAGGAGTCGGTGGTCCCGCCGACGTGCCAGCACAGCGAGCCGGCGGAGACCCCCTTCGAGCACGACCCCGGCCTCCCAGCACTCGCGCAGGACGTGTCGAGCCCGTGCAGGCGCCACAGGGCCAGCAGGTTGGCCGTGCTGCCTCCGCCCACCCAGATGACGTCCTGGGCCAGCAGGTGGGCGCGCACGTCCGGCACGTTGGGCATCGGGAACAGCGTCAGGTGCGAGCTGATGAAGCCGATCTTGGAGAACGCGTTGTGCGCCGCCGCCAGCCGCGCCGAGTCGTCGCCGACGGCCGTGGCGATGATGCAGATGCGGGGGTGCGCGCCGCGCCCGGGCCAGGTCGGCGGCCAGCCGGTACGAGGGCCCGGGCCGCAGGTTCGCCGGATCAGGCCCCTCGGCCTGGAACCCGATGGACGTGGCGATGATGGTCGGTTGGCGTGCCGCCACGTCAGGAGGGGAGGACCTCGGGGTTGACGATGTGCAGCGGCCGGGCCCCGGCCATGAGCCGGCACAGGTCCTCGGCGATGGTCCGGGTGTGGTTGGACTCGGTGTCGTAGGTGGCGCCGCCGATGTGCGGCGTCAGCACCACCTGGGGGAACGTGGTCAGCGGGTGGTCCGTCGCCAGGTGCTCGCCCTCGAAGTGGTCCAGCCCCGCCGCTCCGACCTTGCCCGACGCCAGCGCGGCGACCAGCGCGTCGGTGTCGTGGATCTTGGCCCGGGCCGTGTTCAGGTAGACGACGCCGTCGCGCATCTTGGCGAAGGCATCGGCATCGATCAGCCCGGTCGTCTCCTCGGTCACGGGTGCGTGGATGGAGATCACGTCCGAGCGGGCCAAGAGCTCGTCGAAGAGCTGGTGGCGTCGGGCGCGTACGGGGTCGTAGGCGAGGACGTCCATGCCGAGGCCGCGCAGGCGCCAGCGCAGCGCACGCCCCACCGCCCCGAGCCCGACCAGGCCGACGGTCTTGCCGGCCAGCTCCCAGGCCCGGTAGCGCTGGTAGGGGATCATGCCGTCGCGGTAGATCTCGCCGTCCCGCACGTCGCGGTCGGCCGGTACCACGCCACGCGTGGCGGCGAACAGCAGGGCGACGGCGAGCTCGGCCACCGCGTCGGCGTTGCGGCCCGGGCGCACGCAGCACGGGGACGCCGGCCGCGGTGGCCGCCGCCACGTCGACGTTGGTGGGGTCGCCGCGGCAGCTGCACACGGCCATCATCGGCTGCTCGTAGAGGTCGGCCCCGCAGGACGTCGCTCTCGACGATCACGATGGACGGCGCCCTTCGGCGGCCGCCCGCTCGGCCAGCTGGGCGGCGTTGTAGATGCGGAGAGAGGGCTGGTCGAGCCACGAATCGAGCACCAGATCCGCCAGCTGGTGCAACAGGTCGAGGCCGGGACCGCGAACCGCGGCTGTCACCAGGGCATTAGGGCGTTGACCTGCCATATCGGGGTAAATCCTCTCTCTCAGTCCGTTGCACGGAGCGGCACCGAGCGGCACGGAGCGGCACGCGCTCCCACCTCGCTATTGCACGTTATTGCACGCGATCTCACGCCACCTGCCCGCGCCGCATCTCCGGGCGTTCCTTCGGAGTCGTGGCGGCCCACATCCCCAGTGGGGACTGGTCGGCCAGCGCAGTCTCGAGGCACTGCTCGCGTACCGGGCAGAGGGCGCACAGATCCCGGGCAGCGTCGTAGGTGTCTGTTGTCCCATGTTCGAGAAAGAACACGTCCGGCCCCACGCCCCGACAGGCGGCCCGCTGGTGCCACTCTGGGCACCGTAAAAAGTCCTCGAGGAGCAACGGCTCGTCGGGGACATCCGGGGCCATGAGCCAGGCGGTGACGGCTCGGTTCACAGGGTAACGGTAGAGCGAAGGTGTGCCGAGGGGCGCGACCGATCCGGCCAGTTCATCGGGTATACCTAGGAGCACCTGCGTCAGTCACGAGACCAGGGGCGTTGGCGGCCCCTCTCCCCTCCCTTATCGAGGGGCCGCTCCGCGTAGCGGCTCCGGTCTACCCTCGCCACGTGAGCGCGATGTTCGACCCCGGCGACCCGTGCCCTGGCTTCATGAGCGAACCTGGGCGGTGCTGGCGAATGATCTATTGCCGCCGACGCATTGCCACGAAGCGCCGTCGTGGACGGGGCGGTGGTTCAGCCCGAAGGGCGATCGCTGGTGGCGTGTGGGCGTGTCCTGACCACCTCGACGGGCTGACGGGCTTGCGGGAGATCGGTGGGCCGAAAGCTCAACTCTGAGCGGTCACCCCGTTCGTCTTCGCCCCGTCTCGACATAGGGCCAACGTGCCGCCACGAGCCGGCCTTGAGCCCCTATCCCCTACCGAATCCTTGGGGATACCCCACCCACCTTGGGCGCCCGCCAGACGGCGTCCCGAGACGAACCCTGTGTCCTGTCACGATCAATTGCTGATCGTGACGGTGATTCCTGGGCTCCAGAATCCAGAACCTCTCAAGTCTGATTGTCCACAGAAGTGAGCCCAGCCAAGGCTGCGACCAATGCATCGTACTCCGATGATCGCATTCCCTTGACACCTGGCTGCGGTCCGGGCGGGATCACGGCCGGGCCGGACGGCGCCTTGTGGTTCACCAACACCGGAAACGGCGGCTCCATCGGGCGGATCACGACGGCAGGGGCCGTCACCAACTACACCGGAACGGGCATCAGCGATCCGGTAGATATGATCGCCGCCGGGACGGACGGCGCCTTGTGGTTCGTCAACCAGCGGCCCAGTTGAGGCAAAACCGTCGGTCGCCCCCGAACCGGCGTTCTTGGCGGCGCTCTTGGTTCTTCATTCCACCGGCTAAAGGCGGTTCGCGCCGTTATTGGATCACCCGCGGATTCTGTAGAACTACATACGGGCGGCCACTCTGGCATGCGAGTGTCTAGTCTGATGCCCACCTGAGCACCCGGCATCCCTACGTCTGGCGCCTCGAAGGATCGGAGAGTGATTCAGATGTCACTGGATGAATTAGGCCGGAGAGAGGTTCCAATCAGAGCGATACCGGGATAGCTGAGCTAGGACACGACATGTCGCAAAACTCGAGCAACGAGTCCGGCGATGGCGATAGGTCGCATAGCCGCGTTCAATGGCCCTTTAAAGGTCTTCTAGAAGCAGGATCGTTTGCCGCCGTCGTTATTTACGGCGCGGTTCGATTTGCTGACGCTGCATTTTATGCTCGCCTAGGGACATCACCGAGTGCGGTCGGATTGACCTATGCGGAGACTCTCAGTCGGGTCGCAGGAGCAATTCTTCTCTTTGTCGCAGTCGTCCTAATGCTTTTTGTCCTCGGAGCTTCCGTCCGAAAGCAACCAAATAGACCGGATGCCCCGAGCTCGCCGCTGGAGTCTGTCAAGCAGCCATTGACACCCGAAGGTGAACCAACGGAACGAAAGCAACGAAAGGAACGAAAGCAACGAAAGCAACGAAAGCAACGAAAGCAACGAAAGCAACGAAAGCAACGAAAGCAACGAAAGCAACGAAAGCAACGAAAGCAACAACAGAGGGTGGCTGCTCTATATCGCATCGCTATTGATCGTGTTCTTCAGCGTAGGCATCTTTAGCGTACTGCTTCCACCGTCACCGTTTTTCCACGGTTACCCCGTGATTCCATGGCTGTTAGTTTTGGCGATCTTTCTTGCTGGTTTAGGCTCAAACCACCGTCGGATATTGCAAGCCCGCAGGGTATTCAAGACTTCCCGACGAGTACAGGCGATGAGCGTTGCGTTGGCAGTCATAGTGGTTTTCGGCTTGGGGGGACTGAGTGGATATCGTTCGGCTGGCGATCTGATCGCCGATCGACCAATACCGTGCGGCTGTATCCAATACTTTGGTTTCAATGTTTCATTCGCTTGGTCAAGTTCAGGGCAGGGGTTCCTGGGCGTAGATGCTCCGCTTGCGAGCATTTCGGCGGTGAAGGGAGCTGGCAACGGAGTAGTCGTGCCAGAGCGTGCCTACTACCTAGGAGCTTCAGATGGAATCGTTGTTCTGTTTGACCCGCAAAATGACGAGGTTGTGAATGTTCCTGCTGACGCCGTCGTTATAAGGGTCAAGGGCCAGACGATCGGTCTTATCGAGAGATGATTTGTCAAGGTGCGCCAACCATTGAGCAATGTCAAAAGAGTTACGACGAAGCAATCGTGACCCGCGTCGTACGCCCGAACTCCACAGCGGGTGAATCGATACGGTATCCCCGAACTCCCGTTGGGGGCGCCCCCCAGAAGAGACCGCAGAATGTCGACGGATCGGTTTCGGCACTCAATCTGTAACCTTTCGCGAACGTCGGCCGGGGCGCGCTGGCTCGACAGGGGTCACTTGCTTCGCGAACGGGATTCGTGTCGGGATTGCCGAACACGAGCTTTTCGGAACGCCACCGGGGCTGACGGGGCGCTGGCGTTCCAACCACGCGCCAGGTGATGAGAGAAGGGCATCACCACACCCCAGCCGACATCACGTCAGCCAGACAAACGGCGTAACCGTCACCGTGGTGGGCGACGCCAACTTGGCCGGGGCGGTGGCAGTGGTGGCAGCGACGGGGAATGTGAGGGCGAACGGGGCGTTGACGAACACCGCGGCCTGGAGCACATCGATGGCGGCGGCGACACTGACACTGGCGGCCGAGTTGGCCGTCCCCGTCTGCTGAAGCCCGGCGAAGATGTAGCCATTCGGGGCGTTGGCCTGCGTGACGGTGGTTGGGGTCGACAGGCTGTAGGTGTTGGCCTGCGATGCCGTCGGGGCGACTGCGCCGGCGTCGACCGACTGCGTCAACAACGTCGAGGTGGCGGCCGTCAATCCGCCCGAGTAGAGAGCCGCGTAATTGTGCGTCAAAGTCGGACCAGTGGCGCCGGCGATGAACGTGACCGCACTGACTACCGTGCCGGGGTCGACCGCGATGGCGACACAGATGAGCTTGTTGGTCACCAACGCGGCGCCGTCGGCGGCGGACGCGAGGCCGAGGTACTCGAGGTTCGACCGCACGGGCAGGTCGGGCTGCGTGGCGTTGCCGAGGTTGCCGGTAATGGTCTGCCAGACGCTCTTTTGAGCGTATCGACCGCTCACTAGGTCCGCCATGGAATCTCCTTCTCTATGGGTTGGGGTTGAAACGGAATCGACGCCGCCAGCCGCGCCGCCAGGAGCCGGCGATAGCGGAGCTCCACCATGTCGCGCAACGTGGACCGCTCTGCGTCAGACAACGTCCGGTAGAGATCCGTGCCAGCGGGCCGGCATCGTCGGGCTCCACTTTCACGACTTGCGCGGGAGCGGTGCCACCTGGGCGGCGACGGCGGGCGCCACGGTCCGCGAGCTGATGGGCCGGTTGGGCCACACGAAACCAGAAATGGCCCTGCGGTACCAACATGCGACTCTCGAGCGCGACCAGGCCATCGCCCACCGGCTCGGCGCCCTGTTGCGGCCCGAGCTGCCCGAGGCGGCAGGGCGGTAAACGCGGACGCTATTGCACGCTTATTGCACGGTGGCCATTTCGGGCGTGTCGTAACCGCGGCGTGTCAGCTCGAAAACCTCGCTTGACCTGCATCGTCCGCGACTGAATGTGAACCCGCGCCCGAATCGAGCACCAGATCCGCCAGTTGGTTAAGCAGGTCGAGGCCAGGACCGCTCACTGCGGCCGTGACCAGAGCCTTCGGGCGGGAACCTGTCATGTCAGTACGACTCTCCTTCGGCGGCGGGCGTCGTCCATAGTGACGTGATATGTCCAAAAAGGTGTGTTGCCCTGGAGGAACACTACCGAGCTCAGGCCCTTGGGCCAGAAATGGGCATATCGTGTCTGGCAATTTGCATCGGCGGCGACCATACAAGACCGGATCAGCCGGCGACCATGGAGCAGGTCGAACTCCGAACTCGACCTATGGCTTACGTGGCTCCTTCCCGAGCCCCTCGAGCTCTACCGGGCCCGCGCACTAGCGGCTCGTGAACAGTCGCTTCTCGCCGAGCGGCTGTCCGCATCGGCGCCATTCTCGACTGGGGCGGCGCTTGGTGATTGCCCTCTCGATCACCTCAGCTCCTAGGGGGGGATTGGTACACCCCAACATCGAGCGAGCGCGCCCCAGCCGACCTTCACTCAACCCCCACCCACGGAGACCTGAGGGCAGTCGATATCGCGGCCGCACCGATCGCCAAATCACGGCCTGGAACGACAGAGGGGGATAGCTCTGCGCTGGCACGAGTGTGGGATATCGATGTGTGCAACCGCTAAAGCCGCGTTTGACCTGCCTGGACGCCTCTTTCAATCGCCAATGCATGGGCCAACGGTGTCTGAAAGCATGGAACGTGGAGCAACCAAGGCGGTCTCCACCCAGGGCAATGAACGAGGGGGTACGCCCAGGGTCACTACTTAGGGGGTAACCCATGAGAACGACCTCGCTGTTGCGGATGGCAATGGGGACCGGAGCTGTACTTCTGGGCCTCACAATCGCCCCAGCCGTGGCGGCCAATGCTGCGCCACCGTCTTCCGTGGTGCCATGTTCAAGCGGTGCGACTGGGCTTATAGCCGCCATCAACGCGGCGATTGCTGGCGGGGGCACGATCAGTCTCGCTTCGGGATGCACCTACGCCCTCCCCACGACCCCCGACAACGGCGAGAACGGGCTACCCGTGATTATGACCAGCGTCGCTGTGAACGGCAACGGTGCCACGATCAGTGGGTCGGGCGCAGTCAGGATCTTTGAGGTTGACGGCCCACGCGGGAATCTGTCGCTTCAGAACGTAACCCTGACCGGCGGATCCGCCTCCGACTTCGGCGGTGCTATCGCCAACCTCGGCGGCTCAGTCACCTTGAATCACAGCCAGGTGAGCGGCAACACAGCCCTGCAAGGCGGCGGTGGGATCGCCAGCGCCACCTTTGATCCCTCAAGCGTGGCGAAGCTCACACTCAATAACAGCTCGGTGACCAACAACAGCCAAACCCTCTCGGCCAATGACAATGGACTAGGCGGTGGCGGGATCGTGAACATTCTCGGAACCGCGACCCTCAACGGCAGCACGGTGAACAACAACACCGCGCAGGGCTTCGTCGGCGGTGGCATCGCCAACGGGGACTACATGAACTTCTCCGGCACCACCAGCTTCCTGACCCTGAACAACAGCCAGGTTGACGGCAACACCGCCCCGAACGCCGGCGGGGGTGGCATCCAAAACCTCTTGGGATCCGTCACCCTCAACAGCAGCCAGGTGGACACCAACACCTCCCTGAACGGAGGTGGTATCTCCAGCGGCAACGGCAACGGAGGCATCCCGCCAGGTACCGGCCAACTCGTTCTGAACAAGAGCGAAGTCGACGGCAATACCGCGACAGCTCCCGTCCCGTCGGGTCCAGGAAGCGGTCCTCCCATCGCCGCAGGTGGCATCGCGAACGGGGGCAACGCCGTCATCAACAGCAGCGACATCGACAACAACACGGCCAGCCACACGAGCGGTGCCGGCATCGTCAACCACGGGTCGATGACCCTCAACAAGTCTGAAGTGAACGGCAACACCGCGGCTGGGAGCGGTCCGTTCGCTTCGGGCGGGGGAATCATCAGCGCCCAAGGACCTCCCGGCGCAGCGAACACCGGCATTCTCACCCTCAACAACACCGAGGTGAACAACAACCGAGCCGGTGGTTCTGGCGGCGGCATCGCCAACGGCCTGCCTCTTGGTGGCCCAATGCCGGTGATCGGCGGTCCCGTCACGCTGAATCACAGCCAGGTAACCGGCAACACGGCAGCTCACGCTGGGGGTATATTCAACTCCGGCGGCACGGTAACCCTGGCATCTACGTCGGTCACCGGGAACAACCCGGACAACTGTGAGCCGCCAGGGACCATCGCCGGATGCACCGGCTGAGCCCAGCTCGTCTGAGCTTGACCTGGCTGTAGTGACGAACGGGGCGGCTCCTTCCGGTTAGAGGAGGGAGTCGTCCCGTCGTCGCGTCGACCACCGATACATCGCCGCACGTCTACCAGATCGCACTAAGGCTGATAAGGCGGAGCCTCTCCCCATCCCCACCTCGGAACTGGAGCTTGCTCGACGACAACGGCATTGTCTTGTGAGTTGCCAAACGCCAGACGGGTGCCCCATTCGAGGTAGGCGACAAGAGCGGAACGAAACTCTGGGTCCTCTGGCATCCCTGCATCGTCGGCGGCCAGGCTCATCAGCGAGGCAAACCTGAACCGCTGGACCTTGGTTATGCCGAGCCGCAAGTGCTTGTGCACCATTCGTTGGTATCCGCCGAGTTCTCGCGTGTAATCAGCTGGCCCCCCAAACACCTCGCACCACCACGTCGCGACATTCCGTCGGTGCTCCTCGTGCACACCTCCCGGAAAGAACGGAGAGAGCAAATCGTCCTGCTCGACCCGGTTGTAGAAGGCATCGATCATTCGATCGAAGGCGTCACGGCCTCCCGCCCACTCATAGAGGGTGGGGTATTGAGTCATAGGACCAATGTACCCATTCCAAAGTCGGCTTCGATCTTTGTGACGAATGTCCCGTGCGGCTGAAAGGTCGCTTGTCGGGCGCCTCGGCGAACCTACAGCGCGACGCGATGGACCTGAAGACAGGTATCGACAGCGAAGCGCCGGTGCAGTTTCTGCTCCTTTGGACGGAAGTACCCTGTCGCGTCAGCCATCGGGACGACGTGGGGCTGATCCACTTCATATGCACGTCCATGTGTAACGACGGTCGCCTTCCCGCTGGCGAGGACGTTCTTCATCCAGTCGGTGCGTTCGCCGTAGGGGACTGCGATCAGAAAGCTGTCGTCGTGCTCAACCGCTACAACCGGGGTCTCGTAGTACCGACCCGAACGGCGTCCAACGTGACGGATGACCGAAGTGCTGGACTGCTCTTTCCCAGCTGACCGCATGGCAAGTGGCCTTGTCATTTTCGTGAGCCTGCGCAGGGCGGTCTGGATCGATCCATTCATGACGCCGGAGATCCTACGGGTCGGTCGGGGTCAATGCCCTAGTTCACCGGGCTGCGGTCCAGGCAAGACGCGATCGCCGCCACCGCTATCAGCAGGCGACCCAGGAGGCCCGAACTGCGTAGCTAGCGGCTCTAGCGCCGGCCGACGAACTGGCGTAGTCCCGTCAGACCCTCGAGGTGGTCGGGGCACGCCCAGACACGGAATAACCGGTCACCTCGAGATGAGAACCACCGCCCCGTCCATACTGCCATCTCGCGGCAGTGCGTGGCTTGGAGCTGGCGGGAGTACACCATCTGAGTACCGGTCCGGCTGGGCGATGAAGCCAGGACACGGCTCGCCGGGCTCGGGCATCGGACTCACCGGCCGAGGATAGACCTGGCCGACGTTGAAAGTGGGCCATGGCGACAGGGCGGCCAATCCTTGTTGGTCGGAATCCCTAGCCGAAAATCAGCCGATGACCAGCGATACCGGTACGATAACGATCGATCCTTATGTCCTTACCGCGCACCAAAGAAGAAGAGGAAGCTGAGAGGGACGCGGCTGCGCTTCTCAAAAGAGCGTGGAGTCCGCCCGTCCTCCCGGTTGACCCTGTCCAGGTGGCCAAGCAGCTAGGAGTCGACGCTTTCGCCACCGAGCTTGAACCGAACGTGTCGGGGGCGATCGTCAAGCGGTCGGGCCGGGATCCGATCATTCTCCTGAACCAGGATGACAGAGAAGTCCGCCAGCGGTTTACCTGTGCCCGTGAGCTAGGACATTTCGTTCGACGCTCAAACCAGAGTCAGGGTCGCGAGGACTATGAATACGTTGACCTCCGCGGGACCCTCGCTGCGACCGGCACGGACCCTGAAGAGGTGTATGTCAACACGTTTGCCGCATGTCTGCTGATGCCAGAAGAGATGGTTTACAGGTTCAAGAAAAAAGAAGGTATGTCGGTCGTTGAGATGCAGCTTGCGTTTGAGGTGCCGGACGATGCGATGGAGAACCGGCTGATATACCTCGGCTTGGAGTGACCGTTGGTACTCGAGGCGGGTCTGGTCAGCTCAGCGGTCAAAGCGGCGTCGGATGCCGCCACCCAGATACTTGACTCGAAGACTCCACCTCAGCCGCTCGAGAAACTCTCTTCTACAGAGCGGATCGCGGACGCCCGTGCAACTCAGGCAGAACAAGCCAACACCCTCCGTTCGCGCTACGGGTATGCGCTTCTATTGCTTGTGCTACTCCAGATCGTGGCGGCTGACGCCATCTTCCTCATCTACGCATGGCGTGGGGTTCATTGGGACATTCCCGAAGGAACCCTCAATGTGTGGCTCGGGGCGACGGTGGTCCAGGTGATCGCGGTCGTGGTCATTGTCGTGCACTATCTCTTTCCTGAGCAGCGGAACTCGGCTGAAGGCGGGACCACCGTTGGCGTCTAACCAATGGGCTGCAGCAGCCTTCCGAGCGATTCTCCCAACCTCGCCGCGGGCTCCCGACACGCCTCTTTACATACCAACTCCCCCCGAGTCGGCCCCTCCGGATGCCCTTCCACGGCGGGACTTGTCAGCAGTGGTCAGCCTGCAGCTGATCGGGATACACCATGCGCCATCAGCATCCCGGCTCGGCGATGAAGCCAGGGCATGGGTCGCCGGGGGAGGGCATCGGGCTCATGGGGCGACGTATACCGGGGGATTAGGGTCCGTCCGCGGTCCAACCGGAGGCTAATGGTTGGACCGGTCACCCCCCATTTCGGACCGTTGGCGGCCGGTCACGGTGACGGGCGTATCTCAGCGCAGACCCGTGGCACTTGCAAAAGGAGCGGCGGGAGCTGCGGCGGGCGACGGCGAAGATCAGGTCTCTGTCGAGCGCGTTATGTACATGGTTTGGGGTAGATATTGCAGAGAACCAACAGGAGCCCGCGCGTCCTTTCCGAAATCCCGCAGGTCACAGCGTTGGGCGCGGTCGGCCGCGACTCAACAACGCACCTGGCACAATGACGTGATCATGACACGCGTGTCAGATTCATGAAGTCATCCGGAGGGCCCGTCACGGTCGGTGTCGACGTCGGCACCACGTCCGTGAAGGCGCTGGCCGTCGACGAGATGGGCCAGGTGGTGGCGCGGAGCAGGGTGCCCCACAGCATCCTGGCGCCTGAGCCCGACATCCTCCGCCACGACGCCAAGCGGGCATGGCGCACCGGCCCGCGCAAGGCCTTCGAGCAGGTGACCGGGCAGCTCGAAGCGGGGGGCAATTCGCTCGCCGGCGTGGCGGTCGCGGCCATGGTCCCCTCCATGACCGCGGTCACCGGGCAGGGGGTGCCCGTGCTGCCCGGTCTCCTCTACGGGGACCGCGAGGGTCGCGCTCGCAGCGACACTTCGTCCGACGGTGCGGCAGACATGCCCGGAACGATGCCCGATGCCGAGGGCTTCCTCCGCTGGGCCGCGGCCGCCGCGCCGGACGCCCGCGGCTACTGGCCCTGCCAGGCCGTCGCCACCAAGGCCCTCTCGGGCCTGCCGGCGATCGACAGCGGCGTGACCGCGTCGCTGGGAATGCTGTATTCGAACAATGGCTGGAACGGCGATCTCCTGAGCTCCTTGGGTGTGTCCAAGGAGCAGATGCCCATGGTGGTGCCGATGTGCCAGGCCGCCGGCACCCTGCCCGGGACCGACACCGTCGTGACGGGTGGGACCATCGATGCTTTGTGCGATCAGATCGTCTCCGGTGCCACGGAGTCGGGCGACGTGCTCGTGATCTTCGGGGCGACACTCATCTGCTGGGTGGTGTGCGACGAGTGGCTCGTGGTACCCGGGCTCATCAGCTACCCGAGCACGACCGCAGGGCGGTACCTCGTCGGTGGTCCGAGCAATGCCGGTGCCCTGTTCGTGGACTGGGCCCGCCAGCTGCTGCGCGGGACGCCGCGCCCGGTCCCGACCGGGAGCGCTTCGAACCCCGGCTGGGCGACGCAGAACGCGTTCCCGTGTGGTTGCCCTACGTCCGGGGCGAGCGCACGCCCTTCGAGGACCACACGCTGCGTTCCAACCTGTACGGCCTCGACATCGGCTCCGGCGCCGAGGCGCTCGAACGCGCCGCCTACGAAGCGAGCGGGTTCGTGGTGCGGCGCATGCTCGACCGGGCCGGCGTCAAGGCCAATCGGATCGTGGCCAGCGGTGGTGGCTCGCGCGTGACGGCCTGGATGGCCGCGGTGGCCGATGCCACCAACCTGCCGGTGGACACCGTTGCGGTTCCCGAGGGTGCTGCGCTCGGCGCCGCCTATTTCGCCCGTTTGGCGGCCGGGCTCGAGACGTCGCTGGACGACTCGCCGCGCTGGTCGGCTGTCGGTCGCACGATCGAGCCGGACCCGATCTGGGTGAGCGCCGCCGACGGGCGCTACGAGCGGTTCAGCGAGTTGGGGACGGGCGCGTAGCCCTACCCGTTGGGCGTGAACGCCACCTTCACCGCGCCGCTCTGGTCCTGCCGCGCCAGCGCCTTGAGCGCGGGCCACCATTCCTCCAGGCCGAAGCGGTGCGTCAGCATGGGAGTGATGTCGAGCCGGCCCTCGTCGACCAGCTGGAGGTAGTGCGCGATCGCGTGCTGGCGTCGGCCCTGGAAGTCCTCGATCCCGAACGCATTCGACCCCGCGATGGTGATCTCCTTGAAATAGATGGGGGTCGACTCCCACCGCTCGGGTGTGGCCACGCCGGTGTAGACGAGTCGTCCACGCTCGGCGAGCACCCGGACACCGACCTCGAGCGTCTCCCCCTTGGCGATGGAGTCGTAGACGACGTCGATGTGGCCCGGGTGGGTCACGGGCAGCCCGTCGAGGGGCGGATGCAGGACCGCCCCGGACCACTCGGCCAGGGCTTCGACCAGGGCCAACCGGGGCTCGTGGGCGAAGACCGCGGAGGCCCCGAAGGCGAGGGCCATCTCGCGCTGGGTCTCGAACCGAGCCACCACGCCGACCTCCACGTCCGGGTACAGGGACCTCAGGATGGCGACGCTGGTCAGGCCGAGCGCGCCGGCGCCGTAGACGAGCACGCGGCCGGAGGCCGGGGGCGGGTGCGGACGATGGCGTGGAAGGAGACCGAGAAGGGATCGGCAAGGACCGCGGCCTCGTCGGAGATGCCGTCGGGCACGGGGATCAGCATGGAGTCGTGCGCCGCCAGCTGCTCGGCCCAGGCACCGGGGGCAGCAGTGATGACGCCGACGTGGACGCCCGGGCCCAGGTCGCCCTTGGTGAAGCTCCAACACAGGCTCAGATCGCCGGCCTGGCACGGCGGGCAGGGCGGGTGATGCCGCGCGGCCCACAGGTCAGCCACGGGTTGAGGACCACACGCTGCCCGACGTCGAGGCCGCGGGCCTCGGGCCCGAGCGCGACGACCTCGGCCACCACCTCGTGGCCGGGCACGTGGGGGAGTGACGAGAAGGCAGCCATCGGGTTGTCGATGTCGCCCGTGTTGAAGTCGCCCAGGACGAGCTTGGCGTCGGAGCCGCAGATGCCCGAGAGGATCGGCCGCGTCACCACCCAGTCGGGCCGGACGAGGCGGGCGTCGTCGATGTCGTGGAGGCCGAAGGGGATGCCGGCGAGCATCGTCTCCAGTTCGTCCTCCGGCGTGGGCCGGACCTCTTCCGGGTCGGGCGGTGACCCGAAAAGGAGCGCCTTCACTGGTCTGATCTCTGCTCGCTCAGGGAGCGCATGCCGACGAGGAAGCCGTCGATGTCCGCTGTCTTCATCTCGATGACAGCCTTCATGTCGGGCAGGTAGTGCTCGAACTTCTCGCTGTCGATGGCATCGACCATGGCCGCGGCGATGTCCCCCGGTGGCTCCTTGGGCCCGTCATAGAGCGGTGCGTCGTTGTCGGGCTGGTCCCAAATCTCGGTGTCGATCGCTCCGGGCAGGATCAGCTTGACCGACACCCCGGTCCGGTCGAGGTCGACGGCCAGGGACTCGCTCCAGCCGGCCAGGGCGAACTTCGACCCCGAGTAGGCCGCCTCGGCGGCGATACCCAAGCGGCCGCCCAGGCTCGATACGTTGACGATTGTCCCGGACCGCCGCTCGAGCATGCGGGGCAGGACGGCCAGCGTGATGGCGACGGGGGAGAGGTAGTTGATGCGCATGGTGCGTTCGACCTCGGCCATGGTGAGGCGGGTCGCGTGTCGGCGCATGGGGACGGCCGCGTTGTTGACGATCACGTCGAGCCCTCCGTAGTGGTCCCAGATCTCGAGGGCCAGGTTTGCCGCCGCCTCGGGGTCGGCGAGGTCGGCCGCCCAGCGAGCCGAGGAGGGCGAGGTGGCGTGACAGTCGGACAACACCGCATCGAGGCGGTCGGCCCGCCGCGCCACGAGCGCCACCGCGTCACCGCGGCCGGCCAGGGCCCGGGCGAGTGCGGCTCCGATGCCCGACGACGCGCCGGTCACCAGGACGGCCCGGCCCGGTTGCGCAGCACTCACCCCGATCCTCCCCGGCCGTTCCTATATCTCTCGGTCGCATCCCCTCGCAGAATGGAATGCGGCATCTTCGGGGTGAGCGAGGGGTCTCGAACCCCCGACCTCCAGGACCACAACCTGGCGCTCTAACCAACTGAGCTACGCCCACCGAGGGGCACAAGTGTGGCACACCGCCCGGCGCCCTTCGGCACCCGGTCAGTGAGCCGCGGGCGCTGCCGTGTCGGATGCTCACGGGCGCCCGACCGGCTATGTCAGGCTGTTCCGGCTGCCCGCCCCCGTAGCTCAGCGGAATAGAGCAGTGGACTTCTAATCCAATGGTCGCAGGTTCGAGTCCTGCCGGGGGCGCTGTTGACCTGGTTCGATTCGAACGGCGCCCCGCGAGGCGTCACAGAGGCGTCACAAGACGTCAGCGTGACGTGCCGAGCATCCTGTGCCGAGCATCCTTTCCAGCAGCGGCGCGCTGGTCCCCTTCGTAGACGTGCGCATAAGTCGACAGCGTGAACACGACCGAGGAGTGGCCCAGCCTCTTGGCGACGATGTCGGGGCGGACGCCGGCGGCGAGGAGCTGGGTGGCGTGGGAGTGTCGGAGATCGTGCAGGCGGATGACCGGAACCTCCGCGCCGGGTGCCTTCGCGCTGACGAGGATCCTCCACAGTTCGGAGAGTCGGCCCGGCCGGAGGACGGAGCCGTCGACCTCGGTGAACAGCAGCCCATCTGGGTCACGCCAGCCCGGCCCTACGGCGAGACGCCGCTCCGCCTGGGTCCGGCGATGCTCCCGGAGGACCTTCACAGTGGCGGGGTCCAGTTCGACGCTTCTGTGGCCGGAATCGGACTTCGGAGCCTTCACGAAGGCGCCTTCAGCGCCCCAGCCGGTGGCCCTTCGGACGTGGAGGACACCGGCACCAAGGTCGACGTCGTCTCAGCGGAGGCCCGGAACCTCCCCGCGACGGAGGCCCGTGAACGCCATCAACCACCACATGGCCGCCCAGTTGTCATCGGAGACGGCCCCGAGGAACTGGTGCAGCTCCGGAAGCGTCCAGGTCTGGAAGGTCTTGGCCCGGGCAGCCCGGGCCCGGGGCGGCCGAGCCTCCATCGTCGCGTTGCTCCGGACCTTCCCGAGCCTCTGCGCCTCGTTCAGCATCTTGTTCATGGCGATGTGGCTGGCCCGGATGCTCCGCGCCGAGAGGCCGCGGTCGCGCAGGGCGCTGTAGGCCGCGTCCAGGTCATCCGCGCTGAGATCCTGCAGCCCGACCGACCCGACATAAGGCAGCATCCTCTTCAAGCATTCGCGGTAGTGCAGGACGGTGGAGGGCTCCAGTCCTTCGGCACCAAGCGCGGCCAACCAAGCGCCGGCGAAGGCCTCTGAACTGGAGGCGTCGGGAACCGGGCTCTTGCCTTCATAGAGGTCGCGTCGCAGGGCGCACAGTGCCTCACGCGCTTCGGTCTTCTTCCTGAAGCCTCCCGTTTTATCTGGCGGCGTTTGCCGTCCGGTCCCGGAGGCCCGTCGATCACCAGGCGATAACGGCGTGCCCCCGCCGGCGTGGTGTAGTCCGTCACCGAACCTTCTGGAATCGGTCGTGTCGTCATGTTCCCTCCGTTGTGCTGAATGGGACTTGAATCGCGTCGTCCTCGGCCCGGACGGCCGCGATGTAACGGTGCGCAGTGCGTACGGAGACACCTAGGCGCTCCACGACGGCAGTGGGGAGGCCGCGGTCGCCGGCCTCTTGGTACTGCTCCATGAGCTGGCGCACCTCGTGCCCGATGCGCTCTGGGGTGCGCGACGCCCTGTTCCCGACGATGCGTTGCAGGGCGACGACCGAGAGTGGGGGTCCGCCACCGATTCGGATGGCGTCCGGAAAGAGGCCATCGGAGGGAAGTCGATCGACACACGGACGCGCCTTGCAGTTCAGCCAGCCGCGGCAGCAAAGTCGAACGCCGCCGCCGCCGCCGAGACGTCCACGTCCCCGCCGTCGTCCTCTGGGGGATCGTGGACGAACGAGACCGAGATGGCCCTGAGGCGTCCACCTTCGCCAGTCCCGATACGCAGCCGCGCCATGACGCCGGCAACCGGCGTCGTGAACCACGCAGTCATGGGGACGAAATAGCTGGCGCCGGGCGGATCGCCCACCATCCCGGTCTCGGCTGCGCCCTGAGGGCAGTCCCACAGAATCAAATGTTGGGCGTCTCCCGTTTCGGCGCCATCGTCCCTCGCTGTCTTTGGCATAGGCACGACCGTACCACGATGACAGGGGATGGTCATGCCATTGTCGGTGACAACAGTTATCAGACTGACGCCACAGGTTTATGGTTGGGACCATGTCAAGTCACACAGTTGTTATTCCGGACCCTGAGACCAAGCCGCTGCTGCGGCCCACTGAGGTCGCGGCTCTCATGGGGTGGAGCAAGAACACCGTCTACGGGCTGATCAAGGGCAAGCAGCTGAAATCCATCAAGGTCCGCGAGCGCCTCTACGTCCCGACCACGGCGTTGCGGAGTTTCCTCCAGCTCGAGAAATGACAAAGCGCCCCGTGGGGCGCTCCGCCAGTCCAAGGTCAGGCTACAGCGCCCAAGGAACCTCTACCCTGCACATGCGCTCCGACGGCGGGCACGCCGTCGGTGGCCGGATCCTCCGGCGCTACCAGGCCACCGAGCCCATGCGATGCGGTTGCTGCCGGTGCCGTATCCGCCGCAGGGAGCGTGTCTACGAGGTCCTTACGGTCGGCGACGTGATCGACGCGTGCAGCACATGTGCCGGCGAGGGATCGTGAGTCCGCCTCGGTCCGCACCGACGGTCGTTCGCATCCTGCCGGTATCCGACCCAGCGACGCTTTCCGAGCTGGCGTATCTGCTCCGACGTCGCCAAGCCGCCGCGAGTGCACGGGCCCGTTTGAACAACGAGATGTTGGCCGCCCTAGCGGAGATGGTCATGCCCAGCGCGCCGGGTGTCGCTCCGCAGACTCCGACCATCGGGTGGTGGCGTCGGGCGTTGGCCGCGAGCAGGTGCGAGCCGTGACCGCGTGGCGGGAGGAAGAGGAAGGGGTCGCCAGCAAAGCAGACCCCGAATCTCAAGAGGCGTTCGATCGCATGAGTGCCGACGACTACGCCGCGGCTGAAGCGGAGGAACTGTTACACGAAGGCCGGGAACTGCCGCCGCCCACCGATCCCATGGCCGTCGCCCGCGGTTTTGTCACGGAGTGCTTCGAAAACGCCGAAGGCGTTCTCGTACTGCGCTACTGGCGGGGTGGCTGGTGGCGCTGGCGCACGACGCATTGGCTCGAGTGGGAGCTCAAAGCGGTGCAGCAGGCCATCTACCAGTACACCGAGCATGCCAGTTATTCGGTGAAGCTGAAGGACGGTCCTGGCGAGCGACCGTGGGCCCCGAACCGCCACCGGGTGGCGGACCTCCTCGAAGCCCTGGCCGCCGTGTGCCTGTTGCCCGAGACTGTTAGCCAGCCCTCCTGGATCGGAGACGAGGCTCTCGACGGTTCGATCGTCGCCTGCACCAACGGTCTGTTAGATGTCGGGATCCGGACGCTGTAGGCCCACACGCCGCGATTCTTCAACCAGACCGCCGTCCCCTTCGACTACGACCCTGACGCTCGCGAGCCAGCCCGCTGGCTGGCATTCCTTCAAGCTCTCTGGGGCGACGACAGCGAGACGATCGAGGCTCTCCAAGAGTTCATGGGCTACGTCATCTCAGGTCGCTTGGACCTCGACACGATCCTTCTCATGGTGGGACCGACCAGGGCAGGCAAGGGTGCCATCGCCCGGGTGCTCACCGCCATGCTCGGCCGGGACAACGTCTGCGGTCCCACGCTGTCGAGTCTGGGTACTGACTTCGGGCTGGCCCCGCTTGTGGGCAAATCGCTGGCCATCATCTCGGACGCACGGCTGTCCGGGCGCGACACGACCGTGGTCGTGGAGCGGCTGCTCGCCATCTCCGGACGCGACGTCATCACCGTGAACCGCAAGTACCGCGAGCAGTGGTCCGGCCAGCTACCGACCCGGTTCATGGTGATCTCCAACGAGCTCCCGCATCTCGGGGATGCCTCGCACGCCATCATCGGCCGTCTGCTCGTCCTGCAACTCACTCAGTCCTGGCTCGGACACGAGGACCGCGAGCTGGAGGACGGGCTGCACGGCGAACTGACCGGCATCTTGAACTCGGCACTTGACGGGGTCGACGGCCTGGGCGTCAAGGGTCGCTTCACGCGGCCAAGTGCCATGGACGACGCCGTCGTCACCCTGCAAGATCTCGCCAGCCCCGGCGCGGCATTCGTCCGTGACCGCTGCCGACGGGGGATCGGGCTCGAAGTCGACACCGACGTCATGTGGAACGCCTGGAAGTCCTGGGCCGAGGACAACGGGCACGGCAAGGGGACCAAGCAGACCCTCGGTAAGAACCTCCGCGCCGTCATTCCGGGGCTCCGGGTCACCCGACCCAGGCAGGGTGACGACCGCCAGCGCCGCTACCAGGGTGTCGACGTCAGATCCGAGGAGACGCCGCAGTGAACTCTGCAATGGAAATGTCCGCGGACCATTGCGGACCACCCCGCCGTTTGAGCCCTTGGTCCGCATTGGTCCGCAGACCATTCCATTGTTGGTTCCGTCCAAGAAAAAGGGGCCCCCTGCCCCGGCACTGGCCGCCCAGCCGAGCAGTGGTACGGCGACGACGAGGAGCCGGCGCTGTGACCACTGAGCGCCAGCGCGAGCTCTACCGCCGGGACCAGTCCGCTGAGTCTCACCTCGAAAGGAAAGGCGAATGACTTTAAGCCCTTGAGCCATCTAGTCCGCATCGAGGACGACGGAACGCTGGTCGAAGTCATCGACACCATCGGCGAGAACTGCGGGTGTGTCCTCCGGTGTCAGGGTCGTCGACGACCCCATTGCGCCGCTCCTCCGGGTCAGAGACCCCCGATGGCGTCCCCGGAGCCCTACCCTTGGGGGACCTCCGGCAAAGACTGGACCGGTGCTCGATGGAACACCCGGTCGACCAGAGCGCTCGCCGAGCCCTCCTCCTCGACCGCCTGGTGGATCACCCACACGAGGGCGGGGAGGGCCCAGAAATCCCCGCAGATCCACAGGATCCCGGCCCCGATCTGCTGGTCGGCGAAGGGTGAGAGCGACACGCCTGGGACGTGGTTGTAGACGGAGTACCACGACGACGAGGAGAAGATGCTGAGCGCCATGGCGAGGACGAACATGACGACGTTGGTGACAACGAGGGCGCCGATCTTGCCCACTGCCGTGAGCTTGGGCTTGATCGGGTACGAGGGGATGATCTGCAGCCAGAAGAGGACGCCCGCCACGAAGAAGCTCGCGTGCATGAGCCAGATGTGGATGTCTTGATTGTTCTCGGCCGCGTCGAAAGCAGCAGGCAGGTGCCACGCCACCATGACCACGTTGAACAGCACGACGGCAAACACGCCGTTCGTCACGAAGCGTCCGAGCGCCCGCAACGGCCCGGCCCACGATCCGAGGAGGACGGACCGCCCGACCCGGCGCCGCACCGTGACCGGGAACGCGTGGACGAGCGGGAGCCACGGCGCTCCGGCCACGATGAGAATCGGCGCGAAGAACATGATCAAGATGTGCTCGATCATGTGGACGAAGAAGTAGTCGTCAGCCCAGTAGTCGATGGGAGAAACGACCGCCAACAGGAGGGCGACGAGGCCGCCATAGAAGTAGAACGAACGTCGGCGGCGCTCGACGGTCCGAGCATGACGTGACCGCCGGGCCAAGTGTGCCAAGCCCACTTCGTGCCAGGCGACGATGACCGCCACGACAATCACGAAGGGATCGAACGACCACTGGGTGAGATAGCCCATCGGGTCGTCACCACCTTTCGTCGTGGATAGTTCGACTAATGGCTCGCCGAAATTGGTTTTAGGAGGAAAGAACGACGGCGAGTGGGGCAAAAACGGCCATCGTGCACAGGAGACCCGCGGCGATCGCTGTCTTTTTGGAAGTGCGCTCTGACGTAATGAGCCGTTGTACCCGTTCGGTCACGGAGTGTGAGGCGAGGGCGAAGGCGCAGCGGGGAGGAGCAGCGGAGGTGGAGAGGGCCACGAGTGCGGACGCCAAGGAGGAGGGGGCGTGCCGTCGGGCCGCATGATCGTCGGCCGCCATCTCGAGAAGACCCGCCACCGCACGAGGCGCCAGGCGAGCGTAAGGGATCCACCGGAAGGGTTCGGTCAGACTCGTCATGGGCAGCATCACCAGCCCATGACGCTCATGCGCATGTCCACGTTCGTGCTCGATGACCGCCGCCAGCTGCGCCTTGTCTAGCAGTCGCAGCGTGCCTGAACTGATGACGATGCGGGGACGGATTCCGGGCAGGCAGTAGGCGACCGGGGAAGGGTGATCGAGCGTCAGTGTCCCCGTAGGGCCCTGGGATGGAGCGGCCAGGAGATTGAGCAGGCGGCGGTGGCGCGCTCGGGCCAGGACCGTGCGCAAAACGACGAATCCGACCACGCTGAGGAGTACGACACCGACGTCGGCCGCAAGCGTCAGACCGAGTGCGTCAGGCAGGCCGAGTCCTTGGAGGGGGTGCCCACTGACAATCCCCTCCCCGAGTTCACCCACACCGCCGACGAAGCCGGCGTGAAACCGCTCCGTTGCGACGCACAGCCCCGCCCCGATTGTCGCCAGCGTGGCGCTCATGCCAACGCAATGCCACAGCGCAACTGCGGCACGCGGGGAGCGAGTAACCCAGCCTGCCCTTGACAGCCAGGTACTGAGGGGAAACGCTAGCAGGACGACGAGTGCGCTCAGGATCCCAGCGTCCAGGTAGAGGCTCATGGCTTCTTCCCACCGGTGTCGTCGGGCAGGTCTGCGAGCGCCTGCCGTAAGACGAAGGCCTCTTCGGGACTGACCACCTCGGCGAACCGTACGAGCACCGCCTGCCGATCGTGGGCGCTCCCGAGCGCTTCGACCATCAGCTCAGCCATGTAGGTCTCCCGGCTGGCGGTGGCCGCGAAAAGGTGCGCCTTTCCCTCGGTGGTCCGATCGACCAGGTTCTTGCGGCGCAGACGCTCGAGGATGGTGAGCACCGTGGTGTAGGCACGGTCGGGCAGCTCATCGGCGACCTGGCGACCCGTCAATTGCACGCCCATAGAGCCCCAGAGGACGTCCATCACCCTGCGTTCGAGTTCACCGAGCCCGGTCATGACCTCTCTTCTCCTCTCCGTCGCCGCGGCCATCGGTGCGCCACGGCTGACTGGGATTCTACACAGCGTAGTAGTACCGTCCATGCCGTGATCGCCGTCCTCTACGACGTGCCGTTGCCTCCGCTGCGGGGGTCCGAGTTCACCTCCACGCAGTTCGACTTCGTCCCGGTGGCCATGATCCTGGTCGCCTTGGTCCTGTACCTGTGGGGCGTTCGGCGCAACAACACACTGCATCCCCGCCATCGGTGGTCGGCCGGCAAGACGGTGGCCTTCCTCGGCGCGCTGTTCACGACGGGCGTGGCGATCTTCAGCTTCGTGGGCGTCTACGACGGAGAGCTCTTCTGGGACCACATGGTCCAGCACCTGCTGCTGATCGTGGTGGCCGCCCCGCTCTACGCCATCGCCTCCCCGTTGGACCTGGCCTGGCGTTCGACCACCGGCACCGCCCACATCGCGGTGACCGAGGTGCTCCGCTCGAGGGTGGCCAAGTTCCTCGGCCATCCGATTGTCGCCTTCGTGCTCTACGCCGTGCTGATCCCGATCACGCACCTGACGATTTGGTACAACTACACGCTTACACACGAGAGTGTGCACAACGCCGAGCATCTGGCCTTCCTGGTCGTCGGCTACCTGTTCTGGCGCCAGATCTTCGGCTCGGATCCCAACTGCTACCGCCTGCACCCGGCCCTGCAGTTCTTCTACCTGTTCCTGGCTATCCCCATCGACACCTTCACCGGGCTCTCCTTGGCCGGGGCCTCCCACGAGATCTTCCCGGCCTACTTCGCAACCCACCGCGCCTGGGGCCCCTCCTACGTCGTCGACCTCCATGTGGGCGGCGACATCATGTGGGTGGTCGGCGACACCCTGATGCTCTGGCCCATGATCCCGGTGGCGCTGCGCTGGATGCACATGGATGAGCGCAGGGCGGTGCGCATCGACCGCGAGCTCGACGCCTCCGGCACCTTCCAGCTCGTAGGGGACGGTGAGACACCGTTGTGAAGCGCTCTCTGTGGCCGAGAGCTGCGCCAAGCAGCCACGTAGTGACCTCCGGCCCAGGACATCTTGTGCGGTGCCGCACCGTACAGCCTGGAGAGATGTGACTTGCCTGGAACTCAGAAGGGGGGCCGCAACCCATGGATGACGTCACCGAAGCCCCAGCCGTGAGCCGACGCAGAGACTTCCGTCTCGTACGAACCCAGCGAGTCCTCCAAATCATCTTGGGATTGTTCTGGCTGCTCGACGCCGGCTTGCAGTTCCAGCCCTACATGTTCGGCAGTGGCTTCACCACGACCTACCTGTTGAACAACGCACACAACCAGCCGGACATCGTTCGCTGGATCATCACCAATGTCGGCAACTTCGTGGGGCCACACGTCGCTGTCTGGAACACCTTCTTTGCGCTCATCCAGGTGGCCATCGGTTTGGGGCTTCTATTTCGCCGGACCGTGCGCCCAGCTCTTGTCGTGTCGTTCTTCTGGGCCTTCGGCGTCTGGTTCTTCGGAGAGGGGCTGGGCCAGATCTTCACCGGATCAGCGTCCGCCCTCACCGGCGCGCCGGGCTCGGTGTTCCTCTACGGATTGGTCGGCCTGATGGCCTGGCCCCGTTCAGCACCCACCGAGGAGAACGCCGAGACCGAACCAAGCGTTGGCCTTGCGTCCTCGGCCGCCGGACAGGGCATCGGGGGAGCGGCTACTCCGTTGCTCGTGTGGTGCGGGTACTGGTCGCTGGCCGCGGTCCTGTTCCTCCTCCCCAACAACCGGACCCCGACCTCGGTGTCAAGCGCGATCACGGGCATGTCGTCGGGCGAGCCCAGCACCTACTCACACTTTCTCAACAGCTTTGGCAACCACTTCGGCAGTGGCGGCGTGTGGACCACGTGGCTGCTGGCCATCGGCTCCCTGGTCATCGGGTTCGGGCCCCTGGTGTTCCGTCGACCGACTCCGTTCCTCGCCGCGGGGGGCCTATTGGCCACCTTCTTCTGGGTGAGCGGCCAGGGCCTCGGCGGCATCTTCACCGGCTCGGGAACCGACCCGAATTCCGGCCCGCTCATCGTGCTCCTGGCGCTGGCCATGGTGCCGGCCGCGCTCCCGGATCCGGCGTCGTGGCGCTCCCCGTTCTCGACCGCGCTCTTTCGCTATCCCGTGTTGGTACTGGGGGGCCTGGTGGCGCTGGTGGCCGGGCTCTTCCTCAGTGCCGCCTACCCTGTCGCCGCCCAGGAGTCGTCCACGACGGCCATGGCCGGCATGACCGGAATGAGCGGGTCATCGACGTCGGGATCCGGCGGGCAGACGGCCTCTACCGCCACCTGTACGAGAGGGAACAACGGGGCGCCGAGGACCGGGCTGGACGTCCAGAACACTCCGAACATGATCATGGCCGGGCCCGGCACCGGCATGAACATGAACGGTGCCGACGCCAGTGCGGCGGCCGGGCTGAACACCACCAAGGCGAACTGGGACTACACCGGTCCCGCACTGCCGACAGCGGAGGCCCAAAAGCTGTTGGCCCAGGGCGTCAACGGGCCTAGCGACATCCACATGGCGGCGAACGGATGTGCGTCCGAGCCCACGTTCTCCCAGCAGATCAATGCGACCCAGTACGTGCAGAACACCACCCAGGCCGTGGCCCGCTATGCCAACCCCTCCCAGGCGATTGCGGCGGGCTACGTCGCCGTGTCGCCGACGGACTATCCCGTCGTGTACTACGTCAACCCGGCCATCGTGGCGGCGAACGCGGCCGCCAAGAAGTCCCTCGATCCCAACTCGATCGACGGGCTCGTCTATGCCCAGACGCCGGCGGGGACCGAGGTGCTCGCCGCGGCGATGTACCTACTGCCCAGCACGCTGACCAGTGCGCCCATGCCGTATGGACCCCTGGTGCAGTGGCATCAGCGCACCAATACCTGTGCCCCGTCGCTTTTCTCGACCGACGGTGCCCTGAAGATCACCGGAGTGGCGCCCTGTGCCCAAGGGACGGTGCAAAAGTCCACGCCGTACATGACGATGGTCTGGCAGGTGCCCGTGGCGGGGGGTCCCCTGGCCATCCAGCCCCCAGACATCCAGATCGTCGAGGCCTCGGTCATGGCGACCTCAAATGGCTGATGCCTGATCACCGCGATGCAAATGGGTTCGGATCAAGGGATGTGCAGATGTCGGGCCTAGCGCGATCTGGACCTGAACAGGCCTCGAGGTTGAAGCGTCCGTCGCGACGGGAGATCGAGCCGCCATGCCGGGGATGAACACCGGGCTCAACACGAACGACCCAACCGTCGTTTCGACTTTCAACTCGACCCTCCTGCACGAGGGGATCTTGGTGATCCTCATCCTCGCCCTCCTCGCAGTTGTGTGGAACGTGCTTCGAACGGTGCAGTACCGAAGAGCCGTAGCACTCGGAGGGGCATCTGCTCGGCCGCCCAAGTCGCGCTGGGCCTATCCCGAGCCCATCGGCCGCCGGACAATTCGGATTGGTTTCGGGTTGATCTGGATCTTCGACGGACTCCTCCAAGGTCAGTCGTCGATGCCACTCGGCATGACGACTCAGGTGATCGAACCGACCGCCGCGAACTCGCCGACTTGGGTGCAACACATCGTCAACGTCGGTGGGACGATTTGGAGCAACCATCCGATCGCCGCGCCGGCCTCGGCGGTATGGATTCAGGTCGGTATCGGAGTTTGGCTGCTAGCCGGACCACGCGGGAACTGGTCACGAGCGGCCGGGTTGGTCAGTGCAGGCTGGGGTGTCGTCGTCTGGATCTTCGGAGAGAGCTTTGGGGGAATCTTCGCGCCGGGACTCACCTGGGCGTTCGGCGCCCCCGGCGCAGTCCTCTTCTATTCGTTTGCTGGTCTGCTCCTCGCGCTCCCGGAGCGATCGTGGAGGACGCCGCGGCTGGGGCGCATTGTCCTCGCCGTCTTGGGGCTCTTCTTCATCGGCATGGCGGTCCTCCAAGCGTGGCCCGGGCGAGGCTTCTGGCAGGGTCATATCGCGCACAGCGCCACCCCGGGGACGCTCACCGGGATGGTGCGCCTGATGTCCCAAACCCCCCAGCCCGGGTTCCTCTCGTCCTGGCTGTCCAGCTTCGCCGCCTTCGATGCGGCGCACGGCTGGGCGGTCAACCTGTTCCTCGTCGTAAGCCTGGGGGCCATCGGGTTGCTGTTCGTGTCCGGCCGGGCCCGGTTCGCTCGGATCGGAGTGTTCGCCGCGATCGTGCTCTGCCTCGCTGACTGGGTGCTTGTCGAGGACCTCGGGTTCCTTGGCGGTGTGGGTACCGATCCGAACAGCATGATTCCCATGACGCTCGTCTTCGTGGGGGGCTATCTGGCAATGACGAGGGTGCCTCACGCCGACGTTCCGATTGCCACGGAGGAAGCCACTGAACCAAGACCCTCGTGGGCGCAGAATGTCATGACAAGTCCGGGCTACTCCTTCCGAGCGCTCGCTGCAGTCGGCGCCATCGCGATCGTCCTCGTTGGCGCTGTTCCCATGGCGGCGGCGTCCACCAACCCCAATGCTGATCCCATCGTCGCCCAGGCGGTCGACGGCTCTCCGAATATCACCGATAGGCCGACACCGCCGTTCCAGCTGGTCGACCAGCGCGGCGAGGTCGTGTCCTTGCAAAGTCTTCACGGGAGGACCGTCGTTCTCGCCTTCCTCGACCCCGTCTGTGTCTCGGACTGTCCGATCATCGCCCAAGAACTCCGCCGCGCCGATGGCCTCCTCGGAGGAGCGCAGAGCCACGTCGAATTCGTCGCGGTAAACCTCAACCCCCTATACACGGCTCCTCAATATCTGGTCGCATTCGATCGCCAGGAGTCTCTGAATCACTTGGGGAACTGGCTGTATTTGACCGGGCCAACCGCACAATTGAAGCGTGTCTGGGCCTCCTTCGGGGTGCTGGACGAATACTCGCCGGCAGGGGCGATGATCGCGCACAGTGACGTGGCCTACGTGATCGACGCCACCGGGCACACCAGGGTGATTCTCAACACCGACCCGGGACCCGGGACGGCCACGACCGAGTCCTCCCTCACCGCAACGATAGTGAACGAGGTCGACACGGTCCGCACATCCTCGTGAACAATGCGCCCAAGGCTCGATCATCTTCGTGGAGCACGTGGTGGCATCGGGCCGTTGCCTCGGCGTTACCTTTGATGATCCTGGCCGCCCTGCCGCTCGCCGAGCCCGCAGGTGCCGCACCGCCCCAGATCGTTTCAGAATCACCTTCGGCCCTCGCCACTTCGGTTCAGACTTCGGCCGGAATCTGGGCGACCGTGCCCATGGGTCATCTGGACCAGCCGCTTAACACGTTCTGGCAGCTCTTCTTTCGTGCCAGCGGTACATCGAGTTGGTCCAATGCCACCTCGACACTCGCGGTGGCAACCAATGGGGGCCTGATCATTGCCAGCCCCGATGGCCAGTCGGTGGAGGTCGGCATCCGGCCCGCCAATCGCCTGACGTTCTCGACGCTACTCACCGCCTCACCGACGCAGTCATCGTGGACCACCGGAGTACTCCCGGCTGGCTTGACCGCCGACAACAGCGCCCTGGCCACCGACTCGCTCAGCGGAAGCTCCGCGGCCCTCCTGAACGACGGCGACGGTCTGCGTGCGGTCTCGAGCGCACGGGGCCTTTCGACCTGGCGGACACTGACGACCGAGGCGGGGTTGGCCTCCTCGCCGGCCGGACGTCACTGTGGTCTCCACTCCCTTACCGCCGTTGGCTACCACGGGACACATGCGTTGATCGGTGGTGGATGTGGACATGCCGGCACGGTCGGCATTTTTTCCCGAAGCGGAGATCGGTGGCGCCTTGTCGGACCCACCCTTCCACGACAGCTGGATCTTGGCAGCGTAAACGTGATCAGCCTGAAACAGACGAGCGAAGGAATCTCGACGATTCTCGCTGTGACATCTGTCAAAGAGGGTACGAGCTTGCTCGCCGCCTGGGCCGGAAGCGGGGGTCAGTGGAGCGTTTCTGGAGCCTTGCGTCTGAGCTCGTCACAGCGTGTGCTTTCCGTCGGACCGGCCAGTGGCGTTGGGATGTTCGTTGTCCTCTCCGAAACAGGGAGGTCCGAGGAGGCGGACGTCGTCGGGGGTCCGGATGCTTCCTGGCAATTGCTGCCAACGTTGCCTGGGGGAACGAGCACCCTGGCCTTTGGCCCGGCGAATGCCGTCGACGCCCTGGCCGTCAACGACACGGCGTTCGCCGACTTCCACCTCTCGCCGGGTTCAAACCACTGGGTGAAGGGTCAGGCGATCAGTGTGCCCATCGAATTCGGTTCGTCCGGATAGTCGTCCTCGCGTTCTCGACCGCCCACCGATCATGGCGGTTGGGTCAGAGCCCAGAGACTAAATGCCCCCGTACATCGGCAAGAAGACGTAGCGGTTGACCCGCTCGGCATCAAGGCGGCCCGCTACGCCGGCTTGCAGCTCCACCTGGACCAAACCCTGCAATACCTCAAGTCGCTGGGCCGCGTCGAGCATGTCGGTTAGGGGTTCGGGGCGCTCCGCGTCGGGATGACGCGGCCGCCTAGGCCGACAGGCGTCCGACTACGCGCATCTAGGTTGTGAGTGTGGCGACCTACGACCGGCACCTCTCTACGGCGGCCTACCGGCGTACCCGGCTGTACGTCCTCACCCGTGATCGGTACGCCTGTCAGGTACGGGGGCCGAAGTGCAACGCTTACGCGACCGAGGTAGACCACATTGTGCCGCGTGCCGATGGTGGCGACGTGTGCGACCCGGCCAACATGCGCGCCGCCTGCCGTCCGTGCAACGGAGGCCGGTCAGCGGCCAGGACCAATGCGCTACGGGGTAGAAGGCGAGGACCGTGGGCCACGTACCGGGCGGTCGAGGCGTATGGGACCACGCGGCTGTGACGGGGGCCACGCATCGATTCGCGCCCTGACGCGCTGGCCGACGCCCTATCCCATACCTCCCACATAGGCGGCTACCCGTGAGGAGCGGCAGGGCGCGCTTGGGGGCGACGTTCAGATAGAACCGGAGGCCAGACAGAACGTACCGCCGCGATCTCGCCTCCCTGCCGACCTCATTGTTGAGACGCCGGGAGGATCTCCTCGAGGAGTGCTTCCACACGCGTCTTCACAGCCTCTCGGATAGGCCGGATCTGCTCGAGCGACTTGTCAGTCGGGTCCTCGAGGTCCCAGTCCTGGTAACGCTTGCCGGGCACAATGGGGCAGGCGTCGCCGCATCCCATCGTCACCACAACATCAGCCGCGCCCAAGAACTCGTCCGTCCAGGGCTTTGGGAACTCCTTGGAGATGTCGATCCCGACCTCGGCCATGGCCTTCACCACGTCTTGGTTGATCTCAGATCCTGGTTCTGAGCCACCTGACCATGCAATGGCACGACCTGCGGCCAAGTGGTTGAACCAGCCCAACGCCATTTGGGAGCGCCCTGCGTTGTGCACGCACAGGAACAGCACGGCGGGGATCGCCTTGAAGGAGCCATCCTGGATGAATGCCAGCGCTTCGAGACGCTGCCGGGCGAACTTCTCGGCCGTAGTGGTCAGCCACCTGGTCACGGTGGCCCTCTTCGCGATCTCGTCATAGCTCTCGAACACGAACGCTTCGATGGTCTCGTGGCCGAAGATGCCGCGGTAAAGGGTGTCCAGATCTCTTACAACATGATTGAGTTGCACTCTCTGCTGCGGTGTCATGGGTTCGTGATCACTCATGTTGTTCCCCTTTCGCTTGCGACGCCCCGCCCACCCAGTGGCGGGCTGACTCCGCACCGACGTCGTCCTTCCTCGATCTCTGAATCCGCACCCACGCCTGGGCACCCATCTGCATCGCGTCCCACGGGCTCCCGAGGGGTGGTGTGTAGGACAGGTCGAGGTCGCTCATTGCATCCACGGTCATCTTGTTGAAGATGGCGGCCGCGGCGATGTCGATGCGCTTTGCCACTTCGGCGTGGCGGTGGCCGAAGAGCTGGACACCCAGGAGCCGTCCCGTCGTGCGGTCGCCGGTATAACGCATCCGAATGCGGTGGCTCCCCGGGTAGTAGGCCTTGTGGTCGTCGGACTCGAACTCGACCGTCATCGGATCGAAGCCGGCGGCAACCGCTTCGTGATCACGGAGTCCCGTGCGGGCAGCCACCATGTCGAAGACCTTCACAACTTGGGTTCCCAGACTGCCCGCGAACTCGCGGCTTCCACCGATGGCGTTCTCGCCCGCCACTCGACCCTGCTTGTGGGCCGTGGTCCCGAGCGGGAGGTAGGTGAGGCCCATCAAGCGGTGGTGGGTGACGACGCAGTCACCGGCGGCGAAGACACCCTCGAGGTTGGTGCGCATGTCCCGGTCAACGCTGATGGCTCCGCCGATGCCCAGGGTGGCCCCGGCTTCTGCGGCCAGAGCGGCGTCGGGGCGGACGCCGACGACGACGAGCACCAGGTCGGCGTAGGCGGTCAACCCGGCACCGGTCGACTCGCCAGCGTCGATCCGGAAACGGCCGGCCGATCCCCTGGGGGCCCGAGCGATGCGCTTGACCGTCGTGTTGGTCCTGACCTCGATGCCATGTGCGTGCAGTTCGGCATTGACCAGGGCGCCAATGCTGGGATCCACGGTGGGGAGCACCTCTCCGAGCTGCTCGAACTGGGTGACAGACAGCCCCCGAGCCGCCAGACCCTCCGCCATTTCGAGCCCGATGTAGCCCGCACCCACGATCACCGCACTGGTCGGCTGGTCCTCGTCGAGAGTCCGCACCAGCTCGAAGGTGTCGCCCATCGAGTGGAGCAGGTGCACGCCGTCGGCTGGGCCAAGGGCGCCAGAACCGACGAGGCCGTCGATGGGCGGCCGGGCCGAGACGGCGCCGGTCCCGACCACGAGCTGGTCGTAGGCGATCTTGTCCTCGACGCCCGTCTCGTCGACCACGTGCAACCGGCGGCCTGCGGAGTCGATCTTCGTGGCAGTCGTATTGAGGCGGACCTGCATCCCGGTCGCCTTGAGGTCGTCGAGCGTGCGATGCGCCAGGTTGCGCCAGTGGGTGACCTCGCCCGAGACGTAGTAGGGGATGCCGCAGATGGAGAAGTTCGGGTAGGCGTCGGCCACGACCACAGTGACCTCGGTGGTCGGATCGAGCTCGCGTGCTCGCAGCGCGGCGCTGATGCCGGCGTCACTGCCTCCGATCGCTACGAGGTGCATTGGGGTCCTTTCTGATGTCGAGATCAGCGGGTCTCGAGGTCGCCCTCACCGCGCAGATGCCGCTCAATGACGTCGGCCGCTTCGGCTTTGGTCATGCCGGGGTACAGGCCCTTGATCAACCCGAAGGCCACGGCGCCGCCGACGATCTGGGCGGAGATGAAGCTCGGGACCGAGGAGGGAGCGATACCAGCGAAGGTGTTTGAGAACATGCGCCCCACTGTGATGGCGGGATTGGCAAAGCTTGTACTGGACGTGAAGAAGTAGGCCGCACCGATGTACGCGCCGACGGCGGCCGGAGCGAGGTGCGAGCGCCCCGAGCGAGCCAGGGCGAAGATCACCAGCATCAGGCCCACGGTGGCAACGACCTCGGAGAGCCAATGAGGGCCCGATGCCCGGTGCTTGGTCGAGATGGAGATTGCGGCCTCGGAGAACATCGCGTTGGCGAGGATCGCCCCGCAGATACACCCGACCGTCTGGAACGGGAGGTAGGCGGCGGCGTCCTTCCACTTGAGACCTCCGAAGCCGGCGTCGACGAAGGAGACGATCGGATTGAAGTGACCACCCGAGATCGGCCCGAACATCAAGATGATGGCGAAGAGGCCCGCCGCTGTCGCCGCTGCGTTCTCGAAGAGCTGGAGACCGACGTTGCCCGGCGAGAGGTTCTGCGCGGCGATGCCCGAGCCAATGACGATGGCGGCGAGGAAGGCGCTGCCCAAGAACTCTGCGAGCAAGCGCCGCCACAAGACGGTGTCCCTCACCCAGTCCTCCCCGGATTTGTGTCGTTACTCAGCAGCAGGACGGAGAGCACGACTGCGGTGAACCCACCGCCACGGCAACGCCCTCGACGGCGTCGGGAACGCAGCACGATCCGTCGCCGGCGATCCCCGTCTCGGCTGGGGCGTCGGCAAGCACCGTGTAGACCTCCCAAGGCGCGCCGTCGGGATCGGCGACCCAGACCTTGTCCTGGACGGCGAAGCAACAGGTCGTGTGCTCTTCGACTGTGGTCTCGACCCCGGTGTCACTCAGGCGCCCTGTTGCCGCTGCCACCTCGTCCGGCGTCTCGACTTCGACGCCGAGGTGGTTGAGCGCACCACTGACGCCGTTGTCCCGGGCGTTGGGATCCTCCATCAGGACCAATTTCAGCGGCGGGTCGGCGATGGCGAAGTTGGCGTAGCCCGGCTGGCGTTTGGCCGGCTCGGTCCCGAAGAGTTTGGAGTAGAACTCGACGGCTTCGTCGATGTCGCTGACGTTGAGTGCGAGTTGGACCCTCGACATGGTGACCTCCTGTAGCATCGATCTCAGTCGATGCATCGAGTATGGACGATACATCGATGGATGTCAATGTGGAGGCGATGCCCCGATGAGCGAGCAGGCAGTTGCGACAAAGATCCGCCCAGCCGAGTGCTGTGCGTCTGTGCTGGCGGCACCACTCGACTCCGACGATGCGGCTGAGCTAGCGGCCGGCTTCAGCGCGCTGGCGGACCCGGTCCGACTCAGGGTGCTCAGCATCCTCGCTGCCTCACCCGAAGGTGAGGTTTGCGTCTGTGACTTCGTCGAGCCCTTGGCCAAGAGCCAGCCCACGGTCTCACACCACCTCAGGGTCTTGAGCGAGGCGGGTCTTGTCCAGGGCGACCGTCGAGGTAAATGGGTCTGGTACTCGCTCAACCGTGCCCGCCTAGCCGAGCTCCGAGCGGCGATCGACAGCTGAATCGGAAGACCGGTATGCCCCGGAACTGTCGTCGGGACTGGGACACGCGACCTCGGTGAGACGGGGGAACGACCTTGGGGACACGGTAGGGGGACGGCGGAGGAGGTGGCGGCAGTTCCTCCCAGAGACGGGGATGCGTTTTTTGGCGGTGACCACCCCGTCCATCCCGTACGCAGTGTTCTTTTTCTTCCGATTCGTCCTGGGGAAACGGATTCACCCCAGAACCCCTCGAAAGCGCCACAATCGAAGCCATGACCGCGGCAACGAACCTGGGGAGCACCCGGCGGATGGTGGGGGCGCTCCAGCGGTCCGAGCGGCTCACGGAGTCCAACATCGCGTTTGCGACGCTGGCACTGTCGACGGCGAGAGCTTTCGATGAAGCCCTCGCCAGCGGTGAGAAGTGCTACGTCCTCGACCGGCTCTCGAGGGCGCACCTGGCGGCGCTCCAGGCCCTAGAGCGGACCCCCGCGCCGGAAGGCCCGGACTCCTTCGCCGAGTTGCTGGCAGAGATCACGACGCCGACTCCGGGGATGCCGGACCTGGCAACCGATCTTCTGTGATCCCGTGCATTCCGTGTGCCTTAACTTTCCGGAACGTTCCCGCATCCACAGGCACTAGTCGACACTTCTGTGTGGCGCAGCTCGTGCAGGCTCAGCTCGTCCCACCCAGCCGACTCCATGGCCGACGGGACTTGGCCGAGATGCTCCTGCCTTTCCGATCCCCCCTGCCACACCCCGGGTCACGAGCGCATCGGGCTGAGCGAGCGTACGCTTCGCTTCGGACCTGAGGTCCGCTCCTCCGGTCCGACAGCAGAAGACACACATCCGACCGCAACGGAGGGCGTCTCCATGGCACAGTTTCCCGCATCCACGCCGCCGATCGGCGATGGCACATTCAGCTTCACTCCGATCGGTGTGGGTGACGGCTCGGACCGAGTCACCGTATCGCCCGGCTCGATCCACTACGAAGCGCGGTATGCCAACTGGCTCACGTGGACATTAGTGATCTTCACGGTTGGGATCGCCGCTTGCCCCTCTCCGTGGATCCGCTTCGGAAAGCGAAGCGAGACCCTGCTTCGTAACCAGATCTCCGCGGTGCGCTCCTCCCACGCCGGTCGGGGCGTGAAGCTGATCATCGAGACACCCACCGAGCACCTTGAGTTCCGAACCCACAGCGACACCGCCGAGCAGGCCATACGGGTGCTTTCGAGCACCCCCTAGCCCGGTCGACTGCACAGCCCCGACCACTACGGGACGGGGGAACCGCGACGGGGAGCGCAGGGCGGCCCGTTTCTTCCAGCGGCGGAAAATGCGCGGCCACGTCCGTCTCGTGGGTATCTCTCCCCGATCAGCGCCGGGTCCTACGCCGTAGCGACTGCAGTCAGGATCACGCCCGCCAATAGGCACAAGATGCTGGCGACGGTCCACAAGGTGCCTTTCTTGGCGAGCTCGTGGATCTCCTTGTCCGTCTTGGACGTCCGCTCCTTTTGCCGATCAATCTCTGAACCAAGGTGGTCGAGTTTCGAGCCCAGTTCAGTCTCCAGGCTGGTGATCCTCAGGTCGAGGGCGGCGAGAAGCAGCTCCATTTCTGAGAGGTTGACGCTGGGGTTGTAACCCGTGCCGACCCCCACAGCCGTTCCCGGGGTCACTGTGACATCTTGACGCCAAATCCCTTGGAATCTCCACCCACCGATAAGGACGCCGACGCCGGCGGACACCACCCCGATCACCTGCAGGCCGGTTCCGAGCCATAGGAGAGTCATGTTCATCCGGGTGACGGTATCCGCCTGGGCGTCACCAGATCCGGGAGGGCTCGGCGGTCTCGGGCGAGCTGGAGGAAGAAGGCGGCCCTCCGAACCAATGCCTTGACGGCGGTGCGTTGCGGGTCTGGCGCTGCTGACGGACGAGCCATTGCAGCTTCGGCCCTTCCTTCTGGTTGCACCGTGAGTGGGCCACAAACAGCCCGTCGAGGGCGGTGCCGCCCAGGGCTCTCGGCTTAACGTGCGAGAGGTCCCAGCGGTCTCCGGGACGGACGATGAGGCCACACACCCCACAGGGGACGGGCAACCGGCGGGCGTACTCCTGACGCTTCCTGCGCCAGGCCCGGGCGTGGACCTCGTCAGCCATCTACCGCGCCTTCATCGAGCCGCGCAGGAGCTTGCGCTGGCGCCCGCTCCTGTCGGTCCCACACCCCGGCCAACCACGGCTCGCCCAGGGCGTAGTTCAGGGAAGCCTCTCTCTCGGGGCAGCCGGCGCAGACCTCGAGTTCGGTCCACAGGCCTGAGCGGTCCCCTCCCGGTAGGGGAAGAAGATTCTCCGATCGATTCCAGGCGCTCGACAGCTGGCCCTGAGCAGGCAGGCGAGGGCGCGGGCGACCACACCCCAACATGATGCGCCGCGGGGAGCAGGATCGGCGGTACCTGGATCCAGCCTCCCGTTTTCGGGGCTCAGATCAAAGCGGCTGCTGGAGGCCGAGACGTCACAGAGGCGTCACAAGACGATTCAAAACGTGCGTCTCGGCCCGTCACCCGTTTGGAACCGACGTAACTGAAGGTGCTGGTCAACTCAGTGTTGAGGGATGATGGTTCCGAACGAGAGATGTACGTTTCCCCAGCAATCTGGACTTCTAATCCAATGGTCGCAGGTTCGAGTCCTGCCGGGGGCGCCCTGCCGGTGTATTGCGAGCAGGAAGGACGGGGCCGCGACCGGTGCCCATAGCCCGGACACGACGGGCCCCCGGGTCGGCATATTTGGACGGGCCGGGCTAAGGGCTCTGCGGGTCCCTGACACCGGAACGACGAGAAGTTGCTAGGGCCGCACGAACGGCCCGTTGGCACCCGGTCGAGGCTCGAGTCCTTGTGCCATCAACTCCAGGTGGGACAGGAGCGCGCGGCGCGGAACGGCGGGGAAAGGGCCGCGCAGAGGCCGGGACGCAGAGCAGCCGGCGGCCACTCGGGAACGGGGAGGAGTGGCGGCGCGGGGCGGGGGGGTTGCAAACGAAGATGACCTCCCCTGCCCCATACCGGCACTTATATGAGGCAGTCTGAACCAGGTCGATCAGTAATGCTTGGACCCAGCTCAGAAAGTAACCAACTGATCGGCGCACATCTCGGATCACACCGTCGCCGAGGCACGTCGTCGAGGAATGGTGCATCGGATGGTCGGCGCTCCGGCTCGCCCGGACCGAAGTCGTCCTCGACGACATCTGGAAGCTCTCGGAGCGTTGTACCATTTCGGCGAACGGTCGCAATAATATTGCTATTTGACTAATGGATTAGCACCTTGACTGGATCAGGGTTCCGTGAGGGCGGTACAGGAGGAAGGACGTCATGTCGACTCCATCATCAGCGTCCGAGGTGCCTATGGCGAACACACCACAGACGCCGACATCGGCAAGCACGCAGCGAAAGTGGGTCGTACCGGTCCTCATAGCCGCTCTCGTTGTCGGTCTGGCTGGACTCGGAGTCGGCATCTATGCCGTGGCAACAATGCCGGCAAAGACGTCTGGTCCACCTGGTCCTGTTGGCCCGACCGGTGCCACCGGTGCCCAGGGACCTCGTGGTGACCCTGGCCCGTCTGGTCCCACTGGTCCGGCAGGAACCATCGCTTCTACATCAGTCGTTGCCGGCAAGAAACTCATCTCGCCGCCAGACCCCCCAGTTGGCACTGTGCTCTCGGCCAGGACGGCATGTCCCACTGGGAAGATTCTCATCAACGGAGGCGCTCAGGTCTCCGCCCCCGGTGAAGTCCCCAACCGCAACGTCGAACTCCGCTCATCGCTTCCGGTTACACCCGACATCTGGGAAAGCGTGGGTCTTGTCACCGGTCCGCTTGGTGCTGGCGTCTCAATGAGCATAAGTCCCTATGTCGTATGTGGAGAAGCATCCTCGCCAACCACTACCACGACGACACCGACGACACCGACGACCTGACGCTCTGCGAAATCCCGAAACCAACCGGAGCGAACGAGCCCACCGTTCCGGACGAACACGGTGAAGGGTGTTCGCGACGCTCGGGCCCTCCAGGTCGGCCGGTGACGGCCCGAACTCCCGGCCGAACATCTCCTTAGCTGCCCGGTCTCGGCAATATTCACGGGTAGCCCAGTACGCCGGACTGGGGGGACACTGGAGTGTCCTCGTACGGGGCACGAGTGGGACCCGTCTGCCGATGACCGCGAAGATCCCACCTGCTCGGCTTAGTCGGTGGTTTCCCTGTTTGAACGGCGTCCTTGCTGGTCGTCCTTATGGGGCAGTTCGTCAGCGTGGCGCAGCACGACTTTCCACGCACCTGCCTCCCGTCGGTAGGCCTGGGTGCAGCGCAGCGTTCTTGGCTGCGGGTGCTCCCCGATGTGCCGCGTCATGTGCTCAAGATCAACGGTGTAGGCCAGGTCATCATTGACTACTGTCACAACGTTTTCCACGCTGCGATCTGTTGCTGCTATGCCCTTCGATGCCCAATCGAGCCGGGCACCCACCTCCTCCCACCCCCGCTCATAACCACCGAACGCGCCCATGATCACAACGTCGTCGGCATGTGACCACAGCGCCTTGAAGGGGTCCGGTCGTCCTTCTACCAGCTCGCCCAGCGCTGCTTGGCACTCCGTGACGAACTCGATCCATTCCTCGTCCATGGGGAATAATGATGCCAGGACGCGGAACGCTTCGGAATGGTTCGCTGAGGACCGTGGAGACCGCCCCAGTACGCCGGGAAGGGGTGCCACCATGCAGCACGTTTGGGCACCCGCCCGCCACCACCGGGCATCATCTCCGAGTGGATAGAAACGTAGGACAAGAGCGGCAAGGTTTCCCCCTCAGACTCCGAACGGCTACTCCTCGGACTACGACTGGATAATCGAAACGGCTGACGCCTGGTGGGGCGGGCCGATCACATCAGCCCTTCCAAGGTTGTTCCTCGACCACTTTCATCCAACCTCGGTGATTGCGGAATCGTCTGACCAGCATGTGGGATTTCTCGTTGGATTTCTGTCACCGGCAGACTCGTCGGCGGCATACATCCACTTCGCCGGGGTTGACCCGAGCCACAGACGGCATGCAGTGGGGAGAAGGCTCTACGAGCACTTCTTTGCTTTGGCTCGGGCGGCAGGGCGAAGCGAAGTCACGGCAATAACCAGCTCGCTGAATCAGGATTTCGATCCGATTTCATCGAGGTCTTTGATTCACCGTCTCCGCACCTCAGCCGAACTACAACGGCCCAAACACAACGCCGGTAAAGTTTCACCGAGCGATCTGAGGAAGTGTTGACCTGCCCCAGTTCGCCGGATCGGAACCGGACATGGGACGGCTACGTATTCTGGTCTGTCGGCGTTTCCGTCGCAGCTGGCCGGAACCTATCCCGGATCGCTTCTGCAACCTTCACCCGGAACTCGGAAGTATCGCCAATCTGAGTTCTCACGATCTTGATGAGGAGATCGCGGACCTCCGCGTCATCCACATGATTGACCATCCATTCACCGACCGCTTGTCGGTCCGCTTCAGATAACTCGTGTTGGCCGGTAAGCGCACCAACCAGAAGCGTCGTTATGCCGATGTTTCGATTCGGTTCCCCAGTTACATCCATTGTTCCTCCATCGGGGAGGGTGTGCCTCCTAGGATGACACTACGTTCGCAGGCTCGATCGGAGGTCGTCGCGCCTGCCCCAGTACGCCGGGAGGGTGGGGCACTTCGGCACTTCGGGATATGGACCCATCGGACTGGGTCTTCGGCGCCGTTAGCTGTCTGCCAACAATGCGTCGAGGTCTATTCCGCCCGGAAGTGCGATCAAGCCCTTGGCGGTGAAGCTTCGCGCCACTGTGGCCCAGGAAGGATTGGCAGCCAGGAGCGCCCTGACCGTCTTCGCCGCCTCACTCGTCGCCTCGCCGTGGCAAGACCCGCAATGCCTGATCGAGAAGGCTCAACGAATCCTCGGGGCGCCCATCAATGAGTGCCTCGAGCGTGTCGCCGTATGCGCCAAAGCGTTCGCGTCGACCAGCAGATGGGCCAGCACATCGAGCGGTGTTAGGTGACGGTCCACCCGTATGTCCATCCTCACCCCGGCCCAAACGTCGTCTCGCCGCGTCCCGTCGACCACGACCATTGCCGCCGACATTTGACCGCGACATCGCCACCCTCGGCCTGGGCAGCACGCAACGCCGACAGCATTCGAGCTCCCAGGGGCCCAGGACTGGCCTCAAAGGCCTCGGCCATCGCAGGCCACACCCGGTCGCTCGCCATCATGTTGGCCTGCACGCTGTACCCGTCGCCGACCTGGTGGCCAGCATGGTCGATGCACAGATCACCAGTAAACGACGCAACCGCTCCAGTCCCATCGACGGTGGCATTGGGGTTCCATCGCAATTGAAGCTGAGGCCAATGCAGTTGCCACCACCGAGCATTACCTCGGCGGTGGAGGTGAAGATGCAGAATTACTCGGACGGAGCTTTGCGCGAGTTTGATGGCGATCGTTGCTGCGGCGTTCACCATCGAGGCTCTCTATGGAGCCGTTGAGAAGTTCTCTTCGGGATTGGAATTGGCTCGAAAGAAGAACTGGGTTCGGATCAAGATGGTGTTGAGCCATCAGTTCGACCTGTCTGCTGTGGATCGGTTCGACCAGAGGCTTGGATCGTTGTGCCGGCTCAGAGATGAGGCAGCACACGCGTGGGATCGGCTGGAAGAGTCAGTGCCTCATCCCACCCGCAGCGCCAACGTCTCGGCCCAGGTTGCGAGATATACGGCGGACGAAGCCACAAGAAGTGTCGATCTCGCCATTGAGATCCTCTACGTTTGCGCGGGTCATCCCCGGGACGGCAACCCACACAGCGGACAGTGGGCTGAGGACCATCGCTACGGCGTTCAACGCCTAATAGTGCTGCGGACGGCCCAGCTGACGAGGCATCTCGCTGGGGCGCCATGACGTAGTGAAGATCGTGACTTGGCCGACTAGTCAGTGGCGACGACGATTTGAGTGAATCCAACTATCTCGTCGCCGGCGTCAGGGACCCGCAGTGCCCTTAGCCCGCCCGTCCAAATATGCCGACCGGGGGCCCGTCGTGTCCGGGCTATGGGCACCGGTCGTGGCCCCGTCCTTCCTGCCCCTGCCGTGTATCGCCACGGCTGATCTGTTTAATCGGTAACGGCTGATCTGCAACCCAGTAACGGGTGATCTGTGACCCAGTAACGGCTGATCCTTGACACCCGGCTACACCGGTTTGCGCTGATGGTGCAAGGAGGCGGCTGAGTGCTCATGGAGCTCAGCAAAGTGGAACAGCGTTATGACGCGGTCTGGCCGTCATCCGGGAATGGGATGCGGGTCAGCGAGGCGACCCTGGTCGATGTAGTTAGCCCGCCAAAACATCTATTGGTAGTGCAGCGCTTGGCGACACGACCCCAAATGCGCACGGGCCGGGAGCCGGACTTTGCAGGGCTCCCATTCGGTCAACTCAGTCGCTGTCGGAAGTCGATATTCCGGAATCCGTCACTGGATAGTGCCCCACTTCGGGTCAGGGACGGATCGAGATGGTCAAATCGGCACTGTCTCGTTTGCCTACTCTGAATACCCGTGTGTTCGCAATCGCACCAGCAACGGGACAAAGGTCGCCGAGGTGGCGTTTGCGCTGATTTTGATTGCAGGCGTGTGGTTCGTCGCAGCGGAGATCCCAGCGCTTGGTATAAGGCGAGCCCGAACGATCATCGCAGGTTCGGCCCTTGCAGCGGCCGGCGTCCTGCTCATCATTGCCACCCACTGGGGCCAATTCGGCTAGCTGTTCGCAGCCGACGCCTATCCCCATTGCTGGGTCGGGGTCTCGGAGGGCTCTGGGCGGCCGTCCACGGAGGCGATCCTCCACTCCGAAACTGTGGGTGTCCCTCCTCCGACATCCAGCACCCTGGTGTGAACGGTTAGTACTCGCCTACGCGGGCCACGCTGCGTCGAGAGCGGCTCGTGCCGCAGTGGCCCGTGGGTACCCGGCATAAGCTGCGAAATGGATCACGAACTCATGGAGTTCGTCGATGGAAATATCCCCGGTGTCAGTGCGGCGCCAAAATGCGTCTCCATGGCGACGGGGGTGCCCGTCATACAAGCGCAGGTGATGGAGATCCACCGCCGTTCCTTGCGGGTCAAGCCCAGTCGGGTCCAAATCTCGGCAAAGACTTGGTCGATGACGACATCGGCAACGTAATCGTCACCACGGTTCGGTGCGTTACGCATTCCGGTGACTTCGGAGAAGACTTCGGCACGACGCCGCCAGCGTTCGACAGCCGTCATCGAAGCGGATCGAGCCACTGGATTGAGTCGCAAGGAAGGCGTCCCTGTCGACTGCGTGCTGGTGAATCATCGACTCCGCAAGAGGGTCGGTCAGAACCAAGAGACGGTCCTCGAGGATCCCCAGCACCACGAGCTCGCCCGCATCCTCGGCGCTGATTACGGGAATCTGCGGCGGCTGCACTGGGGTCGGCGGCCCGTACTCGCGGATCTGTTCCACGATGTTCGTCACGACGCCGGCGGGGCAAAAGCAGGTCACGCCGATCCCGCGAGGTCGGACGTAGAGGGCCAGCGATTCAGTGAGGGCCACCACAGCAGCCTTTGTGGCCACGTAGGGCAGTCTGTCGTAGGAGTACGGAATGAGCCCCGCAGTCCATCGGGTCGTCACCACGTGCCCCGAGCCCTGCTCGAGAAGGGTGGGCAGGAACGCCCGTAGCACCCGAATCGTACCCAGCAGGTTGATGTCGATGATGGACGACCAAGCATCCATCGGGATCTCCAAAGGATCACCCTTGGCGATGACGCCGACGTTGCTCATGATGATGTCGATCTGTCCGTAGTCCCGAACAGTCGCCTCCGCCAGCGCGGCGACGTCTTCGGGGAGTGATACGTCGCGTCGCACCGATCTGGCCCGACCTCCGAGCGCCTGGATCTCACCTGCGACGAGATGGGCCCGCTCTGCGTCGACGTCACTGATGATGACCGTGGCACCGCGGCGAGCCAGGGAGTGTCCGGTGGCCTGACCGATTCCGCTGCCCGCTCTAGTAAGAACAGCCACCGTCCCGTCAACGGAATCCATCACAGATCGATCCCGGCTGTGTCCGTCGCCCGAGTTGCGTCGTTCATGTTTGGGAAGTCTTGCCGAGAGCCGGACAGAGCGCCTGGGGGTGGTCCTATGTTCCACATAAGAATTCTGGTTTTGGGTGGTGACACCAGGAAGCGGGGCCAGTCCCAGGCCGGAGATCCCGGTATGGTGGGGAGGCAGGCACGGCACATCGGGGCAGGCGGTTCGTCGAGCCAGGGCTTGTGGTGTGATTGGGTTGTGGGATTTGTTGAGGCTGTGCAGAAGTGGAAGACCGACGGATTTGTCGTCCTTCCTTCCTATCTGTCGGCCAATCAACTCAGTTCGGCCATTGCTGAACTACGCCTCATGTTTCCCTCCGCTGATGAGTTCCACCGTCAACCTGACGCAGAGGACTACGCCCGCTTCAATGACGAGTTCGGTGGGATCGATGATTTCCCGTTCAGGAGCACCGAGCTCAGTCTGCTCTCTGTTCACCAGGACATAGTGGATTTGGCGAAGACACTATTGGGAACCGAGCACTTGCGGGTCTATTCAATCGAAGCATGGGCGAAGTACACGGGTGCGGCGGACTTCGACCAGCACCATCACCGTGACTATCTCAGTCACACGATGGTCGTCCCTTCGCTCGATTCTCGCTTTCAGCAAGTGGAGATGTTCCTCTACCTCTCTGACGTTTCCGTCGATCTCGGCCCGCCGTCGTTCGTCGCCCGCCGCTATACACAAGATCTGCCTGCGATACCGAACTGGTTTCCCCGCAACAACGATGCTGGCCTTGACGAAGAACACCCAGAATGGATCTCTCAGCAGGGCCGACCAGATATTTATGAACATGAAGTATCGGCTGCCGGACCTTTGGGAACTGTTGTGGCCTATGCCAATGACACGTTCCATCGAGGCACCGCCCTCACGAAGTTCAGAGGCGCTCGTTACACCATTCATGTGAACTTCCGACCCGAAGGTGTTGATTGGATCAGCCGTCACTGCTGGCAGAAGTACACGAACACCTCTCGATGGCACGAATTTGTTCTTAAGAGCATCGCCTGAACAACTCGCCCTATTTGGATTCCCGAGGCCTGGTCATTCCTATTGGACCCGGGACACCATCAAGAAAGTCCGCGAGCGATACAAGGACTTGGATCTCGACCCTTGGATCGAGGCTTAGTCACTTCCACGAGGCCGGCCCCGCACCGATCAGGTCCGCAACTAACTGCGTATCCGTGTGCTCGTGAGCTCAACGCCGCCACGTGCTTAGAATCCTCGAGGGACTGGGTGAAGCAGTACAACGGCGGCTCGTTTCGCCTTCGGGATGGACGATCCTCGGGCTCGTGCAGCACCTGACACTGGACGTCGAGCGATTCTGGTTCTCGGCCGTCATCGCCGGCGACCAACGTGCGATCGACGGACTGGCCAAAGGTGACGAAGCCTGACAGGTAAGCGCAGATACGTCCGCTTCAGTGGTGTTCGAGAGTTACTTGAAAGAGATCTATCGGGCGAATGAGATAATTGGTTCTGTTCCGCTCGACGCCGAGCCACTGTGGTGGCCAGCTGAGTCATTCGGCGATTGGCGAATCGAGTCTCTGAGGGAGATGTTCTCGCACGTCGTTGTGGAGACGGCGGGTCACGCAGGTCAGCTCGATGTCGTGCGAGAACTCCTGGACGGCAAACAGTGGCTTGTCTTGACCAAAGCTGATGAACACGTGGGATGGATGCCTCAATACACCGGGTGGGATGGCATTCCATTGCGTGCCCCTTCCTTTAACCCCCCTTCTTCGTTAAACGGCGGGTTCCCCCCACCCGGCGGCGCCTTGGCCTTCCTTGTGACCCCGGACCTCCAAGGGCGCTCTCCTCAAGCTGCCGCGGCGACCCACCCTCCCCAGCCTCCCTCCCCTTCACCGCGGCCCCCCCCCCCCCACGCATTTCCCCCCCCCCCCCCCCCCCCCCCCCCCAACCCAACACCCCCCCCCCCCCCCCCCCCCCCCTCCCCCCCCCCCCCCGCCCCCCCCAAAAAACCCCCCCCCCCCCTTCCCTCCCCCCCCCCCCCCCCCCTCTCTCCCCCCCCCCCCCCCTCCCCCCCCCCCCACCTTTCTCTTCCCCCCCACCCCCCCCCTCTAACCACCACCCCCCACCCCCACCCCACCCCCCATCATACCACCCCAACCCCCCCCCCCTCCCCCCCCACCCCCCACCCCCACATCACCCTCCCCTCTCTTCTCCCCCCCCCCCCCTCCCCCCCCCCCCCACCCAACCCCCCCCCCCCCCCCCCCTCCCCCCCCCCCCCCCCCCCCCCCCCCCCCCCCCCCTCCCCCTTCCCTTCTCCTCTCTCCCTCCCCCCCCCCTCCCTCCACCCCCCCACCCCACACCCCCCCCCCCCCCCCCCCCACCCCCTTCCATTGAGCACGACCCCCTCAATGAACGCTGTTCCACGCACCCACCGTCATCGCCCACTCCATCCTTCGTCCGACTTCGGCAAGAGCGTCCACCTCGTCATCGATTGTTCTCAGCAGGCGAAACCCCAAGCGAAGGGGGGACGCCGGCACTGGCAAGGTTTGCTTCATCACAGTGGATGTGAACCTCCTCCATCCCGGTCAACTGAAACGCGGCTGTCGTCAGAGCACGGGCAGCGGCTGACGCGATGCCGCGTCGGAGCCAGCCCGCCCTGACCCAGTAACCGATTTCGATCCGACCAGGGCCCAGCCGAGGATGTAGACCAGCTCCACCCACCAGTGTGGTTTCAGCGAGATCCCAAATCGCGTAGCCGTAGTCGTTGCCATGGTCGAAGGCCTCAACCGAGTGAGAGATGAAGTCGCCGAGTCCTTGCTCCAACGGCTCTGCCGAGGCCCACGCCAGCCACGGACTCAGGTGATCAATGCTGGTTGATACCGCCTCAAAGAGCGCCTGCAAGTCGCCGGCTTGATATCTCCGCAACACGATTGGAGGGTCCTTGATTCTCTCGGGCGGTGTGCTGGGCATCCTCCAAGTCTCGCCTCTCGCATCCCCGGACGCCTGTCCCCGAAGGCCGGTAGTGGGCTACGGCCGCTGTGGTGCGTTGCATGGCGTCGATCGAACTGGATTTACTCGAGCCGGTACTCCCAGCCCTCCTGCCAGGCGAAATCAGCCGTTATCACTTCTTCAAGGTCTTGCCCTCTCAAGAGGTGTTCGAGACCCCAGCGGGTGGCGGCGTGACCGACAACCAGGATCCGTTGACCATCCCACCGAAGCGGCAAATCGGAAAGAAAGCTGCCCACCCGCTCTGCTGCCTGACGCCAACTCTCGCCGCCTGGGTAGGGCTGGTCGAGGTACTTGCGCCGATCACTATGAACCTCAGGAGCGGCGGCACCGTTCAACTGTCCGTAGTCGCACTCCCTGAGCCGCCAATCCATGAGAACCGGGATGCCCGAATCTGCAAAGGCCACCTCCACCGTCTCAATCGCTCTCCCCAAGTCCGACACAAAGATGGCGCCCAGCCCGTCGTTGGAACGGCGTTGGCCGAGCGCCGCCGCATTGGTCCTCCCGGCGTCGGAGAGGCGGCCCGGAAGCCACCCCGTCGCGATTCCCTGTTCGTTGTCTTCACTGATCGAGTGGGTTTCGTAGACAATCTCTAAATAAAGCCATAACGCAGATATAGCGCACGGGACGAAACCTGCCCCACTACACACACAGACCGACGGTGCCAGCATGCCGCCGGCTGCGAAGGGATCCGCGAGGACCCCCGTGTCCCTCATAGCCGCGCGCTCGGCAAGGACGCCCTGAGCAGTCCTCAATCGACCCGAAGCGCCCATTGGGAAAGTAGTGTTCCGTGATGGAATCAGCACACACGGGGAGTGTCCCAGTACATTGGAGGGAGAGCAGGTTCCTGAGGGAGATGGAGCGATGGCCGACGAGCCTCGCAAGATGCCTCGAATCGACCATCTGACGCTGGAGCAGGCGCGACACACACTCCAGGCGGAGAGCTTGCCTTTTAGGGTGCACTGATGCAGTCAAAGCTCGTCCCGAAGGGCGAATTGATCGCCGTATCACCCCGACCGGGAACCCACGTGGAGGACGGAGGCGAAGTCGTCCTGACCGTGAGCAGCGGACCACCAATGGCGGGACACTGACTGCCCAGTTCGCGGGATGGTGGGACGCTTTCGCATCGGCGGCGAAGTACCGCTGGCGTGTGTATCAGTTATGCGGGCGGTGGACGGGCTGGGTGCTCCATTCATGCCCGCAGCCTCGGCATCGGAGGATCGGGTCGTCGTCCCCGATCACGCATCCGCCGAGGACAACCTCGCCACGCTCAGCGGCTTCAGCGACTTTCAGGTCGGGCAGCCCGTAGATGATCCGCACTCCCTTGTCGCCGCAGAGCGGACACGTACGTCTTGCCATTGTCGAGGACCCTATACGCGGGCAGGCGCGCACATCCATACGATTCGGGGAGCAATGACTGGCCGCTACGACTGAGGGCTACTGGCGATGACAAACCCCTGACAAGTGCTTTCGCCTTCCAGTTCAGCTGCCCTGAGAACCGTGGCGTAGATCTCGAAACCTGTGTTCTCCAGACAGACGCGAACTTGTTGCACACTGTGCCTGTAACTGGTGAGCGGTAGGTGTGTGCCTTGTGCGTCCGCTCGGTATTTCGGCTCACCCTCCGCCTGAAAAGCGAGAAGTAAGTATCCGCCCGGTATCAAGACCCTTATCAGTTCGCCGAATGCCTCGGCAAGCCGATCCGGAGGTGTGTAGATGATCGAGTACCAGCACACAGCACCCGCGAGCACCCCCGTTTCGATCGGAATTGCATCGAGTTGGCCCTCTTCGAACTCGATATGTGGATGTGCGGTACGAGCAGCAGAGAGCATCGCCTGGGACACATCCACACCGACGACATCGAGGCCGCGTTCGGCCAAGAATGCAGCCACGCGGCCTGGTCCGCACCCAATATCGGCAACGCGCCTGACCCTTTGTCTCTGGATCAGCTCGATGAATGCCACGAGAAGCGACCGATCGATCGGGCCTTCTGTCGCTGGGCTGATCTCTGTGCCCACGAACTGGACATACCTCGGTGCCACCACGTCATAGACCGCTCGAGCAGTTGTTACATAGTCCTCATTGGACATGCCCAAGCCTACGTTTCCGACCTCTGGCATTCGCGATAGGGGACGGTTCCCTGTATCGGTACGCGGCCCGCGAAATGGAACCCCGAGAGACTTACGAGGTCCGCAGAGTCGCACCAGTCTCAAGGAGGGTTTTGAGACTGGAAAGCACGGCTGGCCAGCCTTCAGAGATCCCCCTGAGAACCGCGCTCCCGGCTCGAACCCGTCGTGGACGGCCGTGAGAGATCCCGGAATGCTGAGCCCCCCTCTTCCGTGTCGGTGATGCCAAACTGCCAGGGCGCCAAAGGCTGGTCGCCGGTCAATTTCGCGGTTGGGACGTGGCGGACACCAGCGCGGCAAGGTTCTCCACCGATTTCTCCAGCATGGCAAGGGGCACGATCGGGAAATGCGGTCGCGCCTTGTCCGGAATGTTGGTCCATTCGCAGTAGTTGGTGATCTCGGTCTTGCCCGGGCTGACGACCGTGATCTCCCAGCCGTAGACGTGACCGTACGGGCCCCGGTCCGAGGCACCGACGTTCCATTCGAGGAGCGTGTCAGGCACGATCCTGGTCACGGTGTTGAGGGACTTGTACTTTCCCATGGGGACGTCGCCCAGGGGCTCCCGGTCCATGTCCATCTCGAACGTGTCGCCGGGTGCCTCCAGGCGTTGTGCGCCCGACGCGGCCTGGAGCATGCCCGACCCGTCGATCTTGACGTGCATGGCGGGGTCCGTGACGATCCGGAAGATCTCGGACGGACTGGCCGTGACCGTTCGGCTCGCGGCGATGCGGTCTGTACTGGACACCGTCTTTCCTCCATTGACTCGGTTCATCGAGACTAGCGACGCCCGGTTGCCGTTGGTTCCAGCGCCCGGCCTGGCTCGTCCCGTCAAGGAGATTCCGTCGGCCGCAACGAGCGAGACGGACGATGCTGGCACACGCCGCCAAGGACAAGCTGCGGCTACCTGTCGGTGGCCGAGCTTTGTGGCCGACAAAGGCGAGATCAACGAGCTGCATGATGCCCGTTCTTCTTCGACGGGACCTGAGCCCGCCGCCGCGTCTGGTCGCGCACCGGGCCCATGAGGCTCCGGTTGCGCCGTCAGTGCGGCGCGCGCAGCTGGCGGCGGCGAGCTGTGGCGTGCTCGCGCTCATGCGACGGGCTGCGACGGATTGGGCCCTCTACTGGGCCGCGACTTGATCCTGGGTCGAGCCCACCAGCGCGTCGAGGAGCTCGTCGACGTCATCGGAGACCATGAGGGCATCCACCTGGTGAGCCCGTATGAAGCCCTGAGCGACGGCGTGGCGGACGAAGACGAGGAGATCGTCGAAGAACCCGTCAACGTTGAGGATTGCGCAGCGCTTGTCGTGGATGCCCAGCTGTGCCCAGGTCACGGACTCCATGAACTCCTCGTAGGTGCCGAAGCCACCGGGCAGCATCACGAACGCGTCCGACAGCTCGGACATGAGCGCCTTGCGTTCGTGCATGGTGCTCACCACGTGCAGGTCGCTCAGCGTGCCGTGGGCGATCTCGTGACCCGCCAGGGACTCCGTGATCACACCGGTGGCCCGCCCGCCCGCCGCCATGGCGGCATCGGCCACCACGCCCATCAGCCCCACGGAGGCACCGCCGTAGACCAATTCCAGTCCGCGCTCGGCGACTGCCGTGCCGAATTGTTCGGCGGCGACGCCGAAGGCCGGGTCCGTCCCCGGACTGGAGCCGCAGAACACGCAGACGGTGTCGACCTTTGTCACGCCGGGCTGCCCTCGGGGACCGGGATCTCCGCTCGAGGGATCGGAGTGGGTCGGCGCCGGACGCGCCGCACGATGGTCTCCGCGGCGTCGCTGTCGTGGATGGTGAGAGAGAAGGCGGCGGCGGCCAGGGCGAAGACAGCCGCCGTCAGGAAGGCGAAGTGATAGGCCCTGATGTCGGGGGGGGCTGTCCTGCCGCCGGCCTGGGCGGAACCCACCCCGATCAAGACGGTCGAGAGGACGGCGACACCGGTGGCGCTGCCGACCTGCCGCATCGTGTTGAAGAAGGTCGACGCTCGGCCCATGGACTCGGGCGTGATCATGGCGAACGACGCTGCCTGGTTCGGCACCATGACCTGCGCCATCATCCAGCCCAGTACGAACATGAGACCGCGGATGAACCACAGGTTGGTGGTCACGCTGATCTGGGTCAGCACGAGCATGCAGACGGCGAGTCCGATCAGCCCGCCGGTGATGTGCCGCCGGGGCCCGATCCGCGGGTAGAGGAAGCGGCTGGCGAATTCCGCGCCGACCATTACGCCTATCGCCTCGGGGAAAGTGGACAGGCCAGATTGCAGCGCGGACAGGCCGCGGGCGTCCTGGAAGTAGAGCGGGATCAGATAGAGCATGCCGAGGAAGGCCGCCGCCGCCAGGAACATAACGCAGTTGGTCGAGCGAAAGAGCCGACCGCGGAGGAGGTGCAGATCCACCATCGGACGGGTGGTGCGCAGCTCCACCAGGACGAAGACAACGAGGAGCAGGGCTCCGCCGACGCACGTGGCGATCACCACCGGCGACGACCATGATTGGAGTGGGCCTTCGGAGACGCCGTACATCAAGAGCCCGAGCCCGGCACCACCGAGGACGAATCCGGGTACGTCGAAGCGGCCGGCGTCGGTGGCGCCCGTCCGCTCCAAGAAGAGCGAACCGAAGATGACCGCGGCGATGCCGATCGGCAGGTTGACGAAAAACACCCATCGCCAGGAGAAGTTGGTGACCAGGAAGCCGCCGAGCACGGGTCCGACGGCCGGCGCCATGGTGGTTCCGAGGGTGATGATGCTGGCCGCCCGTATGCGTTCGGCCGGCGGGAAGACCCGGTAGAGCATGGCCATACCGACCGGGGCCATCATGCCGCCGCCCGCACCCTGGACGACCCGGAACAGCACCAACTCGGTCATGTTCTGGGCCAGGCCACACAGCGCCGAGCCGAGCGTGAAGACGACGATGGCGGTCAGCAGGACCCGCTTGCCGCCGAAGCGGTCTCCCAACCACCCCGACGCCGGGATGAAGACGGCGAGGCTCACCAGGTAGGCGATCACGACACCGTCGACGGCGGTGGGGGCGATGTGGAACTCGCGTCCGATCGTGGGGAGCGCGACGTTGACGATCGTGATGTCCATGATGTTCATGAACATCGCCGACACGAACACGATGCCGACGGCGATCTTCTGGTTGATCGGGGCTACGGCCACGTTCTCTTTCGGTTTTCTGTCTTCGGGTGAGGCAAGCCAGGGGTTCGTGGCGAGCGACCGTTCCGCCCAGCTGTGCTCCACGACCCTATGCGCTCGCCCGCGCCCGGCTGGTCCGCACGCCTCGCTGGCCCACCGGTGCCGATGCCGGGCTTCTAGGCTGGCGCTGCCTTGCGACAGGGGATGTGGGGCTCGAGGGGGAGAGGCGCACCGGCCATGGGCAGGCGGACAGCACGCAGAGTCGGGACAGCAGTCCTCGCCGGTGTGGTTTCCGCCGGCGTATTCACTGCGTTCATGCCGGCCCTGGGGGCGGAGACGCTCCCGCGCCACGCCGCGTCGAGCACGGTGTGGCTGTGCCGCCCGAACCAGGCGGCCGATCCGTGCACCGTGAGCCGGGCCGCCACCGCCGTCACCCGAGCGGGGACGGCCAGCCGCTCCCTTGCCCCGGCCTCACGGCAGACGCGCCGCTTCGACTGCTTCTACGTGTACCCGACCGTTTCAACCGAGACGACGGAGAACGCCAACCTGACCGTGCAACCGGCCGAGAGGGCGGCGGCGATAGTGCAGGCCTCCCGCTTCTCCCAGCGTTGCACCGTGTGGGCGCCCATGTACCGCCAGGTGACGGTGGCTGGGTTGAAGGGTTTCGCGGCGCTCCGGGCGGGTGTGGCCACCGCGTACGTCAGCCTGCTGGCGGCCTGGAAGGACTATCTCGCCCACGACAATCACGGCAGGCCGATCGTCTTCATCGGGCATTCGCAGGGTGCCTCCATGCTCATCCGCCTCTTGCAGAGCCAGGTTGATCCCTCGCCGAGCCTCCGGAAGCGCATGGTGTCCGCCATCCTCCTCGGAGGCAACGTGCAGGTCCCCGCCGGTCAGACCGTCGGTGGGACGTTCCGCAACATCCCCACCTGCGGATCGGCGAACCAGACCGGCTGTGTCATCGCATATTCGACCTTCGGCTCGACGCCGCCGGCCAACTCGCTCTTCGGGCGCGCCGGTCGTGGGGTGAGCCTGCTTTCTGGTCAGACCGCATCCACGTCACAACAGGTGGCGTGTGTCAACCCCGTGACGTTCTCGACCCCGGCCGGCCGCCTGCAGCCGTTCTTCCGTGGCGCCACCGCACAGTCGTCGGGGGTCCGGGTGCTGACGCCGTGGGTGACCTTCCCGGGCCTCTACACCGCACAATGCCAGCAGAGCGCCGGCGCATCCTGGTTGCAGGTGACGGCTGCGCCGGCAGCCGGTGACCCACGTCCGACTGTCTCGGCCACCCTCGGCCCCACGTGGGGGTACCACCTTGACGACGTCAATCTGGCCCTGGGCAACCTGGTGACCGATGTCGGCCGCGAAGAGGCGTCCTACCCCTGACCTCTGGAGCGAAAATCCCCTGGGAAAACGTCCGGGGCGGCCCTAGACTCCGACGATGCTCAAGGTCATCGCCGTCGCCAACCAGAAGGGCGGCGTGGCCAAGACGACGACTGTGCAGTCACTGGGCGTGGCCCTGGCGCAGCAGGGCCACCGTGTGCTCGTGGTCGACCTCGACCCACAGGCGTGCCTGACGTTCTCCTTCGGGTTCGACCCTGACGAGCTCGATGCATCGCTCCACGACGTGCTGGTCCGCCGGGCCCGTTTGTCCGACGTGATCAAGCCGGTGCTGGACGTGCCGAACCTCTCCCTGGTGCCGGCGACGATCGACCTGGCCGGTGCGGAGGTCCACCTGCTGAGCCGGACTGGACGGGAGCATGTCCTGGCCCAGGCGTTGCTCCCGGTGCTGGACGACTACCAGGTAGTGCTGATCGATTGCCCGCCCTCGCTCGGCGTGCTGACGATCAACGGCCTGACCGCGGCGGAGGCGGTGATCGTGCCGCTGCAGTGCGAGGCACTCAGCCACCGTGGTGTCGGCCAGCTGCTCGAGACGATCGAGGATGTCCGGCAGTTCGCCAACGAGAAGTTGCAGGTGCTCGGTGTGATCCCCACGATGTTCGACGCGCGCACGACACATTCCCGGCAGGTCCTCTCCGAGGTCAAGGATCGGTACGGTCTGCCGCTCTTCCAGCCGGCGGTCCCCAAGTCGGTGCGTTTCGCGGAAGCGCCCGGCCTCGGCCAGTCGGTCCTCCAGCACGCACCGACCTCCCCGGGAGCGGTCGCCTACCGGGTGCTCTCCACCGCGTCTACGACGCGATGCAGACCGCCTGAGCGGCGTGACCGGCTCGCGGAGCGACAAAGCGCCGGATCCACTCGGGAAGCGCGCCCTCTTCTGGGTGCCATCGCCGGGCACAGGTTCCCCCGAAGGGGTGTCGACCGTGGCGCTGCCCTTGGGCAAGCGAGCGCTGTACTCGGATGCCCGCCCGGAACCAGAGAGCCTGGCGATGACGTCTGGGAATCCGCTCGACGAGCGAGGCTCCTTCACCGTGAAGTGTGCGCGCTGTGGTCAGACATCGCGAATTGGTGTGCTCGACCTGCTCATCTTCCAGTTCCCGCTGGGGATCTGGTTGCCACGGGGCCGCTTCGACCACCGGATGACCTGTCCGGGGTGCCGCAAGCGGGCCTGGTGCAGCGTCACCCTCCGGCGGACCTGAACACGCTCCATCGCGGCGGCGGCTGGCCTGTTTGATGCCGCCGCAGGATTCGGCTCCGCCGGATCCCGTCTCCTCATCGCCGGGCTGGACCGTGGGGAGTCTCCGGGTGAGCACAGGGCCACCAGGGTGACGAGGGCGAGCACCGCCAGTGCGGCCCGAAGCCCGTTGATCCCGAGAACGACGCGGGTGGTGAGGGCCAGGCACCGATCCAACGGGGAGCGAAAGGGCACACCCAAGAGGGGCCGAACGCATCTGGTCGGGATGCGGGGATTTGAACCCCGGACCTCCTGCTCCCAAAGCAGGCGCGCTGCCAAGCTGCGCCACATCCCGTACGGCTGGACGAATGCTAGTTGGGTGACCAGGCCCTTTCGAAGACCTCGGAGGGTGGCGGGACCGGGATCCGTGACGAGCAGGCGTGCGAGCCGTGGCGGGCCAGTCCTCTCGCAATGGACTGGGCGCCGTTCCCAGGACCCATGTCTAGGTCGACCCGGCCTCGCTGGCCGTCCTGACATGAAGCGCACCGCCGGCCCGGTACCGCCGGGCCACGAGCTTTCCGAGCTCCCACAACAAGAGCAGGACGACCGGGGGCACGAGCGCCCACGTGAATTCGCGGAAGGTGAGCTCCGCTGTCCCGAGGATGCGCCGCAAGACGTCCAGCTGGGTGGTCAGGACCGCGAGCACGAACTCGAGGAGGATCGTCCGGTTCATCTGGCGGCTCGCGAAGGTGTCAGGTCGTGAGGACGGAGTCGGTCTCGCTCCGGCACTCGAGAGCGGCCACGATCAAGCAGAGCGCGAAGGCGGTGAAGGCGATGGACGTGCCCACCGCCGTGCTGTGGAAGTGCTCTCGTGCCGATCTCGATCATGGAGAGCAGGCCGATCGTGATGACGAGGCCCGCCAGGCCGACGGTGGTCAGCAGACTCGGGGTGAGCACGGACTGGCCGCGGGGCTTCGGCACGCGGGACATGAGGCCCGGAGTCTCGTAGTCGAAGCCGAGGGAGAACCCAAAGGCCGCATTGACGACGAAGTGGATCCACAGGACCTGGGGCGGGGTGAACGGCTCGCCGGCCGCGATGTTGAAGATCGCCGCGCCGAGGAAGGTCAGCACGAAGACCACGAGCAGGACGAGGACGAACCGGATGTACTTGGTGAGGTTGTCGAAGATCTTGCGACCCTGCTCGACCGCGTAGACGATGGTGGCGAAATTGTCGTCGGAGAGGATCATGCGCCCGGCGTTCTTGGCCACCTCGGTCCCCGAGCCCATGGCGATGCCGATGTCGGCCGCCTTGATGGCGGGCGCATCGTTGACGCCGTCGCCCGTCATGGCCACCACCTCGCCCTTCTTCTTCAGGGTGTCGACGAGCAGGACCTTGTGCTCGGGGGCGACCCGCCCCACGACCCCGATGTCGTCGATGCGGGCCAGCCGCTCGGCGTCGGAGAGGGCGGCGAAGTCGGCGCCGAGCATCGCCTCGCCGGGGATGCCCAGCTGTTCGGCGATCGCCGCCCCGGTCGTCACGTCGTCGCCGGTGATCATGCGGACGCGGATGTGGGCGGCCTGCGCCTCCTTGACGGCGGCCTTGGATTCGGCCCGGGGCGGATCGACCATCCCGACCAGGCCGGTCATCTGCAGGTCGTGCATGTGCGCGAGCAGATCGCCCTCGGGGTCGAAGGTGGCGGGGTCGACGTCTCGCATGGCGGCGGCCATGACGCGCTGCCCGAGCCCGGCCATCCGCTCGACGTTGTTCTGGGCCCGGGCGACCCAGGTCTGCGTCCCACGGCGATGGCCGAGCCGCCCGAGAGTGCCGTGGCCGAGCGCTCCATGACGGCCGGGGCGGCTCCCTTGACGAAGCAGCGGATCACCGGGCGCCCGGAGGGATCGGTGATCTCGTGGAAGGTGGCCATCAGCTTGTAGGTGGGGTCGAAGGGCAGGGTGGCGAGCCTCGGCAGGCGTTCACGGGTGGCATCGATGTCGACTCCCGCCTTGTGCCCGAGGACCAGCAGCGCCCCCTCGGTGGGGTCACCGACGACCTCTCCGTCGACCAGCTTGGCGTCGTTGGCGACGAGGAAGGGCAGAGATGGCGTCCTCGATGGTGTCGGTGGAGCCGGCGGCGTGCTCGACCCGGCCCTCCAGGCCGTAGCCCGAGCCGCTGATGGTGTAGCGGTCGGTCGGATCGATGACCTCGACCGCGGTCATCTGGTTCAGCGTGAGGGTGCCCGTCTTGTCCGAGTTGATGGCAGAGGTGAACCCGAGCGTCTCGACGGCCGGGAGCTCTTTGACCAGCGCGTTGCGCTTGGCCAGTTCGACACTGCCGAGCGAGAGGATCACCTCGGTCACGGTCGGGAGGGCCTCGGGGATGGCGGCGATGGCCAGGGAGACCGCGCTGACGAAGAGGGCGTCCCAGGCCGTGCCCCTCGAGCGCCCGAGGGCGAACATGACGACCATCGTCAAGCCTGCGGCGGCGACGATCCACAGCGTCAGGCGGTTGAGCTCCTTGGTCAGCGGCGACTGCTTCGGTGGCCGTGGCCGAGAGCATCCCTGAGATCTTGCCGAGCTCCGTCTCGGTCGCCGTTGCGGTGACGATCATCACGCCACTGCCGTGGGTGACCGGGGTGTTCATGAAGGCCATGTTCACCTGATCGCCCGGGCTCATCGCGATGTCGGCCAGCGTCGTCGTCTCCTTCTGTGCCGGCGTGCTCTCGCCGGTGAGCGCCGACTCGTCGATCTGCAACGCGCTGGCCTGGATAATCCGGCCGTCCGCGGGTACCTCGTCGCCCGCAGCGAGGAGGATCACGTCTCCGATGACCACCTGCTCGGCCGGGATCTCGGACTCGACCCCGTCGCGCCTCACCCGGGCCGTGATCTTCATCATCGACTTGAGCGCGTTCATCGCGCTCTCCGCCTTGCCTTCTTGACGCAGGCCCACGACCGCGTTGAGGAGCGTGATGATCGAGGAGGAGCACGGCGGTGCTCCACTCCTTGACGGCCAGGGACACGATCGCGGCCCCGATCGAGGATCATCTGCATGTAGCTGCGGTACTGATCGAGAAAGCGTCGCCAGCCCGGCTTCGGCTTCTCCTCCGGAAGCGCGTTGGGCCCGTTGCTGCGAAAGAGTTCTGCCGCTCGTGGGGAGTACAGGCCGACTGCCGGATCCACGCTGAAGGCGGCAGTGACGTCCTCCGCTGCCCGTGCGTACCAGCGGGGGACGTTGGGGGAGACCGCGCCGGGTGGCGCCATCGGTACGGTCATGATTCGGGTTGGATCACGAGATCGTGGAGATTGCGCACGGCAGCGGATCACTCTGGTCGAGAGAGTCGCCACGCCCGAAGCTTCCCTTGTCCTTCATGGCCTCCCTCCACTCATCCGAACCTCGGAAAGGGTCTCTTGCACCGTCGCCCGATCGATCCTTGGACGCTCGCGGGACGAAAACAACGTGAACGTACCACTCCGACAGTGGCCGACCCCCGGGGTCTGCGCAACGGAGCGTCGGGCCTTGCTCGCCGCGCACGCCCCTGTCGGTTCGCCGGTGCCCTGAGGCATGGGGCATGGGGCATCGGGCATCGTCCGACCCGTGGCAGGCGCTGCGGTCTGGACTTACACTGACGCCGAGTCGACGCGATCGGGGAGGGTGCGATGAATGCGACGGACCGCCGCCGGTCGGGCGCCGTGTGATGGGAGAGAGCGGAGCAGAGACTCGCGGCAAGATGCGACGCAAGGAGTACGAGAAGGAACTCCGGCGCCTCCAGGTCGAGCTCGTGCAACTGCAGCGCTGGATCGTGCACGAGCACGCCAAGGTGTGCATCGTGTTCGAGGGCCGGGACACCGCCGGAAAGGGCGGGGTGATCAAGCGGATCACCGAGCGGGTGAGCCCCCGCGTCTTCCGGGTCGTCGCACTCCCAGCTCCGAACGAGCGTGAACGCTCTCAGATGTACCTGCAACGCTACATTCCCCACCTGCCTGCCGGCGGTGAGGTAGTCATCTTCGATCGAAGCTGGTACAACCGTGCTGGCGTCGAACGAGTCATGGGTTTTTGCACAGAGCACGAGGCGGACCGATTCCTGCAGCTCGTTCCGTTGGTCGAGCAGGCGATCATCGACTCCGGCGTGATTCTGCTCAAGTACTGGCTCGAGGTCAGCGAAGTGGAGCAGACGCGGCGCTTGACTGCCCGCATCGACGACGGCCGCAAGACCTGGAAGCTCTCACAGATGGATCTGGAATCCTATGGCCGCTGGTTCGACTACTCGAGGGCGCGTGACGCCATGTTCGACGCCACGGACACCAAGGTGGCTCCCTGGTACATCGCCAACTCCGATGACAAGCGACGGGCCCGGCTCAACATCATCAGCCACATCCTCGAGCTGGTCCCCTATGAGAGGGAGAAAGCGGCGCGAGTCATTTTGCCACCTCGCCAAAAGAGAGGCAATTACCGAGAGCCGAACGCGCATCGACATGAGGTGCCGGCGCTGTTCTGACCGGATCCCGGGGCCCGTCCTCTACGTCATCACCCGGACGAGCGGTCGGCGCTACCGCCGCGCCGTGTCAACCGTGTGGGCCCGACCCGTTCGGCATCCACGAACCGCCGAGGTACGTCTCGGCAGTGCGGACTCAGCCTCCCAGCGCCAGCCCGACCAACTCCCCGAGCTCACGGAGCGCCGCGCCGGGGTCGGTCACCTTGATGGTGCGCATCCCGAGAGCCCGCGCCGGCTTGAGGTTGACGCCGAGGTCGTCGAGGAACACGCATTCGTCTGGCGCGACGCCGAGAGCCTCGCAGGCCAGCTGATAGAAGCGGGGGTCCGGTTTGCGCACGCCCAGCACCCGTGACTCGAGGACGGCATCGAAGAGTGCGTACACAGCGGCCACCTCCTCCGAGAGGACCGCCTCCGCCCGGGTGAAGTTGTTGGTGAGGCAGGCCGTCTGGTACGCCGTCTGGCAGGCGCGGATCGCCGCGACCATCTGGGGTCGGATCTCCCCGGCCAGGCGTTCGAGCACCAGCCGCCCGTCCAATTCGTGGCCCAGGGCCTCGGCCTCGGCCGACCACAGCGTCCCGAACGACTTCACATCGACCTCACCGCGTTCGAGCTGCGCCCAGGCATTGGTGTCGGGATCGGTGGCGTTCACCGTCCGGATGAAACCGGCCGGCAGCCCGCGTTCGGCCTCCAGGTGGGCGAACGCCTCGAACGGGCTCGACGAGATGACGCCGCCGAAGTCGAAGAGCACGGCTCGAATCACGACGCCCGCTCCACCGCCAGCACCTGCCACTCGTCGGGCAGGCCCTTGAGGTTGTGCCGGCCGCGGTCGTCGAAGACGATGCCCGAGCCGACCACCAGGTCGCGCACGGTGCCGGTCACCAGCACCTCGCCGGGTCCCGCCATGGCGCTCACCCGCGAGGCGATGTGGACGGCCAAGCCGCCGATGTCGTCGCCACGCAGCTCCACCTCGCCCGCGTGCAGGCCGGCCCGCAGCTGCAGGCCGAAGCTGCCGGCGGTCGCCACCATGGCTTCGGCGCAGCGCACCGCCTGGGCCGGCGCGGCGAAGCGGGCCAGGATCCCGTCACCGGTCGTCTTGACGAGCATGCCGTCGTGGCGGGCCAGGAGCCGTGCGACGTTGACGTCGAACTCGTCGAGGACGGCGCGCCACTGGCGGTCACCCGCTTCGGCGGCGCGCACGGTCGAGTCCACGATGTCGGTGAAGAGCACCGCGGCGAGCAGCCGCGTGGCGGCGTGCGCCCCCCGCGTCCCGGTGACGAACTCCTCCATCTCGTCGACTATGGACTCGAACTCACCGGTCCACGGGAGCAGGTCGGCCCCGGTCGTGGTCACGAGCCGGGCGCCGGCGATGTGCTCGGCCAGATAACGGCCGTGCTCGCTCAGGTTGGCGTAGCTGTCGAGGCGGGCAAAGACGAGGGTCGGGCACGTGATGGCCGGGAGGCACCAGCGGACATCGGCGGAGAAGGTGACGAGATTGAAGGCGACAGCGGTGGCCGGGCTGGCGCCGCGCCGGGCCGCCCGCCCCCACCATTCCCGGAAGCCGACCCGGTGGGCCAGGCTCGGGGCGAAGATCGCGATGTCCTGGGGGATGTCGTCCTCGGTCATCGCCACCTCGATGCCCGCCGTCAGCTCGATCTCCTCGTCGGACACGCCGAAGCCGTAGTCCTCGGCCTGCGCCCACCCGGGCCGTCCCGTTGACGATGACCAGGGAGATGACGCGCTCGGGGTGCGTGGCGGCCAGCCACAGGGCGGCCATGGCGCCCCCGGTCGAGGCCAGGACGACGGCCCGGTCGCATCCCGCGGCGTCCATCACGGCGAGGGCGTCGCGCCCCCAGCCCTCGATGGAGGGGTCCGTGCCCGTCGGCAGGGGATCGGACAGCCCGAGGCCGCCGGCGTCGAAGCGGAGCAGCCGGGAGAACTCCGCCACCCGCTCGGTGTAGCGCAGCCAGTTGGGCTCGTCGATGGTCTCGTCGATGGAGATCATCAGCCCGCTGTTGAACTCGAGCACGTCGACCGGCCCTCCCGGGGCGCCTCGGGTCCGGGCTCCCAGACCTGGTAGCCGACGTGGATGCCGTCCCGGAGGGCGTACTGGGTCACGGGCGCCTCCATAACGGGATGCAGTCTGCCCCGCCGGGCGCAGGCGCCGGCGCGGGCGGAAACGAGTGCGGCTGGTCCGATGGGTTCAGCGGGCGCCGCGCACGAGTCGACCCGGCAGCGCACCGGTCGCCTCGCCGTGCTCGAACGTCACCGTGCCCGCCTTGATGGTGGCCACGTACCCCGATGCCTTCTGCAGTAACCGGCGGCCGCCGGCCGGAAGGTCAGCGGCCACGTAGGGCGCGCCCAGCGTGAGCGCGTCGTAGTCGATGAGGTTGAAGTCGGCCAGGGCGCCGGGCTCCACCGTGCCCCGGTCGGCCATGCCGTAGAGGCGTGCCGTGTCATGGGTCTGCTTCTTCACCACGTACTCGAGCGGCAACAGATCGCCCCGGCTGCGGTCGCGGGTCCAGTGCGTGAGCATGAACGTCGGCATGGAGGCATCGCAGATGGTCCCGGTGTGGGCGCCGCCGTCGGCCAGCCCGATGAGGCCCTGCGGGTGCAGCATCATCTCGCGGACGTGGTCGAGGTCGCCGGTGGCGTAGTTGAGGATCGGGAGGTAGAGCAGCCCCTGCCCGCCGTCGCGGGCCATCTCGTCGTAGGCGACCTCGAGCGGCGACACGCCGCGCGCCGCGGCCACGCCCGGCCAGCGAGCGCTCGGGGCCAGGCTCGTAGTCGGGCGGGTTCCCGAGGACGAACGTGCGCTCGTACGCCTTCGTCCATCGCCTCGGCCTGGGCCGGTGACGACGGTGTCCACGACACGATCGAGCGCCGCACCTCGGGGTCGGCCAGCGCGGCCGCGAGCTCCGCGTTGGCGATTCGCAGCGCGCCCGCAGCGCGGCATACGCCGGGAAGTCGGAGAAGAGGCAGAGCGTCGTGTGGTGTCCCGTCAGGATGCCGGTGGGCCGGCCGGCGATCTGGGGGAAGAGCTGCGCCCCCTCCGCGCAGGCGTCGAGCGAGACCTCCAGCTGCTTGCGCCACAGCTCGGGATCGCCGTCGGCCTGCAGCAGCGCGTACGACACGGGCCGGTCGATGGCGGCCGACAGGCGGCGCATCCAGTCGACCTCCTGCATGACGTCCTCGAGCATCTCGCCCGCCGAGCCCAGCGGGGCCAGCTCGAAGACGCCGGTGCCGGCCTCGCCCAGGGCGGACCCGATGCCGAACAGCTCGTCCTCGGCCGCGAACGTCCCCGGCACCAGCTCGCCGTCGATGGCCCGGTGCCCCATGGTGCGCGAGGTGGAGAAACCCGAGCGCGCCGGCCCGGATCGCCTCGAGCACGATGCTGCGCATCGCCTCGATGTCCTCCGCGGTGGCGGCCTCGTTGCGCGCGCCCCGCTCACCCATGACATAGGCCCGCACGGCGGCGTGCGGCACCTGGGTGCCGACATCGACGGTCCAGCGCCGCTGCTCGAGCGCGTCGAGATACTCGGGGAAGGTCTCCCACTCCCACTCGATCCCCTCGGCCAGCGCGGTGCCGGGTATGTCCTCGACCCCTTCCATGAGGCCGATGAGCCAGTCGTGGCGGTCGGGCTGGGCCGGGGCGAACCCCACGCCGCAGTTGCCCATCACGAGCGTGGTGACGCCGTGCCACGACGACGGGGCGAGCTCCGAGTCCCAGGTGGCCTGGCCGTCGTAGTGGGTGTGGACGTCGACCCATCCCGGCGTCACCAGCAGGCCGTCGGCCTCGATCATCCGGGTGGCGCCGCCCTGGACGGTGCCCACCTCGGTGATGCGGCCGGAGTCGACTGCGACGTCGGCCGCGGCCGCCGCGGCACCGGTCCCGTCGACGAGCGTTCCACCCTTGATGATCAGGTCGTGCACGTTGTGCATCGTGTCACGCCAGCCGGCGGCATGCTCGCTGCGTTCCGGCGTGCCCTGCGTCAGACCTTGGCTTTGCCGAGGATCCGGTTCATCTTGGTGCCGCAGATCGGGCAGGTGCCCTGTGCGGCGCGGCGGCCGTTCGCCAGCTCGACTTCCTGGCCGTCGAACTCACGCTTTTCCCGGCACTTCACGCAGTACCCCTCGTAGTTAGCCATGGCAACTCCTTCGGTCGGTGATGGCCTTGGACGGGAGTCGAACGTAGCGGGGGGGTTCCGGAGAATGGGGGATGGTCGGGCCGACTGCAGGCACGATCCGGGGGTAGGGTCGACCTCGTGAGTCGACAACGGTGCAGGTCAGGACGGTGACTGGCTTCGGCGGGGACAGTCGCGCCCGCAACGCGCTGGCGGAGACCTGGGGGGCGCTGGCCGAGGTGTGCTTCGAGCTTTCGGAGCCAGAGTGGGCACTGCCCACCGAGTGCCCCGGCTGGGACGTCAAGGATCAGCTGTCGCACCTCATCGGGATAGAGCAGGGCGATCATGGGGGAGCCGGTTCCCGAGTGGGCCGGAGCCCCTCGGCGACCACGTGAAAAACGAGTTCGCGGCCACCAACGAGCGCTTCGTCGCCGTGCGCCGGGCGCTGCCCGGGCCGGCCGTGCGGGCGGAGTTCGTCGAGGTGACCATGACCCGTCTGGCCCAACTGGACGCCTTGACGCGCGGCGGAGTGGGCCGAACGGTCGGCTGGAGCCCGGTCGGCGAGGTGCCGCGCGCCGAGTTCATGACGGTGCGGGTCTTCGACAGCTGGGTGCACGAGCAGGATGTTCGCCTCGCCCTCGACCGTCCGGGCGGGAGCGGGAACGCGGCCTCGGACGATCTCGCTGGACCGCGTCCAGGGCGCCATGCCCTTCGTCGTCGGCAAGAAGGCGGAGTTGCGCCGACGGCACCGCCGTCCGTTTCGACATGGCCGGTCCCGGGGACGACGGCCGCATGCCTTCACGATCGCCGTCGAAGGTGGGCGCGCCCGACCGGTCGACGACGACGTGGCGCCGGCGGTGACGCTCTCGCTGTCGAGCATCGACTTCGTGCGCCTCGGGTGCGGTCGGGCCACGGCGGCGCAGGTGCAGGCAGTCGGCGGCGTCGGTGCTGCAGGGCGATGCCCGGATGGGCCAGGCCGTCCTCGGCGCCATGAACTTCATGTTCTGACCCCGCCGGACGCTCTCGATGGACGGTGCGCCCGGGCCACGGGACGGCCGGTAGAGTGATCGGCTCGTGATGCGTGCGACAGCAGAGCCAATGGAGGGAAACCTCGTCCGCCTGAGCGTGGAGGTCGACGAGCCCGAATTCGATCGGGCGCTCGGTGACGTCGTGCGCACTCTCGCCCGAGCAGGCACGTGTGCCCGGCTTCCGGCCCGGCAAGGTGCCGCGCAAGGTGCTCGAGGCCCGTATGGGCGGCGCCGGCGCGCTGCGCGGCCGAGGCGCTGCGCGAGTCGTTGCCCGACTTCTACGCCCGGGCCGTCGTCGACACCGAGCTCGACCCGATCGCCCAGCCCGAGATCGACATCACCGGCGGCGAGGACGAGCGGCGCCGTGTCCTTCGATGCGGTCGTAGCAGGTGCGGCCGATCGTCGCCATTCCGGGTTACGACGGGCTGCACGGTCACTCTGCCGGGTCTCGCCGTCACCGAGGAAGAGGTGCAGAGCCAGCTCGACCGCCTGCGCGAGAACGACGCCGAGCTCGAGGTCGTGGATCGCCCCGCCATCGACGGCGATCTGGTGACCATCGACCTGCACGGCAACGACGCCTCCGGCGCGCGAGGTGGTCGGTGTCGACGACTACCTCTACGAGGTCGGGTCGGGCACGGTCGTGCCCGAGCTCGACGCCGAGCTGCACGGCGCCAAGGCCGGCGCCATCCTCGCCTTCGACGCGGCCAACCCCAACGATCCCGAGCAGAACGTCGCCTTCCGGGTGCTCGTCAAGGAGGTGAAGGTCAAGAAGCTTCCCGAGGCGACCGACGAGTGGGCCGCCGAGAGCTCCGAGTTCGAGACCGTGGCCGAGCTGCGCTCGGACATCGAGACGCGGATCGGTCGTGTCAAGCTGATGCAGAGCCAGATGGCGCTGCGCCAGAAGACGATCGAGGCCCTGGCCGAGCTTGGTCGCCGACGATGCGGTTCCCGAGGTCCTGGTCGATTCGGAGGTCAACGAACGGCTCCACGACCTCCAGCACCGGTTGGAGGCCCAGAAGCTGGGGTTGGCCGAGTACTTCCAGGCCACCGGCACCACGCCTGACGAGCTGCTGGGGGCCGTCCGCGTGGACGCCCAGGCCGCGGTCAAGGCGGACCTGGCGCTGAGAGCCCTGGTGGAGGCCGAGGAGTTGACGCTCAGTGACGACGAGCTCCAGGCCGAGATAGTCACCATGGTGAGCGCATGGGCACCACGCCGACCGAGCTGCGCCGCCAACTCGACACCGCCGGCCGGACCGGCGCGGTACGCTCGGAGCTGCGCAAAGGCAAAGCGCTGGAGTGGCTGCTGGACCACGTGGAACTCTTCGACGAAGAGGGCAACCCGATGTCACGGGACGACCTCCGGGTGGATGCCTCGGCAGAGGGCGAAGTCGAGCAGAGCGAGGAGAGCGAGTGAAGATGCGGACTCGCGGAGGACCCGATGAAGGCTTACAACTATCTGGTTCCGACCGTGATCGAGTCGTCCAACCGTGGTGAGCGCGCCTACGACCTGTACTCCCGGTTGCTCCGTGAGCGGATCATCTTTCTCGGCACACCCGTGGACGATGCGGTGGCGAACCTCGTGTGCGCCCAGATGCTCTTCTTGGAGTCCGAGGAGCCGGACAAGGACATCCACCTCTACATCAACTCGCCCGGCGGCGAGATCACGGCGCTCTTCGCCATCTACGACACGCTGAAGTTCATCAAGGCCGACGTCTCCACCTTCTGCTTCGGGCAGGCGGCCTCGGCCGCGGCCGTGCTGCTGGCCGCCGGTGCCAAGGGCAAGCGTTTCGCCCTGCCCCATGCCCGTGTTCTGCTCCATCAGCCCTGGGGCGGCGTGGAGGGCCAGGCCAGCGACATCGAGCTGCAGGCCAAGGAGATCCTCCGCATGCGGGACCTCCTGTCGGGGATGCTGGCGGAGGACACCGGGCAGACCCAGGAGAAGGTGGCCCAGGACACCGATCGTGACTTCATCATGACGGCGGAGGAAGCCGTGACCTACGGCGTGATCGACGAAGTCATCACGGCACGGACGGTGGCGCCGCTCGAGGCCATCGGCGCCGCGTAGGACGAGCTGAGCACGGACGGGACGGGAGCGATCGGGTGGCGAAGTTCGGAGAGGGCGGGGATCTCGTCAAGTGCAGTTTCTGCGGCAAGACGCAGAAACAGGTCAAGAAGCTGATCGCCGGACCGGGTGTCTACATCTGCGACGAGTGCATCGATCTGTGCAACGACATCATCGCGGAGGAGCGGGACGAGTCCACCGAGCTGAGCTTCGAGGATCTGCCCAAGCCGCGGGAGATCTTCGATTTCCTCAACGACTACGTGGTCGGGCAGGAGTATGCCAAGAAGATCCTGTCGGTGGCCGTCTACAACCACTACAAGCGCGTGCAGGCCGGCCCGCCGGCCGCCGAGGACGGCGTCGAACTGGCCAAGTCGAACATCCTCCTTCTCGGGCCGACCGGATGTGGCAAGACGCTGCTGGCCCAGACGCTGGCCCGCATGCTCAACGTGCCCTTCGCCATCGCGGACGCCACGGCACTGACCGAGGCCGGGTACGTCGGCGAGGACGTGGAGAACATCCTCCTCAAGTTGATCCAGGCCGCCGACTACGACGTGAAGCGGGCCGAGACCGGCATCATCTACATCGACGAGATCGACAAGATCGCCCGCAAGAGCGAGAACCCCTCCATCACCCGCGACGTCTCGGGTGAGGGCGTGCAGCAGGCGCTCCTGAAGATCCTGGAGGGCACCACCGCCTCGGTGCCGCCCCAGGGAGGCCGCAAGCACCCCACCAGGAGTTCATACAGATCGATACCACGAACATCTTGTTCATCTGCGGCGGGGCCTTCGCCGGTCTGGACAAGCTCATCGAGGTCGCGGATCGGCAAGCGCGGCATCGGCTTCCGGGCCGAGGTGCATCGCAAGGACCGCGAGGACGGCGAGATCCTCCGCCACGTGCTGCCCGGAGGACCTCATCAAGTTCGGGCTGATCCCCGAGTTCATCGGCCGCCTGCCCGTGGTGAGCGCCGTGTCGCCGCTGTTCAAAGAAGCACTGGTGCAGATCCTCGTCGAGCCGAAGAACGCGCTGACCCGGCAGTACGAGCGGGTGTTCGCGCTCGACAACGTGGAGCTCGAGTTCACCGCCGACGCGCTCGAGGCCGTGGCCGAGCAGGCGCTGTTGCGGGGCACGGGTGCCCGGGGCTTGCGGGCCATCCTCGAAGAGGTCCTTCTCGACGTGATGTACGACCTGCCCAGCCGCACCGACGTGGGCAAGTGCGTGGTGGACCGCTCGGTCGTGCTCGACCGGGTGGCTCCGACGCTGGTGCCGCTCGGTGGCGCGCCGGTCAAGTCGACCCGCTCGCGCCGCGCCGCGTCCTGACCGAACCGGAGCCGGTCCACGTGGACGATCCGGCGGCACCGCCCTTCGACGGGCTGGGGGACGCGCGTCGCCTGGCTCGACAGCCACATCGACTTCGAGTCCACGCATGCCTCGACGCCGCGCCCTGCCGACACTCGACCGCATGCGGCGACTCACCGCGCTGCTCGGCGAGCCTCAGGAGTCGATCCCGTCCATCCACATCACCGGCACCAACGGCAAGGGGTCGACCTCGGCCATGGCGACGGCGCTGCTCATGGCGAAGGGCCTGACCGTCGGGACCTACACGAGCCCCAATCTGCACGCGGTGGCGGAGCGCCTGGCGCAGAACGGGGAGCCGATCGACGACGCGTCGCTGACCGACGTCCTCACCGAGCTGGCCCTGCTCGAGTCGCTGCTGCCCGAGCGACCGACCCGTTTCGAGCTGCTGACGGCGGCGGCCTTGTCGTGGTTCTCGACCGAGGCGGTCGACGCCATGGTCGTCGAGGTGGGTCTCGGTGGGACGTGGGACTGCACGAACGTCGTGCACGGCGACGTGGCGGTGCTCACGAATGTGAGCTTCGACCACACCGATGTCCTGGGACCCACCCTCGAGGGGATCGCCCGGGACAAGGCCGGCATCATCGAGCAGGGAAGCCGGGTCGTGGTGGGGGAGATGGCTCCTGAGCTGGTCGACATCGTGCGGGGTCGGGCCGAGGAGGTCGGGGCGTCGTCGGTGTGGGTGGCCGGGCGCGACTTCGGCTGTGAGACCAACCGGGTGGCGGTGGGCGGCCGGGTCGTGACGCTCTGGACCCCGGGCGGCCGCTACGAGGATGTCCTGGTGCCCCTCCACGGGGCCCACCAGGGCGTCAACGCGTCGGTGGCACTGGCGTCGGTCGAGGCCTTCTTCGGAGACGCCGCTCGCGCCCGACGTCGTGGAAGACGGCCTGGCCTCCGTGCGCGTGCCGGGCCGCCTCGAGGTGCTGGGCCGGCGACCGCTCCTGCTCGTCGACGGCGCGCACAACGCCGCGGGTATGGCGGCGCTGGCCGACGCGCTGACAGAGGAGTTCGCGGTCGATGGCGTGTCCGTCGCCGTGGTGGGGATGCTGTCGGGGCGTGACCCGTCGGCCATGCTCGCCCCGCTGGCGTCGGTGGGCGTTGCGGCGATCGTCGCCTGCGAACCGGACTCGCCACGAGCGATGCCGGTCGCCGCGGTCTCCGAAGCTGGTCGCTGCGCTCGGGCTGTCCGTCTACGAGGAGCGCGACGTCAGCAACGCACTGCGCGAGGCGCGCGGCATGGTCGACGCCGATGGGCTGGTCGTCGTGGCCGGATCGCTCTACGTGGTGGCCACGGCCCGCGCCGACGCGTCTGGGCGCGACCGTGCCGTGGGAGGATGCCGGTCACTGACGGCGCCCGGACCGGTTCCCGGTGTTTGTGTAGTGTCCACCCTTCGTGGACCGCACCCTTGTCATTGTGAAGCCCGACGGTGTCGAGCGGGGCCTGGCCGGCGAGGTGCTCAGCCGTCTCGAGCGCAAGAAATTGCGCCTGGTGGCCGCCGAGCTCCGGACCATCACCAAGGAAGTGGCCGAGGCCCACTACGCCGAGCATGCCGAGCGTCCGTTCTTCGGCGACCTGGTGACATTCATCACGCGGTCGCCCACGCTCGTCATGGTTGTCGAGGGTCCGAAGGACACCTACGCCGTCGTGCGCCTGATGATGGGCACCACCAACCCGGCGGAAGCCGCCCCGGGCACCATCCGCGGTGACTATGGGATCGAGACCACCGAGAATCTGGTGCACGGGTCCGACTCGCACGAGTCCGCGGCGCGGGAGATCGCACTCTTCTTCCCCGGCCTCGCGACCGCGTAACGAAGGCACCCTGCGCCGGCCAACGCTGGTGTAATCGCAGGCCAGATCGGTGTTCGCCGGCCGCCGCCTTGTGGACCCCCTCTGCGTCCCATAGCCTGTGGGCGCACCATCACGGGCGCCGGCCCTCATCGGCGTCCATCAGGAATTCCTCTGGAGAGCTCCAACTATGGCCGAAAATCGCCTTTCCCTCCTTGGTCGTGACATGGCCGTCGATCTCGGAACCGCCAACACGCTGGTGTACGTCCGCGGCCGTGGCATCGTGCTCAACGAGCCATCAGTGGTCGCAGTCGACATCAAGGACGGGCGGCCGCTGGCCGTGGGGGCCGAGGCCAAGCGGATGATCGGGCGGACACCGTCGAACATCCAGGCCATCCGGCCGCTGAAGGACGGCGTGATCGCCGACTTCGAGATCTGCGAGAAGATGTTGCGCTACTTCATCCACCGGGTGCACCAGCGCCGCTTCGCCAAGCCACGCATGGTGATCTGTGTCCCGTCGGGCATCACCGGAGTGGAGCGCCGGGCCGTGATGGAGGCGGCCGAGTACGCCGGCGCACGCCGCGCCTACATCATCGAGGAGCCGATGGCCGCCGCCATCGGTGCCGGTCTGCCGGTGCACGAGCCGACGGGCAACATGGTCGTCGACATCGGCGGTGGGACGACTGAGGTCGCCGTCATCTCCTTGGGCGGCATCGTCACGAGCCAGTCGGTGCGCATCGGCGGCGACGAGCTCGACGAAGCCATCGTCTCGTTCGTGAAGAAGGAGTTCAGCCTCGCGCTCGGTGAGCGCACCGCGGAGGAGATCAAGATCACCCTCGGCTCCGCCTACCCGTTGGAGCAGGAGCTGCACGCCGAGATCCGTGGACGCGACCTCGTGAGCGGGCTGCCGAAGACGATCGTCGTCTCCACCGAGGAGATCCGTCGGGCCATTGAGGAGCCTGTCTCCGCCATCATCGATGCCGTCAAGGTCACCCTCGACCGGACGCCGCCGGAGCTGGCGGCCGACATCATGGAGCAGGGGATCGTGCTCACCGGCGGCGGAGCCCTGCTGCACGGGTTGGAAGCTCGACTGCAGCACGAGACGGGCATGCCCATTGTGGTGGCCCGGGACCCGTTGAACTGCGTCGCCATCGGCAGCGGCCAGTGCCTGGAGGAGTTCGAAGCGCTGAAGCGGGTGCTGATCACCACCTCAACGCGCTGATCGATCGAGCGGTTTCTCCTGGGTGGCCCGGTCCCGGCGGTCGCGCCGCACGCTCACGGTCATCATCCTCATCGTCCTGTCGCTGTCGCTGATCTCGCTCGACCTCAACGGGCGGACCCACAGTCTGACCTCCGGGATCAAGTCGGCGGCCAACGACGTCTACTCGCCGTTGCGCCAGGGCGTCCTCGACATCATTAGTCCCATCGGGAACTTCTTCGCGGGCGCCTTCAACTACGGGTCGGTGCAGTCCGAGAACGAGCGGCTGCAGCGGACGATCGGCCAGTTGCGGGCAGCGCAGCTCGAGCAGGGCTTCGAGAAGAACCAACTGCGCGAGATCACCGCGCTGCAGAACCTGCCCTTCCTCCAGTCGCTGCCGACGGTCACGGCGCAGACACAGGACGAGTACTCGTCCAATTTCACCGCGACCATCACGCTCGACAAGGGTCGGGCTGACGGCGTCGACGTCGGCTACCCCGTTGTGGGTGCTGGGGGGCTCGTGGGTCAGGTGATCCAGTCCTTCCACCACACGTCCGTGGTCCGCCTGATCACCGACGGGGAGTCGAAGGTCGGCGTGACGTTCGCGAACCAGCTCACCGGGATCGTCGACGGGCAGGGGCCGTCGAGCTCCATGACGGCGGACCTCGTGGCACCGCGCACGCCGTTGCACAAGGGCGAGGTCATGTTCACGAGCAGTCTCGACGCGGCCGCGTTCCCTCCGGGGATCCCGGTGGCCAGCGTTCGCTCCTTCCACACCTCCGCCGGGGCGAGCCAGGAGTCCATCGAGGTCGATCCCGCCGCCGACCTGAGCCAGCTGGCCTACGTCGACGTGGTGCAGTGGGTGCCGTCGACGTGACCGGTCGCTCCATGCTCAGGGTGGCGCTGGTGATCTTCGTCGTGCTGATGGTCCAGCAGACGGTGATGGTGGCCTTGCGGATCCGCGGCACCCATCCCGACCTGCTCTGGCTGCTGCCCATCACGGCCGCGCTGCTCGACGGGCCCGAGACGGGGGCGATTGTCGGCTTCTGGTCCGGGTTGGCCTTCGACCTGGTGTTGCCCACGCCGTTCGGGCTGTCCGCCCTGGTCGGCTGCGTGCTGGGCTATGCCACCGGGGCGCTGACGACGGCGGCGGACCCCCGGGCCACCTGGCTCAAGCCGGTGGCCGCGCTCGCGGGGAGCGTCGCAGCGGACATGCTGTTCGCCGTGCTTGGAGCAATTCTCGGAGAGGGAGAGATGGTGCAGGTGAACTTCCTGACCCTTTTCCTGGTGGTGGGGATCTCGAGCGTTGTCCTGGTTCTCCCGGTCAGCCGGCTGATGCGGTGGGCTTTGGCCGGTGAGAGCAACCGCCGCTCGCTCGTCCCCGCCTCGGCAGGCAGCAGAGCCTGGTGAAGCGGACCCTTCGCCACCCGATCCGCGGCGACCGGCTCCACCCCAAGCCGTCGACTCGCTCGCCGCGACGGACCGCCTGGCGCGGGAACAGCAGCGGGCCGCGCATGCGGCCGCGCAAGGGCGTCAACGTCGCCTCCATCGTCGGCTCACCGGAGGAGGAGGAGGCCAGGCCCAATCTCCGCCTGCGCATCGTCGGGGTCGTCGTGCTCCTCCTCTTCGGTGTCCTCGTGCTTCGGCTGTGGACGCTGCAGGTCGTCGAGGGGAAGTCCTTCGCGGCCGCCGTGACGCGCAACCAGGTCCGGGTCGTCAGCGTTGCCGCACCCCGTGGCGAGATCGTCGACCGCAACGGCACCGTCCTCGTGTCGAACGTCCCGCAGGAGGAGATCCTGCTGTCGCGGGCCGAGGCCACGCAGAACCCGGCCATCGTGGGCCTGGTCGCCGCGCTCGTCGGCCAGACGCCGAAGCAGGTGCAGGCCTCCATCAACAACGACCAGTACAGCCCGTACGAGCCGGTGCCCGTCGCGGTGGGGGTCTCCCAGGACACGGTCCAGTTCCTCCAGACGCACCAGTCGGAGTACCCGGGCGTGACCGTGCAGACGATCGCGCAGCGCAACTACCCGCAGCAGGGGACGACCGCGGCGCACGTCCTCGGCTACGTGGGCGACATCTCGTCGAGCTACCTGGCGGCGCACCCCAACGACGGCTACACCCAGGGCAGCCAGATCGGCGTTTCGGGGATCGAGGCCCAGTACGAGTCGTACCTGAGGGGCGTGGCCGGGCGCCAGGCGCTCTCGGTCGACGCCAGCGGCAATGTCGTGGGCACCTTCGAGCTCCACCGCTCCCCAGATCGGCGACACCGTGGTGCTCAACATCGACACCGGGCTCGAGCAGCAGGTCCAGAACGATCTGCAGCAGCAGATCCTGAGCGACCGCCAGACGCCGGACCAGGTCGACGGCGGCCGCCGGCCGCCCGCCCCCGACGGCGCGGCCATCGTCATGAACCCCCAGAACGGCCAGGTCCTGGCCCTCGCGTCGTTCCCCAACTACGACCTCAACGAATGGGTCGGCGGAATCTCCTCGGCCAACTTCGCCGCGCTGCAACAGAGCGGGGCGGAGAACGACGAGGCGATCGAGGGGCAGTACACGCCGGGCTCGACGTTCAAGCTCGTCACCGCCACCGCCGCGCTCCAGGACGGCCTCATCGCGCCCACCACGCCGTACGTCGACACCGGGACGTTCAAGATCAACGGGTGCGTCGCCGGTGCCGCCGCCGACACCGGCTGCGTGCTCCACGACGACCCGGGCGATTCAGGCGGCACCTACAACGTCTCGAGCGCGCTCACCGCGTCGAGCGACGCCTTCTTCTACAACCTGGGCGAGATGTTCTGGGAGCAGCAGTCGAAGTTCGGCCAGACACCGATCCAGAACGAGGCCACGGCGTACGGCGAGGGGACCATCACCGGCATCGACCTCCCCGGAGAGGGACAGGGTCGCGTCGACAGCTACCTCACCCGGGCGAAGCTGCACGCCGAGGCGCCGAAGGGCTTCCCCAACACGGCATCCTGGTACACCGGCGACAACATCGAGATGGCCTTCGGCCAGGGTGAGACGGTGGTCACCCCGATCGAGCAGGCCGTCGCCTATTCCACCTTCGCCAACGGGGGCACCCGCTACGCACCGCAGGTCGCCTCGCAGATCGTCGACCCGAGGACCGGCAAGGTCGTCAAGAAGCTCGAGCCGCAGGTCACCGGGAAGGTGGCGATCTCGCCGGCCAACTACAGCGCCATGCTGGCAGGGTTCGAAGGTGTCATCTCCAGCACAAGCGGAACGGCCTTCCAGGATTTCCAAGGCTTCCCGGCCTCGTGGAACCTCGCCGGAAAAACTGGGACCGCTTCGAATCTCGGTCCGAACGGACAACCGCTCGAGCCCAACAGCTGGTTCGTGGCGTTCGGTCCGAACCCCAATCCGCAGTACCTCGTGCTGGCCGTCATCGACCAGGGTGGCTACGGCGCCCAGGCCGCCGCCCCCCTGGTGCGCAACATCTTCGACTACATCCTGGCCAATCCCGGGATGAACGGTGCCGTCAAGACGCCCACCCCGGCCAGCCCGGCCAACGAGACCGCGCCGGCGACCAATCCCCCTCTCGGGACGCCGACCACCACGACGACCACTGCGCCGACGCCCGGCGCGACCGGTGGGCCGAGCTCCACGACCTCGACCACAGCGGGCGGGGGCTGAGCGTCCCGTAGGGTTGACGGCGATGGACACCCTCTGGCCGCAGATCGAGCGCATCCTGCCCACGGTGTCCAAGCCGGCGCGCTACATCGGGGGTGAACAGGGCTCGGTCTACCCAGAGCACGGGCCCGGCACCGTGGCGTGGCTGTTGGTCTATCCGGACACCTACGAGATCGGGCTGCCCAACCAGGGCCTCCAGATCATCTACGAGATCCTCAACGAGCGTCCCGACGCGCTGGCCGAGCGCGCCTACGCCCCCTGGGTCGACATGGAGGCGGCCATGCGGGCGGCGGGCGTGCCCCTGTTCAGCGTCGAGCAGCACCTGCCGGCCGCTGCCTTCGACGTACTGGCCTTCAACCTCTCGGCCGAGCTCGTGTACACCAACGTCCTCAACCTGCTCGACTTGGCCGGCGTCCCCCTGCACGCGGCCGACCGCGGCGGGGACGACGCGCTCGTCGTTGCGGGCGGCCATTGCGTCTACAACCCAGAGCCGCTGGCGGACTTCGTCGACGTCTTCGCCCTCGGCGACGGCGAGGAGGTGGTGGGCGAGATCAACGGTGTGATGGCGGCGTGGCTCGCGGCGTCGCCACCCGAGGCACGCGACCGGGCCGAGCTGCGGCTCGCTCTCGCCGAGCTCGAGGGCGTGTACGTGCCGGCCCTCTACAGCGCGCGTCCTACGAGGACGGCCGGCTGGTGTCGACGCTGCCCACCACCCCCGGAGTGCCCGCCGAGGTGAACAAGCGCACGGTGAGCGACCTGGCCGACTGGCCCTATCCCGCCCGGCCCCTCGTGCCGCTGACCGAGGTGGTCCACGATCGCCTCAACGTCGAGGTGTTCCGCGGCTGCACGCGTGGGTGCCGCTTCTGCCAGGCCGGCATGATCACCCGGCCGGTCCGCGAGCGGCCGGCGGCCCAGGTGCGCGCCATGGTGCAGCGCGGACTCGAGTGGAGCGGGCACGACGAGGTGGCACTGACGTCGCTGTCGTCAGCGGATTTCTCCGGTATCGAGGACACCGTACGCGACATCGTCGACGATCCCGAGCACGGAGGACAGGTTTCGGTCAGCCTGCCGTCGCTGCGGGTGGACGCCTTCACCGTGGGCACGGCGGCCGAGATCCAGAAGGTGCGCCGCACCGGCCTCACCTTCGCCCCCGAGGGCGGCACATGGCGCATGCGCACGGTGATCAACAAGCTGATCACCGAGGAGGATCTCTACAGCGCCGTCGATGCGGCCTTCAGCCAGGGTTGGCGGCGGGTCAAGCTCTACTTCCTGATCGGGCTGCCGACCGAGCTCGACGAGGACGTGCTCGGCATCGCCCAGCTGGGGGCGCGCTGCGTCGAAATCGGCCGGAAATACCACAAGGGGGTGACGGTGGTCGCCTCGGTGGGTGGTTTCGTGCCCAAGCCCCACACGCCGTTCCAGTGGTTCGGCCAGGACACCGTGGCCGAGCTCGAGCGCAAGGTGGCCCTGCTGCGGAACGAGGCGCGGCGCACGCGCGGCCTGACGATCCGCTGGCACGAGCCCGCCGCCTCGGTGGCGGAGGGTCTGGCGAGCCGGGGCGACCGGCGCATGGGCGCGGTGATCGAGCGCGTGTGGCGGGCCGGCGGGACGTTCCAGGAGTGGTCCGAGCGCTTCGACCTGTCGCTCTGGCAAGCCGCGTTGGCCGCCGAGGGGCTCAGCGTGGACGAGGTGTGCCATCGCGACCGGGGCGGCGACGAGGCGCTGCCCTGGGACCACATCTCGGCGGGACTGCACCGGGACTTCCTCTGGGGTGACTGGCAGGACGCGCTGGCCAGGGTCGCCGTGGAGGACTGTCGCTGGACCCCGTGCTACGACTGCGGTGCCTGTACCGGCGTCGGGTTGGAGCACGTCGTGGCGTCGCCCGTCCCGCCGGCCGGAGGGAGCCAGGGCACCGGGCAGGACCTCAGCGTGGGAGACAGGATCCCGGTCCGCCTGGTCAGCCGTGTCTCCTGAGGACCAGCGCCGGCTCCGCCTGCGCTTCACGAAGTCGGGGAAGGTCCGCTTCACGAGCCACCGGGACGTGGCCCGCCTGTGGGAGCGGGCGTTGCGCCGCAGCCGGCTGCCGCTGGCCTACTCACAGGGGTTCGTCCCACACCCCCTCGTCAGCTTCGGTCTGGCCCTGCCGACCGGGTGTGAGTCACGCGGCGAGTACCTCGACCTCCGCCTGGAGCCCGCCGGGCCCGGGGAGATCCCCGTGGCCGATCTGCCCGTCGCCCTGAGCGCGTTGCTGCCCGAGGGGATCGCCGTGGAGGCGGCGGCCCTCGTCGGAGAAGCGGAGGGTTCGCTCCAGCAGGAGGTAGCATCGTGCGATTGGGAGCTGGAGGTGCTCGGCGTGCGGGATGTGGAGCTGCAGGAGCGGGTGGAGAAGGTGCTCACTGCTCCCGAGCTGACCGTCAGGCGGGAACGGAAGGGTCGTCAAGCCGAAGACGACATCCGGCCGGCCATCCGGGCATTGTCCGTGACCAGCCAAAACGGTCACCTCCGGGCGGAACTGGCCACGCACCCGCGTGGTGTCCGCCCAAGTGACCTGGTAGCGGCCCTGGGCACCCCTGCGGTGGCCGGAAGGGCCTGTCGAACGCATCAATGGATCGAACGCGATGGCGCACGGTTCGAGCCGCTCGTGGTGAGCGGGCTCGGGACCGATGCGGGCGCGACACAGCACGCGAGGAGGGCTTTCCCTCATGTCCGAGACGGAAATCAGCCAGAGCCCGGAGGGTCACCCCCCGGAGCCACCGGGGGGCAGCGGCACTAGCCCCCCTGCTGGGCCGCGGCCGCGCCCGGACGAAAGCCCAAGATCGGGGATACCCGGCCCGCGCCGCCCGTGACCCCCGCGGCGAAGACGCCGGAACCCGTGGTGCCGCTCACCCGACCCGAGGCCACGGCGCCGAAGGAGGTCGGAACCCGCGTGGCCGAGTCCCCCGACCCCTCGGGTGACGGTGCGGGCAAGCGGACCCGCAGCCGGCGCCGGACGGGCCGTGATCGCAAGTCCAAGCAGGTGGGCCGCTACCTGGTCTGTGTCCATGTGCGGCCGGACATGACCCAGATCGCCGTGCTCGAAGGGCGCTCCCTGGTCGAGCACTACGTCTCCCGGGCGGCCGACGACACCAACCAGATCGACGGCAACGTCTACCGGGGGCGGGTCCAGAACGTCCTGCCCGGTATGGAGGCGGCCTTCATCGACATCGGCATCCCCAAGAACGCCGTCCTCTACCGGGGCGACGTGCGCTACGACCGCGAGGACGTCGAGGGAGGGGCGTCCCAGCAGCCTCGGATCGAGGACGTCCTCAAGGCCGGCCAGACCATCTTGTGCCAAGTGACCAAGAACCCCATCGGGGCCAAGGGCGCCCGCCTGACCCAGGAGGTCTCCCTTCCCGGGCGCTTCGCCGTGCTCGTGCCCAACTCGAGCGCCTTCGGCATCTCCAAGCGCCTGGGCGACACCGAGCGCCGCCGCCTGAGGCGCATCATCGACGAGGTGAAGCCCTCCGGCCACGGGATGATCGTGCGCACCGCGGCCGAGGGCGTCTCGGCCGAGGAGCTCCAGCGCGACGTCACGTCGTTGCTCGAGCAGTGGAACACGATCGAGGCCGAGGCCAAGAAGTCCGACGCTCCCGGCCTCCTCTACCGGGAGCCGGAGCTGTCCGTCCGGATCCTGCGCGAGGAGTTGAACCCCGAGTACCGGGGCGTCGTCATCGACGACCTGGCCCTCTTCGAGCAGGTGCGCGACTACGTGCGGGCGGTCAGTCCTGAGCTCTCCGACCGGGTCGAGTACTACGACCCCGAAGTCGAGGGCCTGCCCATGTTCGAGCGCTACCACGTGCACGAGCAGCTCCACAAGGCGCTCGACCGGAAGGTCTGGCTGCCCTCCGGGGGCTCGCTGATCATCGAGCGCACCGAGGCGCTGACCGTGATCGACGTGAACACGGGAAAGAACGTGGGCAAGACCAATCTGGAGGAGACCGTCTTCCGCAACAACCTCGAGGCGGCCGAGGAGGTGGCGCGCCAGCTCCGGCTGCGTGACATCGGGGGCATCATCGTCATCGACTTCATCGACATGGAGATACGGGAGAACCGTGACAAGGTGGCGTCCGCCCTCCGCAACGCACTGGCCCGGGACAAGACCCGGACCCAGGTCTTCGACATCTCCGAACTGGGGCTGGTCGAGATGACGCGCAAGCGGGTCTCCGAGGGACTCCTCGAGACCCTGTCCACCGAATGCGCCGTCTGCGGTGGCCGGGGCGTGACCCTGGACGACTCGGTCCTGCGCTAGGATCTCGCCCTTATGTATGCCGTCATCAGGTCCGGAGGGAAGCAGGAGCGCGTGGCCGAGGGCCAGCGTGTCCGCGTGGAGTTGCTGGGCCAGCCGGTCGGTGCCGAGGTGTCCCTCGAGCCCGTGCTGGTGGTCGACGGCTCCACCGTGCTGGCCACCCCGGCCCAGCTGGCCGGCGCTTCGGTCACGGCCAAGGTCGTGGGCTCAGAAATGGGCCCGAAGATCAACGCCATGACCTACAAGAACAAATCGAACCAACGTCGCCGGTGGGGCCACCGCCAGCACTACGCCACACTGGAGATCACCGCCATCGCGGCGGCCGGGTAGTCCGAGGAGTCCGACATGTCCAAGACGAAGGGTGGCGGGTCGACCCGCAACGGCCGCGACTCGGCGGCGCAGCGCCTCGGCGTGAAGCGGTTCGACGGTGCAGCAGTCACCGCCGGCTCCATCCTGGTGCGCCAGCGGGGGACGAAGGTCTACCCGGGCGTGAACGTAGGGCGTGGCGGCGACGACACGCTTTTCGCCACCGCGGACGGTGTCGTCAAGTTCGGCGAGCGCCGCGGCCGCAAGCACGTCAGCGTGCTCACCGGCTGAAGCGGCTCGGCGCGCCGGTCTTACGCGCGCTGGTGGAGCTCGATCCCGTTGCCCCAGGGGTCGGCGGTGAACGCCTGCCGGCGGCCGGTCGTCCCCACCTCCACCGGGTCACTGACTTTCAGGCCGCGCGACCGGAGCTCGGCGACGGCGGCTCCCAGGTCGTCGAAGGCGAGAGCGAAGTGCTGGCCGACGTTGTCGGGCACCGCCGCCTCGATCAGGTGGATCTGCTGCCCGTTGGCCGTGTCCAGCCAGGCCCCGGCAAAGCCGAAGTCGGGGCGGGTGAGGTTCTGCACCAGGCCGATCTTCTCGGTGTAGAACGCAATGCCGCCGGGAACGTCGGCAACGTTGATGGCGACATGGTCGACGCCGGTCGGCGCCACGGGATCGGTCATGACAACGAGCCTACGACGTGGCGGACGATGGCGGCCACGGCGGGCACCGCGGCGATGCCCACCTCGGCGATGTCGGTGACGTCGATCGTCGTGTCGGCTGACGCGGCGGGGTTGGTGACGAGGACCAGCCCCAGCACGGCCGCACCGGCCTGGCGGGCGGCGATCGTCTCGAGTGCCATGGACATGCCCACGACGTCGGCGCCGGCCCTGCGCAGCATGCGGATCTCGGCCGGCGTCTCGAACTGGGGGCCCGGCAGCTGGGCGTAGACGCCCGGCCGGGTGGCCAGGACGGCGGCGGCGGGCGCCGGTGCCGCCAGGGCCAGGGCGCGCAGCCGCGGTGCGTAGGCGTCGGTCATGTCGACGAAGTCGGGCCCGACCAGGGGGCTGCGGCCGGTCAGGTTGAGGTGGTCCTCCACGACCATGAGGGAGCCGGTGGCGAGGTCGTCGCGGAGGGCGCCGGCGGCGGCGGTGAGCATCACGGTGTGACAGCCGGCCGCGATCCCGGTGCGCAGCGGGTGGACCACCTCGGCAGCCGTCGATGCCCTCGTAGAGATGGCAGCGCCCGCCCAGGACGAGGATCCGGCGCCCCCCCTGCGGGATCGACCAGGCGCGGGCCCGGTGACCTCCCGCCGTGTAGGGCGGGAAGTTGGGCAGCGTGTCGAGCGGGACGGGGCCCTCGCCGGCACCCAGGGCTTCCGCGGTTCCGGAGAGGCCGCTGCCCAGGACCACGAGCACGTCGTGGTGTTCGTTCCCGAGCCGGCGGGCCAGTTCCCGGGCGCTCTGCGCCGCCCGGACGCCGGCGTCCTCCATAGGCCGATGGTAGAGGGTGATCGACCGCACGCCACGTAACATCGGCGTCACATGTCATCCTCGCCCGCCTCCCCCGCTCCCGCCGCCGCTCCGGCGACCTCCGCCCTGCACCCCCTGGCGCCCCTCGGGGGAGACGAGATCCTCGCGGCCCGCGAGGTCGTCTACGCCAGCGGCCTGGCCACCGTCCCGAACGAGCTCCTGCGCTTCGCCTACGTCGGCCTGTGCGATCCCCCCAAAGAGATGGTGCGCGCCGTCGACTCGGGTGAGCGAGGAGGTGGCGGTCGACCGCCGGCTCCGCCTGGTCCTGCTGCAAGGTCCCGAGGCCGACGTGGTGGAGGCCATCGTGTCGGTCACCCGTCGGCGAGGTGGACCGCTGGGAACTGGTGCGCGACGTCCGCCCGCCGCTCCAGATGGAGGAGTCGATCCTGGTCCTCGCGGCGTTGCACGAGAACCCCGAATGGAACGCGGCCCTGGACCGGCGTGGTGTGGTCGACCGGTCGCTGGTGCAGATCGACCCCTGGCCGGCCGGCACGTTCGGCCTGGGGCACGAGGAGGGGCGGCGCATCACCCGCTGCCTCGCCTACCTGCGCGAGTCCAAGGACGACAACGGCTACGCCCGTCCCCTCGAGGGGCTGTTGGCCTTCGTCGACATGGGCCGGGGCGAGGTGCTCGAGGTGGTCGACCTCGGGGTGGTGCCCCTGCCCCCCAAGCACGGGAGCTACTACCCCGAGCACAACGGGCCCCTGCGCACGGACCTCAAGCCGTTGGAGATCGTCCAGCCCGAGGGCCCGAGCTTCGAGGTGGACGGCAATCTCGTGCGCTGGCAGAAGTGGTCGCTGCGGATCGGCATGGACCCCCTGGAGGGCCTCGTGCTGTGGAGGGTCGGGTACGAGGACGGTGGCCGGATCCGGCCCATCGTGTACCGGGTCTCGGTCAGCGAGATGGTGGTGCCCTACGGGCACCCGGGACCGATGCACTCGTGGAAGAGCGCGTTCGACGCCGGTGAATGGGGCCTGGGCCGCATGGCCAACTCGCTCACGCTCGGTTGCGACTGCCTCGGTGAGATCCGGTACTTCGACGACGTCTTCGCCGACGAGCGCGGCAAGCCGCGCACACGGCACAACGCCATCTGCATGCACGAGGAGGACTACGGCATCCTCTGGAAGCACGTCGACATGGTCTCGGGCCGGACGGAGGTCCGCCGGTCGCGCCGGCTCGTCGTCAGCTCCATCGCCACCGTGGGGAACTACGAGTACGGCTTCTACTGGTACTTCTATCTCGACGGGACCATGCAGCTCGAGGTGAAGCTGACCGGGATCATGTCCACCATGGCGGTGGCCGACGGCGACGCGGGCGACCACGCCACCCTGATCGCCCCCGGCCTCGCCGCGCCGTACCACCAGCACCTCTTCAATGTCCGGCTCGACATGGAGGTCGACGGGCCCGACAACGCGGTCTACGAGGTCGACGCCGTGCGCACGGGTGCGCCGGGCAGCTCCGAGAATCCGTGGGGGAACGCCTTCGGCACGACCGCGACGTTGCTCGGCAGCGAGCTGGCCGCCCGGCGCGAGGTCGATCCGGCGCGCAGTCGCACCTGGCGCATCGCCAACCGCTCCTGCAGCAACGGGGTCGGCGAGCCGACCGCCTACAAGCTTGCTGCCCGGCTCCACACCGACGCTGCTCGCCGATCCCTCGTCCAGCGTCGGGCGCCGCGCCGCCTTCGCGTCGCACAACCTGTGGGTCACGCCCTTCGACGCCGAGGAGCGCCGAGCCGCCGGCGACTACCCGAACCAGCACCGCGGCGGGGCCGGCCTGCCCACCTGGACGGCCGAGGACCGCCCGCTCGTCGACACGGACATCGTGCTCTGGCACTCCTTCGGCGTGACCCACATTCCGCGACCAGAGGACTGGCCGGTGATGCCGGTCGAGTACACCGGGTTCACGCTGATCCCCGTCGGCTTCTTCGACCGTAACCCCGCACTCGACGTCCCGCCGGCACCCGACCACTGCCATGACTGAGCACCCCGGGGCGGCCCACCAACCGCAGGAGTACCACCCGCCCGTCGAGGAGTACCTCGAGACGATGCTGGCGCTGGCCGAGGAGGGCGTGCCCGTGATCCAGGCCCGCATCGCCGAGCGCCTGGGCCGGTCCGCCCCGTCGGTCTCCGAGATGCTCGACCGGTTGCGGGAGGACGGGTACGTCACCCGGGAGGGCCGCCGGCTCTCGCTGACCGACAGCGGGCAGGCCCTCGCCGAGAAGGTCGTGCGCAAGCACCGCCTGGCCGAACGCCTCCTCGTCGACGTCATCGGGCTCGAATGGCACAAGGTGCACCGCGAGGCGGGCCGTTGGGAGCACGTGATCTCCGACGATGTCGAGGCCCGCCTCGTGGAGCTGCTCGGCGACCCCGCCACGTGCCCGCACGGCAACCCCATCCCGGGGTCGCACTCGCCGGCGCCCGCGATTCCCGTGCGCCCGCTGGCCGAGGTCGACGCCGGCGAGCGGGTGCGGCTCTTCCGTATCAGCGAGGAGGTGGAGCTGAACCTGGGTTCGCTCACCATGCTCGACGAGGGTGGCTTCATTCCCGGCGCCGTGGCCCAGGTGGACGGGCGCGATCCCGAGGGCAACGTGGAGATGACGGTCGAGGGTGGCGCCGGGGCCATCCGGGTCTCGCGCGACCTCTCCGACCGGCTGTACGTCGGGGCACCGTGACGCTGCGGCTCGAGGCCGACGCCGTCTTCACCGTCGACGCCGGCGACACGGTGCTTGCCCCGGGCGCCGTCGAGATCGACGACGGCCGCATCTCCTGGGTCGGCGACCCGTGGCAGGTCCCGGCCGCGTCCGGGACGGAGGTGCGCCGGTTGGGCGGCCTGCTCATGCCGGGCCTGGTCAACTGTCACGGGCACTCGCCCATGGCGATCCTGCGCAGCGCGGGCGACGGGTTGCCGCTCGAGCGCTGGCTGCACGAGGCCGTGTGGCCGCGCGAGGCGCGGTTGACCGACGAGGACGTGTACTGGGGGATGCTGCTCGGCGCCGCCGAGCTGCTGGGCAACGGCGTCACCACCACGTGCGAGCAGTACCGGCATCCCGACGGCGTGGTCGAAGCCGTGCTCGAGGCCGGCATTCGCGCCATGTACACCCCGGCCATCTTCGACGTGCCCGACGCCGGTCCGGCGAGCAGCTGGGAGGCCCTGCTCGCCGGAGCCTGCGAGCTGGCCGACGCCAGGGCGGGGAAGGACGAGCGGCTCCAGGTGGGTTTCGGGCCGCACGCCGCCTACACGGTGCCCCCCGTTGGGCTGCGGGCCATCGCCGCCGAGGCGCGGCGACGCGACGCGCTGGTGCAGATCCACCTCTCCGAGACGGCAGCCGAGTGCGCGGTGGTGCAGGAGCGCTACGGCATGAGCGCACCGGCCCTTCTGGCCTCTCGAGGGGTCCTCGAGGGCCGGGTGCTCGCGGCGCACGCGGTGTGGCTCGACGACGCCGACCTGGCGTTGCTCGCCGAGCACGACGTGGCCGTGGCGCACTGCCCGGGCTCCAACGGGAAGCTGGGCTCGGGCATCGCCCCCCTCCGGGCCCTGCTCGAGCGCGGGGTGCGCGTCGGTCTGGGCACCGACGGCCCGGCCTCCAACGACGATCTCCACTTGTGGGACGAGCTCCGGCTGGCACCCCTGCTCGCCCGGGCCGTCGCCGGCGACCCCGACGTCCTGAGCTCGGCCGCGGCGCTCGGTCTGGCCACCCGCGGCGGCGGGGAGGCGCTCGGCCTCCCGGTGGGCGCGCTCGAAGTGGGGCGGCCGGCCGATCTCATCCGCCTGCGCACCGACGACGCCCGCTTCACGCCCGCGCTCGAGCGACGCCGAGCTGCTGGGCCATCTCGTGTGGGCGGGTGCCGGGTACCTGGTGACCGACGTCTGGGTGGGCGGGGCGCAGGTCGTCGAGATGGGTCGGTGCACCACCATCGACGTTGACCGGGCCCGCGCCGAGGTGGGTCAGCGCGCCCGCCGACTGCTCGGCTCGTAGGCTTTTCCCCCGATGTCCGGCTTCGTCGACCAGGCCCAACTGCACGCGCGCGCCGGCGACGGGGGGGCGGGGGCGGTGTCGTGGCGCCGGGAGGCCCACGTGGACCGGGGTGGCCCCGACGGCGGCGACGGCGGTCACGGCGGGGACGTCTGGCTCGTGGCCTCGGTCAACCAGTCGTCGCTGCTCGGCTTCCGGGACCACCCGTTCCGCCGCGCCACCGACGGCGTGCACGGCTCGGGCTCCAAGCGGCACGGCGCCCGGGGCAAGGACCTGGTGGTGCCGGTGCCGGTCGGAACGGTCGTGCGGGATCGCAGTGGCGCGGTGATCTGCGACCTCGACCAGGACGGCGCGCGCTCCATGGTGGCCGAGGGCGGCCAGGGCGGCCGGGGCAACGCGCGCTTTCTCTCCAACCGCCGGCGCGCCCCGGCCTTCGCCGAGCAGGGCGAGAAGGGGCAGGAGTTCTGGCTGGACATGGAGCTCAAGCTGATGGCCGACGTGGCGCTGGTCGGTTTCCCCAACGCCGGCAAGTCGACGTTGATCTCGACGGTGTCGGCGGCCAAGCCCAAGATCGCCGCCTACCCCTTCACGACGCTCGAGCCGCATCTCGGTGTCGTACGGGTCGGTGGCGCGCGCGACGGCACCGAGTTCGTGATGGCCGACATCCCCGGCCTGGTCGAAGGGGCGGCGGAGGGCAAGGGGCTCGGGCACCAGTTCCTGCGCCACATCGAGCGCGCCCGTGTGCTGGTGGTGCTCCTGGATCTCGGTGCGCCCGAGGCCGGGGGTGTCGCGCCCTCGGAGCAGCGGCGTGTCCTGCTGTCCGAGTTGGGCTCGTACCGGCCCGAGCTCTTGGAGCGCCCTCGGATCGTCGTGGGGAGCAAGGGCGACATGGGTGCCGACGACGAAGGCGTGTGCGAGATGGTGCTCTCGGCCGCGGCGGGGTTCGGCGTCGGCGCGCTGGTGGACCGTCTCGCCCCGCTGGTGCAGGAGGCCCGGGCCGAGGCGGCGGCGGCCACCTCGAGCGAGATCGTCGTGCACCGACCCGCACCGGAGGGCGTCGCCGTGGAGCGGGCCGGGCTCTGGCACCTGGGTGGTCCACGGGCGGGCCGCCGAGCGGGCCGTGGCGCTCTCCGACCTCAACGACGAGGGGGCGCAGGCCGAGGTGGTACGGCGGCTGCGCCGGCTCGGCGTCGACCGCGCCCTGGCGCGGGCCGGTGCCCGCGACGGGGACGACGTCACGGTGGGGGCCATGACCTTCACCTGGGGCGAGGAGCAGTGATCGCCGTCGTCAAGGTGGGCTCGTCCTCGGTGACGCCCGAGACGGTGACGCGGCTGTGCGGGGACCTGGCCGCGGCGCGCGCGGCGGGGCACACCGTGGTCGTGGTCACGTCCGGCGCCATCGCGGCCGGGTGGGACGCGCTCGACCGCGGCGCGCAGCGGCCCGTCGGATCCCGCCGTGCTCCAGGCCGTCTCCGCCGTGGGCCAGCACCGCCTGATGCGGATGTGGCAGGACGGGTTCGAACCGCACGGCGTCCTGGCCGGTCAGGTGCTGCTGGCGCCGCTCGACTTCGTGCACCGCACGCAGTACCTGCACGCGCGGGGGACGCTGCGCCACCTGGCCGACCTGGGTGTCGTCCCGGTCGTCAACGAGAACGACGCCGTGGCCGACGAGGAGATCCGCTTCGGCGACAACGACCGCCTGGCCGCCCTGGTCGCCCATCTCGTCGGCGCGCAGCTCCTCGTGCTGCTCACCGACGCGCCCGGCCTGCTCACGGCCGACCCGCGGCGCCACGCCGAGGCCTCGCTCATTGAGGAGGTGGTGGAGATCGACCACGAGCTCGAGCGGCTGGCCGGCGGGCCGGGGAGCGGCGTGGGGAGCGGCGGCATGGCCTCGAAACTGGCTGCGGCCAAGATCGCCACCTGGTCCGGCGTGCAGACGGTGATCGCCGACGCCGGTCGTCCCGGCGTGCTGGCGGCCGCCTTGGGGGGCGAGCCGGGCGTCGGGACGGTGTTCCGGGCACGCGAGGCCCGGCTCTCCGCCCGCAAGCTGTGGATCGCGTTCGCGCTGGCCTCGAGCGGCGGCCTCACCGTGGACGACGGCGCGCGGGCGGCGCTCACCGCGCGCGGCCGGTCGTTGCTGGCGGCCGGGGTGAGCGGGGTGACGGGCGGGTTCCGGCCGGACGACGCCGTCGAGATCGCCGGGCCCGACGGGGTCGTCTTCGCCAAGGGCCTGGTCCGGGTGCACGCCGAGCGGGCCGCCGAGTGGATGGGTCGCCGCAGCCAGGTCGTCGTCCATCGAGACGACCTGGTGCTTGTAACCTGACCCGATGACCTCGCCCGCATTGGAGCAGCTCGCGGGCCGCGTCCGGTCGGCCGCCCGGGTGGTGGCGAGGGCACCGAGCTCGGTACGGGACGATGCGCTGCGCCTGGCCGCCGACCTCCTCCAAGAGGACCGGGCGGCCTTGGTGGAGGCCAACCGAGCGGACCTCGAGCGGGCCGAGGCCGCCGGCATGGTGGCGGCGGCCCGGGACCGGCTGCGCCTGACCCCCGAGCGGGTGCGGGGCATGGCCGACGGCCTGCGCAATGTGGCGGGGCTGCCCGACCCGGTGGGGGAGGTCACCGAAGGGTGGGTGCGGCCCAACGGCCTGCGCGTGTCGCGGGTGCGCGTCCCGCTCGGCGTGGTCGGGGTGATCTACGAGAACCGGCCCAACGTCACGAGCGATGCCGCCGGCCTCTGCCTCAAGGCGGGGAACGCCGCCTTCCTGCGCGGCTCGTCGTCGGCCATTCAGTCCAACCGGGCCATCGTGGGCCTGCTCCGCCGGGCCGCGGTGAAAGCGGGCCTGCCCGAGGACGCCGTCGCCCTGGTGGAGGACACGTCGCACGAGACGGCGACCGCGTTCATGCAGCTACGGGGTTTCATCGACTGCCTGATCCCGCGCGGCGGCCAGGCACTGATCGCGTCACTGATCGAGCATGCCACCGTGCCGTACGTGCTCGACGGCGACGGGAACTGCCACATCTACATCGACGGGGCGGCCGACCTCGCCATGGCCCACGAGCTGGCCGTCAACGCCAAGACGCACCGATTCGGCGTCTGCAACGCGGTCGAGACGATCCTGGTGCACGCGGGCGTGGCGGCCGACGTCCTGCCCCGGCTGGCGGCCTCGCTGGCGACGGCGGGGGTGGAGATCCGGGCCGACGAGCGCGTACGGGCCTACGTGCCCGACGCCGTGCCGGCGCTGGAGAGCGACTTCGCCACCGAGTTCCTGGGCCCCGTGGTGGCGATCGGGATGGTCGACGACGTGGGGGAGGCCATCGAGCACATCGCGCGGTACAGCTCGGGCCACTCCGAGGCGATCGTGACCTCCGACGTGGCGGCCGCCGACCGCTTCGTGGCCGAGGTGGACGGGGCCGCCGTGCTGGTGAACGCGTCGACGCGGTTCGTCGACGGCGAAGAACTCGGGCTGGGTGCCGAGGTGGGGATCTCGACCCAGAAGCTGCATGCCCGCGGACCCATGGGAGTGAAGGAGCTGACGACGTTGAAGTGGATCGTGCGTGGAGACGGGCAGGTGCGCCGGTGACCGAGGGGAACGCAGCATTGGGCCTGCCGGACGGCGGTCCCCCCCGGTTCGGGTCCCTGGACGCGGTGCGGGGCGGCCTGGCCCAGGTCGGCTACCTGGCCGACGAGTCGATCAGCGGCGTGGTCTACCTGGCCGACCGGCTGGGCAAGCCGGTGCTGGTCGAGGGGCCGGCCGGAACCGGCAAGACGCAGCTGGCCAAGTCGGTGGCCGAGCTGACCGGGGCGCGGCTCATCCGTCTGCAGTGCTACGAGGGGCTCGACGAGTCCAAGGCCCTCTACGAGTGGAACTACCGCAAGCAGCTGCTGCGGATCCAGGCGGGTGAGCACGGCAAGGCCGAGGAGGAAGGCCCGAGCTGGTCCGAGCTGGAGGAGGACATCTTCTCGGAGGACTTCCTGTTGACCCGGCCCCTGCTCGAGGCGATCCGGGCCACCGAGCCGGTCGTGCTGCTGGTCGACGAGGTCGACCGGGTGGAGCTCGAGACCGAGGCGCTGCTGCTCGAGATCCTCTCGGAGTACCAGGTGTCGATCCCCGAGTTGGGCACCGTGCGGGCCACCCAGCTGCCCATGGTGTTCCTCACGTCCAACAACACCCGTGAGCTCTCCGAGGCGCTCAAGCGCCGCTGTCTGTACCTCCACATCGACTACCCGGACCTCGACCGCGAGCGCGAGATCGTGCGGACCAAGGTGCCCGGCATCAGCGAGGAGCTGGCCGACCAGGTGGCGCGCATCGTGCGCTCGCTGCGCACCCTCGAGCTGCGCAAGGCACCGTCGGTCTCCGAGACCATCGACTGGGCCCGCACGCTGGTGCTGCTCGGCGTCGAGACGATCGACGCCGCCGGCGCCAAGGACACGCTGCACATCCTCCTGAAGTACCAGGCCGACATCGAGCGGGCCTCCAAGGAGCTGCTGTCGGCCACGCCGGGCTGAGACCGTGCTCGACCTCCTCTCCGGATTCGTCACCGAGCTGCGCCGTGCCGGGCTGCCCGTCTCGCTGACCGAGCACCTCGATGCCGCCGAGGCGGTCAAGCACATCCCGCTCGAGGACCGCGAGGCGCTGAAGTACGCGCTGGCCGCCACGCTGGTGAAGTCGTCCTCGCACTGGCGGGCCTTCGAGACGGCCTTCGAGGTGTTCTTCGCCGTGCGGACGGGCGGTGCCGGAGGGGCCGAGGGCGAGGACGGGGAGAGAGGGCGACGAGGCGCAACGGCGAGCAGTCCGGCCAGGGCGGCGCGCGGGGGCAGCGGCGCTCGTGGCAGAGCGGCGGGGGCGGCGAAGGCATGACGCCCGAGGAGCTGGCCGAGATGCTCTTCAAGTCACTGCTGTCGGCCGACGCCGGCCTCATGAACATGGTGGCCCACAACGCGGTGGACCGCTACGCCGGCATGGAGCCCGGACGCCCGGTCGGCGGGACCTACTACCTCTACCGCACCCTGCGGAACCTGGACCTCGACGCCGTGTTGGAGCGTCTGCTGGGCCAGGCCCAGGCGGGCGCCGCCGGCGGCTCCCTGACCGATCTGGAGGAGCGCCTGGCCGCCGACGAGTTCAAGGCGCGCATCGAGAAGTTCCGTCGCTCCGTCGAGACGGAGATCCGCCGGCGCCTGGTCGAGGACCGGGGAGCAGAGGCCCTGGCCCGCTCCGTGCGCAAGCCGTTGCCCGAGGACATCGACGTCATGCACGCCACCCGCGAGGAGCTGGCCATGCTGCACCGGGTGCTCCAGCCGCTCTCACGCAAGCTGGCGGTGCGCCTGGCCCGCAAGCGCCGCCACGGCCGCAAGGGCCCGCTCGACTTCCGCGCCACCATGCGGCGCTCGCTCTCCACGGGTGGGGTGCCCATTGAGCCGCGGTTCCGCCACCCGCGACCGACCAAGCCGGAGATCTTCGTCATCGCGGACATCTCGGGGTCGGTGGCGAGCTTCGCCCGCTTCACCCTGCACCTGGTGTACGCCATCTCCTCGCAGTTCTCCAAGGTGCGCAGCTTCGTCTTCGTGGACGGGATCGACGAGGTGACGCGGTTCTTCGAGGGCGTGGTCGACCCGGCGGAGGCGGTGGCCCGCATCAACCTGGAAGCGGACGTCATCTGGGTGGACGGGCACTCCGACTACGGGCACGCGCTGACCGAGTTCCATCGGCGCTGGGGCGACCAGGTGACCTCGCGCTCGAGCGTCATGGTGCTGGGCGACGCCCGCAACAACTACCACGCGGCCCAGTCATGGGTGCTCGAGGACGTGCAGGCCCGGGCGCGGCACGTCTACTGGCTCAACCCCGAGCCGCGTGACTACTGGGGCTCGGGCGACTCCATCGTGGGCGAGTACGCCGCCCACTGCGACGAGGTGGTGGAGTGCCGCACCCTGCGCCAGCTGGAGCACTTCGTCGGAAACCTGGCGTGAGCGAGGCCGGTGCGGCCGCCGGCCCCGGCGGGGAGGAGGAGCGGGCCCATGCGGGGGTCTTGCGGATCTTCCCGCCGGAGGTGGGTGCGGCGCGGATCGTGCTGATCCGCCACGGCGAGGCGGAGTGCAACCTCAACCGGGTCGTCGGCGGCCGCAAGGGCTGCACGGGCCTGACCGACCTGGGGCGCAGTCAGGTGGCGGCACTGGCCGACCGCCTCTACGAGAGCGGAGAGCTGCGCGAGGCGACGGCGCTGTACTCCTCGGTGCTGCCGCGGGCCACCGAGACGGCGGAGCGGCTCCGGCCCGTGGTGGGGCCCGGACCGACGGCGCTCGGCCCGGTGCGCGAGCGCGGCGATCTCTCCGAACTGGATCCCGGAGACGCCGACGGCCTGGACTGGAACGACGTGATCGAGAGGTTCGGGGTGCCCGATTGGGACAACGACCCCACCGTGCCGATCGCACCGGCCGGCGAGAGCTGGTCGGATTTCGTGGCGCGGGCCGTCGGGCGCCGTGCGCGAGGTGCTGCGCGCGCACCCCGGTGAGCTCGTGGTGGCGGCCGTCCACGCCGGGGTGATCGAGGCGACCATGATCGACTTCCTCGGGGTGCCCCCCGAGGTCTACCGGCGGGGCTGGGTGCGCATCGTGCATGCCTCCATGACCGAGTGGGAGTGGGTGCCGCGGAGGACCGCTTCGTCCTCCTGCGCTTCAACGACTCGTGCGGGGTGCCCCGGCGGCGCGAGGGGGCAGGGTCAGGTCTGTACGCCGAGGAAGGCGCGGGCCAGGGGTTCGGGAGCACAGGCCAGCCAGGCGTCCTCGATCGCCTCACGCAGCGGCTTTTTGGTGACCGTCCGTAGCTGTACGAGGACGGCGGCGTAGCCGTCGAAATGCGGGATGGTGAAGAAGCCCTTGGTGCCGGTGGCCAGCACGGCCTCCTTTTCGGCGACGTCGGCCGTGCGCAGGGCCAGGATCGGGCCTGACGGAGGGGGAGTGTCGCCGAACCGCTTCAGATCGGCCTTGGAGAACGGGCGTTCCCAGGCGAAGGCCTTGCCGGCGACGAACCACGTCCGGTTGCCGTGCCGCGCCCCCTCGGTCACCTCGGGCAACCGGGCGACGATCTGCTCGACGTCTGCAAAGCCCGCCATGGCCGGCACGCTACCGCTAGCGTCGCCGCGCATGACGCTTCGATCGCCGTGCCGGCGTGAGCGCGGGATTCGATGGATGCCCGACTGCGGCGCCTGCACGACCGCCTGGCCGCGCAGACCGAGAGCGGGCAGGTGCCCGGGCTGGTGGCGTTGCTGGCGAGGGGTGACGAGGTCCACATCGAGGTCCTCGGGCACGCGGCACTCGACGACCCGGCGCCGCTCGGCCGCGACGCCATCTTCCGGATCGCCTCGCTGACCAAGCCGATCGCGGCCGCGGGCGCCATGATGCTGGTGGACGACGGCGTGCTGTCGCTCGCCGATCCCGTGGACGCCCTGCTGCCCGAGCTGGCGGGGCGGCGGGTGCTGCGCAGCGTCGGGGGCCCGCTGGACGACACGGTCCCCGCGGCGCGGGCCATCACGCTGGAGGACCTGCTGACCTTCCGCCTGGGGTTCGGCGTCATCATGGCCCCGCCCGGGACGTACCCGATCCAAGAGGCCGAGGCCGAGCTGGATCTGAAGACGCTCGGCCCACCGTGGCCGCCCCCGCCCCTCAGGTCCGACGAGTGGATCGCCCGCTTCTCCACCCTGCCGCTGCTCCACCAACCCGGGGAGGAGTGGCGCTACAACACCGGCGCCCAGGTGCTGGGAATCCTGCTCGAGCGGGCGACCGGTCAACCGCTCGAGGCGTTCCTGCGCGATCGTCTCTTCGATCCGCTCGGCATGGCGGACACCTCGTTCAGCGTGCCGGAGCAGAAGCAGGGCAGGTTCACCACGGCCTACATGCCGGACGAGACGGGGGCGGGCCGTCTCAGGTGCTCGACCCGGCGGCGGACGGCTGGTGGAACGAGCCCCAGGCCATGGCCAACGCGGCGGGCATGCTCGTCTCGACGCTCGACGACTACTGGGCCTTCGTCTCCATGCTGCTGGCTCACGGGATGCATGACGGGCAGCCGTTGCTGTCGCCGGGGGCGGTGGAGGCCATGACCCGCGACCACCTGACCGAGGCCCAGCGTGCTTCGGCGCCCGATCTTCCTCGGCGAGCACGGCGGCTGGGGCTACGGCATGGCGGCACCGGGCCCCGACGCGCGCCGGACCGCCGGAGCCCTCGGGTTACGGCTGGAACGGTGGCACGGGCACGCTCTGGACGACCGACCCCGACTACGGCCTGACGGGCATCATGCTGTCGACGCGGGCGATGACCTCGCCCGCGCCGCCCGCGCACGTCGTGGAGTTCTGGGAGGCGGCCTACGGCGCGCTGGCCGGCTGACCGCGGGGCCGGTCTCGGTGACCCCGAGTACGCTGATCGTTCCGGCGAGAAGGGGACGACGCGATGTACAAGACACTGGTGGTCGGCACAGACGGCTCTCCCACCGCCGACAAGGCGGTCCAGGCCGCGGCGGAGCTGGCCCGCTCGTTGGGGGCGGCGCTGCACATCGTGACGGCCTTCCGCACGCCCCGTCCCGGCATGGGTGCCGCCGCGGGCGTGGCCATGGTCGACAGCGGTGCGGGCCAGGCCCTCGCCGAGGAGAGTGCCCGGGCGGTGGGACAGGCCGCCATCGAGAAGTTCGGGAACGGCCTCGTCGCCGAGGCGCACGGGGCGCAGGGCAACGCGGACGAGGTGATCCTCTCGACCGCGGTCGAGGTCGAGGCTGACCTGATCGTCGTAGGGAGCAAGGGCATGCAGCGCCGCTATCTCGGCAGCGTGCCGAACTCGGTGGCCCACGGTGCGCACTGCGCCGTGCTGGTGGTCAAGACCAACTGACGCTCGGGGCCGCGGCACGTCGCGGCCTGGCACAGGTGCGTGGTGCGCAAGGACTACTTCGCCGGGCCGACCGCCCAGACCTACGACGCCGACTCGCCGGAACAGTTCGATCCGGCCGTCGTCGGTCCGACGGTCGACTTCCTGGCCGAGCTCGCCGGCGACGGCGCGGCGCTCGAGCTCGGCATCGGCACCGGACGGATTGCGCTCCCACTCTCGGCGCGGGGCGTGCCGGTGCACGGGATCGACCTCTCGCCCGACATGGTGGCGCAACTGCAGGCGAAGCCGGGCGCAGATGCCATCGGGGTGACCATCGGCGACTTCGCCACGACAGTGGTGACGGGAGCTTCCGTGTGGCCTACCTCGTCTACAACACGATCGAGAATCTGACGAGCCAGGACGATCAGGTGGCGTGCTTCGTCAACGCCGGGCGCCACCTCGAGCCGGGCGGGTGCTTCGTCGTCGAGGTGGCGGTGCCGCCGCTGCGCCGGCTGCCGCCGGGGGAGACGGCGCTGGCCTTCCGGGTCACCCCGGACCGGCTGGGCTTCGACACCCTCGACGTGGCCCGGCAACTCGGCGTCTCGCACCACTACTGGGTCGGTGAGGGCCGGGCCGGCACGTTCACCATGCCCTACCGCTACGTCTGGCCGGCCGAGCTCGACCTCATGGCGCGCCTCGCCGGGCTCCGGCTGCGCGAGCGCTGGAGTGGTTGGCGGCACGAGCCGTTCACCGGCGAGAGCGCATCGCACGTGTCGGTGTGGGAGAAGCCGGCGACGGAATGAGCGGCACGCACCTCGTGCTGATCACCGGCCTCCCGGGCACCGGGAAGTCGACCATGGCCGAGGTGGCCGGCCGCACCCTGGGAGCGCCCGTGCTGGGTCATGACTGGGCCATGAGCGGGCTGCGGCCCTATCCCGAGCTGCAGGAGGCGCTCGACACCATGGGACGGCGGGGGCACCGTGGCGTCGGGTGGTCGCTTCTCTGGGCCCTGGCGCGCTCGCAGCTCCGGGCGCGGCTCCCCGGTCGTGCTCGACGGCGTGGCCCGTGAGCCCGAGGTGGAGGGGACCCGCCGGGTGGCCGGCGAGGAAGGCGCGGACAGCCTGGTCGTCCTGACGTCGTGCCGCGACGCCGGCGGTGCACCGGTCACGCGTCGAGGGCCGTCAGCGGCAGATCCCGGACTGGTACGAGCTCGACTGGGACCACGTCGAGCGGGCCCGGGCGTCGTGGGCCCCGCCCGACGACGTCGACCTCGTCCTGGAAGCGGCGGACCCGGTCGATGAGAATGCGGCCCGGTTGGAGGCGCTGCTCACGGCGCTGGTCTGAAGGGTTCCGCCGCGGCCGGCGCGGGTCCGCCCGACGAGGTGTCACGCTGGGAGGGTGTTCGAACGCTTCACCGATCGCTCGCGCCGGGTGCTCGTCCTCGCACAGGAGGAGGCCCGCCTCCTGGCCCATCCGTACATCGGCCCCGAGCACCTTCTGCTGGGCCTGGTGGCGGAGGGGGCGGCGTCGCGGCGCGGGCGTTGGCCTCGGCCGGGGTCGAGTTGGAGCCGGCCCGCGAGGTCGTGCGCCGGTTGACCGATGCAGCGGGGACGGGAACCTCCTCACCTCCGTTCACGCCGGATGCGAAGAAGGCGCTCGAGGGATCGCTGCGCGAGCTCCTGGCGCGGGGCGGCGCCAACATCGGGACTCAGCACCTTCTGTTCGGCCTCCTCGCGGTGGAGAACGATCTCGTGGTGTCCACGCTCGCCACCTTCGGCACGGACGGCGACGACGTGCGCCGACGCGTGGAGGAGATCCTGGCCGGCGAAGAGCCCGAATCGGCCGGCCCCTCGGCGGCGGGCCACGGCGGGAAGATCGAACGGTTCTTCGCCTGCCTCAGCGCCCGGGACTGGGCCGGCCTCGGCGGGCTGCTGTCACCCGAGGTCGAGCGCATCGGGCCCCTGGGCGACCTGGTCCGCGGCCGGGCGAGCTACCTCGACCTGTTGCGGGAATCCGTCCCGGAGGTCTACGGCAACGACGTGCAGCGGGTGACGTACGCCCTCGGCGGCGGGTCCGCCTTCGCCCGGGTCACCGAGCACCTCGGGTTATCCGGACCGGCCGCTGCATCTGGAGGAGGCGTACCTCTTCCAGATCGACCCGGGAGCCATGATCAGCCGCGTCGAGATCTTCTGGCAGAGCCCGGAGTCAGGTCCCGGCGCCCGTGAGGAGCCCGGCCGGGGTCGAGGATCGTCACGCGGCCACCGGCGCTCGACCGACGCCGTCGGACCCGCGGCGCCGCTAGCAGGCGTAGTCGTCGTCGTAGTTGCCGGGGCTGCCCGGCACGGGGCCGCTGAAGTATTGGACGATCTGTGGCGGGCTGGGCAGGAGCGCTCCATGGTTGTTCACCCAGTTCGCGTAGTCCTGGCAGGACCCGGGTCCGCTCGGCGACGCCAGGTAGTCGGCCATCCAGTACGGGACCGAGGGGGCATAGTTCCCCACGATGCTGTTCCAGACGCCGGGGCTGGCGTAGATCCCGACGTCGGCCACGCCATCGGTCTCGTGCAGGGCGTTGAGCGCCCCCTGGACGAACGAGGCGTTGTTCGATGCGGTCGCCCGACCACGGCGCGATCGAGCTGTTCTCGACGTCGAGCCACCACGGGATGCTGGTGGAGCCCGCACCGGCACTCGCGGCAGCGCTGTAGGCGTGCTGCGCCGGCCTGGTAGCCCGCATTGCAGGAGATGTCCCCGGTGACGCAGCCCGGTTCGTTCACCGCCGACGTGGCATAGCTCAGGAACGTGTAGAGGTTGAGGCCGCCCGCCGCCCATTGCAGTTCCTGGCCCAGGCACGTGTTGGTTGCGCCCGAGGATCTCCCGTCCACCTGCACGATGGCGATGGAGTGGGCAATCGTCGGCAGATTGTTGCACTGGAACACGCTCACGTCGTAGCCGGTCGCTCCCGAAGGATACGTCGAGCCGACGAAGGACCCGTTCCCGGGGGCCTCGGCCATGCCGACGATCGGTCTGGCGAGCGGTTGAGGGCGCGGACCCGTAGTAGTTGGCCGACCCGAAGCTCGACACCAGTCCCGCGGTGTCGGTGAACCAGTAGCCGTTGTCCGTCGGCGTCGCCGCCGCAGCGACGATCGGGTGTTTGAGGGCCTGGCCGCCGAGCGAGCCGAAGAAGGGCGCCGTGCCGAAGCTGAAGATGCCACCGTCCGAGGCGACGAGGAAGTAGCCGCCGCCGGCCGGCCCCGTGATCATGCCGACGATCGGCTTGTTGAGCGCGATGTTGCCCGTGCTCCCGTAGAAGGCGGCGTCGCCGAAGCTGAAGATGCCGCCGTCGGAGGCCACCAGCCAGTAGCCGTTGCCGCTCGGGGTCGCGGCCATGCCGACCACCGGCTTGTTGAGCCGGATGCCGCCGGTGCTGCCGTGGAACCTGGCCGTGCCGAAGCTGAAGACACCGCCGTCGGCGGCCACCAGCCAGTACCCGCCGCCGCCCGGCGCCACCGCCATGCCGACGATCGGCTGGTTGAGTGCGATGTTGCCCGTGCTCCCGTAGAAGGTGGCGTCGCCGTAGGTGAAGATGCCGCCGTCGGAGGCCACCAGGTAGTACCCGCCGCCGTCCGACGTGGCCGCCATTCCCACCACCGGCTTGTTGAGCGCGATGCCCCCGGTGGAGCCGTAGAAAGGGGCACCGCCGAAGCTGAAGATGCCCCCGTCGGAGGCCACCAGCCAGTACGCGGGCGTCGGCGTTGCCGCCGCCGCGGGCGGAGCCGGCATGGTGACCGCAGCGGCGACGAGCGCCAGCAACGGCAGTGCCGTCACCAGCACCGCGAGGACGAGGCGGCGGATCAACTTCTGAGGAATTCCGCGACGCGGAAGGCGAGGTCGAGCGACTGGCGGGCATTCAGCCTGGGGTCGCACGTCGTCGTGTAGCGGGCATCGAGGTCGACCTCGAAGATCTCCTCGGCGCCGCCGAGGCACTCGGTGACGTCATCGCCGGTGAGCTCCACGTGGAGCCCGCCGGGCCAGGTCCCCTCGTCCCGGTGGACGTCGAAGAACGAGCGCAGCTCCGAGAGGATGTCGTCGAAGTGCCTCGTCTTCCGGCCGCCCTCGCTGGTGAACGTGTTCCCGTGCATGGGGTCGCAGGCCCACACGACGGCGTGGCCCTCGGCCTCGACCGCCCGGACCAGCGTCGGGAGGAGCTCGGCGACCCTGTCCGCCCCGAGGCGGGTGATGAGGGTGAGGCGGCCCGGGAGGCGATCGGGGTTCAGCCGATCGCAGATCGCCACGACCTCGCCGGGGGTGCAGTCGGGCCCGATCTTGGCGCCCACCGGGTTGTTGATGCCCGAGAGGAATTGGAGATGGGCACCGTCGAGCTGACGGGTGCGGTCGCCGACCCAGACCATGTGGGCCGAGCAGTCGTACCACTCACCGGTCAGGGAGTCGACCCGGGTGAGGCACTCTTCGTAGGGCAGGATCAGCGCTTCGTGGCTCGTCCAGAAGTCGACCTGGTGCAGCCCCTCTTCGGCGCCGAGATCGATGCCGCAGGCCGCCATGAAGCGCAACGCCCGGTCGATCTCCGACGCGATGCGCTCGTAGCGCTGGCCCTCGCTGGACGACGAGACGAACTGCTGGTTCCACAGGTGCACCTGGGACAGGTCGGCGAACCCACCCTTGGTGAACGCCCGCAGCAGGTTCAGGGTCGAGGCCGACTTGCTGGTAGGCGGCCACCAGGCGCCCGGGGTCGGGCGTGCGGGCCTCGGCCTCGAAGGCTTCGTCGTTGACCATGTGGCCGCGGAAGGCCTGCAGCTCCACATCGCCGATCCGCTCGGTGCCGGCGGAGCGCGGCTTGGCGAACTGCCCGGCGATGCGCCCTACCTTCACCACGGGCACGCCGGCGGCGTAGGTCAGTGCGACCGCCATCTGCAAGATGATCTTGAGCTTGTCGCGAATGGAGTCGGCGGTGAACTCGGCGAAGGACTCGGCGCAGTCCCCGGCTTGCAGGAGGAAGGCCTCGCCGTTGGCGACCTGGGCCAGCTGCGCCGTCAAGGAGCGCGCCTCGCCGGCGAAGACGAGCGGCGGCACGGAGGCCAGCCGCGCCTCGGCCTTCTTCAGCGCGTCGGCGTCGGGCCACTCCGGCTGTTGGGCTGCGGGGAACTTCCGCCAGGACGCGGGGCTCCACGAGGAAGTCTCCGTCGGGCTCGTCACCTCCACAGGTTAACGCCGTAGGATCGCCCTTCATGGCCGCCTTCCGCTTTGCCCTCCAGGCGTCGAAGGCCGCGTCCCCGGCTGCGTGGCGCACGCTGGCGCGGAAGGCCGAGGACCTGGGCTACTCGACCCTGTACGTGCCGGACCATCTCGACGACCAGTGGGCCCCCATGGTGGCCGCCACCGTCGCCGCGGAAGCCACCACGACGCTGCGGGTCGGCACTCTCGTGCTCGACAACGACTTCCGTCACCCGGTGGTCCTGGCCAAGGAGGCGGCCACCCTCGACGTCGTCACCGGCGGCCGCTTCGAGTTCGGCATCGGCGCCGGCTGGATGACCACCGATTACGAGCAATCGGGCATCACCATGGAGAAGCCGTCGGTGCGCGTGGCCCGGCTGGCCGAGAGCCTCGAGATCATGCGCGCCATGTGGCGCGACGGCAACGCCACCTTCACCGGGGACCACTACTGCGTCACCGGTGCCGCGGGCACCCCCGTGCCGACGACCCCCGGTGGCCCGCCACTGGTGATCGGCGGTGGCGGCCGGCGCATCCTCACGCTCGCGGGCGAGTACGCGGACATCGTGAGCATCGTGCCGAGCCTGACTGCCGGCTACGTCGGACCCGAGGTGGCGGCGGAGTCCGTCGTGGAGAAGTACACCGACCGGGTGCGCTGGGCCCGCGAGGCGGCGGGGGAGCGCGCCGGCGAGCTCGAGTTCCAGTGTTGGACGGTTGCCGTGCGGGTGGTGCCGAACGCAGAGGAAGTCATCGCGTCGTTGGCCTCGTTGTTCGGTCTCACGCCGGACCAGCTGCGGTCGGCACCGCTCGCGCTCATCGGGACCGCCAAGGAGATCACCGAGATCCTCCTCACGCGCCGCGAGGAGCTCGGGTTCAGTTACGTCGTCGTGCACGAGGCGGAGATGGACGCGCTGGCCCCGGTGATCGCCGAACTTGCCGGCACCTGACGCTCCCACCCGGATCGGGATCTTCGGCGGCACGTTCGACCCGCCGCACGCCGGCCACGTCGCGGCGGCGCGCGCCGTCACCGAACGGCTCGGGCTCGATCGCCTCCTCCTCGTCGTCGCCAACGATCCGTGGCAGAAGTCGGGACAGCGCCGGATCTCGCCTGTGGCGGACCGCTACGCGATGACCGAGGCCCTGGCCGCGGAGATCCCGGGCGCCGAGGCGAGTGGGCTGGAGATCGAGCGCGGCGGGCCCAGCTACTCGGTGGACACCGCGGAGGAGGTCCTGGAGCGGGCCGGCGACGGTCCGGTCGAGCTGTTCCTGGTCGTGGGCGCCGACCTGGTCCCCGAGCTGGGCTCGTGGCATCGCCACGAGGACCTCCAGCGCCTGGTCACCCTGGCCGTCGTGTCCCGGCCGACCGGCGCCACCCCGGCGGTCGCCCCTGGCTGGAGGGTCGAGTGGGTCGACGGCCCCCAGGTCCCCGTCTCGAGCTCGGAGGTCCGCGACCTGCTGGCGGCGGGCCGGCCGGTCGACGGCATCGTCCCCGAGGCGGTCATCCGTTGCATCCGCCGCCGCGCTCTGTACGCTGTGCCTTGAATGAGCGCCATGCCGGCCGGGTGGACGGAGCTGTCGGAAGGCCCCCGCGTGGGTGCGCCGCCCACCCAGGTGCAGTGCCGAGCCGACCGCCGGGCCGAGCAGAAGCTGGCTCGCCGCTCACGCCAACACTGGGCCGTCGCCGGGTGCTCGATCCTCGTCGCCTCGTTCGGGCTCACCGTTGCTGTCCTGGAGTTGCTCCATTGACGCCAGGTTTGGACGTGCAGGTCCAGCTCCCGTCGGCTGCGGCCATCGCGGCCGAGTCGGCCGACGCCAAGCTCGGGCGCGACACGGTGGTGCTCGGGATGGCCGAGCTGTTCGGCGTGGTCGACGCCTTCGTGATCACGAGCGCACAGAACACTCGCCACGTGCGCACGCTGGTCGAGGAGATCGAGCGTGGCGTCAAGGAGTCGCACGGTGTCACGCCCGTCCGGATCGAGGGCCTGCAAGATGCGACGTGGGTGCTGATGGACTACGGCGACTTCATCGCGCACGTCTTCTTGGAGGAGACCCGCGAGTACTACGACCTCGAGCACCTGTGGTCGGGCGCGCCCAGGCTGCCGTGGCGCCGCCGCGTCGAGGACGCCGGCTGACCCGATCGGGTTGGCGCCCGCTCAGGGTGCCGCCGGGAGGAACTCAACGAGGTAGACGGGGTCGGCGACCTGCGAGCCGTTGGCGATCGGGACGCTCACGAGCTGGCCTTCGATCTCGAAGAGCACGCCAGTTGTCGGCCCGTTCTCGTTGGCGACGGTGGCGACGATCTGGGCCACCGCCTGCTCGATGCTGTTGCCGGTGATCTGGGCGAAGGCGTCGTTCATGTTGACCGTGACGATGTTCCCCTGGGTCGTCGTCGAGATCACGTCCACGTCGCTCGGGATGGCGGTGGAGATCCCCTGACGGGTCTCGGCCACGCCGGGACCGGCCAGCATGGAGGTGATGATCGCCGTCAGCGGCGCCGGCGCCGCGACGACGCGTTGCACCGGCACCAACTGGTTGGTCGAGTTGAGGAAGAACACCTTGACCGGCACGAGCGACGATGGCTTCGGCTGCGTGGTGGTGGTGGTGGGCAGGTGCGGATTCAACAGGTTGAAGGGCACCTTCGAGGGCGTCATGGTGCTCGGCGTGCTCTGCGTCGGGATGGCGCAGCCCGCGGCGACGAACGCCACCAGAAGCAGCGCGGGGGCGGCGCCGCGGCACCTCACTCGTCACCGCCCGGCTCGTCACCGTTTGCCTGGACCGGCAAGGAGAGGATGAAGCGGGCACCACCCGACGGCGAGGACTCCACCCTGACCGCGCCCCGCATCACCCGCATGTGCTCGTCGACGAGGGCCAGGCCCAGTCCCGTCCCGGTCCCCGTGCCGCGCCGTCCTGATGCCGAGCCCCGGTAGAAGCGCTCGAAGATCTTCATGCGCTCCACAGGGTCGATGCCCGGCCCGTCGTCGTCGACGGTCACGTCCACGGTCGTGTCGGCGCCCGGGCCCACCGCGATCTCCGTCACGCCGCCCCCGTAGTGCGCAGCGTTCTCCATCAGGTTGACCATGACCCGCTCGAAGCGGCGCTTGTCCACGCCCACCCGCCACGTCCGTACGGCCGGGGCGACGTGCACGGGCGGGGGACCCCCGGTCCCGTGGGCGACCATGTGCCCGAACCCCGTCTCGACCGAGCGTTGCACGAGCTCGGAGACGTTGACCTCCTCGAGGAAGACGTCGACCGAGCCGGCGTCGGCCCGCGACATCTCGAGCAGGTCGCCGACCATGCGCTGGAAGCGCCTCAGGTCGTCGGCCAAGAGCTGGAGGGCCCGCTGGGAGCGGGGGGGAGCCGGTCGCGGTCGGCCTCGAGCACCTCCATGGCCGCGGCCAGTGTCGTCAGCGGTGACCGCAGCTCGTGGCTCACGTCGGAGTTGAAGCGTGCCTCGCGTTCGATGCGCTCCTGCAGCTGGTCGACCATGGCGTTGAACGAGTGGGTCAGGCCCTCGAGGTCGGGGTCCGCGGCGTCGGCGTCGAGCCTGATGTCGAGCTCGCCTCCGGCGATGGCGCTCGCCGCCTGGGACACGTCGGCCAGGGGGCGCAGCGACCGCACGCTGGCGAAGCGGCCGAGTGCGGTGCCCAGGATGGTGGTGACCACGCCGGCGCCGAAGAGGGTCAGCCCGAGGACGCGCAGCGTGTGATCGAGGTCGGAGAGATCGAAGACCTCGAAGTAGAAGGCGTGCACGGAGGGGATGGGGACGCCGACGCCGATCTCCGCCGTGCCCTGCGGGGTCCGGTAGGTCTGGGTGGCGGCCGCGCCGCTCAGGACGTCCCGGCGCAGTTGGACCGGGAGCGAGGCACTCACCGCCAGCGACGACTCGTAGGCCTTGTTGCGGTGGTACAGGACGGAATGGGCGTCGGACCCGGCGTCGATGTTGGCGAGCAGGGAGACGTACTGCTTGTTGCCCAACTCGAGCGAGCTGCGCACCAGCACCGCGTTGTTGAAGGCCTGGTGCTGGGCCGCCGACTCCCGACCGGCCAGCAGGAAGTGGCGCACGGTGAAGTACGACAGCCCGCCCATGAGGATGGAGAGGATCAGCGCCCCGAGACCGAAGACGGCCGTGATGCGGGCGCCGATGCCCAGCTTCACGTCAGGGCACCAGCTTGTAGCCCATGCCCCTCACGGTGAGTATGTGCTGGGGCACCGCGGGATCCACCTCGACCTTGGTGCGCAAGCGCCTGATATGGACGTCGACCAGGCGCCCGTCGCCGAAGTAGTCGTAGCCCCAGACCCGGTCGAGCAGCTGCTCGCGGCTCAGCACCTTGTTGGGGCTGGCCGCCAGTTCGCAGAGCAGGCGGAACTCGGTCCGGGTGCAGTGCACCTCGTCCCCGTTGGTGCGCCGGAGCACGCCCTGCTCGGGTAGCAGTTGGAGGTCGCCGAAGGTGAGCGCGCCGGGCTCCTCCTCGGCCGGCCGGGCCCGGCGCAGCAGGGCACGGATGCGGGCCGCCAGCTCCTTGGCGACGAACGGCTTGGTGATGTAGTCATCGGCGCCCGCCTCCAGCCCGGCGACGACGTCATGGGTGTCCGAGCGCGCCGTCACGATGATGATCGGCACCGCGCTGCTGTGGCGCAGCGCCCGGCAGCACTCGAAGCCGTCCATGCCCGGCAGCATGAGGTCGATGAGCGCGACGTCGGGCGGCGCCTCGGCGAACATGTCGAGGCCCTCTTCGCCGCTGGCAGCGTCTCTCACCTCGTAGCCCTCGCCCTCGAGAGCGAGGCGCATGGAGGATCTGATGCGCTCGTCGTCCTCAACCACCAGTATGCGTCCGCTCATCAGCCTCCGGCTCAGCTGATCCAGATCTGGGTCGGCCAGATGGAGCCCCCGATCATGCCGTACGCAGGCGCGCCCTGCGGCGTGGTGGGGTTGTTGAAGTTCTGCACCTTGGGGTCGCCGATGACCGACCAGACGGCCCGGTCGGTCCACAGGTACGGCAGGTCCAGCGCCAGGCGCTTGTTCACGGTCTTGTAGGCCGCCTCGCGGACGTCCTTGTCGGTGCTGGCCCGACCGGTCAGGAGCGACTTCTCGACAGTCGGGTCGGCGTTGCGGGCCATGTTGATGGACAGCGATCCGGAGCTCACCGTGGTGGTGCTCCAGAAGATGTAGTTGAGGTCGGGGTCGACCGCCCCGAACTGGCGCCAGCCGAGGGCCTGGTACTTGCCGGCCAGCGCGTTGTTGATGGTGTCGTTCTGCTGCACGATGTTGGTCTTGACCTGGAAGCCTACCGACTGCCACGCCTGCTCCAGGTACTGGGCGGCCCGGATGGCCGCCGGCGAGTTGGTCGAGCCGTACGAGAACGAGATGGGCCCGCCGTTGGTCTTGGCGGCCGCCTTCACGAGCTTGGAGGCCTGGCTCGGGTTGTAGGCCGGGTACTTGGTGGGCGAGTAGTAGGGCGAGCCCGGCACGAAGAGGCCGTTGCTCACCGGCAGGACGCCCTCGTCGATGACCTTGGCGTACTGGTTCCGGTTGACGGCCATGGCCGCCGCCAGCCGCACGTTGGGGTCGCTGAACGGCTTGGCCAGGCAGTTGAGCTGGACGCAGTTCATGTCGGGCTCACCGGCGACTTGCGTGCTGTCGTCGATGTAGGAGTAGCTCTTGTTGCCCCGGAACTGCGTGATGATCTGCGGCGTGTCGGTGATCATCAGGTCGATGGTGCCCGACTTGAGCGCCTCGGCGCGCGCCGACTCGTCGGGGATGGGCTTGAAGGTGATCTGCGACAGGTAGGGCATGCCCTTGCGCCAGTAGTTCGGGTTGGCGGTGGCGGTGAAGTGGTCGTTCGGGATCCACTGCTTGAAGACGAAGGGCCCGGTGCCGACGGGGTTCGACGTCCCGTTGGGGTTCGCCAGCATGGACGGCGCCGCGATGTAGGCGATCTGGCCGCCGATCCCGCCCGCCAGGTAGAACGGGAATGGCACCCAGGGCTCCTTGAACGTGATGGTGGCGGCGAGAGGACCCGTCTGGGTGATGGAGACCAACGTCGGGTTGAGGATGATTCCGGTCAGGACCGACTTGGACTGGGCCAAGAGGTTGGTCGTCAGGGCGGCGCCGTTGCAGGCCGTGCCGTCGTGGAACACCACGCCGGGGCGGAGCGTGATCGTCCAGGAGGTGTACGTGGCGTTCGGGACGACGGATTCGGCCAGGTAGGGGGCCCAGTCGCCTTTGGCCGTGATGATGGTGAGCGGGTCGAACACGGTGCGGGCGTACATGACGCCGACCTCGTCGAAACGGGCCTGGGTGGGGTCGAAGCCCGACTCCTCGGCGTCCACGCCGAAGACCAGCGAGCCGCCCTTCTTGGGGGTCTTGGTGGACACCCCGTTGCGGCCCGGGCCGTTGGTCACGGCGCCCGCGATGCCGTCGATCCCCAGGCCGAGCGCGCCTGCCCCGCGACGCCCGCCGCCGCCGCCGCACCACCCAACAGCACCTGACGGCGATCGAATCTCGAGACCATCGGTCCTCCATTCACCGAATCCAGCGGACCCCCCGAAGGTCCCGGGGCGACGTTAGTGCCCAGGATCCCCTGCGTGGGGGCGGTACCGTGGGCCTTCATGTCGGACGGCTGGGATCTGCCGGGGTTCTCCGCCTGGCTGGGCGGCCGCGCCGCCGCGACCCGGCGGGCCTACGTCAGCGACGTCAGGGCCTTCGCGGAGTGGATGTCCCGCAGCGACATCGCGAGCCCCGGGGCGTGGACCGCCTGCACCTGCGGCGCTACCTGGCGTCGCTCGGGACGCGGAAGCTCGCCCGGGCCACCGTCGCCCGCAAGGCGGCTGCGCTGCGCTGCTACTTCTCCTGGCAGGTCCGGCAGGGTCACCTCGGCTCCGACCCGGCCCGCGTCGCTGCGCGCCCCGTCCGGCGGTGGGCGCCTGCCCCGAGTGCTCTCGAGCGGGGAGGTCGGCGTCGCTCCTCGATGTGCCGGCCGGGACCGCGCTGGACCGGCGCGACCTGGCCGTCCTGGAGCTCCTCTACGCCGCCGGGCTGCGGGTGTCGGAGCTCTGCGGCCTCGACCGGGGCGACATCGACCTGCGCGGGCGGACCGTCACCGTGCTCGGCAAGGGGGGCAAGCAGCGCCGGGTCCCGGTCCACGACGCCGCGGTCGCCGCGCTGGAGGCGTGGCTCGCCGACGGGCGGGACGACATGGAGGGCCCGCCCGAGGCCGCCTTCGTGAACCTCCGGGGCGCCCGCCTGGGCCCGCGGGACGTGCGCCGCATCCTCGACCGGCGCTCCGCCTCGCCGACCCACCCGCACGCCCTGCGTCACACCTACGCCACCCACCTTCTCGACGGCGGCGCCGATCTGCGGGTCGTCCAGGAGCTCCTCGGCCACGCCAGCCTGGCCACCACGCAGGTGTACACGCACGTCAGCAAGGAGCGCCTCCGCGCCGTCTACGGCGAGACACACCCCAGGGCCTGAGCCTTTCGGGCCCTGAAGGCCCGCTGAGCGGCTAGAGTGGTCGGGCCCACCAGAGGGCGGGCGGCAGCACCGACCAACATCACCTGCGCGCGTTCCACGGTCGCCGCCATCGGGCGGCGCTGCGCCAGGGGAGCAACCGACTGGAGGAACATCTCTATGGCCGTCGTTTCCATGCGACAGCTTCTGGAAGCCGGGGTCCATTTCGGGCACCAGACGCGCCGATGGAACCCGAAGATGAAGCGCTTCATTCTTGGTGAGCGCAACGGGATCTATCTCATCGACCTGCGCAAGACGCTGACCGGCGTCGAGGCCTCGTACTCCTTCGTGCGCGATCTCGTCGCCGACGGCGGCACGATCCTCTTCGTGGGGACGAAGAAGCAGACCCAGGGCCCCGTGGCCGAGTACGCCGAGGCCTGCGGCATGCCCTACGTCAACCAGCGCTGGCTCGGCGGCATGCTGACCAACTTCGCCACGGTCTCGGGCCGGGTGAAGCGCATGCAGGAGCTGCGGGCGATGCAGGCCGCCGGCGACTTCGACGGCATGCCCAAGCGCGAGGCGCTGCAGCACACGCGTGAGCTCGAGAAGCTGAGCCGCAACCTCGGCGGCATCGCCGACCTCGACCGGCTGCCCAGCGCGGTGTTCGTCATCGACACCAAGAAGGAGCACATCGCGGTGACCGAGGCCCGCAAGCTCGGGCTCCCGGTGGTGGCGGTCGTCGACACCAACTGCGACCCCGACGTGATCGACTACGTGATCCCGGGCAACGACGACGCCATCCGCTCGGGCTCGCTCATGTGCCGCGTGATCGCCGACGCCGTGGTGGAGGGACGCTTCATCGCCGAGCACCGGCGCAAGATCGCGCCTCCGGCCCCCGAGGAGAGCGGCCCGTCCTCGGCACCGCGACCCCGCCGGCAGGCCGCCGCCGCGGCCGCCGCGCCGCGCCGCCCCTGGCGCGCGCCTCCTGCCCCGCCCGCCCCGCCGCCGCGGCGGCCCCGAGCCGGTGGAGGTGGCCTGACAGTGGCCGGCTACACCGCCAAGGACGTGTCGACCCTGCGCCAGATGACCGGCGCCGGCATCCTCGACTGCCGGAACGCGCTCGAGGAGAGCGGAGGAGACCTGGAGGAAGCGGCGAAGCTGCTCCGCATGAAGGGTCTGTCCGGCGCGGCCAAGCGGAGCGACCGCGAGGCCTCCGAGGGCGCGGTGGCCGTGGCACGCGCCGACAACGCCGCCGCCGTGGTCGAGCTGCGCTGCGAGACCGACTTCGTGGCCAAGGCCGGGGAGTTCGTGGCCCTGGCCGACGAGCTCGCCGCGCTGGTGGCCGCCAAGGGCGAGGACGCCGCGGCCGACCTCGACGATGCCATCGACGGGCTGCGGGCCACGCTCAAGGAGAACATCTCGGTGGGACGGGTGCGCCGCCTGGTGGCCGAGCCCGGCCAAGTGCTCGACACCTACCTGCACCAGCAGGCGGGCCGCGGCGTCAACGCGGTGGCCGTGGTGATCGAGGGCGGCACCGACGAGCTGGCGCACGACATCGCCGTGCACATCGCGTTCACCAAGCCGACCTACCTGAGCCGCGACGAGGTCCCCGAGGCCGACGTCGCGGCCGAGCGGGCCACCGTGGCCGAGATCTCGCGCAACGAGGGGAAGCCCGAGGCCGCCATGGAGAAGATCGTCGAGGGGCGCATGACGGGCTGGTTCAAGGAGCGGGTGCTTCTCGATCAGACCTACGTGCGGGACGAGAAGCAGACGATCGCGGGCATGCTCGGCTCCGCCCGCATCGTGTCGTTCGCGCAGGTCGTCATCGGCGCCTGAGCGCTACGGATCGTGGGAGAACCGCGCCGGATCGTGCTGAAGATGTCGGGGGAGGCGCTCGCCTCCGCCGCGTCGGACGAGACCATCGACGCCGCCACCGTGGAGCGCATGGCCAAGGAGATGCGGCGCGCCATGGACGGCGGCGGGCTCGAGCTCGCCGTGGTGGTCGGCGGCGGCAACATCTGGCGGGGCACGACGGGGGAGAGCGGCGGCATGGACCGGGCCACTTCCGACACCATGGGCATGCTCGGGACGGTCATCAACGCGCTGGCCCTCCAAGATGCGCTCGAGCAGCAGGGCCAGCCGACCCGGGTCCTGAGCGCCCTCTCCATGGCCGAGGTGGCCGAGCCCTACATCCGGCGCCGGGCCATCCGGCACCTCGAGAAGGGCCGCATCGTCGTCTTCGCCGCCGGCATGGGGAACCCCTTCTTCACCACGGACACGCCGGCGGCGCTCCGGGCGGCCGAGATCGGGGCCGAGCTGCTCTGCAAGGGCACCCACTCGGGGGTGGACGGCGTCTACAGCGCCGACCCCAAGCTCGAGCCCACGGCCACCCGCTACGACGAGATCTCCTTCATGGAGGTGATCAACCGGGACCTGCGGGTGATGGATCTCACCGCCATCACCTTCTGCAAGGACAACAACCTGCCGATCCGGGTCTTCGACCTCATGATCCCCGGCAACATCCCTCGTGCGCTCAGCGGCGAGCCGATCGGTACGCTGGTCCGTTGATGGACGAGGACCTCGCCGCCCTGGTCAAGGACGACACCAGGGACAAGATGGCCAAGGCAATCGATCACGTCCGCCACGAGATGAGCAATGTGCGCACGGGCCGGGCCTCCTCGGCGCTGCTCGAGCCCCTCACGGTGGACTACTACGGCACGCCCACCCCGCTCCGGCAATTGGCCGGCTTCAGCGTCCCCGACGCCATGCTCCTGGTGATCTCGCCCTACGACAAGGGCTCACTCGGGTCGATCGAGAAGGCCATCATGGCCTCCGACCTGGGAATCAATCCCACCAATGACGGGACCGTGATCCGACTTGCCTTTCCACCGTTGACAGAAGAGCGGCGCAAGGAGCTGGTGAAGGTCGTCCGGCACAAGGCCGAGGAGGGGAAGGTGGCTGTGCGCAACCTGCGGAGGGCGGGGCGGCACGATCTCGAGGCGCTGCAAAAGGACGGGGACCTCTCGGCCGACGAGCTCGAACGGGTCGAGAAGGATCTCGAGAAGATCACCCACGACCAGGTTGCCGCGATCGACCAGTTGCTCGCGCACAAAGAGCAAGAGCTGCTGCAGGTCTGAGGAGCGACGCGCATGCCCGACGACACCGACGACTTCCGGAGATCCTGGACAACGACCTCGACGGCGCCGCCGACCCCGGCACGGAGGGGATCGAGGAGGATCCGCCGAGCTACCACTCGGGTCGCGTGCGCATCATCGGCGCCGAGCCGGCGGGTGACACGGTGCGCGAGGTGACGGGCCCCGTCGTCGACGAGCACCCCGAGCTGCCGCACTGGAACGACGCGCCGACCGGACAGGTTCCCGCCGTCCTCGACAGCAGCACCGGCGAGGAGCAGTCGGTGGCGCCGCCGATGTGGCGCGAGGAGGAGACGGACTGGGAGGCCCAGGAAGAGGTCTTCGAGCCGTCCATGCTCTCCGACGACCTGCCGGCCGTCGGCGCGCTGCTCGGCGAGCGGAGCGAGGACGTCTCGACGTGGAGCGCCGGCCCTGGCACTTCGAGTCCGACGACACGTTGGTGATCCCGCCCGAACCCGGTTTCGAGCCTCTTCCGGATCCCGAGCCGGCCCGAGCCCGAGCCGGTCTCGCTCCAGAGCACGAGCCGTACAGAGTCCTCTGAGGCGAACGAAGCGGAGTTCGATCCGGCCGAAGCCGCGCCGCGTCCGGCCGTCGCCCGTCACCGCCGCGTCGGCCGCCGCGGCCTCGCGCCTGACCCGCCCCAGCCCCAACCACCCGAGCCCAAGGCGCGGGCGACCCGGACGACCCGGAGCAGCGCCAGTGTCCGGACCGGCAACGTGAACACGGCGGGGACCGCCGGCCGCGACATGCGGGTCGCCATCGGCTCGGGCGTCCTGCTCGGCGCGATCGCGCTGGTCTGCTTCGCCGCCGGCACCGTGGCCACGATGGTGATCGTCTGCGTCGTCGTGCTGTTGGCGACCGCGGAGGCCTACGCCGCCTTCCGGCGGGCCCAGTACCACCCGGCCACCCTGCTGGGCCTCGTCGCCGTCCTGTCGCTCTTGATCGAGACGTACAACAAGGGCGTGGCGGCGCTGCCGCTCGTCCTCGTGCTGCTCGTCGCCGGCTCCTTCGTCTGGTACCTGGCCCGGGTCGAGCCTGCCGCCGAGCCCGTGTCGGGCATCTCCTCGACGGTGTTCGTCTTCGTCTGGGTCGGCGCCTTCGGGTCCTTCGCCGCGCTCCTGCTCAATCCCAACCTGTTCCCCGACCGCCACGGGATCGCCTTCATCCTCGCCGCCGTCATCGTGACGGTGGCCGACGACGTCGGCGTCGCTGCTGGTCGGTGCGGCCATGGGCCGTCACCAGCTGGCTCCCTCCATCAGCCCCAACAAGAGCTGGGAGGGGCTGATCGGCGGTGCCGTCGCGGCCATCCTCGTCTCGGTCATCGTCGTCCACTTCATCCACCCGTGGACGATCGGCAAGGCGGCGCTCTACGGGGTGGTGGTGGCGGTCGTGGCGCCGCTGGGCGACCTGAGCCAGTCCATGATCAAGCGGCACCTGGGCATCAAGGACATGGGCCGCCTGCTGCCCGGCCACGGCGGCATCCTGGACCGGGTCGACGGCTTGCTCTTCGTGATCCCCGCCACGTACTTCGTGGTCAAAGCGATGCACCTCGGGTGAGCTGACCCCGCTGATGCGCACGGTCAGCCTGATGGGCTCCACCGGGTCCGTCGGTACCCAGGCCCTCGACGTCATCCGCCGGGAGCCCGAGCGCTTCCGCGTCCACGCGCTGGCGGCCCAGCGCTCCGTCGAGCAGCTCCTGGCGCAGGCGGCCGAGTTCGAGCCCGGCCCTGGTGGTGATCGGCGACCCGGCCCGCTACGACGAGGTGCGGGCCGGCGTCCCCGCCGCCACCGAGGTGATGGTGGGGGAGGAGGGCCTGGTGGCGGCGGCCGGCAGCGCCGACGTCGTGCTGAACGCGGTCGTCGGCTTCGCCGGACTGCCGGTGACGATGGCGGCGCTCGAGGCCGGCAAGCGGCTGGCGCTGGCCAACAAGGAGTCGTTGATCGCCGGGGCGCCCGTCGTGCAGAAGGCCCGCCGGACGCCGGGCGCCGAGATCGTCCCGGTCGACTCCGAGCACTGTGCCCTGCACCAGTGCCTCGCTGCGGTGCAGGCCACGCACCGACGTCGCCCGGCTTCTCCTCACCGCGTCGGGCGGCCCCTTCCGCGGCTGGACGGTCGAGCGCCTCGGCACGGTCACGGTGGCCGACGCGCTGGCCCACCCGACATGGTCGATGGGGCCGAAGATCACGATCGACTCGTCCACGCTCATGAACAAGGGCCTCGAGGTGATCGAGGCCCACGAGCTGTTCGGCATCGGCTACGACCGCATCGACATCGTCGTGCACCCGCAGTCGATCGTGCACTCCATGGTGGAGCTGCGCGACGGGTCGACCCTGGCCCAGCTGTCGAACCCCGACATGCGCCTCCCCATCGGCTACGCCCTCGGCTGGCCCGACCGCGTGGCGACGCCGTTCGGGGCGATGGACTGGTCGGTCCCGACGAGCCTGACCTTCGAGCCGCCCGACCGCACGGTGTTCCGCTGCATCGGGCTGGCCTACGAAGCAGGCCGGTCGCGGCGGCTCGGCCCCGGCCTGGCTCAGCGCGGCCAACGAGGTGGCCGTCGAGGCCTTCCTGGGCAACGCCCTGCCCTGGGGCGGCATCGCCGACGTGGTGGCCGAGACGATGGACGGCGTGGGTCGACGAGCCGGTGGACCAGGTCGAAGCGGTGTTGGCCGCCGACGCCGAGGCCCGGGCCCGGGCCCGCCTGGCGCTGGACCGACGCCTCGCCCGGGGTGGCGACCGGTAGCGTTGGTGCTGCGATGACGCTCACCGAGAAGGAGGCGCCGGCGGCGGAGCCGCCCCTCGAGCCGGACCCGGAGCCGGGACGGCAACCCGACGCGGGTGGCCCAGCTCCTGGTCGGCCTCGTCCTCATCACCGCCGTCTTCATCGCCCTCGGCTGGGGCTACCTGCTCCTCTTCATCGCCATCCTCTTCGCGATCGTGATGCTGCACGAGTTCGGCCACTTCGTGACCGCCAAACGTGCCGGCATGAAGGTGACGGAGTACTTCGTCGGCTTCGGCCCGCGACTGTGGTCGGTGCGCCGGGGTGAGACGGAGTACGGCATCAAGGCCATCCCCGCCGGCGGGTACGTGCGCATCACCGGGTTCACCTCCACCGAGGAGGTGCCCGAGGAGGACGAGGCCCGGGCCTACCGCCAGCAGCCCTTCCACCAACGGATCATCGTGGCGTCGGCCGGCTCGGCCATGCACTTCCTCATCGCCTTCGTCCTGGCGCTCATCCTGGTCCTGACCTTCGGCCAGAGCACGAACAACATCAAGGTCGGCTCCCTCGACCACTGGTCGGGCAAGACGACGCCGGCGGCCCTGGCCGGCTTGCGGGCCGGGGACACCATCGTCTCCGTCGACGGGAAGCCGTTCACCAGCGCCACCTCGATGACCGACATCATCGGCCGCTCCACCGGCAGGCCACTGACGATCGGGGTCGAGCGCGACGGCAAGCCGCTCCAGCTGACGGCGACTCCGGAGAGCGGCAAGGGCATCAAGGTCGACGAGCAAGCCCTTGGCCGACCACGGCTACCTCGGCTTCACCATCGGCGGGTACGCCACCAGCTCGGTCTCGCCCCTTCGGTAGCCCCGGCGCCGCCCTGTCCACGATGTGGAACGTCACGCACCAGGAGATCACCGGGCTCGGCCAGACGTTCTCGCCCAGCGGCCTGCAGTCGGTCTTCGATCAGGTGACCAGTTCGAAGGCGGCGCAGTCGGCCGTGAACAACCCCGGCTCGGCGCCGCGCCCGGTCTCCATCCTCGGCATCGCCAATCTCGGTGCGCAGTCCGAGCAGGCGGGCCTGGCCTCGGTCCTGATCCTGCTGATCGCCATCAACATCGTGTTCGGGATCCTCAACATGTTGCCGATGATCCCCCTCGACGGCGGGCACGTGGCCATCGCCGGCTACGAGTGGATCCGCACCAAGCGCGGCCAGCCCTACTACCGGGCCGACATCACCAAGCTGTTCCCCGTGGCCGCGCTGTTCATCGGGTTCTTGCTCGTCTTCGTCTTCGCCGGCATCTTTCTCGATATCACCCACCCGCTCCAGATCCCGCACTGATTGCGGTGGAGCTCTCCCCGTCACTTCTGTCGCCCCGCCGGCCGACCCGTCGCATCACGCTGGGCGGCGTGCCCATCGGCGACGGTGCGCCCGTCACGGTGCAGTCCATGACCACGACCAAGACGGCGGACGTCGACGGCACGCTGGCCCAGATCTACGCGCTGGCGGCGGCCGGGGCCGACATCGTGCGCTGCACCTGCAACGAGGAGGCGGCCGCCGAGGGCCTGGCCCACATCGTCCCGCGCTCGCCGGTGCCGATCGTGGCCGACATCCACTTCCACCACGAGATGGCACTGGCCGCGCTGGAGGCCGGTGTGCAGGGCCTGCGCCTGAACCCGGGCAACCTGCGCAAGGAGGCCGAGATCAAGCAGGTGGCCGCCGAGGCGCGTGATCGCGGCGTGCCCATCCGCATCGGGGTGAACGCCGGGTCGCTGCACCCCGACCTCTACAAGAAGTACGGGGGCGCCACGCCCGAGGCCCTGGTCGAGTCGGCCCGCAACGAGCTCGCCTTCTTCGAGGAGGTCGACTTCACCGACGTCAAGATCTCCGTGAAGGCCTCCTCGGTCGCGTTGATGATCGCCGCCTACCGGCTCGCCTCGGAGACCTTCGACCACCCGCTGCACCTCGGCGTCACCGAGGCCGGCCCGCCCCCGGGCGGGTTGGTCAAGGGCACGGCCGGCATCGGCGCCCTGCTGGCCGAGGGCATCGGCGACACCATCCGCTTCTCGTTGACGGCGGACCCGGTCGAGGAGGCCCGGGCCGGGCGCCAGCTCCTGGAGTCGCTGGGGCTGCGCGAGCGCAAGGGCCTCGACCTCATCGCGTGCCCGTCCTGCGGCCGGGCCCAGGTCGACGTCATCGCCGTGGCCAAGGAGGCCCAGGAGGCGCTCGAGAAGCTGAACCTGCCCATCCAGGTGGCGGTGATGGGCTGCGTCGTCAACGGCCCGGGCGAGGCGCGCGAGGCCGACATCGGCATCGCGGCCGGGAAGCAGAAGGGCCACCTCTTCATCCGGGGCAAGATCATCCGCGTCGTCCCCGAGGCGGACATGGTGCAGGCACTGGTCGACGAGGCGGAGCGTCTGGTCGCCGAAGGGGTCGAGGCGCGCATCGCGGCGGCGGACTCCAACGCCGAGGCGGAGGCGGAGGCCGACCGCCGCGCCCTGCTCGACTCGACGGGTGCCGACCCCAACCACGTCTCGGGGAAGATCGAGGTCATCAGGCGTCACAGCGAGGCCGACAACTAGCCTGCGCACCCATGGCGAAGGGTGCGATCGTGGCGCGGGCGGTGGATTTCCCCCGTTGGTACCAAGAGGTCATCGCCGGCGCGGAGATGGCGGAGAACGGCCCCGCTCGCGGCACCATGGTCATCCGCCCCTGGGGTTATGGGATCTGGGAGCTCATGCAGGCCGAGCTCGACCGGCGCATCAAGGAGGCCGGTGCCGAGAACGCCTACTTCCCGCTGTTCATCCCCGAGTCCTTCCTGAAGCTCGAGGCCGAGCACGTCGAGGGCTTCGCCCCCGAGCTGGCCGTCGTCACCCACGGCGGCGGCAAGGAGCTGGAGGAGCCGCTGGTCGTCCGGCCCACGAGCGAGACGGTGATCAACAGCTTCTTCTCCAAGTGGGTGCAGAGCCACCGCGACCTCCCGCTGCTCATCAACCAGTGGGCCAACGTCGTCCGCTGGGAGCTGCGCCCGCGCCTCTTCCTGCGCACGAGCGAGTTCCTCTGGCAGGAGGGGCACACGGCGCACGCCACCGAGGCCGACGCGCTGGCCTACGCCCTGCGGATTCTGAACGACGTCTACCGGGCGACCATGGTCGACGCGCTGAGCGTGCCCGTCCTCACCGGGCACAAGACGGCCCGCGAACGCTTCGCCGGCGCCAACCGCACCTGGACGTGTGAGGGGATGATGGGCGACGGCAAGGCGCTCCAGATGGGGACCAGCCACGAGCTCGGGCAGAACTTCGCGCGGCCCTTCGACATCACCTTCGCCAACTCGTCGGGCAAGCTCGACTACGTGTGGCAGACCTCGTGGGGGGTCTCGACCCGCCTCGTCGGGGCGCTCGTCATGGCCCACGGCGACGACTTCGGTCTGCGCCTGCCCCCGGCCCTGGCCCCGACGCAGGTCGTGGTCCTGGTCGTCAAGGACAGCCCCGAGGTAGGGGCGGCGGCGTCGGCGCTCGTCGCCGAGCTCACGGCGGCCGGGCACCGGGTGCGCCTCGACGACCGCACCGACACCAGTTTCGGCCGCCGCAGCGTGGCCTGGGAGCTCAAGGGCGTCCCGGTGCGGGTGGAGGTGGGCCCGCGCGACCTGGCCGAGGGGAACGTGACGGTGGTCACCCGGCACCTCCGGGAGAAGCAGAACGTCGCGGTGGGTGCCGTGGCAGGCAGGGCCGGCGCCATCCTGGCCACCGCCGGGTCGGAGCTCCTGGCGGAGGCCACGGCGGCCCGCGACGCCAGGACGATGGATGCCGCGTCGCTCGAGGAGGCCGTGGAGGCGGGGTCGGTGGGCTTCGCGCGGGTCCGCCTGGGAGCGCTCGGATCCGACGGCGAGGACCGCCTGGCTCAGCACGCCCTCACCATCCGCTGCCTGCAGCGTCCCGACGGTTCCCTGGCCGAGCCCCGGGACGCCGAGGACGATCTCGTGGCCGTCGTGGCCCGGTCCTATTGACCCCGGGATTGCTATAATCCACTTCTGCTGTCCATTTTGAAGATCAGTACCTCGTTGAAGCGTGGGCTGCGGCCCACGCTTTCGCTTTGCAGCGGTAGACGACGGACGAAGAGAGGAGGTGACGGCGATGAGTGGGAGCACGACGGACTCTGGCGGATGCGCTGACACCCGTCCTCGAGGCGCGGGGCCTGGACCTGGTGGACGTCGAGTTGCACGGGGCCCAGCTCACGGTGTTCGTCGACCGCGAGGGGGGCATCGGGCTCGACGAGCTGGGTGAGGCCACCCGCGACGTCTCGGCCGTCCTCGACGACATCGACCCCCTGCCGGGCCGCTACACGCTGTCGGTCTCGAGCCCCGGCCTCGAGCGGCGGCTCCGCACCCCGGCGCATTTCGCCCGGGCGGTCGGGGAGAGCGTCACCATCCGGATCGACGCCGGCACGGCGGATGTCCGGCGCATCACCGGGACCCTCGAAGGGGCGGACGAATCGGGCTGCGCGCTGTCCGGTCCCGATGTGCCGGACGGCGAGATGCGCATCGCCTACGACCAGATCGAGCGGGCGCGGACGGTGTTCGAGTGGGGGCCGCAGCCCCGCGAGAGCGAAGAGTGAGAGGGTGAAGCGGCAATGAGCAAGACCAACTTCGAGTTCCTGGACGCGCTGGGTCAGATCGCGCGAGACAAGGGGATCTCGGTCGAGACGCTGCTCGACGCCCTGGCCAACGCGTTGGTGGCGGCCTACAAGCGCCGCCCCGACGCGGCCGAGGAGGCCGTGGTCACCATCGACCCCGACTCGGGTGAGATCCGTGTCTACGGGCAGGAGCTCAACGAGGAGGGCGAGGTCGTCCGCGAGTGGGACGACACGCCGGACGACTTCGGGCGCATCGCCGCGCAGACAGCCAAGCAGGTGATCCTGCAGCGGATCCGCGAGGTCGAGCGGGACATGAAGTACGAGGAGTACGCCGGGCGCGAGGGCGACATCGTGACCGGGATCGTGCAGCAGACCGACAACCGCTACACCCTGCTCGACCTGGGCAAGGTCGAGGCGCTGCTGCCCCAGGCGGAGCAGGTCTCCTACGAGCGCTACGAGCACGGCGCCCGCCTCAAGGCGTACATCGTCGAGGTCCGCAAGACCACCAAGGGCCCCCAGATCGTGGTCAGCCGGACGCACCCCGGCCTGATCAAGCGGCTCTTCGAGCTCGAGGTGCCCGAGATCGGCTCCGGCGTGGTGGAGATCAAGGCGGCGGCCCGCGAGCCGGGCCACCGCACCAAGATCGCCGTCTGGTCCAACGACCCGAACGTCGACCCCGTCGGGGCCTGCGTCGGCGCCCGCGGCTCGCGGGTGCGCATGGTGACCAACGAGCTGCGTGGCGAGCGTGTCGACGTCGTCCCCTTCTCGGACGACCCGGTCGAGCTCATCCAGAACGCGCTGGCCCCGGCGCGCGTGCGCGAGGTCCGGCTCGACGAGGAGACCGGCACGGCCACGGTGATCGTGAGCGACTTCCAGCTGTCGCTCGCCATCGGCAAGGAGGGGCAGAACGCGCGGCTGGCGGCACGCCTCACGGGCTGGCGCATCGACATCAAGAGCGAGACCCAGCTGGCCGAGGAAGAGGCCGGCGGCTACGGGGAGCAGGACTGGGCCGAGGGCGAGTGGGTCGAGGACGAGAGCGGCGAGCTGGTCTGGAAGCCCGCCGAGGGCGGCGAGGCGATGTCGGCCGAGGAGTGGTCCCATCAGGCCGAGGACACCACCGAGGCGCCCGCCGCCGGGTCCGGGGCGCCGCCCGCGACGTCCGAGGCAGCGGTCGGCGGGGAGTCGCCAGGGTCGGCCGAGCCTGCCGCGGTGGCGGACGGAGCCGCAGCCGAGGTGTCGAAGGAGGCCGAGGCATAGCGCCGACACGGACCTGTGTCGGTTGCCGGAACGCCCTGCCGGCCGACCAGCTGATCCGAATCGTCCGGCTTCCGGGCGGGGCCCTGTCGGTGGACAGGCACGGTGCGGGGCGGGGGGCCTGGCTGTGCCGGGACTCACCGGGCTGCCTGGACGATGCGGTGCGTCGGCACGGCTTCGAACGGGCCTTCGCGGCGTCCATCGACGCCGGGGACCTGCAGCAGCTCCGTGCACACCTGGGTGGAGCGTGGGGGAGCCCGGTACCTGATGTGCGAGAATAGGGGGCTCGGTTGACGCCGTGCCCCGAGACAAACCAAGGACAAAGAGAACCACTTGCCGAAGAAGATCCGCGTCTATGAGCTGGCCAAAGAGCTAGGCCTGACCAACAAGGAAGGGCTCGAGCTGGCCCTTTCCCTGGGCATCGGGGTCAAGAGCCACTCGTCCTCCATCGAGGACGCGCAGGCCGACCGCGTCCGCCGCAAGGCCGACGCCGAGGGTTTGCGCCGCCCGGTCCAGCCCGAGGAGCCCGCCCCGGCCAAGAAGGCGGCGAAGGCCGTCAAGGCCGTCAAGGCCGCGAAGTCCGCGTCTCCTACGCCGGGGACGGACGACGGCGGCACCGGCGAGGCGCCGGCACGACGACCGCTCACCTCCGTATCGAGCAGCTCGGCACCGAGCAACGGCCCGGTCAAGAAAGCTCCGGCGCGCCCGGTGTCGGCGCCGGCTGCGGCCAAGTCCGGAACGGCCGATGCAGCCGTGGTACCCGCCGCACCGGCGGCCTCGGACGTTCCAGCGGCCCGTTCGTCCCGCCTGATCAGCAGCAGCCGTCCGACTCCGCCGCCCGCGGCCCCGACGGCACCGGCGGCTGCGGCGGCTGCGGCGCCGACGCAGGCCCCGGCCTCGGTTCCGCACCCGCCCCAGTCCTCCGCGGCCCCCGCGGCAGCGGCGCCCACCGCCCCGGCTTCGGCCCCGGCGGCCGCCGCGACACCACCCGACACCGCGCCCGACCGCCAACGTGCCGCCCGGCCTCCGCTGAGCCCTTCGGGCAGGCCCGTGCCCCCGCCACCGGGGTCACGGCCGCCGCTCGGCCCGAGTGGCCGGCCCATCCCGCCCCCGCCCGGTATGGGGGGGCGCAAGCCCAGCGCAACGCAGTCTTCCCCCCGCCCCGGCAGTTCCTACCCTCCGCGTACCGGTGGACGCCCTGCGGGTGCCGGTCGTCCCAGCGGCACGGGAGGTGCGTCCGGTGGTGGCTACGGCGGGCGCCCGGCGGGCGCCGGCGGCTTCGGCGGCCGGCCCGGAGGCGGTGGACCGACGGGCGCACCGCCCCCCGGTGGGCGTGGCGGCATGCCCGGTCGGCGCCCACCCCAGCGCAGGGCCCGTCGGCGCCGGCGCAACCTCGAAGAGCTCGAGCCGACGCAGCTCACCACGTACCAGCCCTCGACGGCACCTGTCCCCGATGGCGAGATCATCATCGAGCGCGCCTCGACGGCACGCGACCTCGGGCCCAAGCTCAACCGCAGCGCCGGCGACATCGTGCGCTTCTTGCTGTTGCAGGGCGAGATGGTCATGGCGACCCAGTCGCTCACCGACGACATGATCGAGCTCTTCGCGGCCGAGATCGGCGCCGAGGTGCGCCTCGTCGACCCGGGCGAAGAGCAGGAGGCGGAGCTGCTCGCCCGCTACTTCGACGAGGAGGACGAGGAGGACGAGTCCGACCAGCGACCCCGGCCCCCGGTCGTCACCGTCATGGGCCATGTCGACCACGGCAAGACGCTGCTGCTCGACCGCATCCGCTCGACCGACGTCGTGGCGGGGGAGGCGGGCGGCATCACCCAGCACATCGGTGCGTACCAGGTGGAGTGGCAGGGCCAGCGCATCACGTTCATCGACACGCCGGGCCATGCGGCCTTCACCGCCATGCGCGCCCGCGGCGCCCAGGCCACCGACATCGTCATCCTCGTGGTGGCGGCCGACGACGGGGTCATGCCCCAGACCGTCGAGGCCATCGACCACGCCAAGGCGGCCGACGTGCCGATCATCGTGGCCGTGAACAAGATGGACCGGCCCGACGCCGACTCGTCCCGCGTGCTCCAGCAGCTGTCCGAGCGCGAGCTCGTGCCCGAGGCCTGGGGCGGCGACACCATCGTCGTCGAGGTCTCTGCGCTGCAGGGGACCAACATCGAGAGCCTGCTCGAGCAGATCGTGCTGGTGGCCGAGGTCGAGGAGCTGACCGCACGCGTCGAGGGAGAGGCCCGTGGCGTGGTGCTCGAGGCCAACCTCGAAGCGGGTCGGGGCCCCGTGGCCACCGTGATCGTGCAGCAGGGCACGCTCCGCGTCGGCGACCCGGTGGTGGCCGGCGCAGCGTGGGGCAAGGTCAAGGCTCTGGTCGACGACCGGGGCGACCACATCAAGGAGGCGCTGCCCTCGACACCGGTGCAGGTGCTGGGCTTCTCGGAGCCGCCGCACGCCGGCGACGAGATGCGGGCCGCCAAGGACCTGGCCCGGGCCCGCACACTCGGCGAGGCCAGGGCGCAACGATTCCGGCTCTCGGGGCACCGTCCCGTGGCCGCGGCGGCCGGGGCCAAGCTCGAGGACCTCTTCGAGCAGATCTCGCGTGGTGAGACGGCGACGCTCAACATCGTCCTGAAGGCCGACGTGCAGGGCTCGCTCGAGGCAGTGACCGAGTCGCTGAAGCGCCTCGAGCGCGACGACGTGAAGCTGAGCTTCGTCCTGCGCGGTATCGGCGGCATCACGGAGAACGACGTCCAGCTCGCCGCCGCCTCCAACGCCACCATCATCGGCTTCAACGTGCGCCCCGACAAGCGCTCGCGTGAGATGGCCGAGTCGTCCGACGTCGAGATCCGGACCTACGAGATCATCTACAAGCTCCTCGAGGACCTCGAGGCCGCCATGCTGGGCCTGCTCTCGCCGCTCTACGAGGAGGTCGTGACGGGCGAGGCCGAGGTGCGCGAGGTCTTCCGGGTGCCCCGGGTCGGCGCGGTCGCCGGGTGCTACGTGCGCGACGGCAGGATCACCCGTGGGTCGAAGGTGCGCTTCCTGCGCGACGGCACGGTCATCTGGAAGGGCGCGATCAACTCGCTGCGGCGCTTCAAGGACGATGTGCGTGAAGTCGCCGCCGGCTTCGAATGCGGCATCGGGCTGTCGGACTTCCAGGACCTCAAGGAAGGCGACATCATTGAGACGTACGACGAGCGCGAGATCGCCAGGAGTTGAGGATCTCGCGACCTGCACGAGGCTGAGGAGCTGAATCCGTGAGACGGCGCACGGCGACCTACCCGCGTGCGTTGCGGGTCAACCAGGTGTTGCGACAGGTCGTGGCCGAGGAGCTCGAGCGTCTGGCCGATGCCGACGAGCTCCCGATGGTGACGGTGACCGCGGTCGACGTGGCACCCGACATGCGGACGGCGGTGGTGTACGTGGCCACCCTCGATGACGCGACGGCTGTCGTCCTCGAAGAGCGCCGGGTGCACCTCCAGCGGACAGTGGGCACGCAGATGACGATGAAACGCACCCCCCGCCTCACCTTCCGGGCCGACCCGGCGATCGCCGCCGGGTCCCGGGTCGAGGAGCTGCTCCGTGGGCTGCACGAGGGGGAGTCCCCGGCCGACGAGTCGTGAGCCGGTGAGCTCCGTGAGTCCCGGCGTCACCGGCCTGGTGGTCGTCGACAAGGAGGCCGGCTGGACCTCGCACGACGTTGTGGCACGATGCCGCCGCATCTTCGGCCAGCGTCGTGTAGGGCACGCGGGGACCCTCGACCCCGACGCCACGGGCGTGTTGCTGGTCGGGCTCGGCCGCGCCACGCGGCTCATGCGCTTCCTCACCGCGCTGCCCAAGACGTACACGGCCGACATCGTGCTCGGGAGCGCGACGTCGACGCTGGACGCCTCGGGCGAGGTCCTGGCCACCTACGACATGACGCGGGTGACGCCGGGCGCGGTGGCCGCCGCCGCCGCCGATCTGACCGGGGAGATCGAGCAGGTGCCGCCAATGGTGTCGGCGGTGAAGGTCGGGGGGCGCCGCCTGCACGAGCTGGCCCGCCAGGGCATCGAAGTGGAGCGACCCGCCCGGACGGTCACCGTCTGGCGTTTCGACACCGCGCCCGACCCGGTACGTCCGGGCGTCTACCGGGCGGAGGTGGGGTGCTCGTCCGGCACCTACATCCGGGTGCTCGCCCACGACCTGGGGCGGGCGTTGGGCGGCGGGGCGCACGTGGCGAACCTGCGCCGTACCCGCATCGGCTCCTTCGGCGACGCCGAGATGCGCCGGCTCGACTCCATAGGTCCCGGAGCGGTCCTCACGCCGGCCGAGGCCATGCGCGACCTCGACTCCGTGACGGTCGAGCCCGCGCCCGCCGCGTCCATCCGCACCGGGCTGCCGCTCGACCGGGTACCCCTCGGCGCGGTGGGCGAGGGCCCCTGGGCGATGCTCGACCAAGCGGGCGAGCTGCTCGCCGTGTACGAGGCGACCGGCAGCGACCGGATCCGGCCGGCCGTGGTGCTGGCCGGGCAGTGACGGGTACCCGACTACCCTCGGTCGCGATGCCGCCCGGTGAGGGAACCGCTGTCACGATCGGGGCCTACGACGGGGTCCACCTGGGTCACCGCGCCCTCCTACGCGACCTCTCGGCCCGGGCGGAGGCCGCCGGCCTCTCCACCGTCGTCGTGACCTTCGACCGCCATCCGGCGTCGGTGGTGCGCCCCCAGTCGGCCCCCAAGCAGCTGACCGGGCTCGAGCAGAAGCTGGAACTGCTGGCCGACTGCGGCATCGACCGCACGGTCGTCGTGCCCTTCGACCTGGCCCGGGCCGAGGAGTCGGCCGAGGACTTCGTGAGGGAGGTCCTCGTCGACCAGCTCTCGGCCCGCCTCGTCGTGGTGGGGGAGGACTTCCACTTCGGGCACGGCCGGCGGGGCAACGTGGAGCTGCTCCGCCGCCTCGGCGCCCAGTTCAGCTTCGAGGTGGTCGGGGTCGGCCTGACCGGTGACGGGCGCGACGCAGTCTCCTCGACCCGGATCCGGGCGCTCCTGGCCGAGGGCGACGTGGAGGGGGCGTCCCGGCTCCTCGGACGCCCCCACGAGGTGCGTGGCCCGGTGGTGCGGGGCGACGGCCGTGGCGGTCCCGAACTGGGGTTCCCGACCGCCAACCTGGCCGTGCCCGAAGACATTGTGCTGCCCGCCGATGCTGTCTACGCCGGGCATTTCCGGCGGGCTGACGGCTCGCTGCACCGGGCCGCCATCTCGGTGGGGCGCCGGCCGACCTTCTACGAGCCGGGCGCCGCACCGGTCCTGGTGGAGGCCTACCTGCTGCACTTCGACGGCGATCTCTACGGGGAGCCGGCCCGGGTGTCCTTCGCCCACCGGCTGCGCGAGGAGCAGCGCTTCGAGTCCATCGACGCCCTCGTGGCCCAGATGCGGGCCGACGTCGAGGCCACCGAGCGGGTGCTCGCCTCGGCCGATCTCCCCTGATCTTCCCTGATCAGCGGCCGGCTGCTACCATGTTTGGCGGCTGGAGCAGGTTCCCGCCACACTCCGACGAGCTCTTCGAGGTTCTTCCTACATGCCCGACACGCAGGCCACCATCTCCGAGTACCGGTTGCACGAAAGTGACACCGGCTCTCCCGAGGTGCAGATAGCCCTGTTGTCAGGCCGGATCAACCACCTGACGGAGCACCTGAAGGAGCACAAGGGGGACCACCACACCCGGCGTGGCCTGATGAAGCTCATCGGCCAGCGCCGGCGGCTGCTCGACTACGTCCGCAAGAACGACGTCGAGCGCTACCGCGCCATCATCGGCCGACTCGGCATCAGAAGGTAGCGGCAGCACCACAGAACCGGGCGTCTTCAGCCACCTGGCTGCCAGTCGCCGGTCACTTCGGGTGCGAGGTGGTCGACCACTGGGAACCAGAAACGAAGATGCCCCCGAGACACGAGGAGCATCATGGCTGACGCCATTTCCGTGTCGGGCCCGATCAGCGGGACCGACCGAACCATGTCCTTTGAGGCGGGGAAACTCGCCCAGCTCGCCGACGGGGCCGTCGTTGCCCGCATCGGTGACACCGTCCTGCTGGCCACGGCCACCGCAGCCCGATCGGTGCGGGAGGGGACGGACTTCTTCCCCCTGACCGTCGACATCGAGGAGCGGGCGTACGCCGCGGGCAAGATCCCCGGCTCGTTCTTCCGCCGGGAGGGCAAGGCCTCGGACCAGGCCATCCTGACCGACCGTCTCATCGACCGCCCCCTGCGCCCATCCTTCCCCGAGGGGTTCCGCAACGAGGTGCACGTCGTCGGGACCATCGTCGGTGCCGACCAGGTGAACCCGCACGACGTGCTGGCGATCAACGCGTCGTCGGCGGCGCTGATGCTCTCGGGCATCCCCTTCGACGGCCCCATCGGCGCCGTGCGTGTCGCCTACACGACCGAGGGCGACTGGATCCCGCACCCGACGTTCGAGGAGGGCGAGGAGTCGACGTTCGAGCTCGTCGTGGCCGGCCGGGCGCTGACGGCGGACGCCGACAGCGAGATCGCCATCATGATGGTCGAGGCGGGAGGGACCGAGAAGTCGTGGTCCTATTACGACACCGGCGCTCCGAAGGTGACCGAGGAAGTACTGGCTTCCGGCCTCGAAGCCGCCAAGACGTGGATCCGCGAGTCCATCAATCTGCAGCGCAGCCTGGTGGAGGCGTACACGGCGGTGCGTGGTCCCATTCAGGCCATCCCGTTCTCGACCTTCACCGACTACCAGGACGACGTGTGGGCCCGGGTTGAGGCGGTCGGCACCGACCTCATCGCCAAGGCCAACCTGGTGACCAGCAAGGCCGAGCGCAACGCCGCGCTCGACGGCGCCGGTGAGGAGATCCGGGCCGCCCTCGGCGACGAGTTCGCCGACCGGCCGGGCGAGGTCAAGGCGGCCATCCGCTCGCTCACCAAGAAACTGGTGCGCAAGCGCATCGTCGAGGACGGCGTGCGCGTCGACGGCCGGGGCACCGCCGACATCCGGCCGCTCTCGGCCGAGATCGACCTGCTCCCGACCGCCCATGGCTCGGCGCTCTTCCAGCGCGGCGAGACCCAGGTGCTGAACGTGACGACGCTGGGCATGCCCCGCATGAACCAACTGCTCGACACGATCACCCCGGTCGATCACAAGCGCTACATGCACCACTACAACTTCCCGCCGTTCTCCACCGGCGAGACCGGCTTCATGCGCGGTCCGAAGCGCCGGGAGATCGGGCATGGGCTGCTGGCCGAACGGGCACTGCTGCCCGTCGTGCCCGGGGAAGAGGAGTTCCCCTACACCCTGCGTGTGGTGTCCGACGTGCTGGCCTCGAACGGGTCGACCTCCATGGCCTCGGTCTGCGGCTCGACGCTGTCGCTGATGGCCGCCGGGGTTCCGCTCCGGGCCCCCGTGGCGGGCATTGCCATGGGCCTCGTCTACGACGAGGGCACCTACGTCACCCTCACCGACATCCTGGGCTCCGAGGACGCCTTCGGCGACATGGACTTCAAGGTGGCGGGCACGGCCGACGCCGTGACGGCGCTGCAGCTCGACACCAAGATCGCCGGCCTCCCGGCCGACGTGCTGGCCAAGGCGCTCCTCCAGGCCAAGGAAGCCCGGCTCACCATTCTGGGCGTCATGGCCGGCGCCATTGCCGAGCCGCGCGACCACGTGGCCAACAGCGCTCCGAAGATCGTCTCCATGGAGATCCCGATCGACAAGATCGGTGAGGTCATCGGCCCCAAGGGCAAGGTCATCAACACTCTGCAGCAGGAGACCGGTGCGGACATCGCCGTCGACGACGACGGGGTCGTCGGGACGGTCACCATCGGCGCCAAGGACGGCAACGCCGTCGAGGAGGCGCGCCGGCGCATCTCGCTGATCCTCGACCCGCCCACCGCCGACGTGGGGACGGTCTACGCCGGCAAGGTGGTGAACATCACCAAGTTCGGTGCCTTCGTGAACGTGCTGCCGGGCCGGGACGGTCTGCTGCACATCTCGAAGCTGTCGTCGCTGGCGGGGGGCAAGCGAATCAACAACGTCGAGGACGTGCTGACGCTGGGGCAGGCAGTCGAGGTCCGGGTGGACGACATCGACCCCCAGGGCAAGGTCTCGCTGTCGCTGGCCGGGGAGCCCGAGCGCGCCCCGCAGCCCGCCGCGGGCGGTTCGGCCAACGGTGATGCGGCGACCTCCTCGTCGTCCTCGTCGTCCTCCTCGTCCTCGTCCTCGACTTCGCCGGCCAAGGCCGCCGGGGTCTCCTTCGAGGACGTCTTCGAAGCAGAGCTGGTCGCCGACCTGGGCGACCTCGGGCCGGGTGCCGCCGAAAGCGGGAACGACCGCGGCGACCGCGGCGACCGCGGCGACCGCGGCGACCGCCGGCCCTCGCGTGGGCGTTCGCGCCGTCGTTGATTGAGACGTCCCTTCTGCCGTGCGGCATTCGTCTGGTCACCGAGACCATGGCGGATGTCCGCTCGGTAGCGGTTGCCTATTGGGTCGGTACCGGCTCACGTGACGAGCCCGGCGAGCTCGCCGGGGCCTCGCACTTTCTCGAGCACCTTCTCTTCAAGGGGACAGAGCAGCGTTCCGCGGCGGCGATCGCCGAGGAGCTCGACGAGGTCGGCGGCGACTGCAACGCCTTCACGACAAAGGAATACACCACATTCTACGTGCGGCTGCTCTCCGAGCACCTGTCACTCGGGCTCGACATCCTGAGCGACATCATGTGGGCGCCCGCGCTGCGCCCCGATGACATCGAGGCCGAGCGCGCGGTCATCCTCGACGAGATCCTGATGCACGCCGACGAGCCGGCCGATCTGGCTGGGGAGCGGTGGCAGGCGGCACTCTTTCCCGAGCACCCGCTCGGCCGGGACACGCTCGGGACCGCCTCGTCCGTGCAGCGCATCAACCGGGACGACATCGTCACCTTCTTCGAGCAGCACTACCGCCCGGCGAACATGGTCGTCTCGGTCGCCGGCGACTGCAGCCACGAGGCGGTCGCGTCCGATCTGGAACAGCGCTTCGCCGGTTCGACCGGAGGCGTGGTGCCGACCCGCACGGCGCCGGGACCCGACACGGTCGCCCTGGACGTGGTCCGCCGGTCGACCGAGCAGGCGCACGTGGTCTACGGCATGCGCTCGGTCTCGCGCTTCGACGAGCGGCGCTGGGCGTTGGCCGTGCTCAATCACGTCCTCGGGGGCGGGCTCTCGAGCCGGCTCTTCCAGAAGGTGCGTGAGCAGCGCGGGCTCGCTTACTCCGTGTGGTCGGAGCGGGCGGCCTACGAGGACAGCGGGTCCCTGGCCGTGGTCGTGGGCACGGCGCCCGAGCACGTCGACGAGGTGCTCCGCATCGTGAGTGCGGAGCTCGAGCTCCTCGCTGCTGACGGCGTGACCGATCGCGAGCTGGCCGTGGCCAAGGGCAACCTGCGCGCCGAGATGCTGCTCTCCGGAGAGGACTCCGGTGCCCGCATGAGCCGGCTCGGTGCGTCGCTGCTCCTGCACGGCGAAGTCCTCTCTGTGGACGAGGTGCTCGCCCGAATCGACGGGATCGAACCGGCCCAGGTGTTGGACGTCGCCACAGAGCTCGCGCAGGTACCGCGCACGATGAGCGCCGTCGGCCCCTTCGATCGGCGTGACTTCGAGTCCCACCTGCCTGCCATGGCCGCCCGCTAGCCTGCTGAGCATGCAGAAGGTCGGTGTGGTCGGCGCCGGCGGCCGCATGGGGCTCGAGGTGTGCCGCGCCGTCTCGGAGGCGACGGACCTTGAGTTGGTCGCCGCCATCGACCCCGCCCACGCCGGCGGCGACGCCTACGGCCGGACGATCGTCGGCGAGGTGAACGCGCTCAGCGACCTCGGCGCCGAGGTGGTGGTCGACTTCACGATCGCCGAGGCCGTCCGCCACAACGTGACCCACTACGCCGCACAGGGCATACACGCCGTGATCGGGACGAGCGGACTGTCCGACGGCGATGTGGCCGACATGGAGGCGTTGTTCGCGGCCGAGCGGCGCCAACGTCGTCCTCGTGCCCAACTTCGCCATCGGAGCGGTGCTGCTCCTCCATCTCTGCCGGATCGCGGCGCCCCACATGGACGGCGTCGAGATCATCGAGCTGCACCATGACGCCAAGCGCGACGCGCCGTCGGGGACAGCCATGCACACCGCGGCGGCCATCGCGGCCTCGCGGCGCGCCGCCGGCACCGGCCCATTGCCCGCGGATCCGACGACCGATTTCGTGCTCGCCGGTGCGCGCGGCGCCGAAGCTCCCGACGGCGTGCACGTGCACTCCGTGCGGTTGCCCGGCCTCGTGGCGCATGAAGAAGTCATCTTCGGCGCCCCGGGTCAGAGCCTGAGCATCCGTCACGACTCCTACGACCGTCGCTCGTTCATGCCCGGCGTGCTCCTCGCGGTGCGATCGGTGGCCGGCCGGCCCGGACTCACGGTGGGCCTCGAGGCATTGCTCGGGCTGTGAACCCCGACGTCCGGGAGCGCCTCTTGCAGGCGACCTACGACTGCGTCGCCCGCTGGGGCCTGGCCAAGACGACCGTCGAGGATGCGGCGCGCGAGGCGGGAGTCTCACGGGCCACGGTGTACCGCTACTTCCCCGGGGGGCGCGACGAGCTGATCTCCGCGGTGGTCGGTTGGGAGTTCGCCCGCTTCTTCCTCCGCCTCTACGAGGAGGTCTCCGACGCTGACACGCTGGAGGAGGTCATGGAGCGCGGACTCATGTTCGCCCACCGCGCGGTCGTCGAGCACGAGGTGCTCCAGCGGATCCTCGTCACCGAGCCCGACATCCTCCTACCCCGGCTGACGATCGAGGCGGACCAGACACACACGCTCGTCGCCGCGTTCCTGGCGCCCTACCTGGTGCGCCACGGGATGACTGAAGGCTCCGACCTCGACGCGGCGGCAGACTTCCTCGCCCGCATGGTGCTCTCCTACATCAGCTCCCCGGGACGTTGGGACCTGAACGACCCCGAGCAGGTGGCGCTCCTCGTCCGGTCCGAGCTGCTGGCCGGCATCCGGTGAGCGATCCGCAGCTGCAGCCGCAACCGGCGCCACTGCCCGGGTGTTACCGCCACCCCGAAAAGGCGGCGTCCGTCCTCTGTGCCCACTGCGACCGCCCGATCTGCACCGACTGCATGGTCGAGGCGCCGGTCGGCTGGCAGTGCCCGCAGTGCACCTCCGAGGGGGCCAAGCGGTCACGACACGTCCCGGCCTTCACCCACACCAGCCGGGGCCGGACCGGCGTGGTCGGCTCGACCAACCCGACGCCGATCGTGCTCACCATCATCGCCATCAACGTGGTCGTGTTCTTCCTCGAGGGCTTCGGCACCAACGCCCGCGTCGTCGATCGCTACGGCCTGTGGCCCGACGGGGTGCACTTCTTGCACCAGTACTACCGAGCCTTCACCGCGATGTGGCTGCACGCCAGCTTCACGCACATCTTCTTCAACATGATCACGCTGCTCATCGTCGGCCCCGCCCTCGAGGTGCTCCTGGGCAAGGCCCGCTTCCTCGCCTTGTACCTGCTGGCCGGGCTGGGCGGGAGCGTCGGTTCGTACCTTCTCGGGCCGCATGGCGAGCTCGGCATCGGGGCGTCGGGCGCCATCATGGGCGTCCTGGGCGCCTACGTCATCGTGGGGTTGCGCCGCCGACTGCCGGTGGTGCCGGTGGTCGTGTTGCTGGCCTTCAACCTCGTGTACGGGTTCGTCGGCAACACGGACTGGCGGGCCCACCTCGGCGGCCTGGTGACGGGTTGCGTCCTGGCCTTCGTCTACGACTACGCCGGCGAGCTGCGGGACCGGACCACCGCGCAGCTGCTCACCGTCGGGGGGAGCGTGGCCGTGCTGGCCCTCCTGGCGCTGCTCATCACGTCCATCGCCCCGGGGCATCTCAACCTCGGCTGACCCCGATTGGTTGACAGTGAGACAAAAATCGCCATACTGTGTCATCAGTGGACACAGCAGTCGTACGACCTGAAGCCGTCACGGGCTCCGTCGGCGTCCCGACCGCCGGGCGTGACAGTGTCGTCCGGCACCTCGGTGCGGACGACCGCTCCTCGACCCGGGTCCGCCTCGTCGACGGGGCGCTGCGCTGCCTCGCCCGCCAGGGGATCGCCAAGACCACGGTGGACGACATCGCACGGGCCGCCGGCCTGTCCCGGGCCACCGCCTACCGGACCTTCCCGCGCGGCAAGGACGGGATCCTCGCCGCCGTGGTCGAGACGGAGGTGGCCCGGCTCTTCTCCTCCCTGGCCGTCGCCATGGGTGAAGCCGGCGACCTGGAGGACGTGCTGGTGGCCGGCATGGTCGAGTCGGCCCGTTGGCTCCGTGGGCACGAACCGCTGACCTACCTGCTGGAGCACGAGCCGGGCGCCGTCCTGCCCTACGTCACCTTCGGCGGCTTCGACCAGGTGATGCTGGTCTCGAGCGACCTGGCCGCTCCGTTCTTCGCCCGTTGGCTCGAGCCCGAGCAGGCCTCCCGCGCCGCGGAATGGGCCGTGCGCATCGTCATGACGTACTGCTCGGACCCCTCGCCGCACGCCGACCTGACCGACCCGGCCGACACCCGGGCGCTGGTGCGCACGTTCGTCCTGCCGGGCATCCTGGCCCTGCGCCTCGAAGCGGCGAACGACTCTCCCGACCATCCCGATCTCAATCCCAGTTCCACGACCAACCGAGCACCTCGTTCAACCAGACCAACCACCAAGGGGGCGGCACCATGACCACACTCGACGACAACCAGGAGCAGATGAGGTCCAACTTGGACCTGATCGGCCGCGAGAGCATCAACGACATCGAGGCCGTGCTGAGCCTCGTCGGCCAGTACGACTTGGAGGGGTTCCATCGTGTCCCCGACAACTGCCCGGCCGAGTTCACCTGGGACTACGAGAAGGGCGCCAAGCCCCAGCTCGACAAGCTCTACGAGAAGGCCAAGAAGGCGCAGTGGAACGGGCAGACCGACCTGGACTGGTCGATCGAAGTCGACCAGGAGCAGGTGGTCATCGCCAACGCCGAGGCGAACCCGGCCCAGGCACGCTTCGACGAGTCCGTCCTGGCCGGCACGGCGCTGGCGAAGTGGGACGAAAAGCGCTTCTTGGAGTTCGGCATCCAGAACCAGAACTGGCTGCTGTCGCAGTTCATGCACGGGGAGCAGGGTGCGCTGCTGTGCACGGCCAAGATCGTCGAGACCGTCCCCTGGATCGACGCCAAGTACTACGCCGCCACCCAGGTCATGGACGAGGCCCGCCACGTCGAGGTCTTCTCCAAGTACCTGGACGAGAAACTCTCGGGCCACTACCCGATGAACGCCCACCTCGGGCTGCTGCTCGACGACATCGTCTCGGATTCCCGCTGGGACATGACGTACCTCGGCATGCAGATCATGGTGGAGGGCCTCGCTCTGGCCGCCTTCGGCTTCATGCACATGATGACGACCGAGCCTCTGCTCAAGAAGCTGTTGCGTTACGTCATGGCCGACGAGGCCCGCCACGTGGCCTTCGGTGTCCTCAGCCTGCAGGAGTACTACAAGGAGCTGAGCGCCGCGGAGCTCAGGGAGCGCCAGGAGTTCGCCTTCGAGGCGGCCATCCGGATGAAGGACCGCATGGTCATGCAGGAGGTGTGGGAGCGCATGGAGGTGCCTGTCGCCGACGTGATCAAGATCACGCAGGCGGCGCCCGAGCAGGACGACTTCCAGATCCTGCTGTTCTCCAAGATCGTCCCCAACCTCAAGAAGCTGGGACTGCTCGATGCGGCCGACGGTTGGCTCCGCACCAAGTTCACCGAAATGGGCGCGATCGCGTTCGAGAACCTGACCGACTCCACCGAGGAGGAGGACGCGTTCGCCGACGGCTCGCCGGCCGACCGCCAGGTCGCCTGAGCGCCGCCTTCACCGCGCAGCGCTGGTAGCGTCGAGGGGCGATGAGCCCCGTGCAGCACGACTCGCCCCGCTTCGGGCGGGTGGTCACGGCCATGGTGACTCCGTTCGACGACGACGGGGCGCTCGACCTCCCGGCCGCGGTCGAACTCGCCCGCTGGCTGGCGGCGCATGGCAGCGACGGGCTCGTGCTCAGCGGCTCCACCGGCGAGAGCTCGGTGCTGACCGACGACGAGAAGGTGGCGCTGTGGCGGGCCGTGGCCGAGGCCGTGACGATCCCCGTCATCGCCGGCACCGGCTCCAACGACACGGCGCACTCCATCGCCATGACGGCCCGCGCCACCGAGTGCGGCGTCGACGGCGTGCTCGTGGTCACGCCGTACTACAACCGGCCCTCGCAGGCCGGCCTCTACGAGCACTTCCGGGCGGTGGCCCAGGCGGCGGGGGAGCTCCCCGTCGTGCTCTACGACATCCCGGTCCGCTCCGGACGGCGCATCGCCGCGACGACCATGCTCCGCCTGGCCCGGGACGTGCCGGCCATTGTGGGGCTCAAGGACGCAGCCGGTGACCCGCCGGCCACGGCGCACCTCGCCGCACAGATGCCGGCCGGCTTCGAGATCTACAGCGGTGACGACGTCATGACGCTGCCCCTCATGTCGGTGGGCGCGGTCGGCGTGATCAGCGTCGCCGCGCACTGGGTCGGGCCGCAGTTCCGCCAGGTCCTCGACGCCTTCGTCGCCGGCGATCTCTCGACCGCCATCGCCGGGAACGCCGAGCTCCTCGACTCCTTCGACTTCGAGTCCTCGGAGGAGTTCCCGAACCCGCTGCCGGCCAAGGCCATGCTGCGCGCGCTCGGCCTCCGGGTGGGCCAGTGCCGACTGCCGATGGGCGCCTCCACTCCCGAGCTCGACGCCCAGGCCCAGAAGATCCTGGCCGCCGTCGGGCCACCTGCGGTCACGGTCGCCCCGCTTGGCTGAGCGCGGCAGCAAACCGAAGCCGGTCCGGGTCGTCTTCCTGGGCGGGCTCGGGGAGATCGGACGGAACTGCGCCTGCATCGAGGTGGACGGCCGCATCGTCATCCTCGACTGCGGGATCATGTTCCCCGACCCCGACATGCCCGGCATCGACCTGGTCCTGCCCGAGTTCACCTACCTGCATGACCGCAAGGACCGGGTCGACGGGATCGTCCTGACCCACGGCCACGAGGACCACACGGGCGGGCTGGCCTACCTGCTCCGGGAGGTGCACGCGCCCATCTACGGCTCCGAGCTGACCGTGGGCCTGGCCCGCCACCGCATCGACGAGGCCGGCCTGGCCGGCAACACGAAGTTCATCCCGGTCGCCGACGGCGAGCGTCTGAAGATCGGCGCCTGCGACGTCGAGTTCATCCCGGTGACGCACTCGGTCCCCGAGGCGATGGCCATCGCGTTCCACACGCCGCAGGGGGTGATCCTGCACTCGGGCGACTTCAAGCTCGATCTGCAGCCGGTCGACGGGCGGCGCACCGACATGTCACGCATGGGGGAGCTGGCCCGAACCGAGGGTATCCGCCTCCTCCTGTCGGACTCCACCAACGCGGAGGAGCCGGGCTTTACCGAATCGGAATCCACGGTGGGCGTGACGCTGCGCCGGGTCTTCGCGGCGCAGACCGGCAAGCGCATCGTGGTGGCCTGCTTCGCCAGCCACATGCACCGCGTGCAGCAGATCATCGACGCCGCGGTGGCCAACGGCCGCAAGGTGGCCACCCTGGGCCGTTCCATGGGCAAGAACGTGGAGCTCGGGACGCGGCTGGGCATCATCAGCATCCCCGACGGGGTGCAGATCGACATCGAGCAGGTGGACAGCGTGCCGCCCGGTGAGGTGTGCGTGATCTCGACCGGCTCGCAGGGTGAGCCGATGTCGGCCCTCTCGCTCATGGCCACGGGGGAGAACAAGTGGCTCCGCATCGGCGAGGACGACGTCGTCGTCATCAGCGCCCACCCGATCCCGGGCAACGAGTGGTCGGTGGGACAGGTCATCGACGACCTGCACCGGCGCGGCGCCGAAGTGGTCCACTCGGGCGCCGAGGCGGTGCACGTCAGCGGGCACGCCCGCCAGGGAGAGCTGCGCACGCTGATCTCGGTGACCGAGCCGGAATGCTTCGTGCCCGTGCACGGCGAGTTCCGCCATATGGTGCACCACGCCCGGCTCGCGCTGTCCATGGGCCTCGACCCGGCCAAGGTCCTCCTGTGCGAGGACGGCGACGTGATCCAGCTCGACGCCAAGGGGATCTCCCGGGATGGACACGTGCCGGGCGGGTACGTCTACGTCGACGGCACCGTGGGCGACATCGAGCACGGGGTGCTGCGCGACCGCAAGAAGCTGTCCGAGGAGGGCGTGGTCATGGCCGTGGTCACGGTCGACCGCCAGCAGAGCAAGCTCAGCTGCCCGCCGGTGATCGAGACCAGGGGCTGGGTCTACGCACCCGAGGCCGAGGAGCTGCTGGAAGAAGCCAGCGAGGTGGTCGCGGCGGCGGTGACGCAGGCGTTGCGCGACGGCGCCCACGACATCGAGGTGCTCAGCCGCCACACCCGCAAGGCCTTGGGGAAGTTCGTCGGTGACCGCACGAAGCGGCGCCCGATGATCGTGCCCGTCGTGCTCATGGTCTGACGGAACCGGCCCAAGGGATTGGCGGCTGTCAGGCTTCCCCTTCCCCTTCCCCTTCGCCTTCGCCTCCCCCCGGCCCCGCCGGCGCCGGCGGCCTCGTTGGTTGGCGCTCCTCCGGCATCGCCCGTCGCCCCGCCGTGCAGCTCATGGCCCCAGCGGAACGACGGGGTGTACATCCCGACCAGGCGGGCGACGAGCACCACCAGGAAGATCTGCCCCATCAGAGCCTCGAGCACCGCGTTCGTGCGTGGGAGCCCGATCGCAGGTGTGAGGTCGCCGTAGCCGACGGTGGCCATCGTGATGTAACTGAAGTACGCGAAAGTCTGCCGGGCCGTGGTGTCCGGACTGGGCAAAGAACGAGTTCCCCGAGACGAGTTGGACTCCGTAGTCGGCGTTGGCGAACATCAGGCCGATGAGCACGTAGATACACAGTGCTCCGAGAACGGTCTGCGTGGTGACGCGTGTGTGATGGAGGATCCGCCAGCCGATGGCGATCGGGCTGGCCAGCACGAGGAGCGACACCAGTATCACGACGGTGCCGTAGGCTCGGTCGCCTCCGCCGAGTGACACACCGATCGCGGCGATCACGGTCAGCGCCACGGCCAGACGGACGGTGAGCATCAGGCGGTGCGGTACCTCGGATGTGCGGAAGGTGAGCAGCACGGTGAGCCCGAGCCAGATGGCGCTGACGATCAGGGCGACAGCGCCGCTCCATCCGACGGTGAGGAATACATAGTCAACGAGGAGGAACAGGAACACGATCCCGTAGGAGTCCGGTCCGAGGACGATGTCGCGCAGCGCCTGCCAGCGAGTGCGCTGGTCACGCTCCGGGGACAGACGGTCGGGGGGCAACGATGCACTCGCCATTGGTCCATCATGACCAACCGGCGCCGCCCGCTAGGGGATGTCTTGGACCGCGGTGCGAGTTCCGGCGTCTCCTAGGATCGTCGACGGTGAAGTCGGCGAACGTCATGTTCGACCGCTTGTGACCGAGGGCAGCGTGCGGAGCATCGGGTCGACGACGCGTCTCGTGTTCGCCGGTTTGGGCTGCTGCTGCCTCGGGTGACCAAGTGGACCGAAGTGGCCCGAGGCCGGAGCCGCAACGAGTAACGGGACGGCGACCCGACGACGTCGGTTCCCAGAGTCCTCAGGAGGCGAAGCGTTGAATGAACCCGAGCGCCGCGTCGGCGACCTCGCGCCAGCCGCTGTCGATGGTCAGCGTGTGGCCGCGGTTCGGGATCTCGACGAATTCGGTCACTCCCTTGTTGTGCCGCTGCCGCTTGTAGGCCGCCTTGGAAATGGCGGTGGGGACCGTGTGATCCTTCTCTCCTGAGACGATCAACATCGGACCGCGGTCGGGATTCTCGTTGTCCACCTTGGCTTCGGTCCACGGGTTCAGGTTCGCGAAGGCGGCTTGGAAGAGAGGCTCACCCGGAGCAGCCACTGCGTAAGTCTCGAAGAGCTCCTTCGCCTCCTCCTCGCTGACCGCGTTGGCGAACGCGTAGTGGAACTGGTCGAAGGTCAGGGGAATGGCCCGGTGCTTGTTGCGCGGGTTCTCGAGGATCGGTGAAGAGGATCGGAGGGCCGAGATCGGCAAGGGCAACACACCCCGGAACGGCGCGGCGTCGATGGCAACCGTCGCCGCCGAGAGCCCGCGTCCCGCCACCATCTGGGCCAGCAGGCCGCCGAAGGAGTGGCCGACGACCGCCGGCTTCTTGTCCAGGGCCTCGATGACGGCCCCGTAGTGATCGGCGACCTCGCCGATCGACTTGTTGGCGAACACCTCGGGATGTGCTTTGGCCTCTTCGACCGTGCCCGGGTCGTCGGGCCAACCCGGAGTCAGGGGCGCGTAGCCAGCCTCCGCGAAGACGGCCGCCCAGCGATCCCAGCTGCTCGGAAGCAGCCAGAGGCCATGGATGAAGACGACCGGAGTCTTGCCGGACGCATTCGCCTCCTCGATCTGACTCTGTTCCTCAGCGGTGATCGTCGCCATGATGTTCTCCTTTTGGCTGTTCGGCCCGATGATGTGGACGTGCGAGCTCCACAGACTCAGCGTACGCGTCGCAATCGCTTTGCCGTATCGGCACGTGCCGGACAGACTCCCGTCACGAAGGGCAACCGCGACGATGGCACAGGGAACTCACAGTCTCAGTCTTCGACTCGGGTCCACGGAGGGTTCGATCGACCCGTCCAGTGGCTCACGACGGCTACGAGGACGACGATGGCCAAGGCGATGATCAGCGGAAGTGCGACCTGCACATGGAGGACGAGGACCGCTCCGACAAGCGCGCCGAGGAACATGGCGGCGACCGAGATCAACCGCCGGCCCGACTTGGACCCCTTCCCGCCACCGAGCGCGCTGTCCGCGGCGATTCCCGTCACCGTCAACGTGAGCACGGTGGTGGTCAGGTCGGGGACTGCCAACCGCCGCACGCTGGCGTTCTGTACGCCCATGGCCAGACTCAGGGCCACGATGAGCGCGTAGCGTACGCCCGAGCCGAAGGGGTGCGTACCCACCAGGGCCAGGACCATCGAGACGGCCATCAGAACCGACTGGGCGGCCGTTGCCACCGCCACGTGATGGCCTCGGTGATGGCCGAACCGGGCCGCAATCCGCCCGCCGAAGACCGATCCCAGCCCGAATGACGCCAGAGCCACGAGCGACGCGGCAATGGAGAAGCCTTGGGCTCCCGCCACGGCGAACCCCAAGAACACGACATTGCCGGTCATGTTGGCGACGAACACGTGTCCCAGCAACAGGTAGCTGAACGAATCGACGAGCCCGGTGACCACCGTCATGGCGACGAGGAGGGGCGGGAGCGGACCGAAACGGTCGGTCCGACCGGGAGCCAGGGTCTGGCGGACCTCGGTGAGGAACGTGGACATGTGCGGGTCTCCTTTCAGGGTTTCGCGTTGTGCTCCAGGCGCCCCGCGGACACGGCCGCCAGGCGGAGCCGTTCCGCACTCCGCCCACGTCAAAGGGTCTTGATCAGCCCTCCGTCGATGGTGAAGTCCGCCCCGGTGACATTGCCGGCGCGTCCGCTGGCGAGGAACACGATGAGATCCGCCACCTCTTCGGGCGTGGTGAAGCGGCCCGTCGCGGCATCCGCGGCGGCCTGGTGCGCCACGGCATCGGGGTCCCCACCGGTGGCGCGAGCGATCGTCTGTGCGACGCCGTCCTCACCGAGCCAGAGCGCCGTGGACACCGGCCCGGGGCTCACCGTGTTGACCCGGATGTTGTGCTGCGCCAATTCCTTGGAGAGCGATTTGGAGAAGTTCGCCACGGCGGCCTTGGCTGCGCTGTAGTCGAGGACGGCCGGGTCCGGGAGAAAGGCGTTCACGGAGCTCGTCGTGACGATGGTTCCGGCGCCGGCAGCGAACATGGACGGCAACACGGCGCGGGTCATCCGCACCGCCGCCATGAGATTCATGTTCAGCGAAGCGGCCCAGTCCTCGTCGGTGATGCTCAAGAACCCCTCGAGGCGAGGCTTCGCGGCGCCCACGTTGTTGACGAGGATGTCGATCCGGCCGCGCTCGAGCGCGACGGCGGCGAGGTCGGCGGGACCCGAGGGTGTCGAGAGATCGACCGAGACCGACTGGACCGATCCCGCCCCCACGAGCGCCTCGAGCTCGCGCGAGCCCTTGCGGGCCCCGGCGACGACGTGGGCGCCTTCCTCGGTCAGTGCTCGCGTGGCTGCCAGTCCGATGCCCCTGCTGGCGCCGGTCACGACCGCCACCTTGCCCTCGAGTCCGAGCTGCACGGCACCTTCCTTCCCATTGGAGATCGGTCGATGGTCAGCCTACGGCCGGGCCCCGGCATGGCCTCGATTCAGACCCTCCCTGAGCAGCCGGAAGGCGGCCGAGCCGGTCTTCCGGGACAGGTTCAATCGGATTCCTACGCGCGTGCGAGGGTTCGATTTTCTCGGGGGCCGGCTTCAGATGCGCCAGATCAGAGCTTCGCCCGGACCGTGCGAGGTGAAGTCCTCAGCCGGGGCCGGCGCGTCACACGTGGTACAGCAGGATGCCCGCCTCTTCGCGGCGTCGCACCGCGCCCGTAGCCCGCAAACGCTCCAGGTGGGCGAAGGTCTCAGCCTCGGCCATGGAGCCCCATGATCGTGGGGCGAACAACTCGTGTGAGAGTTGTATGACGTTCGCCCAGCCGAGGGCGTCACAGATCTCGAGCAGCCGATCGAGGCGTTCGTCGTGGTGGCGCTTGATCTCCTCGGCCCGGCCCGCGAGATCGTGGAATGGCTGGCCGTGTGCCGGCAGCACCGTCGACACATGGGGTAGGTCGGACAAGCGGTCGAGTGACTCGATGTACATCAGGAGTGGGTCACCGGGGATCAGTCCGGAAATGTGCGGCGTGATTGTAGGCAACACCTGGTCGCCAGCCAGGAGCACTCCGCCCTCTTCGTCGTAGAGACAGAGATGATCGTCGGTGTGCCCCGGGGTGAAGAGGCCGACCCAGTCCCGGGCACCCACGGCGATGTGGTCGCAATCCGCCACGCGGTACGAAGGTCGGGGGGGCTTGAACCACTTGAAGAGATCGGCCTGATCGGCGAGCATTCTTGCTCGGGCTTCGGGTGGTGGGCCGACTGTTGACCCGCCCCAGGGTGCAGGCCGCTCGATGCGGAGGGTGGGGATCGGGCTCTCGTCCGGATCGATGTCGTCGGCCGCCTCGAGCTCCCGATCGTCGATGTCAACGGGATCAAAGAAGGTGCGGAAGCGGTCAGAAGCCACAATGGCGCCTCCGCTCTCCTGGGCCAACAATCCTGCGCCGCCGAAGTGGTCGGGATGCGAATGCGTGACGACAATGGTGTGCACCCGTTGCAGGGGGATGCCTGCCGCGTCCATGCGGCCCCGGAGGGCCTTCCACGACTCCTCGCCTGGGAGACCTGGATCGACCAATGTGAAACCCTCGGCATCTTCGAGGGCGTACGTGTTGACGTGGCCCAATCCGGTGAAATCGATGGGCAGCTGCAGGCGCAATATTCCGGGCACCACCTCGATGATGTCCGGCGAGGCGTCCATCTGTTCCTGTTTGGGCGGACGGGACGGGGTCTCGATCGATTCGAATGTCGTCACGAAGCCAAGATCATTGCACTCGGAACAGATGGGCAAATGCTTGATGCGGCCCCGGACCGCCGGCGCAGGGCCGTGGTGACCCTGCGGGAGCACTTCGGGGTATCCGAGCGACGAACATGACGTGTCGTCGGCCGCACGAGCACCCGGCGCCTGGCGCCACCCATTCCAGGTCCCGATGGCGATGTGGGCACATCGACGCTCGCAAGACTGGCCACGAGCGCCAATGATGTTGCGCAGGAGTTCGTACGGACGCCAGTCAGTGCTCAGTGTCCCCTGGTTGGGAATGGTTTGCGCCAGCGGACGATTCGATGAAGTGACCGACGCTGTCCCTGGCACTCGCAAGTCGCTTGGCCACCAGCTCCTCGGCCGCCGTCAGGGGAGTGATGCCCTGCGCCTCGGCGCGCTCGAGCACCAAGGTCGTCGTGTCCCGGATCTGACCGACGGCCTTCACCGCGCGCGCCCGATCGTAACCCTGGGCTTCCTCGGCGATGTTGATGATGCCACCCGCGTTGGCCAGAAAGTCAGGAACATAGAGAAGGCCAGCCGCCGCGAGTGAGTCCGCGACCTGAGCGCTAGCGAGCTGATTGTTCGCCCCGCCCACAATGATCGCACAATGAAGATCAGGCACCACATCTTCAGTGAGCAGCCCCCCTAGCGCACACGGACACAGGATGTCAGCAGTCGTTCCGAGCGTATCGGACGGGTCGACGAGACGGATGGCACCATTGCGTAGGGCAGCCTCCGCCTTGTCGGGATTGACATCGGCAGCGACTACGACGGCCCGTCGTTGAACGAGGAGCCGAATGACCTCTTCTCCCACCTTGCCGGCGCCCACGACACATACCGTCTTTCCCTCGAGGTCATCACCCCACCGGTGAGCGGCCGCGGCCTCCATCGCAACCACGACCCCGAGAGCAGTCGCTGAACTGGGATCGCCAGATCCACCACGCGATATGGCCGTGCCCCCCACGAAGGGCGTCGTCTCCCGAATTAGATCCATATCGTCCTGGGTCGTCCCGACGTCCTCTGCTGTGACGTAACGCCCCTCGAGGCTGTTGACGGCAGCAGCAAAGTCATGGAGAAGATCGGGCGTCTTCACGAGGGTCGGATCCCCGATGATGACCGCCTTGCCACCTCCTTGTGCCAGTCCGGCCAGAGCCGCCTTTTCCGTCATCGCCCTCGAGAGACGAAGGACATCGTCGAGCGCGACCGCTTCCTCCTCATAGGGATAGAAGCGGGCCCCGCCCAGGGAGGGACCCAGGAGGGTGGAATGGACAGCGATGATCGCTCGAAGACCGCTCCTCGCACGTCGAATCACGACAAGGTCCTCATGCTCAGACCCAGACAGACCCTCCAGCAGCTCACTTGATTCGGTCTTGCCCAGGGCACCCACAAGCAAATTCTATGGGCTGTCGAACTCGATAAACCCCTGAGTGGGCCATCCGTCGCGCCACTCCGGTATCTGCAACCCGACACGTCCCGCGAGCCACATCCTTCGGCGTCCTGACCCATCGCCCGAGCGAGCAGACTGTGGCCATGGACGAAGCGTCCGTCGATCCCGATCCGATGACCCAGACATCCCGGTGGCTCGAGGTTGCGCGGACAGCCGGTGAGCCCATGCCCGAGGCGATGGCAGTTGCCACCGCCACCACCGCTGGGCGCCCATCCTCCAGAATGGTGCTGCTCCGAGGCATCGATCACCGAGGTCTCATCTTCTACACCGACCGGGAAAGCGAGAAGGGTCGAGAGCTGAGGGCGAATCCGGTTGCCGCTGCCCTCTTCCATTGGCTCCTGCCAGTGCACCGACAGGTCCGGGTGACCGGAGCGGTGGAGGTGGTCCATGACGATCAGTCGGACGCCTACTGGCGGTCGCGGCCGCCCGGGGCCCGTCGCAGCGCCGTCGCGAGCCATCAGAGCGAGGTGGTCGTGAGTCGAGCCGTGCTCGAAGAGCGGGTCGCCGAGCTGGGCGAGACGTTCCCCGAGGAAACGGGGCCACCGCGCCCTGCTCGATGGGGCGGCTACCGGATCCGGCCCGAGGTCGTCGAATTTTGGGAAGAAGGAGCGGACCGCCTGCACGATCGGCTCCGCTACCGGGTGCTCTCCGGAACCTGGAGCATCGAGCGGTTATCGCCCTGACAAGCTTGGCCGGCGATCGGTCGGCGCGACGTCATCTGCGCTGGACGACTCGACCTGTTGTGCCTCGGCGAACTCGGTTACGTCCAGCTCGACGCCGAGGGGGCCGAGTTGCTCTTCCAGATCCGACTTTCACCGCTCACGTCATCGAAACCCGGACCGAGAGTCTTCGGCTGCGTTCGACTGAGCCAAGCGGGCAACGACCAAGAAATCGTGATTCAGCGCACCCGCTGGAGAGCGGCGTTGGTGATGGCCAGGTCGAAGAACTCAGGGTCGAACACGCCCGCCCATTCGACGTAGGCGGCTTCCTCTTCATGGTCGGAGTCGCCAATGGCCTCGACGAGGTCTTGATAGCCGCCGGTGCCCCCGCAGTCCTCGGGTGGGCAGGCTCGCTGACCATCGACACAGACGGCGAGCTTCAGGATCGCCGGCACCGGATCCATCGACTCGACCACCACCTCGTGGCGCCACGAGTCCCCGAAGTCGTATTCATAGAAGAAGCGGGTCCGGCCCGACACCAGATCGGAGAGCGTCACGCTCTCTTCGTCGATGTCGTCGTTCTCCCCTTCGGGATCTGGAGTGCCATAGCGCACACCGTCGATTTCGAAGCAGTGCAGGTGGTAGTCCTCCCAGCTCATGGCGGCCTGGAAGATCGTGTGCAGCCTCGAGAGCTTGACCTCGCCGGGCACCAGTAGTCGGCGCCAAATGGTCGGCGTTACCTCCATGAGCGAGATGCGTAGTTGGAACGCCGTCTTGCCCGGCCTGCGTCGTGATGGGCCGATCACGCCCGCACAATACGGGCAAGGCGAAGCCTCCAGCTCAGAGGTGGGGCCAAGTTGGATGATCACAGTGGGCCAGATCGGGTTGATGTCCAGCCCTACGCCTGGCTGCCACCTTGCCTCCGCTCGGCCAGTTCGCGGAACTCCTCGGGAACTCTTTCGGCGGCGGAAAGGGCGACAGTGGCGTAGCCGACGGCAGTCCGGCCGAACTTGTCCCGGATCGCATCGACGGACCGGTCCACTCCCCATCTGGAGGCTTCGACGACGGATCCAGGTCGGGGGCCCGCAATTCGCCGCCAATTGGGGGAATCGAGAGGTAGCTCGAGCTGCAGGGAATGGTCTGGGCGCAAATTGGAGACCGAAACAGCGATGAGCGTGATTTTCGCGTTCTCGTTCGTTGTCGAGGATGGCTGAGTGGGCGAGTCTTTCAGCAACCTCAGTCAGCGTCAGGGTGGTCGAGATCGCAACGGACAACGTGACTGACCGGGTCACAGCGCGCAGGTGAGGGAAGCGGACCCGTACGGTCACTGTCCGACCGGCCAGGGCTGCCTTTCGCAGGCGGCCGGCGACTCTGTCAGCCAGGTAGCCGAGCGTCTCTCTGATGAGCTCTGGACTTGCATCCCGACGTCCGAGGGCGGCTTGTGCACCCATGGACTTCGACCGGGCCGGTGTCTCCACTGCCCGCTCGTCGACGTTGGAGGAGAGAGCGGCCAGTTTTGCCCCGGCTGCCTGGCCGAGCAGGCTGCCCAGGATCGGGCTGCCGGCCTTGGCCAGTTGCCCGATGGTGGAGATCCCGGCCTGCTGGAGGCGCCGTTCTGTCGTGGGTCCGACACCCCATATCAGCCCGATTGGAAGGGGGTCGAGAAAGTCACGCTCATCGTCCGGATCCACGGCGACGAGGCCGTCGGGCTTGGCCACCTGAGACGCCACCTTGGCGAGATGCTTCGTCCGCGCCACGCCAACCGATAAAGGGAGACCGATCTCGTCGCGCACGCGTCGGCGGATGGCAGCCCCTATCTCGGTCGGTGCTCCCAAGAGGTGGACGGCGCCGGCAACATCGAGGAACGCCTCATCAATCGACACCCGCTCGACTCGAGGTGTGAAGTCATGAAAGACGGACACGACATCGTCGCCGAATTGTTGGTAGCGGCCGAAGTGGCCACGGACGAAGAGGAGATCACCGCAAAGCTGGCGGGCCCGCCACCCGGGCATGCCGCCGCGGACGCCGTAGCTCCTGGCTTCATACGATGCCGCCAGCACCACACTGCCGCCTACGGCGATGGGCCGGTTCCGCAGTGAAGGGTCCAGCAGCTGCTCAACGGACGCGTAGAAGGCATCGAGGTCGGCATGCAGGATCGTCGCCCGCCTGAGTGGCGGAAGTTCCACTCGTGGCAAGCTAGTCGAACATATGTTCGCATACCAGGGGAGTGCCGTCGCGCCCCGGTTGATCTCCTCAGTCCCTGGATGCGGGGGTGTTCCCGTCCGATCGCACCAAAGGAGATCGTCCCGATGACCCTTGACCGGAGCTGCTGGAGGCATGGCGTTGATCTGATCCACGACGCCGTCCGCCATGTCTTCCACGACCTGGTCGAGTCTGAGCGACCGCCCAGATCCGTCGTCGGTCCCGGCTTGTTGCGCCACTGTATGGAGGCGTTGATCGAGGGCGTCCGTGCTCCACGTCTCCGTCCATCGGCGGGACGTTCTTCGGGTGGCGCATCGGCTCACCGGACCGCAGGGAGGCCGAACTTCCGAACACTAGGGTCAGCGCGATGAACTTCTGGGTGACCTACCCGATGACGACGCATCCCTACAACCCCGAGTTGACGACCAAGGCGGCGCTCACCAGTTTCTGCGAGACGGCGGAAAGAGCTGGATTCGCGGGGATCGGCTTCACCGACCACCCCGCCCCGAGTGATCGGTGGCTGAATGCCGGTGGTCACGACGCACTCGATCCCTTTGCCGCGCTCTCTTTCTGTGCAGCGGTGTCGGACCGGCTGCGCCTGATCCCCAACATCCTTGTCTTGCCGTACCGCAACCCCTTCGTGGTGGCCAAGGCGGCCGCGACGCTCGACGCGCTCTCGGACGGTCGCTTCATCCTGGCCGTCGCCACCGGTTACATGCGGGGCGAATATCAGGCGTTAGGGGTCGATTTCGAGCAGCGAAACGCACTCTTCGATGAAGCGATCGAGGTGATCCGGGGCGTCTGGAGCAAGGACGAGTTCGCCCACCAGGGGATGACCTTCACGGCCAAGGGCCAGACGGCGAACCCGAAGCCGAAGACCCAGCCTCCGATCTGGATCGGCGGGAACAGCACGCTGTCGCGCCGGCGGGTGGCGCGCTACGGCGACGGATGGAGCCCCTTTCCCGCCCCCAGGGTCCTCGCCACCACGGCGAAGACGCGGCCGCTCGAGTCTGTCGACGACCTCCGTCCGATGCTCGACGAGCTTTGGCAGTTCGTGGACGAGGCGGGCCGGGATCCGGCCGGCGTCGACGTGTCCTTCGGCTCCAACGCCGGCGGGGATCCGGGCGCCGACAGCTTCGATCCCGGGGCCCAGCTGGCCGCGGTCGAGGAGCTGGCGGCGCTCGGCGTCACGTGGTCGGGGGTCGGCGTGCCCGGCGACTCGCTGGCCCACGCGCTCGAATCGCTGGAGCGCTTCGGCACGTCCGTCATCGAATGAACCCGAGGCACCGTTCGCTCGCCTAGTGACCCGAGTCCATGGGACAAAAGGGAACCAATGAGCGACCGTGTGCTCGGGCAGCGTCGAGCGGTGTGGCCTCGTCCCGCTGGCCGCGCTCTGTGCACTGAAGATCCGCGGCGAACGAGACCAGTCGGGGGACCGTTCGTCGTTATGGCACCCACCGCCTCGGCCTCCGATTCGGCTCGTACAGGCGGCCGGGCCTCCACCCGCCGGACCCGGCCGCTCAGCCGGAACTACGGCGGCGATGCGCGCTCGGCGAAGTTGGCGGACAGCATCGGTCGGCACCAGCGCGTGATTTCACAGCACGAGGGCGCCATGCTCCGTGACATCGCCGAGTTCGACCGGAAGGAGGCCTGGCGCGGGGACGGGTCACTGTCCATGCGGGACTGGCTCGTCGCCCACTGCCACATCAGCCGAGGACGGGCCCGCACGCTGGTCGACGCGGCCGCCAGGGTGCGGGATCTCCCGGCCCTCTCGGGTGCGCTCTCCGACGGCCGCCTGACGCTCGATGTCTTCGGCCCCCTCGCCGCCGTCGCCACGCCTGCGACCGACGCCGACCTGGCACAGGCGTCGGAGCATTGGACGCCGAAGCAGGCCCGGCAGCTGGTGGCCGAGGTCAAGGGAGCGAGCGACACGGATGCAGCGGCACAGTTCCGACGCCGGTACGTCCGCTTCGACGACGAGCGCTGCCTTCTCTGGGCGCAGCTCACCGGTGACGCATACGCCCTGGTGAAGTCCGCCGTGCTCGGGCGAGCCCGCCGCAACGACCACCCGAGCGCCACCGATCCTGATTACGTGAGGTTCGAAGCCCGCTGCGCGGACGCCCTGCTCGACATCTGCATCGAACAAGGTCGCCGGAAGCGCCCCGGCTCGACGCCCGTCCACGGCGGCAGCCAAACCACGATGATCGTGCACACCGACTTGGAACGGCTCCTCTACGGCGACGGGTACGGCCACGCCTCCATCGAGGGCGTCGGCCCGATATCGGCCGAGGTGGCCCGCCGGCTGGCGTGCAATGCCCATATCACACTGTCCTTCGACACTCCCGACGGCTCCGGCCTCGACCAGAAACCGCTGCAGCGCGATCCGAGCGACGCGCAGCGGATCGAGATCCGTCGTCGGGATAACGGCTGCCGCTTCCCGGGTTGCGGTCGTCGGAACGTGACCGACGTCCATCACGTCGTGTGGGCCTCCAAGCAGGGGCCCACGGTCATGTCGAACCTCCTCACCCTCTGCGTCGGCCACCACAGCCGAGTGCACGAGCTGGGTTGGAAGCTCGATGGTGATGCCCAGGCTGAGGTGCGCTTCATCAGCCCGCAGGGAAGGGTCTTCGTCTCCCCGCCCACCCCGACCTGGCGCCGACCGAGAAAATGAGCGACGGAGCCACGAGCCCGAGTCCGTCAGCTCTCGATTCCGACCCGGGTGAGCGGTTAGCCCTTCACCGCCCTCACGATCTCGTCGGTGACCGCGTCGGGATCCTCGAGCGGGAGCATGTGCCCCCTGTTCTGCAGGGTAACGAGTCGCGCCCCTGGAACGGTCGCCACGATCTGCTCTGCCTTCTTGGGCAGCGTCAGCGCGTCACGGCTCCCGACCATCACGGTCGTCGGCACGTCGATCGTCGCGATGCCCTCCAAGAGGTCCATGGTCGAGAACGCCAGCAGGAAGTCCCCGCGCACCGTGCCGTGGCAACCCCCGAAGAGCTCCCGGGTCAGGTCCACGTGTGCCCTGACCGGACTGTCCCCGAAGGCGTAACGAACGAAGAGGTGCCCATTCTTGGCCCGCATCGCCCGCGTCACGACGGGTGACGCGACCATTGCACTGGCTATCCGTGCACTCTGCCCCGAACGATCGCCCACACTGGTTGCCGCGGTTGCCACGAGCACCGTTGCCTTGGCCCGCTCCCGGAGCACATCCGGTCGGTGCGTGGCGAGGGACATGATCGTCATGCCGCCCATGGAGTGCCCCGCCAGCACCGCGTCGCGCACATCGGTCGCATCGAGGACCACTTCGAGGTCGTGCGCCAGCGTCTCGATCGCAAGCGGGGCGGTACCTCTGGTGCTCGTCCCATGGCCCCGTTGGTCGTAGAGGACCACGCGGTACCCCTCCTCGCGGAGCCGGCGGGCGACGGGGAGCCAGATCTCGTGGCTGCAGCCCCAGCAGTGCGGGAGAACGACCACAGGGGCATCCGGGCCGTGCCCGGCCAGGTCCCACACAGCGAGCTCCGCCCCGTCCAGGGTCCGCACGACCTGATGGTCCGGACGAGTGACGCCCTGGCCCCAGCCGAGCGCGAGGCTCCCGTCAGCGGGTCCGGGGTCGCCCACACTCCGGGCGGCCAGACGCTTGTACGCCGCCCCAGCGGCCGCGCCGGCGGCGAGGGTCGCCCCAACGATCAGTAAGCGACGGGAGCGAGACCGGTACCGGCCGTCAGCACTCGAGTGGGGGGCGCTCTGGGGGAGGGGTGTTGTCATGACCCGGAGCGTATTGGCCGCATGCGAACCCTGGCGATCGGCCCTGGGCAAGGCCCTCACCGTCCGCATCTCCCTCGTCCCGGGCTGACCCCGGACCAGCCTCGATACAATCGTTTTCCCACCTGCCAACCAGCAACCAGCAGCGCCGGCCCACCAACAGGTGGCATCGGGCGGGGAGAGGAACGAGGGAACATGTCGGGTCACTCGAAGTGGGCGACCACCAAGTACCGCAAGGGCGCCCAGGACAAGGCCCGCGCCAAGATCTTCGCCAAGTGCATCCGCCTCGTCGAGGTCGCCGCACGGGACGGCGGCGGGGACCTCGAGGCCAACGCCACCCTGCGCACCGCCTACCAGAAGGCCCGGGCGGCCAGCGTCCCGCTCGACACGATCGAGAAGGCGATCAAGCGCGGGACGGGCGACCTCGAGGGCGTGCGCTACGAGGCCATCAACTACGAGGGCTACGGCCCTGGTGGCGTGGCCATCATGGTCGAGACCCTGAGCGACAACCGCAACCGCACCGGGGCCGAGATGCGCAACCTCTTCAGCCGCAACGGCGGCAACATGGCCGAGCCCGGTGCGGTCGGCTGGCAGTTCGAGCGCAAGGGCATCGTGACGGTCAGCCTCGACAACGACGAGGACAAGGTCATGGAGATCGCCATGGAGGGTGGCGCCGAGGACATGAACAGCAACGGCGCGGCCTGGGTCGTGACCAGTGCGCCCGGCGACCTCGATTCGGTGCGCCAGGCCCTCGACAGCGCCGGCATCACGCCCGAGTCCGTCGACCTCAGCCTCGAGCCCACCACCCTGGTCCCGGTCCCCGACAAGGCCGAGGCCAAGAAGGTCCTGTGCCTGCTCGAGGCGATCGACGACCACGACGATGTCCAGGCGGTGCATTCCAACGCGGACATCGCCGACGAGGTTCTGGCCACCTTCGAGGGCTGATCCGCCGCCCCGGGTCGGGCAACGCCGACCCGGCGGCCTCACCCAGATCCGCCCTCTGTACAGGACCCCCGGCTAATCCTACGAACGCATGTTCGTATTGGGTATCGATCCGGGGCTTTCGCGCTGCGGCTACGGGCTCGTCGACCGGGCCGAGGGCACCGCCGCGCTGCGGGCCCACGCTGCCGGGGTGATCGAGACCGATCCTGCGGCGCCCCTGGCCGAGCGGCTCTTGATCCTGCATACGGAGCTGAGAGCGCTGGTCCAGGAGCTTCGACCGCAGGCGGTCGTGGTCGAGCGCGTCTTTTTCCAGGTCAACGCCAAGACCGCGATGTCGGTGGGTCAGGCCAGCGGACTGGCTCTCCTCGTCGCCGCCGAGGGTGGCTGCGACGTCGTCCAGTACACGGCGAACGAGGTGAAGCTCAGCCTGGTCGGCTACGGCGCCGCCACCAAGGACCAGGTGCAGCGCATGGTCGCCCAGGTGTTGGGCTTGCCGGCGGTCGAGGGCCCGCCCGACGTGGCCGACGCGCTGGCGCTGGCGGTCTGCCACCAGACAACCGTGCCGTTGCGCCGGGCCATGGATGCCGCACTCATCAAGGAGGGAACAGCGTGATCGGACTACTTCGTGGAGCGGTGGTGGTGCGGAGCGGCGAAGGCGAGGTGATCATCGACGTCGGGGGCGTGGGGTACCGCGTGGCCGTCACCCCGGCGACGGCGGCCGTCTTGGTGACGGCGGGCAGCGGTGCCGAGGCGACGCTCTTCGTGCACACGCATGTGCGGGAGGACGCGATCGTCCTGTACGGCTTCGTGCACGACGACGAGCGGCGCTGCTTCGAGGTGCTGCTGGGCTCGCACGGTGTCGGTCCCGCGCTGGCGCTGGCCATCATGGCGGCGTTGTCGCCGGCGGCGTTGTCCACGGCGGTGCTCGAGGAGGATCTCGAGACCTTGTGCACGGTGCCGGGCGTGGGGCGTAAGACGGCGGCCCGACTGCTGATCGAACTGAAGAGTCGGCTGGACCTACCCGACCTGTCGCTGTCGAGCGGCGGTGCTGCGACACTGGCGGGCGGCGACCCGGGATCGGTGGGCACCCGGACGTCCCGGGCCGAGGCGCGCGAAGCGCTCAGCGAGCTCGGTTACGCCCCCGACGAGATCCGCGGTGCGCTCGACGGCCTACGCGACGATGTCGGGGTGGAAGAGATGCTCCGCCGTGCGCTGCGGGAATTGGCCAGCCGGTGAGTCGGTGAGCGGAGCCCGCCGGGAGGTTATGTCCCCGGACCCCGGGCCCCGGGTCGTCGATCCGGCTGCATCCAACGGAACCGAGGAGCTCGACGAGGTCGGGCTGCGGCCCCGGAACCTGGCCGAGTTCGTCGGGCAGCCGCAGCTGGTCGAGCACCTGGGGATCGTGCTCCAAGCGGCGCGCCAGCGGCGCCAGCCGGTCGACCACATCCTCTTCGCAGGCCCGCCCGGATTGGGCAAGACGTCCCTCGCCGGCATCGTCGCCGCCGAGATGGGCGCCGGGTTCCGCATCACCGCCGGCCCCGTGCTGACCCGTGCGGGCGATCTGGCCGCGCTGCTCACCGACTTGCAGGACGGCGACGTCCTGTTCATCGACGAGATCCATCGCCTGCACCGATCCGTCGAGGAGATGCTGTACTCGGCGATGGAGGACGGCCGCCTCGACATCATGATCGGGAAGGGCCCCACGGCGCGCTCCATCCGCCTGGAACTGCCGAACTTCACGCTCGTCGGTGCGACGACCCGGACCGGCCTCGTCGCCGGCCCGCTGCGGGACCGTTTCGGCTTCGTGGGGCGTCTGGACCTCTACGACCCGGCCGACCTGCGAGCCATCGTGGAGCGGTCCGCCCGGATCTTGAAGGTGCAGATCGATGCCGACGGCGCGATCCGGATCTCGGAGCGTTCCCGGGGCACGCCGCGGGTGGCGAACCGGCTCCTGCGCCGGGTGCGGGACTTCGCGGAGGTGCGGGGCGAGGGCTACATCGACGGCGCCACGGCCAGCGACGGCCTCGAGCTCTTCGGGGTGGACGAAATGGGTCTGGACAAGGTCGACCGGGCCATCCTGACCACGCTCTGCGGTCGCTTCGGCGGTCAGCCGGTTGGTCTGACCACGCTGGCGCAGTGCGTGGGCGAGGAGACGGACACGATCGAGGACGCCTATGAGCCCTTTCTGCTGCAGAGCGGGCTGATCCAGCGCACCGCGCGGGGTCGGGTGGCGACACAGCGCGCCTGGACCCACCTGGGCTTGGAACGGCCGCCATCGGCCGCTGACGCAATGAACACGCCTCCGCTCTTCTGACGGCGCCCTCGTGGTGTGGGGCTGACGCGTCAATTCACATTTCTTACGCGGCTCCGCCGCGCCATGGGCTACCGTTTTGGGATCGCACCACGAGACGGAAGCGAGGTGACCACATGGCAGGAATGACGATGCGCTCGACGCTGATCGTGCCCGCCATCGTGGCCCAGCTCCCTGGTGCCGTCGGAGGGAGGTCCCGGATGGCCGGGCCCGACCTCTGCCCCGCTGGTCACTGACGCCGACCACGACACCGACGGGCTGACCGCCCGGACGCAATCCGAGGCAGACCGCGCACTGCGGGTGCGCCGTGTCCTCGACCCCGCCCGCTTCACCTCCCACCTGGAGAGACCCATGGGTGAACGCACCCTCTTTCCCAACGCATCGATCAAAGAGACCCTGACCTACTGCTGGCGTCAGATGGAGCCAGACCGCGGCCCCTTCGCGGGCGCCTGCACCGCCATCGTTCTTGGCACCCTGGCGAACGCCGTGGCGGCGCCGCTGATCTTTGCCGCGCTGTTGAGCCGCATATCGAACCTCGGTCCGCACGAGGGACTGTGGCAGACCTTCGGCCCCCTGTTGCTTGCCTACGCCGTCGTGCTGGCTGCCGCCACGCTCTTCGGTCGCATCGGTGGCTGGATGAGCTGGGGCGCCACCCTGCGCTCGTTCGGCCGTGCCATCACGGGTGGCTACGACCACCTGATCGGGTTGAGCCACTCGTGGCACACGGACAGGCCGTCGGGGGAGGTCATCGCCACCCTTGAGACGTCGACATGGGCCTTCGTCGACATGATCGAGGCCATGGTCTGGGGCATCCTGCGCATCGGTGTGACGACAATCGGTGCCATCGTCGTCCTCGGCATCGTGGCCTGGCCCGTCGCGCTCGTGATGGCCGGGTTGGTCGGGGTGTTCGTCCTCGTGTTGCACCGCCGTATGGGCCGGGTCGTGGCGGCGGAGAAGGAATTCTCCGACGCCCATTCCCGGGCGACCGGGGTCATTGCGGACACCATCGCCAACCTGACGACCGTGCGCTCCCAGGCGGCCGAGGAGCGGGAGAAGGACCACGTCGCCGCGCTGGTGGCCGACTCCATCAGCGCCGACCTGCGGGCACGAAAGGTCTTCACCGGTACGCGGATCCAAATGGAGTCGGCCATGGCCTTCTTCAACTGGGCTTCCATCCTGGTCGGTGTCGTGCTGGCGCTGCATCACGTCGCCGCGGCGGGTGCGGTCTACCTGATCCTGTTCTACGCGACGTTCGTCGGCACCAGCCTGGAGGAGTCGTTCGAGTTCATCAGGTTGATCTCTCGGGCCATTGGTCGTTGTGCGAAGTTCGCCGGCATCGCGGCCACGCAACCCGACATCGTCGATCTCCCGGGCGCACCGGACATGGTGGTGCCCCACGGGCGGGTCGAGTTCCGGGACTTGCGCTTCGCCTACCGGGCGGACACCCCGTTGTTCGAGGGGCTCGACCTCCGCATCGAGCCGGGGGAGCACGTAGGCCTCGTTGGGCCTTCCGGTTCGGGCAAGACGACGTTGACCAAGCTGCTGCTCCGCTTTGCGGATCGTGACGGTGGTCTCATCGAGATCGACGGCCAGGACATCGCGTGCGTCACTCAGCACTCACTCAGGCGGCACATCGCCTACGTCCCCCAGGACCCGCAAATGCTGCACCGCACCATCGCAGAGAACATCTGCTACGGCACGGAGGCGGAGCACAGCGTGCACGGCGTCGACATGGACCTCGTGCGCGCCGTGGGCCGCGCCGCGTATGTGGACGAGTTCGTGGAGCGCCTCCCCGACGGGTACCAGACCGTGGTGGGAGAGCGGGGCATGAAGCTCTCCGGCGGCCAGCGCCAGCGGGTCGCCATCGCACAGGCGATGGCCAAGGGTGCGGAGGTGCTCGTCTTGGACGAGGCCACCTCGTCGTTGGACTCCGAGTCGGAGTCACTCGTGCAGGAGGCGCTGTGGCACCTCATGGAGGGCACGACCGCCCTCGTGGTGGCGCACCGCCTGGCGACCATCGCCCGCCTGGACCGGATCGTGGTGCTCGACCGCGGTCGCGTGGTCGAGCAGGGCACCCACGCCGAGCTCCTCTCCGCCGGACGTCCCGGCGTCTACGGTCGTCTGTGGGCGCACCAGTCGGGGGGCTTCCTGGCCGCGTGATGTGGGGGTTTCCCGCACTGCGCTGCCGTGCCCGCTCGGCGGCGGGGGTGCGGAGCCGCTAGAGGCTTCGCACCCCCTCCTGCGCGGGCCGGATTGTCTCCGTCGGCATGCGCAGGGGCAGGTAGACCCTGAACGTCGTCGACCAGCCCGGCGTGTCGACGATGTCGACGAAACCCTCGTGGGCCTCGGCGACCGATTTGGCGATGGCCAGGCCCAGTCCCGTCCCGGGCACGCCCAACTCGGTCGAGGAGGCGAGCCGGTAGAAGCGCTCGAAGAGTTGGTCACGCTCGCCCTCGGGGATGCCCGGTCCTTGGTCGAGGACCTGCACCCTGGCGTAGGAGTCCGCGTTGTCGACGATGACGTGGACCCGCCCGCCACGGGGCGAGAACTTGATCGCGTTGGCCAGCAGGTTGGCGAGGAGCTGGTGCAGGCGGGTCGGGTCGCCGAAGATCGGAACCTCGTCGCCGGGGTCGATGGTCAACACGATCCCCGCCATCGTGGCCGAGGTCTGGATGGCGTGGACCGCCTCCTCGGCGAGGCGGCTGAGATCCAACTCGGTGAAGGCGACGCGCAGCCCTCGGCCCGCGCCCGGGTCGGCCAGGAGATCCTCCGCCACGCGCTGGAGCTGTTCCGCGTTGCGCTCGATGGTCTGGAGCATGCGTATCTGGCTCTCGGTCAGATCCGACTGGGCGTCGAGCAGCAGCTCGATGAAGCCCCGGATGGACGTGATCGGCGTGCGCAGCTCGTGTGACACGGTGGCCACGACGTCGTCCTTCATCTGGGTCAGCTCGCGCAGGCGGTTGTTCTGCTCGATCAGTGACTGCGTCACCTCTTTCTGGATGGCGAACAGGCGCTCCCGGTCGGCGGCCAACTCCTCGCGCTCGGTGACGTCGATGGCAACGACCACGTAGCCGCCGTTGGCCTGGGCAGGACCGTCGGCCTGGGCACTCTGGCCGTTCGAACTGCCGACGGCGTTGTCATCGACCGCGTCAGCTTCCGCGGGACGTTCCTCGTCGAAGCCGATGTCGGGCGAGGGGGCGGGTAGAGCACGCACCCGGACCACGCACCTGCGCTGCTGGCCGTCCTTGCGCGTCGCGGTCCAGGGCACCTCGGCCGCCGTGTCCGCGTCAACCGGTTCCAGGGCTGTCCGCATGGCGTCGATCGTCTGGCGGCGCTCATCGATCTGGGCGGGGTCGATGAAGTCGGCGATCGTTTGGACGCCCACCACCTCCGCCGCCCGGTACCCGAGCATCTGTTCCGCGCCGGCCGAGAAGAAGGTCACGGTTCCCGCTGGGTCGACCCCCATGATGGCGCTGCCGGTCGCTGCCCGCAGCAGGGTCTCGAGCCGGTCCCGGGCGTAATCCGCCTCGCGGGCGTTGCGGTGGGCGATGCGGGTCTGCTGGGCCAGGTCACTCAGCACGGCCCGGTCCCGCGAGACCATCGTGTAGACGGTCAGGGCCACCAACGTCGTGACCGTCGCCATCACGGCGACCTGGCGCCACTCGAGGGTCGGGTATTTGGGCGGGCCCACGATGAGGAGGGGCACCACCAACGCCAGGTACAAGCAGAAGAGGCCGACGAGCAGGTGCAGGCGTCGACCGTAGAGCGAGAGCCAGACGATCGGGAGCAGGTAGACGACCACCAGCCCGGAGTCGGAGCCGCCCTGGGCGTCCCGGACGATGGCGATGACCGCGATGTATCCGACCGGGACGACCAGCCAGGCCCATTCGGGCAGTCGCTCCCAGGGCAGAATGAAGGCGGTGGCCACCAAGACGAAGAAGATGAAGCCGGCCAGCGAAATCTCCCGGCGGGCGTCGTGGGGGAAGGGGATCACCGCGATGAGGACCGTCCCGACCACGATCAGGGCGAAGATCGGGAGCCGGACCCGCATGGAGCCGGAGAACCCTATGGGCAGCGCAGACCCTCGCACTTGTTGGTCACGACGCCCGTCGGCGTCGGCTTGGGACTTGGAGAGCTCGCTCACCGGTGCCGCGAGCGATACCGATAGCCGAAGCCCCTGACGGTCTCGATCGGGCCGTCATCGCCGTCGCCCCAGCCCAGCTTGCGCCGGACCCGGAGCACGGCATACTTGACGCGGGTGGGGGCCAACCCGCTCGGGTCGTCCCAGGCCAGCTCGATGAGCTGGTCCGGAGAGAGGACCTGGCCCTGGTGACGGGTCAGCGTGGCCAGCAGGCGGTATTCGGTCGGGGTAAAGATGACGGCCCGCCCGTCGACGGTGACCTCCTGGTGGGCGTAGTCAAGGTGGAGGGTGCCGTCGTCGAAGGCGGTCACGGGCTCGACCCGTGTCACCTGCCGCCGGCCGATGGCCTGGAGGCGGGCCAGCAGCTCACTCCGGCTGAATGGCTTGGTCAGATAGTCGTCGGCACCGGAATTGAGGCCGCGGACCTTGTCGCGCTCGGTCCCGAGCGCCGTGAGCATGAGCACCGGCACGTCGCTCATGTCCCGGATGCGCTCCAGGACCTGCCATCCGTCCAGGTCGGGCAGCCCGACGTCGAGGATCACGATATCGGGCTGGCTCTGATGGAACTGGCGGACCCCGTCGCGCCCTTCCTTTGCTTCGGCCACGTCGTAGCCCTCGCGCTCGAGGAGGGCCCGGAGGAGTAGGCGGATGTCCGCCTCATCCTCGATGACCAGCGCGGAGATCGATCCGTCTCGCATAGGGCAGCAACTGTACTGGGAAACGGCCAATCTGACTGAATGAAGGACACCCAATTTGGGTTGGAAACCTCCTGCTCAATCAATGAATTGAGTCTCAGATACTCAGGAGGGAGGTCGGGGGGCGCCTAAAAACGGCGCCGGAGGCGGACGCGGCGGGCGCGGGACAAGCCGAAATGAGGCACCAACCCGGGCCCTGACCAGGCGGATCGCAACCGGTCGCAGCAGATGCAGCCAGCACTCAGGGAGCGAAAAGGTGCGCCGGCCCGGGACGTCGGATCCCCCCGGAAAACTCCGTCCGACGGCCCCGAGAGGCCGGCGCATCTCTTCGCTGCTCCTTGGTTCCCCCTCGGTGTTCCCCCTGTTGAGAGTCCGTTCCCCTTCGTCGGACTCTCACCGGTCGCCCCGCCGAACGACCATCACTAGGAGGTTGCTGTGCTGATGCTGCGTACTTTGCACAACGGCTGTCGCAACCGGGGCCACATTTGGTTGCGGTTCGGTTGCCGCGCGTCGGGAGCCGGCATCAGGCAGGGAACCGGCCTTGCCCCGCCGGGAGGCGAGCGGTGGTCCACCCGAGTGCACTGATGCGGGCCGGACCGGGTCGCCCTCCGACAGGGAGCGGCGAGCGAACGCCTGCGATCGGCACCGGGGAGGAGTCGGACCCGCCAGGATCCGAAGCCGCACACCTCGAACCCGCGGCAACGGCGGCGTCTGCACGAGGGCATGGGCGGGTCCGCGAGCCGCCCTACTGCCCGAGAGATCGGGAAACCAGGCACTAGGGTGGCCAGGCGCAACCGATTCCGGTCCAAGGATCCCCATGACACCAACCCCCACGGTGGCCCAATTCGTGCTGGCCGCTACGTCTTCGAAATCGAGCTCGAGCTCACTGCTGACCCTGCTGCCCTTGGTGGCGATCGGTTTGCTGGGCTATTTCTTCTTCATCCGTCCCCAGCAGCGAAAGGCCCAGGCGGCGCGCCAGGCCAAGGCCTCGGACTTCGAGGTGGGAGACGAGGTGCAGACGGTCGGCGGCGTCATCGGCACCGTCCTCGAGGTGCACGGGGATCGCTACACGCTCTTGACCGGCGCCCTGGGCGACGACGGCAATCTCGACGGCCCGCAGCCGACCCGGATCGTCTTCGTCCGCCAGGCCATCGCCAAGAAGATCGACCCCATCGAGGACGTGCGGGTCGACGACGAGCCCGTCGAGGACATCAGGCCGCGAGCGAGCTCGAGCGGCAACGGCACTGGCACCGGCGCCGGCAGCCCCACCACCGACGCACATGACAACGACATCGACGACGTAGGTGGAGATGGCGCCGCCAGCAGCGGCGACCTCGGTGGGGAGGCCGAAGAGGCGTGAGCCCGAAGTCCGGGGGACGGGCCCAGCGGCGTCTGCGGCGCAACCTGTGGATCAGCGTGATCGTCGTGGTGGCGATCTCCCTCGGATCGTTCGCAGCAGTGTTCGCCGCCAAGTGGTCGCCCCGGTTGGGCCTCGACCTCGCCGGCGGGGTGGCGGTCGTCTACACCGCCGAGGGGCAGCACGTGTCCCAGTCCGACCTGAACGAGACCGTCAACATCCTGAACCTGCGCGTCAACAGCCTCGGGGTGTCGGGCGCCGAGGTCCAGACGACCGGGAAGAACCAGATCTCGGTCTCCATTCCCGGCGTCACCAATGCGCAGCAGGTTCTCGACCAGATCGGGCAGACGGCTCGCATGTACTTCCGACCCGTCGAGTGCTTCGCCTATCCCGAGGGCGTCCCGAAGGGATCGAAGGCCAAGGTGTTGCCCCCAGGCATCGGGCCGGTTCCCGCCTGTACGCCGTCCTCCCAGTTGACCGAGGCGAACCTCGCCGTCACGCCCAACAACTCGCCCCAGGGCTACAGCTCGAACAACGTGCCACCGGACAGCCAGTACGTGACCTCGCCGTCGACGAGCGTCGAAAAGCCCGGGTACGCCACCAGCACCGTGCTGCTGCCCGGGATCAACGGCGCCTGCGACGGCCAGGCCGCGGTCCGCTGCGTGCTCGGGCCGGCGCAGATGACGGGCCATTCCATCGCCAGCGCCCAGGCCACGCAGAACCAGACCGGGCAGTGGGTGGTCGACTACACGCTGGCCGGCGCGGCCGGATCGGCGTTGTGGGACAAGGTGGCCCAGGAGAACTTCCATCTGCTGCTCGGGATCGAGCTCGACGGTCAGGTGTACTCGGCTCCCATCATCCAGCCCACGCAGGAGGCCTTCACGTCCTTCGCCGGCAAGGGTGAGATCTCGGGGAGCCTGACGCAGGCGGACGCGCAGAACCTGGCGCAAGCCATGAACTTCGGTGCCCTGCCCATCACGCTGAAGGCGGCCACGTCGGAGACTGTCTCGGCCACTCTGGGGCACTCCGCACTGGTGGCGGGACTCGGTGCCGGCATCGCCGGACTGGTCCTCGTGCTCCTCTACGTGCTCGTGTACTACCGCGGCCTGGGGCTCGTAGTGATCTCCGGGCTGCTGTTCACGGCCATGATGCTGTGGGCCATCATCTCGGCGCTCGGTCATACATCGGTCGCGCCCAGCTTCGACCTCGCGGGCATCACGGGCCTCATCGTGTCGATCGGCATCACCGTCGACTCGTACATCGTCTACTTCGAACGCTTGAAAGACGAGACCAGATCGGGCCGGTCGGTGCGCACCTCGGTGGACCGCGGCTTCAAGAGCGCCTGGCGCACGGTGTGGGCGGCTGACTTCGTGTCGTTGCTGGCGGCGATCGTGCTGTACCTGGTCGCGGTCGGCAACGTGAAGGGCTTCGCCTTCTTCCTCGGCCTCTCCACGATCATGGACATGGCCGTGACCTGGTTCTACACGCGCCCGCTGGTCATCTTGCTGGGACAGAGCCAACGCCTGCAGGGTTCTGGTGCCTTCAGCATCGCCACCGGCCTCGGCGCCGGCCCGCAGGCCCAAGCCCAGGGCGTGCCCGTGGGCGCTGGGCGCGGCGGCGGGAGGTGGCTCGTGAGCGACGGGAAGCACCCCGAGGACGGCAGCTCTCTCGACGACGTGCCCGAGGACGACGTCGAGCGCCTCGAGGAGAGCGTCGACACCAGCAGCCTGGACGAGGAGGAACTGGTCAGCCTCGATGACGCCGCCCGCGCCCTCCTGGCCAAGCCGCGGCGGGGTCACGGTCCGGTCGCCCGGCTCTACCGGGGCGAGACGCGCTTCGACTTCGTCGGCAAGCGCAAGATCTGGTTCGCCATCTCGACGGCGATCATCGTGCTGGGGATCGTCTCGATCGTGCTGCGGGGCGGGCTGAACCTCGGGATCGAGTTCAAGGGCGGGACCGAGTGGACCATCGCCGCGCCGGGTGTCACCCAGACCCAGGCGACCGATGCCCTGAAAGGCACCGGGATCATCGACCCAACGGTTGAGCTCCTCGGCAGTGGGAACAAGCAGACGCTCAACGTGCAGTCCGACCTGAACCACCTGACGCAGAAGCAGCAGGACGCGGTCAGCCAGAACGTCCAGAAGTCGCTGCTCGCCCTGACCGCCGCGAACGCCCCCAAGACGGCACCGACGACCACGACCACAACCACAACCACAACCACGACCTCGACGACGGCCGCGTCCACGGCGACGACGACCGGGGACCAACACCGTGCCCCAGACGCACGCCGACAAGATCAGCATCACCAACGTCGGCCCGACGTGGGGCTCCTCCATCACCAACAAGGCGATCGAGGCGCTGATCATCTTCTTCATCGTGGTGGCGATCTACATCAGCATCCGCTTCGAGCCGAAGATGGCGCTCGCCGCGTTCATCGCCATGCTCCATGACGTCCTCGTCGCCGTCGGCATCTATTCCATCTTCAACTTCCAGGTGACGCCGGACACCGTGGTCGCCATCCTGACGATCTTGGGCTATTCGCTCTACGACACGGTCGTGGTGTTCGACCGTGTCCGTGACAACACCAAGGGCATCGGCAGCAGCGGCCGCTTGACCTACCCCCAGCTGATCAACCTCTCCATGAACCAGACGCTGGCCCGGTCGATCAACACCTCCATGGTCGCCATCCTGCCGGTGCTGGCCGTGCTCCTCATCGGCGCGCAGCTCCTCGGGGCGACCACGCTGCAGTCCTACGGTCTCGCCCTCTTCGTCGGCCTGCTCTCGGGCGCCTACTCGTCGATCTTCATCGCCTCGCCGGTTCTCTGCATGATGAAGGAGCGCGAAGACCGCTGGGTGCAGATCGCCGACCGACTGGCCAAGCGGGGCGACACCGGGGGCTTCTACTCCGCCCTCGACGCCGCGACCATGAGCACGGCGATGAGCGTCGCCGCCTCCGGGGTGAACCGGGGCGGCGGGGCGCCTGCCGTGCCGAAGTCACGCAGCAACAAGCGCAGTGGGCCGATCCGGCCGGGTTCGGGCAGCCGACCGAACGGCAGCGGCGGGAGCGGAGCCGGCGGCGGGAGCGGCACCGGCGGCGGCACCGGGACTGCCGTGATCGCCCGTCCGGCCGGCTCGTCGGCCCAGGCGCCTGCGGACCCGAGCGAAGCGCCGGCGCCCCAGGGACCCCGCCCCCGCAAGAACAAGGGAAAGCGCCGGCGCTGAGCTGAGCTGAGCTGAGCCCAGCCGCACCGCCAGGTGGCGCGTGACAGCTGCGGAAGCAGCGGTCGACGCGTTCCTGCAATTCCCCTGGCGGGTAGCCTGTATGGATGGTGGCCCTGACGCGGGTGGCCCGGTCCGACATCGAGCCGGGGCAGGCAGAAGAGCCGGTTCTGCGCGATCTGTTGGCCCCCCTCCTGGCCGAATTCGTCCGGCACCGCCCCGACGACGACACCTCCGTGATCGTCGAGGCCGGCCGGACCGCCGCCGGGGCGCACGAGGGGCAGTTCCGGCGCTCGGGCGAGCCCTACATCACGCACCCGGTGGCCGTGGCGACCATCGTGGCCGAGCTGGGCCTGGACGAGCAGACCGTGGCCGCCGCCCTGTTGCACGACGCCGTGGAGGACACCGGGCTGACGCTCGAGACCATCCGGGAGACCTTCGGGGAGGGGGTGGCCCGCGTCGTCGACGGGGTGACCAAGCTGGACCGGCTCCAGTTCAACTCCAAGGAGGCGCAGCAGGCCGCGACCATCCGCAAGATGCTCGTCGCCATGGCCGACGACTGGCGCGTCCTGCTGATCAAGTTGGCTGACCGGCTGCACAACATGCGCACGCTCGCGGTCATGCCCGAATGGAAACAGCGGCGCACGGCGCAGGAGACCTTCGACGTCTACGCGCCCCTGGCTCACCGGCTCGGGGTCCAACAGGTCCGCTGGCAGCTCGAGGACCTGGCCTTCGCCACGCTCCACCCGAAGCGCTATGCCGAGATCGAGCAGATGGTGGCGGCCCGGGCGCCGCAGCGGGAGGAGTATCTCGAGCGGGTGCTCGTCCACGTGCGCCAGCGCCTCACCGACATGGGCGTCGCCGCCGACGTCACGGGTCGGCCGAAGCACCTGTGGTCCATCTACGAGAAGATGGTCGTGCGGGGCAAGGAGTTCGACGACATCAACGACCTGGTCGCCATCCGGGTGGTCGTCGAGTCCGAGAAGGACTGCTGGGCCGCGCTGGGCGCCATCCACGCCATCTGGGCGCCGGTGCAGGGGCGCTTCAAGGACTACATCAACACGCCCAAGTTCAACATGTACCAGTCGCTGCACACGACGGTGATCGGCCTGGACGGCAAGCCGGTGGAGGTGCAGATCCGGACGTCGGAGATGCACCACCGGGCCGAGTACGGCATTGCGGCGCACTGGGGTTACAAGTCCAAGGAGGACCACTCCTCGGAGATGGCGTGGCTCCAGCGCATCGCCGACGTGGACCGCCAGACCGACGACCCGATCGAGTTCCTCGAGGCGCTCAAGCTCGACCTCGAGCAGGACGAGGTCTACGTCTTCACGCCCAAGGGCAAGGTCATCGCGCTGCCGGCCCGCTCGACGCCCGTCGACTTCGCCTACGCCATCCACACCGAGGTGGGCCACCGCTGCATCGGGGCGCGGGTGAACGGCCGCCTGGTGCCGCTCGAGACCCAGCTCTCCAGCGCGGACACCGTCGAGATCTTCACCTCGAAGTCCCCGACAGCCGGTCCGTCGCGGGACTGGCTCCAGATCGTCGCCTCCACCCGGGCCCGCAACAAGATCCGGCAGTGGTTCTCCCGGGAGCGCCGTGAGGACGCCATAGAGAACGGACGGGAGGAGCTGGCCCGGGCGCTCCGGCGCGACGGGCTGCCCCTGCACAAGCTCCTCGGCTCGAGCGCCCTGCAACAGGTGGCCGAAGGCATGAACCTGGCCGACCTCGATGCGCTCTACGCCTCCATCGGCGAGAACCAGGTCTCGGCGCAGTCGATCGTCCAACGCCTCACCAAGGCGCTGCGCGGCGGCGGCGAGGCCGACGAGCAGCTTCCGACCATCGCGTTACCCAGCACGCGGCGGCACCGCCAGGGCCGGCGCACCGGGACGGGCGTCTACGTCGAGGGGCTCGACGATGTGATGATCCACCTGGCCCGCTGCTGCACCCCGGTGCCGGGCGACCAGATCGTGGGCTTCGTGACCCAGGGCCGGGGCGTCTCGGTGCACCGGGCCGACTGCGCCAACGCGGCGGCGCTGGCCGACCGCTCCGGGGAGCGCCTGATGGAGGTCGAGTGGGACCGCGGCAACGACGGGGTCTTCGTGGCCACCATCGAGGTGCAGGCCTTCGACCGCGCGCGCCTGTTGGCCGACGTGTCCCGGGTCGTCTCCGAGCACCACCTCAACATCGTGGCCGCCCGCACCGGCACGACGCCGGACCGGGTCAGCCGGATGGCCTTCGACGTCGAGCTGGCCGACCCGACCCACCTGCACTCACTGATCAACGCGCTGAAGCATCTCGACGGGGTCTTCGACGCCTATCGTCAGCTTCCTGGCAAGAAAGGCTGACCCCCGACCCGTGAGCAGCCCGGGGTGGCCCGCGCCCGCGCCCGCGCCCCGATGAGTTCGGGTGAGGCCGCCGCGCCGGTTCCCGGCCGCCCCGACCCGGCGGCTCGCACCCCGAAGGGCATGCACGACGTGCTCTGGCCCGAGTCGGCCCGCTGGGAGGGAACGGTCGCCCGTTTCGCCTCGTTGGTCGAGGGTGCGGGCTACGGGTTGGCGGTGACGCCCATCCTCGAACACGCCGGCGTGTTCCTGCGGGGCATCGGCGAGGGCAGCGAGGTGGTCGGCAAGGAGATGTACGTGTTCGAGGACCGCGACGGCCAGATGATGGCGTTGCGCCCCGAGGGGACCGCCCCGATCGCCCGGGCCTTCGTGCAGCACCACCCGGTGCCGCCCTGGAAGGCCTGGTACGTGGCGCCGTCGTTCCGGCACGAGAACCCCCAGCACGGCCGCTACCGCCAGCACCACCAGCTGGGCGTGGAGGCGCTCGGCGTGGAGGACGCCGACCTCGACGTCGAAGTCGTCTCGCTGGCCCACGACTTCTTCGCCGGCCTCGGGCTGCGGCAGGTGACGCTCAAGTTGCACTCCATGGGCGACGGTGTCTGCAAGCCGGGCTACGTCGCGCTGCTGGGCGCGTTCCTGGCCGAGCGGGTCGACCAGCTGTGCCCGGCGCACCGGGCCCGGCACCTGGAGAACCCGCTGCGTGTCCTGGACTGCAAGACGGCCGAGTGCCGCGCCGCCACGGAGGATGCGCCGCACTTCTTGGACCATCTCTGCGACCAGTGCGCGGCGCACTTCGCCCGGGTCCGGGCGGGGCTCGACGCGCTGGGGGTGGCCTACACCATCGACCACCGACTGGTGCGGGGCTTCGACTACTACACGCGCACGACGTTCGAGTTCGCGGCCGAGGCGCTCGATGCGGCGCAGAACGGCGTCGGAGGCGGAGGCCGCTACGACGGGCTGGTCGAGCTGCTGGGCGGGGACCCGACCCCGGGGATCGGGTTCGGGATCGGTATCGAGCGGGTGCTGCTCGCGTGCGACGCCGAGGGTGTCTTCTCGACTTCGTCGGTGGTGGCGGCGCGCCCGCTGCAGGCCTACGTCATCGACATCGCCGGCGGGGAGACGGCCGTGGAGCTCACGGCCGAGCTGCGCCGAGCCGGCCTGCGGGCCGATCGAGCCTTCGGCGGCCGCTCCATGAAGTCCCAGATCAAGTCGGCCGACCGCTCCGGTGCGCTGGTCGCGCTCATCGTCGGGGAGCAGGAGGTCACCGAGGAAACCGTCGTGCTGCGCCCCCTGCGCAACGGCGCGGACCAGCGGGCCGTGCCCCGGGCTGCCATTGTGGACGAGCTCAAGAGCTTCCTCGCCAACGCGGCGTTCGCTGAGGGGCCGGACGACGACGTCGACCGGCACCTCCACCCCCATCTGCGCGACCCCGACATCCCATGATCCCCGAACCGAACCGGCCCACGGCCATGCGCACCCACCTCTGTGGCGTGTTGCGCGAGGCCGACGTCGGCACGACGGTCCGTGTCTGCGGCTGGGTGGCCCGCCGGCGCGAGCACGGCGAGCATCTCGCCTTCGTGGACCTGCGCGACCACACCGGCATCATCCAGTGCGTCATCGACCACGCCACCGACGTGCGCTCCGAGTGGGTCATCGCCGTCACCGGGACGCTCCGCCACCGGCCCGAGGGCACCGTCAACCCCGCCATCGGCACGGGCGAGGTAGAGATCGGGGACTGCACGGTCGAGGTCCTGAACGAGGCCGAGCCCCCGCCGTTCTCCGTCGACGACCGCGACGAGTCCGACGAACCCGTGCGGTTGCGCCACCGCTACGTCGACCTCCGACGACCGCGCATGCAGCGCAACCTCCGCCTGCGGGCCCGGGTCAACGCCGCCATCCGGTCGGCCATGGACCGCCAGGGCTTCGTGGAGATCGAGACGCCGTTGCTCTGGGCGCCGACCCCCGAGGGCTCCCGAGAATTCTCCGTGCCCGCCCGGCTGCACCACGGCTCCTTCTACGCGCTGCCCCAGAGCCCGCAGCTGGCCAAGCAGCTCCTCATGGTGGGGGGGTTCGACCGCTATTTCCAGATCGCCCGCTGCCTGCGCGACGAGGATCTCCGCGCCGACCGCCAGTTCGAGTTCATGCAGCTCGATATGGAGTGCTCCTTCGCCTCCCAGGACGACGTCATGGCCTTCGTCTCCGAGGCCGTGCTCGACGCCGCCGAGGCCGCCACGGGGGAGCGGCCGCCACCGATCGAGCGCATGACGTGGGCGGAGGCCCGCGACAGGTACGGCACCGACAAGCCCGACCTGCGCTTCGGCCTGGAGCTGATCGACCTGACAGAGGTGTTCGGGCGCACCGAGGTCAAGGCGTTCTCGTCGCCGACCGTCAAGGCGATCGTGGTGCCCGAGGGCGCGATCGCACCGCGCGCGCGGCTCGACGAGCTGACCGAGCAGGCCAAGAAGGCCGGCGCGGCCGGCCTGGCCTGGTTCCGTGTCGTCGACGGCGACGGCACCTCGCTCGACGGCCCCCTGGCGCGCCACCTGTCCGAGCAGGAATCCGCACGGGTCCTGGAAGAGACGAAGGCGGCACCCGGGGACCTCATACTGGCCGTCTCGGACGAGTACGCCACGGCGTGCGCGGTGCTGGGCACGCTGCGCGTGGCGATCGGGGCGCCCCCCGTGGGCCAGGGCCCGCATCGATACGTCTGGGTCGTCGACTTCCCCATGTTCGAGGGCGTGGGCGCCGACGGCCACCCGCAAGCGGCGCACCATCCCTTCACCATGCCCTATCCCGAGGATTTGCCGCTGCTGGCGACCGACCCGCTCGCGGCGCGCTCGCAGGCCTACGACCTCGTGCTCAACGGATGGGAGCTGGGATCGGGGAGCGTCCGTATCCACAACCGGGACACGCAGGAGCAGGTGTTCGCCGCGCTGGGCATCGGCGCCGAGCAGGCCGAGTCCCGCTTCGGGTTCCTGCTCGATGCGTTCCGCTACGGCGCGCCGCCGCACGCCGGGTTCGCCTTCGGGGTCGACCGGCTGGTGGCGGTCCTGGCCGGCGAGGAGAACATCCGGGAGGTCATCGCGTACCCCAAGACGCAGTCCGGGACGGACCTGCTGACCGGCGCGCCGAAGCCCCTGCCCGCCGCCACGCTGGCCGAGCTGGGCATCCGGGTGGTGGTACCCGGGCCGGGGTGAGCCTCTTCGCCGACGCCGCCGACCGGCGCCTCCAGCGCCAGGCGCCGTTGGCCGCCCGCCTCCGCCCGCGCACCCTCGACGAGGTCGTGGGCCAGGAGCACCTCATCGGCCCCGATGGCCCCTTGCGCCGGCTGGCCGAGTCCGACCGGGTCGGCTCGTCGATCCTGTGGGGCCCCGCCGGCACCGGCAAGACCACCCTTGCCCGCCTCCTGGCCGACACCACCGCCAAGCACCTGACCACGTTGTCGGCCACCGCCGCCGGCGTGAAGGACGTGCGCGAGGCCCTGGCCGAGGCGAAGCACCGCCTCGGCGAGCAGGGCCAGGGCACGATGCTCTTCATCGACGAGGTGCACCGCTTCTCCAAGTCCCAGCAGGACGTGCTGCTCCCCGCCGTGGAGGACGGCCTCGTCGTGCTGATCGGCGCCACCACCGAGAATCCTTTCTTCGAGGTGAATCCGCCCCTGTTGAGCCGGGCCTCACTGTGGCGGCTGCACCCCTTGTCGCCGGACAACCTGCGCACGCTGATCCGGCGGGGTCTCGACCTGGAGCGGGCGGACGCGGAGGAGGACGCGATCGACGCGGTGGTGGCGGCCTGCGAGGGCGACGCCCGCGCCGCGTTGACGACGGTCGAGGTCGCGGTGGCGCTGGCCCGTGACGCGGACGATGCCCGCGTGGTGCTGACCATGGACGACATGTCCAGGGCCCGGGACGGCCGCCTGTTCCACCAGGGTGCCGACGAGCACTACGACCAGATCAGCGCCCTGATCAAGAGCGTGCGGGGCTCGGACCCCGACGCCGGTCTGTACTGGATGGCCCGCATGATCGAGGCGGGGGAGGACCCCCGCTTCCTGGCCCGCCGCATGGTGATCCTCGCCAGCGAGGACATCGGGCTGGCCGATCCCCAGGCGCTGCTGGTGGCCGAGGCCGCCGCCCGGGCGGTCGAGTACGTCGGGCTGCCCGAGGCCGCGCTGAACCTGGCCGAGGCCGTGATCTACCTCGCCCGGGCACCGAAGTCCAACGCCGTGGTGGTGGCGCTCGGCCGGGCCCAGGCCGACGTCCGCTCCAGCGCCGAATCAGGAGGTCCCGGGCCACCTGCGCGACGCCCACTACAAGGGCGCCGCCGGCCTTGGGCACGGGGAGGGCTACGTCTACCCCCATGACGACCCCTCCGGAGTCGTTTCCCAGCAGTATCGTCCAGAGCCGCTCGAGGGTCGGGTCTATTACGAGCCGACACCTCACGGTGCGGAAGGCGCGGGCGGAACAAGCCGGGACAGGGAGGCCGATTCGTGAAGAGGGGTGCGGCGCTGGTCGGTGCCGCGCTCGGCGCCGCGGCGCTGCTGGCAGGAGCGTTGGCCCCCGGCGCCGGCGCCGCGACACCCGGTCGGATCACCCTGCCCCAGGCACCACCCCAGCTGCCAGCCGGCGCCCAGCAGCTCGGCGCGGCACCCGCCGGTCAGGTGCTCAACCTCGATGTGGTGCTCGCGAGCCAGAACGCCTCCGGCCTGACCCAAGCCGTCGCCGCGGTGTCGACGCCGGGCTCGCCGGATTACCACCGCTATCTGACGTCGTCACAATTCGCGGCCGCCTACGGGCCGAGCCCGGACGCGGTGGACGAGGCGTCCTCCGTCCTGCGGAGTGATGGGCTGAACGTGGGGACGCCCGACCCGGGGAGCAGCTTGTTGCCGGTGAGCGGCACCGCCTCGGTGGTCGCCGCCGCGCTCGGCACACCGCTCGAGACCGTCCAGGCGCCGGGTGAGTCCGCCCGGGCCGTCGTGAACACGGCGTCGCCGCAGATCCCCGCCTCCCTCGCCGGCGTGGTGACCGGCGTGGTCGGCCTCGACGGATTGTTCATGGAGCACTCCATGCTCCGGGAGGCCCCGGAATCGGCGTCGCCGGCCGCACCTCCCGGAGCGGGCGCCGCGGGCACAGAGCAACACGGCGTCGCCCCAGGCCTGCCCCGCGGCCCAGGGCGCGGCCATCGCCGGGAGCTACACCTCGACGCAGCTGGCCTCCGTCTTCGGACTGGACCAGCTCTTCGCCCAGGGCCGCACCGGCATCGGGCAGTCCATCGCGGTCGTCGAGTTCGAGAACTACCTACCGAGCGACTTCTCGAGCTTCGAGTCGTGCTACGGACTGGGCAATCCCATCCGCAACGTGCTCGTCGACGGTGGGCCCGGGGGTGCGCCCCAGGGCGTGGGCGAGGCCGCCCTCGATACCGAGCTCGCCGCCGTCAACGCCCCTTCCGCCTCTCTCGTCGTCTACGAGGCGCCCAACGGCAACGACGCCCAGGCTTTCGACCTCTACAACCGGATCGCCAGCGACGACAGCTCCCAGGTCGTGACCTCGAGCTGGGGGAACTGCGAGGCCGACGTCGCCCCCGGCGACCTCCAGACCGAGAACGGGATCTTCCAGCGCATGGCCCTGCAGGGGCAGACCGTGATCGCGGCCTCGGGGGACTCGGGCTCGGAGGACTGCGACAACCCCAGGCTCGGTGAGACCGACACCGCGCTCGGCCGTCGACGATCCCGGTGCGCAGCCCGATGTCGTGAGCGCCGGCGGCACTTCGCTGCCGAGCCCGTCGGCGTCGGCGCAGTCGGTGTGGAACGACTGCCTGGTCTCCGGCGTCAACGTCTCCGGGTGCGCCGTCGGGAACAGGGGTGCGGGTGGCGGGGGCTACTCCCTCGAGTGGCCCGCCCCTCCCGGGCAGCCCTCCGCCGTGGGCGAGACGAAACCGTGCGGGCTCAGCGCCTGCCGGGCGGTCCCGGACTTCTCCTATCCGGCCGATCCCTCGGCGGGGAGCGTGGCCGCCTTCTACGCCGGCAGCTGGAGCGCGTTCGGTGGCACCAGTGTCGCCGCGCCCACCAATGCCGGCCTCTTCGCCGACACGAACCAGGGCTGTTTCGACCCCTTGGGCCGCGTCGGTCCCGCGCTCTACGCGGCGCAGCAGGCGAACACCGCCACCTTCACCGACATCACGGCCGGCAACGACGATCTCACCGATACCAACGGCGGGCTCTTCCCCGCGGCGTCCGGCTTCGATGCCGCCAGCGGCCTGGGCACGCCCGTCGACCAGAATCTCGCCATCGCCCTGCAGGGCGCGGACGGGTGTCCCTCGGTGGCGGGAGTGGGCCCAAGTTCGGGTCCGGTCAGCGGGGGCGGGGCCATCACGATCCTCGGGGGTGGCTTCGGCAACGCCACCTCGGTCACGTTCGGGTCGGTGGGCGCCGGCCACATCGTCTCTCAGTCCGAGACCTCCCTCACGGTCCTCCCACCCAACGCCCAGACCCCCACGTGCGTCGACATCACGGTGGCGAACTCACAGGGTGTCTCGGTGCAGACCGGCGCCGACCGCTACGGCTTCGGCGGGAACCTCGACTGTGGTCAGGGCTACCGGTTCGTGGCCTCCGACGGCGGCGTCTTCGACTTCGGTGACGCCGGCTTCTGGGGGAGCACGGGCGGGATCCAGCTGAACGCACCGATGGTGGGCATGGCCGACACGCCCAGCACCAACGGCTATTGGCTGGTGGCCTCCGACGGCGGCGTCTTCGACTACGGCGACGCCGCCTTCTTCGGCTCCATGGGCGGGCAGCACCTCAACAGGCCGATCGTCGGCATGGCCGCCACGCCCGACGGGCGCGGCTACTGGCTGGTGGCCTCCGACGGCGGCATCTTCACCTTCGGCAGCGCGCGCTTCTACGGGTCCACCGGTGGGATCGTCCTCAACAAGCCCATCGTGGGCATGGCCACCACGCCCGATGGCGGGGGCTACTGGCTGGTGGCCTCCGACGGAGGGATCTTCGCCTTTGGCGACGCGCAGTTCCACGGGTCGACCGGTTCCCTCCACCTGAACTCGCCCGTGGTGGGCATGGCGCCCGGGCCGGGCGGCAGCGGCTACTGGCTCGTGGCTGCCGACGGCGGCATCTTCACCTTCGGGAGTGCGCAGTTCTACGGCTCGGCCGGCTCGCTCCGCCTGAACAAGCCCGTGGTCGGCATGGCCGCCGCGCCTGACTCCGGCGGCTACTGGCTGGTGGCGTCCGACGGGGGCATTTTCAGCTATGGCGACTCGCCCTTCTTCGGGTCGACCGGCGGCATCCACCTCAACCGGCCCATCGTGGGGATGTCCTCGGCCTGAGCCCAGGGCCTTTTCGGACGCCGGAGCGGCCCCGGAGCCGTTTTTCGCCCCGGTAGGCTGGAGCGATGGACGCCAACGGACTGCGGGCGGCCTTCACGCGCTTCTTCGTCGATCGGGGCCACACCGTCGTCCCCTCCGCCAGCCTCATCCCGCACGACCCCTCGGTCCTCTTCACGATCGCGGGCATGGTGCCGTTCAAGCCGTACTTCGCAGGCGAAGAACCGCCGCCCTGGGCCCGGGCAACCTCGATCCAGAAGTGCTTCCGGACCCCCGACATCGAGATCATCGGCACCGATACCTACCACTGCACCTTCTTCGAGATGCTGGGGAACTTCAGCTTCGGGGACTACTTCAAGGCAGAGGCCATCCCCATGGCCTGGGAGCTCCTCACCGGGGTCTTCGGCCTCGATGGTGACCGCCTCTGGGTCACGGTGCACGAGAGCGACGACGAGGCCGAGCAGCTGTGGATCGACGAGGTCGGCCTGCGGCCCGAGCGCGTCCAGCGCATGGGAGACGAGGACAACTTCTGGACGATGGGCGACACCGGTCCGTGCGGCCCCGACTCCGAGATCTTCTTCGACATGGGCGAGGCCTACGGACATGGAGGCGGCCCCAAGCACGGGGGCGACGCCCGCTTCGTCGAGATCTGGAACCTCGTCTTCATGCAGTACAACCGGGACGCCGACGGCACGCTGAGCGACCTGCCGCGCAAGAACATCGACACCGGCGCGGGGTTGGAGCGGGTCCTCCGAGTGTTGCAGGGGCACGATTCGATCTTCGACACCGACCTGTTCGTGCCGATCATCGACGCGGCGGCCTCCATCCTCGACACCGCCTACGGGACCGACGAGGAGACGGACGTCGCGCTGCGCGTCCTGGCCGACCACGGCCGGGCCTTCTCGATGCTGGTGGCCGACGGCGTCCTGCCGGCCAATGAGGGCCGCGGCTACGTGCTGCGACGCGTCGTGCGCCGCGCCGTCCTGGCCGCCCGCCGGGCCGGGGTGGACAAACCCGTCGGCGCGACCTTGGTGCAGGCGGCGACCGAGGTACTCGGCGAGGCGTATCCCGCGTTGCGGGCGCAGCAGGACCTCATCGTCAACGTGGTGGCGCGTGAGGAGGCCGGGTTCGACCGCACGCTGCGGGCGGGGTTGAGCCGGCTGGAAGAGGCGTTCGCCACCGGGACGAAGGTGCTCGAGGGCGACGTGGCCTTCACCCTGCACGACACCCACGGCTTCCCGGTCGAGCTCACCGAGGAGCTGGCGCGCGATGCGGGGGTGGAGGTCGACCGGGCCGGCTTCGACGCCGCCATGGCCGAGCAGCGGGAGCGGGCACGGGCGGCGGCCAGAGTCCTCGCGTGTCGGTGACGAGGCCGCCTACCGGGCCCTGCTCGACGCCGAGGGGCCGACGTCGTTCGTCGGCCGCGGCCAGGAGAACTACGAGGTGCCCGCCCGGGTGGTCGCCGTGCTCGAGAGCGACGGCGCCGGGGGTGGTCGAGATCTTCTTGGACCGCACGCCGTTCTACGCCGAGAGCGGTGGGCAGGTCGGCGACACGGGGACGATCGTCACCGAGACGGGCATCGCCGAGGTGGTACGACACCGTGCTGGCCGTCCCGGGACTGGTGGCGCACCGGGCCCGCGTGAGTGGCGAGATGCGGGCGGGGCAGGATGCGCTGGCCACCATCGACGGGGAGCGCAGGGAGGCCATCCGGCGCAACCACACCGCGACGCACCTGCTGCACGCCGCGCTGCGGGAGGTGCTGGGCGACCATGTGCGCCAGCAGGGCTCGCTCGTGTCGCCGGAGTACCTGCGCTTCGACTTCTCCCACCACACGCAGCCGACCGCGGCGGAGCTCGACGAGGTCTTCGCGCGGGCGAACAACGCCGTGCTGACCGACGTGGCGGTGGAGACCACCGAGACGTCGCGCGAGGAGGCCGAGGACATGGGCGCCGTCGCGTTCTTCGGCGACAAGTACGGCTCGTCGGTGCGCGTCGTGCGGGCGGGGTCCACGTCGTTGGAGTTCTGCGGCGGCACCCACGTGGACTCGCTGGGGCAGATCGGCCCCATCACGCTGGTGTCGGAGGGGTCCATCGGATCGAACACGCGGCGGATCTTCGCGCTGACCGGCCACGCGTCGTTGGAACGGGCACTCGAGCGGGAGCGCCTGGTGCAGTCGGCGGCCGACCTGTTGCGCACGGAGCCCGACGAGTTGGTCGCGGCGATCGGCCGCCTGGCTGAGCGCCAGCGCGACGCCGAGAGGGAGCTGGCGCGCCTGCGCCAGCAGTCGAGCGAGGCGGAGGCCAAGAGGTTGGCCGAGGCGGCCGCGGCCGACAGCGGCGTCGTCGTGGCCCGCCGTGACAACGTGGAGCCCGACGCCCTGCGGACCCTGGCCCAGGCCGTCCTGCGCCACGACGGCGTGCGCGCCGTGGTCCTCGGTGGCTCGCCCGACGGGACCAAGGCGACGATCGTGGCCGCCACCGGCGGGACGCCCGACGCCACCCAGCTGGTGCGCACGCTGGGCGCCATGGTCGGCGGCGGGGGCGGGGGCTCGGCCGAGGTGGCGCTGGCGGGGGGGAGGGATCCGTCGCAGATCGAGGCGGCGCTGGCCGAGGCGCGGCGGCTTCTGTCGGCGTGAGCGACGACGGGGCCGGGCGCGGCCCGGGCCGGGTGGCCGCGCTGGATCTCGGGGCACGGCGGATCGGCGTGGCCTACAGCGACAGCCGCCGCAGCCTGGCGAGCCCGTGGGGGACGATCGAGCGCAGCGGTGACCCCGTACGCGACCGGAGTGCCGTGATGGACGCGGTGCGCGAGGTCGAGGCGGCGACGGTGGTGGTCGGGCTGCCCCTGAGCCTCTCGGGTCAGGTCGGGCCGGCCGCCCGTTCGGCCCTCCACGAGGCGGCGGCCCTGCGGGAGCTGCTCGAGCCCCTCGGGGTGACCGTCGAGACGGCGGACGAGCGCTTCACCACGGTCGAGGCCGAGCGTTCGCTGCGGGCGGCGGGGCGCACCGGCAAGGCGGCGCGGCAAGGTGGTCGACAGCGCGGCGGCCATGGTGCTGCTCCAGGCGTGGCTGGACAACGCATGAGCGGGCCTACGGGACCGTTCGACGGTGACGAGGGCGATGAGGACCTGCCGTGGCCGGCGGAGCCCCGTCGGTCCGACGGTGTCGCCGGGGATGATGAGGGCGGCGTGGCGACCCCGCCGCCGAGAGCCGAGAGCCGGACGCGGGCGCCGCGCGGCCCGCTCGGCCCGGGTGCGCCGCCGCCGTCGGGTCCTGGCGGCCATCGGCGGTGGCCTGCTCGTGCTCGTCGTGGCCTTCGTGCTCTGGTACGAGCTGGAGTCCCATGCGCTCGGCCCGGCCGGACCGCAAGTAGTGGTCGCCGTCCACCAGGGTGAGTCGAGCAGCGCGATCGTCGACGCGCTGAGCCAGCAGCACGTGATCGGGAGCTCGCTCGCGTTCCAGATCTCGGAGGTCCTCCACGGCATGCCGACCGTTCTCCCGGGCAGCTACGCGCTGCACCAGAACCTGGCGTTCTCCGAGGTGCGGGTCATCCTGGCCGCGGGCCCGAACATCTATCCGGTCGATGTGCGCCCCGGCTTCACGCTCTCCGAGGTGGCCCAGGAGGTCGACAGCCTGCCCGGCCATGCCGGGGGTGGCTTCGAGAAGACGGCGGCCAGCGGCGCCGTGCACTCGGTCTTCTCACCACCGGGTTCGGACAACCTCGAGGGGATGCTCGGCACCGGGAACTACCTCGTCCTCCCCGGTGAGAGCGACACCACGATCTTGACGGACATGGTGCAGCGTTTCGACCACGATGCGGAGGGCGGCCGGTCTCAGCACGGCCTCGGCGGCGGCGTTGGGTATGACGCCCTACCAGGTCATCACGGTGGCCTCGATCGTGGAGAAGGAGGGCTACGTCCCGGTCAACATGCCCGACACGTCGCGGGTCATCTACAACCGGCTGGCCCAGGGCATCCCGACTCCAGATGGACTCCACGGTGCTCTACGCGCTGGGTCAGGACGGAGGGCCGGTGACGTCGCAGGACCTCGAGATCCAGTCCCCGTACAACTCCTATCTCAACAACGGCCTGACGCCGACGCCCATCTGCATGTCCTCCATGGACGCGCTCGAGGCCGCGGTGCATCCGCCCCCCGGGAGCTGGCTGTACTTCGTGCTGGTCAAGAAGGACGGGACGATGGCCTTCTCGGACACCTTCGCCGAGCAGCTCGCCAACGAGCGGCTGGCCAAGTCGCGTGGCCTCCCCTGAGCCGCCTGCGGGTCCGGGCGTGACCATGGACGGGGCGCGGGCGGAGGCCGGGCCCCGGACGCGACTGGTCGGGGTGATCGGCAGCCCGGTCGCCCATTCGCTGTCGCCTCTGCTGCACGACGCGGCCTTCGCCGCGCTCGGACTGGGTGCCACCTGGCGGTCGCTGGCCTTCGAGGTGGCGCCGGGCCAGGCGGCCGGCGCACTTGCGGCCATGCGCCGAGCCGACATCAGCGGCCTGTCCGTGACGATGCCGCACAAGGCCGACGTGGCGGCCCTGGTCGACGACTGCACCGAGGTGGCGCGCCGGCTCGACGCCGTGAATTGCATCGTCAACACGGACGGCGTGCTCCTCGGCACCAACACCGACGGTGCGGGGTTCGTGGCCTCGCTGGCCCGCGGCGCGGCCTTCACACCCGCCGGGAAGCGGTGCGTGGTGATCGGCGCCGGCGGCGCCGCCCGGGCCGTGGTGCTGGCCCTCGCCGACGCCGGGGCGAGCGACGTGGCCGTCCTCAACCGGACGCCCGATCGGGCCGCAGCGGCGGCGGCGTTGGCCGGTGCGGTCGGGTCGGTGGTGACCGCCCCCTCTCTGGCGGAGGCGGCCGCGTCGGCCGACCTGGTCGTCAACGCCACGCCGGTCGGCATGGCGGGCGGTGCCGCCGGGCCGTGGCTCGTCGCACCCCAACTGCTCCATGCCGGCCAGGTGGCCGCCGACCTGGTCTATGTCCCGCGGCCGACGCCCTGGCTGGTCCAGGCGGCCGCCGCCGGTGCCCGCGGCGTCGATGGGCTGGGGATGCTCGTGCACCAGGCCGCCGCGCAGCTGGCCCTGTGGACCGGCGTGGCGCCACCGGTCGAGGCCATGTGGCAGGCGGCCGAGGCCGTCGATCAGCCCAGGAGCTGAGTCCCTGCAGGCCGCGGCCCCCGGTTCACGAAGCCGGGGCGTCGGGCGGGGTGGACCCGGGCCACAACGCGGCCTGCGCCAGCGCCTCCAGCGTCGCCTCCCGCAGGGCGCGGGTCAGCGCATCGCGTTGTGACGGGACGGTGAGCAACGTCACCCGCAGGGTGATCGTCGTGGCATCGGCCGACTGCAATCCGACCACGGTCGGTGGTTCGGTGCAGTGCGCGGCGAAGGCGGGGTCAGTCGCCACCGCGTGCGCGGCGCCGGCGATGACATGCCGCACGGCCTCGAGGTGGCCGGCGCTCGCACCGGGCAGCGTGAGGTCGACGATGGCGCGGGCCCAGCCCGCGTGAGAGGTTGCCGATGAGGCGGATGTCCCCGTTGGGGATGACGAACATGGTGCCGTCCACGCCGCGGAAGCGGGTCAGGCGCATGGTGACCTCCTCGATGACCCCGGTCACGTCGCCGATCGTGACGGAGTCTCCGACGTTGTACTGGTCCTCCATGGTCATGAGGATCCCCGAGAAGTAGTCGCGCACGATCTGCTGGGCGCCGAATCCCAGGGTGGCGCCGATGATGGTCGCGCTGGCGAGGAGGGGAGTCAGGTTGATGCCGAGCAGGCCGAGCACGATGGCGCCGGCCACGACGAAGACGAAGAAGCGCCACACGTTGGCGACCACTCCGGACATGGTGGCCACGCGCGCCCGGCTCGGGTGGAGCCAGAACGGTTCGCCGCCTGGTTGGACACGCGTTCGAGGAGGCGGCGGATCACCCGGCTACCCAAACGGGCCACGATGAATGCCACCACGACGACGATCAGGATGCTGAGGGGGCGAACGATCAGGTCGGTCACCGTTGACGCGCTGTCGGGGCTGACGCCGAACTTGATCAAGAGGTGGTAGAGCCAGCCGCCTCCCTGGTCGACCGGGCTGCTGTCGCCGGCCGCCGTGCGCAGGGTGCCCACCAGGGCAGGAAGCGGCGCCAAGGAGGGAGAGGTCACGGCCGGTATTCTCTCCCTGAATCCGACGTTATGACCACTCTCGCCCGAACACACGTTGCCGCCCGCCGCAACGTGCCCCCGTTCGACCTCATCTTGCTCATCGCCACCATGCTGGTGTCGATCCTCGGTGTGGTCATGGTCTACACGGCCACCCGCGGCTCGCTGCTGGCCCAGGGCGATGACCCCAAGACCTTCCTGAAGAAGCAGGGACTCTTCGTCATCCTCGGCGTCATCACCATGGTGGTGGTGGCCCTGATCGACTACCGGCGGCTCGAAACGGTGGCGACGATCCTGTACTGGCTTATCGTGCTCTCCCTGCTCGGCGTGTTCGTGGTCGGGAGCAGCGCCCAGGGTGCAGCGCGTTGGTTCAGCCTGGGCCCCCTGCAACTCCAACCCTCGGAATTCGCGGTACTCGCCCTGATTCTGGCGGTGGCGTCGTACTGCGCGCGCCGTGAGGAGGAGGGCCTGGCGTGGCGCGACGTCTTCCGGTTGCTGATCATGGCCGGCATCCCGATCGTGCTGGTGCTCGTGCAACCCGACCTCGGGACGGCGATGATCATGGTGATCGTGCTGCTGGTCATGCTGGCCGTGGCCGGCCTGCCGATCAGGATCTTGGTGATGCTGTTGGTGGGCACAGTGCTGGTGGCCCTGGTCGCGGTCGAGGGCGGCCTGCTGCACCACTACCAGATCGCCCGCCTGACCACGTTCTTGAACCCCAGCTCGCACAGCAGCAATCCGTACGTGCAGTCGGCGATCTACAACACGCAACAGGCCAAGAACGCCATCGGGTCCGGCGGTCTCCTCGGGTCGGGCATCGGGCACGGGGTGGCGACGAATCTCGGCTACGTGCCCGAGCAGCAGACCGACTTCATCTTCACCGCCGTGGCCGAGCAGCTGGGCTTCGTCGGATCCGTCGGGCTCTTGGCGCTGCTCGGCGTGATCGCCTGGCGGGTGCTGCACGCCGCCGTGGTCTCCCGGGACATCTTCGGTCGCCTGATCTGCAGCGGCCTCTTCGCCTTCGTGGCCTTCAGCGTCTTCCAGAACGCCGGGATGACGATGGGCATCATGCCCATCACCGGGATCCCGCTGCCGTTCGTCAGTTACGGGGGAACGGCCGTCCTCGTCTTCTTCAGCGCGGTCGGCCTGGCCCTCAGCGTCGGCGCCCGGCGGAGGTTCCGGTGACCGACGTACGGCCGGAGGTCGAAGAGGCCTCCGTGCCCGAGGCGGCGGCCCCGGCCCCGGCCCCGGCCTTCCGGGTGATGGACGTCGACGACGTCTCCCTCGATCTGCCCTCGCAGTACCCGGCCGTCACCCTGGTCGAGTCGGAGCCCCCGATGCGCGCGCTGGTCTTCCCGGTCGGGCTGCCCGAGGGCACGGCGATGGCCCAGGCCCTGCGCCGCATGGACTCACGGCGCCCCATGACCCACGAGCTGTTCATGCGGGTGCTGCAGCTGGTGCGCATCGACGTCATCGCCGTGCGTCTGGTCGGACGCGACGAGGGGAATCTCCTGGCCGAGCTGGACCTCATGACGACGGACGGCCGCGCCCGGGTCGACTGCCGGCCCTCCGACGGCCTCGTGCTGGCGCTGCGCATGCCGGTGCCCGCGCCGATCCTCGTCGACGAACGACTCCTCGAGGAGGCCGGCGACGTCGTCCCGATCAGGGACGACACCACGTGACCGGACGGGATCACCTCGCCACCACGGACGACACCTTCGGTGTACGGCGTGGCGAACGCGAGACTCTCGAAGGAGCCCTCGACTGGTATCGGACGATTGTCGAGCACAAGGTGGAAGGCCTGAGTTCCGAGCAGGCCACGGAGACCATGACCCCTACCGGGCTCAGTCTCCTGGGCGTGGTCAAGCACCTGGGATGTGCGGAGCGAAGCTGGTTCCGCGAGGTCTTGCCGGTGAAGAAGTGGAATCGATCGATTCCGCGGAAGACAACTCGGCCGAGTTCGCTATCGGTCGGGACGACACCGTGGAGTCGATCCTGGGTTTCTACCGTGACGAGGCAGAGCGGGCTCGACAGATCGCGGGCGGTTCGTCATTGGAGACCCTGAGTGCCCGGACCACAGGAATCCGAGAACGTGTCAGTCTTCGCTGGATACTGGTCCACATGCTCGAGGAGACCGCTCGACACGCAGCCACATGGACCTGATGCGCGAGAGGATCGACGGCCAGACTGGGGACTGATCCCCACCATCCGCAGCATGCCCATACCGGATGCGGACCTGCGAAGATCAGTGCGAAATCCCCAACCCCTGGTGAGGTGCCATGACTGCTGGTGAAAGACCGACCGTGATCAAGATCAACGCCATCACCGTGCCCGAGGACTCCGGCGACGAGCTGGCCCGCCGCTTCGCGGCGCGGGCGGGTGCCGTGGACGACCAGGAGGGCTTCGAGGGCTTCGAGCTCCTCCGGCCCACCGACGAGCGGCGGCAATGGCTCGTCGTCACCCGCTGGCGCGACGAGGAGTCCTTCCAGAGCTGGGTGTCCTCACCGGCCTTCGCCCACGGCCACGCCGGCGCCGACCGGCCCTCCCCGCACGGCGGGCCCGTCTCTGTTTCGTCCGAGCTGTGGTCCTACGAGGTGGCGGGCGGTTCGAGCGGAGCCGATCCCTCGTAGGCCCGGCCGCGCTCGCTGCCCCGCGCCAAGGAGTGACGGGAACTCCGGACCGCCCTAGGGCGTGCGCCCCGGAGCAGGGAAGGAAGCGACGACACCCGAGGGAACACCGGTCGTGCCGGCGGCTCCGATCACGACACACGAGATCGACCTCGAGAAGGACTCGATGCTCGGCGACCGCTTCGTGATCCGCTTCAGCGAGGACACGCTCAAGCACCGCCCCCCTCGGTCGCGGCTGGAGCGGGGGTGATCAACCACTATGCCGGTGGAAACCCCATCAGCCGCAGCGCCGCGGTGATCGCCCCGGGGGCCGTCGTGATGGCGATGATCTACGCGCTCGGACCGCTCTCGGGCCTGCACGTCAACCCGGCCGTCACGCTGGCCTTCACCGCTCGCCGCGTCTTCAAGGCGATCTGGGCGATCGCCTACATCGTCGTGCAGCTGGCCGGCGCAATCTGCGCCGCCTGGGTGTTACAGCTCATGTACAGCCACGTCTCCTCGGGCGGCAACTACCCGATCGCCAAGCCGGGCGGGGAGTGGCGCTCGCTCGTGATGGAGGCCTGGTGACGGTGATCCTCGACACGGCGACCGGGTACCGCAGCATCGGGCACAACGCCGCGCTCGCCGTCGGCGCAACCGTGCGGCGCCTCCATGAACCCGGCCCGCACGCTCGGCCCCGACATCGTGTCGCTGGACTTCACCGGCTGGTGGATCTACATCGTGGGCCCCATCGTTGGCGCCGCCATCGGCGTCATGCTGATCGGTCTCGTGCGCGGAGTTCCGGGCAAGCTCGAGCGCGGGGCCGCCGAGGGTGACGCGCTGCCACTCGAGAACTGAGCTCGCTCCGATGGGCCGCCCGGCCTCAGCCCGCCGGGACCATCGGCCGCTCACCCGGCGCGGCGGCCGCGCCAGCGGCCAGCATGGCGGCCTGGGCCATCGCACCCTCGTCGGAGATGCGAAGCATCAATGCGATGAGGACGTAGTTCGCCAGGAGCGACGACCCCCCGTAGGCGACGAACGGGAGCGTGACGCCGGTGAAGGGCAGCAGCCGCACGACCCCCGCCATGATGAAGAAGGCCTGGAAGCCGAGAATGAGCGTCAGCCCCGTCGCCATGAGGCGCGAGAAGTCCGTGCGCGCCGTCTGGGCCACCCGGAAGCCGGAGCCCACCAGCAAGATGAAGGCCATGACCACGGCGGCGCAACCGACCAGGCCCATCTCGGTGCCGATGGCGGCGAAGATCATGTCGCTCGTCAACTCGGGGATGAACCCCGCGTAGTGGTCGAAGCCGAGCCCGGTGCCGCCGACTCCTCCGGTGCCCAGGCCGTACTGCGCCGCTGCTATCTGTGAGAGACCCGGTTTGGCCGTGCTCGGCCAGGGGTTCTGCCACTGCTCCACCCGCAGGTGCACCTGGCCGAAGTAGCGCGCCGCGATGTAGGCGCCCACGCCGAAGAGGATGAGCCCCAGGACCAGGTAGCCGAAGCGGCCGGTGGCCACCCAGAGCAGGCCGATGAAGAGGACGAAGAGCAGCGCGGCGAAGCCGATGTCGTCCTCCAGCCCGATGATCGCCATGGCGGCGCCCCAGGCCACGAGGATCGGAATGAGGGGTCGCGGATCGAGGAAGAGGCGGTTCCCGAGCTGGGCCGTCGGGATGGTGAGCATCTCCTTGTTCTCCGCGAAGTACGAGGCGAAGTAGATGCACAGGAGGATCTTGGAGAACTCGATCGGCTGGAACGAGAGGTTGCCGTAGTGCACCCACAGGCGCGTGCCCCCGATGGGCGAGAAGAAGAGGGGGGCGACGAGGAAGAGGCCGGCCACGAGCAGCAGCAGATAGCGGTAGCGCTCCAGGTCGCGCGAGTACCGGACCACGAGCAGTGTGAGGACGTAGAGCACGATGCCCAGCCCGGCCCAGGCCGCCTGACCCTGCGCCTGGCCCGGGTCCCAGCGGGCGATGACGACATAGCCGATCCCGTTCAGCAGGACGGCCAGGGGGAGGATCACGGCATTGGCGTTCGGGGCCAGCCAGCGGTTGGCCATGTGGGCCAGGAGCGCCAGCCCGAGCACGACGCCGAGGAACGCGCCGATGTTGTCCGGGACCTTGGACTTCTGCCCGAGGACGGCGATCACGTACAGCGCGACGATCAGGAGCGAGCCGAAGACCAGCAACCCCAATTCGGTCCGGCGCTTGGGCTTGGGGCCGAAGACGTAGCGCGGGAACGGCGTGCGGCGGACGGTGGACGGCACCGGGCGAATCGTAGTGGTGGGGGATAGGATCGGGGGTGACACTCCGCTTCGCACGGACGTCGCCGGACCTCCTCTCCATGACCCAGACCCAGCCCCAGCGCCAACCCTCGGCGCAGCCCGAACCCCAGGTCACGGACGATTCGGCGCCGCCGGCACCACCGTCCCCCCAGGAGATGATCGGTGCGGAGGTCGAGCGCCCCACGCCTCCGACCTACCAACAAATCGAGGCGTTCGGGTACCAGCGTTTCACCAACCGGGAGCAGTCGCGTCTCGATTTCGGCGCCCGCCTCCTCGACCTGGCCGAGGACGATGGCGTCCCGTTGCTGGAACGCGGCGAAGTTCCTCGCCATCTTCTCCGAGCTGCTCGACGAGTTCTACCAAATACGCGTCGCCGCCCTCGAGGACCAGGTGGCGGCCGGCGTGCGCACCCGCTCCGTCGACGGGCTGCGGCCCGGCGAGCAACTGACCATGATCCGGGCCCGGGTCGAGGAGCTGGTGCGGCGCCAGGACCACATCTTCTTGGACCTGATCGTGCCCGGCCTGGCCGAGGCCGGGGTCCGCTTCGCCAGTTGGTCCTCCCTCGACGACGAAGATCGTCGACACCTCGTCGAGGTCTTCCAGCGCCAGATCTACCCGGTCCTCACGCCGCTGGCGGTCGACCCGGGCCACCCGTTCCCGTACATCTCGAACCTCTCGCTGAACCTGGTGGTCGAGGTGGAGGACCCCGTCTCGGGGGAGGGTCGCATCGCCCGGGTCAAGGTGCCACCGGCGCTGCCGCGCTTCGTGGTCATGCCCGACGGCGAGCGCTTCGTGCCCCTCGAGCAGGTCATCTCCGCCCACCTCGACTCGCTGTTCCCCGGCATGACGATCGGCCACCACCACGCCTTCCGGGTCACCCGCAACGCCGACCTCGCCCTCGAGGAGGACGAGGCGGACGACCTGCTGGTCGCTATCGAGATGGAGTTGCGCCGCCGCCGCTTCGGCAAGGCCCTCCGGCTCGAGGTCGAGGCCGACACGGGCCAGGACCTGGTCGACCTGCTGGCCACCGAGCTCGAGGTCGGAGCCGACGGCGTCTTCCGGGTCTCGGCCCCGCTGGACCTGAGCGGGCTGTGGGGCGTCTACGCCTTGGATCGCCCCGACCTCCACGGCGAGACGTGGACGCCGATGACCCCGCCCTGGCTGGCCACCGTGGCGGATGACCCCGCCGAGCTGTTCGCCATGCTGCGCGAGCGCGACGTGCTGGTCCACCACCCCTACGACTCGTTCGCCACCTCCGTGGAGGCCTTTGTCGCGCAGGCGGCCGAGGACCCCGCGGTGCTCGGGATCAAGCAGACGCTCTATCGCACCGGAGGCGACAGCCCGATCGTGGCCGCGTTGATCCGGGCCGCCGAGAACGGCAAGCAGGTGGCAGCCATCGTCGAGCTCAAGGCCCGCTTCGACGAGGAGGCCAACATCGGCTGGGCCCGCGCGCTCGAAGAGGTGGGCGTGCACGTCGTCTACGGCATCGTCGGCCTCAAGACGCATTCCAAGACGGCGCTGGTGCTGCGCCGCGAGGAGGACGAGGTCCGCCACTACTGCCACGTGGGCACGGGGAACTACAACTCCAAGACGGCCCGCATCTACGAGGACATCGGGCTGTTGACGTCGGACGCCGAGATCGGCGCCGACGTCGGCGAGCTCTTCAACTACCTCACCGGCTTCTCCCGGCACGCGGACTACCGCCAGATCCTCGTGTCGCCGGTGACGGTGCGCAAGCGCATCATGGCCATGATCGAGGAGCAGGCGGCGGCGGGACCGGCCGGGCGCATCGTGTTCAAGCTCAACGGTCTGACCGACGCCGCGATGATCGACGCGCTCTACCGCGCCTCGGGCGCCGGGGTCGAGATCGACCTCGCCGTGCGCGGCCTGTGCCGGCTGCGGCCCGGCATCCCCGAGCTGTCCGAGCGCATCCGCGTCCGTTCGATCGTGGGCAGCTTCCTCGAGCATTCGCGGATCTACCGCTTCGGCGGCACCCCCGCCGACCCGGCGGCCGGACCCGGCCTGCCCCTGAAGATCTTCATCGGTTCGGCGGACCTGATGGGGCGCAACCTCGATCGCCGCATCGAGGTCGTGGTGCCGGTACACGACCCCGAATTGCAGTCCCGGCTCTTCGAGGTGCTGGACCTGGTGTTCGCCGACGAGACGAACGCGTGGGAGCTCGGCTCGGACCGCCGCTGGCGCCGGGTGCCCAACCGTCACGGGGTGAGCTCCCAGGACCGGCTGAAGGAGCTGGCGCGGGAGCGGGCCCGGCGGCGCCTCGACACTGACCTCCGCGTCGGAGAGGGTGAAGAGGCGAAGCCTTCTGCGTAGGGAGGCCCGCGATCGGGGCGCCAGGCAGCACCAGCGCCGCCGGTCGCCGCTCTCATCGCGCGCCGTGACGGGAGACTCGTTGGCGTTGCGCCTGGGCGCCCTCGCCTCGTGCCGGGGGTGGGGCTGGCCCCTCCTGTCCGCTGCGGTGGCGTTCGCGGGGGCGACCGTGCTGGCCCTGTCCCATCAGCAACTCGACCTGAGCACGTACCTGTTGGGGGGCGCGCACGCCACGTCGAACAACCTCTTCACGGTCACCTACCCGACCGACCATCTCGGGTTCACCTACCCGCCGTTCTCGGCGTTGCTCTTCGCGCCGTTCGCCCACTTCCCACTGCGGGCCTGCGAAGTGGCCTTCTCGTGGCTGAACCTCGCCGCGCTGTTCGCCCTGATCGTCGTCAGCCTGCGCGCCGTGTGCGCCACGCTCGACAAGAGGACCACCCTGTGGTGGGGGCTCGCCCTCGTGCTGCCGGTTGTGCTGTTCGACCCGGTGCGCCAGACCTTCCTGCTCGGCCAGGTCAACATCATCCTGGCGCTCATGATCGTGGCCGACCTGACGATGGACCTGCCCCTGCCGCGGGGCATCCTGGTCGGGCTGGCGGCGGCCATCAAGGTGACACCGATCATCTTGATCCCGTACCTGTTCCTGACCCGCCAGGGCCGGGCCGGGTTCCGGGCCGGCGGGGCTTTCGTGGGCGCCGCTGTCTTCGCCGCCGCGGTCAACACCTCCACCTCGTGGTCGTACTGGACCCACTACATCCGCGACCCGCAACGGGCAGGGATGCTCTCGTGGATCGGCAACCAGGGCGTCCTCGGGGCGACCGAGCGTCTGCTGGGCCGGACGGTGGCGACGCCGACCACCTTCGTGATCGTGGTGTCGGTCGGCGTGCTGGGGCTCCTGATCGCCGCCGGCGCCTACCGCCGGTCCTCGCCCGTTCTCGGGCTGCTGGTGGTCGAAGCCACGGAGTCGCTGGCCAGCCCGGTCTCGTGGTCGCACCACTTCATCTGGATGGTGCTGCTGGTGGCCTGGCTGGCGCTGGCCGAGGACCGACCCCGCTACGGCGAGTGGTATGCCCTGGCGGTCTCGGTGCTCCTGTGGGCGGCCCCCTACTGGTGGGTCCCGCACGGGCCGGAGGTCCGCTTCGCCGGCCGGGGCTGGCTCACCCCGGTGGGCGACGCCTACGTGCTCGTCTTCATCGTGCTGCTCGTCGGGGCGGCGCTCCGGGTGGGCCGCTCCATCCTGGTGCGGCCGCTCCGTCTCGGCCGCCGTGCCATGGCGCCGACCGGCGCCGGGTCATAGGGCCCCGGTCAGCGGGTCGGACAGTCCCGTCCGGGACGGGTCGGGCTCGCAGACGAGGATGAGCGTGTGGGCACCCGGGTCGAGCCGGCGCTCGGCGGAGGACTCCGTGTGGGTGACCCGCCACCCGGTCACGACCATGAGCTTCTCCGGGTCGCCGGGGCGGAACTCGTTGTGCCGGGGCTCCTCGGCGGCCCGGCGCAGCAGCTCGGTGGCGGACCGGAGTGCCCGCGCCGGCGCACCGGGCTCGGGTAACACCGAGAAGGTCGCCGTCAGGACGCTGCCTGCGGCCGCCCGGGCGCGCAGGGTCGCGCACAGGGACGCCGCCGCCTCGAGCGTCAGGGAGTCGAGCAGCCCCTCGCCGACGAACAACGAGGGCGCAGCGGCGTCGTGTCCGGCGGCGTCGAGCGCGGCGTCCAGGTCGTCCTTCGAGAGGTCGAGGCCGACGGCGACGGTCCCGGTGGCCACGAGTCCCAACGCGTCGACCCGGCGGCGCTTGTCGGCCAGCACGGCGGGCCGGTCGACCTCGAACCAGCGCACGGCGCCGCCGCCGAAGCGGAACGGCCGGCCGTCGTAGCCGGCACCGAGCAGGATGATCTGCCCGGTGCCGTGCCCGACGGCGCGGGCCACCTCGGCGTCGATCGCCCGGGTGCGCAGGGCCAGCACCGACGAGCCCCCAGGAGTAGTCACTTTGCCGGCGACGTCGCGGGAGAGCCTGCGCTCGGCGTCCACGTCACCGCCCGGCGTGGACGGCCGCGTGCGCTCCAGGCGCAACCGCTGTGCCGCGGTCCAGCGCGCGGTGAGCGAAGGGCTGCGGAGCGCCGTCAGGGGGTGATCGCCTTGGCCGTCGCCGCCCTGGGGTGCCCGAAGCGCAACGACAGATAGGACGCGCCGCCGAAGGGGATGGGCAGCCAGAAGTTCACCAGGCGCCAGCTGAGCACGCCGGCCGCCGCGATGCCTCCGGGGACACCGAAACCCTTCAGCACCGCGATGATCGTGATCTCGACCACGCCCAGGCCGCTCGGCGTGATCGGGATGACGGCCAAGATGTTGGCCAGCCCGTAGGCCACCAGGACGTCGATCGGCGAGATGCGCGCGCCGAAGGCGAGGAGGAAGACGTACAGCGAGGCACAGTCGAGCAGCCAATTGGCCGCCGCCCAAGCGCCGGCCTTGACCAACAGATGATCGGAGCTCGAGAAGAGGATCTTCATGCGGTCCGCCACCTTCTGGACCAGTGAGGTGACGGTCTCGGCCCGTACGAAGGGCAACCGGTCGGCCACCCGCTTCACGAAGACGCCGGCCTGCTTCTCACCACGGGTGAGGAAGAAGACCACGGCGGCGAAGATGGCCAGCAGCAGCACGCCGAGAATGGCCGCGAAGCCGTAGAGCGGGTTGTAGCCCTGCAGCGGGATGGAGATCAGCAGCGCCAACCAGAAGATCACGTTGAGGACCACGGCCGACCCGATGCCCTGGGTGGCCAGGCCGAAGGCGGCGGTGCTGCCCGACACTTCGGCCTCGGTCAGCAGCTTGTAGCTGGCGGCGGTTCCCGGGACCTGGCCGCCGGGCAGCGTGTGGCTGATGGCCAACGCCCACATGTTGATGCGGAAGATGCGCCACCGGTCGGGCGCGCCGGGGGAGAGGACGGTGTGTGTCAGCTGGGTGTAGGCCACCAGCGCCGCCAACTCGAGCAGCGCGCCGAGGATCAACCAGAGGGCGTTGAGGTGGGTCAGCTGATGCACCTCGCGGCGGGCGCTGGCGAGCTCGGGCAGCAGGATGTACTCGCCGATGAAGAAGAGCAGCACCACCGTCAACGTGATCTTCACGTTGCGCGGCAGGAACTTCCGGCGGACCCGCGGCTGCGGGCCAGGCTCCTCCTGGGGCCGCTCTGCGGCGGCGGCCTGCTCCAACTCCTGCTGCTGCTCCTCCTCATCCATGGGACACTCATGCTTGCACGTCGGCCACCTGGGGAACCGCCTTTTGGGAGTCCGAAGCTGCCAAGCTGGTCGCCATGCCCCCGGAGGCCCACGAGACCTGGCGGTCAAGATTTTCCGGGAGTGCGGATCGCCGCGGGATCCCGCTGGGGACCATCGTGGTGTCGGTCGCGACCGTCATCCTGCTGCTCGACCTGAACGCGGCACTCATCCTCGGGCTGTGGGTCCTGCGCACCATCGTCGTCTACGTCGTCATCGCCTTCTTCTTCACGCTCTTGTTGACGCCGGCCACGCGCTTCCTGCGCCGGAGGGGGTTGAGCCACGGGGGCGCCACCCTGTTGGTCTTCCTGCTCGGCGTCCTCGCAGTGATCGGGCTCGTCTACCTCTTCACCGAGCCCCTCGTCACGTCGGCACGGCACTTCGGCGAGCAGGTGCCGACCCTGGTGCGCGAGGCCAAGAAGGGCCACGGGCCACTGGGTCGGCTCCTCTACCGGCTGCACCTGCAGAAGTACATCTCCGAGGGCTCGACCAAGCTCACCGATCAGATCACCAAGATCCTCACGCCGGCGACCGCGTTCTCCGTGGGGGCGGCGGCGGTGTCGACGCTCGTCACCATCGTGACGATCGGCATACTCACCTTCTTCACCATGCTCGAGGCACCCCGCATGTGGCGCGGGTTCCTCGGCCTCTTCCAGCCCACGACGGGGGACCGCCTGCACCGGGTCGTCGACGAGTCGATCCGCTCGGTGACCGGCTACATGTTGGGGAACGCCTCCACCTCGGTGATCGCCGGGATCATCACCGGGATCACGCTCGCGATCCTCGGCGTGCCCTTCGCGTTGCTGCTCGGCGTCTTCGTAGCCCTGGTGGACCTCCTGCCCCTCGTCGGCGGGCTGCTGGCCGGCGTCCCCGTGGTGGTCATCGCCGCCATCCACTCGGTCCCCGCCGGGATCACCATGCTGATCGTCTTCCTCGTCTACCAGCAGATCGAGAACCATGTCCTCAACCCGGTCATCATGAGCAGGACGGTGCAGCTGAACCCCTTCTGGGTCCTGATCGCCGTGCTGGTCGGGGCCACGCTCGGCGGCCGGGTGGCCGGCGGGCTGGGCACGTTCGTCGGCGCCCTCGTGGGGATCCCCGTCGGTGGTGCGATCCAGGTGATCGTGCGGGAGCTGCGCCGGGGCCCCGACGCGGTCGGAGGCCCCCCGGAGCCCGTCGACATCTGACCGCGCTCTCGTGCGCCAGGGGGTGCGAAACCTCGGTCGCCGGGCATTGCACCAGGCCAGGGGCAGAACCGGGTCCGGCCGCCGATCCGACCGGCGAGGGGGGAAGCCCGGCAACCTCACGTAGAATGGGCCCATGCGACCGCTGGTGGTCATCCCGACCTACAACGAGGCGGAGAACATCGAACGCATGCTGCACCGGATCCACGAGTGCCGGCCCGATGCCGGCGTGCTGGTGGTCGACGACGGCAGCCCCGACGGCACGGCCGCCCTCGTGCAGGGAGTCGCCGCCGCGCTGCCCGACGTGCACCTGCTGGCGCGCGACGGCAAGTCCGGGCTCGGAAGCGCGTACCGGGCGGGCTTCGCCTGGGGCCTCGAGCGCGGCTACGACGCCTTCGTCGAGATCGACGCCGACTTCTCGCACGACCCTGCCGCGCTGCCGTCGTTGCTGGCGCCGCTCGCCGAGGGCTTCGACGTGGTGATCGGCTCGCGCTACATCGAGGGGGGCTCCATCCCGAACTGGGCCTGGCACCGACACCTGTTGTCACGCGGCGGCAACACCTACGCGTCCGCGGTGCTCGGTCTCGGCGTGGCCGACTCGACAGCGGGGTACCGGGCCTACACGGAGCGGATCCTGCGCCGGCTGGATCTCGACCGCATCCGGGCCGAGGGCTACGGCTTCCAGATCGAGATGACGTACCGGGCCCGCCAGCACGGGGCTGTCATCACCGAGGTGCCCATCAGCTTCGTCGACCGCCAAGCCGGCGAGTCGAAGATGTCCTCGGTCATCGTCATCGAGGCGCTCGGCCTGGTGACCTGGTGGGGCCTCGGCCGGGTCGTGCGCGGCGTGCGGCGTGCCCTCACCCCCGGCGGCGCCAAGGGCCTGGGCCCCGGCCCGGGCGGCACGGGGAACGGAGGCGGCGAGGTTCGCTCCTATGCCGGCACCGAGGGCCCGGTCCGGTCGGCATGAGCGGGAGGCGACCGGCATGACGATCGAGGCACCCCCGGCCCGCATCCTCGTCGTCGACGACGAGCCCAACATCGCCGACCTGCTGTCGGCCGCGCTCACCTTCGAGGGCTACCACGTCGGGGTGGCCGCCACCGGGGCCGAGGCGCTCGAGCAGGTGCGCAGCTTCCGGCCCCACCTCGTGATGCTCGACGTCATGCTGCCCGACTTCGACGGCAACGAGGTCTGCCGGCGGTTGCGCAACCAGGGCGAGCAGATGCCGATCGTCTTCCTGACGGCGCGCGACACCACCGAGGACAAGGTCGAGGGCCTGAGCATGGGCGACGACTACGTCACCAAGCCCTTCAGCGTCGAAGAGCTGATGGCGCGGGTCGGGGCGATCCTGCGGCGCGCCGGGGAGATGGCGGCGGCCGACACCTCCATCCTGCAGTTCGCAGACCTGACCATGAACGTGGACACCCACGAGGTGTGGCGCGACGAGGGGGCCATCGACCTGACGGCGACGGAGTTCAACCTCTTGCGCTACCTGCTCGAGAACGCGCGGCGGGTGATCTCCAAGTCCGAACTGCTCGACAACGTCTGGGGCTTCGAGTTCCACGGTGATCCCAACATCGTCGAGACCTACATCAGCTATCTGCGCAAGAAGATCGATGACCGCGAGCCGGCGCTCATCCACACGATCCGGCGCGTCGGCTACACCCTCCGCCTGCCCCGGGAAGGATGAGCCTCCAGAAGCGGCTCGTCGCAGTCGTGGCGTTGCTGCTCGTCATCGGCCTCGTGGTCGCCGACGTGGTCACCTATGCGTCGGTCCGTTCGTTCCTCTACGGCCAGGCCGACAACACGCTGGCGCAGAACGAATCGCTCGGCTTCAACTACGTCACCTTCGCCGCGGAGAAGGGCGTGCCGGTCAACCAGGCAGACCTTTCCCGGCGCGTGTCCTCCGACGTGTACGTGGTGCTGCGCAACTTCAGCGGCCGGGTGATCCTGATGCGGCCCTCGGGGCCGGCGGCGCATCCCGACCCCGCCCCGATCCTGACCAAGGACGTCCCGGTGCAGCAGGTGCCCGACATCGGCCACCGGGTGCGCGTCGGGCGCTACGCCGGCACCTTCCGCCCCGACCCCGAGGCAGTGGTGCTGGGGAGCAAGGGCGACCCCGACGGCGAGTACCGCACCGTCGCCGTCACGGTCCCCCAGGGAACGCTGTTCACCTCGATCTCGCTGAACCCGACCAACGACACGCTGGCCTCGCTGCGCAAGGTCGAGACGATCGCCAGCCTGGCCGTCCTCCTGGCCATGGGTGCGCTGGTTCTGGTGGTCGTCCGCCGGGGGCTCCGACCGCTGCGCCTGATGGCCGGCACGGCCGACGCCATCGCCTCGGGCGACCTGACCCGACGGGTGCCCGAGGGGCGCCCGGGCACCGAGGTGGGCCGCCTGGGCTCGGCCCTGAACCAGATGTTGTCCCAGATCGAGGGGGCCTTCGCCGAGAAGTCGGCTTCCGAGGAGCGCCTGCGCCAGTTCGTGGCCGACGCCTCCCACGAGCTGCGGACCCCCCTGACCTCCATCCGCGGCTACGCCGAGCTGCTGGGGCGGGGAGGCTTCTCCGACGAGGCCGGGCGGCGTAAGGCCCTCAATCGCATCGAGGACGAGGCGACCCGGATGGGCGGCCTGGTCGAGGACCTCCTCCTGCTCGCCGAGCTCGACCGCGGGCGCCCCCTCCGGGCAGAGGCCGTCGACCTGCACCGCATCTGTGCCGACGTGGTCGGTGACTCCAACGCCGTGCCGCACGGCCATCAGCTCACGCTGCAAGCGGGGCAACCGGTCGTCGTCATCGGCGACGGCGAGCGCCTGGCCCAGGTCGCGCACAACCTCGTGCGCAACGCGTTGGCCCACACGCCGCCGGGCACGCAGGTCACCGTCTCCACGGGCGTGGACCAGCAGATGGGGTACATCCGGGTGTCCGACGAGGGGCCCGGCATCCCACCCGTCGAGGCCGCCCGCGTCTTCGACCGCTTCTACCAGAGCGATCGTTCCCGGTCGGCCTCGGGCACCGGGCTCGGACTGGCCATCGTGCGCGCTATCGCCGAGGCGCTGCACGGGTCGGCCGAAGTGGCCGCCTCGGCGTCGGGCGGGGCGACGCTCGTCGTCATGATCCCCTTGGCCCCGACCCAGATCGCCGCGGCCGCGGCCGCGAGTCCACGGGCCCCGGTCCGCTCAGCGCAGCTGCACTGAGGCACCGGGGACGACCGCCTCCAGGACGGTCGCCAGCTTCACGTTCGCCTCGGCCGCCTCGGCGTCGGGGTCCGAGTCGGCCACGATGCCCCCGCCTGCCCGCAGGGTGACCGCGGTGCCGTTGGCGTCGAGCCAGGCGCTGCGGATGCCGATCATCCATTCCCCGTCCCCGCCGGCACCGACCCAACCAACCGGGCCGGCCCACGGGCCGCGCGCGCCGGCCTCGTGCTGAGCGATGAACGCCAGCGCGTCAGCCCGCGGGGTGCCACCCACCGCCGGCGTGGGATGGAGTCGCTGCAGGAGCTCGAGCACACCGACGGGTCGGGCGAGGCGTCCCTCGATCCGCGTCCCGAGATGGGCCACCGAACGGAAGGCGACCACGGAGGGCTCGGGCGGCACCGAGAGCTTCTCGCAGAAGGGCGCCAGGGTGGCGGCGATCTCGTCGACGACGTAGCGGTGCTCCTCACGGTTCTTGGCCGACCCGGCCAGGTCGCGCTGGGCGTCCGCATCGGCCCGGGCCGTGTCGCCCCGGGGCACCGTGCCCGCCAGAGGGTGGCTCGATACCCGGGTCCCGTGCCGGGCGACCAGGAGCTCGGGGCTGGCCCCGAAGAAAGAGCCGTCGGGGACGGGCATGGAGAAGATGGCGCAGTTCGGCTCGCCGGCGCGGAGCCGGCGCAGGACGGTCGACAGGGGGAGCGGCCCGTCCAGGCGGACCTCGACGGGCCGGGACAGCACCACCTTGTGGAGGGTGGCGCCCGGTTCGGCCATGACGGCGACGGCCTCGGCCACCGCGGCGGCGTAGCCCGCCGAGGTCATGGGGGTCTCCAGCGTGACCACGCCCGGCTCGCTGGACGCCGGGGCCGTGGGCGTCGTGCCGTACTGCCAGATGACGGCATCGAACAGCTCTTGGGTGCCGGGCAGTGCGACGTCGGCCGGCCCGACCGCGGTCGCCCAGCGCCGGGTCACGCCGTCGGCGTCGCGCGACGTCCCCATGGTGAAGCGCGGGATGACGAGGTGCCCACAGAGGGCGTCGCTGAACGGGAGGGCGCCCAGGGCCACGGGTCCCGAGCCCAGTACGCCCACCTCGTCGTCGCACGGGATGGCGGCGAGGGCCGCTTCCGCCTCGGTGGCCCCCACGAGCCGCGCCGTGCCCCAGCCGACCAGGGTCAGCCCGGGTCGGTCGAAGAGGACGGTCGGGCTGGCGTCGAACTCCAGCGCATCGGGCCCGTACTCGAGCGCCACCGTGCGGGCGTGCAGCGGGTCGGTCACGGCGTCCCGGCACGGGTGGCCACGACCAACTGGCTCAGCCCGCCGGCCAGCGGGCGGATCCCGACGGCGGAGAACCCCGCCGCCCGCAGCATGGTGCGCAGCACGGGGGCGGGCGGCAGGTAGGCCACCGAATGCGGGAGGTAGCGGTAGGCCTCCTTGTCCGAGAGCGCCGCCCCGAGAGCGGGCACCGCCCTGGTGAACCACACGTCGTAGCCGGCGCGCCACAGCCGCGCCGTCGGCGTGTCGACCTCGAGCACGCCGAGGCGCCCGCCCGGCCGGAGCACGCGGGCCGACTCGGACAAGGTGGCGGCGAGGTCGGTGAAGTTGCGCAGCGCGTAGCCGCAGACGAGGCCGTCGAACGCGCCGTCGACGAAGGGGAGCCGGCTGCCGTCCGCCTCGACCAGTGGGGTCGACGCGCCGTTGGCCCCCAGCATGCCCGCACTGAGGTCGGCGCCGACGACCCGGTAGCCGCGCCGCAGCGCGAGCCGCGAGAGGTCCCCGGTGCCGCAGGCGAGGTCCAGCACCAGGGCGCCGTCGGGCAGGGCCAGCGCGGCCACGGTGGCGCGACGCCAGGCCTGGTCGAGTCCGAACGTCATCATGCGGTTGATGATGTCGTAGCGGGGCGCGATGGTGTCGAACATGGCGCGCACGCGCGCCGGTCTTCTCTTCCCCGGTCGGCAGTGGCGGCGGTGCCCCGCTCCGGCGTCGCGCCATGGCGTCGGTCGCGGTCAGCGGTAGTAGCGGTAGACCACTTGGGCCACGCAGGCGGGCTTCGGGGCGTCCTTGACCTCCATCACGAGGTCGTAGGTGACCTGCACGCCGCCGTCGGTCTCGTCGACCGCGGCCACGGTCACGCCCATGCGGAGCTCCGAACCGACGGGGACGGGCGAGGGAAACCGGACCTTGTTGCAGCCGTAGTTCACGCCGAACTTCATTTTGTCGACCAGGATCACCTTGTTGAGGAGGACCGGGGCGAGCGAGAGCGTCAGGTAGCCGTGCGCGATGGCGACGCCGAAGGGGCCTTCCTTGGCCCGCTCGGGATCCACGTGGATCCACTGGTGGTCGTCGGTCGCGTCGGCGAAGAGGTTCACCCGCTCCTGGGTGATGGGCTGCCACTCCGAGTGCCCGAGCTCCTTGCCGACGAGCTCGTGGAAGGCGTCGACGCCGTCGACGATGGTGGTCATGGTGCGCTCCTCGCTGGTCAGGGTCTGATTCCGCTGCAGGACGCTACCCGCGTGGGGGCACGTCACTACGCTGACCGCGGTGAGCTCCGCGCACGAGCACGACGCGACACCGCCGCACCACCACCGGGACTTCCGGGGCGGTGGTGCCCGGGCGGCCGTCTTCGGGGTGAGCGACGGCCTGGTGACCAACGTCTCCCTGGTCCTGGGCATTGCCGGGGCCAACCCGGGTGGGTCGATCGTGCGCCTGGCGGGGATCGCCGGTCTGATCGCCGGCTCCTTCTCCATGGCGGCCGGCGAATACCTCTCCATGACCGCCCAGCGCGAGCTGATGGAGCGCGAGCTCGAGGTGGAGCGTCGGTCGCTCAGTCACAGCCCCGAGGGGGAGGCGGCGGAGCTCCGGGGCGTGTACGTGCGCCGGGGGATCGACCCGGCCGTGGCCTCCGACATGGTCGACGAGGTCATGCAGGACCCAGAGCTCGCCCTCGAGACACATGCCCGGGAGGAGCTCGGGATCACCCCGCAGGGACTGGGGTCGCCGTGGCAGGCCGCCGCCGCCTCGTTCGCCACGTTCGCCGTCGGCGCCTTCATCCCCCTGGCCCCCTGGCTGTTCACCTCGGGGACGACGGCGATCGTGCTGTCCATCGTCCTGGGCGCGCTGGCCGCCGTTGCCGTGGGCGTCGTCCTGGCCCGCTACACCGAGCGGTCGGTCGTGGTCTCGGCACTCCGTCAGCTCGCCGTGACCATGGTGGCCGCCGGGGTCACGTTCGGGGTGGGCCGCGCCATCGGGAGCGGCATCAGCTGAGTGGCGCGCCCGGCGCGTCGCGCCGGTACGAGCGGTCGACGTGGTCGACCGTGAAGCCGAGCGAGCGGTACAGGGCCACCGCGGCCACGTTGGACGCGTCGGTGTAGAGCATGCCGACCGTGATGCCGCGTTGCGGCCAGGTACTCGAGCCCGGCCACGGTGAGCGAGCGGCCCCAGCCCTGGCCGTGGTGGCGGGGGTCGACGTCGATCACGTAGATCTCGCCGAGGGGCGGTGTGCGATCGCGGTGGATCTTGGTCCAGCAGGCCCCGATCAGGCCGGGTCCGTCAGGGTCGTCGGCCACCAGGAAACCGTCGAGCTCGACCCAGTCGGCCGCCATGCGCTCCTGCAGGTCGGCGACGGTCCACGCGCCCTGCTCGGGGTGGCCGGCGAAGGCCCGGTTGTTGGTCTCGACCCAGGGGCCCTCGTCCCGGCCCGGACTGAACGGGCCGCGTGGCCAGGGGCCGGGTCGCCGCGAGCACGTCGTCTGGGAGCGGGAGGGCGACTCGCATCTGCAGCAGGTCCCGCTCGGGGACGAACCCCTCGGCGCCGGCCCGGTCGTCGTCGGCGGTCGACGCCTGCATGAGCCAGAGGTGGAGGGGTAGCCCGGCGGGCGCCTCCTGCACGGCACGCCGGATCAGGGCGGACTCGAGCGCGGTCGTCCCCGCTCCGGGCTCGACCACCACGTGGAGCACGGTCGAACCGTCGCGGGCGGGGGAGAGCAGGGCGAACCCAGCGAGGTCTCCTCCGTTCCGGGCCAGCACCAGGCGCCCGTCGTGCGGCGTCCGGCCCGCCTGCGTCAACGCGAGCAGCTGCGGCTCGGGCAGCGCCGGGTGGTCGTGCGCCATGGCGGCCCGCTCCAACAGCGTGCCGAGCGAGGACCGGTCGGCACGCGCGCAGCTCGTCCAGCTCGTCCAGTTCCACCACGGCCATCTCCACGTCCACGAGGTCCACCGGGGCCAACGTAACCCGGTACCGTGAACCGGTGGCGAAGCCCCGGACAGCCAGAGGCCGGGCCCGCCTCACCGTCGAGCGCCTGGCCGAGGTCTATCCCGGCACCGCGGAGGAGCTGTGCGCCCTCGACTTCGCCGATCCGTTCCAGCTCCTGGCGGCCACCATCCTGTCGGCCCAGAGCACCGACGCCCGGGTCAACATGGTGACGCCGGCGCTCTTCGTGGCCTATCCGGACCCGGCGTCGCTGGCCGCTGCCAACCCGGAGGTGGTCGAGGAGCTGATCCGCTCCACCGGGTTCTTCCGCTCCAAGACGAAGAGCCTCATCGGCATGGCCGCGGCGGTCGTCGAGCGCTTCGGGGGCGAGGTGCCGACCGCGCTCGAGGACCTGGTGACGATCCCGGGGGTCGGTCGCAAGACGGGCAACGTCGTGCGCAGCGTGGCCTTCGGGCTCCCGGGGCTCCCGGTCGACACCCATGTCCTGCGGGTGAGCCAGCGCCTGGGGCTCACCGAGGGCCTGCCCGCACCGGCCCAGCGCGACGCCGTGAAGGTGGAACACGAGTTGAACGCCTTTGTCGCAGGGCCCGAGCGGGGCGCGTTCAGCCTCCGCATGATCCTGCACGGCCGGGAGACATGTGTTGCCCGGAAGCCCCATTGCGCTGCATGCCCTCTGGCTGATTATTGCCCTTCGGTACGGTAATCGGCGCGGGCCGGGCCATTCAGGTTCTTTTCGGGCAATTCCTGTGCGTCAAGGTGAAATCAGAATACCCAGGGGATACCATGAAATGCGGAACCGGTTCCCGCCACCTGGTTCCAAAGAGAGTCGATGCTGGGATCCGCCTCCTGGCCGACTCGCCCAATGCCGGCCTCCGGGCCGGCATTGGTGTTTCGGGTTCCGAGCCTGGTGGGGCGGGTGGTGCGCCTGTGGTACTACTTCAGGTGCTACTCTCGAGCCATGGTCACGAAGCGCTCCGTGTCGCTCGATGACGAGGTGGCGTCCTCGGTCGAGGAGGCGGCCCGCCAGGACGGCGTCTCCTTCAGCGCCTGGCTCTCGTCGGCCGCCGAGAAACAGTTGCGGGTCCGCCAGGGCCTGCGCGGCGTGGCCGCCTGGGAAGGCGAGACGGGGTCACTGAGCGCGGAGGAGCTGGCCGCCGGTGAGGCGCTGCTGGCCCGCCTGCGCTCCGGTGTGTCCGGCGTGGCTTCGCGCGTCCGGCGGCGGTGAGCACGGCCCGCTGCGAGGGGCTCGTCTACGGCCTGGGCGCGCTCCATGCGGCCGCCCGGGGCGATCGCATGATGTGGGCGCTGCACCGCGCCGCACTGTCCAACGGGATCGTGCCGGTGGTCCCGGCCGTGACGGTGGCCGAGGGATATCGGACCGAGGCGCGCAGCGACCGCATCGGTGAGTTGCTGGCGGGGACCGAGGTGGAGCCGTTCGCCGGCGACGCCGCCCGGCGCTCGGGCGAGATCGCGGCCCGCTGCGACACGTCGGACCTGAGCGTGGTGGCGGTGGTCGAGGTGGCCGAGCGGCGAAACTGCGCGGTGGTGGCCCAGCGCCAGGCCGTGCTGCGAACGGCGGCTTCCCTGCTCGGCCACGAGCTCGTCCTCTACGCGGTCTGACGCGGGCGGGGCCGGGTGTCCGGGCGCAGACCGATCCCCCGAGCTCAGCGGCCGGCCCCCGGGCCCTGACCCGCCGCCAGACGCCGGAGCCGCCGGAGCGCCCCGCCCAGCGCGCGCTCGACGGCGATCAGCTCGTGGGACATGTCCTCGTCGCCACTGGCCAACGAGCTCTCCGCCAGCGCCGTCACGCGGTCGTGCAGCTCGGACAGGGTCGAGGAGAGGGAGGAGATCTCGGCGGTGGAGGACATCCCACGATGATGGCCGATGGCGGGCAGCCCGACGTCCGACTGGGAAGGGAGCCATGGGCCCGCCGGTAGCCTTGTGACCCCATGTCCCTCCGTACCCTGGACCTGCGCGGTATCGCGCCGCCGTTCGAGGCGGTCCTGCCGCGCCCGGTCGCGCCCGGGTCCGACGTCCACGAGGTGGTGGCGGGGATCCTGCAGCAGGTGCGCGCCGAGGGCGACGAGGCCCTCGTCCGTCTCACCGCGCAGCTGGACAAGGTCGATCTGTCCGACGGGCTGCGCGTCCCTCCCGTCGAGATCGAGAAGGCCTGCGCCGACGCCGATCCCGACCTCTGGCGCGCCCTCGAGGTGGCCTTCGGGCGCATCGAGGCCTACCACGCGCACGAGGGGACGCCACCCGGGGACCTGGTCGAGGGCGGCATCACGGTCGGGCACCTGACCCGGGCGGTCGAGCGGGCCGGCATCTACGCGCCGGGCGGGCGCGCCCGCTACCCGTCCACCGTCCTCATGTGCGCCGCTCCGGCCCGGGTGGCCGGGGTGGGGAGCATCGTCCTGTGCGTGCCGCCGGCCTCCGACGGGAGGATCGACACTGCGACCCTCTGCGCCGCCTCCATCGCCGGGGTCGACGAGGTCTACCGGATCGGCGGCGCGCAGGCCATCGCCGCCATGGCCTACGGGACGCGCAGCGTCCCCGCCGTCGACGTCATCGCCGGTCCGGGCAACGCCTACGTGGCCGAAGCCAAGCGCCAGCTCTCGGGCGTGGTCGGGGTGGCGTCGGCCTTCGCCGGGCCCTCGGAGATCGTGGTGGTGGCCGGGCCGGACACGCCGGCGTCCTTCGCCGCCGTGGACCTGGTCGTGCAGGCCGAGCACGGGCCCGACGGCCTGGCCTGGCTGGTGAGCTGGGACGCGGCGCAGGCCCGGGAGATCTCGGCCGAGGTGGATCGCATCGTGGCCGCGTCGAGCCGGCCGGGCCGACCTGGAGGCCACCTGGCGACGGCGGGGATCGTCTGCCTGGTCGACGGGCCCGAGCAGGCGCTGGCGGTCGCCAATGCCATCGCGCCCGAGCACCTGCAGCTGATGGTGCCCGAGGAGGAGGGGCTGGGCCTGCTCGCACTGGTGCAGAACGCCGGCGCCGTGTTCATCGGGCCGTGGTCGCCGGCGAGCATGGGGGACTACATCGCCGGGCCCAACCACGTGCTCCCCACCAACCGCACGGCACGTTTCGCCTCGGCTCTCCGGGCGGACGACTTCCGCAAGCACATGCACGCGGTCCGAGTGACGCCGGACGCCCTGCGCGCCCTCGGCCCGCACGTCGTCACGCTGGCCGAGACCGAAGGCCTGCCGGCGCACGCCGACTCGGTGCGGCGCCGCCTCGACGCCCTCGACGGGCGCGGCACGCCGGGCGGGTCATGAGCGCCGTCCCACCTGTCCGTCCCGATCTCCAGCTGTCCGAGGGCTACCACTCGCCCCAGGTCGAGGCCGAGGTGCGCCTGAACACGAACGAGTCACCCTTCGCGCCGCCGGACGCCTGGCGCCAGGAGCTGCTGGAGGCCCTGGCAGAGGTGTCCTTCCACCGCTATCCCGACCGCCCGGCCACCGAGCTGCGCCGGGCCGTGGCCGAGCTGCACGGGGTCACCCCGGGCGAGGTGTTCTGCGCCAACGGTTCGAACGAGGTGCTCCAGTCGCTGCTCCTGGCTTTCGGGGGATCGGGCCGCCGCGCCCTGGTGTTCGAGCCGACCTACGCCCTGCACTCGCACATCGCGCGCATCACCGGGACCGAGGTGGTCGCGGGCGCGCGCGACGACGAATTCCAGATCGACCCCGGCCACGCGCTCGAGCTCTTGGCGACGGAGCACCCCGACGTCACATTCCTCTGCTCGCCCAACAACCCGACCGGCCGGGCGGAGCCGCCCGCGACCGTGACGGCCGTCTGCCAGGCGGCGCCCGCTCTCGTGATCGTCGACGAGGCCTACGGGCAGTTCTCCCCCTGGTCGGCCCTCGAGCTGCGCGGGCCCGCACAACCCGGCCTCGTCGTGACCCGCACCTTCTCCAAGACGTGGGCCATGGCGGGTGCACGTCTGGGCTACCTGGTGGCCGATCCCGCCGTGGTGGCGGCGTGCGAGTCTGTCGCGCTGCCCTACCACTTGTCGGCCCAGACGCAGGTGGCCGGCCTGGTGGCGCTGCGCCACGTTCCCGAGATGGAGGCGCGGGTGGCCCGCATCTCCGAGGAGCGGGGGAGGGTGGCCGCCGCCTTGCGCGACCTCCCCGTGGACAGCTGGCCCTCGGACGCCAACTTCATCCTGTTCCGTCCCCGGGACCGTGACGCCGGCGAGGTGTGGCGTTCGCTGCTGGACCACTCGATCCTTGTCCGCAACTGCGCCAATTGGGACGGCCTGCGCGGCTGCCTGCGCGTCACCATAGGGACGCCCGACGAGAACGACCGCTTCCTCCACGCCTTGAAGGAGAGCCTGTGACCACCGAAGCCCGCCGCGCCACCAGGTCCGCGCCACCAAGGAGACGACGATCGAAGCCCTGCTGGTGCTCGACGGATCGGGTCGCACCGAGGTCACCACCGGTTTGCCGTTCTTCGACCACATGGTCGAGCAGCTGGGACGGCACGCCGGCTTCGACCTCACGGTGCACGCCACGGGCGACCTGCACGTCGACGCCCACCACACCGTCGAGGACGTCGGGATCGTACTCGGGAGCTGCCTGGCCGAGGCCCTGGGCGACAAGGCGGGTGTGCGCCGCTTCGCCTCCATGCTGCTCCCCCTCGACGAGGCGCTCATCGAGGTGGCCCTGGACCTCTCGGGCCGGCCCTACCTGGCCTACTCGCTCGACTTCGCCCCCGACACGCCCGGCCTGGGCACGCCGCCGTTCGACCCCCAGCTGGCCGAGGAGTTCTGGCGTGCCTTCGCCACCGCCGCCAACCTCACGCTGCACATCCGCCGGCTCGAGGGGAAGAACACCCACCACATGCTGGAGGCCAGCTTCAAGGGGGTGGCCCGCTGTCTGCGCGACGCCGTGCGTGTGGAGGGGGGTGGCATCCCCTCCACCAAGGGCAGCCTGTGACGGGAGGGCCGCGCATCGCCGTCCTCGACTACGGCATCGGCAATCTCCGTTCGGCCGAGAAGGCGCTGCGGCACGTCGGCGCCGAGGCGCGCCTGGTCGACGACGCGGCGACGGTGGCGGCGGCCGACGCCGTGGTGCTCCCCGGCGTGGGCGCGTTCGGGGCTTGCGCGCGGGCGCTCCGCGTCAGCGGACTGGAGGATGCCGCCCGCACCGCGCTCGCGGCCGGCGTGCCCTTCTTCGGGGTGTGTGTCGGGTTCCAGCTGCTGTACGAGGGCTCGCTCGAGAGCCCCGGCGCGTCCGGCCTCGGGGTCTTCCCCGGCACGGTGGCGCCGCTGCCGCCGGGTGTCAAGCACCCGCAGATGCAGTGGAACACGCTCGAGGTGCGGGGCCCGGACGAGCCGGAGCCGTTGCGCGGGCTGGGGGAGCGGCCCTGGGTCTACTTCGTCCACTCGTTCGCGCCGCCGGTCGGTGACGAGACGGTGGCGGTGTGCGACTACGGCGGCGCCGTGGCCGCGCTGGCCACGCGCGGTGTCCTGTGGGGCGCGCAGTTCCACCCGGAGAAGTCGGGGACGACCGGGCTGGCCCTGCTGGCCAACTTCGTCGGCCTGGCCAGGGCGGCGGCGTGATGGAGCTTCTGCCCGCCATCGACCTGCGCGCCGGCACGGCGGTCCGCCTCACCCAGGGCGACTTCGGGCGGGAGGAACGCTACGGCGACCCGTCGGCGCTGGCGGCCTGCTACATCGCCGGGGGGGCCCGCTGGATCCACGTGGTCGATCTCGACGGCGCCCGCACGGGCGTGCCGCACGAGCGTGGCGTGCTGGAGCGGATCGTGCGTCTCGCCCGCGCCGCCGGGGTCAGCGTCGAGTTCGGTGGCGGCATCCGCTCCGAGGACGACGCTGCGGCGGTCCTCGAGTCCGGCGTGGCCCGGGTCGTCCTCGGGACGGCCGCCCTCGAGGAGCCCGCGCTGGCCGGCCGCTGCGCCCGGCGGTGGCCGGGGTTGGTGGCGGTCGCGCTCGACTACCGGGTCGGCGACGACGGGGTGGCCGAGGCCCAGGCCCAGGGGTGGCTCGCCGGGTCGGGCCTCGCCGTGAGCGATCTCCTCGAGCTCTGGCAGAAGGAGCCCCTCGGCGCGGTCGTGGCCACGTCAGTGGCGCGTGACGGCATGCTGTCGGGCCCCGATCTGGCGGGGTTGGGGGCAGTGCTGGCCGCCACGGCGCTGCCGGTCGTGGCGTCGGGTGGCGTCTCGGGCGCCGGGGACCTGGTGACGCTGGCCCGGTTCGAGGTCGCAGGCCGGACCGTGGCCGGGGCCATCGTGGGCAAGGCCATCGCGGAAGGCCGGCTCAGCGTGGAGGAGGGCATCGCCGCGTGCGCAGCGTCCGCCTGATCCCCTGCCTCGACGTCACCGGCGGACGCGTCGTCAAGGGGGTGCGCTTCGTCGACCTGGCCGACGAGGGCGACCCCGTCGAGCTGGCCGCCCGTTACGACGCCGAGGGCGCCGACGAGGTGACCTTCCTCGACATCACGGCGTCCTCCGACGGTCGCGAGACGATGGTCTCGGTCGTGGCGCGCACGGCCGAGCAGGTCTTCATCCCGCTCACCGTCGGGGGTGGGGTCCGGGCGGCGGAGGACGCACGCCGCCTCCTCCGGGCCGGGGCGGACAAGGTCGCGGTGAACACAGCCGCGGTGGAACGGCCCGCCCTCGTGCGGGACATCGCCGACGAGTTCGGCGGCCAGTGCGCCGTGGTGGCCATCGACGCCCGGGCCCGGCCGGGCGGGGACGGGTGGCAGGTGCACACGCACGGAGGGCGGACACCGGTTGGCCGTGACGCGGTGGCCTGGGCGGTCGAGTGCGCGGGCAACGGCGCCGGCGAGATCCTCTTGACGTCCATGGACCGCGACGGCACGCGCGACGGCTTCGACCTCGCGCTGACCCGCGCCGTTGTCGACGCGGTGGACATCCCCGTTGTGGCGTCCGGTGGCGTCGGGGTCTTGCAACACCTGGTCGACGGGGCCCTCGACGGTGGTGCCGACGCCGTCCTGGCGGCCTCGATCTTCCACCGGCGTGAGTTCACCATCGGGGAGGCCAAGACCTACATGGCCGCGCGGGGGGTCATCGTCCGCCCCGCTTGATCCGGCCCCCTGGCCTGGAAGGGCGCATCCGTGCGGTACCGTGCCTAGATGGCCACGCCGACGAAGGACGGTTCGAGCTGAGCGAGCTCGAGCTCCGAGCCGGGCCAAGACCCCGAAGCAGGACGACAGCGTCGACAAGCAGCCGATCTCGGTGCTCTTCGACCGCGTGCTGGTGCAGATCTCGCCGACCGACGGGGAGCGGCGCTCACGGGCCGGCATCCTGATACCGGCCACGGCCCAGATCAGCCGGCGCCTCACGTGGGCAGAGGCCGTGGCGGTCGGTCCCCACGTGCGCACGATCAAGGCCGGTGACACCGTGCTGTTCAACCCCGAGGACCGCTTCGAGGTCGAGGTGCACGGCGAGGAGTACGTGATCCTGCGCGAGCGCGACATCCACGCCATCGCGTCGCCCCGTAACGACAGCGGCACGGGGCTGTACCTGTGAGACGCGACGCCGGGGCCCCGGAGGCCTCCGCCGCTCCCGCGGGCGTGCCGCTCACCTTCGACGAGGAGTTGACGCGCATGGTCGACTTCGCCAAGGGCGACGGCCTCGTGCCGGCCATCGTGCAGGACGCCGCCGACGGGACGGTCCTTACCGTGGCCTACATGGACGCGGAGGCGCTGCGCCGCACGCTCGAGACGGGCCGCTCCTGGTTCTACAGCCGCAGCCGCCGGGAGTACTGGCAGAAGGGCGAGACGTCGGGGGACCGCCAGTACGTGCGCGAGGTGCGCATGGACTGCGACGGGGACGCCCTCGTCGTGCGCGTCGACCAGCACGGCCGCGGGGCCTGTCACACCGGGGAGCGGACGTGCTTCTACCGGACCATCGGCGTGGGGCCGGGAGTGCCTGCGCCGTGACGCCCGGAGGCGGCCCCGGCCCGGGCTGGGGGGCGCCGTCCTTCCACCCCGACCCCGCCGAGTTCGCGGCGCTGGCCAAGGAGCACACGATCGTGCCGGTCTGGTGCGAGATGGTGGCCGACACACTGACGCCGGTCACCTGCTTCGCCAACATCGTGGGGGAGGGGGACGGCTTCCTCTTCGAGTCGGTCGAAGGCGGCGAGCGGTGGGGCCGCTACTCCTTCGTGGGGCGCCGCCCTCTCGCCACGCTGACGGCGCGGGGGCGTCGCGTCGAGGCCACGGGTCGCCTCGGTGTGCCGAGCTCGGACGACGGCATCCTGGCCGCCGTGGAGACCCTGGTGGCGCGGTTCCAGTCGCCGGCGCTCGCCGGGCTGCCGCCGCTGCACGGGGGGCTGGTCGGGTATCTCGGCTACGACGTGGTGCGCGAGGTCGAGCGCCTGCCCGACCCGCCGCCGGACGACCTCGGCCACCCCGACGCGGCGCTGGTCGTCATCGGCCAGTTCTGCGCCTTCGACCACTGGCGCCAGCGCATCGTGCTGGTGGACAACGTGGTGGTGCCCGACGGCCCGGTGGCGTGGTCGATGCCGAGGCGGTGGCGGCGGCCTACGAGGCCGCCGGTGTCCGGCTCGTCGAGCTGGCCGCGGACTGCGCCCGACCCGGGCCGCCGCCGCTGGTTGCCGCACCGCCGGCGGAGCTGCAGAAGGCCGAGGCGGCGCGGACGGTCAGCACGGCGGCCTACAAAGCGTCGATCGACGCGGCCAAGGAGTACATCCGGGCCGGGGACATCTTCCAGGTCGTGCTCTCGCAGCGCTTCGACCTCGCGCTCGGTGCCGACCCCTACGACGTCTACCGCGCCCTGCGCCTGCTCAATCCGAGCCCCTACATGTACTTCCTGCGCTTCCCCGAGGTCACCGTCGTCGGTGCGTCGCCCGAGCCGATGGTGCGGTTGCGCGACGGCGTCGTCACCTCCCGGCCCATCGCCGGTTCGCGGCCCCGCGGGGAGAACGAGCACCACGACCGGCTCCTCGAGGGGGAGCTGGCCGAGGACCCCAAGGAGCTGGCCGAGCACATCATGCTGGTCGACCTGGCCCGCAACGACGTGGGACGCGTCGTGCGCTTCGGCACCGAGAAGGTGGACGAGCTGATGACGATCGAGCGCTACAGCCACATCATGCACATCACCTCGCAGGTGTCGGGCGAGCTGGCCGAGGGCAAGGGCCCGATCGACGTGCTGCGGGCGACGCTCCCGGCCGGGACCCTCTCGGGCGCCCCGAAGGTGCGCGCCATGGAGATCATCGACGAGCTCGAGCCCACCAAGCGGGGCGTCTACGGGGGCGTCGTCGGCTACATCGATTTCTCGGGGAACGTGGACACCGCCATCGCCATCCGGACCATGGTCGTGACGCCCGACGGGCGGGCCAGCGTCCAGGCGGGCGCCGGGATCGTGGCGGACAGCGATCCGCAGAGCGAGGACGAGGAGTGCGCGCACAAGGCGGGGGCGTTGCTGGTCGCCATCACCGCGGCGCGCGGCATGGGCGCGGCGCGGCCCGGCCGGAGCGAGCCGTGACGCCGGCCGCGCTCGAAACCGAGACCGACGCGCTGCGCCGCGGTGCGGGTGCCTTCCGGGCCGGCCGGGACGTGTTGGCCGTGCGCGGGCCGGACGCCGAGGCCTACCTTCAGGGGCAGCTGAGCCAGGATGTGTCCGCCCTGGCGGTGGGCGCGGCGGCGGACACGTTGCTGCTGGAGCCGGACGGAAAGCTGTCGGCCCTTCTGCGGGTGACCCGGACGGACGGACAAGGGTTCGTGCTCGACGTCGACGCCGGCTACGGGGACGCGGTGGCGACGCGCCTGCGCCGGTTCCTCCTGCGCTCGAAGGTCGAGCTGGAGGCGCTGCCCTGGCGGGACCTGTCGCTGCGGGGTGCCTCGGTCGCCGAGGCGGCGGCCGGCCTGTTGACGGTCTTGGCCGAACGGGGCGTGCTGGCCCTGCCCTTCGCGTGGAACGGCTGGACGGGGATCGATCTGCTGGGTCCCGAGGATGTGGTGCTGGGGGCGGACACCGCCACGCTCACGGCCGGCGTCACGGCCTGCGGGGCGGAGGCCGTCGAGGCGTGCCGGATCGTTTCGGGGATCCCCGCCATGGGCACGGAACTCACAGGTAAGACCATCGCGGCAGAGGCGGCGTTGGTCGGGCGGACGGTGAGCTTCACGAAGGGGTGTTACACGGGACAGGAACTGGTGGCGCGGATTGATGCACGCGGGTCGAACGTCGCGCGACGCCTCATCGGCGTGGTGGCGCCCGCCCGGCGAGGGTCCGCCGCTGACCCGGGGCATGACCCTGCACGGCGGCGAGGCACCCGCCGGCGACGGTGCGGCGGAGGACAAGGTGGCGGGCACCATCACCTCAGCGGCCTGGAGCGTGGAGCTCGGGGCGTGGGTGGCGCTCGGCTACCTCCAGCGCAACGTGGCGTCGCCGGGGCCCGTCCGCGTGCGCTCGGGCGACGGCGTCGGCGGCTCGCGCCCTGTCCAGTCCATGAACCTGCCACTCGCCGGCGACGGGGGCCCCGGGCCGGGCTGAGGCGGACGGCCGCACCGTGCACGCACAGAAGCGGCTCGGTGGACGGCACCCGCGCCACACCGCGCTGCTCGGCGCGGTGGTGGCCCTCGCCTACGCAGTGGGCGCGGCCGGGACCACGGCGTTCACGAAGCCGGCCGACGTCCTGACGGCGCTTCCCATCCTGGGGTTGGCGGTCCTCGTCGTCATCCGCTGGCCCCTGCGGCCGCGGCCGCTCCGAGTCGCCGCCGACGGGACGCATCCCTACCGCGCCTGGGTCGTCCTGTTCGCCGCCATCGTGCTGTGGGAACTGGCCGAGTACGCCGCCCGCGGCAGCCGGGCCGCGCACCCGACGCTGAGCTCCATGTTCGATGCGGTGGATCGGTACTTCGTGCTCAAAGCGCTCGTCTTCTTCATCTGGCTGTGCCTGGGCGCGGCGATCCTGCGCAAGGGGACGCCGGCGCCGACGCCGACGCCGACGCCGACGCCCACCCCGACGCCGAGGCAGGAGCCGACCCCGTCGCCGTGAGCGCCGCGCTCTCGTACGCCGTGTGGGCCGTCCTGGGCCTTGTCGCACTGGGTCTGTGGGCGCGGTCGCACGCGGCGGGGTCCACGCTCGCCCGGCCCGGCGTCGTCCTGGAACGCCTCGCCACGGGACCCTTCCTGCGTGTCCTCCTCGTCCTGTCGTGGATGTGGGCGGGTTGGCACCTCTTCGCCCGTTGAACGGCGTCGCACCCGTGACCAGGGCGGGGATGGATCGTGATGACGGGTCGCCGACCTCTGCGCTCGCATGCACCGCGACTGCAACCGGACGTCACCGCTCCTGAGACAACGGAGGCGCAACCTGTCCCCATGGGGCGCAGCAACGACGACAGGCACGTGGTGACCACGAGGACGGCCGAGGCGCTGCCCGACCTCGACCCGTGGCGCGAGGTCGGCTGGATCTTCCGCGGCGGTAGCTGCATCGCCATCGAGCGTCGGGGCGAGGAAGTTCGCCACCGGGTCCTGGAGAACTGATGGTCAGGGTCATCCACCTGGCGGACGACGGCAGCGAAGTGGCGGCCATCGAAGTCGACGACTTCACCATCGAGGTCATCTACTCGGGCCTGGCCGAGATGCTGCACGACGCCGCCGCGGCCGGCCATCCGGTCGGGAAGGCGGACGGCCCCCTCACCGCGAGGCGCGCCAGCGCCGGGCAGCGCGTGCGCCGCCGCCTCCGCGACTGACCGGCGGCGGCTCGCCTGGCCCGCGGGCCCGCGTGCGGGGCGTGGACCGGAGCCGAAAGGGTCCGCCACTACGCTGAAGCGTCATGCCCACCTACCTGGCGGACATCCTCGCCTCCCACCGGGTCCACGCCGAGGCTGACCGCCGCCCCCTCGCCGACCTGGTCGAACAGGCGGCGAGCACGCCCCGCCCCGGGACTTCGCCGGCGCTCTGCGCGTCGGCGGGCTGTCGTGCATCGCGGAGATCAAGCGGCGTTCCCCGTCCAAGGGCGACCTGGACCCCGGGCTGCAGGCCGACGTGGTGGCGAAGGACTACGCCGCGGGCGGCGCTGCGTGCCTCTCGGTACTGACCGACGCCGACTTCTTCGGCGGCTCGCCCGCCGACCTGGCCGCGGCCCGCCAGCGCGTCGGGTCTGCCCGCGCTGCGCAAGGACTTCACGGTGCAGGAGGCCGACGTGGCCGACGCCCGCCTGATGGGGGCGGACGCCGTCCTGCTCATCGCCGCCGCGTTGTCGGACGGCGAGCTGCTGGCGTGCGCCGCCCGGGCCGAAGAGCTCGGTCTGGCGGCGCTGGTGGAGGTGTACGACGAGAAGGAGTTGGCGCGCGCCCTCGGCGCCGGCGCCGGGCTGATCGGGGTCAACCAGCGCGACCTGCGCACCTTCCAGGTGGATCACGAGCGCGCCTGCGCGCTGGCGGCGCGCATTCCGGCCGGTGTGGTCGCGGTGGCCGAGTCGGGGATCCGCAACGGGGCCGACGCCCGCCGGCTGGCCGAGGCCGGCTATGACGCCATCCTGGTCGGTGAGACCCTCATGCGGGCCGCGGACCGGCCGGCCCAGCTCCGCGCGCTGGTCGGGCATCCCGTCGGGACGCGATGACAGAGGACCTTCTGGTCAAGATCTGCGGGATCACCTCAGAGGCGGACGCGCTGCTCTCTGTCAGTCTCGGGGCCTCGGCGGTGGGCTTCATCTTCGCCCCGTCCCCGCGGCAGGTCTCGGTGCAGCTCGCCGGCGACATCGCAAAACGGCTGCCGGAGCACGTGCTGACCGTGGGCGTCTTCCGCGACGAGGCGCCCCAGCGCATTGTGGACGCGGTCCGGATCGCCGGCCTCGGTGCGGCGCAGATGCACGGGCACGAGACGGCGGAGGAGACCAAGTGGGTCCGCGCCCGCGTGCCGACGGTCATCAAGGCCTTCCCGGCGGGGGACCGCACCATCGTGCGTTTCGACGAATTCGGCGCGGACCTCCTTCTCGTCGACGGCGAGAACCCGGGGTCGGGCCAGGTCTTCGATTGGCGGCTGGCCGAGGGCGTGGTCGACCATGATCGCCTGATCGTCTCGGGCGGCCTGCGCCCAGACAACGTGGCCCAGGCGGTGGCCCACCTGCGTCCGCGTGGGGTCGACGTGTCGACCGGTGTCGAGGCGGCACCCGGCCGCAAGGACCCGTTGCTCCTGCGGAACTTCATCGTCAACGCGCGCCAGGCCAGCGCCGATGTCGCGGCGCGGGACCCCCTGGACGACCCCGTCGCGGCGGAGCCCTACGACTGGAGGGACGGGTGAGCGACGAGAACCTGATGGGCCGTCCGGGTCCCGACGGGCGTTTCGGCGAATTCGGTGGTCGCTTCGTGCCGGAGTCCCTGATGCCGGCCTGCCTCGAGCTCGAGAAGTGGTTCGACGACGCCTGGGCCGACCCCGCGTTCCGGGCGGAGCTCGATGCTCTCCTCCGCCACTACGGGGGCCGCCCGACACCGGTGACCGAGTGTGCCCGCCTGTCGGAGCGCCTCGGGGTTCGGGTGCTGCTCAAGCGCGAGGACCTGGCCCATACGGGCTCTCACAAGCTCAACAACGTCGTCGGCCAGGCCCTGCTGACCAGGCGCATGGGCAAGTCCCGCATGATCGCCGAGACGGGCGCGGGCCAGCACGGTGTGGCCTCGGCCACGGCGGCCGCGCTCTTCGGACTCGAGTGCACGGTCTTCATGGGCGAGGTGGACACGAAGCGTCAGGAGCTCAACGTGTTCCGCATGGAGCTGTTGGGCGCGGACGTGCGGCCGGTGACGTCGGGCAGCCGGACGCTGAAGGACGCGGTCAACGAGGCGATGCGGGAGTGGGTGGCCACGGTGGACACCACGCACTACTGCCTCGGGTCGGTCATGGGTCCGCACCCGTTCCCCTACATGGTGCGCCAGCTCCAGCGCGTGATCGGCGAGGAGGCCCGGGCCCAGTGCCAGGAGCTGCTCGGGGGCGCCGCCCCCGACGCCGTCGTCGCCTGCATCGGTGGGGGCTCCAACGCCGCGGGGACGTTCGCCGGCTTCGTGGACACGCCCGCACGGCTGGTCGGCGTCGAGGCCGCCGGCGGCGCCGCGGTGACCAACGGGATTCCGGGCGTCCTGCACGGGATGCACTCGCGCCTCCTCCAGGACGAAGCCGGGCAGATCCAAGAGGCCGAGTCGATCTCCGCCGGGCTGGACTATCCGGGGCTCGGGCCCGAGCACGCGCACCTGGCGGCCACGGGCGGGCCGAATACTCCATGGCGACGGACGCCGAGGTGCTCGAGGCCTTCCGGCTCCTCAGCCACACCGAGGGCATCATCCCCGCGCTCGAATCGGCCCATGCGGTGGCCTGGGTGGCCCGGAGTGCCGGCACCGATGCGTTGCCGGCGGGCTCGACGGTCCTGGTGACCCTGTCGGGCCGCGGCGACAAGGACGTGGCCCAGGTGCGCGAGATCTTCGGCCGCGAGCGTGATGCCTGACCTCGACCTCGAGAAGGAGCTGCGGGCCGGCCGTGACCGGGGCGCAAGCTCCTGATCCCCTATCTGATGGGGGGCATGACCGACGACTGGACCCAGTCCCTCGCCGCGGTGATCGCGGCCGGGGCCGACGCGGTCGAGGTCGGCATCCCCTTCTCGGACCCGATGATGGACGGGCCGGTGATCCAAGAGGCTGCCCTGCGCGCCCTGACGCGGGGGACGGTGCCCGACGCGGTCCTCGACGGCATTGCCGCGGGCCGAGGCCCCGGTGCCCGTGGCCGTCATGACCTACTACAACCTCGTCTACCGGGCGGGGCACAAGCGCATGGCCCGCTCGATGGCCGCGGCCGGCGTGCGCGGTGCCATCATCCCGGACCTCCCGATCGAAGAGATCACTCCGTGGGCGCTCGAGGCGGATGCCGCGGGGATCGACACGGTCCTGCTCGTCGCCCCGTCCTCTCCGCCTGATCGGGTGGAGCGCATTTGTGCGCGGGCCCGCGGCTTCGTCTACGCCGTGGCGCGCATGGGTGTCACCGGCGAGCGAGGCGACTTGGGGACCGACGTGGCCAAGGTCGTCGAGAAGATCCGGCGCTGCACCGATATGCCGGTCTGCGTGGGCGTGGGTGTGTCGACGCCGGCGCAGGCCGCCGAGGTGTGCGAGGTGGCCGACGGCGTGGTGGTCGGCTCGGCCCTGGTGCGCCGCCTGCTCGAAGAGCGAGGGCCCCGACGGGGCTGCGGCCTTCATCGGGGCCCTGCGCGAGGCGATCGATTAGCCGCGTCCGGCCGAGCTGGTGCTCCACCAGCGCAGCGATGGCACGCTGTCCCGCGGCCGTCGGGTGGGCGGCCCGCCACACGTAGTCCTGCAGGCTCCGCTCGGCCGCCAACGCCGACGCCGTCAGGGCCGCGCAGGGCATCTCCCCGTGGAGGACATCCGTTCCGGAGCAGGCCTTGGCCGCCACGATGTGCTCCGCGTCGGCCGCCAGCGTTGTGTCGGGAACCGGTTCGCCCGAGAAGACCCACGGCTGTGCCGTGCAGATCCCATGGCCGTCGAGTGCGCCCGACACATCGACCAGGGTCACGTTCTTGACGTGGTGGGTGCGCGCGTCACCCACCGCACCGGCAACGGCCTCGTTGAGCGCCGACAGGACGACCTGGGCTGCGGCGAAGGTGCTGGCCGCATTGGGCTTCAGACCCGTGCAGACGAGGTTCGTGTGCAGACCCGACGTCGCGGTGCCCTTGGCGATCTGCGACGGCTCCGGGATCGGCTGGTAGTAGTCGAGCACCGCGATGCGTCGTGGCGTGTGGCGCCAGGGTCTCGATGGCGTGGGCCAGGCTCGTCCGCACGTTGGCCAGGTCAGCGGCGATCTGCGGCGTGACGGACCCGTTGGTGACGCAGCTGTGCCCGAGACCGATGCCGACCCCGAGGACGCGGGCCAGCTGGAACTCGAGGCAGGCGCTGAAGTCGATGTCGTCGGCCCCGTCCTGCAGGAGAACCAAGCGGGCCGGGTGCTGCACGAAGTCGGTCGCGGCGAGCTCGTCGGCCAGGTTCCGGGCTTGCTGGGGAGGGACGAGGCATTGCCCGTCGCGGGTGGTGTTGTCGGCACCGTCGGCCGACGGCTCCGCTTATGGAGAGTTGGTCGCCGATCAGGTCGCAGTTGGTGCTCCGCACGGTCATCGTCAGCCCGAGGTCATCGGCCACCAGGCTGGGGTAGGCCTCGGGTAGAGGGGCCCTGGGAGACCGCAGGCGCGGGGAGCCCGATCTGGGGTGTCCGATACGGATTGGCGAGCCCGTGCCCGTAGGGGACCGAGTCGCCGAGGGCGACGGCGCGGGTCAAGACCTTCGGGGCGTGGGTCGGCGTCGGCGGGCTGCTGCGGGTGGCCACGACGACGCCCCCCGCCACCAGGGCAATCACGACCACGCCGGCCACGACCTGGAACACGCGGGAGTGGCGCGCCGCGTCCCCCAGGTTTGCAGCCTTCCCATCCACGGACCTCACGAGTCGCTGCACCGGCGGCAGCGGAGGTGCGACCTTACCGGCTGGGTTCAGCCAGGGGGCAGCAGCACCAGGCAGCCGTTGTGGCCGCCGAAGCCGAAGGAGTTCGACAGCACCGCGGCGGGCTCCCACGGGCTGCGGCTCGCCGTGCACGATCCGAATGGCGATCTCGGGGTCGGGCTCGCCGTAGCCGGCGGTCGGCGGGATGGTGGCCCGGTCGATGGTGAGCACGGCAGCGACGGCTTCGATAGCGCCGGCCGCGGCCAGCCCGTGGCCGGTCACCCCCTTGGTCGAGGTGACGAGCGGTCCCGGGTCGCCGAAGACCTTGGCGATGGCCCGCGCTTCGGCCAGGTCGTTGAGGGGTGTCGAAGTGCCGTGCGCGTTGATGTGCCCGACGTCGGACGGCTCGATGCCGGCGTCGGCCAGCGCCAGCTCCATGCAGCCCACCGCGCCGGTGCCATCGGGCGCGGGAGCGGTGATGTGATGGGCGTCGGCGGTGCTGGCCGCCCCGCGCAACCTCGGCGTAGATCGTCGCACCGCGCGCCACGGCCCGGTCCCAGTCCTCGAGCACGAGTGCGGCCGCCCCTTCGGTCATGACGAAACCGTCGCGCCGGGCGTCGAAAGGGCGCGAGTGGCCCGGATGACGAGAGCGCCGTCATGTTGGCGAAGGCGGCCAGCGCGACCGGGTGCATGCTCGCCTCGGAGCCGCCCCCGATGGCCACGTCGCAGCGACCGGTGGCGACGAGCCGGGCGGCGGCCGCGATGGCGTGCGTGCCGGCGGCGCACGCCGTGCAGATCACCTCGGACGGGCCACGCCACCCCAGACGCATGGAGATGCCGGCCGCACCGGCGTTGGCCATCATCATCGGCACGAGGCGCGGGGAGACCCGGTCGGGCCCCTTCTCGTTGTACACACCAACCTGACCGGCCAGGGTCTCGAGTCCGCCGACCCCGGTGGCGAAGACGACGCCCGCCTTGGCAGGATCGACCGCAAGGTCGCCGGCCGCGCTGACGGCCTGATCGGCCGACACCATGGAGAACTGCGCGAACCGGTCGAGCTGGCGCACCTCCTTGGGCCCGAACCAGTCCGTGGGCTCGTAGTCGCGCACGGCACCGCCCACAACGGTGGGGTGGAGCAGGCCCTCCCACAGGGCATCCACTCCGACCCCGCAGCACGTGACCGCGCCCAGACCCGTGACGGCGACCCGCCGACCCCGGATCGGGCTCTCGGCGCCGATCCCGATCTGCATCAGAGCTTGGTGGAGATCAGGTCGAACGCCTGCCCGATGGTGGTGATGTCCTCGAGCTCGGTCTCTTCGACCGTGATGTCGAACGCCTCTTCCAATGCCATGACGAGCTCGACCAGGTCGAGGCTGTCGGCGTCGAGATCGTCGGCGAACTTCGCTTCCTTGGTGATCTTGTCCGCCGGTACCTGCAGTACTTCCACGGCGCACTCGCGAAACTTCTCGAACGCTGCGTCGCTGTCCACAATCTGCTCCTTTGTCTGTCGGTCCCTTGAACGCTACAGGCCCATGCCCAGCCCACCGTCGACCGGCACGACGGCCCCCGTCACGTAGCCGGCGGCATCCGAGGCCAGGAAGCCCACGACGGCGGCCACGTCAGCGGCGCTGCCGGCGTGCCCGAGCGGCACCTGATCCGCCATCAGGGCAACCCTGTCGGCGCCGAGGGCGGCGGTCATGTCGGTGTCGATCAACCCCGGGGCAACCACGTTCACGGTGATCTGGCGGCTTCCCACCTCGCGGGCGATGGCCCGGGCCATGCCCACCAGGCCGGCCTTGGAGGCGGCGTAGTTCGCCTGGCCGGGAAGGCCGACGAAGGCGCCCACCGACGAGACGAAGATGATGCGGCCCGCGTGCAGCCGGAGCATCTTGGCCACGGCCCGCTTGGCCACCCGGAACGAGCCGGTCAGGTTGGCGTCGATCACGTCGTGGAACGCCTGGTCGCTCATGCGCAGCATCAGAGAGTCCAAGGTGATGCCCGCGTTGGCCACCAGGACCTCGACCGGACCCCAGTGCTCCTCGATGGTGGCGAAGGCCGACTCGACCTCTTCGGCGTTGCGCACGTCGCAGCGGACCGCCAGGAAGCGCTCGGGGTCGGCGGCTTCCGGTGCGCCGGGGCGTTCCGCCGAGCGGTAGGACGTGGCCACCCGGTCGCCGTTGGCCAGGAACCACGCAACACAGGCGGCGCCGATGCCGCGTGTCCCACCAGTGACGAGGACGACGGCCATCAGCGCGCGTCGGGCACCCTGAGCCAGACGAGGGGCTGACCGTCTTGGACCCGCTCGCCATCGGCGGCGAGCCAGCCGATGACCTGTCCGGCGAAGGGCGTACGCACGTCGGAGACCCCGACACGGCCGACGAGGTCCCCGACATCGACCGCGGAGGACTGGGCGGACCCATCCGCCGTCCCGGGCAGCAGACCCGTCCCCGGCGCCTGCAGTGACGACTCGGGGCTGAAGATCCCGCTGGAGGGGCTGACGACGACCCGCTCGGACATGTAGAGGTGCTCGCCCTGGTGCAGGGCGGGCTCGGCCCGCCAGGTGCCGGCGGCGCCGATCTGATCCATCAGCGTGTCCAGATCCTCGGGCTTGGAGACGGCCAGGGACTGGATCTCGGGCAGGCTGCGCTTCGCCAGCCCGCTCAGCACGCCGCCCGGCCCGAGCTCCACCAGCGAGGTCAGTCCCAGCCCGGCGAATGTCTCGAGCGTCTGGCGCCAGCGCACCGGGCTGCACAGCTGGGCGGAGAGCAGCCCGGGCCACTCGGCGGGGTCGTCGTGGACATGCGCGTCCACGTTGGCCACGACGCGCACCTCGGGCGTGAGGAAGGTGACCTCGGCCAGCGCCTTGCGCAGGTCGGCCCGGGCGCCCTGCATCAGGGGCGTGTGGAACGCGCCCGAGACCTGGATCGGCATGACGCGCTTGGCGCCGAGGCCCTTGGCCAGCTCCCCGGCCACGGCGACGGCGTCGGCCGTGCCCGCGATGACGACCTGGCCGGGTGCGTTGTAGTTGGCCACCCAGACGTCGCCCTCGGCGCGCATGCAGGCCGCCTCGGCGTCGTCGTCGGCGATGCCGAGGAGGGCGGCCATGGTCCCCGGTGCCTCCTCGCCGGCGCGGGCCATGGCCTCGCCGCGGGCAACCACCAGCCGGATCCCGTCGTCGAAGCCGAGGGATCCGCTGGCGACCGAGCGCGGTGTACTCGCCGAGGCTGTGGCCGGCGCAGGCGGCCGGCGTGAGCCCGATGCGCTCGACGGCATCGAGCACGACGAGGCTGAGGACGGTGGTGGCCAGTTGGGCGTTCTCGGTCTGCGTCAGCTCCTCGATGGGAGCGTGGAGCAGCAGGTGGGACAGATCGCGGTCGGCGGCATCAGAGGCTTCCTCGACGACTTCCCATGACGGGTGGTCGACCCACGGTTCACCCATTCCGGCGCGCTGTGATCCCTGTCCGGGGAAGGTGAAAACCAACACGTGTCCGACGGCTCCCATCGACGGCGGGCGGCGAACTCACAGTGTGGCATGCCGGCGCGCCGCGGGCCGACGCCCGCGGGCCGTGATCGCACCGTTGGTGCGACGCCGGACGAGGTCGAGCAGCGCAGTGCTGGTTACCGGGTGGAAACCGGGTGCGACGCGAGGTGCCACCAGGAACCCGGGGGATTCGGCCCGCCCCCGAAGAGGCCACGGGAAGAACCAGGGCCGGCTGCGTCGTCGGGCCGGTGAGGCCCTCATCGCCCTCCTCGGGCTGGTCAGCGTGCTCAGGGCCGCCCTGCACGGCGCCACAGCCGACTGTTTCGGGCCCGGGAAATTCCTTCCGGTATCGCCGGGCCGATCCATAGGTCGAAAAAGCTTGAGACCCATTCGCAAGCGTCCGATGAGGTGCCTCGACGCGAAGTCGGCGGGTGCCGGGCCGTGGCCCTCGAGGTGCATTAATGTTGCACGCCGAGGCGGCAGCTGTGGAGGCGCGCGGATGGAGGCCTATCGTCGTGGGGGATGTCGGCTGGGCCGCGTCGCTCCCGCCGCGCTCCTCGTCGTCGCCCTCGCCTTGGCGTCCACCGTTGCCCTCGGCGCCACCACCGCGTCGAAGGCGGGCGCGGCATCCAGTTCAGGCGTCGGGTCGGGTCGTGAGCGCTTGCCCGGCCACCAGGGTCTGGTTCCCCCGGGCGCCACGCTCATCGGGCCCGCTCCGGCGGCAACGGCCCTGCCGCTCGTCGTCACCCTCAAGCCGCGTGATCCGGCTGCCCTGGCGGCCGAGGTGCAGGCGATCTCCGACCCTGGTTCGCCCCAATACCGGCACTTCTTGACGCCGGCACAGTTCGCGCAGCAGTTCGGCCCGTCGACCTTCACCATCGAGCAGATCACGTCCGCACTCCAGCAGGAGGGCCTGACCGTGGGACCACCCTCGTCGACCGGGCTGTCCCTGCCCGTCTCCGGCACCGTGGCCCAGGTCCAGTCCGCCTTTGCGACACCGATCTCGAAGTACCACCTGTCCTCGGGAAAGACCGGGTACGACAACGCGGCCGCACCCGAGGTCCCTTCCTCGGTGGCACCGCAGATCGAGGGCATCCTGGGGCTCGACACGCTCAGCCCGCCGCAGCCCTCGACCAGCGTCCCGCAGGCGAGCCCCGCCGCGTCACACCCGGAGGCGGCGGCTGCCCCAGAGGCGCTGGCCCCGGGACAGCCCTCGCCGGTGACGGGAAGCTGCGCCAACAGCATCAGCTCGGTGGAGGACATCTTCGGCGCCCTGGACGCGCCGGAGCTCGCGCAGGCGTACTCGTTCGACCCCCTCTACTCGTCGAGCAACTACGGGGCCGGAAGCACCGTCGCGGTGGTCGAGCCGTCGGGGACAGCGGGTTACTCGGCGAGCGACATCAGCCACTTCGCCCATTGCTATGGCATCACACTCGGAAGCGGGCAGATCACGGAAACGAACGTGGACAACGCGACCGGCGCCACCGGGTCCGGCACGGGGGAGGCAGAGCTCGACATCGAGACGGTGCTGTCTCTGGCGCCCCAGGCGAACATCGAGGTGTACGAGGGCGAGAACAGCCTCTACGACATCTTCAACCAGATCGTCAGTGACGACACCGCCAAGATCGTGAGCGCCAGCTGGACCAACGGCTGCGAGGCCTACGTCGGCCAGGCCCTGCAGAACTCGGAGAACACCCTCTTCCAAGCCGCTGCCGCCGAAGGGCAGTCGATCTTCGTCGCGAGTGGGGACCAGGGGTCGGAGGGCTGCAACATCAACGGGAAGATCGGGGCAACCACCGGCTCGAACCCGGTGGCACAGGCGGTCGACCCCTCGACGGCGACCCTCTACATCGCCAACGAGTCGGGCAACACCGTGAGCGTGGACAGCGAAGGCAGCACGAGCAGCCCGACGAACTTCGGGACCGCGAGCTCTGTCACGACCGGCACCGGCCCCGATGCCGTCGCGCTCGACGCGCCGGCGCACAAAGTCTTCGTGGCCAACTCCGGGAGCACGCTCACCGTGATACCCACCGCGACCTGCAACCAGTCGACCACATCCGGCTGCAGCTCGCCGACGCAGGTGGCCTCCGGCGGGCACCTCAGCGCCCCCGCCGCGCTCGCCGTGAGCGGTTCCACCCTCTACGTGGGCAACGGGAACGGCACGGTGGCGGTCTACAACGCCGGGACCAACACCTGGGTGGCGACGGTCAACCTCCCTTCGGGATCCGTGCCGACGGCCCTCGCCGTCGATCCCACCAACGGTTTCGTCTACGTCGCCGACGGCGCCAACAACAAGGTCGAGTACTTCAACGCCACGACCTGCAACGCGTCCACGACCTCGGGATGCTCGTCGACGCCCGCCACGGTCTCGGTTGGCAACGACCCGGTTGCCCTGGCGGTCTCGACGGGGTCCCAAGGCAACCTCTACGTGGCCAATGCGGGGAGTGGGGGAGGGATCTCGGTCATCAGCTTGAGCAACCATGCGGTGCTCACGACCATCCCTACGAGCCAGCCCAACAATGGCACCGCCGTGGTCCAGTCCATCGGCCTGTCTCCTGACGGCAACGAGGTCCTTGCCGTGCTGAACGGGTTGAACTTCCCCGGCGACGTGATGGCGACGATCAACACCACGACGAATGCCATCACGGCGACGGTGGGTCTCGAGACCGGCTCGGACTCCATGGGCCAACTGGTGAGTGATGGCACCCTGGACTACGTGTGGGTCACCGACCAGACGAGCGGGGGGGACGTCCTTCAGAACCTGAATCTCGCCGTCTCGGACCCCGCCAGCCAGCCCTACGTCACCGCCGTCGGCGGAACCTCGCTCGGTCACGGGACGCAGACGCAAAACCTCGGTCCGCCACCCACAGAGCAGGCCTGGAACGACGCGCTCTACTTCTCCGAAGGCGCCGGAGGGGGCGGGATTTCGAAGACGTTCACCATGCCGGCGTACCAGCAGGCGCTCGGAACCGTCAGCGGCAGCAGCGGGACCCCCTGCGCCAATGCGGGTGGCGACTGCCGCGAGGTCCCCGACGTGTCCGCCGACGCCGATCCGAGCAGCGGCTATGTCATTTACGACACCGTCAACGGCATGAACTGGAGCGCGCTGGGAGGAACGAGCGGAGCGGTGCCCTTGTGGGCGGCGGTGCTCGCCGACGTCGCGTCCGCCAACGGCAACACGGCCGGGTACGGCGCGCTCAACCCGGCGCTCTATCAACTGGCCAAGTCGTCCCCGGGCACCTACCTCAATGACGTGACCACGGGGAACAACGACAACAGCGCCACCGACGGAGGCCAGTTCCCGGCCATGGCGGGTTACGACATGGCCACCGGCCTGGGCACGCCGGTGGCGTCGAGCCTGGCCTCCGGCCTGGCCGGACTCGCCGCCATCCCGCTGCGAGTGGCCGTGTCGGGCAGCCAGACCTACGGCGGGTCGCCGACCTTCACCGCCGTCCCCAACTTCTCCGGCCCGGGGACCACACCGTTCGGTGTCACGCTGAACACCAGTGGTCTCAGCTGCACCACCGTGGCGCCGTCCACGACCATCGGTCCCACCTTGGCGCCCGGCTCGTACACCCTCCTGGCACGGTCATGCGGCGGGCTGACCCTCACCGGTGCGGACGCCGGCGACTACTCCGTGTTGTACACCACCGCTGCCAACGACTTCACCGCTGCGGCGGCCCCCCTGACGATCACGGCGTCGAGTGCTTCGATGAGCTACGGCTCCAACCCGCCCTCCGTCACTCCGACCTATGCAGGGTTCATCAGCGGCGAGAGCGCGTCATCGCTCACCACCCCACCGACGTGCTCGACGACAGCCAGCAACGTCAGCACAGTGGCCGGTTCGCCGTACACCACATCCTGCAGCGGTGCAGTCGACCTGAACTACGCCATCACCTATGTCCCCGGCACTACCACGGTGACACGGACGGTCATCCCCGTCGCGGTCAGCGGGAGCCAGGCCAACAGCGGGACGCCGACGTTCACCGGCACCGTCAACCCTCCCCCGCCCTCGGGGGTGTCCGTCGACACCAGCGCTCTGACCTGCGGGCAGGTCAGCCCTTCGACCCCGATCAGCGGGAGTCTGCCGTCCGGTAGCTACACCCTCGTGGCCGGCTCCTGCGGCGGGGCCAATATCAGCGGAGCCAACGCGGCCAACTTCGCCGTCACCTACACCAGCGCCTCGGGCGACTTCACCGTGACCGGTGGTCCGGTGAATCCGCCGACCTACGGCTATTGGCTCGTGGGCTCGGACGGCGGCATCTTCACATTCGGCTCCGCCAACTTCTACGGTTCGACGGGCAATCTCAAGTTGCAGCGGCCCGTGGTCGGGCATCAGCCCGACAGCGGACAAGGGCGGGTACTGGCTGGTCGCATCGGACGGCGGCGTCTTCGCTTTCGGGGACGCCGGCTTCTTCGGGTCGATACCGGGGATCGGGCTCAACCCCGCGGGGTCGGGCCTTCCACACAGCCTCAACGCGCCGATCGTTGGCATGGTGCCGTCGTCCGACGGAGGCGGCTACTTCATGGTGGCCTCCGACGGTGGCGTCTTTGCCTTCGGCGACGCCCAGTTCGAGGGCTCGTGCCCCGGCATAGGAGGATGCTCGGGCGCAGCCGTGGCCGTCGTGCCCGACGCCAAGGGCGACGGGTACTGGTTGATCACCCAATCCGGGAACGTCTATACCTTCGGCAAGGCTCCGTTCTTCGGAACCCCGGGCACGCAGGGCTCACCGGTCACCTCCGCCGTGCGCACCGCCGACGGAAAGGGCTACTGGATCCTGCTGGCCAACGGCACCGTCGACGCCTACGGGGATGCCGTGTTCCGGGGTAGCCCGGTGGGCTCGGTCGGAGGCTTCAATCCGGCCACCGCCATATTCGCCGACGCAGACGGCGGAGGATACTGGGTGGCGTCGGCCGCAGGTGCGGTGTTCCCCTACGGCGACGCCCCGAACGACGGCTCCATGGCCGGCACCCGTCTCAACGGCTCGATCATCGCCGCCACCGGGTTCTGACCCGTCACGCCTTGGCGCAGGAGGGCTGAAACCAGGCGGTCGCCGTCCTCGTCGCGCGAGGCAGCGACCGCCGGTGAGAGCTCGCTGTCGCCCGTGGGACTCGTCAGGTGGCGGGGGGAGGAGCCAGAGGGGCGATGCAGCTCTGCAGCGCCGTGACGCCGGGGGCAACCGCCGTGGGACTCGTGGCCGCTGGTGCTGTCGGCCCGGGAGCGGTCGGGACGGTGGTGGTCGTCGTGGTCGAGGGAACGGTGACGGGCACCGTCGACGGCACCGTGGTGGTCGTCGTCGTCGTTGGCGGTGCAGGGGTCAGCGTGTTGGAGGGAACGCTCGAGGGCACCGTCGTCGTGGGCACCGTGGTGGGCACCGTGGTGGTGGACGTCGTCACGGGCGCCGTGGAGGTGGTCGTGGTACCGGGGACGAGGGTTGCGGGGGCGCCGGCCGAACCCGTTGGCGCCGTGGTGGGCACCGTGGTGGGCACCGTGATGGTCACTGATGTACAGACGCCGGCGTGCTCGAGCGTCCCCACGTCCTTCACGAGCAAGGTCAGCGAGCGGCTCTCGTCCACCTCGTCGGATGTGAGTTTCAGGGCGGCCTGCGTCACCGCCTTGGCCGCCTCGTCACGTTGCTGTACCGAACTCTTGACGGCGCGCAGCGCAGCGCTGTCGTGGCTGATCAGGTTGGACGCCGCCAGCCCGAGATACTGCTGCGCCACGACACCGTCCTGGCTCTGGGGAGTATTCCGTGAAAGCGGCTGGGAATTGCCAGAGCTCACGAGCGGTGCGCTCGAGTACAACCCGCTGCTCACGTACTCACCGATCGCGAATCCCCGGAGGGCCTTGGACGCAGCATCGAACTCGGAGCGCGCCGTCGCGACCTGAGCCTCCGTCGCGGCGAGTTGCTGGTCCCTGGTCATCAGGACACTCTGGTCGGCCGCCTCTACCGAGAGGGCCTGTTGGTAGGACTGCAAATCGGATGTCACGTTCCCGTACACGTCCAGGGCCGACGAGACCGGCAGCGATGCGGGGAGGCTCGTGGCCGCACCGAGCAGGGAGCTGGCGTAGCAAGGCAGCCCGTCCGGCGTTGGCGCGCACCACGCACTCTGGTCCACGACAGCGAGGAACGCTGTCGGCGGGGCCACCGTGCCGGACCGGAGCGCGGTTGTGATGACCACCATGTTCGACTGGAGCAACGTGGCCACGGTCGCCGCACAGCCGGCCGGCCAATTGGCGAAGGCGGGGAATCCGTTGGCCGAGATCACGCCCGGGACCGCCGCTCCGTTGTTGTCGGTCGTACGGCCCGTGTTGAACGGGTTGAACGCAGCGGTGTTGTTGGTCGATCCCCCCTCGGCAGTCTGCCACTCGTCGAGGTCGGCGACGTTGGCCGGTGTTGCCGGTGCGCTGAGCCCTGCGAGGACGCAGAGCTCCCAGCCCGGCGGGAGCGGCGTGTCAGCGCCCGATTGAGCCGCTGCGGTGCCGCCTGCCGTCCAGGAGAGCGCGGTGGTGCCCAGGCCGGCGATCACAATGGCCAGGGTGAGTCCAATGCTTCGGAGGCTGCGTGTCATGAGAGATCGATCAGGATCGGTGGCTCCGCCAGTGAGGGGTGGTCAGGTGCTGAGCGGGCCACTGCGCCAGTGGCCCGCTCCAGGTTGGCACGTTCCGCACCCCGACTTCCGCGCGGCTACCGGTGGATCGGGCGAACAGCGTGGACCCAGTTGCGCGAAACATGGGTGTTGGAGGGGATGTGGCGGCAATCTGAGAATCCACGTGGCATGAGGTGCAGCGGCCGTGCAACGACAAAGTCGCTGGTGGCGGCGGGTGCCCGCCGCGGGACTCGAAGTCCGGTCAGGTCCATGCGCAGGAGTCCGGCGAATCTCGGAACAACGCAGGTGACATCGGTGAACTGGACGTGACCGGATCGTGACCGCCCGGCCCATCTTGGGCGTCAGCACCGAGGGTCAGAAGGGAAGGCAGGGCATCGGGGACTATCGACAGACGTCATGAGTGGCGAATGCCGGGCCACGCGCACACGATGGGGCACCAACGTGCGGCGACTCGACGGCGAACTGCAACGTCAAGAGCACGTGCGACCCGACACGCAGCGGATGGGTCGAGATTGCCCTACATAAGACGGCGTGCCATTGCACAGCCAGTCAACGCAAGCCGACTTGCCCGTCCCATCCCGCCGTCACCCCGGGCACCATTCCCTGACGGTTTGCGATGTAGGGCATCCCGGTCGGGGTGAACCCTAGGCGCGCTGCGGCCAGCCTCGGGACAGCCAACGGATAGTAGAGCGCGTGCGGGGTGTACAGCATCCAGGTGACGCCGTTCTGGGTGTACACGGTCTCTTCCCCGGGTCCGGCGCCCTGGACATTGGACCCGAGCCACGGGCCGGAGTACGGCGAGGTGCACGGGCCGCCCGGTTTCTTGCACAGAGCGAGGCCGATTCCGTTGTCAGCTCCGTCAGGAGGAGTTGCCTGCGAAGAAGAGGAGGTACCGGGTGCCGACGTGGACCATGTCGGGGGCCTCTATCAGGCCCGCCTCCCACGGGAGGTCGCTCGTGAGGAGCACCGAGGTTGGGCCAATCAGTGTCTGCCCGTTGGTTGCCAGGCGCTGGGCGTAGATGTGGGTGCTGACCACCAGGCCCATTGCGGCGTGCGTTGCCGTCGTTCTTCCAGTAGAGCCACTCCTGGCCATTCGGGGCGACGAAGCTGCGAGGATCGATGTCGCCATGCTCGGAGGTCTGGCAGATGGCGGGGGTGAGAGCGTGCGAGGTAAAGGGCCCGGTCGGCGACGTCGACGTCGCAAGGCCGATGCACTGCTGCGGCAGCGCCGGGCGACACCATGGTGCTCCGGTCCAGGCCCGAGAACCACATCACGTAGGTCTTGCCGACCTTGCGGACGTCGGGCGACCACAGCGCGCTGTTGGGCTCCACCCACGCGGGCAGCGTTGGCATGGCGTCTCGCAACGAGAGGAACGTTCCCATGACGCTAAAGGTGCGCTCGGGCAGGTGGGGCTCGCCGACGCCGGCGACGCCGCTCGAGTACATGTAGTCCAACTCGGAGGTGGGCAGAACGAAGGGGTCCGAGATCAAGCCCTTTGTGGGCGCGAACGTCTGGGCGGTCGAGACATTGCTGGCCGGGGGCGGATCGGTCGTCACCGGAAGCCTGCCCTGCAGCGAGAAATACAGAATGGCGGCGACGCCGACAGCGAGCGCTGTCGCTCCCACGATCGCTGCCGCGGTCGGCCGTGCCGGGCGACGGCGACGGCGAAGGCGACGACGATGACGGTCGGGCGCTGCCTCCTCAGAGGGCCGAACTCTTTCAAGACTGGTAACGGAGATTGCGGGAAAGTGAGCGCGCAAGCGGCCGAGCAGGCGGCCGAGCAGGCCGGTCATTCCCGGAGTTGGGCGTGCGTTGTGACTACTGGCCCTCGGTGAGAGCCGTTCGGTTCCGTGACCTCGGGGAATCGGGCTCAGGTCAGCGGGTGCCCGGAGCGGGACTCGAACTCCCGCCGGCACCTAGACGGCGGGGGGAAGGCACCTGTAGGAAGCCCGCCGGGGCGGGCACGGATCATCTGGGAGTGGGCCGTTGCGCCTTGCATGCGGGGAACACACCGGACCACCGGATCGAAGAAGACGCCCGCACCATGCTGGAGCGCGAGAATCGTGTGCCGCTGGACAACCGGATCGGCCAGCTCCAGATGCTCGCCGCCGAGGTCGTGAAGTGGCAGGAGATTCTCGGCACCAAGGTCGAAGACCTACGGAGTTGGCAGCACGAAGACGTCTTGTACAGGGAGGACGTCCGGGCGATCTTCTTGGCGTACGAGCGGCGTGTGGTCGACAGATCCTCAAAGCCAACCCCCCGGAGCCGGACGACCGAGAAGATGCCGTCTTGCGCAAACTCTTGAGGGGTACGCCAACGCGGCCAACCTGGCAGCGAAGGAGGCCCCCTCGGGGGAGCCGTCAGCCGAACAGAAGCGCGATGGGTAGGCGCCTCCGTGCACCGGGTCGGCGTGCCGCACTGCGAGTCCTCTTTGAGTCAAGACCCTATTGCAGTGAACCCCGGGCCGCGACGAATCAAGCCACCATCATGGAAGGACACGACGGCGTAGGGTTTCCATGGGTTCGGGAGTGACTTCGCCGAAGAGCCGGTCGCGCAGGGTGAAGAACCGGTCACGCGGGGATTGAGTCGTCCCTGGGTGTCCTCCCGGACCCCTTACCTCCCGGACCCGTTATCCGGCGTCGAGGAGCAGCTGGCGATAGACGGCGTTGCTCACCTGGCGCTCCAGGGACGGGACCGCTTCCTTCTTCGTCTTCTTTCGGCGAGTTTTTGCTCAAATGGGCCAGGCCTTCCGAGCCGCCCTGGCGGATCTGACAGACGGCCGCAATGTGGATTGCGTGATTCAATTTGCGGTTCCCACGTTGTGACAGCCGGTGCACGACACGCCTGCCCGAGGACAGCGCAATCGGGCCGTGCCGTTCTAGGAGGGAAAGGCGTCGCGGTTGGCGAAGCGGCGCACGTCACCGGCTTAGCCGATCAACTGCGCAACGATGATCGGGCCCACCCCATTGATCTCATTGAGCGAGGTATCTGAAGCCTTGACGGCCATGCGGATCCGGCGGTGTGACTCATTGATCTGCGCGTCCAGTCGGCGGACATCGTCGAGGGCGCGTCCTCAGCCTCGTCGATGGCCACCGCCGTGTGCGAATGCCTTGTGGGGGTCGATGTCGATCACCACATTCATGACTACCTCCTTGGTTGTGTTGGAAACCACGGGGGCACTCCTGTTTGCGGACGGTTCGTCCTCGTCCTCTCTTGAGCAACCCCGTGGCGAAGCCCGGGCGGGACACTCTTCGAACGAAAGCCACCGGCTCGTGCCCAGTGGCAGGCACGACGAGAGTGACACCACCAGGGCCCCTAAACGCAGCGGAACAACCGCAGTTCTGCCTCAAGTCTCAAGCAGGCACCTTAGGGATACGGCGGCATAAGTACCCTTCGAAAATCGGTGGCGTCGTCTACATCCAAGACGGTTGTCGCTGCTTCGAAAGCAAGCTGAATTACACGCCAGTCTGAGGGAGTGGTCCCCGCAGTTCGACGGTTGCAACGCCGCGCCACCTGCGGCGTCGTCATCCTTTGCAAAGCTATGGTGAGCCGTGGTGGCGAGTCTTGAGGGACTGTGGGCGGGGTCAAGGGCCCGTGGCGATACGCCCCTTGTGGCCTGATGCCAGCCGTAATCGATCGCCGCGCGGCGGCCGGAGACGAGGCGGGGACAGCACCCGGTGATCGTCGATTCCGCCCCGATATCCAGGGGCTCCGAGCACTCTCGATCCTTTTGGTCGTCCTCTTCCACGCTGGCATCCCTGGGATCAGCGGGGGATACGTCGGGGTCGATGTGTTCTTCGTCATTTCCGGGTTTGTAATAACCGGTGTCCTGCTGAGAGAACGGGAGGCCACACGACGTACGTCGATCCTGAACTTCTATGGACGCCGTGCGCGGCGCATCATCCCTGCCGCGAGTTTGGTCATCATCGTCACGGTTGTCGCCGCTTTTCACTCTTTGGGTTCCCTGACTGGGCACGAGACTGCGGTCGACGGACAGTGGGCGGCGGTGTTTCTTGCGAATTTCCATTTCGCGTCCTCAGCGACCAACTACCTCGCTTCACAGCAGCCACCTTCGGCGTTACAGAACTATTGGTCACTTGCGGTCGAAGAACAGTTCTACATCGTCTATCCCACGGTGTTTCTGATGGCGGCAAGCTTCGTTACCAGGATTTCGCTGCGCGCCCGCCTTGCGATCGTGTTACTCACTGTGGTCGTCGCCTCGTACGCGTTTTCGATCGTGTTCACGTCAACGAACCCTTCGAGCGCCTTCTTTTCCCCACTGACGCGAGCCTGGGAGCTTGCCCTCGGGGGACTCGTCGCGGTGGGGAGCGACCGTCTGCGGCGCGTGCCTCGGTCCGTGGCCGCCTTCATCTCCTGGCTGGGGCTCGCCGCGATCGTGACGGCGGGCGTGACGTTGACGTCGGCAAGCGTGTATCCCGGGGCCCTTGTGGCGATCCCTGTTCTCGGCGCCGGTCTCATCCTTGCGGGAGGTACTGCGCAGCCGGTGTGGGGCGCCGAACGACTCCTGCGGCAAAAGCCGTTTCAGCTACTGGGACTCATCTCCTATTCGTTGTATCTGTGGCACTGGCCGATTCTCATCATTGCGACCCAGAGTCGTGGGGCAACGAGCCTGCCAGTCTGGGACAACGTCTTGTTGCTCTTGATAGCCACGCTGGTGGCAGGTGTGACCTACCGGTTTCTCGAGAACCCGATGCGCCACTCCAGACTGCTGATTCGACGTCGATGGGCCAGTGTCCTCATGGGTTTGTGTCTGATTGGCGCCACTCTCGCCGTGACGACACATGAGGAGCAGAGGCCTGCAGTCAGTCTCGGAAGTCTTGCATCGGCGGCATCAGGCTCGCTCTGCCAATCACCTCCGCCAACCGTCGTTTCGCACCTGAGATCCACCTATACCTCGAGGCACCCTCAGGCCACGAGACAAGCAACGCAGGTCGAACCGGTCGTCGTGATCGGAGACTCTACGTCTTGCGCTCTTCTCGCAGGGCTCGAAGCAGTGGGGCCGTCCTATGACATCGGGTTCAAGAACGGCGCGGTCATCGGGTGTGGAGTCGTCAGCGGCGAGATCGCACCCTTTTACGGTTCCAACGGCACGAATTGGAACGCGCTGACCAAGGCATGCCAGGGTGAAGCCAATCGTGCCGAGACCCAGGCGATCGAGCGTTATCGTCCACGCGTCATCATTTGGGGAAGCACGAGCGAGCGCGCTTCAGTCGTGATCGACACTCCGCACGGGAGCGAGGTCGTCGACTCTGGGTCTGCGCAGTGGAAATCCGTCATGTTGCAGCGAATGGACGATCGCGTCGGGGAATTCCTTGCGACCGGGGCCACGGTCATCCTGTTGTCGGAACCGCCGTCGGTGCACGGCGGCAGTCAGACCATACCGAACGCCAACGACATCGAGTATGAGCGGATGAACGCTCTTCTCAAAGACGTTGCGGCGCGACACCCGAACCAGGTAGCAGTTGTGGACCTTGAGGCCCGGGTTTGCCCCTCTGGTCCCCCTTGTCCGTATATCGTGGATGGCTTCGGCTCCGCCGGCTCCACCCTCGCAGCGACGACTTCCCACACGATCAGGCCGGATACCATCCACTATACGCCGGCCTCATCGCTTTGGGTGGCAGAGTGGCTGGTGCCACGGATTGCCGCGGCAGTCGAGAAACTCTCGTGATGCCGCGCAAGGCAACACTGTGCTGCCACCGCGCTCGAATGATCGAAGACAAGGCGGAGCGTTCTCGAAGCCTCGCAGCACAGTTGACCCAGACCCTGGGGGGTGAACGGCCAGTAGTCGATACCAGCCGTGGTCGAGAAGACCTTCAACCAGAGCTCTGATACGGACTTCGAGGCCAAGAAGAACCGGGTGCTCGAGCTCTACGACATGGCTGATGGCAAGGCCAAACTCCATGAGGGCGTCGTTGGCTCGTGACACTGCAGCTTCGGCCTCCGTTCTCGCGCGAGCGCGTTCCCGGGGAACACCGTGCCCGGAGCGGGACTCGAACTCCCGCCCGAGCGGTGACGCCTCGTGATGAAGAATCCGGTTCAGTGGGCTTCACCAGCACGTCTGGATCGCGGGGGAGGCGGACCGGGTTGTCCCGTCCGGGTTGGTTATGGGGCGTTTGTGACCACTCGTGTGACCAGTCCGCTGCTGTGGCTCGACACAGCGTTGACCATCGCGCCATAACCGAGCGTCACCTCGCCAGAATGGGATTGCCATCATCCGATCAACGGGGACAAGGGGGTTGGAATGGGTAATCCGGTCGTGAAGCTCGCCCCAGCGGCGCCCGGTCATGGAACCCGTACTTGATGCCGCGACGCCAGAGAATGGGACCAGTACCCCTCTGCGGGGCACGTAGACGGCAGGGAGAAGGCACCTGTAGGAAGCCCCGCCGGGGCGGGCACGGATCATCTGGGAGTGGGCCGTTGCGCCTTGCATGCGGGGAACACACCGAGCCACCGCAGGGCGGCGCAAGACCACCGGATCGAGGATGGCGCCCGCACCATGCTCGAGCGCGAGAATCTCGTGCCGCTGGACAACCGGATCGGCCAGCTCCAGATGCTCGCCGCCGAGGTCGTGAAGTGGCAGGAGATTCTCGGCATCAAGGTCGAAGACCTACGGAATTGGCAGCACGAAGACATCTCGGACAGGGAGGACGTCCGGGCGATCATCTTGGCGTACGAGCGGGCGATGGAGGGCCTCCGAAAGCCAGCGCTGGAGCAACGCCTCGGGATCGGCTCTTTGTGCCATTGCGTCCCTAGTCTGACCCGCGCGGGGCTATCACCTACCCGCCGTTTGCCGCATTGCTCTTCGCTCCCTGGCAGCGGACATTCAGCACCGTCGGACCGGTGCAGACGGTCTGGACAATGGGCAACTTGGCTGTACTCGTCGGGGTCCTCGTTCTTTCCGTACGGTTGGTGAAACCGTCGCTCAGCAAGATCTCGCGCTCGGCGGCTCGCACTTGCCCTCAGCCTCCCGGCCCTGCTCCTCAACCCGGTATTGATCACCATCGGGTTTGGGCAGGTGAACCTCTTCGTCATGCTGCTCGTGATGTGGGACCTGCTGAGCGAGCGTCGTATCGGGAAGCGACAGATCCCTCTCGGAGTTGCTACGGGGCTCGCTGCAGCGGTCAAGCTCACACCGCTGCTCTTCGTTCCCTACCTGTTGCTCACCCGGCGTTGGCGCGGTGCGGTCATCTGCACGATCACGTTCATCGCGTGCCAGGTGGCGACCTTCGTGGTGTCGCCCGCCTCGTCCAGGGCCTTTTGGACGAAGGCGATCTTCCGGCCGGGGCGCGCCGGCGATCTGTCCATTGTCGACAACCAGAATCTTTGGTCAGTCCTCGATCGCGTCGCGCACACGGTGCTGCCCAGCGCCGTCATGCTGCCGTTGCTCGTGGTCGCCGCCTCGGTCGGTCTCTGGCTTGCCGCCGAGGCCCACCGGCGCTCGTCGCCGCTGTTCGGGGTCCTCATCGCTGCGGCGACGTGCCTCATCGTGTCCCCCATTTCGTGGATCCACCACATGGTGTGGGTCGTGCCGGCGATCCTGTGGCTGGCCTTGGCCGCGGACCGGCCGCGCTGGGGCCGCCCGGTCGCTGCCGTGGCCGCCGTTCTGTTCTGGAGTGCACCGGTCTGGTGGGTCCCGTACAAGAACACGTCAGATCTCCACCTCAACTCGCTTCAGCTGATTGCCGGCGACTCCTTCTCTTTGGCCATGGTGCTCTTTGTGGTTGGGGCGGCCGTTCTCGTCCTCCGGCGAAAGAGCCGTGCAACCTCGGGAAGTTGTGTCCTTCTCCCGCTTGCCGGGGAGATAGCTGATGCCCCTCCAGATCCCTAGGGATCCCAAGCGTGTGAATTTGTGGTGGTCCGTCGATCGTGCCGGTTCACACCTCACGGCCCCACGGGCGCCAATACTCATGAAGTGCGATCCACCGGACGGAGACCAGTACATCGAGGCCTGTGTGGAGCACGTGACGAAAGGCTGCAGCCCTGACCCGGTATGTAACCGGGCACGCAGCCTTCCGTGGGATGGGTTCGCGTGACCGTCACACACAGTTGGTCGCGGCCACGCGTGCCGGTTGCACTCCAGAAACGTCGGTCGTTTACGGTGGTCCGTGAGCGATCCGGCCGGTGTGCCGTGTCCTCGATCCCCCCTGGGCATTGGCGGGCACCGGCCGGATCGAGTCTGCACGAATCGGGTGTCGGCCGATTAGCAAGGCCAGTCACGGTCGGGTGAGGCTGAACAGAATAGGGCGCCCGATCGTGGATCCGAGAGACCCTTACAGCATCAACTGGGCCGACGTTGCAGCGCGGGCCCGAGCAGACCTCGGTGAAGAGAGGATCGCACGCTCCAGCGACCGTGTGCGGACCGCCATGACTGTCTCCCTGCTCACGATCCGATGTCAGGATTGCTGGCCCCATCGATTCGAAGAGGTGCCAGCCCCGGACGTGTCGTCTCGCTGGAGGCCATAATCGGGCTGGAGATTGTCACCCTGATCACACCAGCATCCGGTGGAACAGAACACCGGAGCCGGGATCCTCTTGCGTCGATCGTCCTCATCTCGGTCGCATGGGAGGCTCGTGGCGCACGGATTCCCATTTCGTTGTAGATCTGCGTCTGGAGCTTGGAGTCGGCATCGGCGAGTACGGCAGCGATGTCCAACCCCGTCTACGACGGCTCGTACTTGTTTGGCGGTGCGTGGCTCTGACGGTTGCGCAGTAGTCGGCCATAGCTCGGCTCGCTGACGCTCGTCCTGAACTTAACTCAGCCATTCCGCAACGACGGTCGGACCAGCGCCCGGGTCGAACGCTTTGCGGTACTGGCTCACCGGGTTGTCACGGTCGGCCCCCTCACACCGCCCCTTTGGATTGTGGCCCCTCGAGCCATGCGGTGGCTCGGTGAACGATCAGCGCGCTGAGTTCGCGACGGTCACGCGCACATCCGCGCTCTGATGCACGTTGCTGACGCCGCCGTACGCCACGGCTTGCAAGGTATAGGTGCCGTCGGGAACCTTGCTTGTGTTCCATCGGGCGATCCAGCCAAGGGGATAAGCCTTGCCTGTCGCAACTAGCGCGTCGTGCAACGTTCCACCGGACACAAAGAACATGACCTTCGTTGTATGTTGGGGCGCCAAGGCGTAGACCGGTTGACTGCCAACAAGCTTGGCACCATTTGAAGGTGCGATAATTCTTGTTTCTGAGCTTGTTGTCGACGGGGGAGGCCGCGTCGCCGCCGTGAACCCGATCACCGCAGCCAAAAACAGCGACAGACCCGCGATGGCGAGCGCTTGGACAGAGACCAACGAAGCTCGTCCCTGTGGGACAGAGTTTGTCGTCGAGCCGTCGCTGCTCGTCTCGCAAGTTTCACTCTCTTCGAGCGGCAGGTGGCGAGAAGCCCGGCTCGCGCCAGCGAATCGCATGGACGGGAGGAGGGCAGCGTCGATAGCAACTGCCGCGAGTAGGACTATGGGAAGCTCCGCAGCAGCCCGATACCGGATCTCGCCGAACGTCACCGCCACTGCGATCACCGACGTGGCCACGAAGACCAGAAGCGGGTAGATCGGGACTCTCCGGCGACGGAGGATGACGGCGCCGGCTACTGCCGGCAGCAGGAGCAGCCAATATTCGACCAGGCCGAGCCGGCCCACCCAGATCGCTGCGGGAACGTAGCTCGTCGAAGCGAAGAGTGCAGGTGGAGATTCCCAGTGGGAGTCCAATGTCACCTGCTGGAGCGGGTCCCAGTACCCAAAGGCGCGGCCTTCTCGTGCTATGAGGACGATGGGCAAACGGCTCAAATGCTGCTCGGTGTAGGCCACGGCGGCGTCCCGGTACGCCGCGTCCGCAACGGACTGGTCGCCCTGAACAGCCTCCAGACAACGCAGCTCGAACCAGCCGACCTGACCGGGACCCGTCGATCCACGAAGAAATGCACTGTATGACCTGGGGGGGACTGACCCGTAAAAGGTGGCATCACAACTCCCCTGCCTCATGGCCGACCCCAGGTTGTTGGACAGGAACACAGGCCGCTGGAAGCGTCCCAGGTTGAAGATCGTCCATGGAGCGAGAACGACAAGCATCGAGAGGCCGGCGAGCGAGAGCCACCCGATTCGGCGACACGCCGTGGTGCCCTTCGCCGTCCATATCAGCGGGACAACCAACAACGGCAGGACGAGGATCTGCTCTGATCGAGTCAGCGCGAGAAGACCGCACATGACACCAAGGCCGACGGCTCGCCTTCCCGAGGGGCGATCTCGGAACCGGTAAGCGATGAGGATGAATACGGCGATTCCTAGCAGCAGCAGCGTCTCAGAGAAGAGTGGCCGTTCGTAGACCCATAGACCCGCGTAGACCGCGGCGATGCCGGCGGCCACAAGCCCGGCCCGATCCCCGGCGATGCGGCGTCCGGCCAAACCGAGCACGGCCACGGTGGCAGAGCCGATTCCGCTCGCCAGCACCTGTTCCGAAAGCCAGCTATGACCGCCGAGCCACGCCCAAACGGTGAGAACGAAGGTCCAGCCCGGAGGATGGAGGGCGTCTGGCGCTCGGGAATATGGATTGACAAACCATTTGCCGGCAGCGTTGAGGTTTGCCTCGAGACTGTAGGTAAAGCCGTCGCCGTCCCCTAAATAATCGAATCGGGTCTGGTAGACGATGATCAGTCGCAAAACTAGGGCGCCCGTCGTCAGTAAGGCCAGCCACCAGCCGAAATGCGGCACGGTATCCGTAATTCGAAACTGCCCATTCTCCGCAACTACAGCGCTGTTGCGGTGCCTGTCGCTCTTGAGATGTACTCCCTCTAGAACGCGCACAGCCCTCCAAGTGCCAGCCGGTCGCCAATACCGTTTCGCTGAGACTAACCGCGCCGGGTTCGTGCGGGCTGGTTTCGGATGGCGTGCCAGGCAGCGTCAGGCTCTGACTGCGAAGGCCCGGACCTAGTGCGGTGACACGTAAATCGCGCGCGATTCACGCACGGCCTCAAGGGCCACCCGTCCCCGTCGGACCTTGGCGATGATCTGCTTGGCCGTCTTGGTCCAGATGAACGGAATGGGGTCCTCGTTGTGACGGGCGATGTAATCCTCGATGGCCTCGATGGGTTCAGCAACGCTGCCGAAGCTGCCCCGCCGGATCCGTTTGGTCGTGATCGCACCGAACCACCGCTCGATCATGTTCAACCAAGAAGAGCTCGTCGGTGTGAAGTGGAAGTGGAAGCGCTTGTGCCTCTCGAGCCACGCCACCACGTCTGGGTGCTTGTGGGTGCCGTAGTTGTCCAAGATGATGTGGATCTCCTGGTCCCAAGGGACTTCCCGGTTGATCAGAGCCAAGAAGGCCAAGAACTCCTCGTGGCGATGCCGTGAGAAGCACTGACCGATGAGCTCGCCGGTGAGGACATTGAGGGCGGCGAAGAGGGTGGTGGTGCCGTAGCGCTTGTAGTCATGGGTGATGGTCCCTCGACGTCCCTGCTTCATGGGCAGGCTCTGCTGGGTCCGGTCGAGGGCCTGGATCTGGGACTTTTCATCGAATGAGAGCACGATGGCACCGTCGGGTGGGTTCATGTACAGGCCGACGAGGTCGATCAACTTGTCCTCGAAGTCCGGGTCGTTCGAGACCCTGAACGTCTTGACCAGGTGGGGTTTATGTCGGCCGCCGTTGTTGTCCGCTTTGCGGCCAAGTGGAAACGAGCGGGATCTCGCAGTAGGAGGCCAGTGGACTGGACCGTGCGAAAGCATCGGCCGCCCTGGGGGCTGAAGGCTCAGGCATCGCCGTCACCCATCGCACAGCACGGGATGGGCCTTCGCGGGGATCGGTAAGCGCACCGAACTTGGCCCCCATTTGAGCTATGAGTGGAGGCATGGGAATCAGGACCAGAGGCTGCGTTGAGAGGGCTACGCCAGCGAAGATCGACGCCGTCGAACGTGAGGCCAAGGCCCTGGAGCTGAGGAAGGCTGGGGCGACCTTTCAGTCGATCGCCGACAGGCTCGGATATCGGAATCGGTCCTCCGCGGCCGACGCCGTTACAAGGGCGCTCCGCGCCACCGTTCCCCGGGAGCAGGCGAAGGAGTTGCGTGAGCTAGAGAACCTGCGGCTCGACGCCCTGTTCGCCGGCGTGCCCGGAGCGGGACTCGAACCCGCACGCCCTTTCGGACAGCGGCTTTTGAGGCCGCCGCGTCTGCCATTCCGCCATCCGGGCGAGAACGCTCGATCGTACAAGCTGCCATCTACGGTGGCGGGATGGGAGCGCCGTGGCCATGAAGCTCACCGGTGTCGAGCTCGTCCACGTCGACGTCCCGTTGCGCCAGGACATCGGCACGGCCTCAGGCGTGCATCGGGTGCGTCCGCTGCTCTTCGTGCGGGTCGTGGCCGAGGAGGCCGAGGGCTGGGGCGAGTGCGCCGCCCTGGCGGACGGAACGGCGGTGGACCCCGCGCTCTCGGTGGTGGAACGGGCCGCCGCAGAGCGGGGGGTGCCCCGCCTCTACGAAGCGACCCGGGCCCGGGAGGGCCGCCTGCCGTCCGGGGCCGGGATCGCCCAGCTCTTCGGGAGCTCGCCGGTCGACCGGATGCTCGCCGCCGCCTTCGAGATGGCGGTCTCGGACGCCGAACTGCGCGCGGGAGGGCGCTCACTGGCCGACGAGCTCGGGATCGCGGCGGGCTTCGAGACGGTGCCGGTCGGCGCCGTCGTCGGGATCCCCGCCGGGCACGACGTTGCCGCGCTGCGCCACGAGGTCGACGTTGCGGCCGCGTCCGGCGCAGCCCGGATCCGGATGAAGATCGAGCCCGGTTGGGCGCTCGCGCCGGTGCAGGCCGTCCGGGCCGATCACCCCGACCTCGTCCTCCAGGTCGACGCCAACGGCTCCTTCGGCGCGGGCCCAGACGACATTGCCGTGTTCAGCGGGCTGGCCGATCTCGACGTGCTGTGCATCGAGCAGCCACTGGCGCCGGCCGACCTCGTTGCCCACGCCCAACTGGCGCGTCAGCTGCCGGTCCCGATCTGCCTCGACGAGTCGCTCTCGTCGCCGCGGCGCGTCACCGACGCACTGCGCAACGGATCGTGCGCCATGGCCTGCCTCAAGCCGGCGCGCCTCGGGGGCGTGCGGGCCACCCGCGCCGCCCACGCTGCGTGCGCCGCGGCGGGCGTGCCGGCCTTCGTCGGCGGCTTCTTCGAGGCGGGACTCGGGCGGGCCGCGAACCTGGCCCTGGCCGCCCGGCTGGGCCAGGACGCGACCGGCCTGGTCAGCGACGTCGGGGACCCGGCGGACTATCTGGCGATCGACCCCTGTGGCTACCCGCCCGTGGTCGCTGGATGGGTCAGGGTGCGCTCCAGCCCGGGGATCGGGAACCCGCCCGAAGGCCCCGTTCTCGAGAAGCTCGAGGCGCGGCGTCGCTGGTTCCCCGCCACCTACACTTGACGCTCCATGCATCGCATCCTCTTGGAGCGGCGGATCAGAGATGTCCACACCCGGCTCGTCCGGGCGCGGGAGGAGTTGGCCGTGCTGACTGAGCAGTTGGCTGTCGTGCAGGAGTCGGCCGACGAGGCGCGTGTGCGCGCCCTCGTGTCGGAGACGCCGCAGGCCAGCCAGGAGCACAACGAGGCGGCGCGCCACGCCGACGCCATGGTGCGCGCCCGCGACGCGCTGGTCAAGGTCGTCGGCGACCTCGAACGTCGCCGGGACGAGCTCCTCGCCGCCGTCACCACGGGCAAGCCGTGACGGCACCCGTTGGGGCGGTGACGTCCGGGATCGCATGGTGACGGCCGGCGACGGCGCGTCCACCCTCGCCCGTGTTGTGATCGCCGAGGACGAGGCCATCGTGCGCCTCGACCTCAAGGAGATCCTGATGGCGGCGGGCTACCAGGTCGTGGGGGAGACCGGCCGCGGTGACGAGGCGGTGACGCTCGTCGAGGAACACCAACCCGACCTGGTCATCCTCGACGTCAAGATGCCCGGTATGGACGGCCTGCGCGCCGCCCGGGAGATCACCTCGCGCCACCAGGTGGCGGTGCTCCTGCTCACGGCCTTCAGCCAGCGCGACCTCATCGAGGAGGCCCGGGACTCGGGGGTGTCGGCCTATCTCATCAAGCCGTTCCAGCCGCGCGAACTGTTGCCGGCCATCGCGGGCGTGCTGGCCAGGGCGCGCCAGGACTGGGCCATTGAGGCGGACGAGCTGGAGCATGCCTCCGACGGCGCGGAGGACAAGATCGCCACGCGCCGCTTGGTCGACGAGGCCAAGCAGACCCTGATGGACCGTGACGACATGCCCGAGGACGAGGCCTTCGGCTTCATTCAGCGCACCGCCATGCGGACGCGGGCCCGCATGCGGGACGTGGCGCAGCAGGTCGTCGACGGCACCCTCACCCCCTAGTGTCGACGTAATGGCGTCAGGGCAGGAGCGATCGGGACCGCTGCTACTGCTCGATGGCATGTCGCTGGCCTTCCGGGCCTACTTCGCGCTGCCCGACACGCTGGCCACCTCGACGGGCCTGGTCACCAACGCGGTCCACGGCTTCACCTCCATGTTGGTGTACCTGATCCGGGAGCAGCGCCCATCGGCCCTGGCGGTCGCCTTCGACGCGCCCGGCGCCACGTTCCGGGACGAGATCCTCGAGGACTACAAGGCCGGCCGGGCCGAGACCCCCTGGCTCCTCCCGCCACAGTTCGACATGATCCGTGAGGTGATGGCGTCCCTCGCCATCCCCGTGGTGGAAGCGCCGGGGTTCGAGGCCGACGACGTCATCGCCACGCTGGCCACCGAGGCGGCGGAACGTCGGTGGGAGGTCGTCATCGTCACGGGCGACCGCGACAGCTTCCAGCTCGTGCAGGACCCCTACGTGCGGGTGCTCTACAACAAGCGCGGCGTGAGCGACTACGCGTTGTACGACGAAACGGGCATCTTCGATCGCTGCGGGGTACCGCCGGCGCAGTACGTGCTGCTGGCCTCGCTGCGCGGCGACCCCTCGGACAACCTGCCGGGCGTGCCGGGCGTGGGGGAGAAGACGGCAGCGAAGCTCCTCACCGCCTACGGCGATCTCGATGGGATCTTTGGGAGCCTCGACGCGCTGACGCCGAAGCTGCGCGAGAACCTGGCGGAGAACGAGGAGCTGGCCCGCTCGAACGCCCGCATCATCCCGCTCGTGCGCGACGTGCCCCTCGACGTCGACGTGGGCCACCTGGAGTTGGGCGGGTGGGACCGTGCCACGGCGGCGGCCACGTTCGACCGCTACGAGATGAAGACCGTGTGGAACCGCATGGAGGAGCTCCTCGACGCCGGCGCATTGGGCGAGCCGGTCCCCGGGAGCGCCGGCCCCTCAGGCAAGGGCGCCGAAGCCGCAGTCGCCGCGGCCACCCGAGGTCACCCCGCCGCGGCGGAACCGGCTGCGCCGCTCTTTGCACTGCGCGACGTGGCGTTGCCCACGTCGGCGGCCGAGGTCACCACGCAGCTGTCCGAGCTCGGCAGTGGCCGGCTGGCCCTGGCCGCCCGGTGGAACGGCATGCCCGGGCGGAGCGACCTGGTGGCGCTGATCCTCGTCGCCACCGAGGGCGACGAGGCCGGCGCGGGCGTCCTGGTGCCCGCCGCGCTGCTCGGGGCGGCCTCGGTGGTCGAGAAGCTCAACACCATCGGGGCCCGCCCCTTCCTCGGCCACGAGGTCAAGGAGGCCATGCGCTCGCTGCTCCCGCTCGGCATCGACCTCACGGGTCTCGAGATGGACACGGCGGTGGCCGCCTACCTGCTCGATGCCTCGACGGGGGAGTACGAGCTGTCACAGCTTCGCGAGCAGACCGGCCAGCTGAGTCTCGACATCACCGAGCCCGGCGAGACCGAGCGCGACCTGGCCCGGGAGGGAGCGGGCGAAGGCGCCGATGTCGCCGCCATGGCCGCCGGGTTCCGCCAGCGCCTCGTCACCGAGGACATGGTCGTGTTGCACGACGACATCGAGACGCCGTTGGTGCGGGTCCTGGCGAAGATGGAGGTGGCAGGCATCGGCGTCGACCGGTCCGAGCTGCAGGCCATCGCCAATTCCCTCAAGGCATCCGCCGCCACGCTCCAGGCCGCGGTCCAGGAGTGCGCCGGTCACGAGTTCAACGTCAACTCCACGCCGCAGCTGCGGACCGTGCTCTACGACGAGCTCGGCCTCACGCCCGGCAAGAAGACCAAGACCGGCTTCTCGACGGACGCGCAGACGCTCGAGAGCCTGCGCGGCCATCATCCGATCATCGAGGCCCTGCTCTCGTACCGCGAGGTGGAGAAGCTGCGCTCCACCTACGGGGAGAGCCTGCTGGCCGAGGTGGCCGCCGACGGCCGCATCCACGCCTCCTTCGGGCAGACGGTGGCGCGGACGGGGCGCATCTCCTCGGACCGCCCGAACTTGCACAACATCCCGGTGCGCACCGAGCTCGGCAAACAGTTCCGGCGTGCCTTCGTGCCGGCGGAGGGGTGCACCTTCCTGGTGGCCGACTACGACCAGGTGGAGCTGCGCTGCATCGCGCACCTCTCGGAGGACCCGGGACTCATTGACGCGCTGACGTCGGGTTCGGACGTGCACCGGACGGTGGCGGCGGCCGTGTACGGCATCCCTCCCGAGGAGGTGACCCACACGCAGCGCGAGTACTCCAAGATGGTCTCCTACGGCCTGGCCTACGGCATGGAGGCCTATGGCCTCAGCCAGCGACTGGGCGTCGCCGTGGAGGAGGCGGCCGCCATCATGGAGAGCTACTTCGGCGCCTTCCCGCTCGTGAGGCAGTACATGGACCACGCCGTGGCCGACGCCAAGATCCGCGGCGCCACGCGCACCATGTTCGGCCGCGTCCGGCCCCTGCCGGACCTGCAGGCATCGAACTACCGGGTGCGCCAGGCGGCCGAGCGCCAGGCGATGAACGCGGGGATCCAGGGCCTGGCGGCCGACATCTTCAAGCTGGCCCTGGTCCGGCTCGACCGCGACCTCGAGGGGCAGAAGCTCGGGAGCCGGCTCGTGCTCCAGGTCCACGACGAGGTCATCGTCGAGGTGGCGCCGGGGGAGGAGCAGGACGTGCACCGCCTCACCGAGTCCGCCCTGACCGGCGCGGCGGACCTCAAGGTCCCCCTCACCATCTCCGTGGCGACGGGACCGAGCTGGGCTGCCGCCAAGGGATGAGCGCCCGGGCGGCTGAGCGGCGGGGGAGATCGCTCCTGAGCAGCTGATACGCTGGCAGGCCTTGCCCGCCGGCACCGGTGGCGGCGCAATCCGTGTTCCTCGAACTGACCCCGGCGCGGTCCTGCGGGTGCAAGTCGCACCTGCCGCAAGGAGCTTCACCATGGCTGACGCACCACGCACCTCCCTCCTCTCCCCCGAAGCGATGGGCAGCTTCGACGCCGAGGGGAACTACACCCCGCGCACCATCGTCGACGACGACCTGGGGGACGCCGATCTCGAAAAGGCGATGGGTGACTCCATCATCGAGTTCGACGATGGCGACGTCATCGAGGGGACGGTCGTCAAGATCGACCACGACGAGGTCCTCCTCGACATCGGCTTCAAGTCCGAAGGGGTCATCCCCGCCCGCGAGCTGTCCATCCGCAACGACGTCGACCCTGCCGAGATCGTGTCGCTCGGCGATCACGTCGAGGCGCTCGTGCTCCAGAAGGAGGACAAGGAGGGGCGGCTCGTCCTGTCCAAGAAGCGCGCGCAGTACGAGCGGGCCTGGACGACGATCGAGGAGAAGAAGAACAACGGCGACATGGTGTCGGGCCCCGTGATCGAGGTCGTCAAGGGCGGTCTCATCGTCGACATCGGCCTGCGCGGCTTCCTGCCCGCCTCCCTGGTCGAGCTGCGCCGTGTCCGCGAGCTGCAGCCCTACGTGGGCAAGGTCATCGAGGCGAAGATCATCGAGCTCGACCGCAACCGCAACAACGTCGTGCTCTCGCGCCGGGCCTGGCTCGAAGAGGCCCAAAAGGAGCAGCGGGGCGACTTCCTGCAGAACCTCAAGCCCGGCGAGCGCCGCAAGGGTGTGGTGTCGTCGGTGGTCAACTTCGGTGCCTTCGTGGACCTCGGCGGCATGGACGGCCTCGTGCACGTGTCCGAGCTCAGCTGGAAGCACGTGGACCACCCGTCGTCGGTGGTGTCGGTGGGCGACGAGATCGAGGTCGAGGTGCTCGACGTGGACCTCGACAAGGAGCGCATCTCGCTCTCGCTCAAGGCCACGCAGTCCGACCCCTGGCAGGAGTTCGCCGACAGCCACGCCGTCGGCCAACTCGTCTACGGCCGCATCACCAAGCTGGTGCCCTTCGGTGCTTTCGTCCAGGTGGGTGACGGGATCGAGGGGCTGGTCCACATCTCGGAGATGGCCGTGCACCACGTCGACCTGCCCGAGCAGGTGGTCACGCCCGGCGAGGAGCTGTGGGTCAAGATCATCGACATCGACCTCCAGCGCCGCCGCATCTCGCTGTCGATCAAGCAGGCGGCCGAGGGTGGCGAGGTCTCGGAGGAGTACCGCGAGGCCTTCGGAGAGCACGCTTACGACGAAGAGGGCAACTACATCGGCTTCGACTACGCCGAGGGCGAGTTCACCCCCGAGACCGAGGCCCAGGCGGCCTGGGCCGACTTCGCCGAGCAGACGGGCACGCACGTGGTGCCCGTCAAGGACGAGGACGGGAACGACATCCCGGTGGCCGAAGGTGACGAAGGTGCCGTAAGTGAAGTTCCCGAGGGTTCTGCTGAAGCTGCCGTTGAGGGTGAGGCTCCCGCGGCCCAGGCGGAGGCCGCCCCGGAGGGCTGAGCCCTCCACTCCGTTCTGATCGGCCGCTGGTCGCGGTGCGGCGTGGCCAGCGCGTCGCGCTCCAGGGGCAGGGGCGCAGTGCTCAGGCCGTCCCCAGCGGCGCCGCCAACAGGCGGGCCAGCATCACGGCCCCTTCGGGGTGGAGCGGGAGGAACAGCGCGGGGTCGAGGAGCTCGAGCTCGAGCAGGGCCGGCCCGTCGTGCACCGTCTCCACCATGTCGACGCGGGCGTAGGTGGTGGGGCCGAAGCGGTCCTCGGCCACCGCCAGGGCGTGGGACGCCACCGCACGCTGCGCCGCCGTCGCCACCGCACCCGTGACCACCTGGTTCTCGATCAGGCTGTCGGTGGGGCCCACGCCGCGACGGATCATCGGGTCCTTGTGCGCCGCGTGGCTGAAGGTGCCGCCCAGGTAGATGAGGCCGGTCTCGCCCTCGGCATCGACCCGCGGCTCGTAGGGCTGGATCATGGCGATGCGCCCCGCAGCGACCAGCTCGCGCACGTGCGCCCGGGCCGCGTCGTGCTCGTGGCGCTGGTAGCGCGCCGTGCGGTAGCCGCCACCGGACACCGACGGCTTGACCACCACCTCTCCTTCCGGGATGGCCAGTGAGGAGAGTTCGGGGGATTCTCGCCGGCTCCACCCAGACCGTCGGCACCGTCGGGACCCCGGCCCCCTCCAGGTCCCGCAGGTAGCGCTTGTCGATGTTCCAGCGCAACGTCGCCGGCGAGTTGTGCACCGGCACGCCGGCGGCGGCCACGGCCTCCGCCCAGGCGAGGAACTCGGCGACGTGATGGATGTTGTCCCAGGCGCCGTTGGCCAGCACGAGATCGAAGGCCGACCAGTCGACGGCGGGGTCGTTCCAGACGGCCGTGACCGCGTCGACGCCGGCGTCAGCGAGGGCGGCGCGGAGGAGCGGCCAGTCCTCGTGCAGGTCCGGGAGTCGGGCGCAGGACGCCGCGCCGACCAGTGGCCGACCCGGTGTCCCGCCCGGGGCGGGGGTGCTCAACTGCCGATGGGGAAGTGGCAGGCCACCTGGTGGCCGGGCGCGAGCTCCCGCATTTCGGGGACCTCCTCGGCACAGCGGGCCTCGGCCCGCGGGCAGCGGGTGCGGAAGCGGCAGCCCGACGGCGGGTTGATCGGGCTGGGCGGCTCTCCCGTCAGCGCGGCCGTCGTACGGGGCGCCTCAGGATCCGGCTCCACCGCGGAGGCGAGCAGGGCCGCCGTGTAGTGGTGCGCCGGGGCCTCGTAGAGGAGGTCCGACGGTGCGATCTCGCAGAGGCGCCCGAGGTACATCACGGCCACCCGATCGCTGACGTTCTTGACGACGGCCAGGTCGTGCGCAATGAAGAGGATCGTCAGGTCGTACTCCTCTTTCAGGTCCTGTATCAGGTTCAGGATCTGCGCCTGGACCGAGACGTCGAGGGCGGAGACGATCTCGTCGCAGACCAGCAGCTTCGGCTTCATGACCAGGGCGCGGGCGATGCTGATGCGCTGGCACTGGCCCCCGGAGAACTCGCGGGGTCGACGGGAGCCGTTGACGAAAGGGTCGATGCCGACCTGGTCGAGCATGGCGTTGGCCGCGGCGACCCGTTCCGCCTTGGTGCCGATCTTCCAGATGGTCAGCGCCTCCGACACGATGTCGACGATCCGGCGGCGTGGGTTCAGTGAGGAGATCGGGTCCTGGAAGATCATCTGCACCTGGGTGCGGAGCGTGCGCAGGTCGCCGCGGCTGAGCGCCGTCAGCTCGGTGTCGCCGAAGCGGATCTTGCCCGAGGTGGCTTTCTCCACCTGGACGATGGCGCGGCCGGTCGTCGACTTGCCGCACCCCGACTCGCCGACGAGGCCCAGGGTCTCGCCGTGGCGCATGGAGAAGGTGATGCCCGCCACGGCCTGCACCGTCACGTTGCTACGGCTGAACGAGACATGCAGGTCCTCGACGGACAGAAGGGGTTGCGGTGGCGACGGCCGCCGTCTCCACCGTGGTGTCGGTCACACCGGCACCGGATCGGGCCGCAGCACCGGGTCCGCCGCCGTCAGGGGGAACCAGCATGCATAGCTGTGCCCCGGTGCGGCCTCCACCAACGGGGGCTTCTCCCGGTGGCACTTGTCCTGCGCGTAGGGGCAGCGGGGCGAGAAGGGGCAGCCGGGCGGCGGGTTGAGCAGGTCCGGGGGCCTGCCCTCGATGGCGATCAACCGGGTGTGGCTCGGCTCGGCGATGCGTGGCGTCGACTTGAGCAGCGCCTCGGTGTAGGGCATGGCCATGCTCTTGAAGAGCACGTTCGTCGGGGCCCGCTCGACCACGTTGCCGGCGTACATGACGATGATCTCGTCGGTGCGCGTGGCGACCACGCCGAGGTCGTGCGTGACCAGGATCATGGCCATGTCGCGGTCGCGCTGCAGTTGGCCCAGCAGGTCGAGGATCTGCGCCTGCACGGTGACGTCGAGCCCGGTGGTGGGCTCGTCGGCCATCAGGAGGCGCGGCGCGCACGCGAGGGCGATGGCGATCATGACGCGCTGGCGCATGCCGCCCGAGAGCTGGGCCGGGTAGGCCTCGTAGCGCTCGACGGGGGAGGGGATGCCCACCTGCATGAGCAGGGACAGGGCAGTCTCCTTCGCTTCGCTCTTGGAGAGCTTCAGGTGGATCTTGAGCGGCTCGGTGATCTGGTTGCCGATCCGCTGCACCGGGTTGAGCGAGGTCATGGGGTCCTGGAACACCATGGCGATGTGCGTGCTCCAGAGCTTGCGCAGCTCGTTGTTCGGCGCGTTGAGGATCTCGGTGCCGTCGTAGCGGACCGAACCCGTCTGCGTGGTCGTCGACGGCGGCAGGAGCCCCATGATCGCCCGGGACAGCACCGTCTTCCCCGAGCCGGACTCGCCGACGATGCCGAGCGTCTTGCCCTGGTCGAGCGTGAGCGACACACCCTGGACGGCCCGGAGCGGGCCGCGGCTGGTGGCGAAGGAGACGTGGAGGTCCTCGACTTCGAGCAGCCGGCGTCCGTTCACAGCTTGATCTCCGAGACGTCGAAGTACGCCCGCAGCTTGTCGGCCACCACGTTGAGGCTGATGAGCAGCGAGAACATGGCTGCGGCCGGGAAGATCACCAACCAGGGGTTGGTCTGCCCCTTGGCGCCGGTCAGCAGGGTCGATCCCTCGTTGAGCATGTTGCCCCAGCTGGGCGTCGGCGGTGCCACCGAGAGCCCGAGGAAGGCCAAGGAGCCCTCCAGGACCACGATGGTGGCCACGGCGATCAGACCGAAGGACACGATGGTCGGCATGATGTTGGGCAGGATCTCGCGGGTGAGGATGCGCGTGTCGCTGGCGCCGAGTGCCTTGGCGGCATGCACGAAGTCCCGGGTCGCGTACGAAAGGGTCGAGGCCCGGACCACGCGGAAGATCAGTGGCGCGGCGAACAGGCCGATGACCAGCGTGATCTTGAACAACGACTTGCCCCAGAAGGACACGATCGCAATGACGGCCACGATGGCGGGGAAGGCCAGCACGACGTAGGAGCCGGTGTTGAGGGCCGTGTCGATCCGCCCCCTCCGGTAGGCCGAGATCATGGCCGGGATGCCACCGACCACCAGGCCGATCAACGCGCCGCCGAAGCCGACCACCAGGGAGACCCGCGCCCCGTAGACCAGACGGCTGAAGATGTCGCGGTAGAGATCGTCGGTGCCGAGGATGTGACCCCACCCGGGCCCTGCGTTCTGCACGCTGTTGTAGTTGCCCAAGGTGGGGTTGGGCAGCGGCAGCAGGCTGGCGAAGGTGGCCGCCAGCGCGACCACGACGATCCAGCCCGCGCAGATCCAGAAGAACACGCCGAGCTTCTTCTTGGTGTAGTCGGCCGCCTCCTCGGCTTGGATCTCCTCCTTGATGTCGGCGAAGGCCTCGTTGGTGGGGTGGGTCAGGCTGACGCTACTCACGGGCAATCCTCGGATCGACGATGGTGAACAGGAAGTCGAAGATGAAGTTGATCAGCACGATGGCCACGGCCACGAACAAAGTGATCCCCTGCACGACGGTGTAGTCATCCTGGTTGACGGCCGAGATGAGCTGATACCCCAATCCCGGCATCTGCAACAGGAGCTCGACGATGAACGTGCCGGCGATCAGGCTGCCGATGGTGACGCCGGCCGAGGCCAGGAGCGAGATGGAGGAGGGCCGCAGGGCGTGGCGCCACATGATGCGCCGGTCGGAGAGACCCTTCGAGCGGGCCATCGTGATGAAGTCCTCTTGCAATGTGGATATCAGATCGTTCCGGAGGAGTCGGAAGTAGACGACGATCCCCCCCAGTGCCAACACGATGGAGGGCAACAACATGGTGTGGATGTTCGACCAGAAGGCCTGGGTCAGCGGGACATAGGAGGCCGGCCCGGGGAACACGTGCCAGTGCACGGCGAAGATCAGCACCAGGACCGGCGCGATCACGAACGGTGGGAGCGCCAACATGGCGAACGTCGTGCTGTTGGACGCCTGGTCGAACAACTTGTTGGGTTTGCGCGCCGAGTGCATCGCCATGGGGAAGGCGACGATGAAGGCGATGATCTGGGAGAAGATGATCAGCTCGAGGTCGATGGGGAACGACTGGGAGATGATCGTCGTCGTCGCCTGGTGCGTCGTGTAGGACTGGCCCAGGTTGCCCTGGAAGACGTGGCCGATCCAGATGAAGTACTGCTGCCACAGGGGCTTGTTGAGGCCCAGCTGGCGGTTGATGGTGGCCACGTTCTGCGGCGTGGCGTTGGGTCCGAGGATCGTGTCGGTGGGATTGCCGGGGAGAAGGTGGACGAGGAAGAACGTGGCAATCGACACGAAGATGATGATGATGACGAGCAGGACCAACCGCTTGATGATGTACCGGGTCACGGTGCCCCTTTCCCCCCTTCGTTGTGCCTGTTCCGAGTGTTTCCTTCGCCCCGTCGCCGACCTCCCCCGGCGGCGGATGATCCTAGACCTTTAGGCCATTGTCCTACCATGCGCCCCATGCCCGAGGAGGTTCCTGCTCTCACCGGTCGGACGCGCCTGGTCGCCGGCGTGGTTGTGGCCTTTGTGGTGGCCGCCGGATTGCTCCTGCGCTTTTGGACCCGATCGGGCCTCTGGCTCGACGAGGCCCTGACCGTCGATATCGCCCGGCTGCCGCTGCACGAGATTCCCAACGCGCTGAAGCACGATGGCGCACCACCCCTCTATTACTACCTGCTCCACTTCTGGATAGTGCTCTTCGGGCAGTCGAACGACGCCGTGCGGGCCCTATCGGGCCTGTTTGCCGTCCTCACGCTGCCGGTCGGCTGGCTCTGCGGGAGGCGTCTCGGTGGCCGGGCGGTGGCCTGGACGATGCTGGTGCTCCTGGCCAGCGCGCCCTTCGCCGTCTACTACGCGACGGAGTCCCGCATGTACGCACTGGTCATCCTCCTGACCGGCTGCGGGTTCCTCGCCCTGGCCCGGGCGGTGTCAGCGCCTCGGGCGGGCAACCTCATCGCGGTCGCCGTGGTCACGGCTGCGCTGCTCTACTCGCAGTACTGGTCCATCTATCTCGTCGGCTTCGTCGGCATCTGGCTCGTCGTCTCGGTCGTGCGCACCCGCCGGCACGGGCACCCCGAAGGGGCGCCCTGGGCCGCGCTGATCGCCGTGGCGGTGGGCTGCCTGCTGTTCGTGCCCTGGCTGCCGACGTTCCTGTACCAGACCAAGCACACGGGGACGCCCTGGGCCGCGCCCCCAACTTCTCGGCCGTGATCAACGCCCTCACGGGCTTCACCGACAACCAGGGTTCCACGCTGCAGTCGGGAACCAACCAGGGCCGCCTCCTGGCGGTCATCTACTTCGCCATGTTGGCGCTGGCGGTATTCGGCGTGGGCCGGACCGGCCGCATCATCGAGCTCGACCTGCGCACGCGCCCGCGCGCCCGGAGCCTCGGCTTCGTCGTGCTCGGGACCCTCTTCGCCGCCATCGCCGGCGGCATCATCACGGCCAGCGCGTTCTCGTCCCGCTACGCGGCCGTGGTCTTCCTGCCGTTCCTCCTCCTGGTCGCGCTGGGGACGACGACCCTGCTCAACCCGAAGGTCCGCGTCGTCGTGGTCGGGTTGGCGGCGGCGGCCAGCCTGGTGTCCTCGGCCCAGAACGTGACCACGCAGCGGACCCAGGCCAACGCTGTGGCGGCGGTCATCAACACCCAGGCGAAGCCAGGCGACATCGTCGCCTTCTGCCCCGACCAACTGGGCCCCGCGGTGTACCGGCAGATCGAGGACCCGTCGCAGTACACCATGCTCACGTTCCCGCGGCGCACCGGGCCGCAGATCGTCGATTGGGTGGATTACGCCGATGCGGTGCACGGGGCCGACCCCAATGCCTTCGCCGACGACGTGGCCCAGAGGGTGGGCGCCGGTCACCACGTCTGGCTGGTCTGGATGTCGATGTACCAGACCTACGGGGTGAAGTGCGAGACGATCGCCACCGACCTCCTGAGCACGGCCAGCAAGAACGGCGGCGGCGGGCGCAACGTCGTGACCGCTCATCCGGCGCTCTACTACGAGCCGATGAACCTCACCGAGTACGCCACCTCGGGACCCTGACGCGCCGGGCGACCGCCGCTGCCGTGACCCCGCCCTCCACGAGGGCTCGCGGGGGGTCCACTAACCTGCCCTCCTCGTGGCCGCGCCCGAGGAGACACCCGTCGTCATCGCCGGCGCGGGTCCCGGGGGCCTGACGGCGGCCTATCTCCTGACCAAGCAGGGGGAGCGCCCCGTCGTGCTCGAGGCGGACGACGTGGTGGGGGGCATCTCCCGCACCGTGGTGCGCGACGGATGGCGTTTCGACCTGGGCGGGCACCGATTCTTCACCAAGGTCCCCGAGGTGGAGGCCCTCTGGCACGAGATCCTGCCCGAAGGCGAGTTCATGCTCCGTCCCCGTATGAGCCGCATCTACTACGAGGGCAAGTTCTACGACTACCCGCTCAAGGCGATGAACGCCCTGCGCAACCTCGGCCTGTGGGAGGCGATCCTGTGCGGCTTCTCCTACCTCTGGGCCCGCCTCCGGCCCCCCGAGGACGAGTCCAACTACGAGAATTGGCTCGTCGCCCGCTTCGGCTGGCGCCTCTACCGCACCTTCTTCAAGACCTACACCGAGAAGGTGTGGGGGGTGCCGGTGTCCGACATGCCGGCCGACTGGGCGGCCCAACGGGTCAAGAACCTCGACCTGCGCAAGGCGGTCATCAACGCCATCCTGCCCAAGCGCGGCCAGACGGAGATCACCACTCTCATCGAGGAGTTCCAGTACCCCAAGTACGGCCCCGGGGATGATGTGGGAGGCCTGCGCGGACAAGGTGCAGGCCGCCGGGGCGACGCTGGAGATGGGGGCGAGGCTGACCGGTATCAACGTCGAGGGCGGTCGCGCCGTGACCGTGACGTACACCCAGGGCGGGAGCGAGCACACGGTGCCCGCGTCACACGTGATCTCGACCATGCCGATGCGCGAGCTGGTGCACACCATCACGCCGACACCGCCGCCCGAAGTGACGGCGGCGGCGGACGACCTGCACTACCGCGACTACCTCACGGTGGCGCTCGTGGTGCCCGAGTCGCGCAGCTTCCCCGACAATTGGATCTACATCCACGCCACTGACGTCGGGGTCGGGCGCATCCAGAACTACGGGTCGTGGTCGCCCTACCTGGTCAAGGACGGGCGCACCTGTCTCGGCCTCGAGTACTTCGTCTTCGAGGGTGACGCCATGTGGAACACGCCCGACGAGGAGCTCATCGCGCTGGGAACCAGGGAGCTGATCTCGCTGGGGTTGGCCGCCGACGGCGACGTGGAGCGCGGCTACATCGTACGCGTCCCCAAGGCCTACCCGTACTACGACTTCAGCTACAAGGCCAACGTCGGCACCATCCGCAAGTGGATCGAGACCGAGGCGCCCAACATCCATCCCGTCGGCCGCAACGGGATGCACAAGTACAACAACCAGGACCACTCCATGTACACCGCCATGCTGACGGTGGAGAACATCAACGGCGCGACCCACGACATCTGGTCGGTCAACGTCGAGGAGGAGTACCACGAGGCCGGTTCGACCGGGAGGGACGCCCCGGTCCTGCCGCGGCATACGAGCGCCACGGCGAGCACGCTCGACGCTGGTTGAGCTCAGAAGCCGTCCTTCGGCGGGCCGTCGAGGGCGCCCAGGTCGTCGATGTCCTTGCGCAGCAGCGCGACCTCCTCGGCGAGAGATCGCGACTTGTCCTCGAGGCGGCCGATCTCCCAGCTGAGCTGGACGCAAACCACGAGGAGGAACAGCGAGGCCAGGACCGTGAGGAGGTCCGGCGGGTTGATGACGCCCACCGAATGGGCCAGTCGGTTGAACAACGTCGGCTCCACGGCGAAGACGGCAACCACCACGCCGACCGCCAGCCATACCACGGCATATTTCTCGCGGAGCTGGCGTCGCCGCGAAAGCTCGACGATGATGACGAGTGTGGCGAACGCGCTGAGCAGCGCGATCAGGTGGACTCCGCTCATATGCATGCCTCCTTGGTGGTTCGGGTGGTCCGGGTGGTCCGGGTGGTCCGGCGCCGCAGGATGCTGAGGGCCAACATCAACGTGACCCGCACGAGGTAGAGCCCTGCACGAGCCGGCGACTGGCTGGGGACGCCGCCGTGACGAGGTCGCATCACCACCGGCACCTGGGTGATCCGGCCGCCGGCTTCGGCGGCGATCACGAGGGACTCGACCGTGTCGGCCAGGTAGTCGGCGGGGTAGGTCCGCGGCGAAGAGCTCCATCGCCGCACGGTTGTGTGCCCGATAGCCGGACGTGACGTCGGTCAGGTGGACGTGGGTCCGACGCGACAAGTGAGCCGACAGCATCCGCATGGCCAAGCGCCGGGCCCGTGGGACGGCGAACTCGCCCTCGCCTGCTCCGGCGAACCGGGCGCCGATGACAACCTGTGGTGCGGGGACGTCTTCCAGCGGGGCGAGAAGCCTGGGCAGGTCGCGTGGATCGTGCTGCCCGTCGGCGTCCACCTGCACGAGAGCCCGGAAGCCCCGGGCCGCCCCGTAACGGAACCCCACCCGCATGGCGCCCCCTACCCCCACGTTGAACACGTTGGTGATGACGTCCGCGCCTGCCGCGCGGGCCTGCGCCGCGGTCTCGTCGGCCGACCCGTCGTCGACCACGAGCACGCGGACCTTCGGCGCGACGGCGAACACCTCCCCGATCACGGCGGCCACGGACTGCGCCTCGTTGAAAGCGGGCAGCACGACGAGCACGTCGGGCCCGAGCTCCATGATGGGGACCCTTCCTCCCTACCCGGCCTGCGTCGGGACGGCGACGACGACCGGACGATCCTGGCCGGCTTCGTCGTCCTCCAGTGCGCCGAGTTCGCCGGATCCACCGTCATCGGTCTCGGCGCCGCGGCGGACCTCGCCCGGCTGCCGGCGGAGACGGCTCCAGAGCCAGTCGAGCTGGACCGAAGCCAGGAGCACGAGGGAGACCTCGAACGTGCTGCGATACCGGGTCTGCCCGAACGTCAGGGCCACCGAGATCGCCGCGTCGAGGCCGATGGCCAGGAGAGGGAAGACGGGGATCCTGCGCCGGCGCAGGATGATGACGCCCCCCACCGACAGGGCGAGGAGGCCGTAGTACATGAACAGGCCGACGACCGCCCAGTGATAGGGACGGGTCTCCACCCTGGCGTCGAGCTCGACCTGCTGGAGCGGGTGGAAGAAGCCGAAGGCACGGCCGAGCCGGGCCATCTCCACCGGGAGCAGCCGGTCCTCGTGGGTCCGGATGTAGTGGACGGCATAGCTCTCGACCTCGGCACTTTGGACCGACTCGTCCGCGTGGGGCTTCGTCTCCGACTTCGACGCGGCAGCCAGTGCGCAATCGAAGGACCAATACCCCTCGAATCTCCCGTAGTAGGTGGAGTTGCAGTTGGCCGAGGCCAGGGTGACACCGAGGCCGGAGCTGATGTACACCGGATCGGTGAACCGGCTCATGTTGTAGCCGACCCACGGGGCGACCAGGAGCAGGGCCACCAGGCCGCCGGTCCCGACGAGCACGATCCGCCGCCACCACGAGAGGGTCTTCGCCAACAGGACGAGCGGGACGAGGATGAACACCGCGAGCAACGAGAGCTCGTCACGGCCAAGGGCCGCCAAGCCGATCGACGCGCCGAGCCAGACGACGTTCCAGAGCCCGGGCCGCTTCCAGAACCGGTACGCGGCCAGCAGCACGAGGGCCACCAGCACGGGAGAGAGCGTCTCTGAGAGCGCCAGCTCGTCGCTCATCCAGATGTTCGGGTAGACCGCCACCAACATGGCGGCAATGAGGCCGACCCGACGGCCCCCGATCTCGCGGCCGACGAGGCCGCACAGCACGACGGCACCCGCTCCGACGATGCAGCACCAGATGCGCTGGGCGAAGAAGGTCTTGGCCCCGACCAGTGAGGCGGAGGCGAGCACGAAGACGAAGAGCGGTGGCCACGACGCCGTCTGCACGTGCTCGTGCAGGCCGTGGCCGTAGTAGAGGAACGGGTTGATGAACCCCTGGCCGGCCACCAGCAGGTTCGCCGCGTTGTGGTTGTAGTAGGCATCGCCGCCCGCGACCCGGTCGGGCCGGCCGAAGACCGTGCCCAGACGTATCCCGAGGCCGACTGCGGTCCACAGCGCGATCCACGGCCACCAGAGGCGTCCGGCGTGCCTCCCCCTGCCGATCATGGGTGGCTACTCTACGTCGGCCTCCTCGGACGCCGAGGATGGGTGAAGGGTCACCGGATGCCCCGGGGAGGTGCGATCCGACCCCACGGAGCGACACGGTCGACCCGTGTCCACCAGGGCAGTCGCCGTCCGAGGCGTGTGACAGCATGGGGCACGGCAAGCCGGAGACGAGAGCGGGGGGTTGCGACACGGAGGGAGTGACTGCAAGCGGGCACATCGTCTCGTGCGACGAACCGCGTCCGGCTCCGAGCGAGACGGCGCGGCCCACGGATGGCCCCTCGGAGCCGACTGCCCTCCGGTTCGTTCCGGGGCTCGACGGGTTGCGCGGGGTGGCCGTCCTGGCGGTGATGGGCTTCCATGCAGGACTCGGGCCGGTCAACGGGGGGCTCCTCGGCGTCGACGTGTTCTTCGTCCTCTCGGGGTACCTCGTCACCTCCTTGCTGCTCGCCGAGCACGCCCGCACGGGCACCATCAAGCTGATCAAGTTCTGGGGTCGCCGGGCCCGCCGCCTGCTCCCCGCGCTCCTCGTCTTGCTGATCGGCATCGGCGCGTACGCACGCTGGGTCGGTGGAGGCGTTCCACCCGCCCAGCTCCGCGGTGACGCCCTCTTCACCCTCGTCTACTCCGCCAACTGGCATTTCATCGCCTCGGGCCAGAACTACTTCGTCCGTTTCGGCGCCCTCTCGCCACTCCTGCACACGTGGTCGCTGGCGGTGGAGGAGCAGTTCTACCTCGTCTGGCCGCTGATCGCCCTGTTCGTGCTGCGCCGGTTCGGGCGCCGGGGGGTCGGTTGGGCTGCGGGCGTCATCGGCGCGGCATCCGCCGCCCTGTGCTCCGGGCTGTACCTGGCGGGCGCCTCGATCGACCGTCTCTACTACGGGACCGATACCCGGGCCCAGTCGATCATGGTCGGGGCCGTGCTCGCGGTCGTCGTGCCCCTGACTGCCCGGCCGTCGCGTCCGGGCGTGGCCGATCCTTCGCCCCGGACGGAGCCCAGCCGGCCCGCATGGTGGTACCCGACACGCGAGCGCTGGATCGCCGTGGTCGGCCTGACCGGAGCCGCCGCGCTCCTCTGGTGCCTGCACGCTGTACGCGGTGACGGCGCCCTGTTGTACGAGGGCGGTTTCCTCGTCGTCGCCCTCTGCACGGCGGCAGTGATCGCCTCTACTGTCGAACTGCCGCGCGCGGCACTGACCAGGGCACTCTGCTTTCGGCCCCTCCGCTACACCGGACGCATCTCCTACGGGCTCTATCTGTACCACTGGCCCCTGTTCCTCGTCCTCGACGATGCCCGGACGGGACTGACGGGCGCCGCGCTCCTCGCGGTCAGGGTAGGGGCGACCTTCGGCGTGGCCGCCCTGTCCTACCGCTTCGTCGAGATGCCCGTCCGGTCGTGGGGGCGGTCCGGCTTGCGCCGCCGCGCGCCTGGCCCGGGCCGGTCTGTCGGCGGCCACCATCGGGCTCGTGGTGGCGGCCCTGCTGGCTGCCACCGTCACCCCCGGGGAGGCGGCCCTCCCGATCGGGAGCCGCCCACCCACCCATTTCGTCGGCCCCGCCGGCGTCGATGCCGCCCACCCCGAGCACGCCCTGTTGCTCGGGGACTCGCTGGCCCTGACGCTCGGCATCGGATTGAGCAATCAGTCCCGGGACTGGGGCATCACGCTCGACAACCAGAGCGCGATCGGCTGTGACCTCGATCCGGACACCACGGTCAACGTCATGGGCACGGTGTCGCCGGCGGCCCGCGGGTGCCCGGACTGGCGGGCGTCCTGGACCCGGCTCGTCAACCAGGAGCGGCCCGACGTCGTCGTCGTGCTCCTCGGCCGCTGGGAGTGCCTCGACCGCCTGTTTGCGGGAAGCTGGACCCATGTCGGGGAACCGGCCTTCGACCGGCACCTCGTGGCCGAGCTCGGCCAGGTCATCGCCATCGGTTCCTCGCACGGTGCGAAGGTGGCGATGCTGACGCTTCCCTACATCGCGCAGACCACCGAGCAACCCGACGGGTCACCCTGGGACATGAACCTCCCCGCCCGGACGAACGCCTACAACGCCGACGTCCGGCGGGCGGTCGCCGAGCACCCCCACCAGGCCACCGTCATCGACCTCAACAGGCTGCTCGATCCCCAGGGCCACTACACCTCCTACATCCACGGGGTCCGGGTCCGGTCCTTCGATGACGAGCACATCTCGACGGCCGGCGGAGAGCTGCTACGGGGAGCCCTCCTCCCGCAGCTGGTCGACCTCGGGCTCCCCGCCTACCGCGCCGACCACCGTCACCTGGCGTGATCGGATCCCGTTCGATGGGCGAGCGGCGCGGGCACCGGGCCGGGTCGTTCCGGGCCGGGCCGGGCCGGGCCGCCCCTTTCCGGATGTCGTGCCCGATCGCGGCCAGCGCCACCTTCCAGGCCGTTGGTGCCAGAGTGGTGCGGTTCACCATGCCCGACGTCCACCCACGTGCCAGCCAACCCGACGGTGTCCACGTCGAGACGGCCGGGGACCGCGCATGACGGGTCCCGAGGCAACGGAAGTGCCCACCGCCGAGGTCGTCGTCGAATCCGTCTCGGCCGCGATGTCGTTCGCGCCCAATGCCGTCGGTCCCACCCTCGGGGCGGAACTGCTCCTCGACGACGAGGCGCGGCCCGGAGTCGAGTCGATGCGGGCCGGCCTCCTGCAGGCGGGTCCGCTCGCCGCGGCGGGGGTCGTGGCCAACGCAGCCGGCGTCGTCCTCACCATCGCGCTGGCCCGCCTGCTCACTCCGCACAGTTACGGGGTCCTCAACCAGCTGACGGGGTTGTACCTCATTCTCTCGATGCCCGGGTCCGCGGTGGTGGTGGCCGTGGTGCGTCGCGTGACCATCTGGCACGAGGACGGCAGCGGCCACCTCGTCCGGCGCTGGGCGGGGCGGGTGCACCGGCAAGTGACCCTGGTCGTCCTGCTGTGGGCCGTCATCGTGTTCAGCAGCCGGCACGAAGTGGCCGTGTTGCTGAACCAGCAGAGCGGCATCGGCATCGCAGCGATCCTGACGGCCGCCGCGTTCTTCGTCCTGCTGTCTCTCGACCGTGGCCTGCTGCAGGCGCATCGGGCCTACCGGCCCTTGGCGGCGAACCTCCTCGTGGAGATCGGCGTCCGCCTGGTCGCCGTGATCGTCCTCGTGCTCGCCGGCTTCGGTCCCTCGGGGGCCGCGGTCGGCGTCCTCATCGGGGAGGTCCTGGCCGCGGCGCACGCCCGCTGGGCTGCGGTGCGAGCCTGGTCGGGCGGCGGCACGCCGCATCTGCTCCGCGCCGCGAGCTGGGTGGCCGCGGTACGGCCCGACCCGGTGCTCGGGGGCAAGACCCCGGCGTGTCGCACGATTGTGCTGGATCTCGTCGTGGCGTCCGTCTCCCTCTCCATGGTGGCGGTGCTGCAGAACATCGACGTGTTGGTGGTCGGGCGCGACAACCCGTCGCACAGCGGCGCCTACGCCGCGGTGTCGGTCACGAGCAAGGCGATCGTCTTCGGCGCCGTCGTCCTCGGCGGATACCTGCTCCCCGAGGCCGCCATCCGCTGGCGCCAGGGTGGCCATGCGCTCCGCCAGCTGGCCGTGGTCCTGGTGCTGCTGGCCGTTCCGTCGGTGCTGCTCCTCGGCGTCGCCCTGATCGCACCCGAGAAGCTCCTGGAGGTGGTCTTCCACCATGCGTATACGTCGGCCGCCGACGCGCTGGCCCCGCTGGTGTTGGCGATGATCATGCTGAGCGTCTCGGTGGTCCTCACCATGTACCTGCTCGCCGTGGGACGGCGCTGGGTGGCCGGCGTGCTGGTCGGTGGCGCCGCGGCACTCACCGTTGCCGTTCTGGCGGTGCACGGGTCACCGCGGGCCACCGCGCTGGTGGACGTCGGCGTCCAAGCGGTGGTCCTGCTCGTGATCGTGTGCGGGTTCGCAGTCGTCCACAGGGTCCGAGTCGGGAAGCAGGTCGTAGGGATAACCTGACCGCATGGGCGACGACCTGGGGCCGCTGCCGGCCGTGCCCGGCGCCAGCCGCGGTCCCGATCCCGCCAGGTCCGATCCCGCCAGGGCCGACCCCGACGTGCTCGCCGCCATCGCGGCCGAGGCCGGCCTCCGGCGCATCCACTTCGTCGCCTGGCGCGACCTGGAGGACCCGGAGGCGGGCGGCTCCGAGCTGCACGCCCACAAGATCGCCTCCCGGTGGGCCGCCGCGGGTCTCGACGTGACCTTCCGCACCTCGGCCGTGCCGGGCGCGCCGGCCGCGCTCACCCGGGACGGGTACCGGGTGGTGCGCCAGGCGGGCCGCTACGCCGTCTTCCCGGGCGCGGCCTGGGAGGGCGTCCGCATTGGGCACCGTCCCGGCGACGCCCTGGTCGAGATCTGGAACGGCATGCCGTTCCTGTCGCCGCTGTGGTACCGGGGGCCGCGCATCATCTTCCTGCACCACGTCCACGCCGAGATGTGGGGGATGGTCCTGCCACCGGCGCTGGCCCGCCTGGGCGACCTGGTCGAGCGCCGGATCGCCCCCCGCTTCTACCGCTCGAGCCACGTCGTGACGCTGTCGGAGTCCTCGCGGCTCGAGATCGTCGACATGCTCGGGCTCCGGGCCGGCCGGGTGACCGTGGCTCCCCCCGGGGTGGACGCCCACTTTGAACCGGGCGGCCACCGCTCGCCCACACCCCTCGTCGTGGCCGTGGGCCGGCTGGTGCCGGTGAAGCGCTTCGACGTGCTGTTGCGCGCTCTGGCCGAAGTCAAGACCCGCCAACCCGAGCTTCGGGCCGTCATCGTCGGCGAGGGGTACGAGCGGTCCGCCCTCGAGGCCCTGCGCGACGAGCTCGGCGCCTCCGGCTGGATCGGCCTGCCCGGACGGGTGGGCGACGGGGAACTGGTCGACTGGTACCGCCGGGCCTGGGTCGTGGCGAGCAGCTCCCAACGGGAGGGATGGGGCATGACCCTGACGGAGGCCGCCGCCTGTGGGACGCCGGCCGTGGCGACGGCCATCGCCGGGCATGCCGATGCCGTCCTCGACGGCGAGTCCGGCGTCCTCGTGGACGACCCGGCTGACCTCCCGTCCGCGCTCGGACGCGTCCTGGGCGACGACGTCCTGCGCAGCCGCCTCTCCAAGGGCGCGCTGGCCCGGGCGCGCTGGTTCACCTGGGACGCCACCGCCCGTCGCGCCCTCGAGGCGCTGGCGGAGGAGGCGACACCGAACTCCTAGTCGTGCCCGTACTCGCGGCGGGTCAGCCGTCGATGCCGATGATCGTCGGCGGCGGGGGCGGGGTCGGGACGATGTCCCCCGGTGCCACGGCGCGCAGCTTCCGGCGGCGGACCGGCTTGCGGACGCGCAAGCCCAGGCCCGAGATCACGGCGTCGGCGAGCAGGAGGACCACGCCGAGCCAGATCAGGTTGCCGGCGTTGACGAAGGCCGCGTCCCAGTTGGAGCCGGCCAGGTAGTGGTGGACGTGCTGTCCCTGGACGACGTTGCTGCAGCCGGCGACGATGGCGGCGATGGCGCCCACGCTGGCGATGGCTCGGGCCCACGGGACCAGCAGGCCGAGCGTGACCACGCCGGCGACGACGAGGGCCGCCGCCGGGGGAGTGACGAGCCAGGCGACGCCACCGGTCACCACGCCGATGAGCAGGGCGCGGGGGAACCGCGGCCAGCCGCGCTGGCGCTGCTCCTTGGGGGGCGGGGCCCCCGGGAAGGCCAGGACCGCGGCATCGAACGGTACGGCCGGCCTCTCGGGCGGTTCGGGACCGGCCGGCCCGCGCAGACGGCGGGGCAGGTGGCGGCGCACCCAGCGCCGGGCGCGCAGTGGGAGGAACCCGAGGACGAGGCACACGAACAGCGTGGCGCCGGAGACGGCCAGCGCGGCCCAGACCTCGCGCTGCGGTGTCCAGGTGAGCTCGACCGTGAAGCTCGAGCCACCGAGGGCGCGCAAGTCGGCCGTGCTCACCTGCCAGCCGTTGGCGAACCCGTCGACGAGATGCGGTGTCCCGAGGTTCACCGCGTGGGTGCCCGGCGCGGCGCCTGGCCCCGGTTGGGCCACCGCCTGCCAGCCCTTGTTGACGCTCTGCCCGAGAACGAGCTCGAAGGGCTGGGTCGCCCCGGTCACGTCCGCGCCGTGGCTGTCGATGTGGACGGACGTCGTGGCCACCGTGGGCGCCGGACCGGGCTGGGTCGCCGTGAGCTGCGGGGTGCCGGCCGTGGTGGGGAACGCCCCGGACCCGGCCCCCCCGCCCGGCGCCGAATCGAGCGCCAGCTGGTCGATGTTCCAGCCGGTGCAGGTTGTCGGGGCGCTGGCGCACGGAGGGTTGTGCCCGACCGCGGTCTCCACGACGTGGGGCCCGGCGCTGAGCGCGATGCCCTTGGCGTCGGGCCCGCAGGGGACGAGCTGGGCCTCGCCGCCGCCGAGGGCATGTGGCGCGGATCCCACGACGGCGACGTCGATCGGCTGGCCGTCGATGGAGAGGAGGTTGGCCACGCAGTTCCCGGGAAGGGTTGCCGGTGTCGCGGCCGCCAGCACACCCGGAATGCCGATCTCGGCGATGCCGAGCGGGAGCTCCAACGGGCCGGCGGAGTAGTAGTTGGCGGCGTACTCGGGACGGACGCCCGTGAAGGTGACCACGAAGTGCGAGCCGGTCAGGGCGGGAAAGGAGACGGGCACCGTGGTGACGGCCCCCGGCACGGTGCCGTCGGCGATCGGGGGCAGCGTCACCGTGCGCACCTGGTTGCCCGACGTGATCGTCATGGCGGTGGGCACCGAGTGCCGGCCGTCGGCGATCACCTGCATGGCGAGGCTGCTGAGCGCCTGCGGCTTCGCCAGGTCGTAGGTCAGCGTGGAACCGACCTGGGCCTTCGAACCGAGTCCCGGTTGCCAGGCCGTCGTCGGGTTGCCGTCGACGGTGGCCGAGGCCGTCGCCCGCACGTCGCCGGGCAGGCGGCCCGAGGAGTACGCGTCCACGACGGTCGTGGCCGGGGTCGTGGCGCGGCCCACCAGGCGGTCGACCTCGTCGTCGGGGATCAGGGCCGACAGGCTGGCACTGCCCGTCAGCGTGAACGTGCGCGCGGTGGGGAGCGTGAACTGGCGTGAGATCGACGTCTCGGGGTCGTCGCGGGGCGGGTACTGCGAGGTGCGCTGGCGGGTCATCACGACCGTGAGGCGGTTGGCGGCCGAGGTCGTGCCGAGGTTGCCGAGCATCTGGGTCGGCATCTGCACGACCTGGCGCACCTGCTGGCCGGGTATCTCGATCTCCGAGAAACCGACCGCCGACGCCGAGGGGGGCGGGGCCGAGTCGTTCGTCGTGCCGTCGATGGTCACCCGCAGCGTGTGGAAGGTGCGGCTCGGGAAGGTCAGGGTCTGGCCCGGCGTGACGTGGGACGAGGCGTCGAGCTCGTAGGTGACGGGGTCCTTGCCGTCGAAGGTGAGGGTGACGCCGGACACCCAGCGTGAGCGGTCACCGCGCTGGGGCTGGACCAGGGTGATGTGGTCCGCGGTGACGGGCTTGGCGAACTGGGACTGCCACCATTGGCCCTTGGGGTCCGGCACGAAGGTGCCGGCGATCCAGGCCGTGTCGAAGTTGTTGTCGATTGCGCTGTAGGCCTGGTCCTCGGGCGTGTAGGAGACCGAGTTGCCATAGCTGCTGGCCGTCACGTTCACGCCGCCCACGTAGGAGGCGTACGACTTGCTGCTGATGGTGGTCCCGGGGAACAGCTCGACGGGGCTGTCGCTCAGGTCGCTCTTGGCCGGGTTGTCGCTGGGCGCCTCGGTGTAGCCGGAGTTGGCCGTGAGCGTGTCCCAGCGGAAGGCCTCCTTGCGGTTGGTGTCGGTCAGCACGAGCTGCGCCCCCTTTGAGGCCAGCTCGTCGAGCCGGGTGGGCTGGGTGGCGAGCGTGCCGGCGTAGTAGACGGCACTGTCCGTGTTCAGCAGCCCGAGGCCGGCGAGGTTGTTGAGCCCCGTGGCGTCGCCTTCCATGACCAGCGCGCCGGTGTCGGACTCGCCCCGCACCAGCGCCCGCGGGTCGGGCACCGTGTAGGTGACGACCGGCGCGGGCCAGCCCTCGTTGCCCGGCACCGAGAGGTCCTGCTCGTTCAGGGTGGACACGATGGAGGCGCTGGGCCGCGGCGTGCCGAACGAGACCGGGTCGGCGAGGCCGAGCGGCGTCTGCAGGAACTGCGGAGCGAGGAGCTGGGGTTGGGGGACGCCGTAGCGCTCGTACTGCTGGTCGTACTCGACCATGAGATCGCCGGCCCCCATGAGGCGGGCCATCGGCGCGAGCGCGTTCAGGTTGGCCGTGCCGTCCTGCATCGGGCCGTCCGTCGCGTAGAGCGTGTCGGCCGTGGCGATGGAGCCCATGATCTGCTGCTCGCGGGTGATGAAGTCCCGATTGAGGAAGGCGGGCTGGGGCGTGTCGACCGTGTCACCCCAGCGGTAGGCGGCGAAGTCGTTCCCGGGGATGGCGAAGACCCGCGTGCCGGGGTGGGTCGCGTTGAGGTGCTTGATGGCGGCAAGCTGATAGGAGGGCAGCGACGCCGGCTGGGTGAAGTTGTTGGCGATGGTGTCACCCAGGAAGAGGGAGGGGTTGTTGGCGACCACGAGGCCGGCCACGACGATGGTGGTGACGAGCCCGGCGATGTGGAAGCGGGACCACAGCGCAGTCAGCCCGCTGCCCAGCAGCATGAAGAGGGCGAGCAGGACGAGAGGGGTGGCCCGGTCGGTCGAGCGGAGCGCGAGGCCGGCGGTGGTGTTCGTCATGAACGACTTGAGGACGCCCCCGATCTCCGTCGGGTGCGAGAACGGGAAGGGCCCGACGGAGAGCACGAGTCCCACGAAGAGGAGCAGCAGGAAGAAGGCGCGCTCGCGCCAGCGCACGAACGCGGACGCCACCAGGGCGATCACGGGCACGGCGTAGGAGGTGGCGAGGAGGGCGAGGTCCTGGGTGTAGCGGATGGCGGCCGTCGTCCAGGCGCCCAGGTGGTCGGTGCCGTAGAAGTACCAGTACCCGAGGCCCCGGATGATGTCGGCCGGGTTCGACGTGGCCGACGTGGAGGGGATGGTCTCCGTGTACTTGAGGACGTTGACGCCGTAGGCCGCCTCGACCTCGAGGCCGGCCATCCACCAGAGACAGGCCCCCAGCGTCAGCACACCGATGCGCAGCACGGTGCTGACGGCGTGGCGCCATGTCGACTCCCTGAGGACCACCACGGCGTAGAGGATCCAGAGGACAGGCGCGACGCCGACATAGATGACGGAGCTGGCGTTGATGCCGCTCACCAGCGCCACGACGACGGCGAACAGCGCCGGCTCGCGCCAGCCGCCGCGGCGCAGGGCCACGATCGTCAGGCCCAGCATGAAGGGGAGACCGGCCCACGGCAGCAGGATCACCGAGATGCGGCCCGAGTACTGGAGGAAGTACGGGGAAAGCATGTAGGCGAGCGCGGCGGCCGTCGGTCCGGGCCCGCGCAGGCCGAGGATGCGCGACAGGTACAGCACGCCGAGGCCGGCCGCGAAGAGGATGGAGCCGAGCCAGAGGCGCTGCGCCACCCACACGGGCACGCCGAGCAGGTGGAACACGGCGAAGAACGGCCCCATCGGCAGCAGGTAGCCGATGTACTCGTGCGACACGGTGCCCAGGGCAACGGTCGGGTCCCACATGAACGCGACCTGGCTCAGGAAGCGCAGCGGGTCGAGGTAGAGGTAGGTCTTCGTGTCCGGTGTGACGACCCCGGGCCGCACGGCCAAGAGGGGCACGTAGGCCAGGACGGCAACGACCGACGCTCCACCGATCCACCACCACCGGTTGCCGATCGCCCTTTCCTGCCGTGGGGCCGCGTGCCGCCCTCGGGGAACGGTGACAGGGGGTGACGTAGTCATGAAGGAGGACCGAAAGGTCGCCGGGTAGTGTAAGCAGCGAGCCGGCACCCCGGAGTGTCACACGAAGGGAGAGCGCCCGTGGTGACCAGCACGAAAGGCCGGCTGACGGGCGAACGTCCCCAGCAGGGCGTGACCCCTGACTCGCTCCTCGCCCTCCACGAGGCCGGCTATCGCGCTGTCCTGGACCGCATCGGTCAGGGTCGCATCCTCGATGTCGGATGTGGCCAGGGGTTCGAGTCGGCCCGGTTCCTCGGTCCGGACCGCGAGGTGGTCGGGGTCGACTATGCGTCCGAGGCCGCCGCCGCCGCCACGGCCACCTACGGCCCCGAGGGCCTCCGGGTGGCGCAGATGGACGCCCTGGACCTTGGGTTCCTGCCGGCAGGCTTCGACGGTGCCTGCTCGTCGCACCTGATCGAGCACTTCACCGACCCCGAGCCCCACGTCGCCGAGCTGGCCCGCGTACTCAAGGACGACGGCGTCGGGTGCGTCCTGACCCCCAACAAGCCGGCCGACTTCGAGAACCCCTTCCATCTCCACCTGTTCGAGCGGGACGAGCTTCGCTCGATGCTGGAACGCCACTTCAGCGACGTCTGGCTCGGCGGGGTCGACGCCGCCCCGCACGTGAAGGCCGACCTGGCCGCGCGGCGGACCAAGGCGAACAAGCTGCTTCGGCTGGACGTGTTCGACATCAGGCACCGCATTCCCCACTCCTGGTACGTCTGGGCCTACACGAGGCTGTTGCCCGTCGCCTACAAGCTGATGGCCCGGGAGGACTCCGGCGGCGCGACCGGCATCACCGCCGACGACTGGTTCGTCACCGAAGACCTCGACGACACGACGCTCGTGCTCTTCGCGGTGGTGCGCGGCCCGGTCCGGGCTGCCGTGCACTGATGTTGGCGGTCGGCCTGACGGGTGGCATCGGCTCGGGCAAGTCGGCCGTGGCCGACCTCCTCGTCGAGCGGGGCGCGGTGCTCATCGACGCCGACCAGGTGGCCCGCGATGTCGTGGCGCCGGGCGGACCGGCCTACCAGCCGTTGCTCGACCGCTTCGGGCCCGAGATCCTGGCGGCCGACGGCACCATCGACCGCAAGGCGCTCGCCTCTCTGGCCTTCGCCGGCGAGGAGAGCCGTCTGGCCCTCAACGCCATCACGCACCCGGCCATCGGCATCGCCATGATCGAGGCGCGGGACGCCCTCGAGGACAGCGACGACATCGTCGTCCTGGCCATCCCGCTCCTCACCGCCGTCCACCGTGACACGGTCAAGCTCCACGAGGTCGTGGTGGTCGACTGCCCGACGGATGTCGCCCTGGAGCGCCTGCTCTCCCAGCGCGGCTTCGACCGCGCCGATGCCGAGGCGCGGATCGGCGCCCAGATCTCGCGGGAGGAGCGGATCAAGGAGGCGGACTACGTCCTGGACAACTCGGGCGACCGGGACGCCCTCGCCGTCGAGGTCGCCAAGCTGTGGGACTGGTTGCTCGAGGCCGCCGCGGCGCGCCGGGCGCACGCCTGAGCGGACACAGCCCCCGGGTATCCTCCAAGGGCCATGCCCGAATTCGAGGTCGTTTCCCCGTTCCAGCCCGTCGGGTGACCAGCCCACGGCCATCGCCGGTCTGGCGGCGGGCGTGCGGCGGGGCGACCGTACCAGACCCTCCAGGGCATCACCGGCTCGGGCAAGACGGCGACCATCGCCTGGATGATCGAGCAGGTCCAGCGCCCGACGCTCATCATCGAGCCGAACAAGTCGCTGGCCGCCCAGCTCTCCTCGGAGTTGCGGGAGCTCTTCCCGAAGAACCGGGTCGAGTTCTTCGTCTCCTACTACGACTACTACCAGCCCGAGGCCTACCTCCCGACGACCGACACCTACATCGAGAAGGACTCGTCGATCAACGACGAGATCGACCGCCTCCGCCATGCCACGACGTCGTCGCTGCTCATGCGGCGCGACGTCATCGTGGTGGCATCGGTGTCCTGCATCTACGGCCTCGGCTCGCCCGAGGAGTACCGCGACCGCATCCTGGGCGTGTCCGTGGGCGACCAGGAGGACCAGCGGGACATGCTGCGCCGGCTGGTCGACCTGCACTACGACCGCAACGACGTGAACCTCGTCCGCGGCACCTTCCGGGCCCGCGGCGACACGGTCGAGATCCACCCGGCCTACGAGGAGCAGGCGTTCCGCGTCGAGCTCTTCGGCGACACGGTCGAGCGCATCGTCCCCTTCGACGTGCTGACCGGGGAGATGGGTGACGAGATGGAGGACATCGTGGTCTTCGCCGCCACCCACTACGTCGCGGGCGACGAGATCATCCAGCGGGCCGTCGGCTCCATCGAGGTGGAGCTGCGGGAGCGCCTGGCGGAGCTCCAGCGGGAGGGCAAGCTGCTCGAGGCCCAGCGGCTCCGGGTCCGGACCGAGCACGACCTCGAGATGCTGGCGGAGACCGGCGTCTGCTCGGGCATCGAGAACTACAGCCGCCACCTCGACGGCCGCGCCCCGGGGGAGACGCCCTACACGCTGCTCGACTTCTTCCCGAAGGACTACCTCTGCGTCATCGACGAGAGCCACGTCGCCGTGCCGCAGCTGCACGGGCAGTACGCCGGCGACCGCTCCCGCAAGGACGTGCTGGTCGAGCACGGGTTCCGCCTGCCCTCGGCCAAGGACAACCGGCCGCTCCGCTTCGACGAGTTCGTGGAGCGGGTCCCCCAGTGCGTCTTCGTGTCCGCCACGCCCGGCCCGTTCGAGCTCGAGCACTCCGACAGGTCGTCGAGCAGGTGATCCGGCCGACCGGGTCTGGTCGACCCCGAGGTGACGGTCATGCCCACCAAGGGCCAGGTCGACGACCTGCTGGCGCGGATCGCGACAACCGTCGCGGCCGGCGGCCGCGTGCTGGTGACGACCCTCACCAAGAAGATGGCCGAGGACCTCACCGACTACCTGGCCGACGCCGGGGTCCGGGTGCAGTACCTGCACTCGGACATCGACACCATCACCCGGATCGAGATCCTGCGCGAGCTGCGCCTCGGCTCGATCGACGTCCTGGTCGGCATCAACCTCCTGCGGGAGGGGCTCGACCTGCCCGAGGTGGCCCTGGTGGCCATCCTCGATGCGGACAAGGAGGGCTTCCTGCGCTCGGCCTCCTCGCTCATCCAGACCATGGGCCGGGCCGCCCGCAACGTCGACGGCAGGGTCGTCCTCTACGCCGACACGATGACCGACTCCATGCGCGAGGCCGTGTCCGTCACCCAGCGCCGCCGCGAGGTGCAGATCGCCTACAACCGGGAGCACGGGATCAACCCCCAGACCATCCGCAAGGCGGTCACCGACATCCTCGAGCGCCTCCGCGGGACGGGCGGGGGAGTGGCCAAGGCGGGCCGCAGCCGGGCCGAGGTGCGCAAGAACGCGGCGGTCCGGGGCAACCGGCGCCCGCGCGCTGCTGGCCGATGGCGACGCCTCGACGCCGGCCGAGGCAGTCGAGCTCATGACCCAGCTGGAAGCGGAGATGAAGGCGGCTGCCGCCGAGCTCCGCTACGAGGAGGCGGCCCTGCTGCGCGACGAGATCGCCGACCTGCGGGCCTCCGTCCCCGGCTGAACCGCCTTGGTCCGGACTCCGGCCCGGGTCGACCCGCCGGGGCTAGCGTCTCGCCCGTGCCCACCACCGCCCAGCTCCGCCAGACCATGGAGCGCTACGCCGCGGTCGTCAGCTCCATGGACGCCGACGCCTACGCCGCCCTCTTCACCCCCGACGCCATCCAGATGGACCCCTACCCGAGCGGCCTCCACAAGGGCCGGGACGAGATCAGGGACTTCATCCAGTCCGGTTTCGACGGCTGCGAGACCATGACCTTCACGGTCGAGGAGGTCCACCCGGTGGCCGACAAGGCCGCCATCCGCTTCCAGATCACGCTGACCCTGGCCGGCGACGCCACCATGTACATCCGAGGTGTCGAGATCTTCACCGTCACCGACGACGGGCTGATCAGCGCCGTCGAGGCCTACTGGGGCGAAGAGGACGTGACCTTCGGCTGACCCCGGCGTCGTGACCCCGACGCCGTGACCCCGAACACGGTGACCAGGGCCGGGATGAGATGACACAGCGCTCCGGTATCCTCATCGGATGGCTGACCGTCTCGTCATTCGCGGGGCTCGCGAGCACAACCTGCGGGATGTCTCGCTCGACCTCCCCCGGGACCGGCTGATCGTCTTCACCGGCCTGTCGGGCTCGGGAAAGTCCTCCCTGGCCTTCGACACCATCTACGCCGAGGGCCAGCGCCGCTACGTCGAGTCGCTCTCGGCCTACGCCCGCCAGTTCCTGGGCCAGATGGACAAGCCCGACGTCGACTTCATCGAGGGCCTGTCGCCGGCCATCTCCATCGACCAGAAGTCGGCCTCGCGCAACCCGCGCTCGACCGTGGGGACGATCACCGAGGTCTACGACTACCTGCGCCTCCTGTATGCCCGCATCGGCCAGCCCCACTGCCCCGTCTGCGGACGGCCCGTGGCCCGCCAGACCCCCAGCAGATCGTCGACCGGGTCCTCGAGCTGCCCGAGGGGACCCGCTTCCAGGTCATGGCCCCGGTGGTGCGGGGCCGCAAGGGCGAGTACAGCACGCTGCTCGACGACCTGGCCAAGCAGGGCTTCGCCCGGGTGCGCGTCGACGGGGTGCCCCTCGAGCTCTCCGAGCGGGCCGAGGTCAACCTGGCCCGCTACGAGATGCACACCATCGAGGTGGTCGTCGACCGCCTGGTCAGCCGGGACGACATCCGCCAGCGGCTGACCGAGTCGATCGAGACGGCCCTGGAGCTGACCGGGCGGCACCGCCGAGGTGCTCGTGATGAACGGGAACGCCGAGGGCGAGCTGAGGAGGACGAGGCCATCACCTTCTCCCAGCACCTGGCCTGCACCCACTGCGGCATCAGCTTCGAGGAGCCGGCGCCCCGCAGCTTCTCGTTCAACTCGCCCTACGGGGCCTGCCCGGCCTGCGTCGGCCTGGGCACCAGGTTCGAGGTCGACCCCGAGCTGGTGGTGCCCGACGACTCGCTCTCGCTCGCCGAGGGCGCTCTGGCGCCGTGGGCGGGGGCGCGCAGCGAGTACTTCACCGGGCTGCAGGTCGGGGTGGCCGAGTTCGGCGGCTTCTCCTTCGACGCCCCGTGGAAGTCGCTCAGGGCCAAGGACAAGAAGCTGGTCCTCTACGGGACGGGCAGCCGCCGGTGCACGTCCCCTACAAGAACCGCTTCGACCGGCAAGCGCTCCTACAAGGCGCTGTTCGAGGGCATCATCCCGTGGCTGCAGCGCCGCCACGGCGAGTCCGAGTCGGACTGGTCGCGCGAGCAGATCGAGCAGTACATGCGCGAGGTCGACTGCCCCGAGTGCAAGGGCGCGCGCCTCAAGCCCGAGTCGCTGGCCGTCACCGTCGGGGGGCGGAACATCTACGAGCTGTGCAGCCTGTCCATCGGCAACGCCGTCGACGCCATGGCCGAGCCTGGAGCTGAGCGACCGCGAGCACATGATCGCCGACCGGGTCTTGAAGGAGGTCCGCGAGCGCATGCAGTTCCTCCTCGACGTCGGCCTCGACTACCTGTCGCTGGCCCGCTCGGCCGGCACGCTCTCGGGCGGTGAGGCGCAGCGCATCCGCCTGGCCAGCCAGATCGGCAGCGGGCTCGTCGGGGTGCTCTACGTGCTCGACGAGCCTTCCATCGGCCTGCACCAGCGCGACAACCAGCGCCTCATCGCCACCCTGGAGCGGCTGCGCAACCTGGGCAACACGGTCATCGTCGTCGAGCACGACGAGGAGACCATCCGCACCGCCGACTACGTGGTCGACATCGGCCCGGGAGCGGGGGAGCACGGGGGCAACGTCGTGCACGCCGGGCCGGTCACCGGCCGCGGCGGGTTGCTCACCAACAAGGCGTCCATCACCGGGCAGTACCTCTCGGGCAAGAAGTCGATCCCGGTGCCGGCCCGGCGCCGGCCGGGCACGGGTGACGTGGTGACGGTCCGGGGCGCCAGGGAGCACAACCTGCACGACATCGACGTGTCGTTCCCGCTCGGTTGCCTCATCGCGGTGACGGGCGTCTCGGGGTCGGGCAAGTCGACGCTGGTGAACGACATCCTCCTGCGGTCGCTCGCCCAGCACCTGCACCGGGCCAAGGCGCTCCCGGGACGGCACCGCAAGGTGGAGGGCATGGACCACCTCGACAAGGTGGTCGACGTCGACCAGGCGCCGATCGGGCGCACGCCACGCTCGAACCCGGCCACCTACACCGGCGTCTTCGACCACATCCGCAAGCTCTTCGCGCAGACGGCCGAGGCCAAGGTCCGCGGCTACCAGCCGGGACGCTTCTCCTTCAACGTCCGCGGTGGGCGGTGCGAGGCCTGCGCCGGCGACGGGACGATCAAGATCGAGATGCACTTCCTCCCCGACGTCTACGTGCCGTGCGAGATCTGCCACGGGGCGCGCTACAACCGCGACACGCTCGAGATCACCTTTCGGGGCAAGACCATCGCCGACGTGCTCGACATGTCGTGCGAGGAGGCCCTCAGCTTCTTCGCAGCGCCAGCCGCCGATCGCCCGCCACATGCAGACCCTGGTCGACGTCGGCCTGGGCTACATCCGCCTCGGCCAGCCTGCACCGACGCTCTCGGGTGGCGAGGCACAGCGGGTGAAGCTGGCCAGCGAGCTGAGCCGCCGCCCGACCGGCCACACCTTCTACATCCTCGACGAGCCGACCACCGGCCTCCACTTCGAGGACACCCGCAAGCTGCTCGAGGTGCTCGGCCGCCTGGTGGAGCAGGGGAACACCGTCGTCGTCATCGAGCACAACCTCGACGTGATGAAGACGGCGGACTGGATCATCGACCTGGGCCCCGAGGGCGGCGACAAGGGTGGCACCGTGATCGCCGAGGGCACGCCCGAGCAGGTGGCCAAGACGGCCGGCAGCTACACCGGCGAGGTCCTCAAGCCCGTCCTGGCCAAAGCCAAGTCGTAGCGCGCGCCGGCGCCGGCGGTCACATCCGCACCGCCGAACGGCATTGCCGGGAGCGGTCCAGGCCGCACCCGCACAGCAACTCCACCCCGCAGCGGGACCGACTCAGCGGGACCGACTCAGCGGGGACGGACTCAGCGGGGACCGACGCAGCGGGGACGGAATCAGCGGTCCCTCCCAAAGAACGGTCGCTCCAGAACCGCGTTGTGTCAGTGGATTTCGCAGTGTGTTGTCGTCGCGTCCTGTCCCGCTGCGTGTGTCCCGCTGCGTTGTGACAGCCAAGTGCTTCCATCGACCCATGGAGTTGGAGAACTTCGCCGAAGCGCTCGAGGCACTGGTGGCCGTCGGGCGCGGCGAACTACGGCGACGGCGCGTCGATCGAGGAGCTGCACCGGCACCTCTCACGCCTCGAGGCCTTCGTCACCGAGGCCACGGCCGCCTTCGAGGCGGGGGAGGAGTGGGCGGCCGAGGGGGCCAAGACGGCCTCGGCGTGGATCGCTTCGCGCTGTCGGGTGCCGCGCCGCGCCGCCCGGCGCCGGGTGCGCCTGGGCCGGGCCCTGCGCCATCTGCCCGAGTGCGCCGAGGCCTGGCGTGACGGGGCCATCGGGCTCGACCAGGCCCAGGCCATCGCCTCGGCCCGGCGCCACCGCACCGAGTCCTCCATGGCCCGCGACGAGGCGATGCTCGTCGCCCAGGCCGCCCAGATGGGCTTCGAGGACTTCTACCGGGCCTTGTGCTATTGGAAGCAGCTGGCCGACCCCGACGGGGCCGACGCCGCCGACGAGGAGCGCCAGGGCGTCTCGCAACGTGTTCCTCGAAGCCGAGCTTCAGCGGGCATGTGGCTGGGCCAGATGACCCTCGACCCGGTCTCGGGCTCCATCGTGGCCGGCGAGCTCAACCGCCTCGAGCACGACCTCTTCGAGGCCGACTGCGCCGAGGCCAAAGAGCGCCTGGGGCGCACCGGCCGGACTCGACGAGCTGGCCCGCACCTCGGCCCAGCGCCGGGCCGACGCCCTCGTCGAGATGGCCACGCGCAGCCGCACCGCCCCGGCCGACGGCATCCGCCCCGCCCCGCTCTTCTCTGTCTTCGTCGGCTATGAGACCCTCCACGGGCGCATCTGCGAGCTCGAGAACGGCACGGTCCTCGCCCCCGCCGCCCTGACCCCGTGGATGGACTCGGCCTACTTCGAGCGGGCCATCTTCTCCTGGGCAACCGGATCGACGTCAGCGTGCGGGCCCGGCTCTTCACCGGCGGGACCAGACGGGCCATCGAACTGCGCGACCGCATGTGCACCCACCCGCACTGCTACGAGCCGGCGGAGAACTGCCAGGTCGACCACATCGAGACCTACGCCGAGGGTGGGCTGACCACCCAGGAGAACGGCCGGCTGCTCTGTGGCTTCCACAACCGCCTGCGCAACCAACGAGAGCACCGGCGCCCAGCGCCAGCGCCCGCCGCCGACCGCGGCCTGACGGGGCGGCCGCCTTCTCGGCCCAGCCCGCGCCCGGGCAGCACCCCGGCCGATGCACGGCCGGCACTTTCAAAACCGACAGCAGTCCGGCGCTTCGGCGGCCGCGCACTGCGGGTTGAGACCAGCGACCGTTCGGCCGGCTGCAACGTCACGACAAGTGCGTGTGCGGCCGCTCGAGCTCACACCGTCGAGGAACAGATCGATCTTCTCGTTGTAGAAGGCGATCAGACCGGCGATCGGCAGGAGCTCTCGGGTCGGGAAGTCGTAGGTCCAGGCGATGTCGGGATGGATGCGGAGCTCGACGTTGGCCGACCAGTAGCCGCTCGTGGTCCCCTTGTACGGGCATGCGGTCTCGGTGTCGGACGGCACCAGATGGGTGAAGTCGACGTCGGTCCGGTCGATGTAATACCGCGTCGGGAGCCCGGTCTCGAAGCACAGGACGGGCGACGAGGTCTCGGCCAGGACGACGCCCTTGGACTCGACGCGCAGGCGCCGGCTCGAGCGCAGGGCGTCGACTCGGGTGTAGGGGTTGCGCGGATGGACGAAGACCTGCTCGTCCTCCTCGAACCACGCCTCGAATGCGGACCACGAGAAGCGGACGGTGTCGTCCAGGCCCTCCACCTTGGCGGCCGTGAGCACGCGTGGCCGCGCTCGGCCGGTCGACGTCGTCGACCCGCACGCCGTAGCGCCGGGCGTCGCCCCGCGACGTCTCCATGGCCTGTTCCTCGTCGATGAGCGCGTCGGACCGCACGTCAGCCAGCGGGATGTAGTACTGCGGGTACGACGTGTTCTCCCACACGTAGCGGGCAGCGGTCGTGTCGACGACGGCCTGGCCGGCCAGATACGCCCGGACGCGGCGCGGGACCGGCTGCACGTGATTGACCGGTACGGGTGGGGCTGGAAAGTCGCTCACGGCAATGGCCTCCTGTCGGCGCGGCACCCGACCGTCGGGACCCTATCGGCGTTTCGGCTAGTCGAACGCGGGCGAGTCAGCCGACTGCCGAGCCAGCTGAGTCAGGCCGGGCAGTGGAGCCAGCCCGAATCCAGCGGGTCAGGTGATCGCCAGCATGCGCTCGAGCGCCACCTTGGCCCACTCCGTCGTGTCGGGGTCGACGACGATGCGGTTACGCACCTCGCCGTCCACCAGTCCCTCGAGGACCCAGGCCAGATGCTGCGGGTCGATGCGCGACATGGTGGAGCAGGGGCACACCAACGGGTCGAGGCAGACGACGGTCTTGTCGGGCGACTCGTTGTTGAGCCGGTTCACCAGGTGGATCTCCGTGGCGACACCGATGACCGCGCCGGACGGCGCGGCCGCGACGGCCCGGATGATCGCATCGGTCGAACCCGTGACGTCACCGAGCTCCACCACCTCGTGCGCGCACTCGGGGTGGATCATCACGATCCCCTCGGGGTGCTCGGCGCGGAATGCCTCGACGTGCTCGGGGCGGAAGCGCTGGTGCACCGAGCAGTGGCCCTTCCAGAGCAGGAGCGTCGACTCCTTCACCTCGCGGTCGCTGCAGCCGCCCAACGGGAGCCGCGGGTTCCACACCCGCATGTCGTCGACGCCGTAGCCGAGCTCGAAGCCGGTGTTCCGCCCCAGGTGCTGGTCGGGGAAGAAGAGGACACGCTCGCCCCTCTCGAGGGCCCAGGTCAGCACCGCCCGGGCATTGGACGACGTGCAGACAGCTCCACCGTGGCGACCGACGAAAGCCTTCGAGCGCGGCGGCCGAGTTCATGTAGGTGACCGGGATCAGGCCGTCCACGTCGATGACGCGGGCGAGCTCGTCCCAGGCCTCCTCCACCTGGTCGATGTCCGCCATGTCGGCCATGGAGCAACCGGCATTGAGGTCCGGCAGGAGGACCTGCTGGTGGTCGCCCGTGAGGACGTCGGCCGACTCGGCCATGAAATGGACGCCGCAGAAGACGATGAACTCGGCCTCAGCCTGGTCGGCGGCCAGCCGGGAGAGCCCGAACGAGTCCCCCCGGGCGTCGGCCCAGCGCATGACCTCGTCGCGCTGGTAGTGGTGGCCGAGGATGAACAGCCTGGAGCCGAGCGCGGCCTTGGCGGCGGCGATCATGTCCGCCAGGTCGTCCTCGGTTGCGGACGTGTAGCGCTCCGGAAGTGGCGTCTGAAGCCTGAGCATCTGGTCTGCCCCCTTGTCGGGAGTGCATCGATATGGCCGGCGGGGACAGCCTGGTCGCCCATCCGCGGGTATGTCGGCCTCGATGCGAGGTTGTATGCCGGAAACCAGGCCGGCACCAGCCAGTGTAACGCCCCCCACCAGCGGCTGCGCGAGAGTGGGCCTGATGCAGTATCGGCCGCCTACCGGCTCCATCCCGGACGCCCCGGGCTCCTACCAGTTCTTCGACGCCGAGGGCCGGGTCCTCTACGTGGGGAAGGCCAAGTCGCTGCGCCACCGCCTGCCCAGCTACTGGCAGGACTCGGCCAAGCTCATGCCCCGCACGGCCCAGATGGTGGCCCAGGCCGATCACGTCGAGTGGGTGGTCGTCGACAGCGAGGTCGACGCCCTGATTCTGGAGCACTCGCTGATCCAGGCGCACCTGCCCCGCTACAACGTCCGCCTCAAGGACGACAAGAGCTACCCCTGGCTCGCCGTCACGCTCAACGAGGAGTGGCCGCGGCCGGCCGTGGTGCGCGGGCGCAAGCGCAAGGGCGTCCGCTACTTCGGCCCCTACGGCAACGCCGGCGCCATCCGGTCGACGCTGGACCTGCTGGTCCGGAGTTTCCCCGTGCGCACGTGCTCGGACACCAAGTTCACCCGCCACGAGCGGCTGGGGCGGCCCTGCCTGCTCTACGACATCGACCGCTGCTCGGGCCCCTGCGTCGGCGCCGTCGACCACGCCGCCTACGACGGCTACGTCAACGACCTCATGGGGTTCCTCTCGGGCGACACCGAGCCGGTGCTGGCCCGGCTCGAGATCGGAGATGCTCGAAGCCAGCGAGGAGCTGCAATTCGAGCGGGCGGCCCGGCTGCGCGACCGGATCGCCGCCGTCCACAAGGCGGCCGAGTCCCAGCAGATGGTCTCGGACCGGGCCGAGGACTTCGACGTCGTGGGGCTGGCCGAGGACCCCCTGGAGGCCTCGGTCCAGATCTTCCGGGTCCGCCGGGGACGCGTGGTGGGGCACCGGGGCTTCGTGGCCGAGAAGGTGGAGGACCTCTCGGGGCCCGAATTCATGGCCCTGGTGGTCTCGCAGGTCTACGGCGCGGACGGGGCGGAGGTGCCGCGCCGGCTGCTCGTGCCCGAGGAGCCGGCCGACCGCGAACTGCTGCAGCGCTGGCTGCACACGGTGCGGGGAGGGCCGGTCGACATCGCCGTCCCGCAGCGCGGCGCCAAGCGTGCCCTGCAGGAGACGGTGCACACGGTCGGCCGGCGAGGACCTGGCCCGGCACCGGCTGCGGCGCGCCGCCGACCACAACGCCCGCTCGAAGGCGCTGACCGAGCTGCAGTCCGCACTGTCGCTGCGCGAGGCGCCGCTGCGGATCGAGTGCTACGACATGAGCCACCTGCAGGGAACCGACTACGTGGGCTCCATGGTCGTGTTCGAGGACGGGCTGGCCAAGCGCGTCGGACTACCGGCGCTTCAAGGTGAAGTCGGTTGCGGGCAACGACGACTACGCCGCCATGGAGGAGGTGCTGACGCGCCGGCTCACCGCCCTGAAGCAGGCGCCGGAGGCGCCGGCGGACGGGCGGCCCCGCCGCTTCGCCTACCGGCCCAACCTGATCGTCGTCGACGGCGGCAAGGGGCAGCTCGGGGTGGCCGAGCGCGTGGTGCGCGAGCTCGGGCTCGACGACGAGGTCGAGCTCGCCTCGCTGGCCAAGCAATTCGAGGAGGTCTACCGGCCCGGTTCGCCCCACCCGGTGCGCCTGCGCCGGGGCTCCGACGCCCTCTATCTGCTGCAGCGGCTGCGCGACGAGGCGCACCGCTTCGCCATCACGTTCCACCGGGAGCGCCGGGGGAAGCGGATGACACGCAGCATGCTGGACGACATCCCGGGCCTGGGGCCGGCTCGCAAGGCCCGGTTGGTCAAGGAGATGGGCGGGGTCAACGCCGTGCGGGCGGCCACGCTGGAGGACTTGCTGTCCAGGTCATGGCTCCCGACAACGTCGGACTCGCCGTCTACGAGGCGATGCACAAGGCTGGGGGGCGATGAGCGAGTTCGTGGTGGTCACCGGGATGTCCGGCGCGGGCCGTTCCACCGCGGCGGCGGCGCTCGAGGACGTGGGGTGGTTCGTCATCGACAACCTGCCGGCCGGCCTCATCATGAAGATGGTCGAGATGGTGGACCGCCCCGGGTCCGGCATCGAGCGGGTGGCCCTGGTGATCGGGCGCGGGGGCGCCAACACGGGCACGGAGTACTTCGACGACCTGCCCGACGTCCTCGACGAGCTGCGCGCCACGCGGAAGCGGGTGCGGGTCGTCTTCCTCGATGCCGCTGACGACGTCCTGGTGCGCCGCTACGAGGGCACCCGGCGGCGCCATCCCCTGGCGTCCCGCGGGGTGGAGGAGTCGATCGTCGACGAGCGCAAGCTGCTGGAGCCGGTGCGCGAGCGCGCCGACCTCCTCGTCGACACGGGCGAGCTCAACTCGAACCAGCTCCGGCTGCGCATCCTCGAGGCGTTCGGCGGCGACGAGGCCCTGCACATGCAGACCTCGGTGATCTCCTTCGGCTACAAGCACGGCATCCCGCTCGACGTCGACGTGGTGTTCGACTGCCGCTTCCTGCCCAACCCGTTCTGGGTCGAGGAGCTGCGGCCCTTCAGCGGGATGGACGAGCCTGTGCGCGCCTACGTCCTGGGCCAGCCCGAGTCGCAGGCGTTCCTCGAGAAGGTCGACGACCTGCTCACGAGCATCCTCCCGGCCTTCGCCCGCGAGGGGAAGTCGTACCTGACCATCGCCATGGGGTGCACGGGCGGGCGTCACCGCTCCGTGACGCTGGCCCAGGAATTGGCGGCACGGTTGGGCGAGCACGGCGAGGCCGTGTCGGTGTTCCACCGGGACATCGACCGATGAGCCGCGGGGGCCGACCCTCGGTCGTGGCCATCGGCGGTGGGCACGGCACGGCGGTGACGCTGAAGGCGGCGCGGCGCTACGCCGGCGTGCTCACGGGCGTGGTCTCGGTGGCGGACGACGGCGGGAGCAGCGGCCGGTTGCGCGAGCTGCTCAACATCGTGGCACTGGGCGACATCCGCAAGTGCCTGGTGGCCCTGGCCGACGAGGACTCAGCCCTGGCTGCCGCCTTCGAGCGCCGCTACGACGAGGGTGAGCTGGCCGGCCACGCGCTGGGCAACCTGATCCTGGCGGGCCTGATCGATGCCACCGGCGACCTCGTCCTCGGGGTGGCCGAGGCGGCGCAGCTCCTCGGCGCCCGCGGCGACGTGCTCCCCGCCACCTCGGAGCTGGTCGTGCTCAAGGCCGAGTCCGACCACGGCACGGTGGCCGGACAGGTGGCGGTCAAGGGGACGGCCGACATCCAGCGGGTCTCGCTGGTGCCCGGGGACGCCCAGCCGCCACCGCTGGCGGTGGAGCGGATCGCCGAGGCCGACCAGGTCGTGATCGGCCCCGGGTCCCTGTTCACCAGCGTGTTGGCCGCCGTGGCGGTGGGTGGTATCACCGAGGCGGTGGCCTCCTCCAAGTCTCAGGTGGTCTACGTCTGCAATCTGCATCCGGAGATACCCGAAACCGAGGGATATGACGTCGCAGACCATGTGGCGGCCCTGGCCAGGCACGGTGTCGCGGTCGACGTGGTGCTGTGTGACACCATCCGGGGCATGGGCATCGGCACCACGGATGTCGCCGTGCACGACGTTCCCCTGACGGGTGAGAACACCCTGGTGCACAGCCCGGCCAAACTGGCGCAGGCGCTGTCCGGTCTGCTGACATAGCCGAGACCCGAGAGGAAGGGACGAGATGACGGTGCGGGTCGGGATCAACGGGTTCGGACGTATCGGGCGGAACTTCCTGCGCGCCATCCTGGCCACCGGCGCCGACGTCGAGGTCGTGGGGGTCAACGACCTGACGTCCCCCGAGACGCTGGCCCACCTGCTGCACTACGACTCGACTCACGGCCGCCTGCCCGTGCCCGTCGACGTCGAGGGCAACGACCTGCTGGTCGGGGAGCGGCACATCAGGGTCATGGCCGAGCGCCAGCCCGAGGCGCTGCCGTGGGCGTCGCTCGGGGTCGACCTGGTGGTCGAGTCCACGGGAATCTTCACCAGCCGGGCCGACGCCGCCCGGCACCTCGGCGGCTCGGTGAAGCGAGTCATCATCTCGGCCCCGTCGGGCGACGCCGACGCCACCTTCGTCATCGGGGTCAACGACGACGAGTACGACCCCGAGAAGGACATCGTGGTCTCGAACGCGTCGTGCACGACGAACTGCTTCGTCCCGATGGTCAAGGTGGTCGACGACGAGTTCGACATCGTGAGCGGGCTCATGACGACGGTGCACGCCTACACCAACGACCAAAACCTGCTCGACCTGCCCCACACGGACCTGCGCCGGGCGCGGGCCGCGGCGACCAACATCGTGCCCACCTCGACCGGGGCGGCCCGGTCCACCGGGCTCGTGCTGGCGGCCATGAAGGGCCGACTCGACGGTTACTCGCTGCGGGTGCCGCTGCCGGCGGGCTCCATCACCGACTTCACCGCCGTGGTGCGGGGCAACCCGTCGGTGGCCGACGTCAACGCCGCCTTCGCCGAGGCGGCGGCCAAGCCGCCGCTGGACCGGGTGCTCGAGTACACCGAGGACCCCATCGTCTCGAGCGACATCGTCGGGTCGCCGGCCTCGTGCACCTTCGACAGCGAGTTGACCATGGTGATGCAGATCAACCAGGAGCTGTCCCTGGTCAAGACGTTCGGCTGGTACGACAACGAGTGGGGCTACTCCAACCGCCTGGTCGACCTGGCCGTCCTGGTGGGCGGCTGACCGTGCCGGACCCGCTGCAGCGGCATCCCGCTCCTCGGGGACCTCCCGAACGGTCGACGGGAAGCGCGTGCTGGTGCGGGTCGACTTCAACGTCCCCCTCCACATCGGGGTGCGGGGCCGGGCCACGGTGGCCGACGACTTCCGGATCACCGCCGCGCTGCCGACGCTGCGCTGGCTGCAGGACGAGGGGGCCGACGTGGTGGCCTGCTCGCATCTCGGCCGGCCGGGCGGCGCGCCCGGACCCCCGCTGGGAGATGGACCCGGTGCGCGAGCGGCTGCGGTCCCTGTGCCCCGGGGTCGAGCTGACCGAGAACCTGCGCTTCGACCCAGGCGAGAAGGCCAACGACCCCGCGTTCGTGCAGCGGCTGATCGCCGGCTTCGACGCCTACGTGGACGAGGCCTTCGGCGCCGCCCACCGCGCCCACGCCTCCATCGTGGGGCCGCCCCGGTTCCTCCCGAGCGCGGCGGGTCTGCGCTTCGCCCGGGAGATCGAGGTCCTGGGCGGGATCCTGGAGCAGCCGGCCCGACCGTTCGTGGCCGTCGTCGGGGGCGCCAAGGTGGCGGACAAGCTCGAGGTCCTCAAGGTGCTGGCCACCAAGGTGGACACGCTCGTCGTCGGGGGCGGCATGGCGTACACGTTCCTGGCCGCCCGGGGACAGGGCGTGGGCAGCTCGCTGCTCGACGAGTCGCACCTGGCGGACTGCCGGGCGCTGCTCGACTCCGGGGTGGACATCCTGCTCCCGACCGACACCCGGGCCCTCGAGCCCGGCGGTACCTTCGGTCCGCCGTCGGAGGGCCACGGGCCGCGGGGGAGCGTCAAGGTGATCGAGGGCGACCTGCCCGACGGGTGGACGGGCCTCGACATCGGCCCGGACTCGGCGGCGGCGTTCGCCGAGGTCGTGGCGGGTGCGGGCACCGTGCTCTGGAACGGGCCGCTCGGCGCCTTCGAGGACCCGCGCTTCGCCGCCGGCACCCGGATCGTGGCCGAGGCCGTCGCGAATTGCCCCGGGTTCTCGGTCGTGGGCGGCGGGGACAGCGCCAGCGCGCTGGAGGAGCTGGGCCTGTGCGATCGGGTCGGCTACCTCTCCACCGGTGGCGGGGCGTCGCTGTCCTTCATCGAGCGCGAGGGCCACCTGCCGGGGATCGACGCCCTGCGCCAGGCCCCCAACGCGCCACGGGGGTGAGCGCGCGCCGCCCGCTGGTGAGCGGGAACTGGAAGATGCACCACGACCACATCGAGGCGCTGCACACTCGTGCGCGACCTCGGCCTGCGGCTGAAGCCCGAGGACGTGGCCCGCGTCGACGTGTCGGTCCACCCGCCGTTCACCGACCTGCGCACGGTGCAGACGCTGGTGGAGAAGGAACACATCCCGTCGCGCTCGGCGCCCAGCACTGCTCGGACGAGGACGCGGGGGCCCGGACCGGCGAGGTCAGCCCGCGTTTCCTGGCCCGCCTGGGCACGGCCTACGTCATCGTCGGGCACTCCGAGCGGCGCACGCTCTTCGGCATGGACGACGCCACCGTGGCGGCGACGCTCCGGGCCGTCCTGCGCAACGGCATGACGCCGATCCTCTGCGTCGGGGAGTCCGAGGAGCAGCGCGACGCGAGGCAGACGGAGAGCGTGCTGGAGGAGCAGGTCATGGCCGCCCTCTCGGGACTGGCGGCCGAGGTCGTCGGCGGCCTGGTGCTCGCCTACGAGCCGATCTGGGCCATCGGCACCGGCAAGGCGGCCACGCGCGGTGGACGCCGAGGATGCCTGCGTGTTCATCCGCTCCTTGGTGGCCAAGGTGGGCGGCGACGAGGCGGCGGCGGGCGATCCGGCTCCAGTACGGGGGGTCGGTGAACGCCGAGAACGCCGGCGATCTGATGGCCGAGCCGGACGTGGACGGCCTGCTGGTGGGGGGTGCCAGCCTGGAGGCGGGGGCCTTCACCGACATCATCCGGGCTACCGCCGCCTGCTACCGTTCCTAGGCCGAACGGGCGTGTTCGGCCGCGAGTTGGAGGCTCCGCCGTGCTGGCAACCTTGGACACCGTCACCTGGATCTACATCGTCATCGAGGTCCTCGCCGCGCTCGGCCTCATCTTCCTGATCCTGATGCACAGCGGGAAGGGCGGCGGCCTCTCCGACATGTTCGGCGGCAGCGTGGGCGCGGCGGCGCAGGGCTCGACGGTGGTGGAGCGCAACCTGGACCGCATCACGGTCACGGTGGCCATTGTCTTCGCCCTCACGACGATCACCTTGGACCTCCGGCTGCAGTGACTGGCCGGGGCCGACGCCCCCGGCGCTGGCGGTGGCTGGTCGGGACGTGCGCCGCGCTTGCCGTCGTTGGCCTCCGCCTGCGGGAGCGGCGGCGGGCAGGGCGGGACCACCACCGTCACCTACGTCGGCCGTGGCGGGCGGGAAGATCTCGTTCGGCATGACCGAGAGCCCGACGGGCTGCAACCCCAACACGCCGGCCGGCGACACCCCGGGGACGCAGACGGTGTTGGCGGGCGTGCTGCCCAGCCCCTTCGTGGTCGACAGCTCCGGGATGCCGATGGCCAACGCGGAACTGATCGTGTCGTCGGAGCTGATCGATACGAAACCCGAGACGATCGTCTACACGCTGAACCCCAAGGCGGTGTGGTCGGACGGTGTGCCGATCACGGCCGCGGACTTCAAGTACGCGTGGGAGGAGCAGCGAGGCGACCCGGTGGAGTCGTCGCCCGACGTGTCGAGCATCGCGGGATACCGCGACATCGCATCAGTGGCGGGGTCGAACGGGGGCCACACGGTCACGGTGAAATTCAAGACCACCTTCGCCGACTGGCAGATGCTCTTCGACAACCTCGTGCCGGCCCACGTCATGGAGAAGGTGGGGTGGGATCCGAACTGCCTCACGGTGAACCCGGGCATCGACCTGTCGGGCGGACCCTTCAAGATCGGCTCGGTGGCGCCCTCGACGATCACCCTGGTGCAGAACCCGAAGTGGTGGGGGACACCGGCCAACGCCCGCTCCATCACCGTCCACATCGCGTCGTCGACGGCGCAGCTGGCCCAATGGGTGGCCTCGGGGTACGTGCAGGTGGCGGCACCCACCACGGTGACGCAGTCGTTCCTGACCCAGATGACGGGTTTGCCCGGAGCGCAGAGCGAGGTCGATACCTCGGCGACGCTGCTGCAGCTGGACATGGCGAGCTCGCTGGAGTCGGACCTCCCGCCAGACCTCCGCCAGGCCATCGCCCTGACCATCAATCGTCAGGACCTGGTCAATCAGCAGGTGAGCTGGGCCGTGACGGGGATCGCGCCGGGGAACAGCCACGTGTACGTGCAGGGCCAGCCGAACTACAAGCCCGCCTCCACCGGCTCTTCGACCACGACCATCCCGGCGGCGACGTCGTCGACGTCGACCACGGTGATCGGTGCCGGCGGCAGCGTCAACTTCCCGGTGACGCCGGTGCCGACGCAGGCGGCTGCGCTCATCACGGCGTCGGGTCTCGTCCGCACGCCGGGCGATCCCTACTACCAGTCAGGCTTCGGCACTGCGTTCCAGCTGCACATGATCTACGACTCGAGCGACCCCTGGGCCTCGGCGGCCGCCCCGACCCTCCGCGCCGAGCTGCAGGCGGCCGGCCTCGACACCACGCTCGCGCCCGTCGACGGCGCGGCCGAGACGGGCCAGGTGCTGGCGGACGGCTTCGCCGACCTGGCGTTGCTCCCGGTCAGCTTCACGCCGTACATGAGCCAGACCATGGCCTGGTACACGCAGCTCCTCGGCCCGGCGGGCAAGAACGGGTCACAGGACTGGACGGGCTTCTCGAACAGCCAGTTCGACCAGCTGGTGACGACGGCCTCGAAACAACTCAACCCGAACACGGCGGCCGGCTACTACACCCAGGCGGACACGCAGCTGTGGAACGAGATGGTCTCGCTGCCCCTCTTCGCGGAGCCGACGGTCCTGGTCTGGAGCCGGACGATCGGGGGCGTCAATGCCATGCCGCGGAGCACCAGCCTCCTCTGGTACGCGCAGCTGTGGGCGGTCCAGAGACCGGAATCCACCAGCAACACGACACCGTCGCTGCCCGGTCAGTAGGGGAGCACCGGCAGCGGCGGATGGGCCCGTCGCGGCCTCCTGGCGGGTACCCGGGCCGGGAGGAGGGCCGATGGCCACGCGCTACGATCTCCCAACGCTGCTGTCCAGTGGCAAGCCCGTCGGAGTGGCGGAATAGGCAGACGCGCCAGCTTGAGGGGCTGGTGCCCGCAAGGGCGTGGGGGTTCAAGTCCCCCCTCCGACACAAACCGCGCCCCACGCGGCCCGAGGGAATGATCCCAGCTTCGCCACACGTCGAGTCGGGTCGTAGGTGACGGTGACGCCAAGTTCCTCGTAGACCTCAGCCTTCAGCTTCGGATCGGCTTCAGCCAAGGTCGCTGCGATGTCCTGGAGGCCCTCTACGAGCGACCGTATCTGCTGGGCCGTCAGCCGGTCTGAGGGCTGAGCGGCGACGATCTCCCGCTCGGCCCAGAGGCGCTCGCCCTGAACCTCACTCATCCATCCAGCCACGACGACCGGATCGGCTCCAGCGTCCAGGGCTTTGCGATATTTCGCCAGCCGGTCGTCGCAGTCGGCCAGCCTGCGCTCGGCTGCCTCGATCCGGGCGTGATCGGCGTCGGAAACCTCGCCAGCTAACGACAGCGAGGCGCAGGTCTCATCGAGGTTGGCAGGGTCAAAGAGGGTTCCAATCCACTCATCCAGGCGTCGGGACGATCGCTGATTCCCTGATGTAGACGTTCTTCGGGTGATCGAGTCCAGGGACCGGGGCGCGCTCGCTGGCAAATCTGCATCGGTAGTGATTGGCGTTGTGGTTGAAGTTGCCTTCCATCCGGTGACCGCAGAGCGCACAATGGACGCGGTAACTGAGCGTGGTACGTGCGCTTTGCCCTGTACTGCTTCGTTACGTCGGGCCGATGCATCCCGCCGCCATCTGTGCCCGTGCCCGGTCGAAGTCCTCGGAGGTAGGGATGGCGTCGTGGGTCTGCTCGGCCGACATAACCCAATCGCTGGGGTCGTTCCACCGCATCCGCGGACTGATATCCGGCGGCAACGTCCTCTACGTCGAGTAGCACCTCGTCTCGGCGCTGCTTGTTCCAGACCTCCTTGCCTACGTAGCGAGGGTTCATCAGAATCGAGCGCAGGGCGAGCTTCGACCATGAGCGAGTGTCTCGATGACGATTGCGGGCGGGAACGTGGACGCTGGGGGAGGGGATGCGGTCGCGGGTAAGGCCTTCGCGATGGCAAGTAACGCTTGCCAGCGATGTACTCGGCGAAGATTACGTTGCACGACGGGCGTGGCAGTCGGGTCGATTTCGACACGATGCAACCTCTTTCCGTAGGCGGCCTTGCCGGGTTTGGGATGGACACGATTGTTGGCTCCATAGGGCGACCCACTGCCATAGCCACCAGGCCGGTGAGAGAGAGCACGACGGCGCAGGCGAGGCCGCCCCTTTTTTGCCAGGGCGCGCCGTCCGAACCTTGGCCAGGACCAGATGGACCATGTGACCCGCCGCGAAGCACGACTCCGTGTGCTGCCCCTGACGCCGACACCGGCATACGACAAGGCACGAGTCGACGCGGTGCAGGCCGAAGCGCTGCCCTGACATCGCATGGTGGGGCCGCCTGGTCATGGTTCCGCGAGGAGCATTCTGTCAGCGTTTGTTGAATACGCAGAGAGCAACCCCCGTAGAAAGAGCATCCCGACCGACCGGACCCCCGCGGGGAGGACTCGTACGAGGGGTGTCGTCGGGGGTGTCGGTTATCGATTGTTTCGGTTCGTCATAGCCGGGTAATGACTGGCTGGGGACGATCGTCTGGGAGGTCGTCCGTGAGATTCCTCGACCGCACCAAAGGAATCGCCCTCGTAGCGGCTGCCGCCATGCTGACCGTCATCGGTATCGCGGCCGGGTTGGCGAACGGAGCGCCAGCGAATACGTCACTTTTGCCGGGGAGAAGCACGAACATCACCGGGTGTACGACGAGTCTCTCGCTCTCAGCCTCACAAAGCCCGTCCGTCCTCCGGTGCGCGGCCCGTGTCGACGACGACGACCACGACTTCGCGTCCGACGACGACAACCTCATCGTCTACGTCTACAACCACGACGTCATCCACCACGACGACGACCACCATGCCCGTGACCACCACGACTACACAGGCAAGTGGTGCGCAGACGTGCGTGACGGGTGACCAGGCCAGCCTGCCAACCGGGGGTGCCTACCGTGACCCCACTGACATCAACGCTTCCAATGGCTTCAACACCTACGTCGAGAACAACGTCTGGGGCGACGTGGACATCCACAACAACATCAAGCTGTGCGCCTCCAGCCCGAGCAACTGGAACATCACAGTGAATGCGGCAGACGGTCCAGATGGGGGCGCCGTGCAGGCCTACCCCAATGTGCAGCAGCTCTACGACAACTGGGGACCATCGGCTGGGGCGACACCCATCGCTGGTGGCCCCACCGTGACGAGCACATTCTTGACGGTCAACCCTTCGGACAGCATCGGCCAGTGGGAGTCGGGCTATGACCTCTGGTTCGACGGCTACGCCAGCGACATCATGGTCTGGGAGAACACGTCCACGACCCGGCTGGCTGACAATGGTGCGACGATCGACAACCCCAACGTGGTGATCGGTGGCGTGAGCTACACACTGATGCACTACGGCAGCGGAGCGCAGCCCGAGCGCATGCTCGTCAGGCACACCAACGTCAACTCGGGCACGGAGAACATCCAGGCCGATATGGAGTATCTCCAGTCCATCGGTGACCTCCCGTCCACGGCGGGACTGACGCAGGTGGACTTCGGCTGGGAGTTGTGCGACACGGATAGCCAGACACTCACGTATACCGTCAACGGGTACACGCTGACCCGGACTCCAGTTCAACCATGACCAGCTAGAAAGACCCCCGGGCTTCCGACCGGGGGACTATCTCAGCACCGACGAAACGAGGCCGGTTTCACCTGCGGTGCGACCACGGCGCCTGTCGAGCCAGGACATGCCCGAGTGCTCCCGGTTCCGCCTTCAACGAGACGACACCGGGACACGCTGGCACGGTTTTCGCCGGAAATGGGCGGGATCGATGCACCATGCGGGGAGCACGGCGACGGCGTCACAGTAGGACGCCGGGTGTCGTCAACTGAGTTCGCGCTGATTCCCCGTGTTTAGCCGAAACTCCCCTCGCAGCGGTTCCAGGAGTTCTGTCCGGTGCGTTCGACAATGCGAACCTGGCTCGCGGGCGTTCGCCACGCTGTCCGAGGGGACGCCCGGTGTGTCGACGCCCTGGCCGTTGTCGGCCGGCGACTTAGGGGGGAGAGGTTCCAGACCCGACGGCGTTTTGGGATAGTCCGGACGAAGGCAATGGCGGCGCGATCTGAGACACTGAATGCATGGTTGAGGTCATCCGAGGCAACCGACGAGGGCAGCTTCTCGGGCTTGACCGCCCGATCGAGATAGGGGCTTCGACCGTCGTCTTTTGGGAGCTGGCCGACGTCAACCCGGAGCGCAACACCGGGCTATGCGTCTGATCGGGGTCGCGTTCGTGGGACTGGCCCTATACCTGGCCATCCAGAGCACCCGTGATTCTCGTGATCGGGTTCCATCCCATCACAGCGTGCTCGGCATCACCTGGACCGCCGTGACTGCCGTCGTGATGTTCGGGCTGGCGTTTGGCAAGGCGAAGACTGGCACCGCCTTGAACAATCCAGCTTTGCAAGCCGAAGGCCGGGATCACCATGATCGACGCGATCCTTGCCACTGTGGTGCTCGTCGGGCTGGTGCTGAACGCAACGGCGAGGTGGTGGTGGGCCGATCCCGTCGCCGGGTAGGTATTGCTGTATTACGCCATTCGGGAGGTACGGGAATCCTGAGCAAATCGATGAACCGCTCCTGCTCCAATCGTGCGGCAGGGGATAGGGATTGGCCGAGCTAGGAGGCCCATTCCGGTCGCCCTAGTGATCCGTCACCAGGTCAAATCCCCGACGTGTCACTAGGCCGCCATCTCTGTCTCCCAGAGTGGGGTGGGGTAATGGTTGCAGTCCCCCCTCCGACACACAAAACGCTACACCGAGCATCTGGGCGCACCGAGGCCGTGACGGTCCGGGTGGGCGGGTCATAGGTGACGGTCACGCCGAGAGCGACGTACAGCTCGGCCTTGTCCGCGGGGTCGGCGTCGGCGAGCGTCCGGGCCACGTCGGCGAACGTGGGCGCTGGGGGAGGGGATGCCGTCGCGAGTGAGGCCCTCGGCGATGGCGAAGATGCCGCGGCCCGCGATGTACTCGCCGAAGATGCGGCCCACAATGGGCGCGGCCACCGGGTCCGGCTCTAGTCGCTGCTGACGCTGGCCGATCGCAGCCTTGCTGGGGTTCGGGTGTGGCCCGGCGTCGGCGAGCTGATAGCCGTAGGGCGGCCTGCCGCCCAGGAACCGTCCCTCGTGTTCGGCCAGCAGGCCACGTCGGGGCTCGGACTCGATGCCCAACGTGCCAAGGTTCTGGCCGAGATCGAGCGCCGGGGCTGGACTTTGGTCGAGACGTTCACTGACGCCGCGATCAGCGGCAAGAGCGACGACCGCCCCGGCCTCGACGGCGCCATGGCGGCGCTAGAGAGCGGTCAGGCTGGCGGGCTGATTGTTGCCAGCCTGAACCGCCTGAGCCGCCGCCTGAGCCAGTACAGCGCCCTCAAGGACAGATTCACGGCGGCAGGGTGGAACCTGGTGGCGCTCGATGTCCATCCAGGACCAACTTTCCCTCGGTTACATCGCCGTCAAGGGAACGCACGCCCTGGTGTCAACCGTTGGCACTGACTGCCAGAGCGAAGCCCGGCCCAAGTGCATCACGAACCGAAATCCCGCCACGTTTTTCTCCTCTCGGCATCCCTTTGACGCCCTATACAAATCTGCAGTCGCATCTGAAGCCTCTCCTGTCCACAAGTACTCCCTGATCACATGCGTCAAGGTTGGCTCTCAGTGGTACGTGTATGGAGCACCCAGCACTTTCTGACGCTGATGGCGGAATCGATGTGGAGAAGCCTGTGAACTCCCGGGGTGAGGGAATGTTGCTAGGACTTGTGTGACTGTCCCGGCGAACGGGGGCAGTCCATCCCACAGCGAGGACCGGCATCCGGAGTGGATCTACTGCACCGGCGATTCGCTCCGTTGTAGCCATCGCTTGGGTGGTGGGTACACGAAACCGCCGATCGTCGCCGACAAAACGCCCGCCCATCGACCGGTCATGGGGACAGGGCCGCGCTCGGTGGCGGATCACCTGCGCACAGTCAACTCGGCAGCAAGCTGCTCCGCGATGCGGGACCACCCCGACTGGTGCTGATCGATGAGATCCGGTGGCAGTAAGGCGTGCTGGATAGTCATGAGCGTCTCGCCGTCACCGTGCGGTTCGAGAGTCACGGTGACCAGGCTTTCCAGGCTCGGATCGGGCCAGGTCGAACAGCTCCAGGTGAAGCAGAGGCGGAGCGGTCGGTCGAGCTCGACGTATCGGCCCGTAACGACGAAGCAGACGCCGTTCTCTTCGATCTCGATCCGCAGCCTCCCACCGACCGTCGGTTCGACGTCGATGCTGGTGGCTCGTGCGGGCAGCGGGCACATCCAATCGGAGAGGGCCGCGGGATCGAGCCACTCGTCGTAAATCACAGCTGGCGACGCGGGCACCAGTCGCACTACCGACGCGACTGGTCTTTCGGCGTCGGTCACCGCCGCTTCGTCCGCTCGAGCCGGTCAGCGAGGCGGTCGGCCCGTTTCGCCCAAAAAGCGGACTGTTCGCTCAGCCACCCCTCCGCCTGGCGAAGGGCAGCGGACCGGACCGACACCCAATGCTCTCGGCCCCGAACTTCGCGGCGGACGAGGCCAGCAGCCTCGAGCACGCCCACGTGGCGAGAGACGCCTGCGAAGGTCATGGGTAGCGGCCGGGCCAGGTCGGTAATGCGGGCGTCTCCGTCTCGCAGCGCCACCAACAGGGCCCGACGGGTGGGATCAGCGAGTGCGCCAAAGGCACGGTCGAGCATCTGATCTTCAACCATCTTGTGTAACGATACCGGAGCCGGATATCTTCAAGTGAATTGTTGAATGTTCCGCGAGAGGAGACTGCGATGCCGATCTACCAAACTGCCCATTACCAGGTCAAAGCCGATGCAGTGGGCAAGGTCAAGGAGGCCATCAACGAGTTCGTCGACTACGTGCGCCGGAACGAACCGACTACCTGGTTCTACGCGGCCTGGCAGGCGAAGGAGGACCCGTCGAAGTTTGTTCACCTGTTCACGTTCGAAGACGAGAAGGCCCATGCGATGCACGGGCAGTCCGAGGCCGTGAAGCAGTTCGAGCGCGTCTATCAGCCCGAACTTGTGGACGGTCCAGTCGTATTTACCGACTATCAGATGATCGCAACCAACGGCGGAACGACTCGGTGAAGGCTGGAAGCACGCGGTCGGGGCAGGCGGTCGTGGCAAGGTCGTTCCCGCGGGTATCTGAAGCATCGACGTGTTGCACGGGTGATCCGGCGGAAGATCGCACGACGGGCCTCGGCTCAGGTCGTGAACTTCTCAGGGTCGTAGTGGATCACCAGCAAATGGGTGCCGCCATCGCCGCCGCCGTCTTACAGTGCGTCCTGGCCGAATGAGGCGGTTGTCGGCGAAGGGCTTATGCGCTGCCCGCTTGGTTGCCGGAGTTGCGCTCGTCCCAGACAGCAAGCAAGGTCGTGAGCACCTCGTCGGCCGCGTCGAACCCGCCGAGATGGTTCTCGCCCGGTCGCACGTAGAGCTCGGCGTCGGGGATGAGCGACACCATGTGCTGGCCGTGGGCCAGCGGCACGAAGGTGTCGGCGTCGCCGTGCCACCAGCGCACGGGCACAGTGATGTCGCGAACGGAGAAGCCCCACGACCTGGCGAAGAGGAGGAAGTCGAGGATAGGGGCGGCGATGCCCCTGCGGCTCCCGGCGAACAGGTCGTCGAGGAACATGGCCTTGATCTCGGGATGGGCGAACACTCGGCGGTCGCCTTCCGGGGAGATGTGGGCGTAGAGATCGAACGCAAGCGACCCCACCGGGCGCAGCGCCCACACGCCTGCGGTCAGCCCCAACGACAAGGGCACCCAAGAGATCGTGGCCAAGGGCCCGAGGGGCGCCAACCGTCCGACGAGGCCCCCGGGTAGGGCATCGTCACCCCGAGCCGGCGCGACGCCGCCGAGCACGCCGCCCACCGTCACCCGGTCGGGCAGCGAGTAGCACGACGCGAGCACGTACGGGCCGCCTCCGGACAACCCGATGATCCCGAAGCGTTCGAACCCGAGGTCATCGCAAACTATGGCCAAATCGGCGACGAAGTCAAGGAGAGAGCCGTAGCGGTGTGGCGTGGACCAACCGACCCCAGGGCGGTCGATACCGACGATGCGCACGCCAAGCTCCTCGGCGGCGACCCGAGCCGACTCTGGTATCTGCCGTCGTGCTCCGGGCGTGCCGTGCAGCCACACGAAGGGACGGCCGTCGGCTGGGCCAAACTCGGCGAACCCGACCCGCCGGACGTGGGGCCCGACCCTCACCGTCCCCTCGACCCGCGGCGGTGTGATCACTTGGTCAGCTCTAGCAGCTGGACGCGGTGCCTTGTGAACAAAGGAGCTGGGAGGATGCACCTTCCTTACGCTGCGCTGGCCCCACTAGCGGGCGAGCGCGCCCGGCCCGAGCCGCCGTCGGAGGTCGGCCTCGAACTCCCGAACAGCCGGCCCCGTGTGCTGCTCCTTCAGCTTGGTCAAGGTCGGGTAGCCCGAGTCACGCTCGGTGTCCCACTCGTCGGCGAACCGGCCGCTTTCGATGTCCTCGGTGAGCGCGCGCATGGTGGTGAGGAAGTCGAGATGGTCGTAGCGGCCGCGGCGGGTGAGCTGGCCGTACTGGCTTGTGGGAGAGTGGAATTCCGACTGCACCGCGTACCCGACCTCGCGCAGCAGTCGGTATGTGCGCTCCACCTCACCGGACAACACCAGCTCGGTGATGACCGCTTCAAGCGGGATGCCACGCTCGAGCATTGTCTGGACGAACGCAGTGTTGACAGCTGTCAGCGCTGGCGCCAGCACCTGCTCGACGCCAAGATCGAGGACCGCTTCCTGCATGGCGGTCAGCTCGATGGCGCCCTGCTTCAATCCCCCGATAGCCCGCGCCACAGCGAGGACGCGCTGCAGGGCGCGACCAGATATGTCGCGGTGTACTCCAATGGCAGTGATAAAGCCGATGCCCTCCTCATAGCACCGGCGCACCTCCGGGCCGAGCATGCGAGGCGCCACCAGGCCCGCATCGCCCGGTGGCACGAGACGGCCGAAGGCCAACGTGTACCCGCTTGCCACGATCACGCAGGAAGCAGGATTCGGCCGGAGGCTCAACAGGGAGACGACATCATCGGGCACAAGGATGCAGACGACGTCGGCCTCGTCGGCCTCGGCGATCTCATGGGTGTCAAATCCATCGTCGACGGCCTGCTCGCGTGTCACGTCCCTGCGCACACAAACCACGGGCTGACAACCGCTGTCGCGGAGATTGAGTGCCCACGAGCGGCCCTGGTTGCCGTAGCCCACTACCGCCACGGTCTCCGCGCTCAAGGTTCCCAGGTCGGCGTCGTCCTCGTAGTAGATCGTCGTCATGAGAGTCATCATGTCGCGTCGGACTGGGTGGGCGCGCCTTCTGTCATAAGTTCTCAGGGACGGCGCAGAGCGGGAACCGCTCGATATGGAGCCAGCCGCTCGGACAATACGTGGAGGCCGACGAACCGTAGTCGGGACGGTCGAAGGCCGGAGGCCTCGACACCAGCCGACATGTGCGCCGGCGTGGACCGTCCGGCCAGGCGTCGCTCTTGGGCCGGAAGTCCCGTCGGCCGGGACACCAGAAGGACCGCCTCCAAACAGGCCAACGGGCCACCGGGGACTGAGCCGGCCGTAGGCTGACGGTGATGTCAGGTTTCGTGACCGGGTTGAGGAACAGGGACCAGCGTCAGGTTCCCCTTTTCGCTGGGTTCATCGCGGGGGTAGCGCGGGCGATCCGTGACCCTCGCGTCGCCGGTGTCCTGCGTGCCGGCCCACGGGTGATGGACTTTCTCGTCCGCAGCCACCGGCGCACAGCCGGGCTCGCCGACGACGAGCTCAACGTCAAGGTGCGGCCGACGCCCGCGCTGGCCGCTCAGGCGTACCTCGACGAGGTCCTGATTGCCGCCCTTCGGCACCCGGACCTGCTGCCAAAAGAAGAGGACTACGTCCCAGCCGCCGCCGACCTGGCCATCGCCCGCGAAGTCTTCGCTGCCCGGGGGTGGATCGACGACCCGGCGGCCTACCACCGCGACCCCTCGCCGCCCGACGACGTACGGGCGGTCCACGCGACCGCCCACGGGCTGGGCTACGAGCACACCACCTTCGAGAGCGGGTGGGAGCCGTATCCCGAGGAGCCCGGCCGGGAGCGATGGCTGGAGCACCAGGCCAACCGGACGGCGCACGCCTGGGTGTCGAGGGCCCCGGGCCGTGATCACGGTTCCTGGATGGTCTGCCTCCACGGGTTCGGAATGGGGCAGCACGCCTCGATCGACCTGCGCTCGTTTCGCGCGACCCAGCTGCACCGGATGGGCATCCACGTGGCGGTCGTGGTGCTGCCCCTGCATGGCCCGAGGGCCTCGGGACGGGTGCGCGGCGAGGATCTCATGACGATCGACATGGTCGACAGCATGCATGGCATGGCCCAGGCGACCTGGGACGTGCGGCGCCTCATCGCCTGGCTGAGGGTCGCCGAGGGTGCCGAGCGGGTGGGGGTGATGGGCCACTCGCTGGGCGGCCTCGTGGCCTCTCTCTCCGCCGCCCTCGACCCCGAGCTTCGGTGCGTCATTGCCGGCGTGCCGGTCGTCGACCTGCCCGACCTGTTCCGTCGGCACAGCCCTCCGGCCATCGCCGAGCGGGCACGGCAGTTCGGGGTGCTCGGGGACCAGGCCGACGACGTGCACAACGTCGTGTCGCCTCTCGCAATGGCCTGCGCCATCCCCAAGGATGGCCGATACATCTACGCCGGTTTGGGCGACCGGATGTCCACCTTCGGCCAGGCCAGGCGGCTCTGGCTGCACTGGGACCGCCCGTCGCTCGCCGCCTACCCGGGTGGGCACATGGGCTTCTTCTGGTCGAAGGCGGTCAAGGAGCTCGTGGTCGAGGCCATGACGGCCACCTTCCCTCCGGCCGCCTGAGGCGGATCGATCGTCCTCAGGTGCTGTCGGCGTTCGCCACGGCCTTCGCCATCTCGTGCAGTGCATCGGGGATGGCGTCGGCGATGCGCCAGGCGTTAGGAACCAGGGCCGAGCAGGCCATAATGCCGAACCCCACGCGGTCCTCCTGCGAGAGCACACTCACGTTCAGGCCGGCACCGTCCATGACCGGGCCGAGGGGGTAGATCCCCACCAGGCGGGCACCGGCGAGGTAGAGGGGGATGGGCGGGCCGGGCACGTTGGAAAGGATCAGATTGTGCACGACGGGATGGTGGTCAGCCCCGTGGAAACGGGAGTAGAGGTGCGCTCCCAGCGAGAAGACGTTGAGCCAGAGGTGCTCGGTCCACTGCATCAGCGTGTCGGCGCCGAGCTGCTCGTGGAACTCCTTGGCATGGGTGTCGGCCGCGACGCTGGAGCGGAGGCGCTCGAGAGGGTCGGCGACGTCGATGGGCAAGGTGGTGAACATCACCGACACCTGGGTGGTCCCGTGCTGGACACCGGCCTGGCCGTGCACCGAGACCGGCTCGACGGCGATCAGGGGGCGGTCGGGCAGCTCGCCGAGCTCTGTCAGGTAACGACGCAGCGCGCTACTGACCAGGGCGGTGAGCACGTCGTTGACAGTGGCGCCGACGGCCTGCTTAACGGCCTTCACCTCTTCCAAGGACACGTCGACGAACGCCACGGAGCGACGGCCCGAGACCGACGCGTTGAAGGACGTGCGAGGGGCGGTGAACGGCACGGCGATCCCACCAGAGCCGCCACCGCGTGACGCCCGCCAGACCGCGCCCCCGATCCGCCCGATGGTCTCGGGAATCAGCTTGAGGACATCGGCCGGAGCGCGCAGCCGATCGAGGAACGTTCGGCCGAGGAGTTCGAAGGGATTCGGCGGCCGGAGGGGTGCCACGGCGTCTTTAGGTTCGCCCGGCTGCCCCTTGGGAGAGAGGTCCAAGAGCTGGCCCAACAGGTTGGTCCCGGTGATCCCGTCGATGGTGGCGTGGTGCATCTTCACCAAGAGCGCGACGCGCTTGTCGGGCAGTCCCTCCACCAGAAGCATTTCCCACAGCGGGCGGTCCCGCCTGAGCTGGGTGCTGCAGAACTCGCCGGCCAATTCGGCTAGCTGGCGGTCGTTGCCCGGCGGGTCGAGCACGATGCGGCGCAGGTGGCGCTCGACGCGGAGGTCGGGGTCGTCAGTCCAGTACGGCCGTCCCAGGTTCAAGGGCACCGTAGACAGGCGGTGGCGCATCGGGGCGATCCCGGGCAAACGCGCTTCGAGCATGGCGGTGATGCGATCAAACGGATCCCCGGGTCCCATGGTTGTGGTGTCCAGGATGAGCAGTCCGCAGACGTGCATATGCATCGTCGGCGTTTCGCATGACAGGAACATTGCGTCCAGGCCGCCCAACTGCTCCATGTTCCGTGACCACCACCCCTCGGATGCCCCCCCGGTCCTGCCCATAGCATCCTCCTCGAGGATCCCAGATGTCCACTGGTGCCCGGTCCACACGGCACCGCCGATTCCGACGCTTCCATCATGGAGAGATCATGCTCAGCAGGCTGGCCCGGGGAGTAAACCACGAACAGGGAAGACGACTGGTACCCGCAGTTCGAGCCGTCGGCTCGCTGAGCAGCTGGGGTTAGGCGGCGACCGCCCAGCTGGTCTCCCAGGCAGGTGTGCTCATGGTTAAAGTCCCCCCTCCGACACTTACCCTGGCCCACGGACTTTCGGGTCGTGATTCGAACCTGATGACGCGGCGGTCGTGGTCGCAGATGAGGCTGATCCCGAGCTCGTTGTACACCTCAGCCTTGAGCTTCGGATCGGCCGTAGAAAGCACTGCGGCGATGTCCTTGAGGCTCGTGACGAGGGCGCGCACCTGCTCTTTGGTCCTGGAGCTGGTTGTCGTAGATCGCCTGTCGATCGAATGCCCTTCCCCCGGCGATCCTTGCCCCGGCTTCATCGCCCAGATAAGCGGCTGATGGGCGACGGGGGGAGCGGCTCAGTATCATCCGCCGCATGTCGGAACCCCGTCGATTCGCGGACCTAGCCGCCGACGAGAAGGTTGCGTTTCTGGACAGGGCACGGGCCGAGAACCCTGGCGTAGATCCAGTCGGACCTGCGTTCGCGTTAGAGGTTCCGTTGGGTTGGGGCTGCGGCGCCTGTGGGTGGGGTTTTCCCTTGAAGGACGTTCTGGTTCTGGAAGGAATCCCTCATTGCCCGAACTGCGATGAATCGGGTTGGAACTTCGTCTTTCCTCGCTGACGACCTCAGCCTGCTGGCCCGTCAGCTTCGGCGCGTGTTCGCGGCAGGCTTCGACGTACCAGCTCTTGCCCTTCCGATCGGTCCAGATCCCCTTCCACGCCACTCGCCTAGGTTCTCAGTCATGTGTGCGGTGCTGCGTGAGATCGGTCATTGCCAACGACGGGGGTTTGCCAGGACAAGCCCGGTGGGCACCGCTACTTGAGCTGTAGTACGTGGTAGACGACGAAGGCCGGCCACACAAAGGACTTGAAGAAGGCCAGGACAACTAGCCAGAAGGTTCCCGAGTGGTAGTGGACGTAATACACGAGGGCGCCAATAAATCCGAGGAACCAGATACCGCCAGCCGCGCCGGCTGACGTTGATCGACTCTTGCTCTCTGCCACCGATCACCTCCTGTTTCGTCCTAATGTCCCTGCCGGCTGGTTTCTCCAGCTTGCCAGGGCGGGTCGTGACTGGGCCAACACGTCTCGTATAACCGGCGTTCTAACAGTAGGGCGAAGAATTTGCGTGTCGTGCGAGACAACCAGGCCGATTGTTATGCCGCGGCGAGGTAGTTGCGGGCGTACTGGTCGTCATGGATGGCGAGAGCAGCGGTCATGACGCGTTGGCCGTAGGGGGTGACCCGGTAGAGCCGTGATCGTGGGACCTTGGCCACGAGACCGTGCCCACGCAGCTTGACGATGAGCCGGGACGTGCGTTCACAGCGACGGTGCGCCTCGGCACGGGTCATGGCTCGCCGACGATAGAGCTGCTCTGTGAGGTGGTGGTTGCGGAACCCGTTGACGTTGTGCTGGCCGGCGAGCACCGCCCGGAAGAGGGCGATGTCGGTCTGGCTGAGCGGGTTGAAGCGGGCATGGGTCCGCCCTCTGGTGGTTCGGGGCCGGCACAAGGCATCGAGGGCGGCGACACCTTCGCCCTTGAGGGGGGCAGCGGCCAGGGCGTCGAGGTAGCGGCGGTTGGAGCCGATCCCCACCTCGTAGTTGCGCCACATGTCGCCGACCCCTTTTCGCATGGGGCACCACCGCCGCTCGCGCCGGCCCGCCTCGTCGGTGACGATGCGCAGGACTCGGAACTCGCGCGGATTGTTGATGGTGGTCTCGACGCGTAGCACCGAGACCTTGTCGTAGACCTTGACCCAGTTGCCCGCGACCCGGTGGCGGACCCGCCAGCCTTGGGGCCGGCGCTTGGTGTCGGTGACCACCTGGGCGGCGACGAGGCTCGGGTGGAGCTTGCGGCCCAAGAACCCGAGGACGTCTTCGGCCGACATGTTCAAGGCGGCGTGACGGACCAGGTCGGGCCACACGGCGAGGAGCTCCGAGCGCGACTTGAACATGACGTCGGTGGCGATCTCGGCCTGGTCGAGCACCCAGTAGTAACCGCCGAAGCCGGCGCGGGCGATGGAGGCCATGAGCGGGTTGAGGCGTCGGGCGAAGGCGTTGAGCACGCGGGGCCAGGCCCGGTGCGCGAAGCGCTCGCACAGCTTGGCGGCGCGCTCGAGGTCGTCGATGGCCAAGAGGGAGTTCTCGTAGCGCACGTAGCCGATGCCGGCCTTGTCGAGCTGGCGGGCGAGCCATTCCCGGCCGTTGACGTAGATCTGGACCTCGTAGGGGATCCAGCCCTGGATACGCACGTGCATGAAACCGAACTCGGGATCGATCAGGTACATGTAGTGGTGCAGGCACTTGCGCTCGCGCCGGGTCACCTCGATGCGATGGGTCTGGTGGCTCTTGCGGACTTGGAAGCTCATGCACGGCTCGACCGCGCTGATGAAGCAGACGATCCCCTCGGTGATGCCGTCATCGGCCGCGATGGACTTGGCCAGGTCGTCTTTCATTTGGGTGCGGTTGCGGGTCTTCACGTGATCGAAGGAGATGCGAGGACGGCCCGACTCAGCCGCCAGGCGGTCGACGTTGTTGGCGATGCGGTTCGTCGTGGCCTTGGCGTACTCGGTGAAGTCGGTGATGGGGTAACCCTGGGCCCACAAGAGGGCCCGCACCGCGTCTGGCTTGAAGAGGTGCGAGAGGTGACCCTTGAAGATCATCCGGTCGAACATGGCCAGGCTGCCGGTGATGTGGCGGCGGTGAATGTCCTCGAAGCTGTCCATGGCGGACCTCCCTGCTGGTGCGTCGTCAGCGAGTGTGCACCTTTGGTCGCCGGCCCGCATGAGGTTCGCGTCTACGCAACACGGCCGACGCCGTCAGGGGCGGCTTTGCCGCCCCGGCACCGACCCATCGCTCGCCGTCGAGGTCACCCCCGCAGGCTGCGGCCCACCCCGGCCGGAGTCGTCACGGTGTTTGGTTGCGGCCGCAGGCTGCGGTAAGGGGCACTCTGGGTATATCGTTCGCGAAGTCAAGCAGACCTCGAGGGTGAGTCCATATGACAGGTGAAATCTCCGGCGGGAGTGGGCTGCCAGTACTCATCACACTCGTGATCGTTGCTGCGATCTTCGTGTCGATTTTTGTCTGGAGTACTCGGTCGAGGCGACACGACAGGTCGTAGCGATTCCCCAACCGATTGGCGTTCTGGGGCAGTCGGTCGTGAGCTGATCTTGACTTTGAGAGACTTGTCCGGTGGCTGAGGTGGACCCAAGCGACGACAGCCGGACACGGTGGGTCTTGCAGTGGTTCCGGTTCGACCCCGAGCGGAACGAACGTCGCAACGTCACCGTTGCCGCATACAGCCGGAAACGGGAGTTCGATCGAGAGTTCCGCAAGCTCCAGGCGGACCTCGAAGCGTTGAAATCAGATGGCCGTGCCGAAGATGCCGAGCACATTTCTGCCGTCAAGTATGAAAAGGGCCGTTTGGCGGACATCCGGCAGATCCGAGAGCAGGATCGGCTAAGAAGACAGAAGTTCAAGGGCGAGAGCGGCGACTGAATCCGGGCTAGATGGGTAGCCCGAACTCGATGGCGTATGGTGGCACCCTCTGCCGGCCACCCGGAGCCAGAAGAGGGACATGCGAATCGGACCTCCACGTTGAGGAATGCCGCGGAACCATCTGCGCCGCACTGGCCCAGATAGGTCATTGGTCCTCTGGAAGTCGCGGTGCACTGAGCGCATACTGATTGTGCGGGAGCCGAGAGGGTTCCGGAAGGAGACGCTTATGCGCTGTATGCATGAAGGACCATCCTGAGAGCGGATGGACGAGGATTGACTGGGAGAGATCCCGGTAGGCCCAGGTAGACCAACGGCAAGCGGCTCGAAGCAAGAGCGTTGCGACGGCAAGGGCAAGGACGCCCCCACTGGTAGCCATTTCCCCGAGCAAATCTGATCTCGGAGTACAAGTGAGAAAAGCGCCCGATCCCCGTCGTGGGGCGGGCGCTTTCGCGTAGGCGCAATTCCACGCTCGGAGAGAGACGATTCAAGCCCAAGGTTGCCCCGAGCGGTTCGATCTCCAGTTCGTGCGGTGGGTCTGGCGTTATCCAATCGACAGTCGACTACCGCTGGATCAGGCTATTGACCGGTTCCGCGAGGGGCCAGATGTCATCGAGCTCGGCTCGACGTTTCCGGCACAGTCATTTCTTGACCAACTGACCTGACTCGAGCCAGGCGAACTGGGGCAGGCGGCTCCTGGCTCGGATATGGTGCGGCCGTGGCGGATCGAGCGCCTCTGGCCGTCCTGGTAGGTGGTGCGCCTGGTTCTGGAAAGACAACGTTGGCAGAGGCCCTCGCCGTCGGTTTGGACCTCCCGGTGCTTCACAAGGACCGATTGGTGCACGGGCGGTGGCGCACTCTGAACAGGGCAACAGAGCTAGGAGAGTCCGGCATCGAACCATTCTTTCGCTCCATGGAGCTTTGGATCGAGGCGGGCATCAGCTTCGTTGCCGACTTCACCTTCTACCCCGTTATCGGTGAATCTGAGGTGGCAAGACGTTTGGCACCACGGAGCACCTTGGTCAATGTCCACTGCCGGAGCCTTCACTCCTTTGAGCGGTGGGAGCAGAGGATGCGGAACGATCCGCTCTGCGGAGAGACACGGCTGCAGAAACTTGTTCCCGTCGTGGAACGCCTCAACTCTGAGTTGCATGAGCCCGCTGGACTTGGGCTGCCCCTCCGTTGTTGTGAACACGGACAATGGATACCAGCCGACTCTGGATGCTCTCATTGCCCAAATCGACGATCTATACAGCAGACCGGACCTTCACGACCTCGACAGGGCTTCACATTTGGCTGAATAGCGCCTCGGTCCCGGCGGACGGGGGCACCCTGAACCCTGCCCTCTATGGGCACTTTGCGCGCGTCTCAAAGTGTGTTGACTGAGATTGGTGTGGCGCCAGATCGTAGGGACCTTGGTCCCCTGGCATGAGACTCAGACAGAGCGCAAGATGGGTTAGGACAGCAATAGAAGAGAAGTCAGCCACCGAGAGGAGGTGGGTGATGATTGAACAGCTTGGCATTGATGAGTTGGTCCCACCCGATGATGACGACGCTGACATTAGAGACGAGTTCGTCTGCGCCGGACGGGAGGTCACATACGGATTCGATTCGCTCGGCGGAATTTTCGGTCGGCCCCTCAATCTGGGAATGCCGGAATCCTGTCCGAACTGCGCCGGCGCGAATCTAGTGGTGGCCATCGATCGTCGGCAGCAGCGCAACTACTTTTGCCGTGACTGCACAATGTGCTGGCATCCCGAGTTTGGCCAGTTACACAAGGTTGATCCCGAGATATGCCCGGGATGCGGCCTGGCCACGACCGCCTGTTTCGAGCGCTTTGATTTCGAGCGCTTTGAACGGCCGGGCGGTTTGACGTAGCGGCCGTCGGTGGCGTACGCCTCGATCTTTTCGACACCGAGCGGAAATGAGCAGGGCGCCAGCACCCCATCACCGGTGGCTCGTATCCGGCGTTCGGAGGCACACTCAATGCGTATGGGGGCACCTCTGGACGGCAGGGCAGACCAGGCCGGCTCACACGGGCAAGCAAGGGATATAGGGATAACGAGAGACCGGACAGTTTCCTCCACCCTTTCCGTATCGGGGCACCCTTGCAAGCCGGCGCTGGAGGGATGGCTTCGGAACTGGTAGTTCCCACCCCCTCTTGAGACAAAGGACTCGGGCAAACCTCCTCAGCTGCGTGGATGAGTCCTTGCCCTAATCAGCGCCATAGAGATATCCCCGGCAGGCTCGTAGAGGTCAACGCCGACTCAGAACCCAAAGCGTTCGAAGAACAAGGCGACCAGGAACGCGACGAAGTTCGTTGGTTCGGACACATGCGCGCTCGAGTCCACGCTGGTGGTGGATCCGCCCACATCGCCAATGTGAACGATGACGGGGTAGTTCCCGTCCTCTTGGTAGGTGTGGCTGCCGCTGACCGTGAAGCCACTCCCCGACGGTCCCACCGTACCGGGGGAGGAAGTGCCGTCTCCCCAGTCGATGGTGGCGGCGTAGTCAGACACCGTGCCTCCCGGGTCTGCGTCAGTGAAGGTGGCTACCACTCCGGACACGGGAACCGCTTGGGCAAAGAAGGGGACTCCTTCGCCCCCTTGGAGCGGGGCCGGCGGTGACAGGCCTGATAGCGCAGCATCGGTCACTGTGATGGTCTGAGTAGCGTGGGAGACAAGGAAGTTCGAGTCCCCGGTGTAGACCGCTGAGACCAGGTGGCCACGAGACGCATAACGGACTCCGATCTCTCGACGCTGCTCTACCAGTACGAGGCGCCACTGGGATAGCTCGCCACCGTTCGAGCGGATGGTGGACCCCGGGTCCACCCGTTCTGTCCGATCGTCGCCGAGGGCGGTCTGTGGGCCTACATCTTGCGCTCTTCACCGAAGGGTGCTGATCTTCGGCGCGATCTTGGCAGTTGCGGCACATGAGTCGATGAAGTCTGGTTTGCGAACTGGTTGCGGGACCGAATAAGCGAGGAGGACTCGTGATGGCTCGGCGTCGAAGCGACGGATCCAAGAAGCTGGTGGGTCGGTGGCGCATCCCAGAGATGGATGTTTGGGATCGAGACGCCCTCGATCTGGTCGGTCCCGCGTTCATCGAATTTCGTGCCGATCAGACCGGCAATTTCGGATTCATCGCCGTCCAGGGTTGGATGGATTGCCGGGAGGCGGCGATCGACGACCGCCCCGGTCTGGAGTTCTCGTGGGACGGCAACGACGGATGCGATCAGGCCAGTGGGCGAGGATGGGCGGCCGTTCAAGCGGATGGTTCGCTTGACGGACACATCTACTTCCATATGGGTGAGGACTCGGCCTTCCGGGCGGAGCGAGAGTGATCGCAGATTGACCCCTGGCCGGCGCATGGGGACACCCAGGTCCTGCTTACTGGCTCGATAAATACGAGTCAGTCCGGGTAAGCCACTCGACGATCGTCCCGGCGCACTGAGATGGTGCGGTTCTCGTCGTATCCACGACGAGGTCGTAGCTGACCCCCTGATGGACACGCAGGGCCTGGTCACGAGCTTGTCCGCGGATCCGGTCACCCCGCTGGATCCCGCGAGTCTCGGCCACATCTGGGTCGCAGCGCACTCCAACCCAGACGACGGTCAATCCCTGCAGCGCAGCCGCGAGGCGCGCCTGTGATTTCCCTCCATCGAGGAAGACCTCGTCAGCGATGACGGCGGCCCCAGCGCGGGCAATGGCGGCGACACCTTGGTACCAAGCAGCCTCAGCATGGTGGAATGCCTTTCCCACACTGATGGAACCGTCCGGAGCGAAATGGATTGATCCACCCGCCGTGGTGTCCGTGGGGCCGTGTGACAGCGCACGGATCAGGTCATCGACTCCCAGGGTTAACCAAGTTTCCTCGAGCTGCTGCTGGAGACAAGTGGCGATCGAGGACTTGCCCGAGCTCGACCCACCATTCAACACGATGACCTCGACCTTCACCTCGCTGAGAGTAACGCCGATCTCTGCCGAGACGCGAACGAGCACGCCCACGACCCGGCGAATGGGCACAGTCTCAACCGAGTCGCTACCCGATGATTTCGGGACCGATCAGAAGTCGACTTGGATTCGTCCAGTAGTAGCGGTGACCTAACGCTCTTCCGCCACCTGGAAACGGCCCACGAAGCTGAGTCTCGACTCGGCTGCCACCACGTGCGTCGTAGAAGGCCTGAGCGGCCGTGTTTTGATCCAGTACCCAGAGGTGAAGCGATCCTTCGGGCCGAAGTCGAAGGAGTCTCCGTGCGGCCTCTGACAGCAGGCGTGAACCTATCCCCGTTCTCTTCGGGTCACTCTGAATGTGGAGGTTCTCAAGAAGTGATCCCCATCGTGGGTCTTTATCCAAGATGGTGTGGGCGAACCCGAGAAGCTCATTTCCGTGACGGGCGATCACCGTGGAACTGACCCTGGTTGGGCTGGGCCAATCGACTTCGCCACACCTCTTGGCGATCGGCGACGTCACCATCAAAGTATGCGTCCAGGTAGGCACCTCGGTAGTGACGTCGCCAGCTGTCGGCATGGAGAGAGGCGATGGGATCGGCATCGGGGTCGGTCGCGTCGAGATACTGCACAGCCAGGAGCTGTTTCGGCCTGTTGGTCTCCTCATCGATCCTGGCATTGGCACCGTGCAACAGCCGGCTGCCGGACCGTCACAGGGCCAGGTCCCTCAGGTCGCTCTGGATGAACGATCAGAGACTATCCGTAGCGGTTGAGGCTGTCCTTCATCGCCGAACTGCCCCGCGGCCGGCGATAGGGGCTACCGGGGCTACGCAGAGACTGCCGGATATCGACGGTATCTCACTCATCCCATCTCGTCGGTTCACCTCGCTTTGAAGGCAGTATGGCTGTGTGATGTCAGATCAGCATGCAGGTGTGATCTCGTACCCGAACTTTCCTGGAAAACATCGGTTGAGCGCCTTCCGCGATCCAAAAGACTCCATCGACTACGCACGAGCGCACGGTGATCTGGACGAGTTCCAGATGCTCAGGGGCATCATCTTCACGTACCAGCCCTCCCTTCTCGAGCACGTCTATGCGTCCGAGCGCCTCGATCCGGCGGCCTCGGAACGAGGATTCCGGGGGATCTTGACGCTGCCGAGCACCAACCATGAGGTAGGTGTTCTCGGCGGGTTCGGATTTGGTGCTCCGGTCGCCACCTACTTGTTGGAGAACTTCATCGCCCTGGGGACCACCAAGTTCATCTCGATCGGGACGGCAGGTGGTCTACAGCCTGGTTGCCGGGCGGGAGACGTTGTGCTCTGTGACACGGCAATACGAGACGAGGGTGTCTCGCACCACTACGTGGCCTCCGCCAAATACGCCGAAGCCTCAGAGACCCTTACCGCCATGCTTGCCCAGGAACTCCGACGCGCCGATCTCACCTTTTCGACAGGGTGCTCTTGGACAATCGACACGCCGTATCGCGAATCGGTCGACGAGGCGAAGCAGTACCGACGAGAGGGTGTCATTTGTGTCGAGATGGAGGCAGCCGCCCTGTTCAGCGTGGCCTCTTTCCGTTCGGTGCAGATCGCCAGTGCTTTTGTGATCAGCGATCTTTTGGACGCCGAGAGATGGGAACCCCAGATGCGACACGACGCAACTACCGAGGGTCTGAACTGCCTCTACGACGTAGCTCTTGAGACTCTGAAGTCGACCGACGCAGGTTGACGCCTTTTGGCGTCGCAGCGGCCTGCTTTGACATTGTTCCTCTGCCGAGGTCCGGATTTTTGGGCGTCGGGCTGATGTGGTCCCCTTCGCCGCCGCGGGAGTTCGCCACCCGCCACATATCCGGCGGGCACCTATTCGCCGACGCCGATCAATTAACGAGGTGATCGTGGACCTTGCGGGTGGATAGTCTCGCCTCGGGCCAGCATCTCCACAAACTGCTCGATACGTCTGGCTCGGGTCTCCAGCTTCTTTGCGCTTCCGATCCGATAGAGGATGGAGTACCGATTCGCACTTGTGAGCGTCTGAAACATTGCCTGAGCACGAGGATTGGCAAGCAGGGCGTCCGCCAAATCCTCTGGAACCTCCCCGCTCGCTTGTCCGGCGTAGGCAGTATTCCACCGACCATCCGCTTTGGCCTGCCGTACCTCGGCTTCTCCTGACCGATGCATTCGGCCCGAGGTGCTCAACCTCTCGGCGATAGCGATGTTCCGTTGAGACCAAGGGCTCCGAGCGTTTCGGGGTGTGAATCGTCGCCGGTACGTTGCGTTGTCACGACGCCCGAGCTGCCCATCGATCCAACCAAAGCAGATCGCCTCGTCGAGAGCCTCGTCGTAGGAGAGCGTTGTCGGATGCGTCGTGCCCTTCTTGGCTAGCACGAGCCACACGCCTTGTGACTTGGAGTGGTGGCCCCTCAACCAGGTCCGCCATTCGGCAGTATCAGCGACCAAAAACTCTGGAAGATCCACCGTTTCACGGTATCCCGTTGTGCTGGACTGTCCCACCGTCCCAACGTACGGGGATAGGGCCTCGGCTCGGAAGGCGGTCAAAATGGGGAAATGAACGACGCTCTCGCAGACGCACCGGCATGGGTCACATCCTTGAAGACCGATCTCGAGAAGCGTGGATTTCTCGTGTGTGAAGAACGAAGGTTCGATCAACCACTTGGGCGGTAGCGGTTCTCTTGCAACGAGACAGGGGGCTCGTTATTCAGATTTCGAGTGACCGAACTATCGCAGGGGCAACCCCTGGCGGATCGACCTGATCCCGGGCGATTATGGACGTGAATATTCACTCCAATCGGTCACCCCATCGGCGGTCCGGAAGATGTTGGCAGGCGACGACGCCACTCAAACTAAGTACGACGGTAGCGATGAGGCCGTATGGCTCATTGAGCATTTGGATCTTGCGTACGGCATGGTGGCGGTGAGGTCGTAAAAGCGCCTCCGACATGTTTCGGCTTTTACGGTCGGCGACTAGCGGCCCATATTCTGCGTTCAGGGACACCTAGGGAAGCGGCCAGTTTGATAACGGTATCCGATGCCCGGCACGTGCTGGATCACCCCATCCCACAGCTCGTCATCATCCAAACCCAGCTTCCGGTGAAGGCGGACACACGCGTGCTTTGCGGCCACGAGTCGCCAACCCATCCGGTGGTCAAGCTCGACAATCCGTTGGTAAGAGAGCACCGCGCCTGAATTCCTGACGAGGCCGGCCAGCAGCTTGTATTCCTGCGAGGCCAACTCGACGGGTTGCGCGTTGAGTGTCCCTGCCCGGTGGTCGAAGTCGATATGCAAAGGACCATCCTCGAAAGACGCGCCAGCCGGAGCCATCATGAGAAAATATAGGGCGCCGAGTCTGGGCGTTAGGCGGGAGCGCGACCCCGCCCCGTAGGGCCGCAGGGTGGCACCCCAGCCCGGCTGAACGGGGACACCCCCCATCCGAACCGTTGGTTCAACTTCCAGACCATCCAAGCCACTCGGATGTCATCAGTCCTGGACGCCACCGACTTGGATCTGATCGTTGCTTGTCGCATCGACTGAGATGCAGAAAGACCTGGTCACGCAGGAAACACCAGGCCACGGAACCCCCGCTACCGCTGTACCGGCGTCGGATGTGTCGTAGGTCCCGACTCCGCTGACGGCACATTTCCCTCCGGGTTGGCACCAGGTGACGGCCGGCGAGACTGCGAAGTTCGTCGAAATTTGCTGCCATGCCGACGGACCGACAGCCGGGTCGGTGCTCACCAGCAGGGGAGAGCTCGACGCCGTGCAAAAAGAACTTGTCACGCAGGTCGCATACACCGCGAACTGACCAGGGCCCTGCGCGTAAGGCGGTGAGGAAGGAGATCCGCCGGTCCATGCCGCGGCCCCTCCCCCCGGATCCTGAGACACCCCCACCCAGCCGTCGATGCCTCCGGGAACTGCGATCCCGCCGGCGACGCAGAACTGCCAGGTGGGGCACGAGATTGAAAGTAGTTCCGCCGCTCGGGTCACCATCGACCTGGTCCACGCACCCGGACCACCGGACGGGGCGTCGGAGACCATCACGTCTCCGCCCCTGGTCACGACGGCGCAGAAGTTCATCGTTGGGCAGGAGACTCCGGCGAAGCTGTCATCCGTTGGAACCGTCACCTGCTGGATCCACGTCCCGGTCAACGGGGAGATGGAGGCGTAGATGGCTCCGTAGGTGGAGAGGACGCACAGCGTCGTACTCGGGCACGAGACATACTCCTGGTGCCCCGTGCCCGTGGGGAGCGGCGTGAGCCGGCCGGTGACCGTGCTTCCGGGGCTGAACGGTCCGGTGCTGACCGAGACGGCCTGCTCGTAGCGGCCGAAGGTACCCGGTATCGGAGTGCCGCCGGTGAAGACGCACATGTCCGTGCTCGGACAGGCGACTACCGCCGGATCCAGGTTCAGGCCGTCAATCAGGTTCGACCACGTGGCCGCGGGTGCCCCCGGCGGACCCGGTGCGGGCGCCGTCACCGGGGTCGTCGTCGAGAGCGGCGTCGTGGTCGTGGTCGTGGAACTGCTCGTGGTGGTCGTCGTGATCGCATGCTTCACGGCAGCCGAGTCCTGCGTTCGAGCAGAATGGTGGGGGCTCTGCGCGATGCCGACATAGGCCGCAGCGAGCGAAGTGATGGCAAGCATCGATATCGGTGCGAACCGCCAACGCCAGGAGACAAACCGGGTCACCACGCCGATGAAACCCCCCAATGTCCCGGGATGACTGAAGGCTCGCAGTGTACTGACAAATCGGATAATCGCGCCCGACTATCTCTGCTCAACCAGTAGGCGACCCGCCGCCATCAATCCCTGCCCCAGTCGTGCCGTTACACGGGTGCATGCAACTATCGCAAGCGCAGGAGAGAAACAATGATGCTGTTTGAGGGTGCTGTGTTACAGGGATCGCACCCTCGGGGACCTATCGTTCCTGGCCCCAGGGCTGGACCCGCCAGTCGGTTTCGCGTAATCCGGCCCTCCGACACGATCGAAACCCGGCTCCTTGAGTCCAACCTCGTGGTAGCAGCGATGCTGTGCCGGTGCTCGGTCGCGGCAATCCATGTCTTGTCATGTCGAGGTTTGCGAGCAGTCGGGCAACGTCGTCGAAAGCCATCCGGACAGCACGAGGGAGCTACCGTCACGACCCAGACGACTTACTTCCGAGTCGACGACACATGTGAAGAAAGAGCAGTGATCAAGGTGCGTCAACGAGGTAGTACCGCTGACGAGCCTTCGCTCGAATTGCCCGGCTTCGGACGCTTCTCCACTGGCGCTGACAATCAGGGCATTCCTCTCGGCCTGCATCAGCTTCCTGACATCTTTTAGGGCTGACATGGACCCCCGTCCGGTGTTCGGGGCGCCCTCCGTCAGCAAGAGCCGACGTCAGCCTTGTTGCCTGGATACGCTCGCGGCATGTCTCGGAGTTGGCGAGCCCGCACCCCAAGACCGATTTGGTTCAACGACGCCCACGAAGCGGAGGCCAGGGAGGCACAGCTGCGCAAGCCGCCCAGCCGGTTCGGAGCATGGATCTTGCGGCGCTTGGGCTTCAGCGGTGAGATCGGGGAGCGCACACCGCATGCGCAGACACGACACCCGCACGAGCATCCCGTCCACCGGCCTCCAGGAAACTGAAGTCCAGGTGACGCTGGTGACGTACATGATCTAGAGCGGCTGAGAAGTGAGTGCGATTGATGAACGTTCCCCGGTGGCAATACCGCTGTACCAGAGTTCGTCCTGTCGTCGCGCGTTCTGGCACGATGGCGTCCGCGGCGACGGTTTTGCTCGTGGTCTTCGCCATATTCGCCTCGACCCAGGACACCACGACTGCGTCGGCGACTCCAAGAGCAACGGCAGCAACAACGCGGGCCGTTCCGATACCACCAGAGCTCGACCTGAACGTAAATCTCGCTTCGGTGTCCTGTGTCGACCAAAGTGATTGCATCGCCGTCGGCACCTTCTTGCCGCAGGGGTCTGGTGATTTCGGCGCCCTCGGTGCGCCGGCTCAGCCCGGGGAGCACGCCGTCGTCATGAGGTTCAACGGTCGCTCATGGTCCAACCTTTCAACGCCCCCGATTGATGGTGCGACGCTCTACGGGGTGAGTTGCGAGTCTCGGAAGATGTGCGTCGCGGTTGGGACCCACCTCAACACGACGGGGTCGAACTCGACTCTCGTCGAGGTGATGAGAGGGTCATCTTGGAGCGCGGATGTCGTTCCCGACGCGTCGTTCTTTCCAAGTAATTCGAGTTTTCTGCACTCCGTATCGTGCACCACCATGAACAGTTGTATCGCGGTCGGCGGTGACGCCGATTTCGGAGCATTTCGATATTTCTCGTACAGTCCTTTGATCGAACGGTTCAGTGGTGGCGCTTGGACCGTGGTACCGCTCACTACGAATCGACAGATTTTCTTCGCGTCCGTCTCTTGTGAGTTCGATACGGGCTGTGTTGCGGTCGGCAGCTCAGGCGGTTCCAATGCGAAAGATGGCGGCGTCGCAGGGTTTAGGGAACACGAGGGAACCTGGACGCCTGCCGGCGATCCTCCCCGGGTGCTCAACGGGGTCACTTGTCTTCTCGACGGAGACTGCGTTGGTGCGGGCGGCAGCAGCCAAGCGTACGTGGCGAAACTCAGGGGCCTGACGTGGCATTCGCTGGATCCCAGAAGCAGCGGAGATCAGTTCAGTGGGCTGGATTCAGTGTCCTGTAGCGGCACAGGGTCATGCGTCGCGGTCGGATGGGGGGAACGGGAGGTGCTCCACCGGACCCTTGGACAACCACTCATCGAGGTGCAATCAGGCGACCGGTGGTCTCACGCCGTCACCCGATACCAGAAGGGAATGCCCGAGCTGTTCTCAGTCAGTTGTCCGGATCCTTCGTTTTGCATGGCGGTAGGGTTGTCAATGGATCCCACTCTTTCGAATCCGTCACTGCATCCGATCTCGATGGTGGTCCGTCACTAGAGCCGGGTCCACGACGTGTGGTCTGGACTGCGCCGTCGGACTCTGCCTGATCTGAGCCTCCGACAGGACCAGCACATACGGGGAACCGCAACCCGCCCCTTGACTTCGACGTTCGATGCGTCGACCGTGCCCAGACAGCCGAGACGACGACGGCGATGATCGCGATGACTTGGATGTCCATGGTTATTCAGGACAAATCAGCTCATGCTCGACATCCGAACCGTCAGTCCTAGTACCCCGCTCGGCTGAGAGGTGCGTATCGAGTCCAGGCTTAGCTGGCGCAGGAGCTTGGCGTCGAAGGCCTTCTGCGGACGTCGAGATCGGGAGGTCAGTCACGGCTGGGACGTGCCGGGGTTGCTCAACGTGATTGTGGTACCCACGCTGGTCGTGCTGGCCTTCATGTTTGTGCTTGCGACGCTTTGAAGCGTGTAAGTGCCGTTGGGGACGATCGTGGTGTTCCATTTGCTGATCCAGCCGACGAGTGACTTCGTAGATCCGGAAATGACGCGATGACTGAGACTTTCACCTGTGAGCTCGAACTTGACAGAGGTGACGTTGGATGATGCCTTCGCGACCAGCATCTGCCTCCCTGAAACTGTCGTCCCGCCAGAGGGGGTGACCACGCTCGTTGTCGGACGCATGTGACTCAGTCCACCCGAGGGCAGATGGAGCGACATCGCGAGCATTCTGGAAAGGAATTGGGCGTACGCAGCTGTGACGTGGTCCTGGTCGAGGTAGACCTCGTACTTCCCGATTACCGCCGTACAGGTGATCGAGCAGAACCACGGGGTGACATTGATATAGCGTGCCCCGACGTTCGCCGCAGCCGCCTGCTCAGCGTTGTCGAGGGAACCATAGAAAGACAAGAAGGGACTCGAGCACGCCTGGACGTTGTCTGGGTGTCGAGAAAGACATTGGGGCGCGTTTGAGGCCATGACCGGAATGTTTCCGAGTACCGCGATTTTATCCTTGGGCACGTGAATCTGGGAGATGGTCTTGGCCAGACCCTGTTGCCATTGGGCCGCCGAGTAGTCGGTGCCGTCGGGTTTGCCTGAGTACTCCTGCGTGATGATCACGAGATCCGGATGAAGTTGATTGATGCGGCTGAGGGCGAACCGGTGCCATTGGTCGCACGCTGAGTACTCACCTCCCTTGCTTCCGAACCCGGGTGGGTTCTGGTAGGGCAGGGAGTTGGCTGGACACCAGCCTTTGCCCAGGTAGGCGAGCCGCCAATGGTCGCGCGTGGCAATGGAGTTGAGCGCTTGAAACCACATGCCGGCATGAGAGTCTCCATAGACCACCATTGTGTCTGTGCCGCTAGGGTCCCCGAACATGCACGCCGGAATCGACGACTGACCGACGCTCGGCCAGCACGATTGGGGTGGCCCCCCCCACGAGGAACCCACAGCGGAGAGGGCGGGGGTGAGGTCTGCGGGCAACTTCTTGAGCGCGGCGGACTCCCGAACAATTTGCACCACTTCCGCGGTCGAGCCGGCGACGGGTGTGGCGACGCCATTGCGTCCTGAGGCCAGGGGTGAGCTCGACAAGGGGGCTGCGTGCACCTTGATATCCACCGTTGCCACGATCAGCGATACCGCAATCAGCACTGCACCAAGACCGATCGGGGTCCATCGGCCGACCGTCGAGAGACGGGCATGCCTGAGCGGGTTCTCGACCAGATAGAAAGTGGCGACGGAAGCGATCAGCGCGACGACAAGCCAGATGATGTTCCGGCGGAAGGGGAGGCTGGTCGCGCCGGCGGCATCGGCCGCGATGACCAAGAGGGGCCAGTGCCACAGGTAGATCGAATACGAGAGTTTCCCGAGCCATTGCAACAGGCCGCGTTTGAGGACTGATTCAGCTGCGTAGCGCGGGGTGCGTGTTCCTCCCGCAATGACCAACGCCGCGCCGACCACGGGGATGGCGACCAGGTATCCGGGATAGGCGGTCGCGCTGTCGAAGGCGACGGCGCCGTACGCGATAGCAGCGAGTCCCACCCACGTGAGCGATGCAGCAAGACCCTTTGGAATGGCGAGCAGCCACTTGGTCGACACCGCGACCAGCGCGCCGATAGCCAGCTCCCAGGCGCGGGTGAAAGGGGAAAAGTAGGCGACGGTGGGACTGAAAGCGGTTTGCGCAACCGAGAGGGTGAACGACACCACGATGACGATCGCCAGGCAGATGAAAAGACGGGCCTGCAACGACCAGCGGGTGCGGATCCCGGCCACGAGGAGAAAGAGGGTTGGATAGACCAGGTAGAACTGCTCCTCCACAGCAAGCGACCAGAAGTTTTGCAGGGGCGAAGGAGGCAGTTGTGCCGTGAGGTAATTGGTTCCGATGGACGCGAAGTGGAAGTTGGCGAGGAAGACCGCGGTCCATCGCGCGTCGATTGCGGTCTGGGCGCCGATGACAACGCCGACCCTTGCGTAGCTCAGCACGACGGTGGCGATGATGACCACGGTCGCGGCTGGAATGATGCGCCGGCTCCGTCGCCCGTAGAAACCGATCAGTGAAGTCCGATCTGATGTCTCTCGCTCTCTAAGCAGCAGTCCAGTGATGACGAATCCGGAGATGACAAAGAACACGTCGACGCCGACGTACCCACCGCTCAACCCGTGCAGCCCTGCGTGATAGAGGACCACCAATAGGACAGCAACAGCCCGCATTCCCTGAATGTCGGGCCGGAACCGGCGGTCCCCCGGGGCGGTTCCCGCCTCGTCTGCCGATGGCGGGGGTTGCTCCTCAGCCGTCGGTTCCGAAACAATCGTCATTGCGTCTCGGCGCCTTCCGTCTGATGAGATTGCTTTACCTCGTGTCGTTTGAGCATGAGCGGCTGCGGGGGCACAAGTGCGAAGAATATGCCCGAATCAGAAATCCTTCTCTTCCTGGCTGCATCGGCTCGTCCTCCTCCATGTCGTCAGCACCAGGGTTGCGGGCAGGTCGCAACATTGCTCTCCTTCACCCTGAACGACACAGCCGCTCCCCGAGATTCGTCCGGTCCACGCTGGCCGACTTGCCGTGTCCGGTCTGCGGTGGAACCGATGGAAGCAGGGTCGAAGTCGATCCAGACCGGTGAAGGTGCGGCCGTTTCCCGGCGTAGGGAACTCACTCTCGGACCCGCTCGTTGTCGGTTGCCTAGTCTTTGGGGCATGCCTGTCTTCGAGTGGCCAGGTTCCTTCGGAGCGCCCGTCGGATGACCACGCCGGACCCGCCGCAGGGACGTGCGCTCTACCTCGTCTACCAAGACGTCGCCGCCATGTCTGACTAGCTCGTCCGGTGCCTCGGGTTCGCTCGAAACGGGCAGAAAGGTCGGTACCGACGGTGTCGTGACGAACGCCGAACTCGCCGGACCGGCCGAACTCGCCGGACCGATGGTGCTCTTGCTCGAGCACGGCGACGTAGGACCCGATGCCTACCCGCGCGGCGTCCGCTGGACTGGTGTCTGGGTGGATGGGGTGTTCGCCTCGTCGAGGTCGTTGATCCGGAGGGCCACACCTGGGGCCCGTGCGTGGGCGCCTTTGTAGGCACACGGGCCGACATGCACCCACACGCCGTCGGACTCTGCCTTGATCAGGGCCTCCGACACCAACGAGACCCGACTCCTTGAGCCCAATGTGTCTGTAGCGGACGTGCAGCGGCGGCGCTCCGTCTACTTTCATGTCGAGGTAATCGGGCTGCCAACACTTGCGTTCCTAGGTCGTAACTGGCGGCCCGGTCGACCGCAGCGAGTTCATCCGGGTCAGCAGGTCGAACCAGAAGGGCGCGCCGAAGGTGAGCGCTCCGATGGTGAGGAGCCAGCCGAGGATGTTCACCACCCACGCCACGCCGCCCTGAGGCCGGTTGGCCTCTCCCCAGCCCACTGGCAGGGTGTCCGCCTCGTTGAAGTCCGTCTTGAGTGACTGTGCCGGTGCCGTGGTCTGACCCTGGCTCTGGGCGGGCGCCACCTGGTTGGCCTCTGCGGAGATCGCAGCCTGGAGGGTCGGTTGGCGCCACAGTTCTTGAGCGACGTGGATCGTGCTCACGTTGAAGCCGATGGTCACGAGGATCGCCAGGACGAACAGGATGACTTGGACATAACGCTTGTACCACCCGCTCAGGCGGTCCATCGTGTCGTTGAACCACTTTTCGAGCGCAGCTTGGATTCGTTGCTCATCTTGGATTCCGGCGGTCTCGAATGAGGCCAGTACCCCCCAGAACCCCGTGGGCGCATTGGACGCGAGAGCAGCCTTGGCCGCATCGGCAGCATTGACTGCTTCAGTCTGAGCGACAGCTTGGGCCGTCGTGGCCGCTTGGGTCGCTTGGGCCGCTTGGGTCGCTTGGGCGGCAGGGGTGGCTTGGGCCTGAACGACCACCTGGGCCGCTTGGGCCACTTGGGCTCTCGCAGCCACTTGGGCGGCCTGGGCCGTGGCGGCCGCTTGGGCCGCTTGGGCCGCTTGGGCCGTTTGGCCAGCAGGGGCTGTCCCGGCGACCTGCTTCATCACAGTGACGACAGTCGTCGGCGAGATGTACGACGGAAGCACCCGGCGGATTCGCAACTTTGTCCATAGCTCGCCGGGGTGCAGCAAGTCTTTCCAACTCACGCCGATGTCGCTTTGGATCGACCCGTCATCCATCGGCTGGACCTTCTCGGTCAGGGCCTTTATGTCAGCTTGTCGTGTTCCGGCTTTCGAGCGTGTCTTGGAAAGGCTGGCGATGAGGTCGTGGTTCCAGAACGCCATGATCTGGTCCGTGTCGCCTATCAGACCGTTGATGGACTGAAACAACTGGGTGCCGCGGGAATTCAAGATGCGGGCTGTGCCCTCGTTGATCCCCGAGCAGATGGAGCTGAAGACGAAGTACGTGAAGACGAGGCCTACCGCGACCTCGATTGCCCCCGACACCGACACTGGTCCTCCCCTCAGAGACTCCCGATGAGCCCCCCTGTCCCCCTATCTTGTCGCTCGGCATCCGGCGTTGCAACTCATTCTTTGAGAGTGGATCTCCCTTTGATCGGCTCGTCTTTTTGATCGGCTCGTCTTTGTGATGCCCTCTGCGTGACGTCCGAAGGATGGCCGAACCCTTGGTTGTGAGCGGGTGTCAGCCCTCCACCAGGAATAAGCGCCACTTGTCCGGTAGGCCCCTGAGCTCGTGGTCGCCCCGGTCGACGAAACGGAGCTCTGACCCGACGACGAGGTCGACCACGGTCCGAGACACCAGGACCTCGCCGGGCTCTGCCCTGGATTGAACACGTTGGGCCAGATGCACCGCGATCCCCGCTACGTCGTCACCACGCCGTTCGATTTCTCCCGTGTGCAAGCCAACGCGGACATCGATTCCCAACTGCCGGAGGGCATCGCGGATGGCAACCGCGCATTGCACGGCTCGAGCCGGGCCGTCGAAGATGGCGAGCACGCCATCGCCCATCCGCTTGACCAGTTGGCCACCGAATCGTTCGAGTTGTCGATCAACCACCCTGTCGTGTTCTTCGAGACGGGCCGTCCAAGCTCGGTCGCCCAGTGCGCTCGCCTGCCCGGTCGAGCCCACCATGTCGGAGAAGAGGACCGTGGCCAGCAGGCGATCACTGAGTGCCATGTGCCGCGTCCCGGTCAGGAACTCCTCGATTTCGCCGGCAATGTCGGCACTACTGGCCCACGGTACGTGATCGGCCGTATCGAGCTCCACGTATCGGGCGCCATCGATGTGCTCTGCCAGATAACGGCCGTTGTCCACCCGGCAGAACTGGTCATCGCGAGCGTGGAGTACGAGACACGGCATGCGCAGGCCGGAGAGGATGGGTCGTACATCGGTCTCTGCCGCGTGCCGACACACCCCGTGCCGTTGCCGGGCTCGCACCCCTATGGCCCGCTCGGCGCCACCATGCAGCAAAGTTCGCGTCGGAGACCATGCTCGGAGCCATGAGAGGAAGGTCGTCCCCGGTCCCTGATCCCGGTTCGATCAGTGATTCCCGGAACCGCTCCAACACGGCGGCCGGAACGCCAAATGGGTAGTCGTCACTTCGCGTCAGGCGTGCATAACTGTTCACCAACACAACCGTGTGAAACCTCTCCGGATGGGTGGCGGCCAGCAGTATGGCGGCCAGTCCGCCGAAGTGGACGCCGACTACCGCCGAACGCTCTATGCCTTGGTCGTCGAGTACGGCCATGGCGTCACCCGCCCATTGTTCGACCGTCGGCGGGTCTGACGATCCCACTGGGTCCGACAATCCGATGCCCCTGAGGTCGAAGCGGATCAGCCGAGAGAATGAGGCCAACCTTTCCACATAGGCTTGCCAGCGTGGCTGCTCGGCGACCGCGTCCACCGAGAAATTGGTGCCGTTGGTCAGCTCGATGAGATTGAGCGGGCCAGTTCCTTCGACCTGATACCCGATGTGAAGGCCATCAGTCGTCGTGGCATAGCGGATTTCCGGCACTCGGTCCACATGACCATTTGAGCAGGGCCCAGTGCGAGGTGCACGAGGAGTGCATGCTGCCGTAGTCGGAGCGAGCCATTCGGTCCGGACCCGCCAGATTCGAGGGACAACCGAAGATCAGACGGTTGGGATCTCCTGCGGATCTGTTGTCACCCCGACAGGAGCGAGAGATGTACCTCTCTCGCGTTGAACGGCTCTTCGCCGGACGACGAGAACGGCCGCCCCAACCACAAAGAGCACCATGGCCAAGAAGAAGGAGTCGCCGGCAATCAGCTGAAGCGAGTTGAGGTGGAGATCTGACGTGTTCTTGTACGGGACCCACCAGACCGGTGCACTCCAGAACAGAACGGCGGCCACGGCAGCGACCTGGCGGCCCCAGCGCGGCCGGTCCGCGGCCAAGGCCAGCCACAGGATCGCCGGCACGACCCACACCATGTGGTGGATCCACGAAATGGGGGACACGATGAGGCACGTCGCCGCAGCGATGAGGACCCCGAACAGCGGCGACGAGCGCCGGTGGGCCTCGGCGGCCAGCCAGAGACCGACCGAGGCGGCGACCACGAGCAACGGCAGCATGACGGCGCTGGGAAGCACCGTGTGCGCGACGCGATCGAGGACTGACCAAAGATTCTGGTTGTCGACAATGGACAGATCGCCGGCGCGCCCCGGCCGGAAGATCGCCTTCGTCCAAAAGGCCCTGGACGAGGCGGGCGACACCACGAAGGTCGCCACCTGGCACGCGATGAACGTGATCGTGCAGATGACCGCACCGCGCCAACGCCGGGTGAGCAACAGGTAGGGAACGAAGAGCAGCGGTGTGAGCTTGACCGCTGCAGCGAGCCCCGTAGCAACTCCGAGAGGGATCTGTCGCTTCCCGATACGACGCTCGCTCAGCAGGTCCCACATCACGAGCAGCATGACGAAGAGGTTCACCTGCCCAAACCCGATGGTGATCAATACCGGGTTGAGGAGCAGGGCCGGGAGGCTGAGGGCAAGTGCGAGCCGCCAGCGCGAGATCTTGCTGAGCGACGGTTTCACCAACCGTACGGAAAGAACGAGGACCCCGACGAGTACAGCCAAGTTGCCCATTGTCCAGACCGTCTGCACCGATCCGACGGTGCTGAATGTCCGCTGCCAGGGAGCGAAGAGCAATGCGGCAAACGGCGGGTACGTGAACGGGAGGCTCGTGTTCGGCAAGACGAAGGAATAGAGGTTGGAAGTGAAGATGTACTTGCCACCCAGGCGGAGGTAGACACCGAGATCCACCTCGTACGTGCGGAGTGCGATGTAGAGGCCGTACGTCAGTGCAGCCGTGATCGACACCAACGCGGGCCCCCAACGGGTGAGCCGGCGACGCGCTGGACCCGGGTCGCTGAGACGACGACGGCTGCCATGCAGGGACTGATCGACAGTTGTCACGGATCCTCTCTCGGATGCACTGGGCCGGGGCCCCTCTGGCCATACCCGTTCGGCTGGGGATTCGACGCGCGACCACCCCGAAACGGGCGTGCTGCGACTGTGCGGATGCTAGTTCGGTTGCCCCGGACCGAGGCGCGATCCGGGTGGCTAACTCGAAGGGACGGTGAGCGGCGGAACCGTCGTGCTCGGCACAGTGACGGGGCCACCGCCAACCGGACCGGACGAGCCGGACGACGTCGACACCGGGTTACCGGGTCCCTGCGTGAGGTGCAGGAGGACCTCGAGCGTGCCCGTGTTCGCCGTGGTGACGAACCCGCCGATGCTCGGATTGGCGATGTTCCAATCGGAGAACGGGATCGAAATGTTCGCCAATACATCGATCTCGCTGCCGACGCGCTCGGCTGAGACAGGGAAGGACACTGACTTGGTCACCCCATGCAGATCGAGGTCACCGACGGCGTTGTACTTCGTCACGGCGCCGGCTGCCGGGATCGCCCCGAGGCTGATGGGCGAAGTGAGGGTCAACGTCGCTGTGGGGTACCGGCTCACGTCCATGATCGGGCCGGCGAAGCGTGCGTTGCGCTGACTCTGATCGCTTACGACGGTGGCCATGTTGACGGTGAACGTTCCTTTCGTCACCGTCGAACCAGTGATGGTCAGGGACCCCCAGATCTTGTTCGTGCGGCCCACCGCGGTCGCGCTCTGGCCGACCAGTACTTCTTGTACCCGGTAGCCCGCGGTGGAGCCGCTGCCGACGTTCCAGGTCCCCTCGAGCGACGAAGAGCTCGTCTCGGAACCCGGCGCGGGGGTGGTCGTGCTCGATGCGGACGAATTCGGCAGCTCGAGCTTGGCCGGCGCGGGTCCCTCGATGAAGTGGATGTACACGAAGGGACCGAGGAGGCCCACCAGAACCGCCAGCACGGCGACGCCGATGACCACCTTCACGATCCTGCGCCGCCTCTGAGTCGCCATGCCGGGACCAATCATGTCCTGGCTGCCTGGAGACCGGCTGTGATCCGCCTGCCAGCCGCCCTGATGTTTCGCCGGGCGCTGCCATCGCATCGCTTCTGTGAAGCCGGCCGGTTCCGTGGCTCACGCCTGATCCACGACCATCGCGATCATCGACGGTTTCGGGTTCTAAGTGGTCAGGCCCCGAGCGCCTCGTCTTCTGGCTCAGGCAGCTCCGCCACCACCGCCTGGACGATCCCCTCCACGCCGCTGCCCAGCCCCGCGGACGCCCGCCGGAGCAGCGCCGAGACATAGGCGACCAGGTTGATCACGTCGGACCGCGGCGAGCGGCCGACCAGGGGGACCGGCTCCGTGACCGGGTCCAGGGCGCAGACCTCGAGGATCACCTGGCGGATCTCCAGGAGCGCCGAGCGTGCCTGGAGGAGCGAGGTCCCACTCGTCCGCAGCCAGACGGAAATGCCCAGTTCGAGGGACAGGTCGCCGGAGAACGGTTCGACCGGGCCCAGCTCGGCCAACCCCCTGAGCAGGGCGGGGCCCGAAGCCGGTCGACGCGTCCTTCACCATGGCCTCAGTGTGACGAAAGGCTGTAACAAGATGGTGGACCCGTTCTGGGCTGGTATTTTGGTGGGCGTGCCACGCACGATCTGGAAGGGCGCTCTCAGCTTCGGACTGGTGAACATCCCCGTCGGCCTGTACCCGGCCACCTCGGACAAGAGCATCCACTTCAACCAGTTCGAAGAGGGGACGTCCGACCGGATCCGCTACAAGAAGGTCAACGAGCGGACCGGCGAGGAGGTCCCCCAGGACCGGATCGTGCGCGGGTTCGACCTCGGCGGGGGCGAGTACGTCATCCTCAGCGAGGAGGAGCTGGAGTCGGCCGAGCCGAAGAAGTCGCGCCAGATCGAGATCTCCGATTTCGTCGGCCTGGTCGACATCGACCCGGTCTACTTCCGCTCGAGCTACTACCTGGCCCCCGAGGGAGCCGGTGCCGACAAGGCCTACGCGCTGCTCCGCCGGTCCATGGCCGAAGCCGGACGCGTCGCCATCGCCACACTGGTCATGCGCAACAAGGAATACCTCGTCGCCATCAGGCCCGAGGACGACGCGCTGGCCCTGCACACCATGTACTTCTCCGACGAGGTGCGTGCACCGGGACGCGACCTCGAACTGCCCGAGACCGGCGACGTCACCGAGCGCGAGCTCTCCATGGCGCAACTCCTCATCGAGTCGATGGAGAGCGATTGGGACCCGGAGCGCTTCCACGACACCCATCGCGAGAAGGTCGAAGCCCTGATCGAAGAGAAGCGCAACGGGCCACGAGATCGTGTTGCAGGAGGGACCAGAGCCAGCGGCAAAGGTCGTCGACCTGATGGAGGCGCTCAACGCCAGCATCGCCGCGGCCGCCAAGCCGGGTTCGGCGAAGAGCACCAAGCGGGCCCCGGCGGCGAAGCGGGCCTCGGCAAGGTCTGCGCCGGCCAAGAAGGCGGCGAAGGTCGCCAAGCAGCCGGCCCGGGCCAAGCCCGCCGCCCGCCGCAAGGCCTCCTGAGCCTCGTCTCCTCGCGCCGAGCGTTCCTCGGCTGGCCCCGAAGGGCCCACTGATGGAGTCATTGCGCTGACTCAGTAGATTTACGCACATGAAGTGTGTCCTGAGGCTGATCTGATCCATTTTCCCGCTCCAAACGGCTGCATCATGATGTGATGCTGCCATCGAGCCCTGCTCGTGAAGGGAGTCCAGATGGCCACTGCGCAGGTACGGGTTCCGGAGGCGAAGATCCCCGAATGGATGGGCTTCGACGGCCTGGTCCAGCTGATCTCGGTGGACGGGCAGCGGACGGTCGGGTGCCCGTACTGGGAGCTGGTGGCGGACGTCGACGCCGGCCAACTGCGCAGCCTCTACCGCGACATGGCGGTCGTGCGGCGTCTCGACGGCGAGGCGATGGCGCTGCAGCGACAGGGCGAGCTGGCGCTCTGGGCTCCGCTGCTCGGGCAGGAGGCGGCCCAGGTCGGGTCGGCCCGGGCTCTGCGCCCCGACGACTTCGTCTTCCCCAGCTACCGCGAGCACGGCGTGGTCTATTGCCGGGGCGTCGACCCGGTGCTGATGCTGCGCCTCTGGCGCGGCACCGGCCTCTCCGGCTGGGACCCCGCCTCCTACGGCATCGCTACGCCGGCCATCGTCGTCGGCTCGCAGCCGCTCCACGCCACCGGCTACGCGCTGGGGATACAGCTCGACGGGGCCACCTCGGCCGCCGTGACCTACTTCGGCGACGGCGCCGTCAGCGAGGGCGACGTGGCCGAGGCCTTCGGCTTCGCCGCCAGCTACATGGTCCCGGTGGTCTTCGTGTGCCAGAACAACCAGTGGGCGATCTCAGAGCCCGTGCGCGTGCAGTCCCACACCTCCATCGCCCAGCGGGGCCAGGGGTACGGCATCCCGGGCATCCAGGTCGACGGCAACGACGTGCTCGCCGTCCTGGCCGCGACCCGGCTCGCCCTTGCCCGAGCCTCGGCCGGCCTGGGACCCACGCTGATCGAAGCGGTGACATACCGCATGGGCCCCCACACGACATCGGACGACCCCACCCGCTATCGCTCGCCGGCGGACGAGGAGGGGTGGCGCGTCAAGGATCCGCTGGCCCGCCTGCATGCGCTGCTGCGCGTCGAGGGCCTCGCGGACGATTCGTTCGACGAGCAGGTGGCCGCCCAGGCGGACGAGGCGGCCACGGCGCTGCGCCGCGGCTGCCTGGCCATGTCCGATCCGGAGCCGTCCGACCTGTTCGCCCACGTGTACGCCGAGCCACACCCTCTCTTGGAGGAGGAGCGGGACGACTACCTGGCCTACCTGGCCGGGTTCGAGGAGGACGGGTGACCGCCACCATGTCCCTCGGCAAGGCGCTCAACCGCGGCCTGCGCCAGGCCATGGAGCATGACCCCAAGGTCGTGCTCATGGGTGAGGACATCGGGAAGCTCGGAGGCGTGTTCCGCGTCACCGAGGGGCTGCAGCGGGACTTCGGCGACCGCCGCGTGATCGAGACGCCGCTGGCCGAGTCCGGCGTCATCGGCACGGCGGTCGGGCTGGCCATCCGGGGGTACCGGCCGGTGTGCGAGATCCAATTCGACGGGTTCGTGTACCCGGCCTTCGACCAGATCGTCTCGCAGTTGGCCAAGCTGCGCTACCGCAACGAGGGACGGGTGGGCGTCCCGTTGACCATCCGCATCCCCTTCGGGGGCGGCGTGGGCGCCGTGGAGCACCACTCCGAGTCGCCCGAGGCCTACTTCACCCACACGGCGGGGTTACGGGTGGTGACGCCGAGCAACGCGTCGGACGGCTACCGCATGATCCAGCAGGCGATCGCGTCCGACGACCCGGTCGTCTTCTTCGAGCCGAAGCGCCGATACTGGGAGAAGGGTGAGGTCGACGACACCGCCCCCCTGTCCGACGTGCCCCTCCATCGGGCCGTGGTGGTCAACGAGGGGAGCGACGTCACCCTCGCCGCCTACGGGCCCATGGTGGCGACTGCCCTCGAGGCCGCGCGCATCGGCGAACAGGAAGGAACGTCCATCGAGGTGGTCGACCTGCGGTCGCTCTCCCCGTTGGACTCCGAGACTCTCGAGGCCTCCGTGCGCAAGACGGGGCGGCTGGTCGTCGCCCACGAGGCGTCCGTGTTCGGCGGGCTCGGGGCCGAGATCGCCGCCCGTGTCTCCGAGCGCTGCTTCTACCACCTGGAGTCACCGGTGCGCCGGGTCGGCGGCTTCGCCACGCCGTACCCACCCTCCCGGATGGAGGGGCACTTCCTGCCCGACGCCGACCGCATCCTCCACGAGGTCGACCGGTGCCTGCAGCCATGAGCGGGGTGCGGCGCTTCACGCTGCCCGATCTCGGTGAGGGGCTCACCGAGGCCGACATCACGGCCTGGCACGTCGCCGCCGGTGACGAGGTCGGGCTGAACCAGGTCCTCCTCGAGGTGGAGACGGAGAAGGCCGTCGTGGAGCTGCCCAGCCCCTTCGCCGGCACCGTCGTCGAGCTCCTGGCCGCGGTGGGGGAGTCGGTCAGGGTCGGCGCCCCGCTCGTCGCCATCGAGACGGCGGATCCCGACGGCGGTGACGCCGACGAGAAGGTGCCCATGCTCGTGGGCTACGGCCCGTCGGACGCGCCGCCCAGTCGCCGACGCCGCCACGGCAGCCGGCATCGCGACCGCGGGCCCGCGGCAGTGGCCCCGGCCGGCGCGGTCCGGCCGCTCGCGGCGCCACCGGTGCGTTTCATGGCCCGCCAGCGCGGCGTGGACCTGGCCGAGGTGACCGGCCACGGGCCCGGCGGGATCATCACGCGTGAGGACCTGGCCGCCCATTTGGCCGGGACGCCGGGGAACGGCGCTCCGCGCCGTGAGACGAGGGCTCCGGTGCGCGGCGTCCAGAAGCACATGGCCGAGGCCATGGTGCGCAGCGTGGCGACTGCGCCGCAGGCCTGCGTGTTCCTCACGGTCGACGCGACCTCCACCGTGCGGTTGGTCGATCGCCTCCGTGAGCATCGCGACTTCGAGGGACTCCATGTGACGACGCTGGCGGTCGTGGCCCGCGCCGTGGTGCTCGCCCTGCGCGACCATCCCACGTTGAACACGGCGTGGGACGAGCGCTCCGCCGAGGTCGTGACGAAGCACTACGTGCACCTGGGCATCGCGGTAGCGGGACCGCGCGGTCTCGTCGTCCCCAACGTCAAGGAGGCGCAGACGCTGTCCCTCCGAGCCTTGACCGAGGCCCTGGGCGACGTGACCGCACGCGCCCGTGAGGCCCGCTCCACGCCGGCTGAGCTGCAGGGGGGGACCATCACCGTGACCAACGTCGGGGTCTTCGGCGTGGATGCCGGCGTCCCCATCCTCAACCCCGGGGAGGCCGCCATCCTCGCCGTCGGGGCCGTGCAGCGGCGGCCGTGGGAGTTCGAGGGTGCGGTCGCCTTCCGCGATGTCGTGACCCTGAGCCTGGCCTTCGATCACCGGCTCGTGGACGGGCAGGAGGCCTCGCGCTTCCTCGTCGCTGTGGGGGAGTTCCTGGCCGATCCGACCAACCTCATCGCGGCCAGCTGACCAGCGCGCATCCGGGCGAGAAGCTGCTGGTCCTGGGTGATTGCGACCGGACCATTGCCGGGCCGGGCCCAGAGCGCGAGGGTGGAAGGGCGGCCTCGAGCTTGGTCGCGCCGCGGTGGGAGGTCATCATGAGGACCATCCGGGATGTCATGTCCGGAGACATCGAGGTGCTCCGGACCACGGAGACCGCCGCGGACGCTGCCTGCTTTTTGGCCGCCCACGGCGAGGACCCGGTCCCCCTCTGCCTGCACGACGACAGCCTGGCCGGGATGGTCAGTAGCCGTGACATCGTGACGCGGGTGGTTGCCCGCGGTCGCGACCCCCACGAGGTCAGCCTGGCCGAATTCACCGAGTCCGATGGCGTGGTGGCGCTCGACATCGATGTCCCGCTCGAAGACGCCGTCGCCCTCATGTGCCGGCACCACCGGGCCTCGCTCCCCGTCGTCGAGGACGCGCGGGTGGTCGGTTTCGTCACTCAGCGTGACGTGGCCCGGTCCATCAGCTTCCAACCGCCCTGGGCCGACAGCTGACCCGGCGCCGGCCCATCAATGAGCCGGCCCGTCAGTGCGCGGGCAGTACCCGGGCGATGGTCTCCGCCCGTGTCGCGGCGTCGTCCACGCGGGGACCCCGGTGCCCGGGGACCGGAACCCCCACAGCTCCGGCCAGGCGTCGTCCAGAGGGCGGTTAGCCTCCCCTCGATGTGGCCACCGCCGCCCGGGGGGACCTGGGTCGTCGATCTCGATGGTGTGGTGTGGCTCACGGGGCAACCCATCTCCGGCGTGGACGAGGCCGTAGCCCGGTTGCGCGGGGCCGGGGTGCGCGTGCTCTTCGCCACCAACAACTCGGCCCCGACGCGCGCCGAGCTGCACCGCCGTCTCGCCCATTGCGGGATCTCGGCGGACGACGCCGACGTCCTCAGTTCGGCCGACGTGGCCGCCGGCATGCTGGCGCCCGGGACCACCGCGCTGGTCCTCGGCGACGACGGGGTTGTCGAGGCCCTGACCCGGCGCGGCGTCACGGTGGTGCCCGAGGGTCCGGCCGATGCGGTCGTCGTCGGTTGGACGCGGTCCTTTACCTTCGAGGCGGTGGCCCGCGCCGCGGCCGCGGTGCGGGCGGGGGCGCGCCTGATCGGCACGAACGAGGACCCCACCCACCCCACGCCGGACGGGTTGCTGCCGGGAGCCGGCGCGCTGCTCGCCGCCGTGGTCACCGCCTCCGAGACCACACCCGAGGTGGCCGGCAAGCCCCATCACCCGACGGCCGAATCCATCAAGGGGCTGGTGGCGCCGGGAAAGCTACGCGCCCTGGTGGGCGACCGCCCGGCCACCGACGGGGAGCTGGCCGCCCAGCTCGAGATCCCGTTCGCCCTGGTCCTCTCGGGGGTGACCCGGCCCGGGCGGATCCCCGACGACACCGACGCGGCGATCGTGGCACCCGACCTGCTGCGGCTGGTCCACGACACCCTCCGGGCGGACGGTTGGACGGATGGAGTGCTTGCTAATAGCTAGCATTTGAGATACTCTGGTTTCATGTCAAGCAATGAGCGCATACGCAAGTACCTCGATGCGGGGACCGTCCTCGGACAGGTCAGCCGCGGCCGGGCCGAGGAGATCGTGCGAGAGTTGGTGAACGCTGGAGACATCCAGCGCAGCCAGGCACAGGAGTGGGTCGACAGTTTGGTCGAACGGAGCCGCAAGTCCAGCGAGCAGATCCTCGAGCTGGTGCGCCACGAGGTGGCCGCCCAGCTGGACCGCATCGACCCCAAGCACCTGGAGACCCTGGCGAACCAGGTGGCCGAGGTCCTGAGGAAGTCGGCCGAGGCGGGTCGCAATGCCACCAAGGGCGTCACGACCCAGGCCGGCAGGGCGGCCAAGGATGCGACCGACAAGGCGGGCAAGACCGCCAAGGGCGTCACCGCGCAGGCCACCAAGACGGCCACACGGGCCCGCGAGGCCGCCACGAAGGTGGCCCCCTCCCGGATCCCCGGCATCAAGACGGCGACCCCTCCGGCGGCCTCGGCGTCCAGCAAGCCCCGGGCCAAGAAGGCCGCCAAGACCAAGACGAAGAGCACGGCGCCCAAGAAGGCCAGCTGACCAGCGGGGCCCGCCGCCGGCTCGACACCGAGCTCGTGCGCCGGGGCCTCGTCGACTCCAGACAGGAGGCCCGGGCGGCCGTCGCCGCCGGCAACGTCCTCGTCTCCGGAGCCCCGGCCGACAAACCGGCGCGCCTGGTGGCCGCCGGCGAACCGGTCGTCCTGCTCGGCCCCCCGTGTCCGTTCGTCGGCCGGGGCGGGCTCAAGCTCCAGGCCGCACTGGACCGCTTTCCCATCGCCGTCACCGACCGGCGGGCCCTCGATGCGGGCGCGTCCACCGGCGGCTTCACCGACTGCCTGCTCCAGTACGGCGCGTCCCACGTCTACGCCGTGGACGTCGGCCATGGGCAGCTCCATCCGAAGCTGCGCGGCGACCCCCGGGTGACGGTCCTCGAACGCCTGAACGTGCGGACGCTGACCACGGCCGACCTTCGGGCCGCCGACCCCGCCTACGAACCGTGCGCGCTCGTGGTGGCCGACCTCTCCTTCATCTCGTTGCGCAGCGTGGTGCCCGCCCTGACGGGGCCGGTGACGGCCGCCGGCGCCGACCTCGTCCTCCTGGTCAAGCCACAGTTCGAGGTTGGGCGGGCCGCCGTCTCCCGGGGCAGGGGCGTGATCCGGGACGCCGCGCTCTGGTTGGGCGCCCTCGACGGGGTGGCCTCCGCGCTGCATGACGCCGAAACCGGCATCATGGGAGCGATGGCTTCGCCTCTGACCGGCTACGCCGGCAACGTCGAGTTCCTCCTGCACGCCCGGAAGGGTGTTCCAGGTCATGGAGCGGAGGAGGCCACCGCCCTGTTCGACGCCGCCGTGTCGGAGGCGGACGGACACCTTCCACCGGCCCCGCCGGCCGGCTGAGCCACCGCCCGGCGATGGCGACCGTCACCTTCCTGGTCCATCCCGACCGCCCAGACGCGCTGGCACTGGCCACGGACACCGCGGCCTGGCTCACCCGAGCGCGGGGATGTCGCTCGCATCCTCCAATTCAGCGGGCCCGACCGGGTCAGGGAGGCCGGCACGGACGGCGATCTCGCCGCCGTGGACTTCTCCGGGACGACGGTGGCGGTCAGCATGGGCGGTGACGGCACCTTCCTGCGCGTCGTCCGCCTGGCCGCGACCGACGACGTCCCGGTCCTGGGCGTGAACTTCGGGCGCCTCGGCTACCTCCCGGACCTTCTGCCCGACCAGGTGCGCGGTGCGCTGACCAAGTTCTTCGACGGGAACGCGATCATCGAATCCCGCTGCGCGCTCGACGTCGCGATCGCAGACCGTTCGGTCCGCGGTGAGGTCACGACGCTGCTGGCGCTCAATGAGGTGGTCATCGAGAAGATCGACTTCGGCCACACCGTGCGCCTGGCGACCACCGTGGACGGGGAGGAGGCCCTCACCTATTCGGCCGACGGCCTGATCGTGGCCACCCCGACCGGCTCGACGGCCTACAACCTCTCCGCCGGCGGGCCGATCCTGGCCCCGACGCTGCGCGCCATGGTCGTGACACCGGTGGCCCCGCACTTCGCGCTCGACCGTAGCCTCGTGCTCACCGAGCACCAGGAGGTCTCGGTCGAGGTCGCACCCGACCGGTCGGGCGTCCTCGTCATCGACGGGCAGGAGATCGGGCGGCTGCAGCCGGGTGCCACCGTCACCTGCACGGTGGCCGAGCGGCCGGTGCGGGTGGTGCGGAACGAACCGCAGACCTTCGGCGGCATCCTGCGTTTCCGGCTCCTCGCCGACCGGGATCAATGAGCGTGCCGTGTTGACCGACCTGCACGTTCGCGACCTGGGGGTCATCGAGGACCTGAAGCTGGTCTTCGGGCCTGGCATGACCGCCCTCACCGGCGAGACCGGGGCGGGCAAGACCCTGGTGGTCGAGGCCCTGCAGCTGGTGCTGGGCGGACGGGCCAGTCCCGACATCGTGCGAGCGGGCGCCACGGAGGCTCTGGTCGAAGCGCGCTTCGTCGTGGGGGAGGGCGACGGCAGCCCGTGAGGTGATCCTGGCCCGTTCCGTTCCTGCCGAAGGCCGGTCACGCGCCTGGGTCGACGGTCGCATGGCGCCACTGGCTGCGCTCGGCGAAGCGGCCACCCAGCTGGTCGAGATCCACGGGCAGCACGAGCATCGTGCCCTGGTCACCCCTGCGGCGCAACGAAACGTCTTGGACTCCTTCGCCGGCACGGATCTCAGCCGGGTGCGGGCCATCCGGAGCCGGCTGCACGCGCTCGACGAGGCGCTGCAAGGGCTGGGCGGCGACGCGCAGCAGCGCGCCCGCGAGGCCGACGTCCTGCGATACCAGGTGGAAGAGATCGCCGCCGCCCATCTCGAGGATCCCGACGAGGAGGTCGCCCTCCGCCTGGAGGAGGATCGCCTCGCCGACTCCGCCGCCTATCGCGACGCCGCGCTCGGTGCCGTCGATCTGATCGATCCGAGCGTCGAGGGTGGGGCCCTTGACCTGCTCGGTCGTGCCGCGGGGGCACTGGCCGATCGCGAGGCTTTCAAGAGTTATCAGGCCCGCGTGGCCGCGGCGTCCGTCGAGCTCTCGGACGTGGCCCGTTCGCTGCGCGACGACGTGGAGGGCTGGGACGACGATCCCCAGCGCCTCATCGACGTGCAGGAGCGCCGGCGGCTGCTGGCCGGGCTGCGGCGCAAGTACGGCGAGGACCTGGCCGCGGTGATGGCCTACGGCCGGGACGGCACCCCCGCCTGGCCGCCCTCGAGGACGCCGAAGGGGAGGCGGCGCGCCACCAGGCCGAGCGCGACCTGCGGGCCACCGAGCTAGTCGAGGCCGAGGCGGACGTGCGCGCCACGCGCGCCGGTGCCGCCGGCGACTTCGGCGCCCGGGTCGGCGAGCGCCTCGGGGCGCTCGCCATGGCCGGCGCCCGGCTCGAGGTCCGGGTGGCCTCCGACGGGACGGGCGAACCGGTGGAGCTCGCGCTCGGCGCCAACCTGGGGGAGGCGGTGCAGCCGCTCGCCCGTGCCGCCTCGGGCGGGGAGCTCGCCCGGGCCATGTTGGCGATCCGCCTGGTCGGCCTCGGCGGCCCCCACACCATGATCTTCGACGAGGTGGACGCCGGGGTGGGCGGAGCGGCCGCCCTGGCTCTCGGTGAGGCCCTCCACGAAGTCGGGGGTGATCGCCAGGTCCTGGTCGTGACCCACCTGGCCCAGGTGGCGTCGCGGGCCGATGCCCAAATCAGCGTCGTCAAGCAGGAATCCCGAGGTCGCACCGTGACGACGGCAACAGTGGTCCAGGGCGAGGAGCGCGTCACCGAGCTGTCACGCATGCTCTCGGGGCACCCCGACAGCGACGCCGCCCGTGCGCACGCTCGCGAGCTGCTCGGCGCATCACAGGGGCGGTAGTCCACCCGAGTTCTGTCACCTTCGATTATCGTGGCCGGGTGCGCCGATCATGCGACACGGTCCTCGGCGTGCCGAAGGTGGCGTGAGCAAGTTCATCTTCGTCACGGGCGGTGTCTCGAGCTCGCTCGGGAAGGGTCTCACCGCCTCCTCGCTCGGTCGGCTCCTCAAATGCCGTGGGTTGCGAGTGACGATGTGCAAGCTGGATCCGTACATCAACGTCGACCCGGGCACCATGAATCCCGGAGAGCACGGCGAGGTGTTCGTCACTGAAGACGGTGGCGAGACCGATCTCGATCTCGGCCACTACGAGCGCTTCATCGACGAGAACCTGTCGAGGCGCTCCAATACGACGACGGGCGGGATCTACCGCTCCGTGATCGAGAAGGAGCGGCGCGGCGACTTCCTGGGTCGCACGGTGCAGGTCATCCCGCATGTCACCGACGAGATCAAGGACCGCATCCACCGGCTGGCCGACGAGGACGTCGACATCGTCATCGTCGAGATCGGGGGAACCGTCGGTGACATCGAGATCGTGCCCTTCATCGAGGCCATCCGGCAATTCCGGCGGGACATCGGCCGCGACAACGTCTGCTATGTGCACCTCACCCTGGTGCCCTACCTGGTGTCGGGCGAGCAAAAGACGAAGCCGACCCAACACTCCGTCACTGAGCTCCGCAGCAGGGGTATCCAACCCGACGTCATCGTGTGCCGGAGCGACAAGCCCATTTCCGAGGGCCTGAAGCGCAAGATCTCGCTCCAGTGTGACGTCGCCATCGACGCCGTCATCTCGGCCGTCGACGCGCCGAGCATCTACGAGATCCCGTTGGTCCTGCACGAGCAGGGCCTCGACTCCTACGTCTGCCGGACCCTCGGCATCGGCGAGTCGGGACACCCCATCGACATCTCCGAGTGGGAGAATCTGGTTGCCCGGGTCGAGTCGCTGTCGCGCACGCGTCAAGGTCGGGATCGTCGGCAAGTACGTGAACATGCCCGACGCCTACATGTCCGTGGTCGAGGCGTTGCGCCACGCCGGGTTCCATCACGGGGCAGAGGTCGAGCTGGACTGGATCGACGCCGAGCTCGTCCCCGGCCTGATCGGGACCGACCGGCTACGTGGGCTCGACGCCGTCGTCATCCCGGGCGGCTTCGGCGAGCGCGGCATCGAGGGCATGGTCGCCGCGGCGGGGTACACCCGCGACCACGGCATCCCGTGCCTGGGCTTGTGCCTCGGCCTCCATGTGATGGTGATCTCCATGGCCCGTGACCGGGCCGGCCTGGAGCGGGCCAACTCACGTGAGTTCGACAGCCTCTCCCCGCACATGGTGATCGACCTCATGCCCGACCAGGCCGAGGTGACCGACAAGGGCGGGACGATGCGGCTCGGCTCGTACCAGGCGGCGCTGCTGGCGGACTCAAGGGTCGCCCAGGCCTACGGCACGCTCGGCGTGACCGAGCGCCACCGGCACCGCTTCGAGTTCAACAACCGCTACAAGGCCCGGCTCGAGGCGGTCGGCCTGGTGTGCTCGGGGATCTCGCCGGACGGGCGGCTGGTCGAGTTCGTCGAGCTGGAGGATCACCCGTACTGGGTGGGCACCCAGGCCCACCCCGAGTTCAAGAGCCGGCCCGACCGGGCCCACCCCCTCTTCCGAGAGCTGGTTGCGGCCGCACTGGAACGGGCGGAGGGACGCGAGCCGCACCTGCTCGATCTCGACGCCGTCACCTAGAGCCAGCGGCGTGTCGGGATTCCGCCGTGTCTCGGAGGAAGAGCTCCTCCGGGCCTGGCTGTTCCGGGTGGACCGCTTCCACCTGCTCGACCCCGACGGCCGTCCCTTCGACCGCCTCGTCATCCGCCACCCCGGCGCCGTCACCGTCGTCCCCGTGCACGACGACGGCACCGTGACCCTGGTGCGCCAGTACCGGGCATCCGTCGATGCCCTGGTGCTCGAGGTTCCCGCCGGGACGCTCGACAAGGACGGGGAGGAGCCCGAGGCCGCGGCCCGGCGGGAGCTGGCCGAGGAAGTGGGCCTCGAGGCCTCCCGCTGGGAGCTCCTGGTCGGGACGTGGAACACGCCGGGCGTCAGCGACCAGCACACCCTCATCTACCTGGCGACCGGCCTCACACCGTGTCCGGCCCGTCCGGAAGGCGTGGAGGAGCGCTATATGACGGTCGAGACGATTCACCTCAGCGCCCTCGACGACCTGGTGGCGCGCGGCGACATCAAGGACGAGACCACGATGCTCGGCCTGTACCTGGCCCGTCAGCGTCTCGCCGCCGACGGGCGCGGGCCGTGATGGAGGCGCTGCCCCGCGACGCCGAGGAGTTCCTCTCGTGGCTCGAGGTGGAGCGCGGCCGCTCGCCCCGCACCTTGGCGGCCTACCGCCGCGACCTCGGGACTTACCAGGAGGCCCTCGAAGGCCGTGGCATCGACGAGGCGACGTCCGCCGACGTGGCGGCCCACCTGGCCGCCCTGCGGCGAAGCCACGGTGCGTCTTCGGTGGCCAGGGCGCTCTCGAGCATCAGGGGCTTCCACCGGTTCTTGGTCGAAGAAGGCCTGCGCGGCGACGATCCGACTGTCGACCTGCCCTCCATCTCGGTGACCGACATGCTCCCGAAGGCGCTGAGCGAGGAGGAGACCGAGCAGCTGCTCGGCGCGGTGGTCGGCACCGGTCCCGTCGTCCTGCGCGACCGGGCGTTGCTCGAGGTCCTCTACGGCACCGGGGCCCGCGTCAGCGAGGTTGTCGGCCTCAACCTCGGTGACGTCACTGGTGCCGCCGAGGGCGCCGACCTGCCCCTCCTCCGCGTGCTGGGCAAGGGCGACAAGGAACGGGTCGTTCCACTCGGGGCGCTCGCCCGCGCCGCCCTGGTCGACTGGCTGTCCGGTGAGGGCCGCCCCCGTCTCGAGCCGAAGAGGTGGCGCCGCCGGAGCGACGCCGAGGCGGTCTTCCTCAACGCCCGCGGCGGGCGGCTGACCCGGGTGGGCGTGTTCGGGGTGGTGAAGAAGTACGCCGGCCGCGTCGGTCTGGCGGAGAAGGTCAGCCCCCACGTCCTGCGACACTCCTGCGCGACCCACATGTTGGGCCGGGGGGCCGACGTGCGGGTCGTCCAGGAGCTCCTGGGCCACGCCTCCATCGCCACGACGCAGCGCTACACCAAGGTCTCCCCCGAGCACCTCCGCCGGGCCTACGAGGGCGCCCACCCGCGGGCGAGAACCAAAGGGGGGAGGGACCGCGTAGCATGAGCGCATGCCCAACGAGGCCCCCACGGCGGAGACCGCCGACATCGACTTTGCTGCCCTCCTACGCGAGGAGCAGGCCGGGTTGCAGGCCCAGCTGAAGGAGCTCGGTTTTGCCGACCAGGGGAGCGGCCTCAACTACGACTCCAACTTCGCCGACTCCAGCCAGGTGACGGCGGAGCGGGGCGAGGCCGAGCGCCTCGCTGCCGAGCTCCGCGAGTCCCTCGACGAGGTCGAGGCGGCCATCCAACGTCTGGAAGCCGGGAACTACGGCCGGTGCGAGGTCTGCGGGAAGCCGATCGGGGCCGCCCGGCTCGAAGCGATGCCCGCCGCCCGCCTCTGCATCGCCGACGCCGCCAAGCACTAGGTGCGCCCACCCGGAGCCTCCTCCGGGAGGCGCCGCCCATTGGATCAACGAACCAAGCGCACGTTGTGGATCGTCGCGGGTGTCCTGGTCCTCGCCGCCCTCTACCACTACCACCACATCACCGAGCAGGAGCTCATCGTCTTCTGCGTCATCGTGCCCTCCATCATCCTGCACGAGGTGTCGCACGGCTGGGTGGCCAACGCGTTCGGGGACGACACGGCCAAGCGCGCGGGTCGCCTCACCCTCAACCCGGTCGCGCACGTGGACCCAGTCGGTACTCTCATCGTTCCGGCGTTACTCTCCCTGGCCGGTGCGGGCGTTTTCGGATGGGCGAAGCCGGTGCCGGTGAACGTGGGACGGTTGCGCAAGCCGCGTAACCAGGGTGTGTTGGTGTCGCTGGCCGGTCCGGCCACCAACGCCGTTCTGGCCGCGATCTTCGCCGTTGTGTTCATCGAGGTGATCCGCCCCCGGCTGTCGCCGTTCGGGCAGCTCTCGACAGTCGCGCAGATCGTCTTCTACGCCGGTCTGGTCAACGTGTGGCTCTGCATCTTCAACCTGATCCCCATCCCACCCCTCGACGGCTCAGCCCTCTTCGAACGGCTGCTGCCGGCGCGCTACTGGCCGACCTATCTGAAGTTCCGCCAGTACACGATGCCAATCCTGATCGGGATCGTGCTCCTGAACTTTCTCCTGTACCCCCACGGTCCCATCACGTGGCTGTTTGACCGTCTGTTCAACTGGTGGGTCAGCGTGCTCGGGATCTAGTCGGCTGCGGGCGGCAAGAGCCCGATGGCATCGGCCGCCCTGGCATAGGTGGCCGCCGCCACCTCGTGGGCGTGCGCCGCGCCCCGCGCCAGCACGTCGTGGACATAGGGCAGGTCCTTCTCGAGTGCGCTCCGGCGCTCTCGTACCGGACGGAGCAGGTCGCAGAGAGCGGTCGCCACGTCGTTCTTCAGGTCGCCGTAGCGCTCGTAGCCCGCGGCCACATCGATCGGGGTGCGCCCCGTGGACGCGGCCAGGAGTTCGAGGAGATTGGCCAGACCCGGCTTGGCGGCGCGGTCGTAGCGCATCTCGCCGTCGGTGTCGGTCACGGCCTTGCGCACCTTCCGGGTTATCTCCTCGTCCGAATCGAGGATCCTGATAGTGCCGAGCGGGGAATCGGCCGACTTGGACATCTTTCGCTCCGGGTGCTGGAGGTCCATCACCCGGGCACCCGTGCCGGGAATGGCCGCCTCCGGGACGGTGAACGTCTCGCGGTAACGATTGTTGAACCGGACGGCGACTTCCCGGGTCAGCTCCAGATGTTGGCGCTGGTCGTCACCGACGGGAACTGCGGTGGCGTCGTAGAGGAGAATGTCGGCGGCCATCAGGACCGGGTAGGTGAAGAGGCCGACCCGGACCGTCTCCTGACCTTTCCCCTTGTCCTTGAACTGGGTCATGCGCCGGAGCTCGCCCATCGTGGCGGTGCACTCGAGCAACCACGTCAGCCTGGTGTGCTCGGCGACGTGGCTCTGGATGAAGAGGGTACAACGCTCGGGTTCGAGCCCGACGCGAGAGCAGGTTGAGAGCGGCATCGAGTGTGTTGGCCCGCAGGTCCGCCGGATCGATCTCCGAGGTCAGGCCATGCAGGTCAACCACGCAGTAGAAGGCATCGGAGGTCTCCTGGAAAGAGACCCAGTGCCGGAGGGCCCCGAGGTAGTTCCCCAAGGTGAAGTCGCCCGACGGCGCGATACCGGAAAGGACCCTGTCCATGGGACGCCATGGTAGGGCTCCCGTGGGGAAGCATCGGCAGGTGATCAGGGGTGCGCGGAGGCTGCCGGCCGGTTCGGTAACGTCAGCAGGTGGCCTACTCGGTCTCGACGCCAGGTTTCGAGGGCCCCATCGACCTCTTGTTACATCTCGTTTCGTCTCACGAGGTCGACATCCTCGACATACCCCTCCTGCCCGTGATCGACGGCTTCGTCAGCGTGCTCTCGGAGCAGCGCGACCAGATCGACTTCAACCAGCTGTCCGAGTTCCTCCTCGTGGCGGCCATCCTCATCGAGCTCAAGTCTCAGAGGCTGCTGCCCGGGCCCGAGGGCAGCGACGAGGACGAGGATCTCGTCGGATGGGAGGAGCGGGACCTCCTGCTGGCGCGGCTGCTCGAGTGCCGGGCGTACGCCGCGGCGGCCGACGTCTTCGTGGCCATGGCCGAACAAGCGTCACGCTCCATCCCCCGCGAGGTGGGACTGGACGACGATTTCGTGGTGCACGCCCCGGACCTCTTGGCCGGGATCACGCCGGAGGACCTGGCTCAGGCCTTTCTCCGTGGATCGGCCGAGCGACCGGTGCCGCGGGTCGACCTGTCCCATGTCACCGTGGACACCGTCTCGGTCTCCGAGGCCGTCGCCGACCTCATTGCTGTCGACGAGTCCGAGCGGGCGACCTCCTTCCGCGCGCTGGTCGAGGGCTGTCGCACGCGCATCGAGGTCATCGTGCGCTTCTTGGCCCTCCTCGAGCTGTGCAAAATGGGCCGCGTGACGCTGGGTCAGGGATCGACGTTCGGAGACCTGCGCATTTCCTGGCTGGCGACCGACGACCTGGCCGGGGTGTCGAGCGGCCGCGGGCTGTCGGAGTTGGCCGGCTACGAGATCGACGACTACGAAGGGTGAGGGCTTGAATCCGGTGGAGAACGCAGAGCTGGGACGCACCATCGAGGCCATCCTGCTGGTGGCGGTGGAGCCCATTCCACCCCAGCTCCTGGCCGAGCTGGTGGAGGAGCCCGTGGAGGGGGTGGAAGAGGCGCTCTCGGAGCTCGCCCAGTCCTACGAGCGTGAGCGCCGTGGTTTCGTGCTGACCCGGATCGCCGGCGGGGCGCGGCTGCAGACCCACCCCGATCTCGCGCCCTACGTCGAGCGGTTCGCCAACCGGGAGGTGTCGCATCGCCTCTCGACGGCCGCGCTCGAGACGCTCGCCATCGTCGCCTATCGTCAGCCCGTCTCCCGTGGTCAGATCTCGGCGCTGCGCGGTGTCAACGTGGACGGCGTGAGTCGCCTGCTGGAGCAACGGGGGTATATCGAGGTGGTCGGCCACGCAGACGGACCGGGCCAGCCGGCGCTCTTCGGCACGACCGATCTCTTCTTGGAGCGCCTCGGACTCGACTCGCTCGAGCCAGCTGCCGGCGGTGGAGGACTTCCTGCCGGGACCCGAGGTGGCCGGCGACCTCGAACGTGACCTGCAGTCGGCGCTGGGCCTCGGCGTCGAGGCGGCCTCTGACGACGCCTGAGGGCGAACGCCTGCAGAAGGTCCTGGCCCGCGTCGGCATCGGATCCCGGCGGGCCTGCGAAGAGCTCATCGCTGCGGGCCGGGTCACCGTGGACGGCGAGGTCGCCTCGCTGGGACGGCGGGTCGATCCATTGGCCGTCAGGGTCGAGGTCGACGGCGTCCTCGTGCCCGTCGCGCCCGACCTCGTCTACTACTTGTTGAACAAGCCCGACGGGGTCATCACCACGGCCGATGACCCCCAGGGGCGGCCCACGGTCATGAAGCTCGTACCGCCAGAGCCGCGTGTCTTCGCGGTCGGCCGCCTTGACCGTCACACCGAGGGGCTGCTCATCCTGACCAACGACGGGGCGCTGTCCCAGCTGCTCACCCACCCGTCGCACGGGGTGGCCAAGGAGTACGTGGCCGAGGTCGAGGGTGGTACGCCCGCTCCCGGCGCATTGCGCTCGTTGCGCCAGGGCGTCGAGCTCGATGACGGGCTGACCGCGCCCGCCGAGGTCGGGGTCCTGGCGTCGGGGGTCCTCCGTCTAGTTATCCACGAGGGGCGCAACAGACAGGTCCGCCGAATGTGCAGTGCCGTTGGCCACCCCGTGCGGCGCCTCGTGCGTACCCGCATCGGGCCGGTACGCGACGCGAATCTCCCTCCGGGGGAATGGCGCTCACTTGAGCCTGGCGAGGTCCGCGCGTTGGCCGCTGCGGCCAGTCCCCGACGCCCGGATTCGGGTCGACAGGCATAGGCCGACCTGTACAGCCAGGTGTCCCGAACGAGGCCGGTAGAGTGACCCGCCATGGCACCCGCTCTCACGGTCAGGGGTTTACGCGGGGCGACGACGGTCGACGAAGACACGGTCTCCCAGGTCACCGAGCGTTCTCAGGAGCTCATCCGCGAGCTGATCGCCAGCAACGGGTTGGTCGAGGACGACATCATCAGCGTGCTGTTCACGGCCACGGCGGACGTGACGAGCACGTTCCCCGCGACCGCCGTCCGCGAGATCGGGTTCGGTGCCGTCCCGCTTCTCTGTGCGGCCGAGATCGCCGTGCCCGGCTCCATGCCTCTGTGCATCAGGGTCCTCCTGCACGTCCACACGACAAGATCGCGCGACGAGATCAAACACGTCTACCTCCACGGCGCCCAAGGGCTCCGCGATGACCTCCCCGGCTGAGGTCGATACGCGCCGGCGGGCACTCGTCGTCGGGACCGGGCTGATCGGGGGATCGATCGCGCTCGGGATTGCGCCGGCGCGGCTGGCACGTCTCCGGGCTTGATGCCGACGAGGAGCAGGTCCGCGCCGCTCTCGAGGCGGGGGTCATCGACGTCGCCAGTGACGACCCCAGGGCCGAGGTGGTGTTCGTCGCCGTTCCGGCCGCCGCAGTTGCCGGTGTCGTGCGTGGCCTCCTCAACGGGGACGGCCGTCTCGCCGACGCGGTGGTGACTGACGTGAGCGGAGTCAAGACCGCGATCGTCGAAGAGGCCGATCATCCGCAATTCATCGGCGGGCACCCCATGGCGGGATCGGAGCAGGCGGGCCTCCACGGCGCCGACCCCGACCTGTTCGAGGGAGCGGTCTGGGTCCTGACCCCGACCGCGGCGACTGACCTGGACGCCTTCAACCGGCTGAAGGGCGTCGTGATGAGCCTGGGCGCTGATGTGCTCGTCCTCTCGGCGGCGGACCACGACCGACTGGTCGCGGTGGTGTCCCACGTGCCGCACCTTGTCGCGGCAACGCTTATGAATGCCGCAACGGACGGCGCCGAGCAGGACGGCGCGCTGCTCCGTCTCGCCGCCGGCGGCTTTCGCGACATGACCCGTGTGGCCGCCGGCCACCCAGGGATCTGGCCGGATATCTGCGCCGAGAACGCCGCCGCCATCGTCGCCGCACTCGATGCGCTCGTCACTGACCTGGGGGTCATGCGGGAGCGAGTTGCCGGGCACGACCGCGCTGGACTCCTCGCCTCATTGCAAAAGGCCAGCGCGGCACGCAGGAACCTTCCGGCTCGTGCCGTCCGGCCCGACCATCTGGCCGAGTTGCGGATCCCCGTCCCGGACCGCGCCGGTGTCCTGGCCGAGATCACTTCGCTGGCCGCAGATGCCGGCATCGGCATCTACGACATCGAGATCGCGCACTCGGCCGAGGGTCCGCGGGGTGTCCTCATCCTGGTGGTCGATGGTGCAGATGCCGATACTCTCGCGGTCGCCGTGGAGGCACGCGGGTACCGCTGCCGAGCCGAGCATCTCTCATGACGGCACCACGCGTGTTGGTGGTCGACGGCGGCACCCCGTGCCGCGGGACGATCCACACGCCGGGCGAGAAGTCGATTTCACACCGCGCCGTCATGATCGGGGCACTGGCGGAAGGCGCGTCCGTCATCCACGGGCTCTCCGATGGCGCCGACGTCGCCGCCTCCCTGGCGGCGGTGGAAGCCATGGGTGCCGGCGTGGAGCGCCACGACGACGGGACGGTCGTTGTCCATGGTGGTCGCGCTCGACTCCACCGTCCCGTGGCGGCGCTCGACTGCGGGAACTCCGGCACCTCCATGCGCTTGCTGACAGGTCTGGTCGCCGGGTTCGACTGGGAGACCGAGCTTGTGGGTGACGAATCCCTCTCGTCGCGACCGATGGACAGGGTGGCCGAACCCCTCGGCCTCATGGGAGCAAGCGTGGCCGGCGTGGGGCCGCGCTGCCAGCCGCCCCTACGCGTCCGAGGTGGTGTCCTGCACGGCATCGACTGGACCTCCAAGGTGGCGAGTGCCCAAGTGAAGTCCGCCATCATTCTCGCCGGCCTTTCGGCCGACGGCACGACGGTCGTGCGCGAGGCCGTGACGACACGCACACACACCGAGGAGATGTTGACGGAGGCCGGGGCCGATCTGACGGTCGAACCCTGGGGTGAGGGCCGGATCGTGCGAGTCCGGGCATCGTCCCTCAAACCCGTCGACCGCACCGTCCCGGGAGATCCCTCCGCATCGGCCTTCTTCGTCGTGGCGGGATGCGTCGTGCCCGACAGTTCCATCGACGTGGCCGGCGTGTACAGCGGGCCGGCTCGGCTCGGCTACGTCTCGGTCCTCCGGCGGATGGGGGCACCCATCACGCTCTTTCCGGGAGATCCCGGCATCACCACCATCAGGGCGACCTGGGGCCCGTTGCGGGCCACCGAGGTGCGAGCCAGCGAGATCCCGTCGCTCGACGAGATTCCGGCCCTGGCCGTGGCGGCGTCCGTCGCTCAGGGCACCACGGTGTTCTCTGACGTCGGCGAGCTCCGGTTCAAGGAGGTCGATCGTCTGGTGACGGTGGCGGCCATGGTCGAAGCCTTCGGAGCCCGCGCCACTGTCACCGGCGACTCACTGGCCATCACAGGACTCGGTGGCCCGCTCAGGGGCGCACGGTTCGACAGTCACGGAGACCACCGGATGGCCATGGCAGCGGCCGTGGCTGCCCTGGCCGCTCGCCCGAAGGAGCGCAGCCTCATCACCGGATTCGGTGCGGTCGAGACCAGCTACCCGACGTTCGCCGAGGACCTGGCGCGCCTCGCCATCCGGACGCCTGGACCCCGGCCGCTGCTGGTGGCCATCGATGGGCCGGCCGGAGCGGGCAAATCGACCGTTTCGAGCGCGGTGGCCGAGCGGCTTGGCGTGGATCGGCTCGATACCGGCGCCATGTACCGGGCCGTTGCCGCGCTCGCCCTCCAACGCGGAACGGCGCCGGGCGACACCGATGCGGTGGCCGCGCTCGCGGCAGCATCGACCATCGACGTCGGGGAGCGGGTGACCATCGACGGGCTCGACGTCACGGGACTCATCCGCTCGCCCGATGTCGGCCGGGCGGTCTCCGTCGTCGCCGCCAATCCCCAGGTCCGACGGCATCTGGTGGAGCGCCAGAGGGCCTGGGCCCGTGCCCACGGTGGAGGCGTCGTCGAGGGCCGCGACATCGGATCGGTCGTCTTCCCGGAAGCCGAGGTCAAGGTCTACCTCACGGCATCGGCGCAGGAACGGGCCCGGCGGCGCAACGACGAGGCACCCGACGGTGTCGCACGGCGTGATCGGATCGACTCGACCCGCGATGCATCCCCGCTACGCGAGGCCGAAGACGCACACCGGCTCGATACCACCGGGCGCACGGTGCAGGATGTTGTCGAGGAGGTGCTGTCGTGGCTGTGAGCAAACCGGGCTCGTCGCCGGACCCTGATGCGCATGGTCGGCACGGTGCGGTTGAAGCACCGGGACGGCACCAGCCCTTCGAGATCGACCCTCGGCGCACTCCGCTGTACCGGGCCGAGCGGACGATCTTCGTCACAGTGCTCTGGGCCTGGTTCCGGCCCAAGGTCGTCGGAAGAGAGAACATCCCCGCGACCGGACCCGCCATCCTGGCCCCCGTGCACCGATCCTTTGCAGACTTCGGCTTCGCCGCCTTCTGCACGGAACGCAAGCTCTTCTTCATGACCAAGGACGAGATGTGGAAGAACAAGTGGCTCGGTAAATTGCTGCTCACCGTCGGGGCCTTCCCGGTCCACCGTGAGTCGGCCGACCGTGAGGCGCTCCAGCGCGCTGAAGAGGTGCTGCGCCGGGGCGAGCTCCTGGTCATCTTCCCTGAGGGCACTCGTCGGGAGGGAGCAGTCGTCGAGGATTTGATGGAGGGTGCGTCCTTCCTCTCTGCCCGCACCGGCGCCCCGATCGTACCGATCGGCATCGGTGGGTCCGATTTGGCCATGCCCAAGGGCAGTTCCGTCCCGAAGCCATACACGATTCAGGTGGTGATCGGCGCCGCGATCCCGCCTCCGCCTCGCACCGAAGGTGGTCGGGTCTCACGTTCCGCCGTGCGTGCTGCCAGCGAGGCGTTGACCCCGCGACTACAGGCGGTCTACGACGAAGCACGGGAAAGGACCGGGCGCTACTAGCCGCCGCTCAACGGTGTGGCGGCTCCTGGCGGACCTTCCACCATGTCTCGAGCACAACGCGCCCATAGCGAAAGCCGAAGAGCCAGTTCTTGCCCTTCTTCGTCGTACCGGATGCCCGCGGCAACCAGACCGTGGGCTGCTCGCTGACCCGCCAGCCCCGCTTCATGGCGATGATCAGGAGCTCAGCCGTCTGGTACTGCGGCTGGACCAGCCGGTAGGCCACATCGTCGAGCATGCTGACACGCAAAGCCCGATACCCGTTCGAAGTGTCGGTCAACCTGGTATGACCCATCGCGCTCACCGCCCACGAGAAGAAGCGGACACCGATCTTCCGGAAGCGATCGGTAGTCGTGTCCCGCCCGAGGACGCGGGATGCGACGACGAAGTCCGAGGTATCGTCGACCAGGGGCTGCAACATCACGGGAATTTCGGATGGGTCGTTCTGACCATCCGCATCGAGCGTGACGACGTACTGCGCGCCGAGCTCGATGCACAGCGCATAGCCGACGCGGAGGGCGTAGCCGTGCCCGAGGTTCTCCTGCAGTACGAAGGTCAGTGCGCCGGTGTCCTTGGAGGCCTGGGCGGTCTTGTCACTCCCGCCGTCGACCACGACGAGCGTCGTCACCGCCAGGCCGCAAGCCTCCGTCGGCATGGCCGCCAATACGGCACCGATATTGTCTTCCTCCTCGAACGCGCAGATGAGTCCGACGACGGGGGAGAGCTTCACATCGGGGTGCCGCGTGTGTCGAATTCCCGCCGTGACTCCTCGATGACGCGGCGCGCGCGATCGGGGTCGGTGTGGATACTGGCGCCCGAGGTGGCGCCGTGGCGCGGGGTCAAAACGTCCGAGGCGTGGCGAAGACCTGGCGCACCAAGGGCTCGAAGTGCGACAGAGGCTTGGTGGGGTAGTCCGGGTCGAAGCTGACCTGGTCCCACTCGTCGGCGAACTGCTCCGCCAACCCATACCACGGCGCGCCCGCATACTTGTTCCGGGCGTCGGGATCCTGTCCCAGATACTCGTAGTAATGCCTTCCCTGGAAATCCTGGTGGGCCTCGATCATGTGGTAGGTGTCCTCGCTGACATACGGGCGCAGGATCTCGGCCGCGATGCGGGGATGGTTCATCACCGAGACGGCTTTGCCGATGTCGTGGCACAGCGATGCCACCACGACTTCCTCGGAGGCTCCTGCCTCCTCGGCGCGCGTCGCAGTCTGCAACGAGTGCACCAGCTGATCGACCTCGAAACCATCCGTGATGGCTTCGAGCGACGCCAGCATCGCGAGCACCCGCTCGGCGACTCGGGGCTGGTGATCAATCGACTCGACGATGATGTGCTGCCACTGCTCGGCCGTCGATTCGTCCATCCGGGTGAACGTCATGATGCAATCATCGCGCTGCGGAGCTCAGGAGGCCAGCAGGTCGAGTACGTCGGCCGCGGAGACCGAGCGATCCTCCGCCGCGGGATCGGCACGGACCGGACGGGCCTGTCCGGCGAAAAAGCCCAGCACGGAGCCCACGGCACGCAGGAGTTCACGAAGCTCCGGTGGAGGCGGGAAGTACTCGTCCTCGGTGGTGACCGTGATCTCGGTCACACCCTGGGCGGGGGCGAGGCGGGCGATGACCTCGTCTACCAGGGCCTCGGGCGCCGAGGCACCCGCGGTCACGCCGATCGTGCCGGTGAGATCACCGGGAAGTTCGTCGGCCTCATTGATGCGCAGCACCCTGGGGCAGCCCCCCGCCCGGGCCACCTTCTCGAGCGCCACGGTGTTCGAGGAATTGGCCGAACCGATCACCACCACCGCATCGGACTCCGCGGCGATCGCCTTCAGGGCGGCCTGGCGGTTGGTGGTCGCGAAGCAGAGATCACTCCGGTTGGGCATCCAGAGATCGGGGAAGCGCTCGCGGGCGGCCTCCATGAGGCCGCGCCACTCGTCGTGGCTGAGGGTGGTCTGGGCCAGCAGTGCGACGGGTGTGCCCTGGTCGGCCAGTCCCTCCAGGGCCTCGAGGTCCGCTTCATGCTGAAGGAGTCGCACCGATTGGGGAGCGACGGCCATGGTGCCCACCGCCTCTTCATGGCCGGCGTGGCCGACGTAGAGAACGGTGTATCCCTTGCGACTCCGCACTTTGAGCTCGTGGTGGACCTTGGTCACAAGCGGGCAGACGGCGTCGACAACGACGCCGCCCTGCGTCCTGGCCGCGGCCACGACCGCCGGAGCCGAACCGTGGGCGCTGAGCATCAGGGGTGCACCCTCGGGCACGTCGGCCACGTCGTCGACGAAGACGACACCCTGGTCACGGAAGCGCTCGACCACATGACGGTTGTGGACGATCTCGTGGTAGCAGTAGACCGGCGGCTCGAAGACCCGGACCATCCAGGCCAGGGCCTTGATCGCCTTCTCGACGCCCGCGCAGAACCCCCGTGGCTCCGCCAGCATCACTCGGTCGACTCCGGGCACAAAGTCCAGGTTATCGGCAGTAACCTTTTGGCATGTCAGCTCCCACGGTGACTTCGGTCACCGAGGCGTCGCCGGCTGCCCGGGCCGGTCTGGCCGTGGGAGACGAGCTCCTCAGCATTGATGGGCACGAGCCGCGCGACGTCATCGACTTTCAACGCCTCAGCGACGCGAGTGACCCCAGCGTCCTCGTTCGCCGCGGCGGTGCGCCCCTTCCCCGGGTCGTTCGGGTTGACAAGGACGCCGGCGAGCCGCTCGGGGTCGAGGTCTCCTCGGCCGTCTTCGACCGGATCCGTACCTGCGACAACCACTGTGCGTTCTGCTTCATCTACCAGTTGCCCAAGGGCATGCGGCGCAGCTTGTACCTCAAGGACGACGATTATCGGTTGTCGTTCCTCTACGGCAACTTCACGACCCTCACCCGGTTCACCGAGCTCGATGCCGAGCGCATCCTGACCGAACGCCTCGGGCCTTTGTTCGTGTCCATCCATACGACCGACCCCGAGCTGCGGGCCCACATGCTGCGCAATCCGAAAGGAGCCACCAGCCTGCGCTGGCTTCAGGTCCTTCTCGACGGAGGGATCGAGGTTCACGGCCAGATCGTCGTGTGCCCGGGCGTCAACGACGGCCCCGCGCTCGAAGACACCCTGGCCGGGATCCTGGACCGTTATCCGGCGCTGTCGAGCGTGGGGGCGGTGCCGCTCGGACTCAGTCGCTACTCCAAGGAGCCCGAGATGCGCCCGCACACCCTCGAAGAGGCCGAAGGGGTCCTCGACACCATCGAGGCGTGGCAACGCCTCTACAAGAAGGCGTTGGGTCACCGCATGGTCTTCGCAGCCGACGAGTACTACCTGTTGGCGGGGCGCAACCTTCCTGCGGCACACAGCTACGACGGCTATCCGCAGCACGAGAACGGCATCGGTATGGCACGGGCCTTCGTCGAGTCCTTCTCGCGTCCGGCGTCGAGTGGCCCCGGTGGCGTGCGCCACGGATTCTTTGCCTCGGTGGACTCCGCGCCCGCCGAGGGCTACCGCGCCCCGCGTGCTCCAGCGATACCTGCGGGTGCCGACACTCGGCCCATCACAATCCTCACCGGCACCTACGGTGCCCGCGTGTTGGGCCCACTGGTGGCAGGCCATCAGCGTCACGACGTCGAGCTGCGGGCAATCCCCAACGAGTTCTTCGGCGGCAACATCGGGGTTGCAGGCCTGCTCACCGGTGAGGACCTGGCTCGCGCCCTGGCCAGCGTCCCTGACAGCTCACGCTGCCTGTTGCCCGATGCGTGCCTCAACGAAGGTCGCTTCCTCGATGGCTTGTCGCTGGCAGACCTGCCCAGGCCGGTCGAGGTCGTGCCCACCGAAGGCGCTTCGCTCCGGCTGGCAATCGACGGGACATCCTTCCGGCCGGTCTGCGGATCATGAGCCCCATGGTCGTGGTGGCCGGACGCCCGAATGTCGGCAAATCATCCCTTGTCAACCGCATCGTGGGCGCGCGCGCCGCGGTGGTGGAGGAAGAGCAGGGGGTCACCCGCGATCGCAAAGAGCTCTCGGCGGAGTGGTCCGGCGTTCCGTTCTCGATCATGGACACCGGGGGGTGGCTTGCCGCAGGTGACTCGCTCGAAGCCAAGGTCAGCGAGCAGGCTGAGCGGGCCCTCGCCGAGGCCGACGTGATTCTCATGGTGGTGGACGTGACGACCGGTGTGACCGAGGAGGATCTCGCTGCGGCCAAGATCATCCGCCGGGCCGGCCCACCGGTGCGGCTCGTCGTCAACAAGGTCGACGGCGCCAGCCGCGAAACGGCGGCCTGGGAGTTTGTCGCCCTCGGCTTGGGTGATCCGTATCCCGTGAGCTCGCTGCACGGGCGAGGAACCGGCGACCTCCTCGATGAGGTCGTGACGTTGCTCCCAGTGCCGCTACCCGTAGACGAAGAGGGTGGCTCGGCGCTCCACGCGAGGGAAGGCCGCGGCCGGAGCGACAGCATCCCGGGCACGCCGAGCGTTGCCATCATCGGCCGACCCAACGTCGGGAAGTCGACGCTCTTCAATCGACTTCTGGGTGAGGAACGCTCGATCGTGCACGACATGCCGGGCACCACCCGCGATGCCATTGACACCGTCGTCGAAACGCCGGACGGACCGGTCCGGTTCATCGACACTGCAGGCCTGCGCCGACCTTCCAAAACGGACCGTGGCACTGAACAACACGCGACGATGCGCGCCCTGCGTGCTCTCGAGCGGGCCGACGTCGCTGTTCTGGTCATCGACGCCACCATCGGGGCATCGCATCAGGACCAGCGGCTCGCCGAGCGGATCGGCGTTTCGGGGTGTCCGGCGATCGTGGCGCTGAACAAATGGGACCAGGTGCCGACTGACGATCGCGACGAGGTGCTGGCCGGCGTCGGAGACCGCCTTGCGTTCCTGGGCGCGGCGCCGGTGCTCAAGATCTCCGCACTGTCCGGCAAGGGTGTGCACCGCATCCTCCCCGCACTGCGCGATTGCGTGACGGCCTACCACCAGCGGGTGCCTACCGGGACCCTCAATCGCACGCTGCAGGAGCTGCAGAACCGTCAGGCCGCTCCCCGGGCCAAGATCCGCTACATCGTCCAGGGTGCCATCGACCCCCCGACGTTCACGCTCTTCACGAACGGCCGGTTGCCCCAGACGTACCTGCGGTACTTAGAGCGGGGCATCCGAGAGCGCTTCGACCTTGGCGCGACACCGATGAAGTTGCGGGTGAGGATCGGGGGGAAGTGAGGAGCCGGTCCTGATGGCGTGGTGCGAGGAGTGCGACGCGCTCGTCGAAGACGAGGATCTCGGCGAGGAGGGCGAGTGCCCCACGTGCGGCACGATTCTGGCCGAGCAGGAGCGCAAGCCCATCCCCTGGTACTTCAAGGCGATGCTGATCGCCAGCGTGATCTATCTGGGCTATCGCGGCTATCAGGGCGTGAGCTGGATCGCTGCCCACGTGTAGCGTCGGCCGCCATGCCAATCTACGAACTCGACGGCGTGGCACCGCGGATTGACGTCGACGCCTTCATCCACCCCGACGCGATCGTGATCGGCGACGTGGTGATCGGCCCCGAATCCAGCGTCTGGCCGAGTGCCGTCCTCCGCGGTGACTACGGGAGCATCACCATCGGCGCCGGCTCTTCCATTCAGGACGGGAGCGTCGTCCACGCTGGACCCGGTTTCCCCACCATCATCGGCAACGGCTGCGTGGTTGGTCACCTGACCCATCTGGAGGGTTGCACCCTCGAGGATGAGTCATTGGCGGGCTCGGGCAGCGTGGTGCTCCACTGGGCGGTGATCAGTCGTGGCGCCACTGTCGGCGCGAACGCGGTCGTGCCCAATCACGTGGTCGTGCCCCCCGGCGCGCTGGCCCTGGGCGTGCCGGCCAAGATCTTCGAGGACAGGTCGGACGTGCCGATGATCCGGTTCTCGGCGGCCGAGTACGTCAGCAACGCCAAGCGCTACCGATCGTCCCTTCGACGGCTGGACTGATCCTTACCTCCGAGATCCCCGGCAGCGAGCTTCGCCGGTCCGAATCGAGCGTGTCCTCGTGCCCGGCTAGCCGCGGGCAAAACCGGCGATATCTCGGGCTGTGTCTGCAGAGATGTCGGGGCAAGCGATGGTGAAGATCTCGGTCCCGTGCATGGTGCCCATCATCTGCCGGCAGCGTGCGGGCACATCGGCGGAGAGGAGGAGGCGGTAGAAGTTGATGCCCTCGTCGCGGAGGGGATCACACTCGTTGACGTTGATCACGGTCGGGGGGAGTCCGGTCACGTCCTCAACGGTCGCAAAGGACGGCCATGCCAGCGGGTCCCTTTCGTTGAAGGCCTCGATGCCATAGCCCATCGCGCCGCGGTTGTTGTGCAGGCTCAGCAGAATGCCTTCGTTCTCGACAGAGGAAGGGGATCCGGGCGCCGGCCACTGCCCAGCGATGTAGGGGCACATGGCATAGAGACCCTTGATCAGGCCGAGGTCGCCGTCTCGCTTGAGCTTGAGCCCCGTGGCCAGGGTCAAGTTGCCGCCGCCGCTCTCGCCGGCGACCACAATCCGGGTGGGTTCGATGCCAAGGTCGGCCGCGTGGCTCGCCACCCATCGCAACCCCGACACGCAGTCGTTCAGCCCGGCTGGGAACGGAGCGACCTCCGGCGCCGACGACGCCACGACGCAGTTACGGAAGTTGACCATCACGACGACGACACCATTGGCTGCGATGTGCTTCCCCCACCCTCGATACATCCCGTCGAAGCACGACATCGTGGCCATGCCGCCACCATGGATGTAGTAAACGCCGGGCAGCGCCACGTCCGACTCGGGCCGGATGACCTGCAAATTCACCCTGTTGCCGTCTGGTTCGGAAACGAATCGGGTCGTACTCAGCGAAAGGCCCGTCGACGGCGCCGCACCCTCCGTGTCGCACATGTCCTGAACGGATCGGAACAACTCCCGGGTTCCTCTGGCCTCTGGCGTGTTGGCCTCAGCCAGCAGCTCCTCCCGGTTGGCCACGTCCTTGAGGGTGGATGGAGGGAAGAACTCGAGAATACGTCGGATACGAGGGTCGAGGCGTGGGTCGTTGGCGATATCTGGGCTCATGCGCCCATTCGACCATACCGACGTCGTTCAGACCGAGAGATCCGGCGGTCGGCTAATCAGCAGTCGATGGCTCCGTGGCGATCCCCCTTGGATCGGACCAGAGCAGTGCGGGCCGCAGCGAGAGAAGTTCTTTGGCCGTGGCGTCCTTCCCCGAAGTTCGTATGACGCCCACACTGGCGGCGAGCGTAGGGTCAAGTTCCCTGTTGACCTCGACGACAACCCGGCCGATTACGCCTTCAGCCGCTCTTTCACAACAGATTGTTCTGCATATCCACGCGGGACGACGAACTGATCACCATTCCTCGCTCGGCGTGAGAAGCCGGTGCCGCAGCGCGGCGAGAGGGCGCGGCGCTCCGCGGTGTAGTCGGGTGGACGACCGCGGCGCGGTTCACACCCGTAGACAACCTCGATTCTACGGGCTGCGTCTCGGGTCGAACTCCGGGCTGCCGGACGCGTCGACTAGGCTGAGCGTCCGCCGTTTGCCAGTGAGAAGAGGGGGAGACGACAAGCGGGCTGTGGCGCAGCTTGGTTAGCGCGCTTGACTGGGGGACGGAACCAGCCCAATGGTTCTAGGTGGGTTCTGCCAGGTAGACCCTGGTTTCGACTGAAAGCCCAATGGCTCCCGGTGGCCCTAAATGGCGGCGGATTTACGGGGGTTGTTAGCAAATGTGTGAGCAAGCCCGAGAGCGCCCCGAAGGTAAGTTCCTGCCGGTGGACCCGTCTCGGCTCAGTGACGCCGACCTGTTTGAGGCGCTCCGTAAAGCGCGCCACGCGGTCACAAATGTGACGAGACGGGACAGGGAAGCAGAACGGCTGCGGATATGGCGTGATGAGGTGATCCCCTTGAAGGATGAGGCGTGGCGGCGCCACCCCAAGGAAATAACAAGTGACCTCTTGAAGGGAAGGCCTCCGCGCGACTTCGTCGCGGTTGCGAGACTGCGCGGATATGAAAGTGCTGGCGCTTTAACACACTCAAGGCGGGGTCGGTCGATATGTACGACGAGCGCCTCAAGGACGCGTACTAGCGTGCCAGGAGCCCATGTCCCCTGCGTCGCCCGTGGCTAGCGCCGGACGTTTCGGTCGCAGCTCTACAGGGGCGCCCGCGACCTCGGCAACCTCGAGGCGGCCGTGAAGGGTCCGCCGGCGGGTGTATCGGTCGACCAACAGGCTCACGGGGAAGTTCCTGCGGCGGCTGGGGTTGTAGGGCGCCGCAGGGGAAAGAAGGGCCGCCGAGGTCGACCTCCCTCGTATCGCGGGGGGAGGGTTGGGGTCTCCTTCCCGCACGCGGCGTCCGGCCCCGACGGCACTCCTGATGGTATGCGCCGCATGACTACGGTCGGCGCCGCCCGAACTCCCTAAGCCCCGTCAGACCCTCGAGGTGGTCAGGACAGGCCCACACACGGAACCACCCGTCACCCTTGGGCGAGAACCACCGGCCTGTCCACGAGGGCGTCTCATGGCAGTGGGTGGCTTGCAGCTGGCGGCTGTAGATCATCTGCCAGCATCGGCCAGCTTGGGCGATGAAACCGGGGCAGGGGTCGCCGGGCTCAGTCATCGGACTCACGGGGCGAGGGTCGACCGGAGCCGCTTCGCGGAGCGGCCCTTGAGTCGGGGTGCCGCAGATCGGCCCCCCAAAACGGCACTCACGTTCCGCTACAGCATTCTGTCGGCGTTTCTTGAACACGCCGAGGCAACTCCCGTCAAGGAGCACCCTGACCGACCGGACCTCGCAGAGGACTCGTACCACGGGGTGCCGTCGAGGGTGTCGGTCATCGGTGTTTACTTTCCTCGTGGCCGGGTAAGACTCACCGACGGGGGGGGACGACCGTCTGGGAGGTCGTCCGTGAGGTTTGTCGACCGGACCAAAAGAACCGCCCTCGCCTGTGGGCTCGCCTCCCTGATCGTCGCCGGAATCGGTGCCGTCGGCCTATCCGGGTTGGCGAACGGCGCGTCGAAGGGAGTCTCCCTAAACGGCGGCGACACGCTAGCCGTGACCTGCTCGGGCAAGAACCTCACCGTGACGCGCCTATCGCCTACGCAGGTCCGCCTCGCGTGCCACGGGCACTAGAACGAGATCAGTTGGCCCTGTTGAGGCGTTTTTCTCAACGAACACGCCGCCTGCACGGGGAGTCCGGTCGCTGCCGGCCCAAAAACACGGCCCCCCGGCGTCGGCGGCGATCGTGACTATCGGGTCCATGTAGTGGGCGTATTTCTGGAGTCTGTGTTCCATGACGTTGCTGCGGCGGCTCACTGCTTCCTCTAGCCCTGCGATGCGCTCTTCGTTTGCCATGGGGCGACGGTAGACGCGCACTCTGCTCGCGGCCCAACCCCACCTGCGAAGGGTTGGACCGGCCACCTCCACCCCAAGGACGTGGTGGCTCTGGGATGGCGACATCCCGACCACCCAGAGATCCGCGGGTCCTGCGCTGATACAGCGCCACCGTGCCATCGCTTCGATGAAACACGCCAAGGAGCCCCGCCAACCGCGGCCCTGGCACGCTGATGCCACGATCGTGCAACACCTCATCCGTACCCTGGCGGAGTGAACCCTCTGACCGCAGCGACGATGATGCCGGACAACGCCGACCAGATCCCAGGGTCCTTGGAAGACTGGTTGGCGAGGCCGGCCTGGCACGCCGACGCCCTTTGCAAAGGAGAGACGGCGCTCTACTTCTCACGAAGGGCCAGCAAGGCCACGGCGATCTGCCAGAGGTGTCCGGTGCGCCAGCCATGCCTCGACACAGCGATGGCGGATCGTGACCTCGAGGGCGTATGGGGCGGGTCCACCGAGAAGAAGCGGCGGGGGATGCGGCGGGGGAGCGCAGTGGCGTAGCTCGTCGATCTGCGTGTCGATTTCGCTCGGGATAGGTTCAGCCGGTGCCATCGACTTCCAAAATCATCGAGGACTGCCGCACGATCCAGAAGACAGGGAAATGATCCGGGAGCAGAGCTCCATCCCCGATGTGCCCGACCTCGCGATACTGATCGGCGAGCTGGCAGCCCGAGTAGAAGGTCTAGCCAAGGAGTTGGCCTCCGTCAGCCTCCAGGCTGGCAGCGCGCTGGGGATGATCGGCGAGCACGTCGAGGGCGATGACACATAGGTATGTTGGGCGCCGTCGAGCAGGCGTGAGCGACGGTCGGTGTGGGCGTGAGGGGAGTCGGTCGTGGGAGTATCCTCAGGCTGGGCCATTTGGAATGCCTTGTTAGCAAGGCGTTAGCAGGTGGCCTGCTTGGGCGAGGTCTCTGAGCAAGCTTTCAGGGTCTCTACCAGGAGCGGGCTGTGGCGCAGCTTGGTTAGCGCGCTTGACTGGGGGTCAAGAGGTCCCGGGTTCAAATCCCGGCAGCCCGACCAAGTAAAAGTCCAGGTAAGAGCCGGTTTCCCAAGAACGGACCGGCTCTCTTGTTGCCTTGCGCATCTATTGCGCGCTTACGGCCACCGGCTGCGCGTCTGTGCGACTTTGGCTTCACGCAAATGGAACAAAGTCACGAACGGGGGCTTCGCACGTCCGGAAATGATCTCTTTCCCGAGACTGAGACGATCCGAATCGTCCGGCATCCTTCGAATAGAGACGGCCCGTGGTCGTGCATCGGGCGGATGGGTGATCGAGCGGTGCCAGGCTGGGGCCCGGGCCGAAGCACCGACGTCCGTCCGCTCTGGGCGTCGTCACTGATGGACGGTCAGTGGTACTGGTCGGCGATCCTGGACCGCTTCGACCTGAGGCGCGGCAGTGCGCACATACCTGTGCCTCTGCCGATTCGAGAGGGCGGCTTCTGTGGCCCGAGCCTTCGGAAGCTGGCTGACGCAATGCACACCGACCGTAGTCGTGTCGCCCAGTCCTTGAAGGAGCTTGTAGCGGGTGGCGCCATCTGCCGCGACCGTGGTGATCCCACCGGCTGGGCACCGACCACCTCCACACTCTTCGTTTGGGCCAAGACGACAGTGCCTGTCACACCCGAGCGGAAGGAACCCCGTCTAAGTGGTGTCGAGGGCGCCGACCGGGGGCGACTCTCCAGAGCTGATCTCCGGGGTGGATCTAGTGCCCCGTCAACCTACCTTTGACCGTGGACGGTTTCCTAGATGGGCTCAAGACCCGCTACAACTGGATAGCCCACGTTTGACGGTGGACGACTTCTAGCGCCCCGTATGTCCCCGACCGCTGGGACCGCGCCTCCGCGAGCCGCGACGTCGGTTACGCATGTGACCTATCACGTGCTGTCCTGAGCTGGAAGGCAACTACAGGTTCTGATCATTTCTCCGCCTCACATGGGCAAAATGATTCATCGCTCACGTCGACAGGTCCTAGCGCGAAAGTGACGGGCTGTCCCACGATGCCCGCAGCGAACGGGGACAAACACCCAACGAACCGATATCCAGAGATCCGACACGGGTGTCGAAAACGCAGCGGTCATGGCGCCGCGTTGGCGTCACGCCTGGTTCCCCCCGTGTGAAACTTTCCTCCCGAGGCCGAGACCATCAGCTTGATGATCTCCTCAGTGATCCGGGGCTCCAGTCCCTCGGTGTGGCCCTTGTCGATCCTGACCACGTCTGCAATGACCCGTCCGCCCTTGGCATTGGGGAACACATATACCTGGGCCGTGCCTGGGGCAGGTTTGCGCCCCCAGCTCTTGGTCGGATTCTGGTCGAAGCGCCCGTCATGGATCTTGCCCGGCTGTGTGTCGACGACGTCCGCGATCTGGACCCTGGCCTCGGCGCCGTAGCGCTCTGCCCATGGAGAGGTCTCGGGAAGCGATGCGATCTCGTGCTCGCCGGTGGCGTAGATGAAAGAGAAATCGGCGGTGGGCGGCGAGGGTGGCTCGAAGATGCGGCGACGGGCGAACAGCTCCTCCATGCGGGCCTTCTCGGCCTCGCTGCGGGGAGGACCGGCGTTGGCCGCGCGCTCAGCGGCAAGTCCGAGGCGGCCCCCCGAGAGGCTCAACCAGCCGTCCACGCGATCGGCGAAGTACTGGTTCGTCGACAGCAGCCGGTTGGAGGTCATCCCGCCCTGCGAGTGGCCGACCAGCCAGAAGGAACTGATGTTCGGGGCGCCGAAGCGCTCAACCACCGCCTCGGCCAGATCTGCGAGGTATTCATCGTCGGCCGCGGCCACCCAATGGCGGAAAGGCTCTTTGGTGGCGGCCGTTGGGGTCGCGATGACCAGCCGATAGGTGTCGGCGTAGTCGTAGGCGGGGAAGTATTCGCGCTGCCAAGCTCCCACCGAGCCACCCCCGTGCAGGCTGAGAATGAAGGTCACCACGTCGCTGTCGGAGAGGACGGACGGGAAGTGGAGGTAGCACTTCCTGCCGGTCTTCGGATCTACGAGCGTCTCCTGCTCCACGTCTTGCCCCCAAGGTTCGGTCCGGATGCCACGCGCTCCGGTTCCGGAGCCGGAATAGACGCCTGTCCGATCTCGTCGACGCCGGCGCAATTTGTCGTGATCCCCGCTCGGTAGGCCGAAGAAGCACCGGTTCTCAAGCCGGCGACTCTGGCACGGCAACGGCAGTGGCAGCTCAACGGCTCTGGTGAGTGGATCGTTCTGCACTTGCGACAATAACGGCGTGACCGACATCCGATCCATCGTCGTGTGCGCGCAGTGTGAGCTCCACTGGTACGCGGACGACGAACCGGCAAAGTGCAATGTCCCGGGCCACGATCATCAGCGGTTTGACCTGCACGTGCACCGATCCGCTGTTGTGCTGCCCGATGGAACCGAGGTCACCGCGGTTTCGTTTGACGCCCGGGATCCGTATGCCCGCGACCAGGCTCCCGATTTCGGACTGTATCTCGACCCACAGTGGGATCCTCCGTGGTCGCACGATCACCTCGACTGGCCCGATTTCGGTGTGCCCAGTGATTCTGTTCCAGTGGTGGCCGCCCTCAGATCCCTGTTGGAGCGCGCTCGTGGTGGAGACCGGGTTGAGTTGGGTTGTCTCGGAGGCCATGGACGAACCGGAACCGCCTTGGCCTGCCTGGCAATCCTGTGCGGACTTCCGCCCAGCGGGGCCGTCACCTGGGTCCGAGAGAACTACTCCGCGAATGCCGTGGAGTCAGGACAACAGGGAGCGTTCGTTATCGACTTTGCCGTTTGAGGACCCATTCGTCGGATGTCCGACTGCGCTGCCGAACCGGCGTGAGGAGACACAGCTCCGTCAAGGCACCCGCCCGGGAGGCCCACAGTCGGAAAGCCCCTCCAAAGTCGAAGTAGATGACTACGTCGCCGAGATCGAATAACAGAGCACGGACTGGCCGTAGCCATAGGAGAACGTTTGGTCCATCCGACCAGGTTTGCACATGGGTGCATCCATCTACACGGTGGAGGGCATCACTGACCCGCTGCCTACGGGGCACCACTTGGCGATAGGAGTCACTCTCAGAGCGACGGCTCATCGACCAGTTTGACCATCGATCTGCTCACGAACGATGTCGGCGTGACCAGCATGCCGAGCGGTCTCCTCGACCATGTGGACCAAAATCCACCGAAGTGACAGCGGCTCAGCAGTGGGCGGCGTCCTCGCACAGAGGCGGTCCAGGTCGTTGCACTGGTCCACGATGTCGTTGCTCGTTCGGATCGCACTTCGGTAGGCGGCGACGGCAGCCGCCACCGTGTCTGAGGGTTGTACGTCATCACCAGGGACGGTCTCGTCCCGCCCAGCGAATGAGAACTGGAACCAGAGCGATTCCACGGTGGTCAGGTGCTTGATCAACCCTAGAAGACTGGTCCCGGTCGGGACGCTCGATCGGCGAGCCGCCTCCTCATCCAAGCCGTCCACTTTCAAGACGACCGACTCCCGGAGGTAGTCGAGGAAGTCCAACAAGGTCTCCCTCTCGCCGGTCAGACGCTTCGGAGTGCTTCGGTCCGGCACGGACTGAACCGTAGCCGTGGAGGCAAACACGGTCTCACTTCCGGCAATGAACTGGGGCATTTAGCCGAAACGCCGGGCGCTCTGGATATAGTGGCACGCCCAGAAGTTGGTTCGAAGGGTCAGGAGAACGCGTTGGCGGACTACGAAATGGAAGAACACTGGTCGGGGGTCGGCCAGCAGGTCCGTGATCGAGCTTCAGGCAACCTCCTCGCGGGAGATGACTCTCCCTACTATGAATATAAGGCCGCGCAATTCAGAGAGCGGTTCGATCCCAAGATCCGAGTAGAAGGTCGCTCGGTGCTGGACGTAGGCTGCGGTCCTGGCGGGAGGCTCCGCTGGATCACGGCACATCGTCCCAGACGCGTTGTGGGATGTGATCAGTCGTCAGAGATGGTCAACCTCGCCAAGCACAACGCCCCAGAAGCAGAGATCCTTCAGATTGACGGCGAGAACCTGCCCTTTGCGGATAAAGAGTTTGACCTGGTCACGACGACTACCGTGCTTCAGCACAATCCTGACGCTCGTCGGACAAAGTTACTCGGCGAGATCTGTCGAGTCAGTGCAAAGGACGTCCTTCTCTTTGAGGACACCTCAGTGGAGATGCCCCCGTTCACGACCGGGATGGGGCCTTATCAGAACTTCTATGCTCGCCCAGTTGGCTGGTATGCAGGGGTTTGCTGCGGCCACGGCTTCGAGCCGATCGAGTTTGACCGGCAAGAGACCTTCGTCAGCCGGACTGTGCACATGCGGCTCTGGGGTCACCTCAATCGGCGTACTCGGAACGAGGGAGAAGAGTTTTCAAAACTGCATCTTGCGATTGAGAAACGCACCCTGCCCTTCACAAAACCTCTCGACCGTTTTATCAAGAATCCCAAGGGCGAACTCACCATGATGCATTTCCGGCGAGGTACGGCGAGGTAAGAACCGAGTGGCCTTCGCCTTAACTTTCTAGTGACACCGTAGTGTCGAAGGGCGGCAACGTTATAGGACAGGCGATGCTGTACTCATCCAGATTGATCACGGTTCGTCATCCCCGTCCAACATTGCGATGTGCAGCGCCTCCGGTCGGTGTTTCCGAATAGGTCCAGGTGGCCGGCCGAACTTGATCACGGCAAAATGGAGCTATGGATCTCGAGAGCGCGACCCACGAGCTATACGGGTTGATTCCAACTCAGTTCACCGCGGCTCGAGACGCAAAAGCGTCTGAGGCTCGCCAGGCGGGTCGTCCAGAACTCTCGTCCTCATTGAAGAAGCTGCGCAAGCCTTCGGTGGGTGCCTGGCTTGCGAACATCCTCGTGCTCGAACAAGCAAGCGATGTCGAGGGTCTGATCGACTTGGGCGTCGAGCTTCGAGCCCCAAAACACAAGCTCGAGGGAGAGCAGATTCGGAGGGTCTCAAAAGAGAAAGGCGACGCGGTCTCCAAGCTGATGCGAGAGGCAAAGTCAAAGGCCTCTCGAATGGGCCAGCCGGTTTCCGCGGCTGCATTGCAAGAGCTCGAAGGGACCCTCGAGGCGGCCTTCGCCGATCCACGGGCCGCCGAAGATCTTCGTAGGGGTCATTTGAGCCGCGGCTTGCACTATTCGGGACTCGGATTCACCGCGCCGACCCAAACCGTGTCGCCATCGCACACAAAGGGCCCCGTGTCGACTCGAAGTTCGAGATCGAAAACTGACCTAATCGCCGCGCAGCGCAACCTGGACAAAGCAAACCGCAAGGTAGAACAGGCCGACGCTGCGGTGAAGAAAGCGAGACGAGCCGTCGCGGCGGCCGCCGATGAACTGACCCGGCTCAAGTCGACCGAACAGCTGGCTGTGCGGCAATTCAAAGAAGCTTGCGACCGGGCATCGGTAGCCGAGAAGAAGCTCGGCAAGCAGCGCTAAACGTGCGCCTGCGGTCGCGCGCGAAGTTGGCCGCCGTCTACCCACGAGGCGCCGGCAGAACTCCCCTAAACCGGTAAGCCCTCAAATGGTGTTTGGTCTCGTAGTTTCTTGCGGGCTGGACCGGCACAGAGTTCTCTCTTGAGGCTGGCCATCCGACATGTCCCCAACCATGATCGTGCCGGTGGCATCTAAGGCTGTTCTCCAGAGCTTCGTGATGGCTACGGAAACTTCATTGCTGATCCTCACAGCGCCGGCACGCCGCCGGTCGTGTCAATGCCCGCGAATCTTGAATCTCCCCACCCTCGATCACCCAAATCCCTACCCTGTCCCGGTGAGCTGAACCATCCACCCGCGGCGGGCCCCCTTCGAAGCTGACGGGCGACGAAGCCAGCCAGCTCGAATGGAGACCCGTTCCGCATGCTCACACATGAGGGAGACGTGGAAGCACATGCACTCAGAAGCAGAGGCTGGACGATCTCGGCGATCGCCCGGCACCTCGGCCCGGACCGCAAGACCGTCCGGGCCTACATCAACGGGGAGCGAATCCCTGTAAATCATTTGCCGGCACCGGCCAGGGTTGGCGATGAACCCGGGGCACAGATCGCCGAGTTCGGGCATCGGGCTCACGGGTGAGAGTAGACCGGAGCCCCCACGCGGAGCGGCCCCTCGGTTGAGGCTGGAGGGACCGCTGCACCCCTGGTCTCGTGACTGACGCAGGTGTACTCAGGTATACACGCTGAACCTTGTCCATCGGTCGCGCCGCCCTGCGTACCTCGGCTCCACCGTCGCGGCGTGAACCGAGCCGTCACCGCCTGGCTCATGGCCCCGGAGGTCCCAGACAAGCGTTTGTTCTCGACGACTCACCTGGGCTGAGTGTGAGGAGTGGTAGCCAGTGGCGCGACGGCTGCCCAATCGTGACGTGTGAGATGTCGAGAGACCAGCGGTTAAGACGAGTCGAAACAACCGCGACGAGCTGTGATAAAACCCAGGGTGGACTGTTCAAGAGTCCAGGATCCAAATCCCGACAACCCGACTCATCAGGGAGAAGGCAGACAACTTCGGAGGCTGGGGCATCTCAGACGAACGCCGAGCCTTGAGGGGGTGAAGGGGTTGATCACTTGAAGCGTCATGGCATCGTCTTCCGAGTCACCTTGCTAGCCACTGTGCTGGCCTCATGTGTCACCTATTCATCGATCGAACCCACCGCAGCCGTCACCGCGTCGGCGCCAAGCTCGACCTGCGGCACGAACACTGACAGCACTGCAACGCTACAGACTTGGATCAACTCACAACCGAGTGGTTCGACTCTCGTCTTCCCGGCTAATTCGTGTTGGAATGTAGATGGTTCTCTTACTGTTCAGAGTAAAACCAATTTAACGATCAACGGTAACGGTGCCACACTCATCCAGCCCGCACTACCGTCCACTGCTGGACCTATGTTGAACCTGTGGTTGGACACGAGCGTAGTTATTGAGAATTTGAAGGTCCAAGGTGCGTTGGGTCAAGTCGGTTCTGGATCCGAGGGTGACTATGGTGTGGAGTTTGAAGCTGATAGCGGTGTCGTACTAAGCAGCATTCATGTGACCAATATCCAGGGTGATTTCGTTTACCTCTCGCCGCCATACGATGTCAATACCACCAGCGATGCCCTGAACAAGAATGTATGGATCGTCAATTCCACTTTCACCAATGGTGGTTATCACGGTCTATCCATTGAATCCGTAGACGGCTTCGTGTTCTATAACAACACGGTCACGAACGTAGGTGTCGATGCTATCGACCTGGAATACGACAACTACTCAACCCCTTTCAATGCTGACGGCACGCCTTTTTGGGCGGCACAGGACGACATCCTTATCAACAACGACACTTGGAACGGATGGATTGATGATTGGTTCGTCTCGGACCAAGGTCAGACTCCAGGTGTGCAGCAGCAGCACGTCACGCTCACGGGGAACACGCTCAATGCCGACTCTCCTCTTATAGAGATCGTTGGCACTATGACGTTTGACACAACTTCTCAGTACTACAACATCTGGCTCAGCGTAACGAACAACACGTTCGCCCCCGGCGCTTACGCCGAACCTTATCGTGGCAGCAATACCCCGGCCATGTCGATCTACAGCGTGGTCGCCCTGGACATGGAGAACAACAGCTTTCCCATGTGCCCTGGAACCTATGGGACGCCTCCGACCACCCAGTGTCTCGCCCAGCCCTACAGCTACGAGATGGACCTCTACAACGGCACCCTTGATGTCATCAAGAACAACGACTTCTCTGGAGCTGTTGGCATCAGGGAACCCCAGACCTATGACCAACAAAACACCTACGTCGGAGAATGCGGAAACACGTACGGCGCGAACGGAACACAAACGGACGCGACCTGTTCGTAAGTTTCTGCGACAACTGGCTGCTGGTGGCTCGGAGACAAGCGCGCCGGTGCGGTAGCAATTGCGGGCGACAGAGTCACCCGCACCCGCTTAGCGACTTTGCCGGCGTCGATGTGACGTGGGCACCTCCGACGAAGCCGACCTCGTTTGCTGCGCCTACGAGCATGAACGATCGAGCCGAACAGAGACAGCCTCGCTGATCCTCCTGAGCGGCCACGGCGGCCGCCACGCGGGTGCGCCCCTCTCGCTCAGCTCTTTCGAGATGGGGGATCACGTCGTCGAGCTTGTGGTGCGACCTGCTCGAGATTCTCAGAACGCGGCGCCCCCACTTCCAGTCGTCGAGCCCCCACCGGAGGATCCCGCCGTTGTGGACGTGTTCGAGTTCGCTGCTCCGCCATTCGAAGCTCCGCTGCTGGAGCCACACGCCGCAGCAGCGACAATCGCGATCGGGGCGAACCTTCGCGCGACCTTGAGGTGAGGCGTTGGAGCTCGTTTGGTCATGGTCTACCGTTCCTCCTCATTGCGTGTGAAGCGCACGATGCAGGTGGGAATACGGTTGGGCTCGGCGACGCGGGATTGCCGGGATCCGTCGGGAGTCCTGCGGGCGGTGCCGATGTAGCTCGAGGGCACGCGCCGGCGTCGTGGTGGCCGGTGGGTCTCTTGAGCGGCCGATGGAGCCCGATGTCCCTCGACTCGCTCGTTCAACCGCCCCGGCCGGGCACTCACAGCAAGGACGCCACATCAGGTCACGGTCCCCAGCACCGGAACAAGTGTCCCGGCTTCTGATCCCGGCAGTCCGGCACAAAGAGGAGCTGGTCGTGGCGCATTATGGTGCGTGAGCACGTCTGACGGCTGGAGGCCCCAAATGAGTACCGAGTGGCTTGCCGCTATCGACGAAGCCAGAGTGTCGGAGGTTCAGTTGGAGGACGGCTGGCACACGATCGATGTCCGGAGCTTCAACGTGAGCCAATCGGACGAGTCCTTCACTTTCAATGAGACGGTTGCCCACACGCACACTTCACCCCGCACCCGAGTGGTCGTGGGCCCACTGAGTGCGGTGCTGGCTGTCGCGTTTCCGACCTGACTGGGCTGCCCCAGGGAACTGAGGGCCCCATTGGATGCCCGGTGACTCGGTCACCCGGTGACCTCGCCCGGCGCTGACCCACCATCGCCGAACTACACCGGGCCATCTGGAGGCCTTTGCCCGAGGAGGGACAGTCGAGCGCGGCCGCAGACAGGCTGATTCGAATCTATGGTGGGGGTCACGGACCGACCTCCAGGGAGGGAAGCATGGGCATCTTCCAGCGGGCTCACGACATCGTGCAGGCCAAGACGAACAAGGCGCTCGACGCCGCCGAAAAGCCCGATGAGATGCTCGACCTCTCCTACGAGAAGATGCTCGAGCAGATCACCCAGGTCCGTCGCGCGCTGGTAGACCTGGCCGCCTCGAAGAAGCGCCTGGAGCTCCAGCAGGAGCAGTTCCAACACACCGTCGACCACCTGCAGGACCAGGCCAAGCAGGCCCTGTCGGCCAACCGGGAGGACCTGGCCAAGGAGGCGCTGTCGCGCAAGGCGGCGGCGCAGCAGCAGATCGACGAGATGGAGCCGCAGCGTCAGCAGCTCGACGAGGAGGAGCAGAAGCTCACCAAGACCCTCGATGTACTGCAGAAGCGGGTCAACGACTTCCGCACCCAGAAGGAGACCCTCAAGGCCCAGTACACCGCGGCCAAGGCGATCTCGGAGGTAGACGAGAGCACCGCCGGTATCTCGAAGTCCGTCAACGACTCGGGGGCGTCGCTGCAGCGGGCGCAGGACAAGATCGCCACCATGCAGGCCCGCTCGGGCGCCCTCGACGAGCTGCTCGAGTCCGGAGTCCTCGAGGACGTCGGTGGTGGCACCGACGACGTCCAGAAGGAGCTCGACAAGGTCGGCAAGGACGCGCAGGTCGACAACGAGCTGGCCGCCCTCAAGGCGCAGTTGGGCACAGGCGCCCCACCCGAGCCCGATGCACTGGCCGGCCCCGGCCCCCGAGGAGCCGACGCCCGCCCCCTAGTCAGGCGGGGCGCGCACCCTCCACGAACCCCGCCACCACGTCAACCAGTTGGGCCCCGCGATCCTCCTGGAGGAAATGCCCCGCGCCCTCGATGGTGCAGTGGGCCCGTCCCGCGGCACCGGGCACCTGCGCCTGCAGCACCTCGGCCCAGCCGCGGGTGGCCGGATCGCCGTCGGAGAACACGGTCAGGAACGGACCGTCGAAGCGGGCCAGCGCATCCATGGTGCGACGGTTCACGCGCGCGCACTCGCTGGCCGAGGTCAGTCCCATGAGCAACGGGAGCTGGCGCGGCCCCGCGCAGAAGGTCTCGTCGGGGAACGGCGCGTCGTAGGCCGCCAGCACCGAGTCCGGCACGTCGGACTCGGTGGCCCCTTGCACGAAGAGACTGGGACGGAACGGCGTGAGCTCCTGGGTGAGGCGCTGATAGTCGAGCAGTTGCTGCTCGACGGTCACCGTCCCGTCCGCCCCGGCGTGGCAGGCCCAGGTCAAGCGGCCCGCCAAAGAGGGATCGGCCGTGTGCAACACCGTGTTGGCGGCGACGACGCGATCGACGAGGCCTGGATTGGTCGTGAGCAGACCCAGGCCGATCGGACCACCCCAGTCCTGGACGACGAGGGTCAGGCGGGGCAGGTCGACGGCGGAGACGAACCGGGAGAGCCAGTCGATGTGGGCCTGCACCGTGTACGCGGTGCGCTCCAGCGGCTTGTCGGAGCGACCGAAGCCGATGAGGTCCGGCGCCACGGCACGCAGTCCTCGCTCGACCAGGCCCGCCACGACGCTGCGGTAGAGGTACGACCACGTTGGCTGCCCGTGCAGCAGGAGGACGGCCTCGGCTGCGGCCGGGCCCTCGTCGACGTAGTGCATGCGCAGCCCGTCGGACAGGGTGGCGTAGCGGGGGCTGAAGGCGAACCCCGGGAGGTCGTCGAATCGCTCCTCGGGTGTCCGCACGACCTGCATGACGCTCATAGTGCCGCACCATTGGCGGGTGGGTGGAGGGGCCTGGTGGACTCGGGGTCGTGAACGGGGAGCGCTGCGACGTGGCCGTGGTCGGAGCCGGCCTGGTCGGCCTGTCCCTGGCCTACGAGCTGGCCTGCCTGGGCGCGAGCGTCACGGTCGTCGACGCCGGCTTTCCGGGACGGGCGACCGATGCCGGGGCGGGGATCCTCTCGCCGCTCACCGGCGCCGGGACCGAGGCCGCCTTGTGGCCCTTCCTGCGCCAGGCGGGCGCGCACTACCCGGCACTCTTGCGGCGGATGCAGCTCGACGGCGTGGACGTCGCCGGGACGGGCTACGGCCGCTGCGGCATCCTTTCCATCGGCCTGCGCGAGCACGAGGACGGCTGGTTCGCCCCGTACGCCGAGCAGGTCCTGCGCCGGGCGCCGGGGGAGGTCGCCGAGATCACCCCCGAGGAGGCCGGATCGCTCTTCCCCCCTCTGGGCCAGGTTCACCGGGTCCTGCACGCACCGGGCTCGGCCCGCGTGGACGGCCGTGGCATGGCGGCCGCGCTCAGACAGGCGGCCACGGCCCGCGGGGTCGAGTTCGTGGCCGGCGCGGTGCACGGCGTCGTGGCGGCCGGTGGACGCTTGCAGCGCGTCGACGCCCTCGCGGTGGACGGACGACGGGACGTGGCGTGCGCCGCGGTCGCCGTCGCCGGGGGCGCCTGGACCGGGGCGGTCGCCGAGTGGCTCGGCGCCAACCTGCCCGTCGGCCCGACGAAGGGGCAGATCGTGCATCTCGGCGTGGACGGCGACACCGGCAGTTGGCCGATCGTGCAGCCACTGCTCACGCACTATCTCGTGCCCTGGCCCGGTGGGAGGGTGGCCTGCGGCGGAACCTTCGAAGTCGGGGCCGGGTTCTCCGTGAGCGCGACCGCGGCCGGCCTGTACGAGCTCCTGCGGGAGTGCCTGACCGTAGCGCCCGGACTGGAAGCGGCGAGCTACCTCGAGACGAGGGTCGGGCTGCGGCCGACGTCGGCCGACGACCGCGCCGTCATCGGCCGGGTTCCCGGCTGGGGCAACGTCTGGGTGGCCACCGGCCACGGCGCCAACGGCCTCCTCCAGGGGCCGTTCTCGGCCCGCCTGCTGGCGCACACCGTGGCGGGGGTGGCGCTGGGGGGAGACGAGGTGCCGCTGCCGGCGGCCTTCGACCCCGCCCGTTTCGCCTGATCATCCACCAGGGCGTCGCCGGGCGCGGGGAGACTGGTTCGGTGCTGCAAGGGACTCTGCGCCAGGGCGGCCACGACACGCCGGCGACGACGGAGAACGTGCTCGCCGCACTGGCCGGAACCGAGTTCTTCTGGCTCGACCTCGACGACGAAGCGGTGGACGGCATGGTCGGTGAGCTGTTGGGCACCCACTTCGGGTTCCACCATCTCGCCGTCGAGTCGGCGGAGCGCTTCAACCAGCGGCCCCGGGTCGACATCTACGACAATTTCGTGTACCTGGTGGCGCGGGGAGCCGACCCGGACCACACGGGCGACGCCGAGGTCCACTGCTTCTGGACGGATCGCTACGTCGTCACGGTGCACCGGGGGGAGTGCCCGACCCTGGCCCACACGCGGGACCGGCTCGAGCGCCACCCGGTCGCCCAGGTCGCCTCGCCCCAACTCGTCATCGTGTACCTCGTCATCGGCTCGCTGGTGGACAGCTTCTTCCCGGTCCTCTCCGAGTTCGACGACAAGATCGACGCGTTGGAGGACGAGATCCTCAAGACGCCGACCGAGGCGCAGCTCGGCGAGCTGTTCCAGATGAAGCGCTCCCTGATCGAAATGCGCAAGATCGTGGCCCCCGAACGCGACATGGTCGCCAGCATCAACGCCGGCGTCACCGACGTGCCCGGCATGAACGACGAGGCGACGCGCTACTTCCGCGACCTCTACGACCACCTGATCCGCGTGGCGGACATGGTCGACAACTACCGGGACCTGCTCTCGAGCGTCATGGACACGCACCTGTCGACGGTGTCGAACCGCCTCAACGTGGTCATGAAGCAGCTGACCATCATCGCCACGATCTTCCTGCCCCTCAGCTTCCTCACGGGGTTCTTCGGGCAGAACTTCAACTACCTGGTGCGCGTCGTGGCTCGCGCCGACGTGGAGCTTCTACGTGCTGGCGCTCGGGCTCGACGTCGTCACCGTGGTGTTCCTCATCGTGCTGTTCCGCCGGCGGGGCTGGATGGGCGGGCCGACGGTCTGACGTCGGCCTGGGCGGCGCGGTCAGACGCGCGCCGTCGAGATGGTCGGCAGGCCCTGCGGGCGCTCGGCCGTGTGGGCCTCGAAGCCGCTCCACCAGTCTTCGCATCCGTCGGGCACGGGGAAGCCGAGCTGCTTGCGGCGGTCGACCAGCGTGCGGACCGTCTCCTTGAGCTCGCGGACGAGAGCCAGCGTTCCCGCATCCCCAGCTCCGACCCGCCCGGCGGCCCAGAGCGACTCCTCGAGACGCCAGGCCTCGCGCCGCGCCTCGACGATGGCGTGGGTGCCCTCGACGATGGCCGCCAGCGATGCCGGCGTCCCCCTCGGCCATGAGGTCGGCCGCGCGCAGCCAGCCGTAGTCCTTGTTGATGCGCAGGAGGCCCGGCTCCACCTCGAAGAGGCCCACGACGTCGACGACCGGGTCGATGGTGGTCAAGGCCGACCCGTCCGGGAGGGGGACGTTGAGGTTCGCCAGATCTGCCGTTCCGCCACGCCGATCATGCCCATGGACCGGAGGCCGATGTACCCGGCGGGCGCCGCGGCGTAGTCGCGCTCGTCGCGGGACAGGCGCGATTGGCACGGCCACGACGGCGATGATGCGGGTCGCCCCGAGCGCAGCGGCAGCGGAGACAGGAACGATCTCGATCACGCCGCCGTCGACGTAATCGTCGTCGGCCATTGGGTGCGGCGGGAAGACCATGGGCACGCTGGCCGACGCGATGGCACCGTCCACGACGTCGACCGGCCCGGCGCCGGCCCGGGCGCGGGGTCGCGGCGTCGGACTCGACGATGGTGCCGTCCTCGGTCACGAAGCGCAGGACCCCGGCCCGGAGCGCGGTGACGGCCAGGCGCAACCGCAGGCCGGGCGGGCGATCAGGTCGGGGTCGACCGCCCGCGACCCCGTCCTCGCTCCCGTGGCGGAGCGCACCGGCCAAAGGGTCGAGGTTGAGGACCGAGCTGCCGCTGGTGCGGAGGTGGCGCCGGACCCGGGGCAGCCGGAGCCCGGCCCCGGCCACCAGTCGAGCGAGGTGCCGCTGGCGCCGGCGCCGGGCCCGCCGGGCCTGGCGGCGCTGCCCTTGCGGTCCGAGGTGTCGGCCGGCACCACTTCGTTGCCGGCAGCACGGTCGAGGGGGTCAGGGGGAAGGGCGGGCGGGTGCCCTCGGTGATCTCCTGGTGGATCTCGCGGCCCGAGCGCCGTGCCGTCGAGGGCCTCCAGCCAGGCCTGCTTGCCGAACACGTGGTCGGTCTGGGTCCAGGCCAGCACGTCGCCCTCGATCTCGTCGACCCGTTCGAGGAATTCGGGGAGCGTGCGGGCTTGCGCCAGGACGGTGGCGGCGATGGCGCCGGCGGACGTCGCCGTGATGACGTCGGGGACGATGCCCTCCACGCCGACCAGGTACTGGAGCACGCCGACCTCGAACGAGCCCTTGGTCCCGCCGCCGGCGAGGACGAACGCGGTCGGGCCGGGGTCGAGGGCTGGGCATCGGGATTGGCATCGGGCCGTCGGGTGACAAAGACTCAACGACGTCACCCGCCGGCGACGGCGCTCACGACCTCGACCAGGGACCCGGCGCGGGCCGGCGTGGTCGCCCACTCCGAGCGCGGGATGACGGCAGCGGTCGACGGCCACGGCCACGCCCTTGGGGTCGTCGGCGTCGGTGACGCGGTCACGAGGTCGGCGATGGTGGCGCCGGCCCGCACCTCCACGGGCTCGCCGTTGACGCGAGAGCACGAGCCGGTCATGCCGGCGCCAACGCTTCGATCAGCGGCGGCCACCGGTCGGCGCCGCCAGGAGGTCGACGACCGCGGCGGCGGTGAGCGGCGCCAGGAGCATGCCGTTGCGGTAGTGCCCGGCGGCCGCCAGCACGCCGTCGAGTGCCGTCCATCCGATCCGCGGCATGTTGTCCGGGGTGGCCGGGCGCAGCCCCGCGGCCGCCTCGAGCCAGCTCGAGCTCGTCGATGCCCGGGACGACCGCCCGCGCGTCGTCACAGCAGCTCGTGCACCGGCGCCGGCCTGACCGCGGTGTCGCTGCCCCGCTCCTCGACGGTGGCGCCGACGACGACGGAGCCGTCGCGGCGGGGCACCAGGTAGACCGAGCGTCCGTGCACGAGGCCGCGCACGGTGCGGCGCAGGAGAGGGAGTGGACACCCCGCTCGGCGCGGCCCGAGGCGCAGGATGTGGCCCTTGACGGGCCGTATCGCGGGGAGCCCGGCGCCGGCCAGCCCGTCGATGCCGCGGAGGCCGGTGCCGGCCGCCAGGACGACGTGGTCCGGGCGGAGGCGGCGGCCGTCCGTCGAGGACGAGCTCGGGACCCGCGGCTCGAGTGCAGCGACCACGGTGCCCTCGACGAAGTGACGCCCGCCGCTGCGGCAGGCCTCGGCCAGCGCGCCGAGCAGCGCACGGTTGTCGACGTGGTGGTCGCCCGGGACCTCGATCCCGCCGCGCAGCGCCGGGCTCAGGGCAGGGACGAGGCGACGGCACTCGCTGGCGCTGCGGCGGTGGGCCTCGAGGCCGAGCGCGTGCTGGTAGGCGAGGAGGTCGTCGAGGCTGGCGCGGTCGGACGCATCGAGCGCGACGGTCACCGTTCCCGTCGTGTCGTAGCCGACGGTCTGGCCGGTGGCGCCCTCGAGCGCGGCGGCGAAGGCGGGCCAGAGCCGGCGCCCTCGAGGAGCAGCGTCGTCAGGGCCGACTCGCCGAACTGCGCCTCGGTCACCGGGGCGAGCATCCCGGCCGCCACCCACGACGCGCCGTCGCGCCCGGGGGCGGGCGCGACCACCGTCACTTCATGACCGTTCGCGTGACAGGTCCCACGCACAGGCCAGCCCGATCACGCCGCCCCCCACGACCTGGACCGCGCGTGCCATGCGCCAAGCCTACGAGGGCCGTCGTGTATCCTGTTCTTTCCACTTCGGGCCAACGTCGTCCCGGTCTCCGTTCACCTTCTCCCCATTTCGGAAGGACGCCGATGGCCATTGGCCTCTACGACCCGGCATACGAGCACGACGCCTGCGGCGTCGGCATGGTGGCCGATCTCCACGGCCGGCCGGACCACGACATCGTCGACCGCGGCCTCACCGTGCTCGAGCGGCTGGCCCACCGCGGCGCCTCGGGCGCCGAGGTCGAGACGGGCGACGGCGCCGGCATCCTCGTGCAGATCCCGCACCGCTTCCTGGTGACCGCGGCGGAGGCGGCAGGCTTCACGCTGCCCGACGCCGGGGGCTACGCGGTCGGCCTGGTCTTCCTGCCCATCGACCCCGACGACGCCCTCAAGGCACGGGCGTCGGTGGAGCAGACGGCCGCCGAGGAGGGGCTCGAGGGTGCTCGGGTGGCGCACGGTGCCCACCGAGACCGAGGGGCTGGGCGAAGATCGCCGTCGGCGCCATGCCCCGCATCGAGCAGGTGTTCGTCGCCCCCTCGGCGGTCCGCGGCGTCGACACCGATGGCGCTGGAGCGGCGGGCCTTCGTGCTGCGCAAGCGGGTGGAGCACGCGGTCGACGGCCTCTACTTCCCGTCGCTGTCGGCGCGCACCCTCGTCTACAAGGGCATGCTCACCTCCGAGCAGCTCCGCCAGTTCTTCCCCGACCTGCGCGACCCCACCTTCGAGTCGGGCCTGGCGCTGGTGCACTCGCGCTTCTCGACCAACACCTTCCCCAGCTGGCCGCTGGCCCACCCGTACCGCTACCTGTGCCACAACGGCGAGATCAACACGCTGGCCGGCAACCGCAACTGGATGCGGGCCCGCGAGGCGCTCCTCGAGACGTCGCTGATCGACGGGGACCTGTCGCGGATCTACCCGATCTGCACGCCGGGGGCGAGCGACTCGGCCAGCTTCGACGAGGTGCTCGAGTTGCTGCACCTCGGCGGGCGCTCGCTGCCTCACGCCGTGCTGATGATGATCCCCGAGGCGTGGGAGAACCACGCCACCATGGACCGGGCGCGGCGCGCCTTCTACCGCTACCACGCCTCGTTGATGGAGCCGTGGGACGGCCCGGCCGCGGTCTGCTTCACCGACGGCACGGTCGTGGGCGCCGTGCTCGACCGCAACGGGCTTCGCCCGGCTCGGTACTGGGTCACCGACGACGGGCTGGTCGTGCTGGCCAGCGAGGTGGGGGTGCTCGACATCGCGCCCGAGCGTGTCGTCCGCAAGGGCCGCCTGCAGCCGGGCCGCATGTTCCTGGTCGACACGGCGCAAGGGCCGGCTGGTCGAGGACGAGGAGATCAAGGCCGAGCTGGCGGCCGAGCACCCCTACGGCGAGTGGCTGGCCCAGGACCAGGTCCGCCTCGAGGAGCTGCCGGCCCGCACCATGCTCACGCCGCAGCACGGCCGCGTCGTCACCCAGCAGCGCCTCTTCGGCTACACGACCGAGGAGCTGCGGGTGATCCTCGCGCCGATGGCCCGCACCGGGGCCGAGCCGATCGGCTCCATGGGCTCGGACACCTCCATCGCCGTGCTCTCGGACCGCTCGCGTCTGCTCTACGACTACTTCACCCAGCTCTTCGCCCAGGTGACCAACCCGCCCCTCGACGCCATCCGCGAGGAGCTGGTGACGTCGCTGGCCGCCACCATCGGGCCCGAGGCCAACCTGCTCGAGGCCAGGCGCGGCTCGTGCCGGCAGATCCTGCTGCCGCTGCCCGTCATCGACCGCGACGACCTGGCCAAGCTGATGTACGTCAACGAGGGCGGCGAGACGCCGGGCTTCAAGGCCTTCGCCATCGACGGGCTCTTCGAGGTGCGCGAGGCGGGGAGGCCGGGCGCCCCGACCGCGGCCGGCGGGCGAGGCCTTGCGGCGGGCGATCGACGACGTGCGGCGCCGGGTGTCCGACGCCATCGCGGACGGCGCAAACCTAATCGTCCTCTCGGACCGCAACGCCACCGCGGACTGGGCGCCCATCCCGTCCCTGCTGCTGACCGCCGCGGTCCACCACCACCTGGTGCGGGAGAAGACGCGGACCAAGGTCGGCCTGGTGATCGAGACCGGCGACGCCCGCGAGGTGCACCACATGGCGCTGCTGATCGGCTTCGGGGCGGCGGCGGTGAACCCGTACCTCGCCCTCGACTCCATCGACGACATGATCTCGGAGGGCCAGCTGGAGGGCGTGTCTCCGCGCCAGGCGCGGCGCAACTACGTCAAGGCCGCCTGCAAGGGCGTGCTCAAGGTGATGTCCAAGATGGGCATCTCGACCGTGGCCTCGTACACCGGTGCCCAGGTCTTCGAGGCGATCGGTCTCGACGGGGCACTCATCGACGAGTACTTCACCGGCACGGCCAGCCGCATCGGCGGCGTCGGGCTCTCGGTGCTGGCGGCCGAGGTGGCGACGCGGCACCGGGCGGCCCACGAGCCGCGACCGACCGAGCGGGCCCACCGCGAGCTCGAGGTCGGCGGCGAGTACCAGTGGCGCCGCGAGGGCGAGTTCCACCTCTTCAACCCCAAGACGGTGTTCAAGCTGCAGCACGCCACCCGGGCGAAGCGCTACGAGATCTTCAAGGAGTACAGCGCCGCCGTCGACGACCAGTCCGAGAAGCTGGGGACGCTGCGCGGGCTGCTGCGGCTGAACCCGGCGGCGGGCGGGCCGATACCGATCGAGGAGGTGGAGCCGATCTCGTCCATCATGGCCCGCTTCTCCACGGGCGCCATGTCCTACGGCTCCATCTCCGCTGAAGCGCACGAGACCCTCGCCATCGCGATGAACCGCATCGGCGGGCGCTCCAACACCGGGGAGGGCGGAGAGGACGCCGACCGCTACACGCCCGATGCCAACGGGGACCTCCGTCGCAGCGCGATCAAGCAGGTGGCGTCGGGACGCTTCGGGGTGACGGGCGAGTACCTGGTCAACGCGGACGACCTCCAGATCAAGATCTCCCAGGGCGCCAAGCCGGGTGAGGGCGGGCAGCTGCGCGGGGATCAAGATCTACCCCTGGATCGCCCGGACGAGGAGCTCCACGCCGGGCGTGGGTCTGATCTCGCCCCCGCCGCACCACGACATCTATTCGATCGAGGACATCGCGCAGCTCATCCACGACCTCAAGTCCTCCAACCCGCTGGCCCGCGTGCACGTGAAGCTGGTGGCCGAGGTCGGCGTGGGCACGGTGGCGGCCGGCGTGGCCAAGGCGCACTCCGACGTCGTACTGATCTCGGGTCACGACGGTGGCACCGGTGCGGCGCCGCTGACCTCGCTCAAGCACGCCGGCATCCCCTGGGAGATCGGACTGGCCGAGACGCAGCAGACGCTGCTGGCCAACGGGCTGCGGGACCGCATCGTGGTGCAGGTCGACGGGCAGCTCAAGACGGGCCGCGACGTCGTCATCGGCGCGCTGCTCGGGGCCGAGGAGTACGGCTTCGCCACGGCGCCCCTCGTGGTCTCGGGCTGCATCATGATGCGCGTCTGCCACCTCGACACCTGCCCCGTCGGCATCGCCACCCAGAACCCGTCGCTGCGGGCCAAGTTCAGCGGCAAGCCCGAATTCGTCGAGACGTTCTTCGAGTACGTCGCCGAGGAGGTCCGCGAGCTGCTCGCCTCCCTCGGCCTGCGGTCACTCGACGAGGCCATCGGGCGGGTCGACCTGCTCGACACCGAGACCGCGGTGACGCATTGGAAGGCGGCGGGTCTCGACCTCTCCTCCGTGCTGGCCCAGCCCGACGTCCCCGCGTCCATGGGGCGACGCCGACTGCGGGACCAGGACCACGGCCTGGAGAAGGCTCTCGACCATGCTTTCCTCGAAGAGTGCGGGCCGGCCCTCGAGAACGGCACGTCCGTCTCCGTGTCCGTCCCCATCACCAACGTCGACCGGACGGTGGGCACGCTGCTGGGTTCGGAGATCAGCCGGCGCTACGGCGCGGCCGGGCTGCCCGACGACACCATCTCGCTGACCTTCACCGGCTCGGCGGGGCAGAGCTTCGGCGCCTTCGTGCCCAAGGGCGTCACCATGCGCCTGTACGGGGACGCCAACGACTACTTCGGCAAGGGCCTCTCGGGCGGCCGGCTCGTGGTGCGCCCACCGGTGGGCTCACCTTTCGCCGCCGAGGAGCAGATCATTGCCGGCAACGTGATCCTGTATGGCGCAACCGGCGGCGAGGTCTTCATACGCGGGCAGGTCGGGGAGCGCTTCTGCGTGCGCAACTCCGGGGCGACGGCCGTGGTCGAGGGCGTGGGTGACCACGGCTGCGAGTACATGACCGGCGGGTTGGTGCTGGTGCTCGGGCCGACGGGCCGCAACTTCGCCGCCGGGATGTCGGGTGGGATCGCCTACGTCTACGACCCGGGCCGGTCCTTCGGGCAGCGGGTGAACCTCGAGATGGTCGACGTCGAGCCGCTCGATCCGACCGACGCCTTCACGGTGCGCGCGCTGGTGGAGCGCCACGCCGTCGAGACCGAGTCGGCCGTGGCGGCCGGGCTGCTCGGGCGCTGGGACACCGAGGTCCTCGAGTTCGTCAAGGTCATGCCGCGCGACTACCGCCGCATCCTGGAGGCGACCCGCCTGGCCGAAGCGGAGGGGCGCTCGGTCGATCAGGCCGTCATGGAGGCCGCACATGGGTAAGACGACCGGGTTCATGGAGTTCCCGCGGCGGCTGCCGCGGCGGCGCCCGGTGTCGGTGCGGCTGCGCGACTGGCGCGAGGTCTACGAACCCTTCGAGGAGGAGGCCACGAAGGATCAGGGGGCGCGTTGCATGGACTGCGGCATCCCCTTCTGCCACGACGGCTGCCCGCTCGGGAACCTCATCCCGGAGTGGAACGACCTCGTGTACCGGGACGACTGGCCCGAGGCCATGGAGCGCCTGCACGCCACGAACAACTTTCCCGAGTTCACCGGGCGACTCTGCCCAGCCCCTTGTGAGGCGGCCTGCGTCCTGGGGATCAACGAGGACCCGGTCACGATCGAACGGATCGAGTACGAGATCGTCGAGCGGGCCTGGGACGAGGGCTGGGTGACCCCGCAATCGGCGACGGTCCGCACGGGCAAGTCGGTGGCCGTGGTGGGTTCGGGTCCGGCCGGCCTGGCGGCGGCGCAGCAGTTGGTGCGAGCCGGACACCTCGTGACCGTCTTCGAGCGGGCGGAGAAGCCCGGTGGGCTCCTGCGTTATGGCATCCCCGAGTTCAAGATGGAGAAGGCCGTGTTGGATCGGCGGCTGGCCCAGATGGAGGCGGAGGGGGTCACCTTCGTGTGCTCCACGTCGGTGGGCGGGCGCCCGCAGGCTGCGCCGGCCGCAGACGGCGTGGTGGAGCCCGGCGAGGAGCGCGGCCTCGGGACGGCGTGCGCACCGGACGTGACGGTGCGCTCGGCGGCCGACGTGCGGGCCGCCTTCGACGCGGTCGTCCTGGCGGGCGGGGCCACGCTGCCCCGCGACCTGCCCGTGCCCGGACGCGACCTCGGCGGCATCCACCTCGCGCATGGAATACCTGAAGCCCTCCAACCTGGTGCAGGAGGGTGCGCTGGGCGCTTCGCCCATCAACGCCAAGGGCAAGCGCGTCGTCATCATCGGCGGCGGCGACACGGGCGCGGACTGCCTCGGCACGGCACACCGCCAGGGCGCGGCCTCGGTGCACCAGCTCGAGATCATGGCCGAGCCCCCGAGCGACCGGCTCGCCGACAACCCGTGGCCGGTGTGGCCGCTCATCCTGCGCACCTCCGCGGCCCACGAGGAGGGCGGGGCGCGCCTCTTCTCGGTCACGACGACGGAGTTCGTCGACGACGGTTCGGGGTCAGTGCGGGCGCTGCGCGGGCACACGGTGGAGATGCGCACCGAGGACGGCCGCCCGGTCTTCGAAGAAGTGCTCGGCTCGGAGTTCGAGCTCGAGTGCGACCTGGTGTTGCTCGCCATGGGCTTCGTGGGGACCGAACGCCGCAACGCGGTGGGCGAGCTCGGGGTCGAGATCGGGCCGCGGGGCACGGTGGCGGCGGACCCCGAATGGGCCACCAACGTCGACGGCGTGTTCGTCTGCGGGGACCAGACCCGGGGCCAGAGCCTGATCGTGTGGGCCATCGCCGAGGGGCGCTCCTGCGCGGCGGCCGTCGACCGCTGGCTCATGGGGACGACCTCGCTGCCGGCGCCGATCGTGCCGGGGCAGGTGGCGCTCCGATAGATCGGTACTCTTCCGTCGAGCCGAGACCGTTCTCACTCTCGATGGACGAGACTCCAGCCCACGCAGCCGACCTGCTCTCTGCAGTCGCCGCCGCGCTGACGAACGAGGAGATCATCAAGCACCTCGACGTTCTCTTCAGCCGGAGGGCGGCTATCGAGGAGAAGATCGCCGTCCTGTTGGCCGAGGTGAGCCGACAGTCTTCCCTCCCAACCCCGCACCCGACGTGATCGACGTCTCTGCCGCAGCCGCCCTGTCGAACGAGGAGATCACCGACCGCCTCGATGTGATCTTCCGCCAGATGGCCTCCCTCCAGGGGGAGATGGTCGTGCTGCTCGGCGAGGGCAGCCGGCGCCAGGTGTACCGCGACGACGGGGCGACGTCGGTGGAGGCCTGGGCCACCGAGCGCTTCGGGATCTCGACGCCGACGGCCCGGGCGCTGACGCGTCTGGGCGAGAGGGCCTGGGATCTGCCCCACCTGGTCGGATCGCTCTGTGCCGGGGACCTGTCCTTGGACAAGGTCCGTGCCGTGGCCGACGTGGCGACCCCCGAGAGCGACCAGGACCTCTGTGCGGCGGCCAAGGAGTGTTCGGTGCGTGAGCTGGCCGACGTCGCCCGCACCGAGGCGGCGGGGTGCAAACCGGCTTCGGCCCGCTCAGAGCACGATCGGCGCTTCTTGCGCTTCAACGAGGTGCACCGCACCATGACCGTGCAACTGCCCCCCGAGTCCTTCGCCGAGACCCGGGCCTGCCTCGAAGCGCGGGCCCGGGCGGTGCCCTCTGACGGCGAGACCCCCTGGGACCAGCGCCTCTGTGACGCCTTCTGCGAGATCATCGGCTCCTCGGGACCCGGCGCCCAGGACCAGGGCCGAGGCAGCACGGCCAGCCCGTACTTCGTCGTCGTCCACGTCCCCCTCGGCGCCCTGGTCGACGAGGAGGGGGAGCGAAGCGCCCTGGGCGGTGAGCTCGAGCGTGACGGGCTCATCAGCACCGAGACGGTGCGCCGGATCGCCTGTGACGCCACGCTCGCCGTCGGGGTCGACGACGACGTCGGGCACACCATGTACGAGGGCCGGGCCCGGCGCACCCCCTCTGAGGCCCAGCGCCGCGAGGTCATGCGCCGCGATCGCCACTGTCGCTTCCCGGGCTGTACCAACGTCACCTTCACCAACGTCCACCACATCGTCCCTTGGAAGCCCGGTGGCCGCACCGACCTCGACAACCTCGTCCTCCTCTGTGTGCACCACCATCATCTGGTGCACTCTTCGGGCTGGGAGATGTCGGGCAACGCCAACGAGGAGCTCACCTTCACCGGCCCCAAGGGCCGGGTCATGACCTCGCGCCCCTCCCCGCTGTGGGCCCGGGCCACGGCGCACTCCAGATCGGGTGTAACGGGCTAAGGCTTCTTCGAGGTCAGTCTGTCGATCGCCCCACCGAGCTCGAGCCATACACGGTCTCCGGAGAAATGCAGCGCCCGACGGATCCGTGGGTTTGCCCACCCCTCAGGTGCCACCCTGGTCCTGGTCGGTACTGTGCAGCGATGCCGTTCCACGATGTCAATGGCGTCTCGCTGTTCTACGAGCTCACGGGCACCGGTGAACGCCTGCTGAGCATCTCGGGCACCGGCGGCGACCTGCGCCAGAAGCCCGGGGTCGCCGACGGCCCAGTGGGGCAGGCTTTCGAGGTCCTGTCGTATGACCAGCGCGGCCTCGGCCAGAGCAGCGTGCCCTCCTGGCCGTACGCCATGTCGGACTTTGCCGACGACGCCGCCGCACTCCTCGACGCCGAGGGTTGGGAGGACTGCCTCGTCCTCGGGATCTCCTTTGGCGGCATGGTGGCCCAAGAGGTGGCCATTCGTCACCCCGAACGGGTGCGCCGGCTCGTCCTGGCCTGCACTTCCGCCGGCGGAGCCGGCGGGGCCTCCTACCCGCTCCAGGAGCTGGTCGACTTGAGCCCCGAGAAGGCGTCGGCGCGGCGAATGGAGCTCCTCGACACCCGGTGGGACGACGCCTGGCGAAAGGAGCATCCCGAGATGGTGGCGCTCTTCGCCGATCGCATGCCCTCAGGGGCGGGAGAGCCCGCTGCCCAAGGCCTGACCAACCAATTGGCGGCCCGTGCGGAGCACGACACCGCTGGGCGACTCGGCACCATCGCCTGCCCAACCCTGGTGTGCGGCGGGCGCTTCGACGGGATCGCACCGCCGGCCAATAGCAAGTTCCTGGCCTCGGCCATCCCCGGCGCGCAGCTCGAGATGTTCGACGGGGGCCACGCCTTCTTCATGCAGGACGCGACCGCACTGCCCGCCATCATCGCCTTCCTCTCCGGGGACGCTCGGGTGGGCGATGCGCCGTAGATTGCCTGCCATGGACCTCACCGCAACACCGGAGTGGAAAGCCTTGGCGTCGCACTACGAGACGGTCTCGACGCGGCACCTGCGAGAGCTCTTCGCGGATGACCCGGAACGGACCGCGCGGATGACGGTCGCCGCCGCGGACCTCGTCCTCGATTACTCCAAGCAGCGGGCGACTGACGAGACGCTCCGCCTCCTGATTGACGTGGCCCGGGTCGCCGACGTCGAAGGGCATCGAGATGCGATGTTCGCGGGCGTGCACATCAACACAACCGAGGACCGCGCCGTCCTGCACGTGGCGCTCCGCATGCCGCCCGGGTCGGTTCTCGAGGTGGATGGCCAGAACGTCACGGGCGACGTGCAGGCGGTCCTGGGCAAGATGGGCGATCTGTCCGACCGGATCCGCGACGGGTCCTGGACCGGGGCAACCGGCAAGCGGATCGCCGCCGTCGTCAACGTCGGGATCGGCGGCTCGGACCTCGGTCCGGCCATGGCCACCACTGCACTGGCCGACTACGCGCAACCGGGGCTGACCAGCCGCTTCGTGTCGAACGTCGACCCGGTCGACCTGTACGCCGCCATCCTGGACCTGGATCCCGAGACGACGCTCTTCGTCATCAGCTCCAAGACGTTCACCACACTGGAGACACTGACCAATGCCGCGGCAGCCCGGGACTGGCTCTTGGCCGGGCTGGGCGACGCCGGTGACGGCGCGGTGGCGAAGCACTTCGTCGCGGTGTCGACCAACGCCGAAGCGGTGGCCTCCTTCGGTATCGACACCGACAACATGCTCGAGTTCTGGGACTGGGTGGGTGGGCGCTACTCCTACGACTCCGCCATCGGCTTCTCGCTCATGGTGGCCATCGGGCGCCAAGCCTTCGGCGAGATGCTCGCCGGGTTCCACGCCATGGACGAGCACTTCCGGACGGCGCCACTGGCTGAGAACCTTCCCGTGATACAGGGAATGCTCAACGTCTGGTACAACAACTTCTTCGGCGCGCAGACCCACGCCGTGCTGCCCTACAGCCACCGGCTGGCCCGCTTCCCGGCCTACCTGCAACAGCTGACCATGGAGTCCAACGGGAAGTCGGTCAAGCTCGACGGGACGCCGGTGGCGGGACAGACCGGCGAGATCTTCTGGGGCGAACCGGGGACCAACGGTCAGCACGCCTTCTATCAGCTGATCCACCAAGGCACGAAGCTGATCCCCGCCGACTTCATCGCGTTCGCCGAGGCCACCCACGACACGGGGGAGCAGCAGGACCTGCTCATGGCGAACTGCTTGGCCCAGACGAAGGCGCTCGCCTTCGGCAAGACGGCCGAGGAGATCGCGGCGGAGGGGACACCGGCCGCGCTGGTGCCGCACAAGGTGATGCCGGGCAACCGGCCGAGCTCCACCATCGTGGCCCCGAAGCTCACGCCATCGGTCCTGGGCCAGCTCGTCGCGCTCTACGAGCACACCGTGTTCGTCGAGGGCACCATCTGGGGCATCGATTCGTTCGACCAGTGGGGTGTCGAACTCGGTAAGGTCATGGCGAAGCAGCTGGCTCCGATCCTGACCGATCGCGCCGCCCCGGACCTCTCGGGCCAGGATGCGTCGACGGCGGCGCTGGTGCGCCAGTACCGGGGCCTGCGCGGGCGGGCCGTCTGACCTGGAGCTGCTCAGGCGCGGCCCTCGATGCCGTGCAGCGGCTGGCGCGGCAGCAGCCCCCGCCACGCGGAGGGCAGGGTACGGCCCAGGCGTCCGAGCTCCTCGAGATGAACTTCGGAGAGCGCCTCCAGGCGCTTGCTCCCGCCCGAGGTCAGCTGGAGGCGGACCACCCGGTGATCCTCGGGATCGCGGACCCTCTTGACCAACTTGGCGGCGTCCGCCCGGTCCACCAGACCGACGGCACTGTGATGGCGCAGCAGCAGGTAATCGGCCACCTCGCCCACGGTCGGACCGCGGCGGTCGGGATGCCCGCGGATGGCCAGGAGCAATTGATGCTGCGCCGATGTCAGCCCAGCCCCCTCCGCCTGTTGCTCGCTCCAGCGGAGGAACCGCCGCAGCCCCGTGCGCAGCGTCAGCAGATCCTCGTAGTCGGCATCTCGCAGACGCATCGTCTTACGATAGCATCGTAAGACGATAGAGAGGGTCGAACGAACGGAGCTGAGCATGCATCGCACCATCGAGAGCTTCGTCCAGGACGACACCGGGGAGTGGGTGGCCGTACTCGAGTGTGGGCACCGCCAGCACGTGCGACACCGTCCCCCGTGGCAGGAGCGCCCCTGGGTCCTCAGCGCGGAGGGCCGGGTGGCACGGATCGGCTCGCCACTCGTATGCCGAATCTGCGACGAGGGTGGTGACTCGGCCTGCTGGGTCCCGGAGGTCTGCCCGGAGTGCGGCGGGCTGGACGCGCACCGGCCCGAATGCACGGGAGGGATGACGCCGGCCGGCGCGTGATCAGGCCGGCCGCGTCGCCCCCACGAAGAGCAGGCTGCCGAACGATGCGCCGGGCGTGGCGGGGAAGGCCTCGGCCCGGACGTCGGCACCAGTGTGAGGCGCGTCGATCATGACGTCCTGGCCGTCCACCACGCCCGCGAACAGCCCGACATGGTCGATGGAACCGGGACCGCCTCCGAAGAAGACGAGGTCGCCCGGGGCCAGCGTGGTGCCCGGCTCGAGCTTCGGCGTGCGGTCGTACTGGTCCTGGGCCACCCGGGGGAGCGCCAGGCCGGCCGCCGCGTAGGCGGCCTGCACGAGGCCCGAGCAGTCGAAGCCGACGCCCGGCGTCTCGCCGCCCCACACGTACGGGGTGCCGATCTGGGAGAGCGTCCACGACACCGCGACGGCGCCTGCGCCGGCAGCAGAGGCCACCGCCCCCGCATCGCCCGTCGGCGCGGCGGCGTAGGACCGGGCCAGGGCCAACACCTGGGCCACGTAGGAGGCCGAGTGGTTGTAGGCGAAGACGGCGCCGGACAGGTCGGCACCGCCGGACGCGCCGTTAGCGCAAAGGAGGCGGGCCGCCGCGTACACGGCGTCCGTCGGGTCGTAGGGGCTCGGCGGTACCGCCCCGCCCGAGGGCACCGGCTCGTCGTAGGCCGCGAAGGTTGCCGGCTCGAACTGCATGGGCCCTTCGGCGCCCGCCGAGTTGGCACCGCTGTGCACGCCGGGCAGGTTCGACTGACCGTTCTCCGACTCGACGGTGCCGATGGCGGCCAGGATCGTCCAGGGCAACCCCGGGCAGGTGGCCGCCGCCTGCTGGTAGAGCGTCAACATCGCCGCAGGGATCTGTGCCGTCGCCGCCCCGGAGGCCGCCGGGGCCCCGCCCCCGACGCCGAGCAGCGAGACGGCCGACGCCAGTACCACCGTCCCCACCATCGCGGCGGCCAGGCCCGCAGCGAGCACGGCGGCGAGCACGCCCCTCATCGGTGCCCCGCCGGAAACGCGGGCGGCGGAACCGAGGCGGCGGCCACGACAGAGAACGGTCCTGGCGCGGCCGCCGGGAGCACGGCAAAGGCGGGGTCGTCATTCCTGGAGCGTGAAGAGCACCATGCAGGATGCCCCGGGCCGGCGGGCATACGGGCCCGCTGCGCCGTCAGGGCCTGAGCAGGACCTCGTCCGCGGCGACGAGAGGATCCGGTCCCGCGCCGAACAGGCGATCGAGCCCGAAGGCTTCGAGGATCTCCAACGATCGCTCGAGCTCGGCCCCTAAGACCTCGTCCTGCCACCCGCGGAGCAGCTCCTCGCGGGACCTGTCCTCGCCGCCGCGACGCGACGACCACGAGGGTCGCAGCAGGAGCGCGGGATCTGGTCGCCAGCCCGACCACGTGGCGGCACAGCGTCGCCCGAGGAACGCGGCCAGCCTGTCGAGTTCGGCTTCGCCCGATCGCACCAAGTCCTCGTAGAAGACGACGTGGGTCGAGGCGCGGCTCAGCATGTGAACCGGCAGGTAGTTCTCGAGGCACCAGCGGAGCACGAAGCTGGCCACGGTGTGCCGTTCTGCTGCGGCGAAGGACTCGATCAGGGGAGCCTGCGCCGCAAACTGCCCGGTGATCAGGTCCCCCTGGCCGAGGAACGTGTCCAGGTCCTCCTTCCAGCCGAGGGTGACGGCCGAGTGCGCCGTGGCCACCGGATGGCGCAGGAGGAGGATCAGGGGAACCTCAGGGAACTGTGCAGCCAGGTAGGGCCCGAGGTTCGTGGCGTAGCAATCCTTGATCACCCGACCCCGTGGTAGTCGGCTCCTGTTCAGCCGATCGACGCTCAGGTTCCGAATCCTTCCGCTGAGCACCGTCTCGAACAGCCGGTCGAGCTCGGGTTCGTCGGCCTCGGGGTCTGCGTAGCCGGCCTCGCGCGAAATTGCGCGACTCGCCAACGCCCACACCCCAGAAGGGCTCGAACATGAACCTTTGCCCTGTCGTGACGTCCGAGCACCTCGCCGAGCAGGGTGGACCCGCTCCGCTGGCTGCTGAGGATCATCACGCTCCGCGAAGGTCCGCCCGCCATGTCGAGGTAGACGACACGGGGGGAGGTGATGGCCTTGGCCCCGTCGAGGAGGAGCTGCGGCTGCTCCAGGCAGCGCCTCATCAGGTAGCGGAGGTAGCGCGCCCGCCCCGTCTCCGGGATTGTCACCTTGGTAGTCACGGTAGGCGTAGTGAGCAAAATCCCAGTCCCTTCCCAGCTTCAAGGTAGCAAGGGGTGTTCCCAGGCACCAACGCAGGCGGAGCGGCCGGCAACGGGAGGTTCCACCCCCGTGCCGCGGGGCCGGAATTGTTGTCGTAAGACATATGGCGTCGCCGTCGTCCCAGTTCACCGCCTAGAAGTCGTGATTCTGAGGGCTCGGGCTGCATCGGCCCTTCGACCCCACCGAGTTGGCGCCGCTGTGCACGCCGGACAGTTTTGACTGCCCGTTGTCCAGCTCGGCGGTGCCGATGGCGGCCAGGATCGTCCAGGGCCGCCCCCGTTGGGGCCGTGGTCGCCGCCTCCCGGTAGAGCGTCAGCATGGCCGGCGGGATCTGTGGGGTCGCCGCCGGAGCCCTGCCTCCGACGCGGAGCAGCAAGACGGCTGACGCCAGCACGACCACCCGCGACGGCCAGGCCCGGCGACAGCCCGCAGGCGAGCAGGCCCCCCATCGGTGCCCGCCCGCAGCGCGGGGGGCCGAACAGAGACGGAGGTCGTGGCAGAGAACGTCCTGTCGCAGCCGGCGGGAGCACGGAAAAGGGTCGTTGGTCATACTTGGAGCATGAAGAGCACCATGCAGGACGCCCCGCTCCTGATCCGAGACCTCCTGCGCCACGGGCAGCAGGTGCACGGCGACAGCTCCGTCATCACCATCGAGGAGGGAGGGCACCGCGCCGCCACCTTCGCCGAGGTGGCCATCCGGGCCGAGAAGCTGGCGGCGGCCCTCACCCGGCTCGGCATCGAGCAGGGTGACCGCGTCGGCACCTTCTGTTGGAACAACCAGGGCCACCTCGAGGCGTATCTCGCCATCCCCTGCATGGGGGCGGTGCTGCACACGCTGAACATCCGCCTCCCCGCCGAGCAGCTCGCCTATGTCATCAACCACGCGGAGGACCGCTGCATCATCGTGGATGCCTCGCTGATCCCGCTCCTGGCCGCCGTCAGGGATGACCTCAAGACCGTCGAGACCATCATCGTGGTGGGGGAAGGGGACTCGGCGGCTCTCGGCGAGACCCTCTCCTACGAGCGGCTGCTCGCCGCCGAGGAGCCCGGCTTCGAATGGCCCGACCTCGACGAACGCTCCGCCGCGGCCATGTGCTACACGAGCGGGACCACCGGCAGCCCCAAGGGCGTCGTGTACTCCCATCGCTCCACCTGGCTGCACACGATGGCCGAGCAGTCGGCCTCCTCGGTCGGCATGACCGAGACCGACCGCATCCTGATCATCGTGCCCATGTTCCACGCCAACGCCTGGGGCACCCCCTACGGCGCCTGGATGGCCGGCACCGACATGATCATGCCGCAGATGTACCTCATGGGGCAGCAGCTCGCCGCCGTCATCAACGAGCACAACCCGACGCTCGCCTGCGGCGTGCCGACCATCTGGAACGGCTTGCTGGCCCTCGACACGCCGATCGACTTCTCGACCGTGCGCGCCATCACCGCGGGCGGCGCGGCCGTGCCGCAGTCCCTCATCGAGGCATTCGAGGAGCGCTTCGGTGTGACGATCATCCAGGGCTGGGGGATGACCGAGACGAGCCCGCTCGCCGCGTTCGGGTTGCCCCCGGCCCGCCGGCGGGATGGGCACGACGACATGTACTACAAGGTCAAGGCGGGCCGGGTGGTCGGCGGGGTCGAGGTGCGCGTCGTCGCCGAGGACGGGACCGTGCTCCCCAACGACGGCCAGGCGGTCGGGGAGTTCGAGATCCGTGGACCGTGGGTCACGGGCTCGTACTACAAGGACGAGGATCCGGCGAAATTCCACGATGGCTGGCTCTGCACCGGCGACGTGGGCTCGCTCGACGGCCAGGGCTACATGACGATCTCCGACCGCACGAAGGATGTCATCAAGTCCGGCGGCGAGTGGATCTCCTCGGTGGAGCTCGAGAACGCGGTCATGGGGCATCCCGACGTCTTCGAGGCGGCGGTGATCGCCATCCCCGACCCGAAGTGGTCCGAACGGCCACTGGTCGCCGTCGTCCCGAAGCCCGGGCGCACGCTCACCGCGGCCGACCTGCTGGCGTTCCTGGCCGACCGCGTGCCGCGCTGGTGGCTGCCCGACCAGTGGACGTTCATCGCCGAGGTGCCCAAGACGAGCGTCGGGAAGTTCGACAAGAAGGTCATGCGGCTCGCATACGCCGACGGCGACTACGAGGTGCAGAGCACACCCCTGCCCAGGTGAACGGGTCCGGCAACGCCTTGGCCGACCTGGCCGAACGGCTCGAAGGCGTTCTCGAGGAGCTGACCGACATGGCGCTCGACGCGCTGCGGTTGGCGTCCGCCGGCGATCCGGACTCGGCCGAGACGGGGGAGGCCCTGGCGCGGGAGCGACGCATCCTCAAGGCGCGCCGGGCGCTCGAGCGCTGCGTCGCCGCGTTGCGCGAGGAATCCGGCGCGGGCCGCGAGCTGCTCGACGACGGCGCCGGCTGAGCCCAGTCGCCGGCGTGCGCACGTTCGTGGCCGCCTGGCCCGACGAGCCGACGCGGCACCGGCTGGCCGCGCTGGAGATGGAGCTCGGGCACGCGAAGAACCTGCGGCTGGTAGGCCCGACCCGTTGGCACGTCACCCTCCGCTTCCTGGGGGAGGTGGGCGAGGAGCAGCTGGGGCCGCTGGGTGATGCGCTCGTCGCCTGCGGGGCCGCCCAACCGGGACCGGTCGCCTGCCGGCTGGGTCCGGCCACCGCCTGGTTCACCCGGGTCAGGGTCCTCCAGCTCCCCACGGTCGGGCTCGACGCGCTGGCTGCGGCCGTGCGGGGCGCCACCGAGCCCCTGGTGGCGGAGCGGGTGGGCCGGGGGTCGCCCTTCAACGGCCACATGACCCTGGCCCGGGTGAAGGGACGGCTCGGTCCCCGGGCCCAGGCCGACCTCGAGGGCATCCCCTTCGACGCCAGTTTCGCCGTGGCCCACGTCGACCTGGTCGCCTCGGCACCCTCCCCGCATGGACACGTCTACACGACCATCAGGCGGGCGACCCTCGGGGCCCCGGCCTGATCAGCCGCGTCCGGTCCCGGTCCCGCTCACCCCGTCCACTCGTTGACGGCGTCGATCAGCTGGCGCAGGCGGGAGAAGTGGACGCGGTCGAAGCGGAAGGCCAGCCGCGGCAATTCGGGATGGTCGTTGCGCTCCGGGGGGAACGGCATGGCGGAGCGGATGTTGCCGCGCAGCACGATGTCGGCGAAGCGGCGGTTCAGGTCGGCCAGCTCGGCCTTGCTCGGCCGCACCTGCAGCCGGAGGACCAGGAGATCTCCGACCCACCGGACGGAGTGGTAGTTGCGATAGAAGCCCAGGACCTCCTCGCAGGCCTCCTCAAAGGTGTTGGTCACCTTGAACAGGGCGCGGTCGACGGGGGAGACCCAGCCCGCGTCGATGGCCGACTCCTGTAGGAAGCGGAGCCACAAGTGCCAGTACGTTCCTCCGGGCGTCTCGATCATCACGACCGGCGCCGGCTCGGCCTTGCCCGTCTGCAGCAGCGTGAGGAGCTCGAACGCCTCGTCCTGGGTGCCGAAGCCACCCGGCAGGACGGCGTAGGCGTGGGACTCCTTGATCAGCATCAGCTTGCGGGTGAAGAAGTAGCGCATCTCGACCAGCTTCGGGTCCTGCGCGATGAACGGGTTGGCGTCGCCCTCGAACGGGAGCCGGATGTTGACCCCGAAGGCGTGCTCGCGCCCCGCGCCCTCCAACCCGGCCGCCATGATGCCGGGGCCGGCGCCGGTCACCACCATCCAGTCGGCCGCGGCCAGCTTGGCGGCCAGGTCGCGGGCGAGGATGTAGATGGGGTCCTCGGGCTTGGTGCGGGCCGAGCCGAACATGGTGATCTTGCGAATGTGGCGGTAGGGCCGGAACACCCGGAAGGCCTCGGCCATTTCAGCCAAGGCGGCGTTGGCGATCTTGAGGTCGCCCACCGATGTGCCCTCGCGCGCCATGTCGCCGAGCGAGCCGATCATGTCCTGGAGCTCGCGGGACTGTGCCGCAGAGATCTCGTGGTTCTCGAACAGCGCGTTGAACGCGCGTTCGCGCGCGGCTTCCTCCCCCTCGTCGGTCACGTCGAGCGCGTACAGCGTGGAGCGCTGCACCAGGGGCCGCCCGAGCGGCGCCACGATGGCCTCCAACTCCTCGACGCCCATGCGCTGCCCGTGCGTCGCCCCGGCCGCCCGTGAGATGTTCTCGTCCATCAGGGTCCCGCCCAGGTCGTTGGCCCCGGCCCGCAGGAGTTGCCGCGCCCCCTCGCCGCCCATCTTGACCCAGCTGACCTGGATGTTGTCGATGTCGCCCGCGTAGGCGAGGCGCGCCACGGCGTGCATCAGCACCGTCTCGCGGAAGGTCGGTCCCCGCCGGGCCTTCTTCTGGAGGTAGATCGGGGTGGCCATGTGCACGAAGGGCAGCGGCACGAACTCGGTGAAGCCACCGGTCTCGCGCTGGAGGGTCCGGGTGCGCACTATGTGCCGGGCCCAGCTCACCGGCTGCTCCACCGAGCCGAACATGATCGTGATGTTGGAGCGCAGGCCCACGCGGTGCGCGGTGCGGTGGGCCTCGAGCCACTCCTCGGTGTTGACCTTGTCGGGGCAGATGACGGCGCGGACGTCGTCGTCGAGGATCTCGGCCGCCGTCCCGGGCAACGTCTTGAGGCCGGCCTCCTTCAGACGGGTGAGGTACTCGGCGAGGGGTACCTCGGAACGGCGCGCCCCTTCGGTCACCTCCAGCGCGGTGAAGCCGTGGATGTGGATGTCGGGCGAGCCGGCCCGCACCGCCTCGAGCACGTGCAGGTAGTAGTCCCCGTCGAAGTTGGGGTGGATGCCGCCCTGCAGGCAGACCTCGGTGGCGCCCTCGTCGACCGCCTCGACGACCCGCCGGGTGATCTCGTCGAGCTCGAGCAGGTAGGGCGCGCCGCGCAGGTTGAGCGAGAGCGGGCCCTTGGAGAACGCGCAGAAGCGGCACTTGAACGTGCAGACGTTGGTGTAGTTGATGTTGCGGTTCCGCACGAAGGTCACGTCGTCACCGACCACTCGGCGCCGCAGGTCGTCAGCGGCCTCGGCCACCATGCGCACCTCGGGACCGCGGGCGCTGAAGAGGGTCACGATCTCCGCCTCGCCCACCTCCTGGCCCAGCGCCACGCCGGCCAGCACCTCGGCGACGGCGCCGCCGCCGACCGCGCCATGGGGCGGCCCGGTCTCGTCGAACAGCGGGGGCGGCGGCTCCGAACCCCCCGAGCACCACGAGGCGTCGCGGGCCAGCCCCTCGGCATCCGACGCGTCGAGCACACCGAAGCGCAGGGCCGGGTCGAGCCACCGGGCAGGGTCAAGCGCAAAGGTCGGGTAGACGGTCATCCGGGGCGCCAGGGTGTGCCCGGCCGCCTCGGTGGCGCCGCGCAGGATGTCCAGCGCAGGCCAGGCCCGCTCGGGGTTCACGTGGTCCGCCGTCACGGGCGACACGCCGCCCCAGTCGTCGATGCCGGCCTCGCAGCAGGGGGCCCAGATCGTCGGAGAGGTTCGGCGGCGCCTGCACGTGGATCTCGGGCGGGAGCACGAGGCGCGCGCCAGCGATATGGCCCACTGCAGGTCCTCGGGCGGGCACGGTGCCGCCTTGGCCATGGCCGTGCCCGGCTTGGGCAGGAAGTTCTGGACGATGACCTCCTGCACGTGCCCGTGGCGGGCGTGCGACGCGGCGATGGCCCGCAGCGCGGCCAGCTGGCCGGGCCGGTCGTCGCCGATGCCGACGAGGATCCCGGTCGTGAAGGGGATGGCGAGCTCGCCTGCGGCCTCCAGGGTGGCCAGCCGGCGGGCCGGCATCCTTGTCCGGCGCGCCGCGGTGAGCCGCAAGGCCCTCGGCCAGCGACTCGAGCATCATCCCCTGGCTGGCCGACACGCCGCGCAGCGTGGCCAGCTCCTCCGGGTACAGCGCGCCGGCGTTGGCGTGGGGGAGCAGGCCGGTCTCCTCCAGGACGAGTCGGCACATCGCAGCGAGGTAGGCGACCGTCGAGGCATACCCCTGTGCCGCCAGCCAATCGCGCGCGACGGGATAGCGCAGCTCGGGCCGCTCGCCCAGCGTGAAGAGGGCCTCGTGGCACCCGGCGTCCCGCCCCGCCCGGGCGATGGCGAGCACCTCCTCGGGGAGGAGGTACGGGGCGGTGACCCGGGCCGGGGCCTTGGCGAACGTGCAGTAGCCGCAGCGGTCCCGGCACAACATGGTCAGCGGGATGAAGACCTTGGGGGAGTAGGTGACCCGGCGCCCGTGCGCGCCGTCGCGCACGACGCGGGCCAGCGCGGTCAGGTCGTCGAGGGGCGTGCGCAGGAGATCGGCGTCGGAGAGCATCGAGGCCAATCTAGGGGGCGTCGGCACGCGCGGCAGCGTCGACCAGCCACAGCGTCCGTCCGGCATGGACGCGGGCGGCGGGCAGGTCCTCCCCGCGGACCAGCGCGGCCACGGCATCGGCCTTCGAGGCGCCGGCCACCGTGAAGACGGCGGTGCGGGCCGAGTTGATGGCCGGCAGTGTCAGCGTCAGGCGCGGGTGCGGATTGACCCCGTTCGGGTCCTCGGTGGCCAGCACGAGGACGTCGGGCCCGGCGTCGAGGGTGGGGGCTCCGGGGAAGAGCGAGGCCGTGTGGCCGTCGGGCCCCATGCCGAGATGCACCAGATCGATACCCGGACCGGTCACGAGGTCCGACATCGTGCGCTGGTAGGCCGCCGCGCACTCGTCGACCGGACCCACCGTCGGCATGGGAGAGAAGGACCCGACCGGACCCACCCGGTCGATGAGCGCCTCCTTGATGAGGCGCTGGTTGGCGTCCTCGTCGTCGGGCGGGACCACCCGCTCGTCGCCCACGTAGATGTCGACGAGGCTCCAGTCGATGTCGTCGGTCGTGGTCGCCAGCATCTCGTAGCACTCTTGGGCCGTCGGACCACCGGACAGCACCAGCGCGCAGCGGGGTCCGGGCCGCGCCGCGTAGACCTCGCGCACCACGTCGCTGAAGGCGCGGGGGACGTCGTCGACCGGGGTGAGCACCTAGGGGGTCGGGGTTCCCGTCTCCATGCCCTGCTGCCCCGACTCCAGCGTGACGGCGTGGCCGCCGAACTGGTTGCGCAAAGCCGAGAGCATCTTGAGCTGGAAGGCGTCGGAGTCCTGGGAGGCGAAGCGCGTGAAGAGCGATGTGGCGATCACCGGCGCAGGCACGCCGCGTTCGATCGCCTCCTGAGCCGTCCATCGCCCCTCGCCCGAATCGGCCACCACGCCCTTGATCTGGTCGAAGCCGGCCCCGGGCCGCAGCGCCCTCTCCGCCAGCTCGAGCAGCCAGCTGCGCACCACCGACCCGTACCGCCAGATGGAGGCGATCTCGTGCAGGTCGAGGTCGAACTCGCCGGCCGCCGCCATGACCTCGAAGCCCTCGGCGTAGGCCTGCATGAGCCCGTACTCGATCCCGTTGTGCACCATCTTGACGAAGTGGCCCGCACCCACCGGGCCCACGTGGGCATAGCCGCCCTCGGGCGCCAACGTCAGGAAGGCCGGCTCGACGACCGCCACCGATTCCTCGGTGCCGCCCACCATCAGGCAATAGCCCTCGGTGAGCCCCCACACGCCGCCCGACGTCCCGGCGTCGACCAGGCCGATCCCGCTCTTCTCGATCTTCTCGGAGAGGGCGATGAATTCCTTGTAGTTCGAGTTCCCGCCGTCGACGATGACGTCGCCGGCCGAGAGCAGGCCGGCCAACTCCGAAATGGTGGAGTCCGTCACCTTGCCGGCGGGCAGCATCACCCAGACCGCCTTGGGGGCGGTCAGCTTCCCCGCCAGCTCGGCCAGGGTCATGGCCGTCTCCGCCCCCTTGCCCGCCGCCTGCTGCAGCGCGTCCTTGCTGAGGTCGTAGGCGACGACCTCGTGCCCGCCCTTGAGCAGGCGCTCGGTCATGTTGGCGCCCATCTTGCCCAGGCCGATCATGCCGATCCTCATGCGCGCTCCTCTCCCGTTGTGCTGCCGGCTCAGAAGGTAGCGGCTTTGGCGGTCAGCGACTGCAGGAGCTCGTCGAACGACTTGGCGAAGGAATGGACACCTTCGTCCTCGAGCGTCTGCTCGACGTCGAGCATGTCGATGCCGGCCGCGGCCAGGCGGGCGAGGGCATCAGAAGCCCCATCGGGATCGGCGTCGACCGTTCGCTTCAGCGTCCCGTGGGCCTCGAAGGCGCGGAGCGTCGGCTCGGGCATGGTGTTGACGGTCGCGGGCCCGATCAGGCTGTCGACGTAGAGCAGGTCGGAGTAGCCGGGGTTCTTGGTCGACGTGGAGGCCCACAGCGGCCGCTGCACCCGGGCTCCCTTGGCCCTCAGCGCCTCCCAGCGGTCACCGGCGAATGTGCGGTGGAAGTGCTGGTAGGCCGTCTGGGCCTGGGCCACCGCGGCGGTGCCGCGCAGGCCGAGGATGGCGGCGTCGCCCTTCTCCCCGCCGGCCAGGGTCTCCAGGCGACGGTCGACCTCGGTGTCGACCCGGCTGACGAAGAAGGAGGCCACGCTGGCCACCTTGGACAGCTCGTCCTCGCGCCCTGCCGCAACGAGTGCCTCGAGCCCCCGGAGGTAGGCCTCCATCACCTCGTCGTAGCGATCGAGCCCGAAGATGAGCGTGACGTTGATGCTGTGGCCCTCGCCGATGAGCGTCTCGATGGCCGGGACGCCCTCGCGTGTGGCCGGCACCTTGACGAAGAGGTTGGGCTGGGCGATGCGCTTGTGCAGGTCGCGGGCCGCCTTGAGCGTGTCCGCCGTCTCGTGGGCCTGCGTGGGGGAGACTTCCAGCGACACGAAGCCGTCCTCGCCGTCGCTCTCGTCGTAGAGGGGTCGCAGCATCTCGAGCGCCTGGTCGATGTCGGTGATGGCCATCTCCCAGTAGGCGCCCTCGACCGTGTGATCCTTCATCAGGGCACGGAACTGGTCGTCGTAGGTGTCCTGACCGCTGATGGCTTGGGCGAGGATGGTCGGGTTCGAGGTGATGCCACGCACGCCGAGATGCAGGAGTTCGGCCAGCTGCCCGCCCTCGAGCCAGTCGCGGCGCAGGTTGTCCAACCAGGGGCTCTGGCCCCCGATCTCGTAGAGGTCCTGGAGTCGGGTCATGGGGAAACCTTTTTCGTTCACCGTCGGCGCCCAGGAGGGCCCGGGCCCGTTCCACCACGTGGGCGGCCGTGATGCCGAACTTCTCCAGGACGATCTGACCCGGTGCGGACGCACCGAAGTGGTCGAACCCGATGGCGTCGTCGGCGTAGCGGTCCCAGCCGAAGGTGGCGCCGGCCTCGATGCTCACCACGGGCACACCCGGCGGGAAGACGGCGGCCCGGTAGTCCGCGGACTGCTTCTCGAAGCGGTCCCACGACGGGAAGGACACCACCTGGGCCCGCACGCCCGAACCGGCCAGCGTCGTGGCGGCCGTGACGCAGTGCTGGACCTCGCTCCCGGTGCCGACAAGGACGACCTGAGGCGGCCCGTCGCTGTCGACGAGGACGTAGGCGCCCCGCGGGGCACGCCCGTCGGGCGCCCGTTCGGCGGTCGCGTCGAGCACGGGGACGTTCTGGCGGGTCAGGACCAGGCCCACCGGCCCGTCGGCCTCGACGGCCAGGCGCCAGGCCTGCGCGGTCTCGTTGGCGTCGGCGGGGCGCACGAGGCTGAGCCCCGGCATCGCCCGCAGCGAGGCCAGCTGCTCCACCGGCTGGTGCGTCGGGCCGTCCTCGCCCAGGCCTACGGAGTCGTGGGTCCACGAGTAGATCACGTGTGTTCCCGTCAGCGACGCGAGGCGGACGGCAGGGCGCATGTAGTCGGAGAAGCAGAAGAAGGTCCCGCCGAGCGGCAGGACGCCTCCGTGCTGGGCCATACCGGTCATGGTCGATCCCATGCCGTGCTCACGGATCCCGTAGTGGACCTGGATCCCACCGGGCGTCCGCCGTGACTGGATCTCGGCGCCCTTGACCTTCACGCCGTTGTTGCCGGTCAGGTCCGCCGAGCCGGCCAGCAGGCCCGGCAGCTTGGCCACGGTGGCGTCGATGCACCGGTTGATGGCGTGCCGGGTGGCCAGCTCGGTGCCGGTCTCGAAGCCCGGCAGGTCGTCGGTCCAGCCGGGCAACCCGTGCCCGGAGTGCGCGGCGTCCCAGGCGGCACGGTCGCCCGTCCAGGCCGCGAAGCGCTCCGTCCAGGCCGCGTGGCGCTCAGCCCCGCGGCGATCTCCTGGCCGTAGAACTCGCGCACCTCGTCGGGAACCCAAAAGGTCTGGTCCGGGGGGAGCCCCAGGATCTCCTTGGTCACCTTTATCTCCTCGGCACCGAACGGCGAACCATGGGCCGCGGCGGTGTCGGTCAATTTCGGCGAGGGCCAGCCGATATGGCTGCGCAGCACGAGGAGCGTCGGCTTGGCGTCGGGCCCGTCCGCCGGCTCGTCGATGGCCTCGCGGATGGCGGCCTCCAGCGCGTCGACGTCGTTGGCCATCTCGCCGAGGTTGCGCACGCGCCAGCCGTAAGCCTCGAAGCGCTCGACCGGGTCGTCGTCGTAGGCCAGTTCGGTCGGCCCGTCGATCGTGATGTGGTTGTCGTCGTAGAAGGCCAGCAGGCGCCCCAGGCCGAGGTGCCCGGCCAGCGATGCCGCCTCGTGCGAGATCCCCTCCATGAAGCACCCGTCACCCGCAATGACGTAGGTGCGGTGATCGCAGACCTCGCGGCCGAACGTGGTGCGCAGCCAACGCTCGGCGATCGCCATGCCCACGGCGTTGCCCACCCCTTGACCCAGTGGGCCGGTGGTGACGTCGATCCCCGCGGTGTGGCCGGCTTCCGGGTGTCCCGGCGTCCGGCTACCCCACTGGCGGAACTGGCGCAGGTCCTCGAGCGAGAGGTCGTACCCGGTCAGGTGCAACATGGAGTACTGCAGGATGCAGGCGTGCCCGTTGGAGAGGACGAAGCGGTCGCGGTCAGGCCACTCGGGGTCCCGCGGGTCGTAGTTCATGATCCGCGTCCACAACACGTGCGCCAGGGGAGCGAGCGCCATCGCGGTGCCCGAGTGCCCGGAATTGGCCTGCTCCGGCGCATCCATGGCCAGGCCGCGGATCACGTTGATGCCCAGCTCCACCAACCTGGGGTCCTGCGCGACCGGTGTCGATGTCTGCAGCGCCATTGTCAAACCCTAACCGTCCCTCTCCTCCGGCCGTGAGGGCCGTCACCTACTCTTCACGTTCATGGCTTCCCGCATGCAGGTACCGCCAAACAGCGACCTGACGCTCGGCATGACCTGCGTCGACAAGGCCACCCCCGGCCGTTCCGTCTGGCGCATGCGGGCGGACGAGCGCTTCGCCAACCCGGCCGGGATCATGCAAGGGGGCTTCCTCGGCGCCTTCGCCGACTCGGCCATGGGCGCGGCCGCCGTCACCTTCGTCGAGGGCCGCCGGGTCTTCTCCTCCAACGCCGAGCTGAAGATCAGTTTCCTGGGTGCCGTCCCGCCCGGGGCCGGCCTCACCTGCACCGCCCAGGTGGTCTCCGGCGGGCGCCGGGTGGCCTTCGTCGAGGCCAGCGTGACCGCCCGCGTCGAGGGCCAGGAGGGGGAGCGCTTGGTGGCCCGGGCCTCGTCGACCTATCTGTACAAAGACCGTGACTGAGGCACCGGGGGCGGGTGGTGTTTGCGTGCAACCGGCGCACCGACCAGGATTGTCCGTCTCATGGCACCATCGTCGGACAACGGAAGTCACGGGCTACGCCACGCAGGGGACGACGCCTTCCAGCTCACGGTCGACTACCTCAAGCAGGAGGTCGTCCAGCCGCTGCGGGGGCTGGGCCGCTTCCTCTACATGGGGATCCTCGGCTCGTTCTTCTTGGCCTTCGGGCTCCTGCTCGTCCTACTCGGGGTGTTGCGGCTGCTGCAGACCGAGACCGGAGCGGCGTTGAAGGGTGACTGGTCGTGGGTGCCCTACGCGGTGGTGGTCGTGCTCGGCATCGGAGTGATCGCCGTGGCCGCACTGCGCATCCAGGCTGGACCGGGTCAGCGCAAGCTGCCCGAGGTCGTGGCCAGGCGCGAGACGAGAGAGATCGAAGGACAGGAGGCAGCGAGCTGATGGCAGGCACGACCACGAGGGCGGGAAGCAACGGGCGGCTCATCACGCGGGAGGACCTTCAGGCCGCGTACTCACAGGTCATGGGCGAGGGCGAGGCCACCGCACGCGCCGCGGCACCCCGTGGACTGGCTGTCGCCGGGGCCGTCGGCATCCTGCTCCTGACGCTCGCCTTCCTGGCGGGCCGCCGGCGGCGGCCGGGCGAAGTCGGCCGTCGTCGAGATCCGGCGGCTCTGACGTGGACCTGCTCCTGCGGCGCTTCCTGCGCGCCGGAGTCCGGCGTGGCCTGGCCGGGAACTGGTACTGGTTCCTGCTCGCCGGTACCACCTTCTTCCTGCGCCGGGTCCTGAACGACCGGTCCAGCCCGGTGTCCCGCGTGACCGTGTCTCCGGGGGAACAGGTGCTCATCACGGTGCGCGACCGCAACACCGCTCCCGCCACCGAAGCCTGACCCCCGTGGCGGGCCCCCTCGCGGCGGGGGAGCGGGTGCTCCTCATCGACCCGAAGGACCGTCGCTACCTGCTGACGCTCGTGACGGGCGCGACCTTCCACACGCATGCGGGCGTCCTGGCCCACGACGACATCATCGGCTCCGTGGAGGGCTGCACCGTGGCCGGGTCGACCGGGCGCGGCTTCCTGGCGCTCCGCCCCACCCTGAGCGACGTCGTCCTCAAGATGCCCCGCGGGGCCCAGGTCATCTACCCGAAGGACCTCGGGGCCATCCTCATCGCCGCCGACATCGCACCGGGGCAGCGCGTCCTCGAGGCCGGAGTCGGCTCGGGCGCGCTCTCCATGACCGTGCTGCGCGCCGGGGCGTCCGTCGTCGGCTACGAGCTGCGCGAGGACTTCGCCGAACGGGCCCAGGCCAACGTGGCGGCGGCCCTGGGCCCCGACGCGCCCTATCGCATCGAGATCCGGGACGTGACGGAGGGCATCGACGAGACCGGCCTCGATCGGATCCTGCTCGACATGCCCGAGCCCCACAAGGTGGTCGCCGGCGCGGCGGCCGCGCTGCGCCCGGGCGGCATCCTCCTGGCGTACCTGCCGACCATCAACCAGACCGCGCTGCTGCGCCAGGCCCTGGACGAGGCGGGGGCGCCCTTCGGCCTGTCCGAGACGCAGGAGATCATGCGGCGGACGTGGCACGTCGAGTCCCGCTCGGTCCGCCCCGACCACCGCATGGTCGGCCACACCGGGTTCCTGACGACGGCGCGGCGGATCGGGGGCTGATCGTGGACGCGGCCGTGGCGGCGTACATCGAGGCCATCGCACCGGAGCGGCGCCCGCTCTTCGACCGGCTCCACGGCATCGTCCTCGCCGAGCATCCCGACGCGGAGGTTGCGCTCTCCTACGGCATGCCGGCGTACCGCGTGGGTCGGAGGCGGCTCAACATCGGTGTGTGGAAGCACGGGGTGTCCGTCTACGGCTGGCGGGCCGATCGCGACGGGGGCTTCGTCGCCCGCCATCCTCGACTGTCGAGCGGGAAGGCGACGATCAGGATCCGGCCGCGCGATGCCCAGGAGATCTCCGACGAGGAGTTGCGGGCGCTGCTGGGCGGCGCGTTGTCAGACGGCTAGTCGCGCTCGATGAAGATGCACTCGCCGGGGCACTCCTCGGAGGCCTCGACGACTGCGTCCTCCAGGTCGCCCGGCACCGCCGCCATCCCCGCCGAGCCCCCGGGGTCGTTCTTGACGTCGCCGTCTTCCTTCACGTAGGCCAGGCCGTCGTCGAGGAGGGTGAAGACAGCAGGCGCGATCTCCTCGCAGAGCCCGTCGCCGGTGCAGAGATCCTGGTCAATCCAGACCTTCATGTGCCTGTCTCTCTCCCTTTCGCAGCCGCCCGACGGCCCCGAGGACCGTAGTGAGGCGTCCCGCGCGCCGTCAATCCGGCTTTGCGCCTGCCCCCAGCGTAGTCGTCCGGGCCCGCAGAGCCGGTGCAGACGCGTTGGCGCCAGAATGCGCCGAGGCGAGGGCTAGGGTGACCATTGGTGACCGCAACTCCCGACGAAGCCGCTGCCCAGGCAGAAGCGCTGCGCGCCGAGCTGGCCGACGCAGAGGATGAGATCCACGCGCTCCGCCGCCGGCTCCAGGAGAGCCCCGGGCGGGTCCAGACGCTCGAAGAGCGGCTCCTCGAGTCGAAGGGCCAACTGGCCCAGGCCACCTCGCAGAACGAGAAGCTGACCTTCACCCTGCAGCAGGCCAAGGAGCAGCTGGCCGCGCTGCGCGAGGAGGTCGAGAAGCTCACGCAGCCGCCGGCGGCCTACGGCACCTTCCTCGGGATCAACGAGGACGGGACCGTCGACGTGTTCTCGAGCGGACGCAAAATGCGGGTGAGCCTGCATCCCGACATCGACCCCGGGACGATCCGCAAGGGGAACGAGGTCGTCCTCAACGAGAGCCTCAACGTGGTCCTCGTCCGTGGCGGGGAGTTCTCCGGCGAGGTCGTCACCCTCAAGGAGCAACTCGAGGACAAGCGGCGCTGCGTGATCTTCGCCCGGGCCGACGAGGAGCGGGTGGCCGAGCTCTCCGAGGACATGCTGGGCGTGAAGCTGAGGGCCGGGGACTCCCTGCTGATGGACGTGCGCACCCAGCTCCTCATCGAGAAGCTGCCCAAGCTCGAGAGCGAGGAGCTCGTCCTCGAGGAAGTTCCCGACATCACGTACGCCGACGTGGGCGGACTGGACGTCCAGATCGAGGCCATCACCGACGCCGTCGAGCTGCCCTACATGCACCGCGAACTGTTCGTGGAGTATTCGCTGCCCGCCCCGAAGGGGATCCTCCTCTACGGCCCCCCGGGGTGCGGCAAGACCCTCATCGCCAAGGCGGTGGCCAACTCCCTCGCCAAGAAGGTGGCGCTGAAGACCGGCAACGAAAACGTGCGGAGCTTCTTCCTCAACATCAAGGGGCCCGAGCTGCTCAACAAGTACGTCGGCGAGACCGAGCGCCAGATCCGCCAGGTCTTCCAGCGTGCCCGTGAGAAGGCCGACGAAGGCATGCCCGTGATCGTGTTCTTCGACGAGATGGAGTCGCTCTTCCGCACCCGGGGCACCGGAATCAGCTCCGACATGGAGTCGACCATCGTGCCCCAGCTGCTGGCCGAGATCGATGGTGTGGAGTCGCTGCGCGACGTCATCGTCATCGGTGCCTCCAACCGCGAGGACCTGATCGATCCCGCCATCCTGCGGCCCGGCCGCCTCGACGTGAAGATCAAGATCGAGCGGCCCAACGAGGAGGCTGCCGGCCAGATCTTCAGCCGCTACCTCAGGTCGGATCTTCCTCTCGACGCGGAGGAGGTGAAGCGCCTCGGCGGCGGAGACCCGTCCAAGGCGGTCCAGGCGATGATCGAGATGACCGTGGCCGAGATGTACCGCGAGGAGGACGACAACCGCTTCCTCGAGGTGACCTACCAGAACGGCGACAAGGAGATCCTCTACTACCGCGACTTCGCGTCCGGCGCCATGATCGAGAACATCGTCCGGCGGGCCAAGAAGCTGGCCATCAAGCGGGTCATCGCCGGGGAGTCCGGCGGGATCCGCACCGCGGACATGCTCGAGTCGATCCGTCAGGAGTACAAGGAGAACGAGGACCTCCCCAACACGACCAATCCCGACGACTGGGCGCGGATCTCGGGCAAGAAGGGCGAGCGCATCGTCTATGTGCGGACGCTGCTGACCGAGGACCGTGAGGTGCAGGGCGGCCGCTCGATCGAACGGGTCGGTACCGGCCAGTACCTCTAGAAGTTAGGGTCGCACCGTGGCCACAACGAAGGTCTGCGGCATAGAGACCGAGTACGGCATCCATTCGCCCGGTCCCGAGCAGAACCCCATCGCCGCATCCTCGGTGCTGGTCAACGCCTACGCGGCGGATGTGGAGCAGCAGATCGGCTGGGACTTCGAGGACGAGACTCCGGGCAACGACGCCCGTGGCTTCGCCCGCGAGGGATCACTGGCGCCGATGGTCGAGACCCACCTGGCCAACACGGTGCTCACCAACGGGGCCCGCTTCTACGTGGATCACGCCCACCCCGAGTACTCGAGTCCCGAGTGCCTGACGCCGCTCGAGTGCCTGATCTACGACAAGGCCGGCGAGGAGGTGCTCCGCCGGTCCATGGTGGCGGCCGCGCTCCGCATCCCCGATCAGGCCGCGCCGATCGTCTACAAGAACAACTCCGACGGGAAGGGCAACTCCTACGGTTGCCACGAGAACTACATGATGGACCGGTCCGTGCCCTTCGCCAAGGTGATCGACGGCGTGGTCCCACACTTCGTCTCGCGGACGCTCTTCACCGGTTCGGGCAAGGTCGGCACGGAGACGGCGGCGCTGGACGCGGACTCCGTGGAGTACCAGCTGTCGCAACGGGCCGAGTTCTTCGAGGAGATCGTGGGTCTGGAAACGACGCTGAAGCGGCCCATCGTCAACACCCGCGACGAGCCCCACGCCGACCCCAAGCGGTTCCGCCGCCTGCATGTGATCGTGGGAGATGCAAATCTCTCCGAGATCGCCACCTTTCTCAAGGTCGGCACGACCGCCATCGTGCTGGCGATGGTCGAGGACGATGCCGGCCCGACGCGCGATCTCTCGCTCTCGGACCCCGTCCACGCGTTGCACCAGGTCTCGGCCGACCTCGGCGCTGATGCGCCCTCTGGCCTTGACGGACGGGTCGTCGGCCACCGCCCTCGAGATCCAGTGGGAGATCTTCGGCGCCGCCCGCAAGTACGCCGAGGAGTTCGGCCTGACCGCCCTGGGCGACGACGGCGAGGTCGGTGGGCTGGTGATGGAGCACTGGGAGGCGGTCCTGACCGGCCTCGAGTCGGACCCGGCCACGCTGGCCGACACCCTGGACTGGGTGGCCAAGCGCGAGCTCCTGCTGGCCTACCAGGACCGGCACTCTTGCGGGTGGAAGGACCCCCGCATCGCCGCACTGGCGTTGCAGTACCACGACCTGCGGCCGGACAAGTCGGTCTTCCGGCGCCTGGACATGCGCTCACTGGTGACACCCTCTCAGGTCACCCACGCCGTCAGCGAGCCCCCCACGGGCACCCGGGCCTGGTTCCGGGGCAAGTGCCTGGCCCGCTGGCCTGACGCCGTGGTGACCGCCAACTGGGACTCTCTCGTCTTCGACATCGGGGCAGACCCGTTGCGGCGCGTCCCTATGATGGATCCGCTGAAGGGAACGGCCGAGCACACCGGCGCTCTCCTGGCGCAGAGCACAGGACCGGCGGACCTGCTCAACCGGCTCAACTCCTAAACGAAGAACGCACGGACACAGGACGGGGACACGGACAAATGGCAGAACAGGAACAAAAGAGGAAGGGCTCGGGTGCACGGACGACCGAGACCGATACCGAGGTCGAAGAGGCCGCTCCGGCCACCTCGGAGCGGGGCGAGAAGATCAAGGCCGAGCTCGACGACCTCCTCGACGAAATCGACGAGGTGCTCGAGGACAACGCCGAGGAGTTCGTCCGCAACTACGTGCAAAAGGGTGGGCAGTAGCCCCCGGTGGCGCTTCCTCTGTTTCCCCCGGAGCGTGATCCGGGTCCGGACTTCGTCGGCCTGCTGCGCATGACGTCGGGCCCCGCCGACATCCCGGCGCGCTCGCTCGACGTCGTTGTCCCCGGTCCAGGCGCCCCACGGCACCACCGTGGTGGCGCTGCGCGACGCAGACGGCGTGGTGATGGCCGGTGACCGGCGGGCCACGGCAGGCAACATCATCGCCCACCACGCCATGCAAAAGGTCTTCCCCGCCGACCGCTTCTCGGCGGTGGCCATCGCGGGGACGGCCGGCATGGCGATCGAGATGGTCCGCCTCTTCCAGGTGCAGCTCGAGCACTACGAGAAGGTCGAGGGCGCCACCCTCTCGCTGGAGGGCAAAGCCAACCAGCTGGCCCAGATGGTGCGCCAGCACCTGCCCCTGGCCATGCAGGGGCTCGCCGTGGTCCCGCTGTTCGCCGGCTTCGACACCGCACGAGGCCAGGGCCGCATCTTCAATTACGACGTCACGGGTGGCCACTACGAGGACACGGACTTCCAGGCGACGGGTTCGGGCGGGCGCGACGCACGCAACACGATCAAGCTCGGCTGGCGGGAGGGCCTGGCCCGGGACGAGGCCGTCGACCTGGCGATCCAGTCGCTGTACGACGCGGCCGACGAGGATTCCGCCACCGGCGGTCCCGATCCGGTGCGCGGCATCTACCCGATCATCGCCGTCGTGGACGCGACCGGATACCGGGAGGTGGCCGAGGACGACGTGGCCGAGCGCTTCGGCGCTCTCATCGCCCGCAAGCAGGCGGAGCGTGCCTCATGAGCATGCCCTATTACGTGGCGCCCGAACAGGTCATGAAGGACCGGGCCGAGTACGCCCAGAAGGGCATCGCCCGCGGCCGCTCGCTCGTCGCCACGACCTATGACGTCGGTATCGCCATCGTGGCCGAGAACCCGTCGCGATCCCTCCACAAGATCAGCGAGATCTACGACCGGATCGCGTTCGGCGGGGTCGGCAAGTACAACGAGTACGACCAGCTCCGCGTGGCCGGTGTTCGGCATGCGGACACCAAAGGGTACGCCTACAGTCGCGAAGACGTCGACGCCCGGTCACTGGCCAACCTGTACGCGCAGTACCTCGGCAATGTCTTCACCCACGAGATGAAGCCGCTCGAGGTCGAGATTCTGGTGGCCGAGCTGGGCGAGGGCGAGAACCAGCTCTACCACGTCGCCTACGAGGGCACGATCACCGACGAGGACCGCTTCGCCGTGCTGGGGGGCGACGCCGAGACGATCACCGAGCGCGTCGCCGCTGCCTGGCAGGCCGAATGGGACCTGGCTGCGGCCGTGACCGCGGCCACCGCGGCGCTGGCCGGCCCGGAGCGGACCCTGGCGGCCGGTGAGCTGGAAGTGGCCATCCTGAGCCGGGGGAACGGCCGACGAACCTTCCGGCGGATCGAGGACGAGGAGCTGGCGCAACTCCTGGCATAAGCAGCGGTACGGTTGGCCGGGTGGAGCGTCGGATCTTCGGGATCGAGAATGAATACGGGGTGACCTTCACCCTGCGTGGACAGCGTCGGCTCAGCCCGGACGAAGTGGCGCGCTACCTGTTCCGCCGCGTGGTCTCGTGGGGACGGTCGTCGAACGTGTTCCTCGAGAACGGCGCACGTCTCTACCTCGACGTCGGCAGCCACCCCGAGTACGCCACGCCCGAATGCGACCGCATCAGTGACGTCGTCGTCCACGACAAGGCGGGGGAGTGGATCCTGGCGCAACTGGTCACCGGAGCGCAGGCCCGCCTGCGCGAGGAAGGCATCCGTGGCGAGGTCTACCTGTTCAAGAACAACACCGACTCCGTGGGCAACTCCTATGGCTGCCACGAGAACTATCTGACCGAACGAAACGACGAGTTCAACCGATACACCGAGGTGCTCATCCCGTTCCTGGTCTCGCGCCAGATCTACGCCGGGGCCGGGAAGGTTCTGCAGACCGCCCGGGGCGCCGTCTTCTGCCTGAGCCAGCGCGCCGAGCACATCTGGGAGGGCGTCTCCTCGGCCACGACGCGCAGCCGGCCCATCATCAACACGAGGGACGAGCCGCATGCCGACGCCGAGCGGTTCCGACGCCTCCACGTGATCGTGGGCGACTCCAACATGAGCGAGTACGCCACCTTCCTGAAGGTCGGCACCACCTCCATCCTCCTGGCCATGCTGGAGGACTCCTCCACGGTCCTGCGCGACCTGACCCTCGAGAACCCCATCCGGGCCATCCGGGAGATCAGTCACGACATCACCTGCCAGCGCCGCGTGCGGCTGGCCAACGGCCGTGAGATGCGAGCGCTGGACATCCAGACCGAATACCTGGAACGTGCGTTGAAGTTCCGCGACCGGCGCGGTCTCTCACCCGAGGAGGACCGGGCTCTCGACATGTGGGAGCACTGCCTGAAGAGCCTCGAGGCCGATCCGACCTCCTTGTGGCGCGAATGCGATTGGGTCGCCAAACACCGTCTCGTGGAGGAGATGCGGTCTCGCCACGATCTCTCCCTCTCGCACCCTAAGGTGGCGATGATCGACCTGATGTACCACGACGTGGACCGCAGCCGCGGGCTGTTCTACAAGTTACAGCAGCGTGACGAAATGGAACGGACGTGTACAGACGACGCCATCACCGAGGCCATGACCAAGCCGCCGGAGACGACGCGGGCGAGGCTCCGTGGCGCGTTCGTGAAGCGCGCCAAGGAGCGCCGGCGCGACTTCACGGTCGACTGGGTCCACCTCAAGCTGAACGACCAGGCCCAACGTACTGTGCTCCTGAAAGACCCCTTCAAGTCCCACGACGAACGGGTCGAGCGGCTCATCCAGTCCTTGTAGCGGCACCGTAGAGTGAAGGCACATGTTCAACCTCGACCCAGGCAAGCTGCTCGTGATCGCCGTGGTCGCCATCATCCTCCTGGGACCTGATCGCCTCCCCCAGGTCGCCCGACAGGTCGGTGGCGCGTGGCGCTCCTTCAACGAATTCCGGCACCGGATGGAGTCCGAGGTGCGCAACACCATGCCCGACCTGCCGGCGACCTCGGAGATCGCCCGACTGGCGCGCTCGCCGTCGGCGCTGCTCAATCACCTCTCGAACATGTCCTCCGACGAGGAGCCCGACGGGTCGTTCCAGCCGCCGGCACCCGAGGACGTCAACGGCACGAACGGCGCCGACGCTTCCGTGATCGACCCCGACCCCGCGGCAGCCGAACCTGACGTCGGGGCGGAGCCACAGGCCGAGCCGATCCGCGCCGACCTCCCGGTCCGGAACCCCCAGCCGTCCGGCATCGTCGTGCCCGGCGACCCGACGCTGAACTGAACGGCACGACGGTGGTCACGCTTCCGTTCACCACAAAGAGGAAGAACCGCCCATCCCCGGACAACATGACGCTGGGGGAGCACCTCGGTGAGCTCCGGCGGCGCGTGATCATCTGCGTGCTCGCGTTCGTGGTCGCCGCCACCATTGCCGTCTTCGCCTACGAGCCGATTCTGAACTTCCTGCTGCACCCGCTCTGCAGCGTGGACGCATCGACCAATCACCACACCAGCAACGGGACCTCGTCACTCCTTATCGCCTCGAACGGTACCTGCAACCTGTTCGTGACCTCGCCGCTCGACGGCCTGTCTCTCCGGGTCAAGATCGCGCTCTTCGGTGGCCTTGTCCTCGCGTCCCCGATCATCCTCTTTCAGATCTGGCGCTTCGTCACGCCCGGTCTCAAGGCGGCCGAGCGCCGCTACGCCGTTCCTTTCGTCACCAGCGCCTTCGTCCTCTTCCTCCTCGGGGCGGCCACGGCCTACATCACGCTGCCACATGCGCTGGGTTGGTTGAAGTCCGTGGGTGGCCCCAACCTGCAGGCGATCTACGACCCCATCCCGTACCTCGGCTTGATCCTCCTGATGATGACGATCTTCGGATTGACCTTCGAGTTCCCGGTCGTCCTCGTGTCCCTCGAGCTCGCACGCGTCGTGACGCCCGCCCGTCTGCTCCACGCGTGGCGCTGGGCAGTCATCATCATCGTGGTGATCGCCGCCGTCTTCACCCCGAGCTCAGATCCCTTCTCCATGTTCGCCCTGGCCGTCCCGCTGATCGCCTTCTACTTCCTCTCCATCGGTATCGGGAAGCTGCTCGGGCGTTGACCGCGTCCCCGTGGCCGGTCCAGGCCACGGCCGGGGCGGCGGAGTTCGAGGCCGACCTGCCGTTCGCCCTGGACGACTTCCAGCACGAGGCCTTCCACGCCCTCGACTCGGGACACTCGGTCCTGGTATCCGCGCCGACCGGGTCGGGCAAGACGCTGGTGGCGGCCTACGCCGTCCACCGGGCCCTGGCGGCGCAGGGCAAGGCCTTCTACACCACGCCGCTCAAGGCCCTGTCGAACCAGAAGTACGCGGAGCTCGTGGCGTCCTACGGGGAGGCGCACGTCGGGCTGCTGACCGGGGACACCACGCTCCGCCCCAGGGCGCCGGTCGTCGTGATGACCACCGAGGTGCTGCGCAACATGCTGTTGGCCGGCTCCGATCTCCTCGAGGGCCTGCACACGGTCGTGCTCGACGAGGTCCACTTCATTCAGGATCCCTATCGCGGCGGGGTCTGGGAGGAGGTCCTCGTCCTCTGCCCGGCCGAAGTGCGCTTCGTGTGCCTCTCCGCCACCGTGAACAACGCCGACGAACTCGGCGCGCTGGCTGCGGACTGTGCGTGGGCACACGGCGGTGATCGTCGAGCGGCAGCGCCCCATCGTCCTCCGCCACCACTTCGCCGTCCACCGCAGGGAGGACGACGAGACGATGCTGTGCCCGCTCCTGCACGACGACGGGAAGCCCGGTGGCGAGGGGCTCCGCATCGACCAAGCGGTACGGCGGGCGCTGCAGGGAAGGGCGGCGCCGTGGCAGCGGGGGAGAGGTCCGCGCCTGCCGTACCGCGCCCCACGGCGCACCGAGATGGTCGAGGAACTCGGCCGAGCGCGACATGCTGCCGGCCATCGTCTTCATCTTCAGCCGTGCCGCCTGCGACGACGCGGTGCACCAGGTCGTGCGCGACGGTGTCCGCCTGACCGACGCCGCCGAGCGCGCCGCCATCCGCCAGGTGGCCGAACGCCGCGTGGAACCCCTCGGTGACGACGATCTCCGCGTGCTCGGCTTCGACGAGTGGCTGGAGGGCCTCGAGCGGGGGGTGGCGGCACACCACGCCGGGATGGTCCCGCTCTTCCGCGAGACCGTCGAGGAGTGCTTTGCCGCCGGGTTGCTCAAGGTGGTCTTCGCCACCGAGACGCTCTCGCTCGGGATCAACATGCCGGCCCGCTCGGTGGTCATCGAGCGCTTCACCAAGTACGGCGGGGCCGGCCGGGCGACCCTGACGTCCGGGGAGTACCTGCAGCTCACGGGCCGGGCCGGACGACGGGGGCTGGACGAGGAGGGTCATGCCGTCGTCGCCTGGTCGAGCGAGATCACCTTCGCCGAGGCCGCACGGGTGGCCTCGGCGCCACCGCCCGGATCTGCGCTCAGCCTTCCGCCCCACCTACAACCTGGCCGTCAACCTCGTCGCCCGCTTCGACCGCGAGACGGCCACGGCCGTGCTGCAGCGCTCCTTCGCCCAGTGGCAGGCCCGGAGGCCGGACCTCCTGCTGCCAGCAGCTGAGCCACCGCGTCGCCGTCCTGGAGGGGATGGGGTACCTGGACGGCTGGGCCCTGACGCCTGCGGGGCGCCGGCTGTCCCGTATCTACCACGAGGCCGATCTCCTGATCGCCGAGGCGCTCGGTGCCGACGTGCTCGGCCGGGGCCGAGCCGGCCGTGTTGGCCGGCGTCCTCTCGGCCGTCGTCTTCGAGCCGCGGCGGGCCCGACGCGTCCCGGGCCAACACGGGCCTCGGCGGGATACACGGCGCAGACCGCTGCAGGACCGGCTCGGCGACAAGCGCCGGTCCGAGCTCGCCGCGCGCTGCGACGCCCTCACCGTCCTGGCGGAGCGCATCCGCGACATCGAGGAGGCGCATCGGGTCCCCCGCACCCGCCAACCGGCCCCCGGACTGGCCACCGCGGTGGCGTCCTGGGCGCGGGGAGCCTCCTTCTCGACCGCTCTGGGCGTGGCCGCCCGCGACGTCGGCGAGCTGGCGCCCGGTGACTTCGTCCGCACCATGAAGTCCGTCGCCGATCTGGCCCAGCAGGTCTCGCACACTGCTGTGGATACCGAGGTTGCCTCGGCCGCCCGCGAGGCCGTCAATCTCGTGCTCAGGGGCGTCGTCGCCGGAGGCTTGCCGGGCATCTGAGGCCATCCGCCACCGTCGCGTCACCCTCGTTCTATGGTTACCCGGGCATGATCCCGTACTCCGAAGAGCGGTTCACGGCCGACGAGGAAGCCGTGCTCCGGCGCTACGTCACGAACCTGGATCAGCCGGTATTTGCCCTGGTCAACCTGCCGGAAGTCGTCAAGGGAGCGCTCTTCGCCCGGTACTCCCGCTCGCCCAAGAGCCTGCGGCGGCTCTTCCTCGACGAGTTCGTCGGGGAGCTCGACATCTCGGGGGATGCCACCGTCGACGCGACCGTCGGACTGGCTCGTGCGGAGCAGCTCTACGAGAAGGTCTTCGTCGAGTACGGCGACGATTCGGTCGCGCAGCTGGGGGGTGTCCACCTCGCCTGCGAGCAGGCCTCGAACGTGCTGTCCAAGGTGCTCGAGTGGGGACGTCTCATGGCGTACCTCGAGCAGTCGACCCGCTACATCGCGTACAACCAGCGGCTCGAGAACGGGCAGTACCGCTACTTCCGACCGCCCGAGATCCTCGACTCGGCCCACGGGGCCCGCTTCGTCGGAGAGATGGACCGGGTGTTCGACACCTATGGCGCACTCCTGCCGCGCCTGCAGGCCTGGGTGGCCGAGCGCTTTCCCCAGCAGGCCGGCGACAGCGACTTCGTCTACCGCCAGGCCACCCGCGCCAAGTCGCTCGACGCGCTGCGCGGCCTTCTGCCGGCGGCGTCACTGTCGAACATCGGGATCTACGGCACCGGCCAGTCCTACGAGCAGTTGCTCCTGCGAATGCGCGCGCACCCGCTCCCCGAGGCGCGCCACTACGCCGAGATGATGCTGTTCGAGTTGCGCAAGGTGATCCCGTCCTTCCTCCAGCGCGTCGACATCCCCGAACGCGGTGGCGAGTGGTCCGAGTACCTGGCGTCGACACGGGACCGCACGTCTCGTCTGGTGTCCCGTCTGTGGCCGGAGCTGGGAGCGCTCGACCCGCCCTCGCGCGGCGACAGTGCGCCGGAAGTCACGCTGCTCGACTTCGACCCCGACGGGGAAGAGAAGGTCCTGGTTGCAGCCTGTTTCTCCCACCTCGGCTGCAGCGAGCGCGAGGCCGCCCGCCGGGTGCGGCTCCTCGGTCACGAGGACCGCGTGGCCTTGCTCGAGGCGTACGTCGGCGATCGGCGCAATCGACGTCATCGTCCCGGACGCGCCTTCGAGCGCACGGACTACCGGTTCGAACTCGTCACCGACTACGGCGCATTCCGCGACCTGCAACGCCATCGGATGCTCTCGATGGAGTGGCAACGTCTCGGCATCTCGCTCGGGTACGACATGCCGGAACTCGTCGCCGACGCCGGCCTGGCCGAACACTACGACGAGGCGATCGATCGAGCCGAGGAGCTCTACCGCTCATTGGTTCCCGACTTCCCCGAGCAGGCTTCGTACGTCGTCGCGCTGGCCCACCGCATCCGCTACGTCATGCAGTTCAACGCGCGTGAGGCCATGCACCTCATCGAACTCCGCTCAGGCGCACAGGGCCATCCCGCGTACCGGAGGGTGGCCCAACAGATGCACCGCGCCATGGCGGAGGTCGCCGGGCACCGGGCACTGGCCGAGGCGATGACCTTCGCCGACCACGGGGCGACCGACCTCGAGCGCCTCGAATCCGAGCGCCGGGCCGAACGCCGCCGGTCGGAAAAATCTGCAACGCATTGACCAGGAACAACCTTCGTTCTCCCTGGTGGGAGCACCCGAGAACTCCTTGACGACCCCACCCCAGATTTGCCTAATGTACGGCGCAGTCCCCGACGCTCCTAAGGACCTGCGGAATGCGCGAGCGCTGACAGCAGGGGGGATGTGCTGTGAGAGGCGGTGGTTGGCCCTGCGGGTCGAGTAGAGAACGTGTTGCTTGGCCTGGGCCATCCAGGCGAGCAACATGGCGCCAAAGACCCCAGGGCCCTCCCGCCCCTTCCGGGCGATTTCCCAGCCCTCCGAGACTGAGCGGGGATCTCGTTCACAGCGATTGAACGGTCTCTCGAAGCGTCTATGCTCCGCGCCACAATGGCGACGAAGAAGAAGGCCAAGGCCGAAGAAGTGGTGTCGGAGGCCCCCGAAGCAGACGACGCGGATGTCGTCGAGGACGATCTCGACGTCGACATCGACGACGCGGGGGAGATCGAAGACCTCGAACCCGTCGCGCTCGAGACGACGACGACGACATCGTCGTCATCGACGAAGAGGACGACGCGGAGGTCGACGAGGTCGACGAGATCCTTGTCCTGACCCCGTCGCCGGCGGCGGTCGTCGAGAAGTCCGGCGAGGGCGACGAGGAGGAAGAAGAGGAGGAGCCTGACGACGAGGACGTCGAAGCCAGCCTCGATGTGATCCTCAAGGAGCGCCTTGTCGTCGAGGACGAGCCCGAGGACGAGGAGGCCACGGACCAGGAGGACAAGACGGAGGGCAACGAACGCGTGCTGCCGAAGCAGCCCGACGAGTTCGTGTGCCGTTCGTGCTTCCTGGTCAAGCATCCGAGCCAGCTCGCGGACAAGAAGAAGATGCTCTGCCGGGATTGTGTCTGAGGAATCCGACCCCGATGGACGAGAGGCTGCCAAGAGCCAGCTCCGACGGACCATCGATCTGTGCGTGGCCGCTCCCGTCGGCGTCGCGGTGTCCGTAGTCGAGGAGCTCCCCGAGCTGATCGCCGAGAGTCGGCGCCGCGTCGAGCTGCAACTCGGCAATGCGCTCGTCGTGGGGCGCTTCGTCGTCAACAAGAAGCAGCGCGACCTGTCGCAGCGCCTGAGTGGCCTCCTGGGCAGCGGATCGCCGCCGGAAGCGCCCGATGGAGGCGCCGGCCCGGTGCAAGAGCCTGCGCCGCCACCCGGCGCAGGACGTCCGGCTCCCGACCCAACGGCGGCAGCGATCGTCGGACGTGCGTTGGCGGACTACGACACGCTCAGTGCGTCACAGGTGGTCCGCCGACTCGAGAGCCTGGGCCCCGATGAGCTGCGGGCCGTCCAGCGCTACGAGGCTTCCACGCGCAACCGGCGCACGATCCTGAACCGGGCCGGCCAGGTTCTCGACGAACAGCTGCACGGGCTGACCGACTCCTGAGGCATGGAGCTGGCCCGACCCGCCCGTGCCGAGGACCGGCAGGCCTGCACGCGGCTCCTCTCGCAGGCCTTGATGGCCGCCGAATCCATGCGGGGGGGCGCCGCCCTGGTCGGTGACGCCACCACGGTGAGCCTCCTGGGTCGTTGGACCCGGTCCGACGATGGGGCCCACCTGGTGGTGGGGGAGTACGAGGGCGCGGTCGTCGGCCTCCTCGCCGTGACGGCCGGCGACGGCCCCAGGGGGCTCACGAACGGCGTGATCGAGTGCTGCTACGTGGAGGCAGGTGCCCGGGGCGTGGGCGTGGGCACGGCCCTCATGGAGGCCGCAGTCGACTGGTGTACCGAGAGGGGCTGCGCCGGGGTGGACGCGCCGGCGCTGCCGGGGGACCGTACGACCAAGCAACGACTGGAGGCCGCCGGATTCTCCGCCCGCCTGCTGACCCTCAACCGCCGGTTGGACTGAACCGCCGCTCTGTGTTCACCCTGCGGGGCGGTGGCGGCGGGATGCGGAGCCCGAGCAGCTTGGCCAGCGCAGGAACCGCACCGGCCGCGTTGCGGGCCGCCTGCTTGGCCACTTCGTCGTCGGGAATGCCCGCCGGCTTGACAGTCCGACGCACCGGGGACGCCACCACCGCGTCGAGGAGGCGCATCCAGTCCTCCGGTGCCAGGTCGGCCGTCATGGCTTCCCCGGCAGCGGCGGCCAGCCTGACCGCCAGTTCGGCCGGGCATCGGGTGCCGGGCTCGGGCGGGCGGATGGAGGCCTCGACGGCCTGTTGCACCCGCCCGTCGTTCAGCGCGTTCGTGATGCGGGCCAGCCACTCCTCGCGCAGCGCCGTCGTCCGTTGGTCGAGTGACTCCTGGAGCGCCTTGGCCAGGGTGCGCCCCTCCTCGTCGAGGTTCACGGTGCGCGAGGCCGCCACGACCGCCCGGAGCTCCCGCAGCCGATAGTCCTTGCCTGTCGCCTGCGCCACCGAGGCGCGATCCTTCCAGTCCGCCAGGCGTACCACCGGCACCAGCTCATCGGCCATGGCCAGGAGCGCGTCGACCGCGACCGGAGGCTTCCCGGCGGCCTTGTTCGAGGTGTTCTGCGTGTCTATGGCTTGCCGGACCGCCTGCAGCCCGCCGCGGAGCAGCTGCTCGGCCACGGGGATCTGTTCGGGCCGCAGGGCCGCGAGCATGGAGTTGCGGTGGACGGTGGACGTCGGCGCGACCGGCCGCTCCCCGCGAGCAGGACGACCGTCGCCATCACCGGGTCGTCGACCACCGGGTCGACGAGGTCCACTGCCTCCGCGCGCCGGTCGCTCGTCGCCGCGCTCGTCGCGTCGTCCCTCGCCGTCGGGGCGGCGACCGCCGGGGCGCCGGTCGCGACGCTCACCATCGCCGTCACGATCGCGATCGCGCCGCCGCTTGTCCGAGCCCGGAGCCAGGATGACCGAGACATCGGGCGCACGCCTCGGAGTGCCCTTGACCTCGATCCGGCCTTCGGTCTTCTCCGGGGAGCGGACCGGCTTGGCCGCCGTCAGCGACAGGATCTCGATGCCCTCGAGCCCGGTCTCGACGTCGGCCCGCAGCACGGCGCCGACGACCTCACCGGGCGGCACGAGCGCGGCGTCGACCGTGCCCTTGGGCTGGCGCGCTCCGACGGCGCGCCAGGTCCACGACCCGTCGCCCGTCTGGCTCGTCAATTCGATGTCGATCCGGCGTGACATGCGGCGGACACGCTACCTCGCCTGGCGCCCCCGCCCGATGCCGGGCCGCGATCGACATCCCTTAACATGGCTCCGGACGTCCGCTGGACTGCGGGAGACGCCGGGACGGGCCACTTACCCACCGTGCAGCGGTGCGCACGAGCCATGTTCCCATCAGGAGGATCCACATGAGTGAGGACACCGAGCAGCCGGGGCCCGAGTCCCGCTGCCGGCACACCCGAACCAGGCGCCGTACCGCCGCCCGAGGCACCGACGACCCCGGACGACGCCATGACCCCGGCACAGCCCCTACAAGGAAGCCTGGAGGGCACGCCGCCACCGCCGCCCGAGGCACCGACGACCCCACCCGCGGAGGCCGAGGAGGCCTCCGACGCCCCGGCGGCTGCTTCACCCACGTATCCGCCGCCGAGCGCGCCATCGCCCTACCCACCGCCGCCACCGGGGGCATGGACGCCACCGGCGGGATACGAGAGCGGGGCCCCCACCCCGATCCCCTTCTCCTACCCATCGTCCGCCGACGCGACCTATCCCGGCGGCGCCCCGTCACCCTCGAGCTCCGGTCGGCGCTCGCCCGGCAGGCTGCGCGCCTGGCTCCCGGTGGCTCTCGTGGCCGCCCTCGTCGGCGGGGCCATCGGGGCGGGCGTCACCGCCCTGGCGAACAACAACAACGACAATGGCTCGAACATCACCATCCACGAATCCAGCGCGGCGCCCGGAGCAGCCGTCCTCAGCGGAAACGTCACCATCCCGCAACTCGTCAGCAAGGTGATCCCGGCCGTCGTCTCCATCGACGTCAAGTCGAACGGCGCCGAGGACCAGGGGACCGGCATGATCATCACTTCCAGCGGGGAGATCCTCACGAACAACCACGTCATTGAGCTCTACAGCCAGGGGGGTAACACGGGGACCATCACGGTCACCGAGTACGGTCAGACCAAGGCGCTCCCCACCACGCTCGTGGGCTACGACCAGTCGAAGGATCTGGCGCTGCTCAAGATCAACAACGCGTCGAACCTTCCCACCGTGACCTTCGGGAATTCCGGCAAGGCCGTCGTCGGGGACGCCGTCGTGGCCATCGGCAATGCGCTGGGGCTCGCCGCCGGCACGCCGACGGTCACCCAGGGCATCGTCTCGGCGCTCGGGCGCTCGGTCACGGCCGGGGGAGAGGGCACCCAGACCGAGACGCTCCAGAACATGATCCAGACCGACGCCGCCATCAACCCCGGCAACTCCGGGGGGCCGCTGATCGACACATCGGGCCAGGTCATAGGGATGAACACCGCTGTCGCCGGGACATCGAGCGACGGGACCTCCTCCCAGAACATCGGCTTCGCCATCCCGGCCGCCTCGGTGGAATCGCTCATCGCCGAGCTCGAGAAGGGCGGACAGTCGGGCAACGGCGGCGGCTACCTCGGCGTCGACATCACCACGCTGACGCCTGCGCTGCGCCAGCAGTACGGGTTCACCCCCACGTCCGGCGCGGTGATCCTCAGCGTGGTCTCGGGATCGCCCGCGGACAAGGCAGGCCTGGTGCAAGGTGACGTGATCGTCAATATCGACGGCACGAACATCACGTCGTCCGACGATCTGCAGAAGGTCATCCAGAACTCCAAGGCCGGGCAGTCCGTGTCCATCACGTACTACGTGGGAGACAGCAAACGGACCACCACAGCGACCCTCGGCAGCCAGGCGGAAGCCCAACAACAGCAATCGGGCGGCGGCGGGACGACCAGCCCGTTCGGCGGGGGAGGATTCCCCGGGTTCGGGAACTCCGGAGGAACCCCCTAGAAGTCAGCCCGCAGTTCCCGCCGGGATGTCGAAGTTCCGGTCCGGATGGGCGGGCGGGACGTTCATGGAGCCGTTCGGGGTCCAGCCGCTGGCCTCGATGTCCTCGAGCACGTGGGCCATGTTGTAGGTGTCCTCCTCGTAGGAGAACCTGCCGTCGCCGGCATAGATCAGGCGGGAGTAGCCGGACTGCCGGTACGCCGTCCCGTCCGGCCGCGTCCTCGGCATGATCTGGGTCCACTTCACCACGACGTCGTTCCCTTCGATCGCGGTGAACTCAATGGGGAACTTCCAGTCCTCCATGCCCAACATGGAATCCACCAACCAGTGGGCGATGGCGTCGCGGCCCTCGATGCGCCCCCAGGCGCCGTCGATGTAGACCGCGTCCTCGGTGTAGAAGTCGGCCAGCACGCCGAAGGCATCGGGCTCCAGCCCGTCGTCGATACGCCGGCGCAGCTCGTGATAGCGGTCCACCGTGGCCTGCACCTCGTCACGTGGAAACGGCATGGTCGTCCCCTCCCTCCTCGTTACCTGTCGGTCGCACGGTAGGCGATCCGGCACGACTCGAGCTCGGCCAGCGCGGCCGCTCGGTCCCCGAACCCCTGCACCTCGGTCGATTTCTCGGGCTCGAGGTCCTTGTAGATGCTGAAGAAATGGGCGATCTCGTTGCGCAGATGCTCGGGCACGTCGCCGATGTCGTGCGCACCGTCCCACTGGGGGTCGTGCTCGAGGACGCAGATGAGCTTCGCGTCCACCCCCTTCTCGTCGTGCATGGAGAACACGCCCAGGATCCGCACCCGCAACAGGCAGCCCGGGAAGGTGGGGTCGGCCACCAGCACCAGTGCGTCGAGCGGGTCCCCGTCGCCGGCCAAGGTGTCGGGGACGAAGCCGTAGTCCGCCGGATAGGTGGTGGCGGTGAAGAGGCGGCGGTCCAACCGGATCACGTGCCTCTCATGGTCGTACTCGTACTTGTTGCGGCTGCCGGTGGGGATCTCGACCACCACGTCGATCGCCTCGTCGTCGGGGGGAGGGGAGCTCACGAAGGCGTGGGTGCCGGGCGGCGGCAGGCCGCGTCGACCGGGCTCATGATGCCGACCGCGTTGCCGTCAGGGTCGCTGACGATGGCGTAGCGGGCGCCCCAGAAGGCGTCATAGGGGTCCTGCTGGACGGGGACGCCCTCGGCGGCCAGGGCGGCGACGAGCGCATCGACCTCGGCGCGGGTATCGACCTTGAAGCCGAGCACGGCCCCGATCCCACCGGCCCAGCCCTCGTTCCACTGCCTTGCGAAGGTCCTGCTGTCCAGGTCGACGTCGAGAGGCGTGCCCTCCCCCTGGCGGGCGGAGACGTGGTGTGCCGACCAGACCGGGTCGCGCTCGTCGCCGAAATCCAGGCCGAGGCGGGCGTAGAAGGCGCGGCTCCCCTCGACGTCGCGCACGACGAGATTCACCTGGTCCAGACGGATCGGTGTCACCTCGCCACCGTACTGCTCGGGACTGTCCTCCGGCCCGCCCGGCTCAGCCCCCGATGCCGACGTTCCCGAATCCGCCGCCCGCGCCGCCCGCGCCGCCCGCACCGCCGAGCACGCGCTCGCGGAAGGCGCCGCCGCCGCCGAAACCGCCGGCTCCGCCCCCGCCCAGGCCGCCGAAGCCGCCCAACGTGGCGGTATTGGAGGAGGGAACCGGAGCGGCGTAGTTCGCCAGCACAACGCTCTCACCGGGCGTCAAGCCCGACAGGACCTGGGTGTAGACGTCACCGACCATGCCGACCTTGATGATCTTGCGGGCCAGCGTCCCGTTCGACAGGGTCTCGACGTACGAACGCGTGCCCAGCGACTGCACGGCCGAGGTGGGGACGGCCACCACGTGGGCGACCGCGCCGGTGGAGATGACCACGTTGGCGGTCGAGCCGGTGAACAGCCCCGTGGCCGACGTCGGGAGGACGACCACGACCGGGTACGTGAAGCCCGAGTCGCCCGACTGGACCGGACCGACCTGGGACACGGTGCCGTTGATGGTGCCGTCGACGCCGTCGACCTGGACGCCAGCCGAGTCACCCACCTTGACCGAGGGCACCTGGGAGCTCGAAAGGGTGCTCGTCACCTCGAAGGAGTCGGTGCCGATGATCACGATGACCTCGGTGCTGGAGTCGGCGCTCACCGTGTCACCGGCGGCGATGCCCACGGAGACGATCGTCCCGTTGATGGGGCTGGTGAGATCGGCCTCGACCAATGACTGCTCTGCTTCGGTGAGTTGGGCCTGCGCCGTATCGATGTCGGCCTGGTCGGAGGCGATCTGCTGCGGAGTGTCCGACGATGTCGATGATCCTGTCGCTCCCGCGCCGCTCCTGGTTTCCGTGCCCGAGTCGCTCGTGGCACTGCTCGGTGTGGACGAGACGGCCCGGGAGGCTCCGCTGGGGGAGCCGGAGCTCGCAGTTCCCCCGCGTTGCCGTTGCCGGTGCCCGAGCCAGCGGAGCCGCTCGAGGACGACTGGCTCAAGGCCTGCGAGAGCGCCGCCTCGTCCTTGGCCACCGTCGCCTGGTCGGTGGACACCAGTTGCTGATCCTTGGAGACGAGGGCGAGGGCGGCCTCGCAACCGGTGAGGTCGGTCGTGGTCGTCGTCGTCGTGGAGGTGGTGGTTGCGGTGCCCGACGTCGCGCACGTCTTCTGCGCCTGCGCCAGATCGGCGGCCTCTTGATGCTGGTCCACCGCCGTCTGGGCCTCGTCCTTGGTGAGGGTGTTCTGGTCCTGGGTGATGCTGCTCGTCGAGCCCCCGTGGGTGGCCGGCGCAGTCGTGGACGTCGTGGACGGGGCGTCCGACAGGGTCTGGGCGGTCGTGGACACCTGACTGCTCTCGTCCTCGGCCAGTTTCGCCTCGTCGGCGTTCAGCGTCGACTGCGCAGAGGAGACGGACTCGCTCAGCGCCGTCGGATCGAGGGTGCCGAGCGACTCTCCGGCTGTGACCTGCTGCCCGACGGTGGCCGACACGGTGGCCACCTTGCCCGCCACCTGGAACGAGGCCGAGGCGTCGTTCACGGGTTCGACGGTTCCGACGACCGTCAGGCTCTGCCCGATGTTCGTGCGTGTCACCGAGGCTGTGCGGTAGCCCGAGTTGCCACCGCTGGAGGCGGCCCAGGCGGCGGCGCCGCCGCCCAGCACGATGACGAGGACCAACCCTCCGGCAACCAGGGCGCGCCGGTGGCCCGAACGACCCCATCCGCTCAGCGTCGAGCTAGGCACTGCCACCGCCGGTACCTCCGCCACCGCCGCGGAAGAACCCGCCCCCGCCCGCACCGAAGCCACCGGTGCACGTCTGGCCACCGGTCGAGGTGATGCGGACGGTCGTGGCCGTCACCGCGCCCGTCGTGGCGGCCGGACCAAACGCACTCACGCAATCACCGACGGCCAAGTCGGTCGCCGCGGCACTCTGGGTCGTTGCGACCGTGGTGGCACCGGTGGTCGTGATCTTGAGGTTCTCCGTCTTGGGCGTGGTCGGCTTCTTCGTCTTCGACGGGGTGGATTTGGTGGGCCGGGCGAAACTTCCGGGTGAGAGGTCGTACCCGGAGACTGAGAGCGTTGATCCGCTCAGGGCCGTCACCTTGCCGGTCGCGATGGCAATCGAACCGAGGTTGGGGAAGCGTCGGCCCGACCCCGAATTGAAGGTCGGGCGCGTGCCACCGGTGGTGCCGCCACCGCGTCCACCGAAGCGGAAGCCACCGCCGCCGGGACCGTTGGCGCCGCCCGTCCCGCCGCCGGGTCGGAATTGCCCCGTGCACGACCCCGTCGTGGAGGCGGCGAGCACCGAGATGCTCCGGGCCGCGATGGTGGTCTTCGAGGACTTCGAAGGTGTTCCCGTGACGGTGACACAGCTACCCGCGGTCAACGAGTTCACGGCCTCGGTGACCGACTTGGAGAAGGACGTCGTCGACGTCCAATTCACCGTGGTCTGGCCGCTGCTGGGGTTCTGCACCTCCATGGTCGAACCGGACAGCGCGGCAACGCTCCCGGTGGCGCCGATGGGCGCGTTGGCGGGGGCCGTCGCCGCCCCGGCGGCCGACGCGAGCGTCGTTGCCGTCACGAGCGCAACTGTGCCAGCGGCGAAATGGGTCCAGCGCCCGCGATGAGTGCTTCGGCTGGTTGGTGTCTCCATGTCGAACATTCCTCTGCTTTCTTCTATTCGGTTCGTAGTGCGTCGATGGGTGCGAGGTGGGCGGCCCGGCTGGCCGGGTAGACGCCGAAGGCGATGCCGATGGCCAGAGCGACAACCAGCGCGCCGACCATGGCGGTCGGGCTGATCGTGATGGGGTCGCCCACCACGCCAGGGAGGAACGTCGCGCCGATGATCCCGAGCAGCGCTCCGAGTGCGCCGCCGATGAGGCCGAGGACGGAAGCCTCGACGAGGAACTGACGTCTGATGACGCTGGGCGTGGCGCCGAGGGCCTTGCGGAGCCCGATCTCGCGGATGCGCTCGGTCACCGAGACCAACATGATGTTCATGACCCCGATGCCACCGACCAGCAGTGAGATACCGGCGACGCCACCGAGAAGGATGGTCAGCGTCCGGTCGACGGAGGTCGCGGTCGAGATGAGTGACTGCTCCGAGGTGATCGTGAAGTCGGCGTCGGTCGGCGTGGTGATGCCGTGGAGTTGGAGGAGCAGGTGGTCAGCCTCCTGGTAGGCCGCGGTGAGGTCGCCTGAGGAGCGGGCCTGCACGGCGATGGAGCTGACGGAGTTGCGGGTCGTCCCGCCGAAGATCCGCTCGGCGCCGGTCGAGATCGGGATCACAACGAGGTCGTCGGGGTCGGAGGTCGAGCTCGACGACGAGGACGATCCGGTGGAGGTCAGGACCCCGACGACCGTCAGCGGGACACCGCCGTCGCCCACGTCGATCGTCTGGCCGACGGGATCGACGCCCTTGAAGAGCTCGGATGCCGTGGTCGCGCCCAACACCGCGACCGCCGTGTGGTCGTTGACGTCCTGGTCGTCGATGAAACGACCCTGGGCCAGGGCGCGTCCGCGCACGGTGAGCCAGGTCGAGGTCGACCCCTGCACCGTGGTCGTCCACGTGCTCGATCCGGCGACCAGCTCCTCGGAGGATGAGGTGATGGGGGCGACGGCCTTCACGTCAGGCGCGTCCACGTGGCTCTCGAGTGCGTCGACGTCCGACATGGTCAGCGTCGACGCGCGCCCAGCGCCTGCCGGATGCCCGTGGTCGAGGTCGAGCTCCCGGGTGTGATGGTGAGCACATTCGACCCGAGGGCCGTGATCTCAGAGGTCACCTGTCCCTGCGCCCCCTCGCCCAGCCCGACAGTCAGGATGACCGCGGCGATCCCGATGAGGATGCCCAACACGGTCAGCGCCGAACGGAGGCGGTGGCTCCGCACGCCGTTGACACCGGTGCGGAACGTCTCGATCCAGCTCACCGGATGCTCTCCACGTACCGCACATCGTTCTCAGTGAGGAGCCCGTCCCGGATGCCCAGGACGCGACCCGACGCGGAGGCCACCTCGGCGTCGTGGGTGATCAGGACGAGGGTACGGCCGGACGTCGTGCAGTTCGTCCATGAGTCGCAGAACGTCCGCCGCGGACACGGAGTCAAGGTTGCCGGTGGGCTCGTCGGCCAGGATCAGGTCGGGCTCGGTCACGAGGGCGCGCGCCACGGCGACCCGCTGCTGCTGCCCTCCGGAGAGCTCTCCGGGGCGATGCAGCACCCGACTGGCCAGGCCCACCCTGGCGAGCGCGTCCATCGCCCGCTCCTTGCGTTCGCTCCGGGTCACGCCCGCGTAGACCAAGGGCAGCTCGACGTTCTGCCATGCCGACATGGAGGCGAGCAGGTTGAACTGCTGGAAGACGAAACCGATGCGCCGGTTGCGTACCTCGGCCAGCGCGGCTTCGCTCATGCCGCTGACGCTCTCGCCGGCGAGGCGGTACTGGCCCGAACTGGGCGTATCGAGACAGCCGAGGATGTGCATCAGGGTCGACTTGCCCGAGCCCGAAGGGCCGATGATGGCGACATATTCGCCCGGGGAGATGGTGAGGCTCACTCCGCGGAGCGCAGCGACGGCGATGGATCCGGTCCGGTAGACCTTCGTCACCCGTTCCAGCTCGATCACCGCGCTCTCCGACGTCCCCACCGGGGGAGTGGTGGTCGCGGCCGCGCTCATCAGCCGCTCCCGCCCAACCCGCCGCCGCCCGTGAAGCCGCCACCGCCCGTGAAGCCGCCGCCGCCCGTGAAGCCGCCGCCACCGCCCGTGAAGCCGCCGCCGCCGAAGCGGCCCCGCGCTGCGCCCCCGCCGCCGAAGAGGCCGCCACCGGTCGTACCGCCGGCGCCACCCCTGAACGAGACCGTCCGCTCGAGGATCTTGTCGCCGACCTTGACGCCGCTGGTGATCTGGGTCTCACCGCTGGCCGCCGCGCCCACGGTGACCGTCTTCACCACGTGGGAGCCGTTGACGACCTGTGTGACGGTCGCCTGGCCGTTGGTGTTGTACGAGATGGCCTGTGTCGGGACTTCGGTGACGTCGTTGAGCTGCTTCACGATGATGCTGACGTCAGCGGTCGACCCTGCGTAGAGTCCGGTCGGATCGCCCGTCACGTCGATCACCACCGGGAACGTGGTCACGTTGGAGCTTTCGCTGCCGATGAGGCTGACCGATGCGACAGTGCCGTACACGGTCGTCGTCGACCCCGTCGGGACGATGTCCGCCTGGTCACCGTCACTGATCTGACCGATCTCGGTGTCGTCCACGGTCGTGTTCACGATGTACGAGTCGGTGCCGACGACCACGATCTGGGCGCTGGACGTTGACGTTGACGTTGACGTTGCGGAGCTGCCCGTACCGGTGTTCGCCGTGGCTGCGCCGCCGCCGCTGCCGGCGCTGCCGCTTCCCGAGCCGCCAACGCCGGATCCGGACCCGCTCACCTGCTGGCCGACGTTGAGGTCCACGGAGGCGACGGTGCCGGCGATGGTCGAGGTCAGGGCCGCATCGTTCAGTGCGGTCTGGGCGTTCGACAGGGTGGACTCGGCCGAGGTCACCGCAGCCTGATCGGAATCAATCTGGGTCGTGGCGGCATTCGAGGTCTCGTCGCTGGCCAACCGCGCGTTGGCCGCAGCCAGCTGAGCCTGGGCGGCGCTCACTTCCTCTGAGAGTGCGGTGGTGTCGACGGTGGCGAGGACCTGGCCCGCCGTGACCGATTGCCCGGCTTTGACGTTGACGGCCGTCACCGTGCCCGACACGGCGAAATTGAGGCTGGCCTGACTGGCCGGCTCGATGGTTCCCGAGCTCGCCACCGTCTGCTGGATGGTCCCCGTCCTCACCGGCACGGTTGTCGTGGTCACCACGAGACCCGTAGGCGTCGAGGAACCCGATGTGAGCCAGTAGGTGAGGCCACCCGCACCGGCCAGAAGGGCCACTACGACGGCGATGATCACTCCACGGCGACGTCGCCAGAACGAGCCGACCTCCGGCAGCAGATCGCCCTGCGAGTGAATCTCGCCCGTGTCACCGAGAGGGACCTGCTGCGTGATGTCGACTGGGGTTTCCGGGGCCACAGGTGTACCCGCTTTCACCATGGGCACAGTTCAACTGAGGCATTTCACAACAAGCCGAACTCCAGCTGTGAGCCCGCTTGGTATTGCATGTAGGACCGTCCTAAGAGTCCTGGTCAAAGCGTTTTTGCCCACGGGGTCATCCACAGGAACGGTGCAACTGGCTCTGACCGGGCACCGATGCCCATCGTGCATGCTCTTGGTGCAGCCGATGCGGCGCCGGGAGGCACGCCCCCCGCCAACTCCCGGTCCTCCCGGTACCGCTCGGCTTCGGTACCGTGGGCCTGCGATGCGACACGCCACACCCGATGACCTCGTACCGATCGAAGCCCTCCTGAGGGACCTGCGCTCCCTCAGCGGCCTCGTCGAGCGCACCCCCGGGACCTTCTACCGACGCTCCCGAGCCTTCCTGCACTTCCACGCCGACCCCTCCGGGCTCTTCGCCGACATCCGCCTCCAGGGCGAGGACTTCGAGCGGATCCCCATTGACTCGCCCGCTGCGCAAGCCGCATTGCTCGGTCAGGTACGGACCGCAGTGGGGGAGAACGTCACCCCCGGCTGATCCGGCATGTGGCCGGCGGGCGACCCGTCGGGACAACCGTTGACGATCGGCCGCTCCGCACACACGCTTCATCACGCATCGTCCAACGACGGCGCGGCGCCGCGAAACCTCGCGGGCGGTCTCACCGGCCCTGAGCAGGGTCTCCCCCTTTGACCGCCGATAATGTTCATTATGTTAAGTTACGCCGAACTCCGAGAGGAGCTCGAGCAAGGCGCGGCATCGGGCGACTCTCCCCCGACATCCGGCGCTCAGCGGATCTCTCGGCCGCGAGTCGCGTCCAATCGTCGTCGAGGCGGAATGAGGACAGCCGCACGGCAGGTCCTCGTCGCGCCGGCGGCCGCCGATGACGGCGGCCCGGCGGGACTCGCTCGGATCGGTTCCCCAGCACCCGGGACGACCGTTCTAGGCCTCTGGGCCTCATGTCGACTTCGAGATGGTTCTTCCGGCACCGGGATGCTTGGTTCAGCCGCGGAAAAGGACTTGATTCAAGGACGCCAATTCAGTAAAGTGACGGGCAGTAGCGGCCCTTGGTTAAAGGTTCAAAGTCCAGGCGGACGAGAAGGCGAAGTACCAGCTGAAGGGGTTGTTCGGAAGTTGAAAATCAGGTAGGGTCCCCGGTATGACCGGGGATTTTTGCGCGGCGCTTTTTGCGCGTATATCGCCGGAATCGAGCATCCGATGAGTGCCGCCGCTCCTGCGCCCGATCCAGAGGTTGCCGCTGAGCAGTCCTATCTCGAGCATGCCCTGGCGTCGCTCGGGACCATGCGTCAGAGGGCCGAATTCCTCCTGCGTGATCTCATCGCCGCCGGGAATCCCGACCTGGACTACCTCGCCGCCCTGTCGCGGCGGGTGTCGCTCCTGGCTGACAGCCCTCGACCCCTCCTCTTTGGACGGATCGACGATGAGGAGGGGGCCTCCTGGCATATCGGTCGTCGCCACGTGGAGGACGCCCGATCCGATCCGGTCGTCGTGGACTGGCGGGCCCCCGTGGCCATGCCCTTCTACCGGGCCAGCGCCAAGGACGCGCTCGGGCTCGCCCGTCGTCGCCAGATCATGGTTGATCGCGGCTCGGTGATGGCCGTGGCCGACGACCTCTTCGGCGGCGAGGACACCGCTGGCACTACCCGGTTGCGTGGCGGTGATGCTCTCCTGGCCGAGCTGGAACGGGCACGCACCGGCGAGATGCTCGACATCGTCGCCACCATCCAGGCTGAACAGGACGAGATCATCCGCGCCCCCCTCGACCAGCTCCTCACCGTGCAGGGTGGGCCGGGTACCGGCAAGACCGCCGTCGGGCTGCACCGTGCGGCCTATCTCCTCTACAACCACCCGGCGCTCAGCCGCGACGGCGTGCTGGTGCTCGGTCCCAGTCGGGCCTTCCTGCGTTACATCGCACAGGTCCTCCCCTCGCTCGGCGAAGAAGCAGTCGTGCAGACGACGATCGCCGACATTGCCCCGAAAGCGAAGGTCCGCGTCCAAGAGCCGATGGCGGTGCGGCGGGTCAAGGGGGACGCTCGCATGGGCGAGCTCCTGCGCCGCGCCTTCGAGGGCCGCCGCCGACCCCTCGACGAAGATGTGCGTCTGCGCGTGCGTTTCGCCCGGGCGACGTTGAGCCGGGACCGCGTCAACAACCTGGTGGCATCGATTGTGGCCCGGCCGGGCCCCTACAAGTCGGGCCGGGTCGCGCTGACGGGCCCGCCTCGTCAGCGAGGCGAGAAGCGCGTTCCGTGCATCGGGCCGGCTCGGCGCCGACGAGCCGTGGTTCGAAGGAGAGCTGACCTCCTCGGCGGAGTTCGGAGCCCTCCTCGACACCCTCTGGCCCGCCGTCTCCCCCACCACCCTCGTACGCGAGCTCCTGTCGTCCCGCGGGCAGCTCGAGCGGTACGCCACGGGGCTGTTCTCCACCGCCGAGTGGGGCCTACTGCTCCGGACGCGAGACGCCAGGGTGTCGTCGACGGCGTGGAGCACCGACGACCTCGCCCTGCTCGACGAGGCGGCATTCATCAGCGGGGGGCGGACGCGCTCCTACGGCCACATCGTGGTGGACGAGGCGCAGGACCTGACCCCGATGCAGTTCCGCATGATCGCCCGGCGCGCGCCCTCGGGCTCGGTCACCGTGCTCGGTGACCTGGCGCAAGCCACTGGACCCTGGACCCACGCCGACTGGGACGAGGTCCGGAGCCACCTTCCCGGCTCCACCCCGTCGCAGCACGATGAGCTGACGCTCGGCTACCGGGCGCCCGGCCGGGTCCTGGACTTCGCCTCCCGCCTCCTCCCCGACGCGGCCCCGGGGATCCAGCCCACCTCGTCGATACGCCCGGGCCGCACCGATCCCCTCATCCGTCTTGTCGACGAGAGTCAGCTCGCTCCCGCTGCCCTGGAGGAAGCAACTGCGCTGGCTCGGGACCACGCGCTGGTGGCTCTGGTCGTGCCCGAGGAGCTGGTGCCCGCCGTCACCCGGCTTTCCCGACGGAACACTCAGGTCGGACTGCTCGAGCGCGATGCGATGACCCGGCCGACCACCATCGTCCCCGCCCCGGCGGCCAAGGGCCTGGAGTTCGATGCGGTGGTCGTCGTCGAGCCCGCCGCGATCGCGGGGGACGACCGGCGTGGGCTCCGGTTGCTCTATGTGGCCATAACCCGTCCGATCCAGCACCTCAGCATCGTCCACAGCCGGCCACTGCCCTCCTCCCTCCTCAGCTGAGCGGACGGCATTCCCCTACGATCCACCTCATGGCACTGGACGTCGACGGCAAGGTCGCCCTCATCACCGGCGGGAGCAACGGCATCGGTGAGGGTGTCGCCCGGCACCTGGCCGGCCGAGGCGCCCATGTCGTGATCGCCGACATCGACGTTGCCCGGGGAAAGGCTGTGGCCGACGATGTCGGTGGCCGGTTCATCCGGACCGACGTCACCGATCCGGCGGCGAACAGCGCCGCCGTCGCACTCGCGGTCGAGGCCTTCGGGGGGCTCCACATCGCGCATCTCAATGCGGGCGTCACATCGTGGTGCGGCATGGGTGACGATTTCGACCCGGAGGCCTACCGGCGGTCGATGGCCATCAACCTCGACGGGGTCGTCTACGGGATTGCCGCCGCCCGTCCGTCCATCAAGGCGAGTGGCGGCGGCACGATCGTGGCCACCGCATCGATGGCCGGCCTCGTGGCCACGCCGTTCGACCCGATCTACGCGGCCAACAAGCACGCGGTCGTCGGCCTGGCACGCTCGTTGGGGCAGGTCTACGAGCCCGATGGCATCCGGGTGCATGCGCTGTGCCCCTCCTTCGCCTACACCAACATCATCAAGGGCTCAGAGCAGACCCTGCTCGACATGGGTTTCCCCATCATCGACGTGGCCGACGTCGTGGCGGCCTTCCAGCGCATCCTCGACTCCGATTCCACGGGCCAGTGCTGGTACGTCGTCGCCGGGCGGGAGAGCGAGCCGTTCCAGTTCCGACGTGCGCCGGGGCCGCGTCTCGACTGAGGCCATGCACAGCATGGCCACCGCCGGTGGCTACGATCGGCTCACGACGACCGGCGATGGGTCCCGCCGGGGGGTGTTCGCCCCGAACCGCCGACAGACATGGCTAATGGCTCCTGAGCGGCGGTACGGGAGGCCGGGCCATGGACGAAGACCTGCAACACCACACGCACGAGCCGGGCGCTGCCGAACGCGATCTCCTCGAAGAGCCTTCGCTCCCGCTCCTCGGCCTTTCGACCGCTGCGCTGCTGGCCATCTTCGTCGGCGGCGCCATCGGCACCGTCGCCCGTTACCTCATGGAGGCGCACCACCCGTTGGCGCCGGGCGCCTTCCCCTGGTCGACCCTGCTGATCAATCTCTCTGGCTCGTTGGTCGTCGGTCTGCTGGTGCCGATCAGCGAGCATGTGGCAAACCGGGCCCCGCTGGTGCGCCCACTCCTCATCGTCGGCTTCCTCGGGGGATGGACCACCTACTCCACGCTGGCGATCGAGTCCTCGCTCCTGGCCAAGGACGGCGACGTCGGGAGCTCCCTGGCCTACCTCGCCGCGACCGTCTTCGGCGGACTCGCCCTCGTCGTGGTCGGCAACGCCCTCGGCCGGCGGATGGCGCTCAGGTGAGCAGCTCCTCCCCCACGCTTGGCCTCGCCCTTGTGGTGGCGCTGGCCGGGGGCGCCGGCGCCGTCCTGCGTGCCTTGCTGATCCATCACGTCGGCGTGCGTCGGTTCGACCCCCTGCCCCTCGGCACCGTCCTCGTGAACGCTTCGGGGTCGCTCCTGCTCGGGATCCTGACCGGGCTCTCGCTCTACCACGGCCTCGGGTCGCATCTCGTCGCCGTCATCGGGGTGGGGCTGTGCGGCGGGTACACGACCTGGTCCACGGCGAGCTGGGAGTCGATCCATTTGCTCCGCACGGGCAACCGGACCGAAGCGATCGTCTACACGTTCGGCGGTCTCGCTGTCTGCGTGGGTGCCGCCGCGGCCGGACTCGGCCTCATGGCCTGGGCGTGATGTCCCGAAGCGTGCCTACTTCGCCGATCCCGACTCACGCAACCCTTTGAATGCCTGGACACTGCCAGGTTTCGTTCAGCACCTCTTCGTGCGATCGGTACCTCCGGAGGATCACGAACTCTCGATAAGGGAGTTGATCCTCGCATTGAGCGCGGTTTGATTCACGACGTGCACGTACACCTCGGGCGGATGGTCCACGCCTGACCCCCAGGACAACCCACCCTGGGTATTGATGACCGCCGCACCACCCTGACCCAGCTCTGAGAAAATCCCCGCCCCTCCCCCGACCGCATACAGCATCGTGGGTCCGTCCCAATCACCGTCGCCCGGTGGTCCGCAATTGAAGAGCTTTTGGTAGACGATACGCATCGGGTTCTTCGGGGCCACCGAGGAACAGAGGCTGCCGCCGACCTTTGTGTTGATGCCTGTGAAGCCATCGACCCAGGCGATAGGTGTGGGCCAGCCTTGGGTACCCACGACCAATTGGGTGGCGGCGATGTCGAGACGTTCGTTGGTGAAGGGGGGACCCCCCATTGGGAAGAGCCCGTCTTCGATCACGAGCTTCTTCACCTTCCTCGCCACGAGCGCACGTCCCGGCAACGAACTCCCGTGACCCGGACCGGACCGCAGCAGGGCCGCCAAGTTGGTGTCGCCACCGATGGCGACGACCGTCACGCTGTGATCTGGCTGGGCCGCCAACACGCGACGGTAGAGAGAGACCGCCAGGTGCGCTTGCGAACTGTTCCGAATGGCGTGCGGGAGCTGCTCCGCCAGTGCGTCGCTGTAACCGTGAGGTGCCGTGTCAGCGGAGCTATCGGGCGCGGCTCCGACCGGGATCCCGCTGTGTCCATAGGCCGTATCGATGGCGTCCAGCGCGGCAGCAGCCAAAGGGTTTCGAATATCCGACATGACCGCGAGAATCTGGACTTTGCCACGTTGCTGGAGGACATTGGCCATCCCGACCGCGGTGGCGTCATCCCACCAGAGGGAGAGGTCGCTGTCGATGATGATGCGCTGCGGACCGCCGCTGGCTGTGTCGGCGGCTGACGCCGGCGACGTTGACGCGAAGCCAACAAGCTCTCTTGCGACGAGGAGCACCACGAGGAGCGCGACTGCAAGCGAACCGATTCTCTGGGTCACACTCGCTCGTCCCGCGAGGGCCGCCGCCGACCTGCCCGTTCGGATTGGTCGGACGATGCTCAAGGCTGTGAACGCACCCGTGCTTGCAATCTCGCACATCGCTTCTTCGATTCTGACGGCGACCTGATGCATAGCACAGGCGACGGTCCGAACCGACGGTCAGCCGCCCGGGCTCAGTGACTCGCCATGGTCATTCGGCTGCGCGAGGCGGTGGCGTCGCACCCTCATCCCCACTGGCCGGGCGTGTAGTCACCGGCGGGCTGGCGCGTGATGACGTTGAGGCGGTTGTAGAGGTTGATGAGGGCGATGAGGCAGACCAGTGCGCCGAGCTGGTCATCGTCGTAGTGCTTGGTCGCGTTGGCCCAGGCTTCGTCGGAGACGCCGCCGCCGTCGGCCAGCCGAGTGCCCTGCTCGGTGAGCTCGAGAGCAGCCCTCTCGGCTTCGGTGAAGACCGTGGCCTCTCGCCAGGCCGCGACCAGGTTGAGCCGCACCGAGCTTTCCCCGCGATGCTCGGCGTCCTTCGTATGCATGTCCAGGCAGCCGGCGCAGCCGTTGATCTGGCTGGCTCGGATCTTGACGAGCTCTTGGGTCGGAACTGGCAGAGTCGAGCCGGTCAGGACCGCGCCCGATGAGTTGATGTGCTTGGCGAACTTTCCATCAATGGCACTGCTGGAGTACTCGAGTCGTGCGTCCATGGTGATCTCCTTTTGATTTCGGGTCTTCCAACATCTCTGACCCCATGGCATCGCAAAATGTGACAGACCGGCCCGACGTTCCTCGGCGGGTCAGCTCACCCTCCGCACTTTGAGCCCTCGCTCCGGTTCGCCGGGAGCAGCCGACATATCGCTTGCGAAGCGATCCGGCTGGCAAGGTGTCATCCCGGTTTCAGGAAGGCGCGCCGAAATCGACATCCTTGGTCTCGACGACCCGGGCCGTCCGTCCCGGCGCCGCCTGGTCGGTCCAATACAGGTTCGTGTGGGCAATGACCTGGTCTGGAGGTGGTGCCCCCCAAGCAGTCTGGTCCTCGGTTGTGTGGGCATCGCCGACGAGGGTCGTGTCGTATCCCCTGACGAACGCGCCGTGGAGCGTCGAGCGGATGCATGCATCGGTCTGTGCGCCGACGACGAAGAGTTGCCCGACTCCGAAAGCCGACAAGACGGATTCGAGGGTGGTGTCCTCGAATGAGTCGCCGTACTTCTTGTCGATATGCGGTTCGGAGTCGATCGGAGTGAGTTCGGGGACGATCTCCCAGGAATCGCTGCCTCTGGCACGCGGCCCGCCGGAATCCTGAACCCAGATCACGGGGATCTGTTCCCGTCGGGCGTTCTCAACGATGCGCTCGATATTCGCGACCACTGAATCGCGCTTGTAGTTGCCACGGACCACGCCGTTCTGCACATCGACGACGAGGAGCGCGGCATTGGGCCGATTCTCGAGTGTGGTCATAGCTCCTCCTCTCGGTGGGTCCGGAATGCGCTGCGCCTCTTCAACGCGGCCAGTTCAGTCGGCGAAGGCCTCCGGCGGCGGGCAGTTGCAGACGAGATTGCGGTCTCCGTAGGCCTGGTTGATGCGGGCCACCGGCGGCCAGTACTTGGCCGCTGTCTGCCCCGACGGGAACACCGCCGTCGCGCGGTCGTAGAATCGCTCCCACGAAGAGACGAGCGCGGCCGCCGTGTGCGGGGCCCCGCGCAGCGGACTCTCCTCCACCGACCACCGACCGGCGGCCACCGCTGCGATCTCGCCCCGGATGGCGACCATGGCGTCGCAGAAGCGGTCGAGCTCGTCGAGATCCTCGCTCTCGGTCGGCTCGACCATGAGCGTTCCGGCCACGGGGAAGCTCACCGTCGGCGCGTGGAAGCCGTAGTCGATGAGGCGCTTGGCGACGTCGTCCACGGTGACACCCGTCGACTTCGTCAGGGCCCGCAGATCGAGAATGCACTCGTGCGCCACCAGATCGTTCTTGCCCGTATAGAGGATGGGATACGACGGCGCCAGACGCGCCGCCACGTAGTTGGCCGCCAGGACGGCCGACTTGGTGGCATGGGCCAGCCCGTCTCCGGAGAGCATGCGGATGTAGGCCCAGCTGATGCCCAGGATCCCGGCGCTGCCGAACGGGGCCGCGCTGACCGGTCCGATCCCCTCACGCTGGGCGATGCGGGGGTGCATCGGATGTGAGGGGAGGAACGGCACCAGGTGCTCGGCCACCGCCACCGGACCGACGCCGGGTCCACCCCCGCCGTGGGGGATGCAGAACGTCTTGTGCAGGTTGAGATGCGAGACGTCACCGCCGAATTGTCCCGGTTCCGCCAGGCCGAGGAGCGCGTTCAGGTTCGCCCCGTCGATGTAGACCTGGCCGCCATGTTGGTGGACCAGCGCGCACATCTCGCTGATGCCCTCTTCGTACACGCCGTGCGTCGAGGGGTACGTGACCATGATGGCTGCCAGAGACTCGTCGTGCTCCTCGCACTTGCGACGGAGGTCCTCCAGATCGACCGTCCCGTCGGCCAGCGCGGCGACCACCACCACGCGCATGCCGGCCATGACCGCAGAGGCCGCGTTCGTGCCGTGTGCGCTCGACGGGATGAGGCAGACGTCCCGGCCCTCCTCCCGACGGGACTGGTGATAGGCCCTGATGGCCAGGAGCCCGGCCAGCTCTCCCTGGCTTCCCGCGTTGGGCTGGACCGACACTTTGGCGTAGCCCGTGACACGGGCCAGCCATTCCTCCAGATCGTCGATCAGCGACAGGTAGCCCCGAGCGCTCTCGAGCGGCGCGAAGGGATGGATGTCCGCGAACCCCGGGAGGCCCACCGACTCCATCTCGGTCGTGGCGTTGAGCTTCATGGTGCACGAGCCCAGCGGGATCATGCCGCGGTCGAGCGCGAAGTCCTGATCCGAGAGCCGGCGCAGGTAGCGGAGCATGGCTGTCTCGGAATGGTGCTCCGAGAACACCGGATGGCCCAGGATCGGGCCCCGGCGCAAGAGCGCATCCGGCAGCGCCGACTCGGGGCTCGTTTCGCCACCCTCAGCCCCGAAAGCCTGGAGCACAGCGGCCACGTGTGACGCAGTGGTCGTCTCACCGCACGAGATCCCCACGCGATCGTCGTCGACGAGGCGTAGGAGGACGCCACGTGCGGCCGCATCGGCCACGATCGCCGCCGCGTGCCCGGGTACCTCGACCAGCACCGTGTCGAAGAACTCCCGATGGACGAGAGCGCGCCGCCGCGTTGGAGTCCGGCGGCGAGGTCGACCGTGCGCCGGTGGACGCGGCGGGCGATGCCGCGCAGCCCCTCCGCGCCGTGGTACACGGCGTACATGGAGGCGACCACGGCGAGCAGCACCTGGGCCGTGCAGATGTTGGAGGTCGCCTTCTCCCGGCGGATGTGCTGCTCGCGGGTCTGCAGCGCCAGCCGATAGGCGGGGCGGTCCTCCGCGTCGATGGACAGCCCGACGAGGCGTCCAGGCAGATCGCGCTCCAGTCCGGCCTTGACCGCCATGAAAGCCGCATGCGGCCCGCCGTACCAGAGTGGGACTCCGAATCGCTGGGAGGACCCGACCGCGACGTCGGCGCCCCACTCCCCCGGTGGCTTCAGCAACGTGAGAGCCAACAGGTCGGTGGCGACGGTCACCAACGCACCCTTGGCGTGGGCGTCGGCGCTCAGGGCCTCGAAGTCGCGCAGGGCGCCCGAGCACCCCGGGTACTGCTGCACCAGCCCGAAGTAGTCGCCGCTGGGCGCGCCCGCACTCAGGTCGACCACGTCGAGGGTCATCCCCAGCGGCCCGAGTCGCGTGGCCAGCACGGCGATGGTCTGGGGCAGGCAGTCGGCGTCGACGATCACCCGATTCGACTCATTGGCGGCACGGCGGCGCATGAGGGTCACGGCCTCGGCCACCGCGGTGCTCTCGTCGAGCAGCGACGCGTTTGCAGTGTCGAGCCCCGTCAGGTCGCTCACCATGGTCTGGAAGTTCAGGAGCGCCTCCAGGCGACCCTGGCTGATCTCGGGCTGGTAGGGGGTGTACGCCGTGTACCAGGCCGGGCTCTCGAGGACGTTGCGCCGGATGACTCCCGGCGTGATGGTCCCGGAGTAGCCGAGACCGATCATGGGCTCGGCGATGGTGTTGCTCGCGGCCAGCCCGCGGAACTCGGCGAGCACCTGGTGCTCGGACGCAGCCGGTGGGAGGTCGAGGGTGCCGAGACTCCTCACGCTGCCCGGGACCGCCGCGTCGACGAGCGCGTCGATCGTGTCGTAGCCGAGGACCTTGACCATGGCCTTCTGCTCGTCGTCCGAGGGCCCGACGTGGCGCCGCACGAAGTCCTCGAACGGCTCGAGCACCTCGGATCGGTGGCCTGGACGCTGGTCGCTCACGGGGATCTCCTCACGTGTTCCGCTCGGTGCGCGGAACTGTCGGACGTCCTCCCCGCTCTGTCACTGGACCTGAGAGCCTCGCCGCGACCCGCACGGCTTCCACCTTCGGTGCGGACGTCGGGCGCCCGCTTTCCAGAGTTGCCTCGCCGGAGCGGTATGTCGGCCTGAGAGTTTCTCGGGGAGAGTTGCTCCTCCGGCGTCCCCTCGATTGCGTACTGCGGGGACTCTGGCGCTCCGGTTCAAACGGCGTATTCAGTTGTGCGGACCACTATACCGGCACCCGCCGTGTCCGCCGGGTTGCCAGGGCGCGACCTATTCGCTCTCTTCACGAATCGGCCACAGGGGTGGACGGACCAGATGGGCGGTGAGCTCCCTGCCCCTTTGGACGATCGTGACCGCGTCACCGTCGAGAAGCCGCGCATCAGCGTCGACAAAGCCCAGTCCGATGCCCCGCTCGCGCATCGGCGAGAAGTTGCCGCTGGTCAGAATGCCGACCCGCTCGGGGCCCTCGCACAGGAGCGATCCGTCGCGCAAGGGCTGGCGCCCGTCCGCCACGAACCCACGCAGCCGGCGGGCGGGGCCACTCGCCCGCTCCTCCTCGAGCGCGGCCCGGCCGGTGAAATCCCCCTTGTCCCAGCCGACCACCCACCCGAGGCCCGCCTGCAGCGGGGTGATGCCCGGACCCAGTTCGTGGCCGTGCAGGGGAAGCCCCGCTTCGAGGCGAAGGGTGTCGCGGGCCCCCAACCCGGCCGGGACGACACCCTCACCCACCACGGCGTCCCAGAACCCGGCCGCCACCTCTGCCGGCACGGCGCACTCCACGCCTTCCTCACCGGTGTACCCGGTGCCGGCGACCAGGCAGGGTGCGCCACCCCATTCGAACGGCTCGACCGCGAAGTGGTGGACCCCGGCGGCCACGGGCGACACCCGGGCGAGGCGGGCTCTTGCCTCGGGGCCCTGCACGGCGATCACGGCCCTCTGCTCGGTGACGTCGTGGCCACCGATGGCCTGGACGACATCGGTGGTGTTGGAGGCGTTGGGCATGACGTCGAAGCGCTCCTCATCGACCCACCACACGATGATGTCGTCGACGACGAAGCCGTCCTCGTCGAGGAGGTGCGTGTACTGGGCCCGTCCGGGGTGCACGCGGGAGAGGTCGTTGCTCAAGGAGTGCTGGAGATGCTCGAAGGCATCGGGGCCGCGGACGCGCACGGTGCCCAGGTGGCTCACGTCGAAGGCGACGGCGGACGTGCGACAGGCCCGATGCTCCGCCATGGTGCCCGACGGGTAGGCCAGCGGCATCTCCCAGCCGCCGAACGCGACCATCTTGGCCCCCGAGCGCGAGGTGCGCTGCATGGAGCGGCGAGACCCGGAGAGGGCCTGGTGCGCTGTCGTCGGCGGTCACGCAGCCAGACTAGGCGGCTCCAGGCAGCAGGCCGTGTGACGCGATCAGCGAGGCGAAGTCACGCTGGTACACGATGCTGATCGGCACCTCGGGGTACAGCTCGCGCATCCGGCGCACCTTGCGATTCTTGCGGGTGACGAGTCGTTGGTCGGCGGTCGTGAGTTCGATGAACACGCCGCGGCGGGGCAGGTAGAAATCGGGACGGAAGCCGGCCACCGGCGAGCCGTTGCTGTCCCACTCCAACGGGAACTCCACCGGCTCGTACTGCCATCGCTCACCCGACAGGTCGAGGAGTATGGCGAAGAGCCGTTCGGACGGATGGGCGAAACGGACCTGCCCCGCGGGCACACACGCTGGATGGCGGATGCGCCCGACGCGCGCCGGGTCCGTCGCGGTCACTCCCCCGAGGCCCGTGCAGCCTGCACTCGGGTGCCCTGCGTGGTGGTGGGCGTCGCGGTATCCAGATTCACGATGTCGGCATCGAGTGCCTCCACCACGCCGGCAAGCGGCACGATGTTGAACACGCCCTGGCCCCCGGCCAGCAGGTCGACGACCTCACCGTTCGAACGCGCCAACACCGAGCTGGTCCCTGTCAGAACGAGGTTGGCCGAGGCCAGGTCGCCACCGAGGTCCTCGCGCAGGCACTCAACGGCCCGGCGGGCGGACTGGAGGGAGACACCGGCATCGAGCAGTTGCTTGATCACCTTGAGCTCGAGCACATCGGAGTACGAATAGACGCGTCGGGACCCACTGCCCTTCGCGGTCGCCACCGAAGGTTCGAGCAGGCCCGTACGGGCCCAGTAGTCGAGCTGCCGGTACGAGATCCCCACGAGACCACAGACCTGCGGCCCATGGAACGCGCCGACATGGGTTGCCGAGCCGTCCACCATCACACCTCCCTGCTTCCCCCGCGCTGCCACTCCGAAAGCTGACTCTAGTGCACCCGGACGACAGAGCAGTAGTTACGAAGGCGTGATTCGGGGGATTTTGGCCCGCTCCTCCGGCTCCCACGGCCAGACCACCACGGCGCCGAGCACCGAGAGCCCGACCCGATGGCCGGGCTCGAATGGCACACCCCCGGTGACCCGCACGACCAGGTTGGGCAGCCCGTCCGCCTCGGGCCGGACCCGCACCACGGCATCGTGGCCGTAATACTCGTAGCTCTCGACCGTGCCCGCCACGCCGCCGTTCGCCGGCTGCTCGAGTCTGATCTGCTCGGGCCGGACCATGACCCGGGCCCGCCCTCCCCCAGCCGGGCCACTCCACGCTCCGACCACGAGAGGGCCGAGGGCCGTGCGCGCCGTCCCGTCGTGGACCTCACCGTCGAGCACGTTCGACTCCCCCAGGAACTGCGCCAGTTCGACATCGCCGGGGCGGCCGTAGAGGGCGGTCGGGCTGTCGAGTTGCGCGATCACCCCGTGGCGCAGCACCGCCACCTGATCGGCCATGGACAGCGCCTCGTCCTGGTCGTGGGTGACCAGGACGGAGGTCGTCCCCGCCTGCCGGAGGAGGTGCAGCACATCGGCGCGCACCGACGAGCGCATCGCGGCGTCGAGGGAAGAGAAGGGCTCGTCCAAGAGGACGATCTCCGGCCCGATGGCGAGCGCTCGGGCAAGGGCGACCCGCTGCTGCTGCCCCCCGGAGAGCTCATGCGGATAGCGCCGGCGGTACCCGGTCAGCCCCACCAGTTCGAGGAGTTCGTCGACGCGCCGGCGCCGGTCGGGGCCGCGCGGAAGACCGAAGGCCACGTTGCGCCCCACGCTCAGGTGCGGGAACAGTGCACCTTCCTGGGGCACGTAGCCGATGCGCCTCCGCTCGCTCGGCACGAAGCGCTGAAGGGAATCGTCCACCACGTCGTCGCCCAACTGGACCTGCCCGGCGTCGGGTCGTTCGAACCCGGCCACGATCCGCAACAGCGTGGTCTTGCCGCTGCCCGACGAACCGAGGATCGCGGTGAACGAGCCGTGCGGGACCGACAGATCGACCCCGCGCAGGACCGGCTGGGAGCCGAATGCCTTGGCCACCTCCCAGATGCGCAGGTCCTTCATGCGCCCACCATTGTGCTCGGCGCGTCAAGGGCGCTCTGGCCGACCACCACCATGCGTCCCGGTTGGCGGTCGAACCAGCGGCCGAGCACGTAGCCCGGCACGGCCGCAATCAGCACCATGACGCCGGCGTAGGGAGCCGCCTGGCTGTACGACACGTTCGATTGGTAGGCCCAGAACTGGGTGGCCAGCGTCTCCACGCCGGTCGGGTGGAGGACGAGCGTGGCCGTGAGCTCGGTCGCCGTCTCCAAGAAGACCAGTGCGAAGGCGGCGGCGAGTCCGGGCGCGACCAGGGGCAGCGTGACGCGCCACAGCACGGACCTCCGGCTGACCCCGAGCGAGGTCCCCACCTCCTCCAATCCGACAGGGGCACGGGCGACCGCGGCCCGGACGGAGACCACGGCCAGTGGGAAGAACATGATGGCGTAGACCACCACCAGCATGGGACTGGTCTGGTAGAAGCGGCCTTCGAGGAAGTGCTCTGTCACATAGGTGAGGCTCAACGCGATGACCAGCCCGGGCACCGCCAGGACCACGAGGTTCGATCGTTCGAGGGTCAGCACCCGGCGACGCGGGAAACGCACCGACAGGAGAGCGATGGGGACCGCGGCCAGCGTCGCAAGGAGGCCCGCGCCGGCCGCGAAGCCGAACGTGTTGAGCGTCGCATCGGGCAGGGAGGCCGCCGCCGGCAAGGTGGTGCTCCCGCCCTGAACGATCAGGTAGACGATGGCCCCGATCGGCACGCCGAGCGCCAGCACGACCAGGAGGCTGACTCCGGCCAGGGCGACGGGACCGAGTCGCCCCAGCGCCAGCGGTCGCAGCTGCCGGGCAGCACCCGCGCCCAACCGCGACGTCCGACCGTGTCCCCGCACGGCGTCCTCGCTGGCCAGCAGCAGCGCACCGAGGAGCACCAGGATGAGGGAGAGGGCGCACGCCGCCGGTTGATTGAACCCGACCTGGAACTCGTTGTAGATCTCGGTTGTCAGCGTCTGGTAGCCCAGGATCTCGAAGGCGCCGAACTCGGCCAGCACGACCAGCCCGACGAGGATGGCTCCGCCGAAGATCGCGAGGCGTGCCTGGCCCACCGTGACCGTCCAGAACGTGCGTACCCGGCCCAGTCCGAGGCTGCGTGCCACCTCCTCCTGGGCCGGGTCCGCGCCGCGCAGGCTGGCGGCCACCGGGAGGAAGACCAGGGGATAGACGGCCAGGGTCATCACCAGCACCGCAGCCCAGAACCCGGCGATGGAGGGGAAGATGGCGCGCCATCCGAAGCTCACCACGAAATCGGGAACGCCGAGCGGGATGACGACGAGGATGGCAAGGAGGCGACGGCAGGGCATGTCCGTCCGCTCCACGAACCAGGCGGCCAAGGTGCCGACGACGACACAGAGTGCGGTGACCACGACGACCAAGCGGACCGTGTTCCAGATCAGGGTTGCGGTGAGACTTCGGAACAGGAGCTGGTGCAGCTCCGCCCACCCGACCTGGACCGCCTGGACGACCAGGAACACGAGGGGCAGCAGTACGGCGACCGACACCAAGACGGCTCCCGCGGTGAGGAATGGTGGCAACCGGCGCCGGCCGCCGCGACGACCGTGGACCGAGAAGCCCACCGTCACAGCAGCTGGGCCTCCTTGAGGAGCTTGATCGCCTCCGCGCCGGTGCCGAGCTCGGGAATGGTGATGTCGTTCGGCTGCAACTGGTCGAACGGGGTCTCCGGTTGGGCCGTCGTCACGCCTGATGCAATGGGGTATTCGTAGCTCTCGCTGTGGGCGATGATCTCCTGCCCCTTCTTCGAGGTGAGAAAGGCGAGGAATTTCTGGGCCTCGGCCTGGTGGCTCGAGCTCTTCACGATGCCCGCTCCTGAGACGTTGATGACGTAGCCGGGATCCTTCGGGGCGAAGTAGGCGAGGGCTGAGTGGATCCCGGACTCCCCGACCTGGGCCTTCTCGCGGTACCAGTAGTACTGGTCGATGACCCCCAACGCGACCTGCCCGCTGTTGACCTGTGCGACCATCGTCTCGTTGTCGGGGTAGCTGTGGCTCCCTGCGTTCGCCTTGACGGCCTCGAGCCACTGCAGCGCGGCCGTCTCGCCGTGGGCGCGCACGATGGAGGTCACGATCGGCTGGAAGTCCGTCTCGGCGCCGGCGATTCCGATCTTGCCCTTCCACTGCGGGTCGGCCAGATCCATGACCGACGTCGGCAGTTCGCTCGAGTTGAGCAGGGAGGTGTTGTAGACCATGAGACTGACCCGTGCGGTGACCCCCACCCACTCGCCGTCCGGGGAGTTGAATCGGGACGGCGTGTTGTCCAGCGTCGAGGGGTCGACCGACGCCAGCAGGCCCTTCGAGGCCAGATACTGCAGAGGCGGCGAGTTCTCGGTGAAGTACACGTCGGCCGGGGACCGGGACCCCTCCGTCACGATCTGGTCGACCAGCACGTCCTCGTCGTCACTCCGCACGTTGACCGAGATGCCGGTCTGGTTCTCGAAGGCGGCCACCAACGCCTGGGTGGTCTGCACGTGCTGGCCGCTGTAGAGGGTCAGCGCATCCGACGAGCTGCTCGAGTCGGCCGACGAGCAGCTCGCCAACACGACGGCGCCGAGCGCGACGGCCAGGCCCACGGCCGCTGCCCCACGACGTCCGGATCGGGCTCGGGAATTCGTACGCATCGCCGGTGAACGCCTTTCGACTCGATCCTGATCTTAGGGTCACCTAACCTTAGGGTCCCCTAATCCAGAGGGTCAAGCCGGGACGGGTCAGCGCAGGTCGGGTTCTCCTCCGGCGGCCAGGTCGGCTCTGCCCTCCAGCGGGCTCGACGGCTCGGCGTGAAAGCGGACCGGGATGCGCCCGGCCCGCCGGGCCTGTGTACCGGCTTCCACGGCCAGCCGCATGGCCCGAGCCATGGCCACGGGGTCGTGGGCCCGGTTGACGGCCGTGGCCACGAGCACGCCGTCGCAGCCGAGCTCCATGGCCAGCGCCGCATCGGAAGCCGTGCCGATGCCGGCGTCGAGGATCACCGGGACCTCGACCGCGTCGCGGAGCAGCGCGATGTTGTGCGGGTTGCGGAGGCCCAGCCCGCTGCCGATGGGGGAACCCAACGGCATGACCGCGGCACAGCCCACCTGTTGGAGGCGGAAGGCCAGGACGGGGTCGTCGGTCGTGTACGGCAGCACGACGAATCCGTCCTCGGCCAACTGCTCAGCGGCGATCAGGAGCTCGACCGCATCGGGCAGCAACGTGCGATCGTCCCCGATCACCTCCAACTTGACCCAGTCGGTCTCGAAGGCCTCCCGCGCCAATTTCGCCGTGAGCACCGCCTCGGAGGCCGTGGCGCATCCCGCCGTGTTGGGCAGCACGCGCACGCCCAACTCGCCGAGGAGCGACAGCAGCGAGTCCCTCCCGGAGGCCTCGACGCGGCGAACCGCGACCGTGGCCATGGCGGTCCCCGACTCGCGCAACGAGGCTTCCAGCACGGCGAGGCTGGTCATGCCCCCGGTACCGAGGAGGAGGCGCGAGGCCAACACGTCTCCGGCGATGCAGAGGCCGCTCTCGGATGGGCCGGGCGAGGGACCGGCGTCGTTGCGGGTCACTGGACGACGATACCCCGGTGCCCGCCTATGGTGGCTCGGTGCCGGACGCAACACCACCGACGGCGCTGACCATTGCCGGCTCGGACTCGGGCGGCGGCGCCGGCGCACAGGCCGACCTGAAGACCTTCGCTGCGCTCCGGGTGCACGGCACGTGCGCCCTCACCGCCGTGACGGCGCAGAACACGGCCGAGGTGCGCGGCGTCGTGGCCCTGGAACCCCGGTTCGTACGCCAACAGGTCGAGACGGTGCTCGACGACTTCTCGGTGCGCAGCGTCAAGACGGGGATGCTGGCGACAGCCGCCATCGTCAGGGTGGTCGCCGACCTGGCGGCACAGGGACTGTTGCCGCACCTGGTGGTCGATCCGGTCCTGGTGTCGTCCACCGGGCATCCGCTCCTTGAGCAGCCCGGCGTCGCCGCATACCTCGAGCGGCTCCTCCCTCACGCGTTGGTCGCCACCCCCAACCTGCGCGAGGCGGCCGTGCTGGGCCACGCCGACGTCGAGTCCCTCGTGGGTCTCGAGGCCAGGGTCGCGGTGGCCGAGAGGATCCGGGCCACGGGCGCCCGTTATGTCGTCGTGAAGGGAGGCCACCTCACCGAGTCCGCCGAGGACGTCGTGGCGGGCCCCGAGGGGGTCGTCGTCCTGCCAGGCGGGCGGGTCCACACCGGGAACGACCACGGCACCGGCTGCTCCCTCTCGGCCGCCGTGGCCGCCCACCTGGCCCGGGGGGCGGGCGTACCAGAGGCGATCGTGCAGGCCAAGGCGTTCGTGGCCCGCGCCCTCGCCGGAGGCGCCAACTGGCGGTTGGGCGCCGGGCACGGCCCGCTCGACCATTTCGGGTGGTCCGGAGCGCCGTAGGCTGGCAGCGTCATGACGATGCACGACACAACCACCGGGCTCGTGGAGGGCGGGAGCGCCGGGCCCGAGCCACGGCGACCCCCCACCCCCGGTGGGATCTCCATGCGACCGGCGATGATCGTCGTCGGCCTGGCCGGGCTCATCTTGGTGGTGTTCGTCACCATCGGCATCGTGTCGACGCAATCTCCGGCCCCCGTCAAGCACTCCGCGGCGGTTGTGGCCGTACCGGGGATCTCGTTGCAGGCCAAGGCGGCCGCCGGGCTGCTGTCGCCGATCGTCGTCGCCGGGGAGCCGCCGGCGAACATCCTCAATGCCGTGTCCGTCCCGGTGGGATCGGTCCGGGTCTCGCACCAGAACAACAGTGGTGGGACGAGCCAGTTCGATTCGCAGGTCGTCTTCCGATCCGGCGACTCGCAGGCCGCACTGCTGGCCTTCTACGCCGCCGACATGAAGCTCCAGGGTTGGCAGGTGTTCGACCGGGGTGCGGCGGCGAACGACCCGGGCGCATTCGAGGTCCTGGGCAAGCTCGCGGGTTCGGACGGCTACTACTGGGAGATGGGAGCGACCATCTCGCCGACGACCTTCCGCCCGGGTGGTCCGGCCCGCGGGGTGACGATGTTCACCGTCCGGCTCTTCCAGGTCCCCGATCCCGAGTAGGCACGCGGCGCGGGCGCCGCGACGGGAACCTCAGTCCCCGGCAGCGACCTACGCGCCGACCGGTTCGACCGCGTCGACGGGTAGGGCGTCTGACGACGGGGCCGGCTCGGCCAGCAGATAGGCCCAGACGAAGAAGTTGATCGGGTAGAGCAGGTAGCCGACCCTCGGGTCCGGGGCCAGCAGGATGAGCGCGGACATCACGACGCCGGCGATCATGCAGACCTCCGCCGCCGTTCGCGGCGTGTGACGGTACAGGTGGCGCGCCAGCAGCACGGCGAGCACGAGCCCGACCGACAGCGGCAGGGCGCGACTGAGCGACGGGAACTCGCTGACCAGCACATGGCCGGGCAACGCGCTCGCCGCGGTCGTCGGAATGGCGCTCAGGCCGAGCGGGAAGAGCACGACGTCGTCGATGAGGGCGAACGGACCCCGCAGGGCGAAGGGAAAGATCGTCGGGACGGCGACGACGATCAGCCCGGCCAGCATGGAGAACGGGCGCCGCTCGCCATTTCGGCCGCGGGCGGCGAAGAGCGCCAGCGCCGCCAGCGGCCAGGCGGTGAACTTCATGGCCGACGCGATGCCGAAGACGACTCCCGACGCGAACGGTCTGCGCCGTTGCGCCAGCACCACGGCGAGAAGAAGAAAGGCCACGACGGGTATGTCGTCGCCTCCGGTCGCCAGGGGCAGCGAGGCCAGAGGCAGGATGATCAGGGCCTGCAGGGCGCGGATCTTTCGTCGCCCGTCGGCCCGGCAGAGGTAGAGCGCGACCGCCGCCACCGCCAGCGTGGTCAGGCAGAAGAAGATCCGTGCGTCACTCAGCCCGTTGTTCGGCCAGATCTCGCTCGGGATACCGGCCACCGCCATGAGTGGCAGGTAGGGCAGGAACCCGGCATAGTCGGGCTCGCCCGGAGGGTGGTACCGGACCGCATGGTGCAACTTCACCAGCGGGTGGTAGGGGTCCTGGCCATGGACGAGGTCCTGCCCTCCCACTTCGACGGTGACGACCTCGGGTTGCTGGTGGGATCCCGCCACCCCGTCGAACCGCCACAGGATCTCGAAGCCCATGGGGATGGCCAGGGAGCCCGCGAACACGCACACGGCGACCACGATCCGGGTCAACCAGGCGCGCCGGTGCTGGCGTTTGGTCAACGCGCCACCGGCCTGCCGACGCCGGGCGCGTCGGATCACCCAGGCCAGTACCCCGGAGGCCAGCGCGCCGAAGGCAAACGGCAGGAGGGCCATGCGGCCCCACACCTGATAGAGCGCGTTGGTCGACGTGTAGATGGTGAGGAGTGCGAAGACCGCGCTGGCCCCGTACAGCAGGGCGTCGCCCACCTCCGGGGGGATCCGCTTGATGCGGCCCCACACGCGCCACAGAGATCGGCCAAGGGGGCCGCCCAGCTCGGAATCGTCGTCGCGGAGTCGGTCAGCATGGCGTTGGAAAAGCCTCGCACACAGGGGGCGTGTGGAAGCGCCCGTCCCCGATCCTAGAGGCGGAGTTCGTGGAGGTAGAACGCCAACTCGGCCTCCAGGCATGTGGTCAACGTGTCCGCCCGGCGGAAGCCGTGCCCCTCCCCGGCGAAGAATTCCAGGTCACAGTCGGTGCCTGCCGAACGGAGGGCGGCGCGCATGCTCTCGGCCTGGGCAGGCGGCACCACGGGATCCTCGCTCCCCTGGAGGAGCAGGACCGCAGCCTTCATGGAGCCGGCTCGCCGGACGGGCGAGCGCTCGTCATAGAGCGGGCGCGACGCCGGGCAGGGGCCCGATGAGCCGATCGGTGTAGTGGGCCTCGAAGTCGTGCGTCGTCGCCACCAGACCCATCAGGTCGGTGACCCCGTACCACGAGACGCAGGCGGCGAACCCCTCCCCTGCAGCAAGGGCGTTGAGCGCCGTCATGCCGCCGGCGCTGCCGCCGCGGACGGCCATCCGTCGGGGATCGACGTCGCCGCGCGCCGCCAGATGCATGGCCGCGTCGAGGCAGTCCTCGGAGTCCGCGACGCCCCATTGGCCCCACAGGGCGCAGCGGTAGGCGCGCCCGTAGCCCGAGCTGCCGGCGTAGTCGACGCAGGCGACGGCAAAGCCCCGGCTCGTGAAGAACTGCAGGGTGCTGTCGAACCCCGCCTGACACGACGACGTGGGGCCGCCGTGGCACCACGTAACCAGCGGCGGCACGGTGCCCGCCGGGCCCTCGGTCCCGCCCAGGGTGGGGCGGAAGAGCGTGCCGTGCACGGCGCGCCCCGTCCGCCCCGTCAACGTGAAGGGCTCCCCCACGGCGACGTCCGCCGCGTTGGAGCGTGACGCCGGCCTGCGGGCGCAGCGATCGGGCGCCCTCATCCGGTGTCCAGACCCAGACGTTGGAGGGCGCGTCGAGCGTGCTGCCGATCAGGGCCAGCCCGGCTCCGTGCGCGCAGAGTGCGGCAATGGAGACACAGGGTTGCCGCACCGGCGCCGGCGGGCGCGCCGCTCCCCCGGCCCCACGGATCGAGCGGGATGAGCGCGTCCCGGCCCGACGATGTCATCCGCGCCACGACCGTGCCGTCGGGCATCTCCGCGATGGTGCGCTGGCCGAGCACCCAGTCCGGACCGTGGAACTCTGCCTCCAGGTCCGTCAGCGGCCGTGGGTTCCGGTCCGGCGCCGGGGCGGCCCGGGTGGACGTAGGGCTGCCACCACCCCCTCCGGTCGGACACGAACAGCAACGACCCGTCCCGGTCCCAGGCCGGCTGGCCGACCGACTCTCCGGGACCACCGGCGACGGCCCACGCCGGTCCCGCCGGATCGAGCGCATCGTGACCGCGCGCCCCACTGGCGACGCGGGCGAGCGGCAGCACCAGCAAGACGGAGGCATCCCACGGCATGTCCGGGTGATCCCAGGCCACCACCGCCAGGCGGTCGGCGGTCGGATGCGGGCGCGGCGTCCCGAAGAAATCGTGCCCGTCGAGCAGCGTGGTCTCGCACGGTTGCTCGTCACGCGTCGAGAGTGCGACCACACTGCGCACCGGGCCCGGGCGCCCCTCACGGTGGATCTCCCGGACCGTGAGCACCCAGTCGCCATCAGCCGTCGCGCTCAGACCACCGTGGTTGTGCACCTCGCCCGCCGGCGGGACCGACGTCAACGGCCTTGGCGTGGCTGCCCCCGGCCCCGGGGCTCCGGGACCGTCGCACCACCACACCCGCTGGTCCGCCTGGTCGACGTAGGCGAAGGCTCCGGCCGAGCGATCGGGCACGAGGCACACGGCGCCTCCGCCGTACTCGTTGACCCGGGCTCCGGATGCTCACCCCGTCCGGCGAGTGATCGACCAGGCTTCCGGCCTCCGCGCGCGCACCAGGACCACGCGGCCCTCCTCGGCGGGCCGCGACTCCAGCCAGTAGAGCGCGTCGCCGTCCGAGCAGAGCTCCGAGAGGGAGACCTTGGCCCGGGCCACGTCATCCGCCGCGAGAGGCGAGGCCCAACCCCCGTACCCTGCAATCGTGCTCACGGTCCGAACGTACCCGTTGCGTCGGACCGCGCCCGGAGACGCCGACGACGGCCTCTACAGTGACCCTGTGCGCTTCCCGGCCTATCTTCTCTCGATGGCTGGGGCGGTCATCCGACCCGCAGTCGTCGAGCTCGCCGACACCGACCTTCCGGCGGGCGAGGTCCTCATCCGGGTCGAGTGGTCCGCCATCAACTTCAAGGACGCCATGGTGACCCGTCCGGGGAACCGCGTGGCGCGGGTGTTTCCGCTCGTCCCGGGCGTCGAGCTCGCCGGGAGCGTCGAGGAGAGCACCAGCCCCGACTTCACGGCGGGTCAGCGCGTCATGGTGCAGGGCTACGACCTCGGGGTGGACCGGCACGGCGGCTTCGCCGCCTACGCGCGGGTCCCGGCCGACTGGGTCGTCCCCCTGCCCGACGCGCTTGACCTGCCGCACCGCCGCCATCATCGGCCTGGCCGGTTGCACCGCGCTCCTGTCACTCCGACGTCTCGTCCAGCACGGCACGATGTCCGGAGACGGACCGATTCTGGTGACCGGCGCATCGGGTGGTGTCGGGAGCGCGGCGGTGGCGTTGCTGGCCAAGGCGGGCTTCGAGGTGGTGGCCTCGACGGGCAAGGCCGCGGAACACGATTACCTCAAGGACCTCGGGGCGACGCACGTGGTCGGACGCGAGTTCACCGAGGACGACGGCCGGACACTGGGTCCCCAGCTCTGGGCCGGCGTCGTGGACTGCGTCGGCGGGAAGGCGCTGGCCGAAGCCCTGCGCACCGTCCGCTACGGCGGTGCGGTGGCGGCCAGTGGGCTGACCGGTGGCAACGGTCTGGCCACGACCGTCTATCCCTTCATCGTGCGTGGTGTCGCACTGCTGGGGATCGACACGGTGGCGACCCCGATCGACGAGCGACGCGAGCTCTGGACGGAGATGGCCGACGCGTTCCCCCTCGAGCACTGCGAGGAGATGGTCAACGAAGAGATCGGGCTCGACGGTCTGACGGCGGCGCTCGACCAGGTGCTCGATGCCGCCGTGCGCGGGCGGATCCTGGTCAACCCGGCTGTGCGCTCCTGATCGTTCCGGGCGTCAGGTCCCCGCGTAGACGGGCGAGACTCTGATCGTCCCGTTGCCGCAGGGGTCGATCGCCAGTTGGAACGCCGGCGATGCCGTTGTCGCGCCCGGCATGGTGACGCTGGCGGACTCGGACGTCGGACAGCTCGTCTCCGAGCCGACCGGGACATCTGAGAACTGGTAGGCGAACTGCGCAGTGGAGGACGGCGCCACCGAGAATGACGAGGGCGGCGCATTGGCAGGAGTCGAGATCGAGACCGACAGCCCGTTCACCAGCGTGACGGTGAGCGGCGCGCCACTCCCGGAGAAGAGCGCCATCGCGGGGTAGCCGTCGACCGTGCACGGTGACGTCCCGGCGTTGGTGACGGTGATCATGCCCGTGATCGTCCCAGCCGCTCCCTGACCCTGGCCCGGCCGCGGCCGTGATGTGGGTGCACGCGGTGGACGCCGGAGCGGTCGGCGTCGTCGTGGCGTGCGTCGTCGTCGTCGACGTCGACGTCGCGGTGGTCGTCGACGTCGTGGTGGTCGACGACGAAGGGCGGCTGGTGGTCGTGGTGTGCTTCGGAGTGCTCGGACTGCTGCTGCAGGCCGCGAGGACAATGGGGGCGCACGCCACGAGGGCGAGCGCCCAGCGGGGTGGCGTCAACCCTCGAAGTCCTCGGGGCGCACGGAGTCGAGGAACTGGCGGAACTGTCCCACCAATTCGTCCGGTGTGTCGTCCTCTTCGTCCTCGGTGTCGAGCGCGAGGATGATCCCCTCCGACTCCATCAGCTCGTCGGACACGAAGAGGGGCGACTCGGTCCGCACGGCCACGGCCACCGCGTCGGATGGTCGGCTCGACACGATGGTCCGCTCCTCACCGCGCACGAGATGCATCTCGGCATAGTAGGTGGACGCCCGCAACTCCGTGATGATGACCCGCTCGACGCTGATGTCGAGTGCGCCCAGCATGTCCTTCATGAGGTCGTGGGTCAGGGGTCTCGGCATGGTCACCCCCTGCAGGGCGTAGGCGATGGCCGTTGCCTCCGGGCTCCCGATGAAGATGGGCAGGGTCCGTCCTTCGCCCTCGGTCTCCTGCAGCAGGAGCACCGGCGTGTTCGACTGCAGGTCCACCCTGACAGCACGGAGGAGCACACGGACCATGCTTGAAATGTAGCGCCGGATCCCGGCGCTGCGTCACCCCCCCAGATGGCGCCGAAGGGCCTGGCGGAGCAACGTGGCCCGCATGGATTGCCCGAGCGCAGCCAGCTCATCGGCTCGCTCCACCGCCTTTTGGCGGGATTCGGGGTTCCGTTGCCGCAGGAGAGGGATGACGACCTGCTCAATCAGGCCCAGTTCACGGTCAGCGGCGTTCCGGTAGAGGCGCAGGTGGCGCGGCTCGATCCCGAAGGACCCGAACGCCGCGGCCAGGTTGGCCATCGTGAGCGCGTCCTCGTCATAGGTCTCGATGCCCGCCACCGTGACGGACTCCACGAGGCCGAAACTCTCGAGTCCCGCCACCTCCTCGAGCGACAAGCCGCTGGCCGCGCAGAGCTCGTCGGCGGACAAGCTGGCACCGGTGACGATGGCCGTCGCCGTGGTCGGCGGGTTGGCCGCCCCCGCGTCGCCCGTCTGGCCCTGACCCCGGCGCGGTCCCGGCTCGCTGGCAGCCGGCTCGCGGCGGGGCGCCGCCGTCGTGCCCGTCTCCCGGGGCAGCGCCGTCCCGTTGACGCGTCCCGCCGGCCCGGGCGAAGCCTCTGACGCCGCGCCCCGCGGCCGCCCGCCGCCGAGGCGGCATCCCCACGGCGTTCCACGGCGGCGCGCGCGACGCGCCGGCGTGGAGGACCCTGCCGCCACGCGTGGCGATCCCTCGTCCTCTGCGACGACCTGGAGACCGCGACGGGGCTGGGCCTCTTCGGGGAGGCGCGCGCGGCGCGGCGCGTCGCGTCGGCGAGGATGCGGGCCATGGCCTCCTCGTCGGCCTTGGTCGACTGCTCATAGCCGTCCTCGGATGTCGCGCCGGCGACGGCGGCAACATGGGCCGGCTGCGCCGACTTGCCGTTCGGCCGTTCGGGTCCCGTCTCGTCGCCGAGGTCCCCGTCGGCCAGCCGGTCCCGGATCACCTTCAGGGGCAGGAAGTGCTCCCGCTGCTGGCGCAACACCCAGCGCAGCCGCTCGACATCGTGTTCGAAGAACTTGCGGTAGCCCGAGGGTGAGCGCTCGGGGTTCACGAGGCCCTGGCTCTCGAGGAACCGGATCTTCGAGATCGTGACGTCCGGGAACTCCTCCCGCAGGAGGGTCAGGACGTCACCGATCGAGAGGTAGGAACGGCTGGTCACTCGTTGCCAGCCACCAGGTAGACGAGCTTGAACTTCCCGATCTGCACCTCGTCGCCCGGAGCGAGCGGCACCTCGTCGATCCGCTCCCGGTTCACGTAGGTCCCGTTCAACGAACCCAGGTCCCGCACCGAGTAGCCCCCGTCCTTCGGTGAGATCTCCACGTGGCGGCGCGACACTGTGATGTCGTCGAGGAAGATGTCGCTCTCCGGATGCCGGCCCGCCGTGACGACATTCTCGCCGAGGAGGTAGCGAGCCCCGATGTTCGGGCCCGCGCGTGACGACGAGGACACCGGCGCCGTGCGGGACCTCGACCAAGGTGACATCGGGGCGGTCCTCCGTTGTGTCACCGTCGTCGGTGGGATGCAGCGTGACGGTGGCGTCATCGCCGTCCGCGAGCAGTGGGTGGCCGCACGAGGAGCAGAAATTCACTCCCTCCGGATTCCGGTGCCCGCAATTGTGACAGAACACGACGTCCACGGTACCCCACCCCACGAGCGACTTCTCCAGCCTTCATCCCGCTCCCGAACGCCAGGTCAATCGGCGGTCAGGTCGCCATAGGCCACCGCGTCGAGGAGAATGCCCGGGTCTGCCTGCGGCGCGAGCTCCAGCTCGCAGAGCCACCCCTCACCGTAGGGGTCCTGGTTGATCCGTTCCGGGCCCGCGGTCGAGCGCGTCGTTCACCGCGGTCACGGTGCCCGCAAGAGGTGCGTAGATCTCTGACACCGACTTGGTGGACTCCACCTCGCCGAGCTGTCCCCCAGCCTCGACCGCACTCCCGACGGCGGGCAGATCGACGAAGACGATGTCCCCGAGCGCGTCCTGGGCGTAGTCCGTGATCCCGACCCGCACCTTCGTCCCGTCGAGGCGCACCCACTCGTGCTCCGGCGAATAACGGAGATCTTCGGGGATGTTCATGCCGGGCGACCATACCGGACCTTCGGACCCCCGGGCTCAGGGCGAGCATCGCGGTGATCCGGTCCACGTAGGTCGCCGACCAAGGCCTCGGACGACTCCAGGTCCGATCCCTCGGCCCAGACGTGAGTGACCGGGTCGGCAGGATCGGGCACCAGCAGGGCCCACCCCTGGTCGGACACCACCTTGATGCCGTCCACCAGGACCAGCTCAGCCCCCTCGTCGGTCAACTGCTCCATGAGCGTCCGCATGATCAGACCCTTCTGTTCCATGGGAGTCGGCACCTCGCCCTGCAGGATGGGCATGGACGGGGTGGCGTCCACGATCTCGGCCAGGGGGGCCGAGCTGTCCTCCAGGAGCGAGATCAGGCGGGCCAGGGCTGCGGCGGCGTCGAAGGCGGGCAGGAACGCCGGGAAGACGTACCCGCCCCGCTGGTCGGAGGCGAAGGACACGCCGCCGGACGCTGCAGCCTCGAGCAGACCAGACGGCGTCAGCGGCGTCAGCATCATCTCCACCCCGAGTTCCGCGCAGCGGCGCACGGTGCGATCGCTCGCGGTCACCGGGAGCGCGACCCGACCGATGGCGTCGGCCTTCGTCGACAGCTCGAGGAAGGCCATGATCGCCTCGTCGTCGGACAGCACGTGTCCCCCGCCGTCGATCAGGGTCAGGCGCTCGCCTCCGGCGTCGATTACCGCGCCAAGATCGGCACCCGACCCGCGGACGGCGTCCGCCACCCTGGCTTCGCTGACGGCACGGTCGACCGAGATCATGCCCGGCGTCTGCGCATAGGGGTTGATGCTGAGCACATCGGCTCCGACCTTCGCCAGCAAATTGGGCATGACGAAGTTGGCGGCGCCGTACGACAGGTCGAGGACCAGCTTCAGCTGGCGCCCGGGCCCCGGCGCAGCCCGAACGCCTCGACGATGTCAGCCGTATAGAGCTCGATCGTGCGGGGCGAGAAGTCGATGTCCCCGATCTCCCCCGCGGTGACCCGGCGGAACTCCTCGCGGTGGTACATGCGCTCGACCCGGCGCTGGTCTCCCTCGGAGAGGTCGATGCCACGCTCGTCGAAGAAGCGGATCACCACGGACTGCGGGTCGTCGGGGCTGAGGCGGACGGTGAGGCCCGCACGGTGGCCGCGGCATGCGGAGGTGGTGCCGGGTCACCGGCACGGTGGCCAACTCGAGGTCGTTGACGTTCACTCCGACCGAGTTGCAGCCGACCATGAGCGCGCGCTTGAGCACACGTGCGATGCGGCTCGTGTCGCGTGAGGCGGTGATCGACGAGCCCTTCTCGAAGCCCGAGGCCCAGGCCTTGGCCAGGCGCACCGCCAGCTCGGGACTGATGTCGACGTTCGCGATGCCCTGGACGCCCTCGGGGCCGAACAGGGTTCGTGACCCGCCCGACTCCCACACGATGGACGCGTTGACCTGGGCCGCGGCCTCGACCACCTTGTAGGGGTAGACCTTGATGTCGCTGCGCACCTCGGCGTGGGCGCCGATCAGGCAGCCTTCGCCCACGACCGCGCCCGGGCTCGATGCGGGCCCCGGTCCGCAGGTCGCACGAGCGGCCCAGCACCGCGCCCTCGACCCGGGCGCCGGAGCCCAGATAGGAGTTCTCGCCGATGACCGACCGCTGCGAGCTCGGCGCCGCGCCGCCACCTGTGTGTTGGCGCCCAGCGGTCGAGTAGGCGCCGAGCACGACGTCCTGGTCGATGGTGCAGTTCTCGCCGACGAACGCCGGCGAGTCGATGCGGACCGAGGGGTCGATCGGACGATCCCTTGCCCGACCCAGATGCCCGGGCGGAGCTCGAAGCCCGCCACGTCCACGTCGACCTTCCCGTCGAGGATGTCCTCGTGCGCCTGGAGATAGGCGCTCGTCGTGCCCACGTCCTCCCAGTAGCCGTTTGCCACGTAGCCGTAGAGGGGCTCGCCCGCCTCGAGCACGGCCGGGAAGACCTCGCCGGAGAAGTCGACCGACCGGCCCTCGGGGATGCGGTCGAAGATCTCGGGCTCGAGCACGTAGATCCCGGTGTTGATGGTGTCGCTGAACACCTGGCCCCAGCCGGGCTTCTCGAGGAAGCGCTCGATCGTCCCGTCCTCCCGGGTGATGACGATGCCGAACTCGAGCGGGTTCTCCACCGCGCACAGCGCGATGCGTCGCCAGCGCCTCGTTCTTCTCGTGGAAGGCGATGACCGACGCGCAGGTCGATGTCGGTGAGCACGTCGCCCGAGATCACGAGGAAGCGCTCGGTCAGCTGCTCGCGGCGTTGCGCACCGATCCCGCCGTGCCGAGCGGCGACTCCTCGGTGGCGTAGACCATCTGCACGCCGAGCTCGCTGCCGTCACCGAAGTAGCTGCGGATGGCGTTGGGCAGGAAGGCGACGGTGACGACGATGTCGGTGATGCCGTGGCGTCGCAGCAGCGACACGATGTGCTCCATCATCGGGCGCCCGACGAGCGGCAGCATCGGTTTGGGCAGGTTCGAGGTCTGCGGCCGCAGCCGGGTGCCCTCGCCGCCGGCCATGATGACCGGCCTTCATCCGGTGCTCCTGTGAGTCGTCTCGCGGTCGCCCGGCCCTCCGCGCGCAGCGCCGCCGAGCGGGGGCGATGTAGCTGCCCGCGGCCCACCACGCCAGCGCGAGCCCGATGAGGCCCGTGACCCAGCCGATCACCCGGATCGGTTCCTGCCAGCCCGCGGTGCCGTAGCCGAGGAGAAAGGTCGGGTAGGCGAACATCAGGCCGAACGTGCCCGCCTTGCCGACCCACAACACGTCGATGCGCGCGGCACCCATGGCGGCCAGCAGGAGCACCATGGCCGACACGAGGACCTCGCGGGCAATGGTGGCGAGCCGAACCAGAGTGGCACCGCGCCGTAGACCATGATGGAGATCACCGCCGTGCCAACGAGCAGCCGGTCGGCCGTCGGGTCGAGCACCTTGCCGAGCGTGGACACCTGACCGTAGCGCCGGGCCACATAGCCGTCGACCCAGTCGGTCGCGCCGAGCACGGCCGAGGAGGATCGCGGCGGCCGTCTGCCGGTGCGCCCCGAAGAGCAGCCACAGGAAGAGCGGGATGCACAAGAGCCGCACCATGGTGATGACGTTGGGAGCGGTGAGGATCCGGTCCAGCCCGTCGTCGTCCACGGCACCGAGTCTAGGGAGTGCCCCGCGACGACCCCGCCTGCCGTGTGCCAGAGTGGCGCAGTGCCACGCTTCGAACCGTTCCAGGGCCTGCGCTACCGTCCCGAGGTTGCACCGGTCGCCCAGGTCATCGCCCCGCCCTACGACGTGATCTCGGCCACCGAGCGGGCGCACCTGGCCTCGCGGCACCGGGCCAACGCCGTGCTGGTCGAGCTGCCCGAGGCGGACCTCTCGGGCGGGCGCGACCGCTACGCGGTGGCAACCGACCTGTTCACCCGCTGGCAGGCCAAGGGGATCATCGTCGCCGACCCGGAGCCCAGCCTCTACCCGTACCGGATGACCGACACCGACGGGCGGGCCACGACCGGCGTGATCGGCGCGCTCGGGCTGGCCGAGCCCGGCGACGAGAGCGACATCCTCCCGCACGAGCAGACCCTCCCCAAGCCCAAGAGCGACCGGCTGGACCTGCTCCGCGCCACGCGGGCCAACCTGTCGCCCATCTGGGGCCTCTCCATGGCGGCGGGGGTCACGGCGACGTTCGACCCGACGGACGACGAGCCGGTGGCCGACGTCTACGACGACGACGGGGTCCGGCACCAGCTCTGGGTGCTGAGCGACGCCGACACCGTGGCGGCGGTCGGTGCCGCGGTGGCCGACCGCCCCGGTGGTCCTCGCCGACGGGCACCACCGCTACGAGACGGCGCGGGCGTACCAGGCGGAGTGCCGGCAGGCCAACGGCGGCCTGCCCGGGCCGTACGACCTGGTGATGGCACTGGTGGTGGAGCTGTCCGAGGACCAGCTGACCGTCGGCGCCATCCACCGGACGGTCAGCGGGCTACCCGGGGACTTCGACCTCGTCGGCGCGCTGGGCCAGTGGTTCGACGTCGTCCGGGCCGGCGCGGCGGACGACCGGACACTCGGCGCCCTGGCGGACTCCAGCTCCCTCGCCCTCGTGACCGGCGGCCAGGCCTACCTCCTCCTGACGCACGCCGAGGTCCAGGAGCAGGAGGGCAACGACCTCGATTCGAACCTCATCGCCTCCGTCCTCGCCGAGCTGCCGCCCCACGAGATCATGCACCGCCACAATCTCGCCGAGGCGTTGGAAGCGCTGCAGCAGGGCCAGGGCCAGGCGGCGTTCCTGCTCCGGCCGGTGACGGTCAAGCAGATCGACCAATGGGCCAACGAGCGCCGGCGCATGCCCCCCAAGACGACCTTCTTCAGCCCGAAGCCCCGGACCGGCATGGTGTTCCGGTCCCTCGATCTCCCCTGAGGTGAGCACATGCACGACTCGGTGACGATCCACATGGCTGCGCCGCCGAACCGGGTGTGGGACCTGGTGAGCGACGTGACCCGGATCGGGAGCTACAGCCCCGAGACCTTCGAGGCGGAGTGGATCGACGGCGCCACCGGGCCCGCAGTCGGCGCACGGTTCCGGGGCCACGTGAAGCGCAACGGGATCGGGCCCGTCTACTGGACCACCTGCACCGTCTCGGAGTGTGAACCCCCGAAGACCTTTGCCTTCGGGGTGGGTGCGCCGGGCAAGCGACCCCTCAACGTCTGGCGCTACGAGATCGCGCCGGCGAATGGCGGCTCCGACGTCACCGAGTCCTTCACGCTGAGCCCCACCTTCGGCCTCCGACTGTACTGGACTCTGTGGGGGTGGTCCCGCGGCAAGGTCAACCGCAAGGGCATGCGGACCACGCTCGAAGCCATCCGGAACGAGGTCGAGGCGCAGGCGTCACCCGCGTAACGGGGTTCAGGAAAAGATGGCTACGCCGACCGCCGGTGGTGGTAGAGGTGGAGCGCCCACACGTAGGACACGAAGGCGATGCCGACGCTCCAGGCGATGGCCGCGATGGCGTTGGTGCCGATCGGAGTGCCGGTGAGCAGCCCCGCAGCGTCTCGGTCACCGGCGTGAAGGGCTGGTAGCGGGCGAACTGCTGCCAGCCCTGCCGGCATGGTGGCGGCGGGGACGAACCCGCTGCCGAGGAACACGAGCAGCGTCAGGAACATCGGGGTGTTGCTCGCCGTCTCGACGCTCTTGGCGGCCAGGCCGAGAGCGGTGGCGAGCCAGACGAGGGCAAAGGAGAACAGCGCGAGCAGTCCGACTGCGGCCAGCCATGCGACCGCACCGGCGGTCGGGTCGGAAGCCGAGCGCGACGGCGACGCCGATAACGATGGCCAGGCTGGCCAGGGTCTGGATGAGGCTGGCCAGCGACGTGGCCGGTGAGCACGGCGGAGCGGGCGATGGCCATGGTGCGGAACCGGTCGATGATGCCGCCGGTCATGTCCATGGCGACCACGATGGCGGTGCCTTGGACGGCGGCGGCCACGGTCAGGAGCAGGATCCCGGGCGCGACGTAGTTCAGGTATCCGGCGCGCCCGGATGCCCGCCGGCGAGCGTGCCCGAGACCATGGCTGAGCTGGCCTCCGAAGACGTAGACGAACAACACCAGGAAGACGATCGGCATGCCCGACGAGCAGGACGGTCATCGACGGGTAGCGCAGCAGACGCCGCACGTTGCGGCGCGTCATCGTGGCCGAATCGCTGAGGGTGTAGGTCATCGTTGTCATGGCAGGGCGAGGGCCTCCTCGGTCGGGTGGCCGGTGACGGCGAAGAACACGTCATCGAGGTCGGGGGTGTGGATCGACAGGTGCTCGACCTCGATGCCGGCATCGTCGAGCAGGCCGAGCAGGTGCCGCAGCGAGGCGACCGTGCCGTCGGTGGGCACCTGGATCTGGAGCTTCTCCTCGTCGTACGAGGCGCCGTCGAGGAGGCGCGACCGCCGCCCGTAGGGCGCTGGGCGTGGCGAACTGCAAGCGGACGTGGCCGCCGGGAATGCGTCGCTTGAGCTCGTCCGGGGTGCCTTCCGCCACGATCCGGCCGTGGTCGAGGACCGCGATCTGGTCGGCCAGCTCGTCGGCCTCGTCGAGGTATCTGCGTGGTGAGGAAGATCGTGACCCCGCCCGCCACGAGCTCGCGGATGCTGTCCCACATCGTCCGGCGGCTGCCCGGGTCCAGCCCGGTGGTGGGCTCGTCGAGGAAGATCACCCTCGGGGAGCCGACGAGGGTCATGGCCAGATCGAGCCGGCGGCGCATCCCGCCCGAGTAGGTCGACACCGGCTTGTGCGCCGCGTCGGCAAGGCCGAACCGCTCGAGCAGCTCGCTGACCCGCGCCCGCCCGGTGCTGCGGCCGAGATGGTTGAGGTCGGCCATCAAGCGCATGTTCTCCATGCCCGTCAGCAACTCGTCCAACGCGGAGAACTGTCCGGTGACCCCGATCGCGGCCCGCACCGCGTCCGGATCGTCCACCACGTCGTGACCCGCCACGCACACCTGACCGGCGTCAGGGGCGATCAGGGTGGAGAGGATCCGGATCATCGTGGTCTTGCCGGCGCCGTTCGGACCGAGGAGGGCGAAGACCGTCCCCTCGGCGACCGTCAGGTCGACGCCGTCGAGCACCACCGTCTCGTCAAAGGACTTGCGCACCCCGGCGGCGAGCGATGGCCGGTCGGCGGCCCGCGGTCATCGTGCCCGTCCTGGTCGGTGGCTCGGTCGGGCAGGTCCCCGGCGGCGACGAGCGCGGCCCGGCGCGTCTTCCACTCCTGCTCCGAACCTCGTCGATCTGCTCCACCAGGAAGTCGGCAAAGGCGGACATCTCGAGGAGGATCGCCCGCCGTTCCGTCTGGGGCGTCGCGCGAGCACCTCGCAGGCCCTCGCGGGCGAGCTGACCCAACTCCTCGTACTCGGTGATGTCCATCCCCATCGACTGGGGCGAGCTCATGTCGATGCGGACACGGTCCATCCTCTCGCCCGCCGATCGGACCGGCTGATCACGTGCATCGTCTCGAGGGCTTCACGGCGCCGGTGATCGCGCTGCGGCTGGCGAGCAGCGCCTCCGCCAGCTCGCCGATGGTCTGCTCCGGCGGGTCGCAGACGGCGAGGTAGCCGAGCAGGCGGCCGACCATGGGCGGAAACGCGTAGCGGCGGGCGTAGAACCTGCCCATGTGGTCGGCGAAGGTGATCTTCGGCATCCGTCGGCACGCCCACATAATACACGATATATCTGAGATAACACAAATCTGTGTTATCTCAGTGGACTACTGGCGCCGGTCAGGGCCACCGCCTCGCTCGAGCACGCCCAGGAATGGCCAGCTCACGATGGGCGCGCCGCGTCGCGCCCCGCTTTCTCGGTGCGAACGGCGGTGACGACGACGACCCGGGAGCACCCGGGCCTGGCTGGGACGCTCGCCGGTTCTGGTCGAGTTAGTCGACCGTCCAGCTCGAACCGGAGCGGAGTAGCGCCGCCACGTCGCCCAACCCGCGCTTGCCCTGGGCGGCTGTGATCTGCTCGGACATCTGTGCCCCGTACTCGGGACGCTCGACGGCGCGGAAGACCCCGATGGGCGTCGGCTCGTACGGGCCGCGGGCCAGCCGGGACAGCGCGAAGGCAAGGCCCGGGTCTTCACGCGCCTCGTCGTGCACCAGCAATGCGTCGACGCCCGACCTCGGCCACCGACACGATCTCGAGGCTGCCCGTCGGCCCGCTGGACCACGCCGCGCTCCTCGCCCTCGGCCCCGAAGACGATCGGCTGGCCGTGCTGGAGCGGGATGAGCATGCTCGCCCGGGCGTCGCGGCCGGTGATCTTCTCGAACGCGCCGTCGTTGAAGACGTTGCAGTTCTGGAAGACCTCGACGAACGCCGCTCCGTTGTGCTGGTGCGCCCGCCGGAATGTCTCCTGCATGTGGGCCCGGTCCATGTCGTGGGTGCGGGCGACGAAGGTCGCCTCCGCGCCGAGGGCCAGCGAGACCGGGTTGAACGGGGTGTCGACGGAGCCGAACGGCGTCGACTTGGTGACCTTGGCCACCTCCGAGGTCGGCGAGTACTGGCCCTTGGTCAGCCCGTAGATCTGGTTGTTGAACATCAGGATGTTGAGGCGCACGTTGCGGCGCAGCGCATGGATGAGGTGGTTGCCGCCGATGGACAGCGAGTCGCCGTCGCCGGAGATGACCCAGACGTCGAGGTCGGGCCGCGTCGTCGCCAGCCCGGTGGCGATGGCGGGCGCCCGCCCGTGGATGGAGTGCATGCCGTACGTGTTCATGTAGTACGGGAAGCGGGCCGCACAGCCGATGCCCGAGAGGAACACCGTGTTCTCGCGCCGCACGCCGAGGTCGGGCATGAGCATCTGCACGGCGGCCAGGATCGAGTAGTCGCCGCAGCCCGGGCACCAGCGCACCTCCTGGTCGCTGGTCCAGTCCTTGCGGGTGGTGGCGGGGACGCTGTGGCGGTGGCGGTGGAGCCGTTGGACTCGCTCATGACTTCCCTCCGAGCAGCGCGATGATGGCTGCCTCGATCTCTCCGACGCGGAACGGAACGCCCTGCATCTTGGTCATGGTCTGCGCGTCGACCAGGAACTCGGCCCGCAGGAGCCGGCTCAGCTGGCCGAGGTTGACCTCGGGCACGAGCACCTGCGTGTAGCGATGCAGCACCTCGCCCAGGTTGGACGGGCAACGGGTGCAGGTGGCGCAGGTGGACGTGGGCCGCCTTCATGCCCCGGGCCCGGACCCGCTTGACGCCCGCCGCCACGGCGCCGTAGGTGGAGCCCCAGCTCACGAGGAGCACCTGGGCGTCGCCGGTCTCGTCGTTCACCTCGACCGGCGGGATGTCGGCGGCGATCCCGGCGATCTTGTCGCGGCGGAGGTGGACCATGCGCTCGTGGTTGACGCCGTCGTAGGACACGTTCCCGCTGCCGTCGGCCTTCTCGAGTCCGCCGATGCGGTGCTCCAGCCCCGGCAGGCCCGGCGGCGCCCACGGGCGGGCCAGCGTCTCGGGGTCGCGGACGTAGGGCCAGAACGACTGCGGTCCCGTCGTCGTCGACGTGGTTGGGCTCGGTGGCGAAGCCCGGGCTCGATCGCCTCGAAGGAGTCGAGGTCGGGCAGCCGCCAGGGCTCGGCCCCGTTGGCCAGGTAGCCGTCGGAGAGCACGATCACCGGGGTGCGGTACTTCACCGCCAGCCGGACCGCCTCGATGGCGACGGCGAAGCAGTCGCTCGGGGTCTGGGGCGCCAGGATCGGCAGCGGGGCCTCGCCGTGGCGGCCGTACATGGCGTGGAGGAGGTCGGCCTGCTCGGTCTTGGTCGGGAGCCCGGTCGATGGGCCGCCCCGCTGGACGTCGACGATGACGAGCGGCAGCTCGAGGTTGATGGCCAGCCCGATCGTCTCGGACTTGAGGTCGAGGCCCGGGCCGCTGGTGGTGGTCACCCCGAGGGCGCCGCCGAAGGACGCGCCCAGGGCGGCGCCGATCCCGGCGATCTCGTCCTCCGCCTGGAAGGTGCGGACCCCGAACTCCTTGCGCCGGCTCAGCTCGTGCAGGATGTCCGACGCCGGGGTGATCGGGTAGCTCCCCAAGAAGAGCGGCACGCCGGCCAGGCGGGCGGCGGTGATCAGCCCCCAGGCCAGGGCCTGGTTGCCCGTGACCTGGACGTACTCGCCCTTCTCGAAGGTGGCGGGGCGGATCTCGTAGTTGGACTCGAACAGCTCGGCCGTCTCGCCGAAGTCGTAGCCGGCCCGGAAGGCGCGGGTGTTGGCCTCGGCCACCTGCGGCCTGGTCGGCGAAGCGCTTGGTGATCCACTCGACGGTGGCCTCGACCGGCCGGGTGTAGAGCCAGCTCACCAGGCCGAGCGCGAAGAAGTTCTTGGAGCGCTCGGCGTCGCGGGGCTTGACCCCCGCCTCCTTGCAGACCTCCTGGGTGATGGAGGTCATGGGGACCTCGTAGACGGTGTACGCGCCGAGGGAGCCGTCGGTCAGGGGGTTGGTCTCGTAGCCCGCCTTGGCCAGGTTGCGCTCCTCGAAGGCGTCGCTGTTGACCAGCAGGACGGTCCCCTTGGCCATCAGCTCGATGTTGGCCTTGAGCGCCGCCGGGTTCATCGCCACCAGCACGTTCGGCGAGTCGCCGGGCGTCAGGATGTCGTGGTCCGAGATGTGGACCTGGAAGGCCGAGACGCCGTCCAGGGTCCCGGCCGGGGCGCGGATCTCCGCCGGGAAGTCCGGGAAGGTGGACAGGTCGTTGCCCAGCAGGGCGCTGCTCGTCGTGAAGCGGTCCCCCGTGAGCTGCATCCCGTCGCCCGAGTCCCCGGCGAAGCGGACGATGACCTGGTCCAATACCTCTGTCTCGTGTTGCGTTCCCGATGCCACGGGCTGCCTCGTCTCATGTCCGTGGACGTCCAGAGTCCTGCCTCACTCCTGCGGGCCTGCGCACCCCCGCCGCGACGGCGCGCGGACTCTCCGTCCGAATTGCTCGTTCATCGCAATCCTATCCCCGGCGCACGGGGTTCATCTTCATGCAGCGTCCATCCGGGCGTCCGGGCCCGGTGGCGGACCGCTCCCCCTCCGGAACGGTCGGCGGCGGCCCCGTCGAGGTGGCCCCCGACGGCCCCAGGATCAGGCGATGGTGACCTCGTCGTTGAGGTAGACGTCCTGGATGGTGTGGATGAGGGCGGCACCCTCGGCCAGCGGACGCTGGAACGCCTTGCGGCCGACGATGAGACCCATGCCGCCGGCCCGCTTGTTGATGACCGCGGTGCGCACGGCCTGGGCCAGGTCGCTGTCGCCCTTGGACTCGCCCCCGGAGTTGATGAGGCCGATGCGGCCGGCGTAGCAGTTGACGACCTGCCAACGGGTGAGGTCGATCGGGTTGTCCGTGGTGAGCTCCTCGTAGACGAGTGGGTCGGTCTTGCCGAAGCCGATGGCCGTGTAGCCGCCGTTGTTCTCCGGCTGCTTCTGCTTGATGATGTCCGCCTCGATGGTCACGCCCATGTGGTTGGCCTGGCCCGTGAGGTCGGCCGACACCTCGTAGTTCGACCCCGTCCTTCTTGAAGGCCGGATTGCGCAGGTAGCACCACAGCACCGTGAACATCCCGAGCCGGTGCGCCTCGGCGAAGGCCTCGGACACCTGCTGCAGCTCGCGGTCCATGTCGTCGGAGCCGAAGTAGATGGTGGCGCCCACCCCGACGGCTCCGAGGTCGGACGCCTGGCGGACGGAACCGAACATGATCTGGTCGTAGGTGTCGGGGGTGTGCAGGAACGCGTTGTGGTTGAGCTTCACGATGAAGGGGATGCGGTGCACGTACTTGCGCGACGCCAGCCCCAGCGTGCCGAGGGTGGTGGCGACGGCGTTGCAATCGCCGGCGAGGGCGAGCTCGAGGAGGTTCAGCGGATCGAAGTAGGCCGGGTTCTTGGAGAAGCTCGCCGCGGCGGAGTGCTCGATGCCCTGGTCCACCGGAAGGATCGAGACGTAGCCGGTGCCGCCGAGACGGCCGTGGTTGAACACCGACCCGAGGTTCCGCAGCACCGTGGGGCTGCGGTCGCTCTCGGTGAAGACGCGGTTGAGGTAGTCGGGTCCCGGGAGCGTGAGGTGCTCGGCCGGGAAGGCCTTGGCCGTGTAGCCGAGGAGGGCGTCCGCGTCGTCGCCGAGGAGCGCGTGGATGTCGGTGCTCGAGGTGCTCGTGCTCATGACCTCATGCTACCGGAGGGTAAGAACGGTCCCCGGGGCGGCGTGGCGGCGGACGAGCGCCCCGGTGGCCCGTCGAACCCCCTCGAAGACGGCCCCCATCTCGGCAAGAATTCGCATCACCTGACGTATCACGCGCCGGAACGGCCCGTACGCTGGGCGCAGTCGGATTGCGACGATGGCGACGTCTTGATCGAGCGGAGGCCATGAACGTTCTCGAGTCTCGGCCGGGCCGGCCGCTGCGCCTGCGCCCGTGGGTGCTGCTGGTCGGCGCGGCCGCCGTGGTGGCCGTCGTCGTGCTGGTGCTCACGCTCGGCGCGTCACCGCCACCGGCACACCCCGGCTCGGCCGACCGACCGAGCACCGGTGCCTCCAAGTCCGGCTCCGGTGCCGGTGAAGCGGCCGCGGCGAGCTTCTATCTGAAGACGACCACGCCGGCCCCCGGGGCCCAGAACGTCGCGCCGAACACCACCATCTCGCTGACGTTCTCCGCGCCGGTCTCCCTACGCCGGGTGGCGCCGATGGTCTCTCCCGACATCGCCGGCAAATGGGTGCGCACCAACGCCACCACCCTCTCCTACGCTCTCGCCTCCCCGCTCATCCCGTCCTCACAGGTCACCGTGACCATCCCCGGCGGCGTCCAGGGCCTGCGGTCGGCGAACGGCGCCACCTTGACCTCCTCGCCCACCGTCGCCTTCGGCGTCGCCGCCGGCGACACCCTCCGGCTGCAGCAGCTCCTGGCGCAACTGAACTACCTCCCGGTGGGGTTCGCCCCCAGCGGCCCCGCCCCGAGCAAAGCCGACCTGGCCCAGGATCAGCCCGGGACGTTCTCGTGGCGCTGGCCCGGCCTGCCCCCGCAGCTCACGTCCCAGTGGACGCAGGGCACCGAGAACGAGATCACCAAGGCCGCGGTCGAGGCCTTCGAGACCCAGAACAACATCGGCGTGGACGGGCTCGCCGGTCCCACCGTGTGGACGGCGCTGATCAACGACGTCATCAACAACAAGCCCAGCGCCACGCCGTACGTCTACGTCCTCGTGAACAAGGTCGTCCCGCAGAACTTGACCCTGTGGAACAACGGGGTGGCGCAGTACGTCGGGATCCCGGTGAACAGCGGGGCGCCGGGCGCGGACACGACCGACGGCAACTTCGTCGTCTTCGAGCACGTGCGTTTCTCGGAAATGAAGGGCACCAACGTCGACGGCTCGACCTACGACGACCCCAACGTCCCCTACGCCAGCTACTTCAACGGCGGTGACGCGCTGCACGGCTTCATGCGCTCCCACTACGGGACCCCGCAGAGCAACGGCTGCGTCGAGATGAGCTACGCCGACGCCGCACTGGTCTGGCCGCTCACCCCGATCGGCACCCTGGTGACCGTCGAGGGCCCGGACTTCGGCACGGCGCCACCCCCGACGACCACGACGACGACCGCCCCGCCCCGACGACGACTGCTCCGCCGGCGCCGGCCACCACCACCGCTCCACCGGCGCCGGTCACCACTCCCCCGACGGCTGCGCCGGGCTGAGGTCCCTCATCAGCCAATAGGCCCTAGGTGGCAGGCGGGACCGTCTTCGTCGAGACCGAGCGCTTGGTCCGCCGGGGTGGGCGCCGGCGCTCGGGGCCGAGCCCGCGCAGGCGCTCGGCGACGTCATAGGCCTCGGGGTCGGAGCGGAAGACCCGCTCGAAGTACTCGCGGGCCTTGGGGACGTCACCCGCCCGCTCGAAGAGGTCGGCCAGCAGGTACCACTGGCGGACGTGGCGCTCCGACGGGTTCCGCAGGGCCTTGGACGCGCCGGCGCTCGACAACATGGCGATGGCCCCGCTGAGGTCCCCCGCATCGGCCAGGGCCGCCGCGGCCACGATCCGGCCCTCGGCGAGGACATCGGGATCGGGTGAGCTCTGCCGCAGCTCGCTCCACAGCGCGGCCACCTTCTTCGGCTTGTGCAGCGCCCGCTGGCAGTCCATCAGAACCGGAAGGTGCTCGGCCGAGTCGCTCAACCGCCCGAAGGCCTCGAGGTGGCCCGCCGCCGAGCGCCACCGGCCGCACCGGTAGGCGGCCAACCCGGCCAGCTCCCGCACGGCGGCCACGCCGGGGGCCTCGTCGGCCACCGGCTTGATGGCCCGCAACGCATCTTGGAAGCGCCCCCGCTCGTAGGCGCCATAGGCCGACTCCGCCCGCTCGACCAGATGCTCCTGTGCCGGGCGGTGGCGACGTCGGCGGCGCGCCGGATCTCGGTGGCGATCTCCTGGGGCAGGGTATGGCGCGGCGACAGGGCGGCGATGGCCTCGGTGGCGGTCGACGTGGTGGTGGCGGTGGAGGTGCCGCCGGCGGCGGCGCCGGCCGCCCGGCCTCGTCCCCGTCGCGCGGTGGCGTCGGTGTCCTCCCATCGTCGCGCGCCCCGTCGTCACGCGTCCACGTCGGCGCCCGCATTCGGCCGCGGCGCACCCCGACGGCGCTCCCTGTCGTCGGTCGCCGCGACCGGGCGCTCGTCCTCGTCGCCGCGTCGGCCCACTTGATGTGCGCCCCGGCGGGCCACGTTGCCCCACGACGCGGCCTGGCGCGGGAGGGGAACGCTCCTCGCGGGGCGCCCGCCCCGGACCGGTCCGCCCGGCTGCGCTCCTCGTTCGGTCGGCGGAGGGGCGCTCCGGGGCGCGCGCGGACCCGACCTCGGGGCACCCGGCCTCGGCGACGCGGCGCGTGTTCCGGCCGGCCGGGCCGTCCCGTCTGACCGGCGCTGCGCCCGGTGCCGGTGCGCCCCGCGCCTGGTGCCCGCTCCCGGACCGCTCGCGCTGCCGCTCCCGGTCTTGCCGACGCCCGCACCCCTGCTCCGGCTCGTATTCCGGCTCCCGGAGCCCCGCGCGCCCGGCTCGGCGGCGCCCCGGGTCCCGTCGCTCTTCGGGGCTCCTCTGGTCCCCCGTCCGGTCGAGGACTGTCCGCGGCGTTGCGCTCCCCCGGCGGAACCACCCCGGGACGACGGCTTCCACCCGCTGACTGCCCCCGGATCCGCCGCCGGCGGCACGCCCGGACGGGCCGGCCCGCCCGACCGCGCCGACGGGGCGCGACGGTTCGGCCGCGAGGAGTTCTGAGGCATCAAGTGAGTGTAGGTGTCGTGTCACGGCGACCCGAGTGTCGGTGGACCGGAGGAGGGGAACCGATCGCCGTCAGGACAGCGGCGATCACGCCCATCAGCAGGGTGGCCAGCCCTACTCCGGACGCGCTGGCCTACCGCGATGAGCAGAACGACGACTCCGACACTGGCCACTATGGCGATCCGACCCGGCGGGGGCCGCACAAACGGCCGTATCGCAGCGGATCCGCGGGTCTTCGGTGGTCGGTGCCCTGAACGTACGAAACCCCCTCGAGCTGAAGCTCCGAGGGGGTTTCGTGAGAAATCCCGGCGGCGTCCTACTCTCCCAGGGGGCCTCCCCCCAAGTACCATCGGCGCGGGCGGGCTTAACTGCCGTGTTCGGAATGGGAACGGGTGTTTCCCCGCCGCCATGGCCACCGGAAACCTTGCGCTCGGCTGGCCCGACCACCCGTGTTCACGGGCAGGGCCGCGCCTGAGGCTGCGTTTCCGCAGCCCCTGAGCGTTCCAAAGCGAGCACGAGCACGAGTAGGTCTCCAAGCCCTCGGCCGATTAGTACCGGTCGGCTGAATGCATTGCTGCACTTACACCTCCGGCCTATCAACGTGGTCGTCTAGCCACGGGCCTTACCAGGTTAACCCTGTGGGAGATTTCATCTCGAAACGGGCTTCGCAGTTAGATGCTTTCAGCGCTTATCCCACCCGTAGGTCGCAAACCAGCCGTGCCCTTGGCAGGACAACTGGCACACGAGAGCTACGTCCGTCCCGGTCCTCTCGTACTAGGGACAGCCTTTCTCAAATCTCCTACGGCTGCATCGGATAGGGACCGAACTGTCTCACGCATGTTCATCCCGCATTACTACGGGCACAGACTATACCTTCACCCTATTTCTAGGGGCTGGCGTGTTATGGCTTCCACAGGGGTCTGCGGATCGATACTTCGATCTTAAGAAGCCATCTCTTCGCTGTTGCTGGCGAAGAAGTCGTTACAGGGGCACAACACGCCCATGCTACGCAGATGTTGCTCGACATCTACGGCGGAAATCCGCTTCGTCTTCGAATAGTTTAGGGTTGCAAATGCATCTACTTCGCGTGCCAGATGCAGGAACACTCGAGGGTCCTTCACTCGTTCCAGCTGAGGAAGAAGCTCCAGCGCTCGCCTCACGTGATGCTTCTTGAAGATCACGTAAGGCTCGACTTCCTGAAGGATGCGAAGGAGGAGCGGCCGGCTCGTGATCACGAGATCACTCATACCGGTGCCTCGATCTCTCATGTAGCCGCCCCCTCCGAGCAACGTCTGGATCGTTCCAGACCATGCCGGGCTGAGGTGACTGAGAGAACGAGACGCTGGCCCGGATGTAGAACCCGAACCGGTACTCCTTCTGCTTGACGAGTTGGAAGTGAATGCTTCCGTCCCCGTCCAGGAATCCTGCAATATAGGACGCTGTAGACACATCCATTGTGTTGGCCTTCCCTCGGTATTGCCCTGAACATAACGTTCGGTTGTTACATTCAGGGTTTCACCGATATGAGCCAGTAAACACCCAGGAATTACTTCCTGGGGACGCAGTGTGTTCTACGTTCTAAACCCAGCTCGCGTACCGCTTTAATGGGCGAACAGCCCAACCCTTGGGACCGGCTTCAGCCCCAGGATGCGACGAGCCGACATCGAGGTGCCAAACCTTCCCGTCGATATGGACTCTTGGGGAAGATGAGCCTGTTATCCCCGGGGTACCTTTTATCCGTTGAGCAACGGCGCTTCCATAAGCAACCGCTGGATCACTATGCCCTGCTTTCGCACCTGCTCGACTTGTAGGTCTCGCAGTCAAGCTCCCTTTTGCCATTGCACTCGACGGCTGATTGCCAACCAGCCTGAGGGAACCTTTGGGCGCCTCCGTTACATTTTAGGAGGCGACCGCCCCAGTCAAACTACCCACCTGACGCTGTTCCTGATCCGGATCACGGGCCGAGGTTAGAGTCCCGGCACTAAAAGGGTGGTATTTCAAGGTTGACTCCACCCTGGCTGGCGCCAAAGCTTCAAAGTCTCCCACCTATCCTACACAAATCGTACCAAAACTCAACATCAAGCTGTAGTAAAGGTCCACGGGGTCTTTCCGTCCTGATGCAGCTAACGAGCATCTTTACTCGTACTTCAATTTCGCCGGGTCTGTGGTTGAGACAGTAGGAAAGTCGTTACGCCATTCGTGCAGGTCGGAACTTACCCGACAAGGAATTTCGCTTGTTCTGTTACAACCAATCACTCGAAAAGTCTTTGAGTGATTGGCGGA